>JBASRE010000050.1:0-129511 GCA_049273695.1 Pyrinomonadaceae bacterium
CGTTGAGACATGACTGAAACCTCTTTCCAAGGCATCGCTTTTCCTCCTTGCGAGGCTAAAGCTAATCCTTAGTCAATGTGTAAACCATGTCTCCGAACACCTGTAAACTATCTGTCCGGTCTATACACTGCGCGCTTGCCCCTGGCTACCATCTGCCGCCGCTACGCGGCTGTTTGAGCGTCGCTACCGCTCCGGGTACTGACCTCGGCGCAAAGGCAACCGCCGGTACGCACGCCTCTGGCGTGCAAAGCGACACCAGAAAGCACGCCAGAGGCGTGCGCACCGGACCTCTATCGTATCGGCTCGCGCAGGACAATTTCGGCGGCCTGAGACGCGAGCGCCGCCGCCTGCGGGTGCGTGTCCCGCAATCCCGCAATTTGCAGCAGAGCCTCGCCGGTGCGGGACAGAAGCCGGACCAGGTCGCCTTCCTCGGCGCGCGTTTCGTGCACCAACTCTTGCCAATCGATTCCGCCAGCCCAGTGCGCAGCGGCGGCCGCGGCCGAGAAGTTAATTTCCGGCGCCGCTTCGATCCCCTGCTTCCATTCTTCGTTCGAAACCTCGAACGAGATTTCTTCGAACTGCACGAGCAAACTCACAATCGCGTCGTCGAGTTCCAGTTCGCCATAGTCTCGATCCTCATCAGCCGCGAGCGCGGCAATCAGCGCAGCGGCGCGCGTCGCATCAAGCGAAGCAAACAAGTTGCGCTGCAGTGCTTCGCCGATCAGCAGCGGCCGATCGACGCGCAAGTCCGCGAGCCACTTGCCGCGCTCAGTCACCTGCTGCTTCGCAAAGTCGAGATAGCCGAACTGTTCAAGCACAGTCGCGCAACGTTCGAACGGTTCCCAGATTTCGCTTCGCAGGCTCTCGATTTGGCGGTTCGCGTTTTCGATGGCCGCCGCTTCGGTCTGAAGCGACCAGAGTAATTCGACGATCGCCTCGCGGTCGGTGTCGCCGACTTCGCCAGGCGCTAATGAATCGATGGCGTCGTTTAGAATTTTGAGTGCGTCAGCCTCTCCGGCTTGCTCGTCACGCAAACGCGGTTCGGGTAACGCGAGTTCCTGGCCGCGATCGTGAATCTGATCGAATGCTTCTTCCGCCTTTTCCGGTCGCGTGGAATAGATGGGCGCGAACACCCGGCCGACCCGCTGCAACGGAAATGATGCGAACCGTCCGTCTTCACGCATTGCGGTGACACCGTCGGGCGTGCGCGTGATTACCAGCGCGAGCCGCCGGCCGCTACGCCCCACCGCGACGACGCGTCCCGGTTGCGTCACTTTATCCAGCCATCGCTGCCGCATCTCGCGGCGCGTCTGCGGCGTACCTTCCAGCAAACGCGCGCGCGCGCTCGCCAGCCGCTCAAGCGCTAAAACAGTTTCGACCGGCAAGTTGACGCCCGCTTGCGCGAGCCGGTCACGAATTCGTTTCTTGTTTTCTTCGCGCTGTTTTTCGAGCCCATGAATACGCGGCAGCAGATTGCGGTAAGCGAAACTGCGCTCGGCAATGTCGCGGACTTGCGCAAAGCGGCCGAACGCGTCAAGCAAATTGAGCAGAGACGTGTACGTCGCGCGGAACTGACTTTCCAAATCGTTGGGCGGCGCGGCGAGAAGTTCAGCGATGCGTTGCGGATTCTGATGCAGTCCCGGTGCGGCGATCACAAAACCAACTTTGTCTTTGCCGCGACGACCGGCGCGGCCGGTCATCTGTTGCAACTCTGAAGCGGTCAAAGACTCCCAGCCGCGATTGCCGCGGCGATCGGCGACCGTGATCACGACCGTGCGGGCGGGGAAATCAACACCTGCGGCGACCGTCGCCGTCGCAAATATCGCGTCCAGCAAACCCGCGCTCATCATTTTTTCGATGACCAGCTTCCAGGCCGGCATGTGACCGGCATGATGCGAGGCGACGCCTGACCGGACAATCGTGTCCCAGTGACGATGATCTCGAATTTCGGGATATTGCTCGACAAAGTTGCGCATGAAATCCAAGCGTGCCTCACGACCTTTATCTATCGAACCCCGTCGGCTCAAAGCAGCTTCCGTCGCAGCTTCATCACACCGCCGGCGTGTCGGCAGGAAAACGATCGCCGGCAGCAGATTGTACGAGCCCAACGCCGTCAACAATGTCGCCGGCGGCATTTCCGGCATGCGGAGTTTCATCGTCGTCGATAAGAATCCCGGCGCGGGCGCCTCGTCTCGTCTCGCTGCTCAACCAGAGCAGCAATCTCTCGATTTAATTTTCCGGTTCTATCCAACAGCGGCACTAATCTTTTGTCCGGCATCAGGAAAGCAGAACGCAGGGGCACTGGCCGCGCGCCCGGTCGTGTGACAACGCCACAGCGCACGCCGCGCAATTCTTCGATCCATTTTGCCAATTCGGGAGCGTTGCCGATTGTCGCGGACAGCAGCAGCATGCGAATGCGCGACGGCGTGAGGATGATCGCCTCTTCCCAGACGTGCCCGCGATCTTCGTCACCGAGGTAATGCGCTTCATCAAAGATTACGAGATCGACACGGACGTCTTCGCCACCACGCAGCGCGTCGAATAGTTGATTGCGAAAAATTTCCGTCGTGCCGACGATTAGCGGCGCGTCAGAGTTTTCTTTGCGATCGCCGGTGAGAATTCCGACGCGCTCTGTGCCGAACTCTTCGCCGAACTCCTGGTATTTCGAGTTCGTGAGGGCCTTGAGCGGCGTCGTGTACCAGGCGCGCTTGCCCGCCTCGAGCAGCCGCCGAATCTCTTCACGCGCGATCCAGGTCTTGCCGCTGCCGGTCGGCGCCGTCACCAGCACATCTTCAAACTCGAGCGCCGTCAGCGCCTCGAGCTGAAATGGATCGGGCTTGAAAGTTGCAGGCTTAGGGGTGCCGATGCCGCCCAGCAGATCCCGCAAGTCACGTTCGTAGTTTCCGCCTCTGACCGCGCCAGGCGGCTCGCTCTTTTCGCGCGCAGGCAGTTTCGACGTGTCTGCCCGGCTGTCGTGACGCCGGCGTTTGCGAAATGGCTTTCCCTCGCGATGATCTCGACCTGAACGACGCATAAACTGATTGTAGTCCAGCGCGCGTCACGGAACTATTTCGCGTGGCTGAACGTCTCTCCTTGAACGATGAACGTTTTCGTTGCGCGGTTGCGGCCTATTTGTCTGGCGTCTACTATTTCATTTGAGCGTTCGCAACGCCGTCGGAACGGGCAGCGTCTAAGCACCCATTAAAGGATTCAATGTTGCAATTCAGCAGTACAGCAGGACTTTTCGAGAGCTTTGAAGTAAACCGCGAGCCGTTTTGGCCGCGCGTAAAGTGGCTTCTGGTTGGCTCGCTCGTGTGGCATCTCGTTGCGATGTTCGTCATCGTCATGGTCCCGCAGGTCCGCGACACACTGTCCATCGCCACCATTTTTTCCGACAGCAGCTTCGTCGATCGGCCGTACGACAAGACTGAGATTGAAGACCTCGGCGAGATTACGGAGCTCACGACCGAGAAATTTCATTATCCGGAAGGCTACTTTGAGATGGCGAACGGAGAGATGCCGTTTCCGTCACCGACGCCCACACCGAACTTAATTGTGAGCGCGCCGTTCACGCCGGCGCCTGTGCCGCCAACGCAGCTCGATCCGGTTCCCTCCCCTTCGCCGTCAGCGACTGCCTCGCCGCTCGTCGCGAGCAACGCGACGCCGACGCCCTCTCCGAATGCTGAGGACGAGGAACTAAGAAAGAAGGCTGAAGAGGAACTAGACAAGATCGCTGCCGAGAACGGCGTCGAGCGCCCCAAAGAAATCAATACCCGTCCGTTCACTGATCTACTTAAGGCAGCCAAGAAGAGGCGCGATGAAAAGCAGTTGAATCTTGATGGCGTGATCGAACTGACTGTCGATGCCGATCGCTCTCCTGACGGCAAACTAATCAACGCGAAGGTCACCGACAAACGCGGAGACAAGGTGCTTCAAACCACGGCGCTGGACTTTATCGCGGCACTCAGCGACAGCGGCGTGCTGGTTTTCTTAAAAGACGCGAAGCATCTGCGAGTCTCCGTAAAGTTGGATCAGACCACCGTGGAGATTGTGGCAGCCACTGAAGTTGATTCGGAAGAGCGAGCCCGTCAACTGGAAAAAGCCTACGGATGGATGATCGTCGTGGGGCGACTTGCAAAACGCGGCAAAGACGAAGAGGTTTATTACAACCACACGCAGGTCAGCTCAAAAGAAAAAGAGGTGAGCGTCAAGTTCTCGATGCCGCGGGCTGAGATGGGTGCGATGCTTTCGAAGTACGCGGCTGAGAAGTAGCCTGGTTTAAAGGGCCGGACTATACGTATAGATCGTTTGCGTTATGCCACTCATGCGCGACATTTCTCATAATCAAAGCGTGATCAAACGCAATTGAACCTGCCGGAAATTTCTCTGCATCGGCAAAATAAGTTGAGTACACGTTCCCGATTTGGAGCGGTTGAACGCGCCAGTCCTTTGTCTCCAGCTTCAAGCCATCAAGCCGACCAGGGTCTTTTGTAACGGAATAACCCAGCGAGCCGCCTTCAAAGAATTTCGAAGTTTCGGCCAGCGACGCAAAGATAGAAGTCGAAGGCATCGACTCTGCGATTACGCCCTTCACATCCACCGCAACGTCTCCATCGTCTGATCTCATCGACAACTCTATGGCGTCTCCGGATTCAGTAATCGTGAAACGGGCGGCGTGATGTTCTCCCGGAAAAATTCGTCCGCCAAGAAGATAATTGAGTTGCGAATTTGTGTCTCGGCGCGAGATGTATACTCCTTCGCGGGTTTTGTTATCTTCGTCCCAAAGCACGGCCACGCGATGCGCAGCGTTCTCGCTGCTAAGTCCAATAATTTCCGGCATTCGCTGCGGGCGAATGTGTTCAAGGCGAATCAAGCAGATGCCGGCAACTGCAAAACCATTATGGAGCTTGGGCCGAAAGCGAGTTGGGAGCTGACGTTGCATAATCGCAGGCTCAACTCGAAAATTGGCGAGAATTCGTCGCCTAATTACCCCTTGAATGATTGGAAGCTTCATTACTAAATCTTGTCGTTTACGGAATCACACCCGCCGGCACCCGCCACGGATGAAGTTCAAGCCGCAGCCGATCAATCTTAATCATCGGGTCGGTCGCCGCGAGATCCTGAGCTTCCTTCAACGAACCCACACGAAACACAAAGATGCCGCGCAAGTCGCCATTGCCACCGAACGGACCGGCCATCACAAGCTTCTTTGTTGCGGCCAGCCGGTTGATGTTTGCGATGTGCGCTTTTTGTAACTCCTGAACTTCGGAAGTGTTGCCGTCGCCTTCTTTTCGATTCGGGCCTCGCTTTAGAAATCCGAGATACACGGTTTCCATTTTCAACGGTGTCGTTGTCGCCTTTTTGAAAATGTCTTCTGACCACCACGGGTGCATTTCGGCCGTGAACAAACCGGCCCTTACCGCAGGGTCGGCGTCGGTCCAAGTCCTGGCTTCTTCAGCAGAGTTCGCACGCAAAATGTAAATGCCGGCAAAGTCTTTGCTGTCCGGCATCGGGCCTCCGATGATCGCTTTGCCGGAATCCAATAGGGAGACAAAATACGCGAGGTGCTGCTTAAGCGTTGGGTTTTTGGCCGGCTCCACTACGCCGTCCCACTTCGGACCTTTTTTAAGCACAGCCATGTGAAACTGAACCAGTTTGTTTTCTTCTTTTGGCTGCGCGAACGAAAATGAAACGAGCAGCGGAAGGGAAAGAATGGCTAACAGGATTCTAATCTTCATTGATGTGACGAATAAGATCTTCTTTGCGTAACTTTGCGTCTTGGCGTCTTAGCGTGAACCATTGCGCGCGTTGCTTCTCACGCAAAGGCGCAGAGACGCAAAGGACCGCAAAGCTCAATCTCAGTTGACTCTGGCTGTCTTCACGCAAGTGATTGGCGGCAGGCCTTCGCGAATCGCTGTCCACGAATCGCCCCCATTATTCGATCCGAAAACTTTGCCGCTGCGCGTTCCGAAATAGAGCCCTGTCGGATTGGCCCCATCGGATGACATGTTGTCGCGCAGAATCGTCTCCCAGGCGTCTTCTTGCGGCAGGCCTTCAGTCAGCGGTTCCCACGAGTCGCCGCCATCCTTGGTACGATACACGCGCAACTTTGCTTCGGGCGTGCAGCGAAACTCGTCGGACTCGATCGGAATGATGTAGACGGTGTTCGCATCGTTGGGATCCATTTCCATCGCGAACCCAAAATCCGACGGCAGACCTTTGCCGATGTCTTGCCACGAATCGCCCGCGTCGTCACTGCGATAAACGCCCCAGTGATGCTGTAGAAACATGCGATCAGGTTTCGAAGGATGGCTGACGACTTTGTGCACGCACTGTCCCCACTCCGGATATTGCTGATCGGGAGGCAGGAAGCGCGCGCAGATTCCTTTATTACGCGGTTCCCAATTCTCGCCGCCATCTTCCGTCCGATAGACACCTCCCGTCGAGATCGCTACGAACATTCTTTTCGCATTCGACGGATCGGGAAGAATCGTGTGCAGGCAAAGTCCGCCGCCACCCGGTTGCCATTGCGGGCGATGCGGATGATCGAACAGGCCGCGATTGAGCGACCAGGTCTCGCCGCCGTCGGTTGATTTGAAAAGCGCGGCGGGTTCGACGCCGCAATAGAGCGTGTCCGCTTCGTGCGGATCCGGACCGATCTGCCAAACCTGCTTCAGGGAAACGTCTGAGCCTTCGGGAAATTTGATGTTGTAGGACTCGGGCTCGCTCCACGTCTTTCCAAAATCGTTCGACGAACTCAGAAACGATCCCCAGTAAGGACTGTTCACCGCTGCCCAAAGTTTCTGCCGGCCGTTGCGGCCATCAAACGTCAAAGCGTAAACGCTGCGCCCCGGAAAGTACGGGCCCGCTTCTTCCCACCGCTCGCGCTTCGCATCGCCGCGAAAAAGAAACGCGCCTTTCATTGTGCCGACCAGCAAAAGATTGTCGCCGGCCTGAACCTTGATCTGGTTTGGACTTGGCATTTGAATGACCTCCGGAGATGTAGCGGTGAACGCGCGCGCATTATATAAAACGAAACAGCGCGTCCCAAACGGCGTGGGTAATAAAGAGTACGGTACGCACTCCTCCGGAGTGCTTGCACGCCAGAGGCGAGCGTACCGAGTAAATCAGGAGTGTGAGAGAGAGTTACGGACGATCCGATGAGCTGCCGTAAACGATCACGCCGACACGCCGCGCAACGGGCTTCGTATCAGCCGAGCGAGCACTGCGGTTCTTTGCTCGAGGCGCAGTCGACTTCAACTGTTCGGCAAGAGCGCCCAGCGGCGACTCAGGTTCCGCGGGGGATTCCTCGGCCTTCACTCCCGTGGCGGCAGAGTTCACAGGAGGCTGACGCCGCAACTGAAGTGTGAGTGCGAGCGCCGTTGTTCCAAGCAACCCGGCAACGACAAGTACGGCTATCATCATCCGTGGTTTTTCCAACCACGCAAACCAATCGCGGTCGCGTTGCGCAATCGGCTCAACGGGCTGGGCGATCAAAACTGCAATCTCGTCAAAATGCGGTTCCGAAAGTTCGGCTGAAAGCGTTTCAGTCGTGGCGTCCTGCTGTTTCATGGGAGCGTCCTGTTTCATGGGAGCGTCATTCATGTTTTACTGTTCTCCGTTCGTACGATTCCGGGGATTACTGTTACCAGAGGCAATCGGCTGTCCGCCGGCGCCGGCACAACGGAATATTTACAAACGGACAACAAAACTTCCGTAGAAGATTGTTCTGACTGAGTGGCACACACTTCAGTCTGTGTTTGAAATCGAAGATCACAGACTAAAGTCTGCCCCCTCGCAACGAAAAAAGCATGAGATATGTAAGATTGTTCAACGACGACAACGGCGAATCGCACTTCGACGACATCGCAATTGAGTTCGCGGCCACCGATTACGTGTCATCAGCCGCGCCACTCGATCTCTCGACGAATTTCCCCGCCGGCCATGTCGGCTTTATGCGCGCGCCGGCAGGCTGGGCGAGTGACTTTCACGTCTCGTCGGCCCGGAATCTGTTCTTTGTGCTGACGGGCGAATGGGAAGTGACCGCGAGCGACGGCGAATCTCGCCGATTCAGAATGGGAAGCGCGCTGTTGGTCGAAGACACCAGCGGGCAGGGACATTCTTCACGAGTGGTGAGCGACACCGATTCGGTTGCGGCGATGGTCGAGCTAGGTTAACGACTTCCCAGAAAACATTGACATCGCCGGTAATCTGCATAGAATCCGCACGACCGTTATTCCCGAGTCTACTAAGAGGAGTCCCCTATCATGACTTCAAGAGTTTTTCGAATGTTGTTGCTACTGCCGATGGTGGTTGGCTTGTTCGTAACCCAAACTGGCGGGGCAGAGCCCGCGTTACCAAACCCCGTTTTGTACATGACCGGCTTCGAAACCTTCCAATCCGCCGGTAAGCAAATGTTTCGATACCGATACGATGTTTTCAACAAGTCAGCGTATCCGGCCGATTTCTTTGCTGCTTCCCCGCAACTTCCGCCATGCGGCAATAACACCAAAGCCGCGCGCACGTGGGTTGATTTTTATGACCAGAACGGGAAGAGGCTGAACGGGTTCTGCGCTCTGGGCAAACCTGCGGATCTCGCAAATATTTGGTTTGCCCTTGAGCAAGACGTAATTCCGCCGAGCTGGGTCTACATCGAGCTGACGGATCGGCAGACGAACACGAAGTACAAATCCAATCTGGCCGACACCACGAATTAGACGCCACCAAAACTGTTTGCCCGGGGCTTCGCAGCGCGTATGATGCGAAGCTCAACCTATTCGTGTCTTCGGCAAACTGGAGGTGATTCGTGCCTCAAAAGGACCTGCACAAACTTCTGGAGCGGATCCATCTGCGGCTGGATGAAAGCTCGGTCGGGATTTCGCACCAACTGGCCCACCTCGACGCGGCTGATTTGGCTGAGTTGCTTAACCAGTTGACGCTGGCTGAGGCAGCCACGGTCATCTCAATGCTGCCCATCCCGCGTGTGATCGAACTTTTCGATCATTCAGAGATGCGTCGCCGCGCGCCGATTCTGGAGCAGTTGGAACCGGAACGGGTCGCGCAAATACTGGAAGGCCTCTCGGCGGACGAACGCACGGACGTCATCCAGCGGATGGGTCTGCATGAGTGTCATCGAGTCCTGCCGAAACTGAACCCGGAAATCCGCAAAGAGCTGGAGGGCTTGCTTCAGTATCCGGCGCACACGGCGGGCGGCATCATGACCACCGAGTTTGTGCGGCTCGATTCGAAGCTGACAGTCGGCGAGGCGCTGAAACACATCCGCGCAGTCGCGCGCGAGAAGGAATCGATTTACGCGTGCTACGTGTTGGCTGAAAAAACGAACGAGCTAATGGGGGCAGTCTCGTTGCGCGACCTGGTGATGGCTGAGCTGACTACGCCCGTGACCGAAGTGATGCGGCGCAAGCCTGTGACCGTGCACGCGCTCGACGATCAGGAGCTGGTCGCGAAGAAGATCGCGAAGTACAACCTGCTCGCCGTGCCGGTGCTGGAAGGGGACGGCAGTGTCGTCGGCTTCGTCACAGTCGATGACGTGATCGACGTGCTGGTCGAGGAACAGACCGAAGACATTTTGCGGATGGCCGGCGTCGAGCCCGGCGCCCTGGACAAGCCTTACTTCGACAATCCGATTAGTCGCGTAGTGCGCAAGCGAATAGTTTGGCTGCTGCTCTTGTTCGTCGCCGGCACACTCACGAGCGCAGTCTTGCATCGCTTCGAAGATGAGCTGGCCACAGTCGTCGCCCTGTCATTCTTCATTCCGCTTCTAATTGGCACCGGCGGCAACGCGGGCGCCCAAACAGTAATGACTGTAATTCGCAGTCTGGCGCTCGGCGAAATCGGCATGCGTCACGCCTGGCGCGTGGTTCTGCGAGAAGCTTCGACCGGCATGATCGTCGGGCTGCTGGTGGCGCCGATCGCGTTTGGGCAAGCGCTGTTGTGGAACGTACCCGTCGCGTTGGCGCTCACCGTGGCAGTTACGATGCTGGCGATTTGTCTTTGGTCAACGACGGTCGGCTCGTTGGTTCCGATCATCGCCGAACGATTCGGAGTAGATCCGGCCGTCCTTTCTGCGCCCCTGATTACCACGCTCGTCGATGCGACCGGCCTGGTAATTTACTTCTCGATCGCAAAAATCATTCTGGTCCAGATATAAACCCGTTTGGGTGTTGCTGGCCAAACTCAGCGGATAGGCCGCATTGGGTTCATTACATTCGGGCAATCTTTCCAAGTCTTGAGTGCGCTGGCGATTTGATCGCGGAAGAGTGCGCGGGCGGCTGCCCCCACGGTGCCATCGGCGATGTTGGTAGCCTTATCGATGAAGACTCCATAGACGAACGCCGCGGATGGATCGTAGCGAAGCCGGCCGCGGTGCATCTTCCGGCGAAGGGCAAAGAGACATAGCCGGCTGTGGACTCGTAAAGAAACCCATCATAGCCCGCTGGGACTCCGCCGGACTTCGCGGCGATTTTGACTTTCGATTTGAAATCGTTTCTCCGGGCGGTCGGGAGACCAAGCTTCGACGCTTCCTCGTTGATTACCGATCCGATGAAGAAAGCATCCGTTTCGTTTTTCATTAGCTCATAAAACGAGTTCCGGCTGGTGCCCGTCAGCAATGTACCATTCGCAACTCCTTCGTAGATCTTGCCGACATCAGCCAGCGTCAGGCGGTTCGGCAAAGGACTGGCAGGACCCTGACAGCCGAATTTGTGGTTGAGTGATGAACTCGCACTCATGCCGGCGGTTCCATGGCCGGTATTGTTAATTGCCGTGCGGCCGAATCTGTCCTGAATGGCATTGGTCCGTTGGTTGTTTGATTCTTTCATCATCAATCGCAACGAATCGGATAATTTTTCCTTCGCCTGGGGTTCTTCATCCGAATGATCGTCCGCGCATGAGTCGCCCCAAATGTTTATTTTTGACTCCAGGCTGACACTGCCTGACTGCACGCGCCGCATTGCATGCAGATGCTCCAGGACTTTAATCGTACTGGCAGGATAGAATGCAAAAGACGAGTCGTTGCCAATCAAAACATCGCCGCCGACACGTTTGAGGTAGAATCCGGTTTTTCCGTTAGTGCTGGAATTGAGAAGGGCCAATACCGTCAAGTGGGCGTGGGGAACGACGATGGTGAGATCCACGGCCGACTCGACACGCAGCGGCACGTTCTTAACGCGTTTAATTCTTGACGACGGCTGTCCTGCGGAGAATTGCGCCCACCCGAGAATCCCAATAAGAATTACTGGAACGATTTTTTTTCGCTTCATGTCTGTTCTCCTGTTGTGAGATCGGTTAGTGGTGGAAATTTCTTCGCACATTGGACTGCTAACAGCTATTAAGGTTTGCAAGTCTTCAAAGCGCGCACAAGCGGGACGAACTTAGCAGCAATGAAGTGCCCGATCAAACTTTATTTCCTGAGTGGCATAATTTGGCGACTAAAGAAATGAATATAACCACCACTCAATACGTGGCGTTTCTGCGCGGCGTTAATGTGGGCGGCAAGAAACCGATCAGGATGAAGGAACTAGCCAAGGTCCTGACCTCGGCCGGATTCCGGAATGTGCGCACGTTCATTGCCAGCGGCAACGTGATCTTTGAAACCTCCGCGAAAGATCCGGCACGCATCGCAAGGAAAATGGAGAAGCATCTGCTGAAGGCACTCGGCTATGAGGTTACTGTGATCATCCGAAACTTGGACGAGTTGAGAGCCATGATCAAACGCAATCCTTTCAGGAAACCAAAACCGTCGGCAGACGAAATGCTGTTCGTAACCTTCCTCGCTTCGCCGCCGCCGGTAAAGCCTCGGCTGCCGCTTCGATCTAAAACTGAAAACATGGAAGTGATCGCACTCACTGACGGCGCGGCATTCATCGTCGCTCATCGTAAGAAGACCGGCTGGTTTGGCTTTCCGCACACCTTCGCGGAGAAGGAGTTCCAAGTTCCTACGACGACGCGCAACTGGACGACGATTGTGAGGATTGTTGCGGCTGCTGTGGCACAGACTTCAGTCTGTGAACTTGGAAACACAGACTGAAGTCTGTGCCACTGTCCAATGACTTGCGGCCGATTTTGCTGCCTGCTGCGGTATTATGGGTTCAGAAATGACCCATATTTAGTAGTTCGGTGCCGGAGGAAGAATGAGCCGACCCAGCAAGAAGCTTCTCACGCTTAACTCCAAACAGTTTGAGTTAGAAGTTGAAAAGTTACTGACTAGAGTTGGACTAAAACTGCCCAACTTCAAAGTTCAGAGACTCGAAAAACTAAACACCCCAGATGGAGTGTATGAAATTGACGTGACCGCACGATTCGAAGTCTTGGGAGCTCAGTTTCTGGTCCTTATCGAATGTAAGCATCACAAGAATCCGATCAAGCGCGACGTTGTGCAATTACTTCACGATCGTGTGCGGGCAGTTGGTGCGCACAAGGGAATGATTTTCTCAACGGGAAGATTTCAACGCGGCGCCATTCAGTTTGCGCGGGCGCATCGAATAGCGTTGATCCAAATTATCGAAGGATCTTTCGACAAAAAGGAATTACCGAACTCTAAAAGCGATCTTTTCCCCTGGTCATTCGTCTCAATTGCTTGTATCAGCAATAACGCCCGCTTAGATTCGAATTTGAGACGAATGGAACAGGATGGTTATGAGATTTTCTCCGAGCTCGAGTCAAAGGCATAGTTGAAGGATCTTGCGTCGCACAACAAATCGTTGGACGCGAGCGGCGGGCTCTGAATTTCGAATTCCGAAATTCGAATTTCGAAATTGAAATCAGCCTTCGTAGGTGAAGACTGTATGTTGTATCTGGTAACGGGCGCCAGCGGTTCAGGCAAGACAGCTTGTCTGGATATCCTCCGTCAACGTAATCCGCGGGTCGTCTGGTACGACTTCGACGAGGTTGGAGTGCCCGCGAACGCGGACAAGCGGTGGCGGCAGCGGACGAGTGAATACTGGTTAAAGCGCGCCATTGAGAATCAATCCAGGGGGCTGGACACCTGCATCAATGGAAACATCATTCTAGGTGAAGTTCTGGCGTGTCCTTCGGCCCCGGAAATCAATCGCCTTGCGGTCTGTCTGTTGGACTGCGCTGACGTCGTTCGGATAGACCGACTGCGTGCCAGAGGCTCAAACGGGGCGAACATGGAGATGCTTTGTTGGGCAGCATGGCAGCGAATGCATGCCGTCGATCCGCAGTGGTACCAAAATACTATTCGCGAGGACGGTGCTCCGGAAATGCGCTGGGAGCGTTGGGAGGATTGGCAAAGGGGTGATGCCAGGTGGCAGACATACGTTTTGGATACCACCACCTTGACGATTGAAGAAGTGGCGGAGTCAATCTTGCGATGGATGAATCAAGAGAATGCCGGTTAATTGTGCGGCAACCTGTACCATGAACAAGAATCCTCTGACCACAACCGTAATCGTTTTTGCCATCGGCGATGGCTACACGGTGTGGCAGGCCTTCGCTACACGCACCGTACCCGTGTTCACGGCAATCGCGTGGATTCAAGGAGTCATTCTTTTGCTGCTCTATCTAAAAGAATCTCCGTATGCGGGAACCTATTTGTTCTATTCGGTTGTGCCGTTGTTTCCAATTTACTTCGGTTTGCAACTCGCGGGCATAACTGCGCCGCCAACGACGAACGTTGTCTATCTTGTTGCTTTCGCTATTTACGCCATAGCCTTGCCCTCGCTGTGGAAAAAGAAACGGGAATATGATCGCTACGTCGCGGCTGCTCAGTCTGCACCCGCCGCATAACAAATCGTTGGACGAGAGCTAAGCCATGAGCCTTAGATGGAATATTCTGTTCGAAGACCATTGGAAAACAGCGAAAGACGATTACTGGCATAAAGCTGGAGATGAGCAGTGCAAAGTATGTGAACAGCATGAGCGAGGTGATTGGAGTCATTTGAAATCAAATGGTTTCAAGAGATGGCCCTGCCCTTGTTCTTGTGGCGGACTGATTCACCATCAATTCCTTGAGCCCGATATGGGCTTGGTGCTGGAAGACGTAAAATGCGACAAATGCGATTTTAACGACAGCTACGTTTGAATCGCACATTTGAGCGGTAAAACACGGTCAAGTTACCGATGAACGTAAGATCCCTGTTCCTGAAGAGATCGCGCTTTATTAGCCAGTTGTTCCTGTGCCTGTTCTTGCTTCTCTCTTGGGCCTTTGATTGCGGTACTCAATCCCGGAAGCCGATGAAGGTGTTTCCACTGGAACGTGATCACATTTTTATCTGGGTCTCACCGGGCGCACCGGAAGCTGCCAGGCTTCAGAAATTGGGCCTTTACACCGATGGTAAAGTTCACAAGCATTCGGGTCAGGGCACTTCTTCGATCGTCTTCTCATTCGAGAACGCTTACCTTGAGCTAATCTGGATAGACGAACCTGAGGTAGCCCGACGTAAGGGTCAGGAGATGGGTACTGATTTGCCGGCTCGGGCTGCCTGGAAGCAAACCGGGGCATCGCCTTTTGGTATCGGTCTCCACCATCGTGCGGCTGGGAGCAGTGACGTCCCGTTCCCGACAAAGAAATATTGGGCCGAGTGGATGAAGCCTGATACTTTCATCGCGATTGCTGAAAGCTCTGTCAATCTCAAGGAGCCTTTCTGTTTTGTGGTCCCCGATTATCTGGCGGTCCCTTCGGCTGAGCAGTTGAAGGTGTTCCTCAACAGACAGCCGGATTATCGCAAGAACTATACTCATGCGTTGGGCGTCCGTAGATTGACCGGCGTCAAGATTACGAGTAACCCAATGGGGAAATTCAGCGAGACCGCTTCGATGCTGGCAAAGAATGGCGTCGTGTTGGTCAAGCGCGGTAAATCAGCTCATGCAGAACTAACCTTCGATGGAGGCTCGCAAGGCAAAACTCTGGATGTGCGCCCCACGCTTCCCTTAAACTTGAAGTATTAATAACCCCGACTCAGCGGTTAGCCGGCGCAGTAAAACGCCTAGCCATGACGAATCAAACCAAGCCGCGCGTCACATCCCTCGCTCCACAATTCCTGGTCGATGACCTTGCCCGCTCGATCACTTATTACGAGAAACTCGGTTTCACATTCGGCGAGCCGTGGGGCGGGTTCTACGCGATCGGCTCTCTGGATGGATTCGAATTGCATCTGAAAGAAGCGCCCAAGAATCCGGCTGAGCGCGAGCATCGTCGGGAAAACGACCACCTCGATGCCGCGGCGGGCGTCGACGGCATCGAGACATTCTACGAACAGTGTGTCGCCAATGGCGCGAAGATCCTCAAGGCGCTGGAAGTAACGCCGTGGGGCACGAAGGGTTTCTACATTGAAGACCCTGACGGCTACATCGTCGCTTTCGCCGGCGCGGCGGCGGGCTAACAAGTAGTTGGACGCGAGCGGCGAAAAGCAAGGATGAAGGATGAGGGATAAAGGATGAACAAGTGAGAATAATTCCGCCTTCATCCTTCTTAATTCATCTTTGCTTTTCAGCGCGGTGCCCGGTCAACTCTGACGTTAGGTTGCCCTGCCGATGACAAAGGAAGAATACGAGTCGCAGGTGCTGTTGCTTATTGGCCGTCGCATCGCTGATGTTCGGTACCACGAAATCGAATATACGGACAAGAGCGGAGCACCACTGGCTGAACCTGCGTGGAACAAGAATCCGGCGTTCGACTCGCTCGATTATGGCCTCGACCTCGACTTTGACGACGGCTCGATGTGCCATGTCACCTGGGGAGCCGAGTTTGAACATTACGGCCTCAGTATGCAGCGGACCCCGCCACGGTACGTGAAGCCGATCCGAGTCTGGCCAGTTACGAATGAGAGCCGTTGGCAGCCTTTTATAGGCCAGCCGATCGCAGCCGTAGACGTGTACTGGGGTTGGGTTCGATACGAAGACGACTCGAAGCGGGTAGAGTACCCGCAAAGTCTGCGTCTGGCATTCGAAAGCGGTGCTCAGGTTTATCTCTCTGCACTAGAGGTTCGAGACAACGAATTTCATATGGGCTGTATGGACAACGTCACCATATTCTTCGATGGCGTGGTTGCCGAGGAGTACGGGGCTTGGGATTTTGGCTCTTCGCGAGCGGCATAATAACTCGTGAGACGCGGGCGGCGGGAGCCTCGTGAATTGCGGATTTCGAATTGCGAATTTGATTTCGCGCCGCCGGTCAACTCTGACGTTCGGCGGTTAGACGCTCTCTCGAAGGGAATGAGGAGCAACGCATGATCATGAGAACATCGCTAAATGCAATCTGGATTTCGGTCGGCGCATGTTTGCTGGCGCTGGGTTGTTCAACGGCAACCCATTCGCCGTCTTTTGATACGTCCTATTCCGCGCCCGCTGACTGGAAGCTTGTGGAGGATGGGAAATGGGGTCTGCGCTTCAACATTCCTCCTTCGCTGCGCGACGTGGGATTTGTGAACAACTCTCTCTGGGTACATGAAGGAACAAACCTTAGGGTTATCGTAGACTTCAGTCTCCCACCAAACTATTCGGAGACCCGCTTGCGGATCAATGGACTGCCGGCCTTGGTTTGCAGTGATGACCAGAATACTGGGGAAGGGCCGGCGTCTCTTAGTCGGGTGGTGGCGTTATTCTTTTTAGAAACGAGACCGGGTTTGGGTTCACCGAACGAACCGTCTTACCGAATCGAATTTGCCGATGAAGGTCAACGGACTACGGCGTTGCAGATTTTGCAGACGGTTCGCTTCTATCAATCGTAACCGCCTAACGAGCCATTGAACCGGAGCGGCGGGAGCGAGTGAGCTAAGGGCAAAGGGCTAAGCGCAAAGGGAAGAGCTTTCGCGCGGCCCGCGTCAACCCTGACGTTATGTGCTTGTCCAATCAACCGCGTAGCGGTTGAAAGAAGGTAGCCAGGGAAGAGCGACCGCAGGTCGCGCGACCCCTGGATCATGTAAAAAAAAGAATCCTGCGCCCTGTAGGGGCGCAATGACTCCGGATTTCGGGAGGGCGATTCTGTCGCCCGCTTCGCGGGCTTGGACATTTTAGCCGGGCTGATCCCCGGGTTACGCTCGCTGCGCTTCGCACAAGCACCCCACGCGAGATGCTCGCGCGGGGACCCCGCTGTCGGGGCTAAACTCTGTCGCCGGCTACGCCGGCTCGTTGATTCAGACTTCCAGGTTGGCGAGATGCTGAGTTGACGTTATAACAGCGACGCCCAACAAATCGTTTGGACGCGAGCGGCGTAAGGGAGGGCACCCATGACACAGGCAGAGATTTCCGGCATCTCACCGTTTTTTATTGTGAGCGACGTACCGTCATCGCTTGCGTTTTACCGGGACCGGCTCGGATTTGAGATCACCTTCGAGGGGCCTGAGCCTGACGACATCTTCTTCGGCATCGTCCGCAGAGGCGGTGCCCAGATCTTGATGAAAGCCGTGGGTGTAGCTCCCGTGCCGAACCACACGCGAGACGTCAAGAAAGGTATCGCCCGCTGGGACGCATTCGTTATCGTCCCGGATCCTGACGCATTAGCGGCCGAGTTTGCGTCACGCGACGTCGAGTTTTTCGAGCCACTGAAAGACACTCATGACGGGTTGCGTGGTTTCGAGGTCAAGGACTGCGATGGCTATCTCTTATTTTTTGGTCGGCCTCAGTGATGAGTTCACATTATGCTTCCAAAAGTCATCGAATGCTCAGACACGCTCGATTTCTTGCACCAACTCGAACGTATGGGCCGGAAGACCTGGATCTACCGAGGTCAGTCTCGGTACTCGGCCGAAGCCAGCTCGGACTGGAAGTTGGAGTCCAGCCTTCTTCGGTTCATCAATCAGCATAAGACTAGTATAAAGTCGAGTCGCTGGTTGAAGGTCCCTATTCCGCATGCGAGTCCTTGGGTAGAGTTTGTATTTCCGAACCAGGGGGCTGCCTACTACACGATGTTGAATCAACTCTCCAAAGCCGGAATGAGCGCAAAGGTGCTATTTCCTGACTTGCAGGGCGTATGTGAATCGCTTAAGTTCTCTTGGCTAGAGGCATCTACAGACCTTGAACCTTCACAAGATGCGCCCTAACAACTCCATTTCAACCGGAGCGCGAGTTAGCTTGAAGATTGCTCATCACAGTCGGCCGATGACTTTTGATTTTCATCCACCGTGGCCTGTCATAGTGATGTGATATCCTTACACTCCATGGAAACGCCACAAGTAAAGACTGAGATTGTCCGAATCATTCAGGACTTACCCGATGATGCGACGGTCGAAGACGCGATGGAGAGCCTATACTTCCTCGCGAAAATCGAGCGTGGACTCCAGCAGTCTGAGGGTGAAACAATCTCGCACGAAGAAATCAAAGCCCGATACTTGAAGTGACGAAAGTTCGCTGGACACCTCAGGCAGCTGATGACCTCAAGGCCATTTACGAGTTCATCGCGCGCGATTCTCCTCACTACGCACAAATCACCGTCGAAGGCATCCTTGCAGCGATAGATCGACTTGAGCAGTTTCCTCTGTTGGGGCGTCACGTGCCAGAGACCTCGCAAGCAGACCTTCGTGAGCTAATTAAACCGCCCTACCGCATCGTTTATCGAACGGGTGAAATCGTGAAGATTCTTACAGTCTTCCGTGGCTCTCGTTTGTTACCACCTGAGTTGAAGTGACTGACATGGACTTTCCCACTTCAACTGATCGAGCAATCGATCCAATCTGCGGCATGACCGTGAATCCGGACACTGCTGCCGGTTCATTCGAGTTTAAAAGCAAGACTTACTACTTCTGCAGCCCCCACTGCCTGGAAAAGTTCCTCGAGAATCCGCAGAGTTTTCTCTCTCCGCCCACGCCCACGCAACCGGTAACGATCGGAATCCGAAGGCACGACAAACCCTCCTCAGCTTCGACAGATAGCCGCGAATACACCTGCCCGATGCATCCGGAAGTTCGACAGGTTGGTCCCGGCAGTTGTCCCATCTGCGGCATGGCTTTAGAGCCGCGCACCATCACAATCGAGGAAGAAGAAAACCCGGAACTCGTCGACATGACGCGACGATTTTGGATCAGCGTGGTGCTGAGCCTGCCGGTCTTTATCATCGGCATGAATGACCTTCTGCCGGGTCGTCCGCTGGAACGCATCGCTTCAATGGAAGCCTTGGGTTGGATTCAGTTCGTGCTCGCGACGCCGGTGGTGCTGTGGGGTGGCTGGCCGTTCTTCGTGCGCGCGGGGCAATCGATCGTCAACCTCAACCTGAACATGTTCACGCTGATCGGCCTGGGCGTGGCCGTCGCCTACATCTACAGCGTCATCGCCAAACTCTTTCCTGACGTTTTTCCGGATTCATTTAAAGAACACGGTGTGGTGCCGGTTTATTTCGAAGCGGCTGCGGTGATCACTACGCTGGTCTTGCTGGGACAGGTTTTGGAGTTGAAAGCGCGCAACCGTACCGGCACGGCAATTCGCGCTTTGCTGGCTCTGGCTCCGAAAACTGCGCGGCGAGTGCGGCCGGACGGCCGCGAAGAAGACCTGCCGCTCGATCAAGTACGTGTTGGATATCGGTTGCGCGTGCGACCGGGCGAGAGAGTGCCCGTCGATGGAGTCTTAGTTGAAGGCGCCAGCTCAGTTGACGAATCGATGGTCACCGGCGAATCGATGCCGGTCGAGAAACACGGGGGCGAAAGCGTCATTGGCGGGACCGTGAACACAACCGGTTCGTTTATCATGCGCGCCGAGCGCGTCGGCGCTGAGACCATGCTGGCGCGCATCGTGCAGATGGTCGCCGAAGCGCAACGAAGCCGCGCGCCGATTCAAAAACTTGCCGATCGTGTCGCCGGAGTCTTCGTGCCCGCCGTCATCTTCGTCGCGCTCGTTACGTTCCTGGTCTGGGCGTTCCTTGGACCTGAGCCGCGCCTGGCGCATGGTCTCATCAATGCGGTGGCCGTGCTGATCATTGCCTGTCCCTGCGCCCTCGGATTGGCGACACCGATGTCGATTATGGTCGCCATGGGCAAGGGTGCGACGACAGGTCTCCTCTTCAAAAACGCCGAAGCGATCGAGATCCTACGAAAGATCGACACGCTCGTCGTTGATAAGACCGGGACACTGACCGAAGGCAAGCCAAAGCTGGTTTCGATTATCTGCGCGCCGAACTGGAATGACTGGCAGATACTCCAAATGGCCGCCAGTCTCGAACGCGCGAGCGAACATCCGCTCGCCGCCGCAATCGTTCGCCGCGCACAAGAACTCGGCATCGAACCTTCGAAAGTCGAGGACTTTGAATCGCGAACCGGCAGAGGAGTTCTGGGGAAGGCTCGAGATTACGAAGGCGGCGTGCGTGAAGTGGCGCTCGGAAATCGCACGCTGCTGGACGAGTTGAAGATTGAACCGCAGGCACTTGCGGAGAAAGCCGAACTACTGCGGGCTGACGGCCAGACCGTAATGTTCGTGGCCGTTGATAATCACGTCGCCGCGGTGCTGGGAGTAGCGGATCCAATCAAGGAATCGACACCCGAAGCCATCGAGCAGCTTCACGCGGAAGGCGTCTCTATCCTTATGGTTACCGGTGACAACCGCACGACGGCTGAGGCCGTGGCCCGGAAAGTAAGTGTAGATGAAGTCATCGCGGAAGTGCTTCCCGAGCAAAAGGTCGAGATCGTGAAGCGACTTCAGAACGAAGGCCGCGCGGTCGCAATGGCCGGTGACGGCATCAATGACGCTCCGGCCCTGGCGCAGAGCCACGCGGGAATTGCTATGGGAACGGGCACCGATGTCGCGATTGCCAGCGCCGATGTGACTTTAGTCAAGGGCGACCTGCGCGGCATCGCCCGTGCTCGGCGTCTGAGCCGGGCGACGATGCGCAACATCAAACAGAACCTCTTCTGGGCGTTCATCTATAACCTTCTCGGCGTGCCCATCGCCGCCGGCGTGCTCTATCCGTTCTTCGGCCTGCTGTTGAGCCCGATGCTCGCCGCCGCGGCCATGAGTTTCAGCTCAGTTTCGGTAATCGGAAATGCGCTGCGGTTACGGCGCATGTCGTTGTGAATAGCCGCAACGCTGAGCCAGGTGGCGACATCGCTGACGAGGTCAGTACCCGGAGCGGTAGCGACGGGGTCGTCATTCGTCAAAGTCCGGTAACTCCTCTCCTGTCCGACCCATGACGTATGAACAAATTGACAACCCGGTCGCTATCGCTCCCGGTACTGACTCCATTATTTAGGAGTCGCAGTCTCGCCAAATTTCTTCGCCAGTTCAGTCAGATACGAGTCAATCGTGCTCGTGTGGCCAAAGATATAGCGCGACATGAAGCGGAATAAAACATTCGACACGTCTCCGTCTTCGGTAATCTTCACGCGCGTGCCGCCGTTCTCGTCCGTCAGTTCATAGGTCCACTGACCTGAGTAACCAAGATCCGTGTTCAGAATACGCGTGACCATCCGTTCGTTCGGCACGTCCTCTGTCACTTCGTAAGTCACATCGTCACTTCCGTGTTCAAGGAAACGCAACTTCTGTCCCGGCGTTTCGATGACTTCGATGCTCTTCACACTACTTCGCCAGGTCGGCGCCGATTTGAAGTCGCGGATGACGCCGTACACGTTCGCACGCTGCTGGCGCAGCACTATCGAACGCGATGCGGTATGGGCCCTCGGCAACTGCGAACCAATCAGAGCCATGACTGCGAAAACCATGACGATAAAACCAATGATGCTCGCGGCAATGACAATCGCGGTCTTCATACATCCTCCTCTGCCCCGAATTCTCTGGCGGCGCGGGCCAGCAATGCCAGGCCGTTCAGCGCTGCTTTGCGGTCAGCAGGTTTCAACTTCTGCAAGAGCTCGCGCACACGCTCGCCGTTCAGAACCGACATCGCCGCCATGGCCTCCGCGCGTTTGCTTGTCGGCGCTAATACGACGATCGTATGACCAGCATCGAGATCAGAGGTTAGAACAGTCCTGCCTTATAGTTTTGGGTGAAGGTAGATGAAGGATTCAGTTTGGCCTTTCTGGTCAAGTCCTTTTCATCCTCATCCAGTAAGAATCCGGCCCTGCCCAAGGCTTTGGCGGCAGCGTCGAATGCCTTAACGTATTGCCCGACATTCTTGAAGAAATCTGCATCTCCGATTGACCTGACGTGATCATACCCTCCGAAAAGAAGCCAGACTGGGGGCGGGGGTTGTGGGACCGGAATGTTTACTGAAGCCATAAATTTGGCCTCTCCGACTTCTAAAGCCGGATGACGGATTCCGCCGAGCGAGTTTCCTTTTGCGTCGCGCTGAATCTGACCCGCTGAGGTTAAATTGAGCAGCGTCGTTGGCGGAGGCTGTTCGCCTTCTGTGACCCAACGATCTCCCGCTATGAAGAGAGCCTTCATAAAAGGGCTCCAGTTAAGCGGAGTCGTGCCCTTAATCGGAGGCAAAGGACTTTGGGGCGGGCCTGTAAACACTGTTCGTGAGTGCTCCGAATCGGAGATGTGTGGGCAGCCAGCACCCACATACCAGCGCTGGTTCGGAGCCTCGCCCTCCACGGGTATGAAATCGTTCTCGGTGTTATAGACGATGACCTTTCCGCTGACCGGGGCTGGTTTATGGACCGGGCCGAAGGAAGCGATACAGGGGAAAGAAAGATCGAAAGCATCCCGCCCGTGAGCCTCATTTAAGACGCTATGCAACGCGTCGCCTGAGTCAGAAAATCCGATGCTATAGACCTTCTTGATGTTTCCTACGAGATTGAAAGGGTTTCCTCTCAGCGCGCCGGCAAATTGCGTAATAATCTCGCGGTCAGTTTGGGGTTGGCTCGGATTAAAACCAACGCCGGCAATAACGATTTCAAAACCCGGATCAGGATCGAGGATACGATTCCCGATGGTGCTATAACCAACTGCCGCGTGACTAAAGCCTCTTCCAAAGAGAAACTCAGAGCCTAGGATATTAACGCGAGCAGGGACACGAGTAGTGAAGTGCGGCACCTCGACAAGCAGACGGAGGTTCCCTTCGTCGGGAGTTGATGGTGCTGTAACCTCGTAAGGCACACTGAACGTCCCCTGGCTTGTCTCACCTGTAAATCGGCCTCTGTATCGCACATAACTTATGCGATTGAACTTGCCCGCAGTCTCTTTACTTAACGGAGATTCAATGTTGCTCATCTTCATTCTCCTTTCGACTGTAGATGAATCCAACTTGAGAGAAGCGTGAGTTCTCTTACTTTAAACAGGTCGGTTACGTGAGGCTAACGAAGACGGAGTATTCGCTAGCAGAAAAACATGCAATTCAACGCGCGCACAATATCTCTATCACCAGATCATGTCAACAGCATTTATTGTGAGATTGTTCCGCGTTTACTCGCTGTGTTTGACGTCCGAAGGTCAGCGTTGGCGGCGTTGAAAAGCAAGGATAAATCGCGGTCCAGCACGGAGGTAGCCGCCATTGCTTCTGCACCGCGGTCAGTCAAGCGAATCTCACGCCGCCGCTTGTCATTTGCCGGCGCGTCGCACGTTAGATAGCCGAGATTGGTCAATCGCTTGATGCTTGCCGAAAGCGTGGAAGGCGCGACGCTGAGGTGCTTCGCGAGCGAACGCGGACTTAACCCACTTGATCGATCGAGGTGCGACAGAATCGCCGAGTCATGCGACGAGAGCTTCCAGCGAGTCGTCGCCGCGCGCACGTGATTAGTGTGGCAGGCAAGGAAGATCTGGGGATACAACCGCTGCACTTCGTAAATGTCATCGGCGCTCATGCGCGCGATTATAGAAAGCAGCGATAGTTCGTCAAATCAAACGACTTAATGATTTGTTCCCTCTCCCTGTGGGAGAGGGTAAGGGTGAGGGTTTACGACGACCGAAAAGTGAAAAAGTCTTTATTCTCTGGAGCGCGCTAAGCTTTGCTCCCTCACCCCATCCCTCTCCCAAGAGGAGAGGGAGCAGACCACCATCGAAAGCCGCGTCGAACCGCCGCACTCCAAAGCATCCTACGGCCAGATTGAGTTAAGCAGCGCCGCCAGGCGATAGCCGCCCCATGCGACACGCTTGCGCGCGACGCGCGTTGCCGTTCGGTTGTAAGCCGCGGTTGGCGTCCGGTTGTTCACGATGCTTTTGTAGGCCACGTCCTTCGCGAGTTGATGACTCTCCCCCACCCAGCCTTCGAAATCAGTCGGATTGTCGAGATTCAGGTCCGGGTCCGTATCGCGATATGTTCGAATTATCGAAGCGACGGGCCGTGGAATCTGGCTCAATGGCGGCGGGGCGAAGTTTGGCCCCGTTTTGGGAAACGTGCCAATCCCTCCGTCCCAATAGCTGTGTAGATTCGTGTTCTTCAGCGTGCCGTTCGGTTGGCGAATTTTCAAATTCACCGAATTGCCGCCCCGATCTCCAGTCGGCAGCGCCGCGCTCACACGGCTGGCGCAATGCAAAGGTTGATGTATGTCACCGACAAAATGGATGATGAAGCGCAACGCCTGCGCGCGTGCATTGTTGTCGGTGCTGGTCTTCAGGATGTTTACGTTCTCCTCCAGGGCCGTGACGATGTTGTTTGGTGGCAGGTTAGTCGGCAGAGATGTGCCATCCTCAGAAAAGAACTTGTCAATAAAGTGAAGCTGCTTGAACGAATCGAATTCAGGGAACGGCCTCAAATCGTCAGCCCAGTGGGACGCATTAATGAAGTTTCTGCTGCGTTGGGTGACTGCGGCGGGATTAATTCGAAGTGCCAACAGTCTTCGTGCTTCATTTTTCGCGCGCGGATTCAGCCGATCCCAGGCAACCTGAGCGGTCATCATGTGTCCGCCTGCTCCCCAGCTTAACGACAGGGTCGGGGTGATGAGAATCAGACAGATCACACCAATGGCGACGCGACTTCGAAACGCGTAATGCTTGTTTTCAATTTTCATGGAACTCTCCTTCTGCTTGAGGGGCCAATGCCGGGCGGCAGAATTCGTCCGCCGTAGAGAAAAACGTAGCAATCGCGCCGTTCTATATCACAGAGAGCGGTTACAAGCCACAGTTTGGTGGGCGATCAGCACTGGGGCAATTGATCAAAAAGTGATGCTGTAACTCATTCCGGGGTCGCGGCCTTTGACCATGATTAAAGACAACGAGTGGCGGCCGTGCGAGAAAGTAAGCAGCGGGTGGACGTTTACGCCGTTGTAGGTCGCAAGGATCGAGAAGCCTTTTGGAAGATAAATGTTGAGCCCGCCAATCGGCCGCACGCGATGGTCGAACGTGCCGTACGTTGCTCCTGCATAGGGCGCGATTGGCAACCCAGTAGTTCGTCGCAAATTCTTGCTGACCGTCACGTAGAAAGATTGGCCTGACGGCGTGCCGATGCGATCGGTGCTGGTACCGATCATTAAAGCTGGTCGCCGCTCGCCTTCCGTCAACAAGAGGATGTTTGCGAGTGGCTTGAATTCACCGGCGCGGGGATTGTATTCAATACCGAGCTGCACGCGCGGATGAAACTTGTAGGTGAGTGTGGTGCGCACCGCGGCGCGCGGAATTTGATTGGTGAGCAGGCGAACCCCCAAAGTCCATCTATGTTTGGTATCGTGTCCTGCCCCGCTCACGGCGCGGCCTTCGCCCGGTCAAAGCGGTCAACTGGGAACTGAAGAAACCTCGGCCGAACGCTTCGTCGTGGCGGCGATGTCTTTGCGTGGTTCGGTAGGCTCGCTCGTCGTCGCTGCGTTCACGGAGAGCATTGCATCAATCTGCTTTTTTAGATCAGCTTTATTAACGACGCCCGAGATCACTTTGGCAATGCGTCCGTCTTTTCCAATCACGACTGAACCGGGCAAAGCTGTTCCCAGTCCAAACCTCAGCATGTCCGCACTGGTGGCTCCCATCCAGATGGGAAAATTGATTTTGGTTTCTTTGATGAATTGCAGGACCTTGGCGCGATCGGCTGCTTCATCGGTCGAAGCCCCGATCACCTGCACGCCGAACGCGGCATATTCGTTTTGAATGGCGGCCAGGTCCGGCATCTCCTCTTTGCAGGGGATGCAGTACGTCGCCCAGAAATTGAGAATGACGACGCGGCCTTTGAAAGTGCTCAGGCTCTGTTCCGCGCCGGAAAGATCCTTGAGCTTAAGTTCGACTTCACCGCCCACCACTTTTGCAGCCTCGCGCTCAGCCAGACTGGGCGCCAGGACCCTTAGCTCATCGACGCGAAAGATCTTCGTATCTTTCTTAGTTTGGATTGTGCCGCTGGCGGCAACCCGCTTGCCCACAAACTCCAGCCAGTTCTTGCCGGGCAAACGAAACTTTCCTTGCTCAAGTTGGTAAAGCGTAAACCGATCGCCCTCGCGTACAGCCAGCAGAGTTGGGTCGCCGCCTTCAACGCACGACTTTGCTTTAAGCAGATTCTCGGCGCTGCCGTACTCTACTTTCGTGCGATCAGCTTCAGCCCAGCATTCTTCACAGCAGACAACCTGGCCTTCAAGTTTCACTCCGGACTGGGCGAATACTGCCACCGAAAAAAACAGCAAGAGCGCGCACCCATGCAGGAGACTTCTAATTCTAAACTTTTGAAGCATTCAAGTTACTTATCTCAAACGTCAAACTCGCCCATTTCGATTCGTAATTCAGATTCGGTTCAGAGAGTGGCGTCATGTGGATGAATTTGATGAACCACTTTCCCGCGCCGCGAAGCCTGACACGCGCAATGCCGTTTTTATCGGCGCGCGTACTGAGCGTGTGAAGCTTGCCGTTCCGCGATTCCCAACCGGCCATCACAAACTGGTTGGCGATTGGTTTTCCCTCCAGCAGACACAGCACCGAAATCGTTTGGCCGGCTCTCAACGAATAAGGATTCTGCTGCGGAATAAGATCAACGGGATAATGGAGCGACTTCTTGTAATCCTCCGAAAGAATGTCGCCCACCTGAAAGATTGCGCGCACATGTTTCGAGTAGCGCTCGCGCACGTCTTTGCCCAATTGACCATCGCGTTTACGCGCGGCCAGCGTATCGGGAATGCCGTCGTGCTTCAAATAATCATTAAAGTCCGCCGCCTTAAGTTCGATTTCGCGGGGGCGTGTAGACGTGCCCATTAGGTAGGTTCCGGCCGTGCCGGTTTCAAACTCTATGATGGTCGTCTTTCCCTCAGCGCGCCACGCAAAGTGGCTTTCGGAGAAACTCCGGGTGTTGGGCGTGACGACGGTCAGGTCTCGCAGCCGCTCGCGCGCGACCGCACCATCGCTCTGCTGAAATGTTCCGTTCATCAGCCGCACGGTCACTTTTGAGTGCGGCTTAAGAAAGTACGTTTCGAGTCTCAGGAAAAGATCGTGGGCAGTCGCTGGAGCGACCAGGATTAGACAGGTGATGCAGGTTAAGAGAAGTTTGCGAAGAAACATGATACGGAATCGCCGAAACTAACACGAATCTCCCTCGCAACAAAAATGACTGTTGTTCGAACCACTCAGCCGCCGTACTCCGCAACGATCTGTTGGCGTATCTGCTGCGGCGACAAACCACGCTTTTGCATGTCGTAAGCCTTCAAGACTTCGTCGACACAGACCGTGCAGTGGGCCGCGTGATCGTCCACGTAACAACTGTGCAGACTCTTGTGGCCAAAGCCGCGATCGCAATAACAGTAACAAGGCAACTGGGCGATCAACTGCGGCGCCTCGCGTACGATGCGATAAGCATCACGCGTTTTACCGTTAAATTTCTCCGGATCGAGGGTGGCCGCCAGAGCGATCCGCGGAGGTTCTGTTTCGTAGTGAGCGGGAATTGATTTCGCGTCTGATGAAGCCGGCGTGGCGTGCTCCGCAGAATGTGCCGCTTTTTCAGTTTGTGCCGGCTGTTCTTGTCGGCGTGTCAAAGCAAACCCCACCAGCCCGATGAGGGCAACTCCAATAATCATCAACGTGATTGTTCTTTTCATGTTCATGTTCATGTTCTTCGATGCTCTAATCCCTTCTTTCGTCACTCTCAATCTTTGACCCGCCCGCTCGGCCCGTTAACGCTTCCGCTGGGCGTAATCCAGATGTTTCCTTATTCAAGCTCTCCAAACCAGCCGCGCCGTTCCATCCATTTTGCCAGTTCGAGGACGGGGGAGACAGTGAGGGCCGCGGCCACGATGATCAACCAATCTCTCAGCGGGAGCGCGAGAGTTCCGAAAACGTTTTCCAGAAACGGCACGTACAGGATCAGTCCAAGCATGAACAATTCCCACAGAATGGCGATGTTAAGCCACTTGTTCGCGAAGGGACGGCGCAGCACCGAATGGCGGTCGGAACGGAAATTGTAGGCCTTGAAGAATTGGATTAGCACCAGAGAGACGAACGTCATCGTCATTGCTTCCTGAACGCTGCGTCCGGAATTCAAGGCCCACATAAAGAGGCCGAGATTGATTACCGTTGACCAGATTCCGCCGACCAGCATCAATATGACCACCGGTCGAGTGAAGATACCGGTACGCGGATCGCGCGGCGGTCGCTTCATGAGATCCCCCTCGGGCGGATCAACCGCGAGCGCCAGAGCGGGCAGTCCATCCGTAGCGAGATTAACGTAGAGAAGTTGGACCGCAGAAAGCGGCAGCGGTAACCCTGCTACCGTGGCCCCCGCCATCAGGCCAATCTCGCCAATGTTCGACGAGAGCAGGTACATCAGATATTTTTTGATGTTGCTGAAGATGCCGCGGCCCTCTTCAACAGCGGCGACGATGGATGCGAAATTGTCGTCGGTCAAAGTCATCGCCGCCGCCTCTTTGGTCACATCCGTGCCCGTAATCCCCATCGCGATTCCGATATCTGCTTTTTTCAGCGCCGGCGCGTCGTTGATACCGTCGCCCGTCATCGCGGCGATGTGACCCCTTTCTTTCAAAGCCGTGAGTACGCGCAGTTTGTGCGCGGGCGAGACTCGCGCGTATACCTCGATTGTCTCGACCTGAGGGCCAAACTTGTCTTCGTCGATACAGTCGAGCTCAGCACCGATCATGAGCCGGCCTGAGTTGAGGATGCCCAATTCGCTCGCCACGGCACTCGCCGTCAGCGGATGATCTCCCGTGATCATTACGACTTTGATTCCCGCTTCTTTGCATTCTCTAACGGCGGCCCGGGCTTCGGCGCGCGGCGGATCAATCATCCCCACCAGCCCAAGGAACGTCATCTCGCGTTCAGCATCTTCGACCTCACTACTCGCGCGAGGTTTGTACGCGATGGCGAGCACGCGTAGGGCTTCACTCGCCATCTCCTGAGCGGTGTGGATAATCTCCGCTCTGTTTGCTTTCGAGAGCTCGATCTCGCCTTCGCCATTCAACTGCCGCACACATGAATCCAGAATGAATTCCGGCGCGCCTTTGGAGTAAGCCACACTTCCATTTGGCGACGAGTGCAACGTCGTCATGCGTTTGGTCTCAGAGCTGAAAGGAATTTCATGCTCGCGCGGAAAAGCCCGCTCGAGTTCGGTCTTATCGAGGCCGGCCTTTGCCGCTGCCACGACCAGCGCGCCCTCAGTCGGGTCACCTTTAATCTCCCATTTGTCTTGCTCGGTTCGCTCGAGGCGGGCATCGGACGCGAGCACGGCAGCGCGCAACAGCAAGATCAGCGACTCAGTCGGCTCAACAGTTTCTCCGTTCAGCGAAAACGATCCCTTCGGTTCATAGCCGGTGCCGGAAACCTCGAACATCTGGTTCCCGACGTAGCACTTGCGCATCGTCATCTCATCTTTAGTGAGCGTGCCGGTCTTGTCTGAGCAAATGATCGACGTGCTTCCGAGCGTCTCGACCGCGGACAGGCGGCGCACCAACGCATTCCGCTTGATCATCCTTTTCACGCCGAGCGCCAGCGAGATTGTCACTACGGCCGGTAGCGCCTCGGGAACTACGGCGACCGCCAATGCGACCCCGAAGATGAGCATCTCGATGAAGGGCTGCCCGCGAAGCAGTCCGAAAGCGACGATGATGATGACGAGTGCGAACGCGGCGCGCGCCAGCACTTTGCCGACGCGGTCCAGGTTTACCTGCAAAGGAGTCCTTCCGGTTTCGACTGTCTCGAGCATGCGGGCGATCTTGCCGAACTCGGTGTTCATGGCCGTGGCGGTGACGGTCGCGCGCCCGCGCCCGTAAGTAACCAATGTGCCCGCGTAGGCCATGTTCGTCCGATCACCGGTCGGGAGTTTTTCGGTTTCGAGCGGGCGAGTCTGCTTTTCGACAGGCGCGGACTCACCTGTCAGGGGTGCCTCATTCGTCTGAAGATTGACGGCTTCCATGAGCCTTACGTCGGCCGGCACTTTGTCGCCGGTCGCCAGGACAATGACGTCACCAGGGACGAGATCGCGCGCCGAGACGTCTCTCTCTCGACCGTCACGGATCACGCTGGCCGCGGGCGCCGCCAATTCACGGAGCGCTTCAATGGCTCGTTCGGCGCGGTACTCCTGGAGAAAGCCGAGGACGACCGCGAATAAAACGATCACGGTAATCGCAATGGCCTCAACGCCGTGTCCGAGAAAAGCCGAGAGCCCAGTTGCGACAAGCAGGATGATGATCAGTACGTTCTTGAATTGTTCGAGCAGGATGGCCCACGGCGAAACGCGGGCGGACGCCTGGAGCTCGTTGGGACCGAACTGCTCCAAACGGAGCGCAGCCTCTTCAGAGTTAAGGCCCTCCCGCGTTGAATTCAGTCGCTCAATAGTCGCTTCGACCGTGAGCGTATGCCACGGCACGCTGGAGGCGACATCTTTGTTTTTGGCGGATTCGGTGTCGAGTGACATGGCAAGATTTACCCATTGCCCTTCTTCGCGCGCACCACTTCAACTGAGCAATGCGCACGCGCTGCCACCGCGGCAGAGACACTGCCGTGCAGGAGGTGCAGAAAACCGTGTTCGTTCCTGGTTCCGACGAAGACTGAGTCGGCTCCCCAGCTTTCCGCCTCATGGACCAGGACGGTTGCCGGGTCTCCGTGATGGCTTACTTCACTGGCGATTAGACCGGCGGCCCGTAACCTTTCTTCCGCAACCCCGATGCTCTCACTGGGCATCTTCCCGACACTTACGGAACGCACCTCAGTCCCCGGCGGCCATGAGCGTAAAGTGACGGCGTCCAGGGCCGGCTCCGCGTCGGCTGAGCCATTGAACCCGACTACGATTCGAATTGGTCCGTCGCTTCGCTGCCCGACACACCGCGCCACGCGCACGGGGCACGGCGCATCGTAAAGCACTCTCTGCGAAACGCTGCCGAGGATTAGTCTTCCGCCGGCGGTGGAGTGGCCATGTGAACCGATCGCGATCAGATCAACGTCAAGGCGATTGGCCATCTGAACCAGTTCCCAGAATGGCGTGCCACCCTCAGCCTCGGCCCTGACGGACCATCCGGGGAAATTCTGTCTGACACGAACCGCGGCCCGCGGCGGCGGGGCCGGAAATTGTCTCGTTGACCTCGTTATCCGGAGGGACGAAGACATACGCCATTGTCGCGACGACTGCTTCCAGGGCCGCCGGCAAGCCGGCCCACCGCAGATCCTGCAACATCGCGTCTGAGCAATCAGACCCGTCATATGCGATTAGCAGCCTGGAAATGTTTTTCAATCTCTTACCTCCTGGGCGCGAGTAAGAGATTTGGCTCCGGTGTGGGGAATACAATGACGTTCGACCATCTCTCATCCTTTCGCGCGTAAGCCCCTGGAATACTTCGGGTGCGCAAAAGAAAAAACCTTCTGCGCGCCGTAAAGCTGCAAAAGGTCTTGGTCGTTGAGCTGCTTTGCTCTACCCGATGCGCCGGGCACCCTGCGTTGGGTACCGTGTTGACGGCTTCATCGGACCATGAAGGGCAGGTGACCTACTCCCCTTTTCGATTGCCAAAAGTCTACATCCGACTGAAAGGGATTTCAACCAGGACGATCTGCCGCTATCGCGAATCGCCGTTCGCGTTATTCGCGCCCTTGGCTGGCGTGGCTGAACGTTCCAGTTTATCTCAAGCGCTAGACATTCCGATATTTGGGGACTCCGGTCCCACGAGTTGTTGGACGGAGCGCGTTCGAGATCCGATCCGCCGATCACGGATCAGGTGATTGCCGCGAGAGAACATCTGCTTTGCGGTCACCATTGAAGTCTGCGATAAGCTGCGATTTCAAGTCGAGGTCCGAGGTGTTGAGCACCTGCCAACGGCTCTTGCCGCCCCACGACACGAACCATTTGCCGTCGTCGCTGCGCGCGATGTCGGTGAAGCCGTCGCCGTTGAAGTCGGCGAACGTGAGACTCGTCAGCGGAAACGACGATTTGTTAAGGTGACTCCACGCCCTTGAGCCACGATCCCACACGAGCCACTCGGTGCCCGTTGAACGCACGACATCGATCTTCGAATCGCCGACGAAATTGCCGAACCGCAACTCACTCACTTTGAACGGCTGCTTGATGTGAAAACGTACAACCGGTGAATATCTGTTGATGATGGTCCACTCAATACCATCGGCGAAGAAGGCATCGGTTTTGCCGTCGCCTTGGAAATCGCCGAACGCCACGCTCGACAGCGGTGCTCCTGTCTTGAACAGCGTCCGCCACGGCGACGTCCCCCCGTCCGAGACTTGCCACTCTGTTCCTGTTGCGCGAACGATGTCCGTTAGCGCGGAGCCGACAAAGTCGCCGAAAACAAGCTGCGAAACAGGTTCCTTGTTGGTGTTCAGGAACGCCCAACCTGCGCGACCGCTTCCCGACCATTGCCATCCGGTAGAGGTTGAACGCATCACGTCAGCGGCGCCGTCGCCGTCGAAGTCGCCGGCGGCGACGTCGCTCATGCCTTGCGTTTCGAACCGGTGCCATTGCCAGAACGAGGAGCCACCAAACCTCATGAACCACGCCGGGAATTTGTTTACGCCCACCTTGTTGTCCGAGACGAAGAAATTGCCGCTCGAGTTAATTTGGAGGAACGCGAAGGGCAAGAGAGAATGGTGCGTTTCGTTCTTATAAATCCACGCACCGTTCATCGGAATTCCCCGAATCTTCACGGCTGGCTCACTCGATGCCAGGAAAGTGTTGTGGTGAATCACGAACGTGCTGCCCGCAATGTTAGTACAGTCCTCGCGATCGACGCCGCCGTGCACGTCGAAGCTGTGGTCCACGGCGCCTGTGAGCACCAGGTTGTAAGTGGCCGTGTAAGACGCGCCTGGCACGCCTCTCGACTGGATGTCGTGGCGGTTGTGGTCGAACACATTGGCCTCGATTGTCGCGCTGCCCGAGCGGACCGCGACGCCGTAGCCCAGGCCATAGCTCTTCGCACACGTCCCGTTGTGTTCCTCCCGGCGGTTAAACTGAATGACGTTATGATGAACACGCACCCCGATGGTATTCGTTATTACGACCGGAGAGAACGGCCACGACGACAACTCGTTGTTGTCGATCTCCGTCGCCAAGCGCAAGGGTGCGCTGCCCCTCACTCTTACGGCTATAGCGGACGCTTCTCTATTGCAGTAAATAGGATCGTCGTTCTCGATGCTCGAGTCGGGACCGTGAAAGCGCAGCCCGCTGATGCGGACGCCCTGGCCTTGCACCTCTAACAGAGGGCATTGTGTGAACGTTCGCGAAAAGAGGCGTGCGCCGAGGGACCCGATACGTCCGCGGCCGCTCGCGAGCGTCGTGTTCGGGGGGATCTGGAGTGTGAAATCGCTGCAATCCGGCGGCGGTGGCCCCGCACGCGAATCGGCGCAACCGAGGGGCGTCGGTTTCTTCGCGCAGTAAGACAGATCGATTTCCGCGTTGTCGTCCACGTAAATCGTCTGTGACAATCGAGCAGCGGCGACCAGCGCGGCCCGTAACTCGTCTGCAGTCCGCACCACCACCCCGGGAGACCGAATCACCGCACCGGCCGAAAGTCCTACCACCTGCGGACGCGGGACGGGCACGATATGGCGGTAGCCTTGGCCACCGCCCAGGGGGAGCATCGCGCTGTTTGCGAGCGCGCCGTATGACTTGTCACTATGATCGCGCACAACGGGCTCGCGGAACGCCGAGTCGTCAAGCATGGCACCTTGGCAATCAGTCTTGTCGAGCGTATCGGTCGTTGCGCGCGTGGATTGGATAAGAGCAGCGCCGCAACCTACGATCGCGACAAGCAGCGCGGTCACGGAGTATTTCATGTGCGTTTTGATTGATTGAGGAAACATGTTTAGGTTCCTTCCTATTGATGGTGAAGACTAATGCCGTCCGTCGCGCCAGCCCGCTGCGGCTGCCCAGCGACATGGTTGCGCCTCTACCCACGCATTATCTTGAGCACGCGCATTCAAACGTCAGTTCTGCGTAGAAATAACCTGCCCCTGGATCATTTTTGTTATAGGTGACAAGGCCGTTGGTTTGGCGCAGACGGTCGAAAAGCGTTTGACTGGGATCTCGTGGCCCAGTACCGACCACGACGCGTAGAATGATCTGCCCCACAACGTCGTCACCGACAATTCGACCTTCCACACGCACATGCGTTTCTCGTCCCGTTCCGAATTCTTTCACCACCTCTAGCAGACGCTGGCCCCCGACCCTGAGCGCGATGACTTCTGTCGCAGGATTGACGAACACGCCCGTCGTGACATTCAGCGGGCGTACAATGTTCGGAGAGTTGTCCTTGAGGTTACGCGTGCGAACGTGGCGCAAACACGCCTTCTGCGGGGCGCTTCGGCGCGGGAACCTGAAAGGGAAACGGAACGTCAGGTCACGTGGTGCTTGCGACCACTCGTTGCCGTTGTTCTCATCGCCACAGTGTGGAAAGCTGTAACGGTTGGAATCGTCTTGAAAGACACCGAACATCCAACCTTTACGCTCGGGATGTCGCCACCAGATGGCGTCAAACGGATGTATCTCCGGTATGTCATGGCTGGAATCTTGGGAGCAACATAAGTCGCGGTGGTTGGTGTCCCGGTGCTCTCCGTGATCATAGGAGTAAACCCCATAGACGCAGGCCTCGGTGCCCGAAAGCCCGTCGCGGGGCTCCAGCTCTGACAGACAGTTTGCTCCGTTAATGCAGTCAGTGCATTTCTTGTTCGGTGGCGAAAAAGCAAAAACCACACAATCGGCAAAGCTGCCTACGATCGGTAGGAAACGACCATCAGCGCCGTAGAAGTGTTCGTCGGGAGTCACTTCGGCGTGGATGACCTTGTCCCCAAATCTCTGACGCCCTTGCAGGTCTCTAGCCTTATTCAGGCACGCTTGCGACGCTTGCGGGCGACAATCGGTGACGGCGAATTGTTTCGTCCCGTCGGTTTTCACCAACCCTGCGACGAAATCGGGATACGGTGCCATCGCCGCGGGCCGGATGTTAATGTTGAAGTCGCGCGGGTCGGCCGCTTCGTCATTGACCCCATACTTCGTGATCGTTCCGCAGAACTTACGCCGTAGCGGCAGCCGACCGTCAGCTTCAAATCGTCGGGGCCCCTGCGGCGTCGGAACGAGCGCCTCTAATGTTTGGTGGTCACATCTTTTGCAACAATCATTGAAGGCGGTTGCTTGTCGAACACGAGGGTCTGCCGCTTCCACTTCAACGTCTCTCAGGCTGATCGCGGCCACTTGCGACGGATCAGCAGTGCCGGGCGGGGGTAGACATTGACCGCGGTTACAACTCTGTCCTCGGCTGCATCCGGGCGTGCCGTCCAAGCACGGCGTGCCATCGGGCCGAATCTGGCTCCGCTGATCGCAAGTTCCGGTAGCCGAGCAACGCGCAATCGTACACGGATTGCCGTCGGTGTCACTGCAAGATGTGCCGGCGGGCACCGGCTCACTTGTGCATACGCTATTTCGACAGCGCCCCACCCTACACTGCCTTCCCGCCGCCCCCAACGAGCATAGCGCCCCGTCCTGCTTAGCCTCACATGGGTCCAAGTCGGGCCTCTGGTTGGAATTAGGCTGTTGCGCCCCGGCTCCTTTCAAACCCGCATGGGGTAAGGAGACAAGTGCCAACGACGCAACCATCACAATGCTAAACACAGTTACTTTCGTGACCTTTTTCAAAAGTCTATGCTTCATGATGTTCATCCTTCCAATCTTTCAAACGGATTGACGTGTGTCCGTTTGCGGACCTTCCGTCTTTTGGTCTCAGGATAGGCCCAATGTCAGAGTTGACATGGGCGCGACGATTAGATCCAACCTTCAACTCAATCCTTCAAGTTGCGAACAGGTTGCTGGAAAAACGGACTTTGTTCACGTGATGTGAGTCTCTTGCCGTAGGATTTTGCGAGGAACGAGCGGCTTATATCACTGTGCGCCCTGCTCCGCAATCTTTCGCAACGCGTACAACAGGACACCAGTCCGCCCAGACATCGGACTCTCAGAGACTAACCTCTCATCAGTGCATCGCCGTCGCTTGTCCACTGCTCCGGACATATGAGTGGCAGAGCGTGAAGTATTCACTCTGAGCATAGTGAAAGACTGGATCAGTGGCACAAAATACATATTGCCTCGTGGGAGTTTCTTGCATATGTATTCGCACCTGACCGATATGCTTACCAACGCACGGAGTAGAAGCGGATGAGGCCTCGCGCCCGTACTAAGAACAAGACTACGTCGCGGAAACGAACGTCGCCGCTCAAACTAGCTGAGAAGTTGAAGCAAGAGAGAGAGATGTTTAGGACTATCGCAGAGCGAAATCGCCGCGAAACTTGAAATAAAGGATCGGGCTTCTGTTTCGGGATACGAACGCGTCGAACGTGAACCGCCGCTGCCTACCTTGCTAGCTTACGCAAGCCTCGGGAACGTTACGGTGGAACGCTTGATTGATGATGAATTAGACCTTCCGTGAATAGGACAACCTCTGGTTTGTCCGGCTGTTTGTGCTCGAGATTAAGAAAGGCAAACTTAAGTTTATCGTACTTCTCCGTCTACTTATGTGCGCCGTGCCGACCCATGTCCATCTTTGCGGGACGCAATCGGAAGAAAATTTTCCACGACACCGGATTGTCGCCATAAAGCCGATCGAGAATCGCAGGTTTCGAATAGAACGTCACGTCACCACCGACCGCCAACGAAACTTTATCTGTGTTCCAGATGTCGCGCGCGCCGCCGAACGTAAATGCGCCGATCCGAAACACCGGATGATGTTGCGCGATTCCCAACAGAGCCCGATCCGACGGACGCAGCAGGTCGTCTTTATCAACCAGCTCAAGCCGCGTATACAGATAGTTCTTGTCGAGAAACTGGACCGTTGATTCGGCGGTGTAACTGTTCAAATTAATGAGGCCGTCGTGGTGGCCGCTCACGTGATTGCGGCCCCAGACGAACGCCGACGCCCAGTTGCCGCGCTTGAACTTGCGGTTGTACTGAAGCGATGCCGTGGTGCGGCGCACATTTACCTCGGGTTCGTTTCCTTCCGGACTGCGCAGGAATCCATGACTGACTTGCAGCGCCCAATTTCGGTTCGGCATGAACCACAAACGCGCGGCACGCGAGTTCCACTTGTGCGCGTCAAAGTCGTACCGGTTTTCGTCCGGCTCGCGACCGTTGAAGATCGAGCCTTCAAGTTTGAACCAGCGATAGGTGAATCCTGTGGTCAATACTCCGAAGGTTATGTGCGTCGAATCCTGAAGGTGATGACCCAGCACCGCTGCCGAGTTTTCTGAAGCGGACGCGCGATGCATGAACGCCACCGGCCCCAGCGCCGGTTCGCCCGGATAACCAAAGTACGTAAACCATGTGCCGCGTTCGCCCAGCGGGTGCGTGTACTGCGCCGACAATTCCATGAACAGATCGTGAGGATGCTGGCGATCGATTATCGGCTGGCCTTTGTACGTCTCGCCGGTTTGAAACAGGAGCGGCGAACCGCCGGGCGGGAACGTGAACGGCTCAGCGCTGAACATTCCGCGGAGTTGCAAGGTGCCCTTGCCCAGCTTGCGAAAAGCCATCGGCATAAACCAGTTCGCCGACTCGAATTTCGTCACGCCACGCGGTCCGCCCTGCCCATTCACGTCCACAAACATGTTGTAGTGAAGCATCAGCAGCCAATCGTTCTTTCCCCAATGATGCATGTACATCGGGCCGGATGATGGTTGCCACGTCGTTCCCGAGGCCATCGCACCCATCGACATCACGTTCTTGTCGCTTGAGCCGACACGGATGCCCATGTCATCACCGTCCATTACGAGCAACGGACCCATGTTCATCCCCGGGGGATGCATTCCAGGTGCGTGACCAGCTGGACTCGCTGAAGGACTGGCCGCAGGCATGTGCTGATGTGGACTGGCGGAAGGTGAAGCGCTCGGCATCGGCATTCCTGGCGTGTGCTGGTGTGGACTCGCCGTAGGCGAAGCCGCCGGTGCGGGAGGATGCATGTGCGTTTGCGGCGACGCGGACGGCATGGGCGAACTCACCGGCATCGGCATTCCCGGCGTGTGTTGATGCGGACTGGCCGCAGGCGAAGCCGCCGGTGCGGGCGGGTGCTTATGCATTTGCGGCGACGCGGACGGCATGGGCGAACTCACCGGCATTGGCATGCCCGGTGTGTGTTGATGCGGACTCGCTGCCGGAGAAGCCGCCGGCATCGGCATACCCGGCACGTGTTGATGCGGAGTTGGGGACGGCGACACCTTTGGCGCAGCCGGCTTGCGCGCGGTACGACGTGGCTTTCTTCGCGGAGCGGGTTTCCGCGTCGGCTTTTTCGCCGCTGGCGCCTTGGGCGTACTGTGGTCGTGTTGAGAGTTAACTACCGTTCCGCCCATAAAGAGCAGGGATATCCACAACACCCCGACAACTCCGATTTTCCGGTATCTAATAATTCCGTGCATGAGCAATCACTACTTCCTTACTACCATGATGGAGCGGGTCGAAATGGGCGCGGCCGGAAAGACCGCGCCCTGAACAACGAAACACCGATTGCTACGGTTTGGTTTTGCCGTCCTTGTGCTTCGCGTGGTTCATCTCACATGAATCGCCACCGCAGCAGCAGCATCCGTTACCTTCAGATTTAGCGGCGCCTTCTTTCTTCTCGCCGTCTTTCATCATCGGACACGAATCGCCGCTGCAGCAGCTCATTGCCACGCAGCAACATTCTGACTTCTTGTTCTGATCGCTTTGCGTGTTGGTCTGCGCATAAGCGATACCGGCAACTGCAATTGAGAGCCCCAGTACGAGGCCCAGAGTAAAGCCTTTAACGTTTTTCATCTTTCGTTCTCCTGCAAAAAGATCATTGCCTGATAGCAGCGAGGACACTGCTACCCGTAAACCCACCCGCTACCGCAGGTGGTACTGACCGTCTTTCAGGCAGACTTCTAGATTAGAAAGGCACAACCGCGGAGGTAGAGGTGATGTTGATTAGGCAACCGCAGAGGAACAACCAGCGGTGCCGCAGATGAATTCGTGAGTGCGAGCAAAGTCGAATCATTGATCGCAATGATGCTCGCATCATCGTGTGTCTGACCGCGGGAGCTTGTCACAAACAACCCGTTCACGAGCGGGCAACAGCTCATCGCATCGGATTGACCAGGTCTCGGAGTATTTCGTTGCTCGATTGCTTTCGTGAGTTGCGGGCGCGAACGGGATGCTTTGCCGGCCTTTTGTGCCTGCTTTGCGTGACAAGCGGCATGCTGTGATGCGCCCATCTCGCCGGGATTCATTGAATCAGCCGCAGCAGAATCGGCGGCACCGGCATGCGTCGCCTGCGCTGAACGCACCAGCACGCAACCCGCGCCTGCGCACCAGAGCATCAACGCGACCGCGATGACGGTCCGTGTTCGTGAAATAAAGTTTCGGCGGGTATTCACTGTGTGGATTCTAGCTTTGAGTTGCGTCGATTGTCCACGCGGTTAGCTATTTCCCGCACGCCGCGCTGCGGCATCGCCAATCCGGCGCGTAATTCGACTCTAGGCCGGCTCTTTTCAGAAGTTAAGTCCATGCTGTGAATCTGTATAGAATAGGTTTCGCGGCCTAACGGCCCGCGTCGAACGATTTTATTGTGCGCGTCCGATTATTGCGCGAGTTCGGCCTGAACGGTCGAATATTTTCGCATATCCGAGTCCAATTTGAGTGCTGCGACATCTTTGAAATTGATCCCATTGAAGTTGCCGGTCCACCGATCGGCCGCCGGCGCTTTGATTCGTGCGGTTGTGCCACCGACATCAATGCCGGCCATCAAGAGAGCTTCTTGGGGAGTATCGGTTACCCTTGGTAAATCCAAAGTTATGTGATGAGCTACGCCTTTGTAAAAGCGAACCCACAAACCGTCTTCTGTCATAGTTCCGAGGGTATTCGCGATTTTATAATCCCGATATTCGCCAGGCATCATGTCAGGGTCATTCGTGATAGGCGTAATGCGAACTGGCGAACCCACGACCTTTTCAAACTCACGAGACGATTTGCCAATCAATCGCGGAATGTCCAAAACGGTTTTTGGTGCGGGTGACGTGACATTCGTCGGACTCGAATCGGTTCGAGGCGATTTCGTCCCATCACAAGCACTCATTAACACGAGCAATGCAATCAGTGGGATTTGAAAGCGCATAACGTCTGAGTTGCGAATCAATTCATCCTTCCGCCTTCATCCTTTATACTTGAGTTCACGCCCCCGCCGCTCGCGCCCAACGATTTGTTATACGCCGGTTCCAATCTTCGAGGATTGGTTACGCTTCTGGAACTCCGAAGCGATAAGCGCATTGACGTATGTATAGCCAACCTCGCGGACGCGCAAGTGATTAAAACCTTGAGACAAAACAAAGGCAGCTACAACGGAAATAACAAGCCAATAAAAGGTTCCGAGTTTGTTCACGTTGAGAACCACGTGGCTCAATTGCAAGACAAGCGCAAAGACACTCAATGCGGAGCTGTAACACGCCGCGAGAAACAGAACACCCGTCATTCGCACCTCCGCCTCCATTCGTTCGCTCTCCTCCCATAATGTGGGCGCTGTTAATCTCAGGAAACGTTTAGCCGAAGCAAATGGTTGATGACCGGGAAGTTCCGTGGGCGAACAGGGAAGCTTGTCCTTCAGGTCAGAGGTGACTGTAGATTCTGCGCATTGATACATACCGCGAAATGGAAAAAGCCGATGTCGAATGCTTATAGCCTTGATGTCCTTTTCGAACCAAAACGTAATTCTGGCTATTGACCCGGCAACTCTCATAGCGACGGGTTTGAGCGTGTAACCAATGATTAGAGAGAAGGTGACCAGTATTGCAGCGGCGACCCACGAAGAACTTTGTGCTGCCACGGTAGCGAACTTATCCCAAGCGAGAAAGCGCGAATTGATGAGAGGGATATCCGCACGTAACGCAATTTGCAGCGTAGCAGCGAGAAGAACCAACCACGCAAATCCTGGAAGGAGGATTGCCAGCAAATCAAGAATCGTGATTGGAATGGGTCGAAATTGAGGTTCCATTTGCATACCATCAGAGGCTATAACGCCCGAAATTAACCGAGCGCGGGAACAGTTTTGTTCAGGGAGGGCTACTGAGGCCGAATTTCATTACTTCTGCAACTCGTGAAGCCTCTTCAGGTACTTCTTGTTAACCCAACCGTAAATTGGCAAGCCTTCTTCTTCATCTTGATACTCAACGTATATCCACTTATGACTCATTCGAATGAGTTTGACTTTGGCATCAGCTTTTAGGGTAATCATTGTCATCGAGCAATTCCTAGGCTTTAACTTTAAAGCTACCTCCCGTTTCACTTCATATTCCACGCGTTCATTCATCTGCGAGAAGATATTGTAGATGTTTATAGTGACCTCTGGGTGGGCTTTGAGCTGCTCCAATTGCGCAGGATCAATCTTAATTGGCTGTCCTGCCTGGATAGCTTGATAAAGAGCGATAAAGATACTGAGAAGGGTGAGCGCAAGCATGAGATTGAACTGTTGCTGAGATGTTAGGCCTTTCGATTTGGCTTCAAAAATCTCAGAAGTGGTTTTCGGTATTTCATGTTGGCCTGATTCTTCCTCGTCGCCCAGCGTTTCTGAAACGTATTCAGAAAACTCGGGACTCAGATCCGCTAAGCCCAGGCCGCGCATTGTTTGGATAGCTGCTAGCATTGGACTGAGATCGCGATCCAACGCACTACGTAACCCCGCTAATCCGGCTAAAAGGTCTCTATGACTGTCCCGGAACTGCAGCACGGAGTTGAAAGCAGCAGCTGCAATTAATTCCCTTGATTGCTGCAAAGCGCTCTGGTTGCCAAGCAACATGACCGCAGCCAACGCTTTTTGAGCCACGAGGCCTTGGTTAATGATGACCTGAGAGACTTCCCCTAATCGATCTCTCAGAGCAAAGATTGGTTCAAACAGCTGACCTGAGAGTCGGTCTCTTAGGACAAGCGAATTCTGGATGGCGGCTGCTATCGCTGCACGGTGGGCGTGAGAATCCAGGGAGCTACTAGCTTCAAGATGCCTCTTTAGGGCTTCATCCGCAATGCGGTCTAGGGCGCTAGAAGGCTTAGTACGTTCTAAAGCTGCGCTTCTCACCATTTCATCAATCTTCGTCATTTTAGATCTCGCGTGACTGGAACAAATCGTCGACTGTACTGCTTGTTCAAGCCATATTTTAGCACTTGGCGATATAAATCGTTTTGCTCTTCGAGGCAGAGTCAGTGACTAATGGCCTGGTTACGTCGGGAGAGTAACTCTCACGGCATACCAAATGGCGTCGGCGAAAATGGCGAGTAGTCTTCTAACTGGCGAGCATCAACTACCCACGCTAACGACCGCACGTTTGGCTCATGGAATCGCCAATCTTTCGTGTAGCGCACACCAGCGGAAGCTTCCAACCTTCGACCGGAGTACCTTCGACGGTGAGATGGCTCGCGAGATAGGCAAGTCTTTGCGTCTCAGGGCCGCGCCCGATTTCGAACCGCTGTTTCAAGTAGTAAGGCGGGATGGATTGATAGTTGAGCGTGACGCGCACCGAGACGATTGCGCGGGTGCGCTCGTTCAGCGGAATGCGATAAATGAGATTGTCCGCGCCCGTTGCGCCCGACTTTCCGTCGTAATCAGGATCGCGTTCTGCGTCGCCATGCGGACTGGTGAATTCGGCGAGCGGCCCGTCAGTGCGCCAGCCTTTCGGTAAAAATCGATTGTTCTTGAGCGGATGATCCAGTCCGACGAAGCTCGTCGTGATCTTCCCTTCCGGGTCGGCAATGACCTCTTCGTAAATCTGGGCCTGAGACTCATCGGTGATCGTCTGGTGATGTGGTTGCCATACCTGCTTGCGCGTGGTGGGATCGAAAAAGAATTCCGTCGGCAGAACTTCTTCCCCCGTTCCCTTCACAATCGCGCCGACACTGTTCGTTCGTCCTGACGCCCACACGACATTGCCCTTTTCGTCCAACGCTTCGAAAGTGAGAAACGCGCGCCGGAAAGCCACGCCGGACGGAAGACTGTGACCGGCGAGATTCTCAATTCGCACCTGCGCCTCAATGAATTGATCGGCCTGTTTTAACGACGTGACGGAAATTTTTGCCGTCTGTTCCCGCGCCATCTCAGTGCTTGAACGTTGCGCGGTGATCAGACCGAGTGTGCCTTCCGCAAACATGTAGTCGGAAGTGCGTATGCCGAGGATGTCCGGAAACTGCTGGAACATCATCTGTCCAAATTGATTAAGCGCGACCAGCGTGTGGCGCGCGTACTTGTCGCGCACCGGCAGCGTGATGTCTTTGTTTGGCGCGCGGCCGTCCGTGAACGGATACGTTTCGTCTTCGATGTTCGCGATGCGAAACCTCAGATCTAGATCGCGCAGCTTCGTCGGCATGTGACAATCCTGACAGGTTTTCGCTTGCGCCCGATCGAACGGCTCGCGCTCATTCTGGTACACGCTGTTCTGCCATTCGGGATAAGTCATCTGCTCGTGAAATTCTTTCGGCTTGCCGTTCTTGTCCTTAACCTGGCGGCCGTTTTTGTCGAACACCGGCAGTATCACCGTGTGGCAACTGCCGCACAGCGCTGAGGTTTTAATGTGCGGAGTTTCGCGCGGAGTAATTCCGAGTGCGTTCTTCATCGGCAGTTCGGTGGGTTTCTCGTACGGTCCGTTGGTTACATCAGGAGCGTCGAGCTTGAACTTGCCGGTGAATGTTTCAGGCTTGCCCAGGTCGTCTTTTGAGATTCGGTGACACGCGCTACATGAAACTCCGTCGCGCGCCAGCGCGCCGTACTTTCCATCCGGTTCGTCCGGCAGGGCATAAACCATATCGTGCTTGAACGGCTGGCCTTTGTCGGATTCGACCTGACGCTGACCCATCACGCCGTGACAGCGATAACAGGTGTTGTCGAAGAACGAGGCTTGTGACGGATAAAGCGTCTTTTCCGACTCGAGCTGCGCGTGAAATATCGGATCGCGACCCGACAAGCCCATCAGCGAAGCTCGCCATTCAGTGTATTGCGACAGGTTTACGGGCTTGTTTCCGTAAGGACCGTATTGCATGGCCATGTTTTCGCCGGACGCGCCATGACAGCCGAGACACTGGCTCGAAGTGAGGAAACCTTTCGGTCCGCCCGCTTCGGGAATGACGTGATCAAGAGATTCCCCGGGGAAACTCTTCACCGCTTTTGGTGAAACCACGGACAAGCCAGCGAACAGCTTCAGGAAATTTGGATCCGGACTTTGCCGCGGCTTCGCAAACTGGCCGACGGCGAACGGACTGGTTTCCGCCATCTGTTGATGTTCGTTCCTGGGGTCCTGGAAGACGGCGCCCGGAATCGGCGGCGGGGATGCAATTCTGAACGTGAGCGGATCGTGTTCGACGTTTCGCAGATCGATGAACGTCGATTCTTTGGCTGCGGACGCGTGACAGCGCAGACAGTAAAGACCAAAACCTGAGTCTGGATAATCGATGGCTGGATTGTCAGGCGTGTAGCCCGGCGCGTGATAAGACCAGTACCAACCGTCGAAGGACGCCTTGCGATCTTTGACCATCACCGTCCAGCCGCGGAGCTTCGCATCCTGTTTGGCCGGATCGCGAAACATCTCTTTCACGATTACCGCGCCATCGACAATCTCGCCCTCACGATTTCTCTTCTTGAGCCAGTCCCACGCTTCCGGCGAGTAGAAAATCTTCACGGCGTTATGCGTGCCAAAGGACTTACCCATGATAAACGGGCCAGTATTACGGATTTCGCGATCGGTCACCCAGTTTTGATAACAACGCTTTTCGAGAAATGCGTAAAGAGTCTTCTGAAAAGCTTTCGTGCCGACTTCGCTCGGACGCGGCAAAGGAAAAGCGATGTCGCACGGGCCGGTCGGATTGGACTGTTGGGCGTCGCTCGTCAGTGTCAGCGCCAGCGGGCTCATCAGCAGCAACGTTAGGGTCGCAACTTTAAAGAGGGTGCGGGGGTTCATAGATGTCGTCGCAGTGGGCGGCGTACATACTAATTTAAGTTGCGCCGAACCGGGAAGAAGAATTTTTGAGTTTGCTTTTCCTTTGTGCGTCTTTGTGAATCTCCGTGTCTCTGTGGTTACCAATCGTTACTCACCACAGAGACAGGGAGGTATCACTGAGGCACACAGAGGAAAGCGATAAGGATTAACGGCTTGCACCGCAAAACTCTGAATGGCAAGATGCCGAAGTCTGTAGCGCAAATTGATAATTTGCGATCTGACTGCGCAAGTTAACAACTTGCGGTACAGCGCCGCTCATCGACGGATGGATTACACCCTCTTAATCGGCCAACTCTCCGGACATCTCGCTTCCATCCTAACGATGGTCGCGTATCTGCTGCGAGACATTCTCTGGCTGCGCTTTCTCACGATCCTTTCGTGTTTTGCCGGCATCCTTTTCAACTATGTCGTGCCCGCGACGCCTTTGTGGACCGTGATTTGGTGGAACGTGCTGTTCGCGGTCATCAACATTGTCCAGATCGCCATCATCATCCGCGAACGTACCGGCATTGACTTCACTGAAGAAGAAAAGGAACTGCACGACACGCTTTTCAAAAACTTCGCGCCGTTCGAGTTCATGAAGTTAATGCGCATCGCGCACTGGCGACAGGTCGCGCCGGGCGACATCCTGGCGGTTGAGGGACAGACGCTTGATGAAGTCATGATGATTTACAACGGGCGCCTTTCGGTCGAACGCGGTGGCAAAGTATTCGCGGAGTTGCTGGATGGCAACTTCATCGGCGAAGTGAGTTTCATCAGCGGCGGCGCCGCCACGGCGACCGTGCGCGCCGTCGAACCAACCCGTTACCTGGCGTGGTCAAAGAAAGAGATCGACGGGCTTCTGAATCGGAATCCGACCATGCGGCTGGCCATGCAAGCGTTGTTGAGCAGTGACTTAAGCAGGAAGCTGGCGCGCCGTGCGCCGTCGTTTGAAGCAAAAATACCGGTGACTTTGGCCAGAGACTGATCCAGACACCCTGTTCGCGACCGTTTAGCGGCGGGCTACCGCCCGCCGTCCCACCGATCTGGCGGGCAGTAGCCCGCCTCTAAACGCAGGTCGGGATTACTTGCCGATCTTCCTCACGCGCGACGGCTCGACTGTTCGCCGTGCTCGGGATATTCGGTCGTAACTCCCTCACCCAGTCGCGCTCTGATTCACCTACTCTTTCGAGATCAAAACACCTACAAGACCAAACTTTTCAGCATCGTCCCTCCCACTGGGTTGACATTATATTTAGAATTAGTATAATTCGCACTTCATGGCGACCACGCACAAAGGAACAAAGCGAGGCAGCGAACTGCGGCCACGGGGGCTTACCCGGCAGCGTCGTTTGGTGCTGGATCTGGTGCGCACGAAGGACGAGCACCCGACGGCGGCTGAAGTCTTCGAACAAGCCAGCAAGACGATGCCCGGCATTAGCTTTGCGACGGTTTACAACTCGCTGCGTTACCTGAAAGACGCGGGAATGATTCGCGAAATCGCGTCATTTGGAAAAAGTCCGAGCCGCTATGACAGCGAAACTTACCGTCATGATCATGCCGTCTGTTCATCGTGCGGCAATCTGGTCGATTTTGATTTGCCGGGGACGGTGGAACTGATGCGATCAGCCGCGCGCGCCTCGCACTTCAAGGCCGAGTCGGTGCATTTGACGCTCGTCGGTCTTTGTCCGAAATGTCGGGAGAGTAAATAGAGAGTTCGTCTTAATTCTGAAACGTCGCGACGGTGAATCCGCGCGACCACAATAGTCAATTACTTAGGAGGAAGAATGTCAGCAACAGGAACAGCAATCGCAACAACTTACGATGCGTCGCAGGTAGGACAACCGGCGCCGGATTTTGAGATTCCATCAACCAAGAACATCGAAAAATTGAACGAGCCGGTGAAGCTTTCAGATTATCAGGGCAAGTGGGTCGTTCTGCTTTTTTATCCGTTGGATTTTACTTTCGTTTGTCCCACCGAACTTACAGCGTTCAGCGATCGCTATGAGGACTTCGAAGGAATTGGCGCGGAGATAATCGGCATCTCGACCGACTCAGCTTTCTCGCATCGCGCCTGGCTGCAAACACCGCGCGACAAGGGCGGCGTTGAAGGCCTTCGCTTCCCGCTCGGCGCCGACATCACGAAGAGCATGTCGCGCGACTACGGCGTGCTGATCGAAGATCGCGGCATCGCCCTGCGCGGTTTGTTCGTGATCGATCCGGAAGGCGTCCTGCGTTACAAGGTCGTGCACGACCTGAATATCGGGCGTTCGGCCGAAGAGACACTGCGCGTGATCCAGGCGCTTCAGACCGGCGGTCTTTGCCAGGCTGAGTGGCGTCCAGGTCAGGAAACTATCAAGACGTAGGGGTTCGTAACGTTTGTCCTATCGGTCCCATTCGTCCCATAGGCTTTATGGGACTTATGGGACCGAGGAGATTTCATCATGCCAATGAGAATTGGAACACCGCTGCCTTCGCTCGAAGGCGCAACCGAATGGCTGAAAGGTTCAGCCGAAGAAGTATCGAACGACGCCGAAGGGCATCCGGTCCTGATTCACTTCTGGTCAGTGAGCTGCGGGATGTGTAAAGACAATCTGCCGCGCGTGGCCGAATGGCGTGAAGCCTACCGCGACGCCGGCTTGCGCGTCATCGCCATTCACATGCCGCGTTACCCCGAAGACATGAATGTTGATTCCGTGCGTGACGCAGTCGCGAAATACGAGATCAACGATTCGCTGGCCGTCGACAACGAGCACAAACTACGCGACGCGTTTCAGAATGAAAACGGCTATGTGCCTGCGTATTACCTGTTCGACGGGCACCACAAATTGAAGAGCTTTGCGGCAGGAGAATTTGGTGTGAAAGTCATTGCCCCGGCAATCGAGCGGATGCTGGGCGCTCCTAAGCTTGCGGAGCAAGCGACGGCATAAAGCCTGGGGCGTAAGCCCCAGGGATACATCAATTCAAAATTCGTAAGCCCGCGGAGCGGGCGACAGTGCCGACAATTCTCGGTCGTTCTGTCGCCCGCTCCGCGGGCTTAACTTCTTTCTATCTTGACCTCGGGTTTCGCTTCGCTACACCCCAGGGCAGGGTCCCCAGCCGAGCTGCTCGGCTGGGGTGCTAGACTTTATGCTGACGCCTGCTCCGCAGGCTCGATTCGCCGCGTTGCCGTCTGAGCCGATTCACAACCTACAGATCAGCAACTCCCGCTCGTAAACCATCTCAGGCGGCAGTCGATCGTGAAGATCGAGGAAGAGCTCTTCGTGTCCCAGCACTTCCTGACGCCACGCGCTGCGATCGGATGACTGAAGTTCGTCGAACTTCTCTTTCGGAAAATCCAAACCTTCCCATTCCAGGTCCTCGTAACGCGGCGCCCAGCCGATCGGCGTCTCCTGACCAAGCGCGCGGCCGCGCGAGCGATCCACGATCCATTTCAGCACGCGCATGTTTTCGCTGAAGCCCGGCCAAAGGAAATTACCGTCTTTGTCCTTGCGGAACCAGTTCACGTGAAAGATGCGCGGCGTCTCGGTTAGCGAGCGCTGCATTTGAATCCAGTGGCGGAAATAATCGCCCATGTGATAACCGCAGAACGGCAGCATCGCCATTGGGTCGCGACGCACTTTGCCGATCGCTCCGAACGCCGCCGCCGTCATTTCTGAGCCCATCGTGGCGCCGGTATAAACGCCGGAAGTCCAATTGAACGATTGATAGACCAGCGGCATCGTCGTCGCGCGGCGTCCGCCGAAAATGATCGCGCTGATGGGAACGCCGTTCGGGTTCTCCCAGTCCGGATCGATCGTCGGACATTGTGAAGCAGGCGCCGTGAAGCGCGCGTTCGGATGCGCGGCTTTCGCGCCGCTCTCTTTCGCGATCGCGGGCGTCCACTTGTTGCCTTGCCAGTCAGTGCATTCTGCCGGCGGCTCGTCCGTCATGCCTTCCCACCAGACGCCTCCTTCAGGTGTCAACGCAACGTTGGTGAAGATGGAGTTCGTCGCAAGCGTCTTCATCGCGTTCGGATTCGTCTTCGCCGAGGTGCCCGGCGCGACGCCGAAGAAACCTGCTTCCGGATTGATTGCGCGCAGGCACCCTTCGGCGTCCGGCTTGATCCACGCGATGTCGTCGCCGACGGTATAAACCTTCCAGTCTTCGAATCCCGCCGGCGGAATCAGCATCGCAAAGTTCGTCTTGCCACAGGCGCTTGGGAACGCCGCGGTGACGTAAGTCTTCTCGCCTTCGGGACTCTCGACGCCGACGATCAGCATGTGCTCAGCCATCCAGCCTTCGTCGCGCGCGATGTTTGAAGCGATGCGCAGCGCGAAACACTTTTTACCGAGCAGAGCGTTCCCGCCGTAACCCGACCCGAACGACCAAATCTCGCGAGTCTCGGGGAAATGGACGATGTACTTTTCAGTGTTGCAGGGCCAGGGCACGTCTTTCTCGCCATGCGTGAGCGGCGCGCCGACCGAATGCATGCACGGCACGACACGTTTGTAATCTTTGTCGATCTCGGCGTACACCGGCATGCCGATGCGCGCCATGATGCGCATGTTCACGACCACGTAAGGCGAGTCGGTGAGCTGCACGCCGATCTGCGCCATCGGCGAGCCGATCGGGCCCATGCTGAACGGCAGCACGTACATTGTCCGGCCGACCATGGATCCATCAAATAGCTCCTTTAGCTTGCGTCGCATCTGAAACGGCTCTTCCCAATTGTTGGTCGGACCTGCCGCGTCTTTCGAGAGTGAGCAGATGTAGGTGCGGTCTTCGACGCGCGCGACATCAGACGGGTGCGACCGCGCGTAGTAACAGCCCGGCCAAAGCTCTTCGTTCAGCTTGATGAACGTGCCGTTGGCGACCATTTCGGCCTTGAGGTACTCGTCTTCTTCGACTGAGCCATCGACCCAATGAATGGCGGCGGGCTTGGTCAGGTTCGCCATCTTTTCGACCCAATTGAGCAGATGAACGTTAGTGCTGAGCGCTTTCGAAGTGTCTCGTTTGATCGATTTTTGAGTAACAGGAGAACTCATTAGTGACTCCGATCTATTGATGAAATGCGGGCTGAAATAATTGACCGTAAGTGTGACATCAGAGGGATTGTGGAGGCAAGTGCTTGTCAGAAGCCCGATCGTAACGGCGGGGCCATGAGGTCAGTACCGAGAGCGGTAGCGACCGGGTCAGTCGTCAAAGTCGGGCAAATCAGCTCCTTGTCCATTTATCATGTACTCTACAGCTTTTGCGATACTTTGTTCAGTCCATAGGTATCTCTTAAAGTTGCATGACCCGGTCGCTACCGCTCTCGGTACTGACCTCATAGAGACAATGGATCGCATGCCCTCCAGAGAAGCCTTCACCGCGCAAGAGTGGAACCTGATTCAGCGGGTGAACACTCCCGCAAAAGTGCAGCGCTGGCTGACCGGCATGCCCTACAACTGGGAACGCCAGGGCGGCACGTTGCGATCGTTTCGCGAGGTCGTCAAACGAAACGAAGCGCATTGTTTGGAAGCGGCCGTCGCCGCCGCAGTCATTCTCGAGCAGCATGGCTACCCGCCTTTGCTATTCGATCTTGAGTCGATCGATTTGCTCGATCACGTGCTCTTCGTTTTTCAGCAAAAGGGGCGCTGGGGATCGATTGCGCGTTCACGCGATATCGGTTTGCAGGGACGCAAGCCGGTGTTTCGAAGTTTGCGCGAACTGGTGTGGAGTTATTTCGATCCGTACATCGACATGACCGGCCGCATCAAAGGCTATGGTCTGACCAGCCTCTACGACCTCGGCCACTACGACTGGCGCTTCAATGCGCGGAACATGCACAAGATTGAAGATCACTTGCGCGCGATTCCGCACAAGAAGCTTCGCTCATCTAATCGTCGTTACGATTACTGGCACGAACGTTACCAGAAGTACAAAAAGCGATTTCCGCAGAAGTCGCCTTCGTACTATTCCAATCGGGATGAGTGGATGCTATGACGAAAGGCGGCGACTTTTTTGCGGATGTCACGCGAAAATAAAACTTCCGACCGAAGCGTCATTAACTGCGTCTAAAAGCGCGGTATTGACAGGTAGAGATATTATTTCATTTCTAAGTTTTTAGAACTCGGGAGGACAAGGATGAATCAACAGCGAGCACTTTTAATAATTTGTCTCGTGCTCTTCGCAGCAGCATCAGCGCCGGCGCAAACATACAAACCCGGCATTGAACACCAATCGCTGATGAACATGCGTTACTACGAGAACAACGGCGGGTTTCTAGTCGAAGATTTGCAACTCGTGTTTCCGCCAGCGAACGCCGGCGATGCAAAGCTGGTCGTCACGGATCAAGCGGGAACGGTTGTTGACAGCGTGCCCCTGCGTTACGAGCGGATGGAGTTTCCCGCTTTTGGCCGTTTTCGGGCCGCGAGCGGTCACCCCGGAAATCTTCGCGTCGGCCGATCGGGAAGCTTTGTCATGTCTGTGATCGTCGACGGGCAGTCCATTACTTCAATGCCGTTCACGCTTCGCGAAGAGAACAGCAGCGACCCATTCAATCCGGTGAAGCGCTTTGTGCGCGATGGATCGTGGCGAGACCTCGCTTACTTCACCGTCGTGCCGGACGATCCGAACGGCGAAGTGACTTTCAACTGGTGGATGAGTACGAGCGAACTACCCGGAATGAAACAGGGCCAGGTTACGCTTCACCTGCTGGTCAACGGAAAGGAGCTCGCTGCCAGTCGCGGGCCCGTAGTTGCTTCGACTAATGACTGGTACTTCTTCGCGCACAAACAACTCAATGTTCCGACAATGCCGCGCAATCACTGGCTGACGCTCGCTGACCTCACGAAGCAGAATGGCGAGGTCGCGCTCGTGCTGAAAACCAATGGCCAGGCGTTCAAGACTTACAAAATGACTGTCAGCGGCGGACAAATCCAACGCTTGCCGCGCAGTGCGCTGAACTTCGAGCCCCACGCGCAATGGATCTCGCCGAGGTTCATCGACGTGTCTTCCGGATCGAACTCCAGCTACAAGATGTTTGAGATGTATTGGGTGAAGAAGCAGTGAGATGTTTGCCGGCTTTGCCTTTGCGACTTTTCGTCTTTGCGTGAAATGCGTTTTTGGAGACCGGCTGTTTCACGCAAAGGCGCCTGGCCGCAAAGAAACGCAATGTAAGTCAATCGCTCGGGCGAGCACAGTCATTTTGCCGGGAGGTCTTTTGCTGCCAGCGCTACCCACTGGGGGAAGTTCTTGCAGACAGCTACTCTGTACGACTCAGGCTTCTGGTTAAAAATATCAGCGTACGATTTGCGGCTGGCCTCGCGTCCTTTCAAAACTTCCTCGCGAGTCTTACCTTCCTTTTCATAGATGCCGAAGATATCCACCGAGGCGAAAGGTGAAGACTTAAACGCCGCGTCGTTCGCAGCTTTATGTTCTGGAAATCGTTCGGCGCAGACGCTCTGGTAATCACTCAGCTTCCAGGCCCACGCCGGCAAAGCATCTATCGTCCGCGCGCTTTGAACTATCTCCAGAATCTTGCGAACGTCATTAGGATCGTTGGATTGAATCAGGAAATTGATGACCGCCGTACCATTCACTGAGAATCCCTGAGTCAGAAGCACGAATTCGCCGGGAGCCGGACGCGTATCGGTGATGGTCACGTAATGAACTTCGGGCGCCGTCCCATAAGTGCGAAACTGCAGTGCCTTTTCTTTCGACCGGCTGACGTACTGCGACAACTCGGCGGTGATGGCGGCGCGCCTCTTGCTCACTTCGATAGTGATGTCGCGCGCGCCGACGGATATCTCACAGTGACGAAGTTCACCTTTACAAAGGATTCTCGGGCCCATCGTGTAGTGAGGTGGGCCAAAACTATGCTCAAAGCTCGCCGGCACACTCCATTTAATTCGACCGACTGCGAAATAATTGTGAATGGTTTCTGCGGGAGACGTTTGGGCAAACAGAACCGGGCAAACGATCGTGCCCAGCGTCACCGCGGCCAATGCTAACTTGAAAACGATCTTCATCAGGACTTCGCACCAGCGGGCGGGCGGATTGTATTTCTATTCGCCGGCGAGATTCAAGGTTTTGTCACCGCCAGGACCTGATCAAATCCAGCACTTAAGCTTAAATTACGCCGGTAAAAGATTCACGCAGCCCGAGCGGCCCCGAGCATGCTCTTATGACGCTTCGAACATGTCAGTATGGTTTCTGAAAATTGTCCATTGAGAAGATCGGCAATAGTGATTTCGCATAATCATACTGCTCAAGATTAAACAGGGTGTATGCGAAATTTGCCGACTGAACATTTTCCGCGCACAAAATCGCGACGACTTGCCCGGTGCCGGAACGCCCGGGCGCAGGGCCATAGCCAGGGTTCGTCTTCACGACAATAATTTTCTTCACGTCGCCGGTAATGACGGAGCCGTCTGACTGAATGTGGCTGGCGACAATGACCGCCATGTATTCCGGCAGCGTTGTTGGTGGATTCGAGCTGTTGCCGGGGCCGCTACTCCAGTCGAACGCACGCCACTTCACTGGACTCTCATCGAACATGTTCCCTCTGCTCCGGAACGGAGCGACGGCGTGAGAATGGAATTAGCATCGGCACTGATCGGCGGTAAGCCTGGTAGGCGTCCCCGTGCTCGCGCGCCAAGTCCCGTTCCTCGAATTGAATCGCAATGAGGATGTAGGCGGTCGTGGCGATTGAGAAAAGCAGATGCGCCACTGTCATCGTCGGCGTACTCCAGAAAGCAAACAACCAACCCACGTAGAGCGGGTGGCGGACGAGTCGGTACGGACCCGGTGTCCCGAATTGCAGGGTGGTGTAGGAACGCCCCCGCAGATACAGCCATACCTGGCGCAGTCCGAACAGATCGAAGTGATTAATCAGGAAAGTCGAAAACAGCACCAGCCCCCAGCCGAAGGCGAACAAGGTGCGCAGCACAAGCTGTCCGAACAGGTCTTCAACAGACCACACTACGCCGCCCAACGGCCGCCACTGCCAGAACATAAGGATGAGAGCCAGACTGGAGAACAAGACATAAGTTGAACGTTCCAGCGGCTTCGGCACGATTTGAGTCCACCAATCTTTGAACCACTTTCGTGCCATGAGGCTATGCTGCAGCGCGAAGGCCGCCAACAGCCCAATGTCTATCGCGAGCGAGACTGCGAGTGGATCACGCGCGGCTCCGTCGAGAGTTGTGGGCACACCGAAGTTGCCGACGAACCCGAGCGCGTAAAGAAACGTTCCCAGAAAGATCAAATAGCTGAGACTTCCGTAGAGGAAGAATGTGATTCGTTTAAGCACTGGTGTACCTCCGTATCTGGCGTCGTGTCGCGACGGATGAATAATTGGGTTTTAAGTTTCTGACCCCACCGAGCGATGGCTTCGAACAGCGTGTCGACTTCTTCTACTAAGGTGCTGTCCGACTCAATCAACATTCGCATCGCCACCCGCCCGTCAACGCGAGTCGCCCGGACGAGGTCGAGACCTTCGCGCTGGACGGCGGTAACGATCTCTTCGTTAATGTGGTCGAGCAGCGCCTGAACTTGAGGATCCTGACGCTCGGCGAGCCCGTTGGGCAGATAACGAAAGCAGTAGACGGGAAAGCTCGGGTCGCAGAGCACTTCAAAGTCGGGGTGTTCGCGGACGAGGTTGTGTAGGTGACTGACCAGGTCAAGGTTATTCGAGACGTCTTCTTCCATACACGGCATGATGAGACTTTGGCCGTGACTTGGGTATGGGAGTTTCGTCCCGATCTGCGTATACTCCGGCGCTCAATGCCGGGACATTAGTCCTATTCACGCACGGAAAGATCCTGTCCTATGGTTAACCCGGTCTGACTAGTTGAGAAGGACGAACTTATGTCTACAAAGTTGAACGAAACCCAAATCGAAGCACAGCTCAGAGTCGTCGATGAACACATGCGTGCCGAAAACGCTGGTGACTTAAACGGCATCATGAACACTTTTGGAGAACGGCCGACGTTCATGCTCAACGGTGACACGCTCGCGGGACAGGAAAGTATTCGTGCCTTTTATGAAGGCTTCGGATTTGGAGGCCAAGGCGGCTTCAGCGATATTCACGTTGACGAGAGACAACGCCACGTCAGCAATGACGTTGTCGTCCTTGAAGTGATGGTGACTGGCGAACACACCGGCACATGGCAGGGTATTCCGGCGACGGGAAAAAGGTTCGAAGTTCCACTGTGCGCCGTCTTTGTGTTCGATGGCGAAGGAAAGCTCGCCGGTGAAAGGGTGTACATGGATGGTGCGCTGCTGTTAAAACAGCTCGGGATCCTCTCCTGACGCACCAGTGGTATTCAAAGTCGCTAAACTGACTCTGCAGCGTAAACCGTGATCTGATAAGGGAATTGGGAGGCGAGTTGTACGTTGGTGGCGTCTTAGAATGTATCCACGATGACGCAATGAAAAAGGCAACCCAGCGAATTCGATATGTCCGTACGACGGATGGAGTACAACTCGCCTGGGCCGAGGCGGGCACGGGACCCGTGATAATCAAGGCCGCGAATTGGCTTACTCACCTCGAGTACGAGTGGGAAAGCCCGGTTTGGCGACACTGGATCCGATTCTTCAGCGACCATTTCCGCTACATCCGTTACGACGAGCGGGGTTGTGGAATGACCGGCCGGAACACCGGCGACCTCTCGCTCGAACGCTGGGTTGCGGACGTAGAGGATATCGTCGCGGCGGCTAACCTGCAGGAGCCGTTCTCCCTTTTGGGCATTTCGCAGGGTGGTGCGATCTGTGCAGCCTACGCGGTCAAACATCCAGAGCGCGTCTCGAAACTCGTGCTCTACGGAGGCTATGCGCGCGGGCCATTTCGCCGCGCCGACCCGGAACGGGCGAGCTTCTATCAGGCGATGATTGATCTCGTGCGTTTGGAATGGGGAAGCGATAACCCCACCTTTCGTCAAGTCTTTACTTCGCGGTTCATCCCCGAAGGAAGCGAAGAACAGATCGGCTGGTACAACGAGCTCTGTCGCAAGACTTTGACTCCGGATATAGCCGCTCGTCTCCTCGAGTCGCGGGCTATGGTTGACGTCACGGCGCTGCTTGGCGAGGTGCGAGCACCGACCCTGGTGCTGCACGCGCGTGGAGATGCGGTCGTTCCGATCGCGGAAGGTCACATCCTCGCTGCCGGGATACCCGGCGCGCAGTTCGTCGAACTCGACTCGAACAACCACATCCTCCTCGAGAGCGAGCCGGCGTGGGAACGCTTTTGCCATGAGGTGTTGGGGTTTTTGGGTTTGAAGGGGTCGACCCACAGCGAGGACCCCGCGTTCGCAGCCCTTTCACCGCGTGAGCGAGAGGTGCTGAGACTTATCACTAAGGGACTCGGTAACGCGCAAATCGCTGAGCAGTTGTCGATCAGTGAAAAGACGGTCCGGAATCATGTCTCGAACCTCTTCGACAAGCTTGGCGTGTGGACCCGTGCCCAAGCCATCGTGTTCGCGATCGAACGCGGTTTTAGAGCTGATGAGTAGATGAGACTGTACGATTAGTGCTCAGCGACGAACGCCATTCATCGCCAGGTTTGGGAAGTGCGCCTGTCATTCGTGTGGCAGATCGGCAACTGTGGGCTCAAGCTTCGATTACGCCGGTAAAAAGATGCTTGAGATGTATTGGCGCAAGAAGCAGTGAACGCGAATCACTCGTGCGCGACTAGATCCGGAGTGACGGTTTTTTGCTTGCGCCGCGCTTCGCTAAACATGTGAGCAATCACCGACGCGATGATGATGGCGCCTCCGACAATTGCCCATCCTGACGGGCGCTCGCCAATGAACATGAACACCCAAATCGGATTCAGCACCGGTTCGATGTAGCCGATGATGCCGGCGTCGAGCGAGCGCACGCCGCGCGCCATTGCCGACGTGAACAGCAGGTAAGCGAAACCAATCTGGATGATCCCGAGATATGCGACCGCGGCGAAGTCATTCGGCGTTATTCCTCTCTGAACTGCACCGAAGAACGCGGGGGCACAAATGATTACTACCAGCAGGTTGCCATAGATCGTTGAGACAGCTCGGTTGACCTGCCGCGCTTTCGAATGGCGCAGCAGCAGAAAGAAGAAGGCGAAACAAACGCCGGAAGCTAACGCGAAGAGATTGCCGGTAACGTCCTCCGGTCTCAACTTGCCGCCGAAAAACAGCGACATGCCGGCGAGGCAGGCGGCCACGGTTATGAAATCCCGCGCGCGAAACTTCTCTTTGTAGAAGAGCGGCTCCAGCAAGAGCACGTAAACCGGCGCTGTGTATTGCAGAAAGATCGCGTTCGCCGCGGTCGTTAGTTTTGTGGCGAGCACAAACAACAGCAGGAGCGCCGCATAAAGAACTGCGGTAATCGCGCTGATACGATTGAGGCCGAGGCCTTCGCGCCGCGTGAAGATCGCGATGGTGATGGCCGCCAGCAGCGAACGTCCGAACGAAAGTTCAAACGCAGAGAGTTCAGTCGCTTTGATGAAGAGGCCGCCGGTGCTCCAAAGGATGGCAGCTCCCATTACGAGCAGGAGCGGCGAGACCGTTACGGATTGGGTTGCAGGATTAGAGTTGCCGGCCACCGATGCAGTCGAAAGACGAAAAGAACAACGCCTTATTTTAGACGCGTGCGCTTGAATAGAACCTTATTAATCGACGTCGAGTGCTCCTGAATGACTTTGTTGTTCTTAGTCAATGAATACGTCATTACGTCCTTTCCGGTCGAAGGACACTTCTCGCTGCGACAAAACTTGAACTCGTAAATCTGTTCGTCGTCCCCAGTGGTCATCCGGACACGATAAAGGTCAGTCTCGCTGGTCTCTTTCAGCTCATAATTCTTGAATACGCGGCTGAACTGGATTTTGTCATTGTAAAGGTACCCGCGTGTGAATTGGATGTCGTTTTTTGAAAAAACAAACGTCTCAACCCGGTCCGAGTTCGACTCAGCCACATTCGCCCACTCACCAATTATCCACTCCGGGGGATTGAATTTGGCTTTCGAGTCTGGTGAGCCCCCGGCAACTTGTCCGCTTAAAGAGATGACCGCAAGGGAAAGAATCACCAGATAAGTAGCTCGTTTCGTCATGTGTTTTCTCTGCGGCTTTCTTTCCTTTGCGGCTTTGCGAGATGCTCTCAGCAACCAATCTAGTTCGCGACGTCGCCTGATGTTTTCGCGGACTCGGGTACCGCATCCTGATGACCAAAAGTCGCATCGCCCGTCTGTTTTGACTGTTTGAGATACTTTCCAAATTGCCCATTCCAGGGCGGGATCACAATCGAGACGGCGCCGCTGGCCTGCGCCTGACACGCCAAACGAATCAGAGGTTTTGGTTCAGCCGTGTCGATGTAGCCGAATTCTTTGATCTTCGTCCCCTCGCGCGCCGCAACGTCGGAAAGCTTCTCCGCGCCGCCCAGCAAGCCAACCCAGCACGTGCCGCATGAAGCTGAGCGACATTCGACCGGGATCGGGCCTTCAATTCGTCTCGGATCGATCGCGGTCCAGTCGCGCGACTGATCTTCGGCGGCGCCCCACGCAAGGTCCTGGGCCTCGCGCAGTTTGTATTTAGCTCCGTTATCATTCTCGTTCCACGTGACTGTCCACTGCTTATCAACAGTCTTGAGAAAGCCTAACCAGCCCTGACCGTCATCCTTCGCCCGGGCATTCAAGATGTGTTCAGGACTTCGCTTAACGTGTTGTTTGTCGATCGCGAGCGTGCCCGGCGCGGCTTTGAATGCTTCGAGTCCGACCTGGCGCACAGTCATGAATGCAACTGCCGTAATGCCGACGAGCAGCGACTCGTCCTTTTTCAGTTCTGCAGCCAGGGTACAAGCGACTGAGTAAACCTGCTCCGCGAGCACAGCGTGGACACTAACTTCTGCTTTCTCACCGGCCAACGACTGCTGAAGTCTATGCCACTCATCCGCATACTGCTCGACCGCGGCTTTAACCTGGGGCCAAAAACGATGCCCATAAAGAAAGTGGTGCGACGAATCGATCTGGGCTCTCAGTTCGTAATCGCCCTGAAGAAGCAGCTCGCGGGCGAGCTTCTCGCGATCGTCAGTCTCCTGAAGCGCGCGATGGAGAGACAGCGGGTAAAACGCGAACCAGATTTGCGTCGCGTTGCGGTCGACTTCGTGAACAGTGCGCAACAACGTCGCGAGCGCGGCCGCCCAGGCCTCTTCGGTCTGTTGTTCCAGGTACGTTTCGAAAGCAGTTTTCATGATCACCGTGTTCAGACAGGAATTTCTCGCCCCAGGAAAACGTGTAGTTTAACAGCAATCGGATGTTCCGAAAACGCTGGAGTCCTGCCTTCCATGTCTCAAGGCTCTGATTCACACCTCGCCAGCCCGCGAAGCGGGCGTCAGCATAAAGCCTGGGGCGTAAGCCCCAGGATCGACATTGCCACCTCGCCAGCCCACGTAGGTGGGCGTCAGCCGTATCGAAATACGGTGTAATTGGTCGTGATGCCGAAGCTGTGTGGTCTTGCGGAACTGATTAGGAGATCTGTCGCCCGCTTCGCGGGCTACGGCAATCCTATTCGCCGGCGATCCCGGGGCTTACGCCTCGGGTTTTATGCTGGCGCGCGCTCCGCGCGCTCCTCATGAGTCGATCACAACAGACAGAAAAACTCCACGCGAAACGAGATTTGGTCTCACTTCGCGTGGAGTAGTTTTTTACCAAGGCGCGGGCAAAAAAACCGCGATTCAGCTGAGTGCTACTTCTTTCGAACCAACGTCACTCGCACCGGCTCATTGAGAGAGCTGGCCGGAACTTCAATTTCCATTGTCTTGAAACCCTTGGCTTTAATTTTGAGCTTCAAGGTGCCCATGTGAATTGGCGGCAAAACAGCCACACCGCGCGCGTTCGTGTCGTTCCAGCTTTCACAGAAATATCCATCCGAGCGCGTGGATTCCAGTTTGGCGTGAGCGTTTTCGACAGGACTTCCGTCCTCGTCGACAACTCGCAGATCAAGTCGTCCGACTCCGTTCGCTTCATTCGGGGCGCGGCCCATATTAGGCGGATCGTTCGGGCTTTGGGATTGATCCTGCGCCAGACCGACTGAAAAAGTCGCGACAACTAGAAATAGAGAGATTAGAAACTTCGACATAAACTTTAAAACTCCTTGTTTAATTTGAAGCCGACGCTATCGAATTTGTGAGGTTCGCGATGCGGCTGTTAAGCCAACTGTAAACCGCTAGGCTTAGTTTCTCAGGGGCCGTTCAGGGTTGCCATAGCTGGCGTCCTGCCTTTGGATTATAGCGAGTCGAATGGGCCGTTGGGAAGACTTTTGTTGCGACCGGGTGTTTGACTTGCGCGCGTGTACGCTGATAATTCAGCAACTACCCAATTCCCCTCTTGAAGGTTGACGGTTGGAGGAACAGTTATGCTGATTCAATTCCTGGTTTTGCTCTTGGTCGCAGGCCTGTGTGGCGCCTTGGGTCAAGCGATTGTCGGCTATTCGCATGGCGGATGCCTGGTGTCCATTGCCCTCGGATTTATCGGCGCGTTGCTGGGGACATGGTTGGCGGGGGCGCTTCACCTACCCGAACTGATCGCCATCCCCGTCGGCGGCATGACCTTCCCAATCGTCTGGTCGATTATCGGAGCGGCTTTGTTCGTCGCGCTGATTAATTTGATAAGTCGGCGCGGGAGGTATTAACTGCGCGAATGACGGCGTGGGATCTTGCTACTCACGTGCGGTCTTTGACCGGCTCATTATCATTCGCGGTTTCGTGACGTACTTCTCGATGGCTGTCGAACCACCACGCCAAGGGCACGAACAGCAAACTTGAGAGAGCGCCGATGGCTACCTTGTTGACGCTCGGCGGCGCGGGCCCGAATACGACGACTCCATAGAGGGCAACGATCACGACCACGAAAGTCCAGAAGCCAAAACTCCCAAACTTGTCTTTCGCTCTTGTTTGAAATAGATAGACAGCAACTCCCGCAGCCAGCAACGCCAGCTCGACCGCCACAGTGATCCAACGTTGGTTCCATAATCCCAGGCCTAACAGCCGACTGCTGCCCGCTTGCAAGGGCAAATCCGGCCGGTGTACCACATAGTCCAGCAACCAGTGACTGATGACTCCGACCCAAACCGCGATCGCGCCCGCGAGATATCGCACGAGTCCGAAATAGATGGACGCGCACAAAGTCGCCCATCCGATCACGGCCACCAGTCCATGCGAGATTGGATACGAATCGAATTGCAGCCGGAGAAACGGATTGGGGCTATCGACGATCGAGACCTGCTCCCAACCAATCAGCACTAATACCGGCCAAATGAGATCGAGAAGAATCGGAGCAGCAATCAGGATTCCGAGTGATGTTCTCGGCGCAAACCGCTTCGCTGCGAGTCCAATAGCATAGTGTCCGACAAACATTTGTGAGATCGCATGCTAACACTTATCAACCAATCGTTTGAAAAAATTTCGGCTTCTCGTTAAAGTAAGCGAACTACAAGCATTACAGTTCGCAGTTTTCGTGAAGGACGTTCGGTGAGTGGCACAGACTTTAGTCTGTGATTGTGCCACTGGGGTCACAGACTAAAGTCTGTGCCACTTGAAAATTCTGCGGCGATGCCTCAGATATTTCGACACAGCACAAACTATCTGGCGCGAGCCACGATCTTTGGCGCCATCTTCTTTCTGGTCGCCGCGATGTTCGTTGGCGTCGGCATCAACCGTTCTGGCTGGAACACCGGCGCGTACATCGAACGCCAACAACCAATTCAGTTCAGTCATAAGCATCACGTGGGCGACGACGGCGTCGATTGCCGCTACTGCCACACGAGCGTGGAAACATCTGCTTCGGCCGGCATTCCGTCCACTGATGTTTGCATGAGCTGTCACAAACAGATCTGGGCGGACAGTCCTTACCTCGAACCGGTGCGCGCCAGTTTCAAGACGGGCAAGCCTTTGGAATGGATTCGCGTGCACGACTTGCCGGACTACGCATATTTCAATCACTCGATTCACGTGAATAAAGGCGTCGGCTGTTCGACGTGTCACGGGCGCATCGATGAAATGCCGGTCGTCTATCAGACGGCATCGTTGCAGATGGAGTGGTGCCTCGAATGTCATCGCACGCCCGAGCTTTACGTGCGACCGCAGGAAAAAGTATTCGACATGGAATGGCAGCCGCCTGCGAACCAGAAAGATGAAGGGGCAAGGTTGGTACAGAAGTACAACATTCAGACCAAGACGAATAAGGGTCAAAGTGTTTTGACGAGCTGTTCAACTTGTCATCGGTAAGTGGCACAGACTTCAGTCTGTGAATTCAACGTGGAAACCACAGACTAAAGTCTGTGCCACAAAGCTAATGAGTAACGATCGTCACATCAATTTTAAGCTGCTGCGCGACCGCATCTTGTCAGAACCCCGACCTGTCGGAGTAGCGGGCGGGCCGTCGTCGCCCAAAGAGTACTGGCGCTCGCTCGAAGATCTCGCAGATTCGCCAATCGTCGAAGAGTTCGTGCGGCGCGAGTTCCCGCACGCCGCGGACGAATGGAATGACCCGCTCGAGCGCAGAACGTTCCTGAAGATCATGGGCGCGTCGCTCGCGCTCGCGGGCTTGAGTGGTTGCGTCATCCAACCGCCTGAGAAGGTTGTTCCATACGTTCGCCAACCTGAAGAACTAATCCCCGGTAAAGGGTTGTTCTTTGCCACCGCCTTCACCCTCGGCGGTGTTGCACTGCCTCTGCTCGTGCGCAGCAACGAAGGACGGCCGACGAAGATCGAAGGCAATCCCGAACATCCGAGCAGCGGCGGCTCAACCGCTTCCGACATTTTTTCGCAGGCGTCCATCCTTTCGCTTTACGATCCCGATCGTTCGCAGACGCCGCTATATCGCGGCGAAACGCGCCCCTGGACAACATTCGTCGCTGAGATTCGTTCGCTGATTGAAAAAGAAAACGATGGCATCCGGGCGAAGCGCGGCGCGGGTCTGCGCTTTCTGACTGAGACGATTACGTCGCCGACGCTCGCCGCGCAGCTTAAGCAAATCCTCACGGACTTTCCTGAAGCGAAGTGGCATCAGTACGAGCCCGTCAATCGTGACAACGCGCGCGCCGGCGCGATCATGGCGGTCGGCCAGGACGTACATACGACGTACGACTTCAGCAAAGCCGATCGGATTCTTTCGCTCGGATCGGATTTTCTGAACGGGCATCCGGAGAATCTGCGCTACGCGCGAGAGTACGCGCGTCGCCGCGGCGTCGATCGCAACCAGACGGAGATGAATCGGCTGTATGTGATCGAGAGCACGCCAACCTTGACGGGTGCGAACGCGGATCATCGATTTTCGGTAAAGCCGAGTGAGGCTCTCAAACTCACCGAAGCGCTGGCTACCATCGTCGGCTCGATCGTGTCGACGCGCGTTGTAGACAGTCTGTTGCCACCATGGCTCGCGGCGCTTGCGCGAGACTTACAGGCCCACAAAGGCTCGAGCATTATTACTGTGGGCGATGAACAACCGCCGGTTGTTCACGCCATGGCCCACGCGATGAATGCTGCCCTCGACAACCTCGGCAAGACAGTCTTCTACAACGATCCCATCGAAGCGAACCCGGTAGATCAAACCCAGTCGCTGCGCGAGCTCGTTGCTGACATCGACGGCGGCAGAGTTGAAACGCTGGTCATCATCGGCGGCAATCCGGCTTACGACACGCCAATCGATCTCAGGCTCGATCTTAATCGGCTGAACAAGGTGAAGCTGCGCGCGCACCTGAGCCTTTACAACAACGAAACGTCGGACATCTGTCATTGGCACATTCCCGCCGCGCACTATCTCGAATCATGGGGCGACACACGCACGTTCGACGGGACCGTTACGCTCGTGCAGCCTCTGATCGCGCCGCTTTACGACGGCAAGACCGCGCACGAAATGCTCGCGCTGCTCTCGGATAACTACGACAAGAAGCCTTATGAAATTGTGAAAGAGTATTGGCGGAGTTCAGGGGGTAGGAGTCAGGGATCAGGGGCCGGAGCGACGTCGGTGAACCGGAGCAATGAGGTCAGTACCGGGAGCGGTAGCGACCGGGTCGCAGAAGCAGGCGGGACGCCTGCGAACCGCCCGCAGGATGCAGGCGTTCCTGCAGATTTCGATTCATCCTGGCGCAGGTGGCTGCACGATGGGTTCATTCCCAACACCGCGCTGCCGGCGAAAACGGTCGCCGCGAAGTCAGATTTGGCGAGCTCGCTAAACCAGGAAGCAGGCAGGATGCCTGCGCTCCCAGAGGACACTTACGAACTCGTCTTCCGCTCCGATCCGTCAATCTACGACGGCCGCTTCGCGAACAATGGCTGGTTGCAGGAGCTGCCAAAGCCGCTCACGAAAGTCACTTGGGACAACGTCGCGTACGTTAGTCCGGCCACCGCGCAAAAGCTCGGCGTGACCCCTCCGAATTACGAAGAAGATAAGAAGGGCAAGCAGGCCTTCGTCGATATGGTTCAGCTGGGGCTGGGCGACAAGACGGTCAGCAAATCAGTTCCCGTTTGGGTGATGCCCGGTCAGCCGGATGACGTCATCACGATTCATCTCGGCTATGGACGATCGCTCGGCGGACGCATCGCGCCGAACCTCGGCTTCAGCGCGTACGACATTCGTCGTTCAGACATGCCCTGGAGTGCGGCCGGCGCGTGGGTCAACAAGACCGGTCAGCGATACGAACTCGCGACCACGCAAGTGCACTTCAGTTTGCAAGCGCCGTCCGAGACGAAGCCGCGCGACATCCTGCGCGAATATTCGGTCACGGAATACGAGCACGACAAAGATCACCTGCGCGAAGAGCAGGCGCATTTAAGAGAAGAGCTGCACGAACTCTCGCTGTATCCCGAATTCGATTACAAGAACCAGGGTCTGGGTTACGCGTGGGGCATGTCGATCGACTTGAACAGTTGTATCGGCTGCAACGGTTGCATGGTCGCTTGCCAGGCTGAAAACAACATTCCGATCGTCGGCAAGGAGCAGGTCGCGCGCGGCCGCTCGATGCATTGGATTCGTGTCGATTCTTATTTCAAAGGCGAAGAGGCGAAACCGGAAGGGCCATTCTTCCAGCCCGTGCCGTGCATGCATTGCGAAAACGCGCCGTGCGAGCCGGTCTGTCCCGTGCATGCGACGGTCCACAGCGCCGAAGGCCTGAACGACATGGTTTACAACCGCTGCGTCGGCACGAAGTACTGTTCGAACAACTGCCCGTACAAAGTGCGCCGCTTCAACTTTTTCCTTTACAACGATTGGGACACGCCGACTTATCAATTGATGCGCAATCCGGACGTGTCGGTACGCAGCCGCGGCGTGATGGAGAAGTGCACCTACTGCGTACAGCGAATTCAGGCCTCGAAGATTCAGTCAGAGATTGAAGGCCGTCCGGTGCGCGACGGCGAGATCGTGACGGCGTGCCAGCAGGTTTGCCCGACGGAAGCGATCGTGTTCGGCAACATCAACGATCCGAACAGCAAGGTTTCGAAATTAAAAGCGCTCGAGCGCGATTACGGATTGCTCGCTGAACTGAACACGCGGCCAAGGACAACATATTTGGCGGCGTTGCGGAATCCGAATCCGGAAATCAAATCTTGAACTGAAATCTAGGATTCGCTTTTTGTTCTTTGTACTTCGTTCTTTGTACTTGGTCGTCTAGCCGAGTTGAACGCTCAACATTAAAAACGGAACAAAGCAACAAGTTCAAAGTACAAAGCACGCTTTTCTGAGAATGGACGAACCACGCGACCAACACACATCGATTCACGGGACGCATCCCGTGGTCGGGACTGAGCTGACCTTCGGCTCAGTCACCGACAAAATCAGCTCGATCGTCTTGAAGCGCAAGACGCCGATTGGCTGGTTCGTCGGTTTTGCGATCTCGTTCGTGTTGTTCCAGTTGTTGCTCCTGACGATCACCAGCCTCCTGTTTGAAGGCATTGGTTTGTGGGGGGTCAACGTGCCGGTGGCGTGGGGCCTCGACATTCTGAACTTCGTCTGGTGGATCGGAATTGGTCACGCGGGCACTTTGATTTCGGCGATTCTGCTGTTGCTGCGACAGAAGTGGCGCACCTCGATCAACCGATTCGCTGAAGCGATGACCTTATTCGCCGTCGCGCAGGCGGGAATGTTTCCCATCATGCACCTCGGCCGGCCGTGGCTCGCGTACTGGCTGTTTCCGTATCCGAACACGATGGGCATCTGGCCGCAGTTCCGCAGTCCTTTGATGTGGGACGTGTTTGCGGTTTCGACTTATGCGACCGTGTCGGCGCTGTTTTGGTTCATTGGATTGATTCCCGATTTCGCCACGCTGCGCGACCGCGCGAAGAGCAAAGCGTTCCGAATGATTTACGGAATGTTGGCGATGGGCTGGCGCGGTTCCGCGCGACACTGGCATCGCTACGAGATGGCTTACCTGCTGCTCGCCGGGTTGGCGACGCCGCTCGTGCTTTCCGTGCACACCATCGTCAGCTTCGACTTTGCCGTCGGCATTATTCCGGGATGGCACGCGACGATCTTTCCACCCTACTTCGTGGCCGGCGCGATCTACGCGGGCTTCGCCATGGTTTTGCTGCTGACGATTCCGTTGCGGCTGGTTTACGGCCTTGAGAGCTTCATCACCATGCGTCACATGCACAACATGGCGAAGGTGATGCTCGCGACCGGCCTAATCGTTGTGTACGGCTACATGATGGAAGCGTTCTTCGGCTGGTACAGCGGTAACCCGTACGAGAGTTTCATGATTTGGAACCGCATGCACGGGCCTTACGCCCTCTACTACTGGGCGCTGATTCTGTGCAACGGGCTGGTGCCGCAACTGCTTTGGATTAAGAAAGTGCGATCGAATCTGCTGGCGCTGTGGCTGATTTCGTTCGTGGTAAGCATCGGGATGTGGCTGGAAAGATTCGTGATCGTCGTCACAAGTTTGCATCGCGAATACCTGCCGTCGTCGTGGGGATTCTACGAACCGACGCGTTGGGATTGGGCGATGTTCATCGGCACGATCGGATTCTTTCTCAGCCTGGTGTTTCTGTTTATTCGCTTCCTGCCGATGATTTCGATTTTTGAGATGCGCACGATTTTACCGGAAGCGGAGGTTGAGGAAGAAAAGTAAGAAAAGACTTATTTGACATTTGGCATTTGAGATTTGGCATTTTGAAAATTCTATTGCGCGATTCGATGGCGTTGGCACGCTCGGTTCTTCAAATGTCGAGATACCAAATCTCAAATGCCAAATGTCAGATAGCTCTGTTGCTTCATGAAGAAAGCTGACACACAACCGAAGCTCTACGGCGTCATGGCCCAGTTCGATAATCCGAGTCAGCTGGTCGCGGCGGCGCGCTCTGCGTACGAGGCGGGCTATCGGCAGATTAACGGCTACTCGCCGTTTCCGATCGAAGAATTGGACGAAGCGATTGGTTTCAAGCGTACGACGCTGCCGTACATTGTGTTTGCGGGTGGGGTGTTGGGCGCCCTCGGCGGCTTCTTCATGCAGTACTGGATGGAAGTGGTGGACTATCCCCTCATCGTGGGAGGCAAACCATTCAATAGCTGGCCGGCGTTCATTCCGATCACTTTTGAATGCACGATTCTGGGAGCCGCGTTCGCGGCCGTGTTCGGCATGTTGGCGCTGAACAAGCTGCCGCAGCCCTATCACCCGGTTTTCAACGCGCCGAGCTTTGCCCTGGCGACGCGCGACAGTTTCTTCCTGGTGATCGAAGCAAAGGATGTGAAGTTCAAGCACGATGAAGCCGTGCGGTTTCTGAAGAATTTGGACCCGAGGGAAGTGGTGGATGTTGAGCTTTAAGAAAGTGAGCAGTGAGCAGTGAGCGGTGAGCAGTTATTTGGAGTGAGACGGCAATCCCGATTGTTATCGGGAGACACCGCTTTGCTTTCGCCGTGTGCTTCGGCCGATCCAAAGCGCCGTCGCCGCAACGCTGCCACCCCAGCGGGGCTGCCCCGCTGGGGACCCCGGCCTAATCCGGCACACTCCAGATTGGTGCTAGTTCTCTTACTGCTCACTGCTCACTGCTCACTGCTCACCGGTTGCCGCCGAGACATGCAGGATCAGCCGCGCATGAAACCGTATCGGGCGAACTCGTTTCAAAATGGTTCGCAACCGCTGGTTGAAGGCACAGTGCCGCGCGGTTACTTGAGAGAGAATCGCGAATTCTATTTTGGAAAGAAATTAACGGCAGGAAGTCTGAGCGGAGAGCAGCAAAGTCAGCGACCCGGCGAAACAACGCCCGGCACCGGCCTCACCGCTTTTCCGGACGATGTCGAGACGATTCCAATGACGATTACGAAGGCGGATTTGGATCGCGGACAGGAGCGCTACAACATCTACTGCTCGGTCTGTCATGGGATGACGGGTTACGGCGACGGGATTGTCGCGCGTCGCGGATTCAATCGGCCTTCGCCGGCGAGTTATCACCAGGATCGTCTGCGCCAGGCGCCGGTCGGACATTTCTTTGACGTTATGACGAACGGCTGGGGCGCCATGCCGAGCTACGCTTCGCAAGTTCCCGTCGAAGATCGCTGGCGCATCGCCGCATACGTTCGCGCTTTGCAGTTGAGTCAGATGAAGCAGCAGGAAACGAAGTGATTCTAAGCCCCTCTCCGCTAGCGGAGAGGGGTTGGGGGAGAGGTTAAGGCACGACGGCCAACCCCACCCCTTTATCCCCTCCCCGCGTGCGGAGAGGGGAAACCCAAAGAGCTTATGATTCAGGGCTACACACCTCCGGCAGATCTTACTCGCGTGCGCAACATCGCGCTCGGCGTCGGCATTGTGTTTACGCTCGTGATGATCGTGGGCGCGCTATTCGATCGCCCACATTTCTTTCACGGTTATCTGGTTGGATACATTTTCTGGGTCGGCATCACCGTCGGCAGTCTGGCGCTGCTCATGCTGCAACACTTAACCGGCGGCGCATGGGGACTGGTCATCCGTCGCGTGCTCGAAGCTTCTACGCGCACGCTGCCGCTGATGATTCTGCTGTTTGTGCCGATCATCATCGGCCTCAATCACATTTATGCGTGGACCGATCCGGCGGTCATGAATAAGACGGAGGCGTTGCAGAAAAAGGCCGCCGCATATCTGAATCCGTCGTTCTTCATCATTCGCGCGGCGATCTATTTCGCCATCTGGTCGGCTCTGGCCATGGTTTTGAACTGGCTCTCGCTTCAGCAAGACCGCGGCGCGGGACGAAAAGTAAAGAAGAAGATGCAGATGGTTAGCGGCCCGGGACTCGGATTTCTAATCCTGAGCGTCACGTTTGCGGCGGTTGATTGGGCGATGTCGCTTGATCCGGCGTGGTACTCAACCATCTACGGATTGATTTTTGTCGCCTCCTGGAGCTTGAGTGCGCTCGCGTTTACCACTTTGGTGATGACCTGGTTGTCGGTGCGCGCGCCGATGAACACAGTCGTCCAGCGGTCGCATTATCACGATTGGGGAAACCTGACGCTGGCGCTGGTAATGCTTTGGACGTACTTCGCGTTCTCGCAGTACTTGATCATCTGGTCGGCAAACTTACCTGAGGAAACGACGTGGTACGTTGCGCGCGCGCGCGGCGGGTGGGGCAAGATCGCCTTAATCATCGTGATTCTGCAATTCGCATTTCCGTTCATGACGCTTTTGTCGCGGGCGACGAAAAAGAGCGCGCAGAAGTTGGCGATGCTCGCCGGTCTGATTCTGGTGATGCGAATCCTCGATGCGATTTGGCTGGTTGAACCAACCTACAGCCACGGTCATTTTGTTTTGAACTGGATGGATTTTGTCGCGCCGATTGCGATTGGCGGACTTTGGATCGGAATGTTCGCCTGGCAATTGCAGAAGCGGCCGCTGCTGCCGATTAACGATCCGCAATTGGAGCAGGCTTTGGTTGCACACGCAGGACACTGAGAACAGAAGGCAGACGGCAGGAGGCAGACAGCATTGGGCAGGATTGTTTAGAGGCGGGCTACCGCCCGCCCCTGATTCGTCGGGCAGTAGCCCGACTCTAAACGACACGGAATTCTAAAATGGCAGAGCGCGATCACAAGATGCACGTCACCGAGACGCCCGACACGTCGCACATCAAGAACATCGATGTGACGCACGAGAAGAGCGACGTTGATGTCGGCAGTATCGCGAAGTTCGTCATCGCGCTGCTGGTGCTCACGATTGCCACGCACATCGGTTTGTGGGGCATGTTTCGCCTGCTGCAAAAGCAAGAAACGGAAAAAGAGCAGACACAGCATCGGTCTCCTTTAGCGCCGACCGCTGACGAGCGCCAGCCCCCTGAACCGCGTTTGCAAGGCGCGCCGGGCTTTGCCGAAAGTCTTGAAAAAGCAGCGCCGGGCCAACACGAAGAACGCAAGTTTCAGACGGCGAACAAAGGATTCGACACGCCAAAGGATCCGCTGTGGGAGATCAGAGTCTTGCGCAAACAATGGAATCACGTGCTGGAACACGGGCCGACCGACGAACACGGTCAACGCTTCGGCTTGCCGATCGAACAAGCGAAGGAAGAGGTGTTGAAGCAACTGGGAAAACAGAAGGCAGAAAGCAAAAGGCCGTAGGCAGGAAGCAACCATGAGACACGAAGACACGGGGACACGGAGACGCGGAGAAAATCAGCAACGGGTGCGAAACTTGTTTTGCGAGTTTCTCCGTGTCTCCGTGTCCCCGTGTCTCCGCGTCCTCTTGCTTCTGCTCACTGCTCACTGCTCACTGCTCACTGTTTTCGGCCAGCCCGGCGTCCCGCCGTTGAACTCGCCTTTGTACGGCGCGCGCCATGAGGCAGGGAGTGTCTCGACCGGACTGCCGCCGATTTTGAAAGAGATCGGTATCGATCAACGTCTGAACGAGCAAGTGCCACTCGATGCGGTCTTCAAAGATGACCAGGGTCGCGAAGTGCGGCTGGGGGAATACTTCAAAGGTAAGCCGGTCGTTTTGGCGCTGGTTTATTACGCATGTCCGCAGCTCTGCAACCAGATCCTGATCGGCACGCTGACTTCGGTGCGGCAGGTTTCGTTCAACGCCGGCGAAGACTATCAAATCGTCGCGATCAGTTTTGATCCGCGCGAGACGCCGCAACTGGCCGCGGCCAAGAAACAAACTTACGTGAAGGCCTACAACCGCGCGAGCGCCAATGCCGGCTGGCACTTTTTGACCGGCGACGATGCGAACATCAAGCGCGTGACTGACGCGGTGGGCTTCCGCTACAAGTGGGACGAAAAGACGAACCAGTTTGCGCACGCGAGCGGCGTCTTTGTGCTAACGCCGGAAGGAAAGCTCGCGCGCTACTTCTATGGCATTGAATATCCGCATCATTGGATGCGGCTCGCATTAGTCGAGGCTTCGCAGAGTCACATCGGCACGCCCGTCGATACGCTGATGTTGTACTGCTATCACTACGACCCGGCGACCGGAAAGTACGGCGCGTCCGTGATGAATGGCATGAAGGTCGCCGGCGTGATCACGGTCGGATTGATCGTCGGAATGTTGTTGAAGTTGCGAAGGCGAAGTGGTTATCAGTTGGGAACGAAAGACGCTGGACAAGTGAGTTCTTTGTGACCTCTCCGTGCCTCTGTGGTGAATGACTATTAGAAAAAGCCACCACAGAGACACCGAGATCCACAAAGACACAGAGAGTTGAAGATCAGATAACGTCGGGCAGTGGCCCGACTCAAGTGATGATGTTGATGTTGTTACTGCAATCCTGGATTCCATTTATTCCTGAAAGCGCGTCGACACTTTCGGACGACGTGGACGCGGTGTATTTCTACATCTCGGGCGTCACGGTCTTCTTCGTGACGTTGATTTCGCTCGTCATCATCTTCTTCGTTATCCGCTATCGCCGCCGCAACCCGTTCGAAATTCCGCGGCCCGTGGAAGGCTCGACCAAACTCGAAACGCTTTGGTCGGTAATTCCCCTGGTCATTGCGATGACGATCTTTGTCTGGGGCGCGAAAGTTTATTTTGCGCAGTACCGTCCGCCGGAACATGCGATGGAGGTTTACGTCGTCGGCAAACAGTGGATGTGGAAGTTCCAGCACACGACCGGCCAGCGCGAAATCAACGAACTGCACGTGCCCGTCGGTCGCAAGGTCAAGTTGATCATGACGACGGAAGACGTAATCCACGACCTTTTCTTTCCGGCGTTTCGGAACAAGATGGACGTGGTCCCCGGCAAGTACACCGTTCAGTGGTTCGAGGCGACAAAGCCCGGCCGCTATCACTTTTTCTGCGCCGAGTACTGCGGCATGAATCATTCGGGCATGCGCGGCTACATCGAAGTCATGGAGCCGGCAGCTTTCGACAATTGGCTGAGCGGCAATGCAAACGCGGCGTCGCCGGCGGCGGTCGGACATTCGCTTTACGAATCGCTCGGCTGCGCGTCATGTCACGGCGCCAATGCGGAAGGCGGACGCGGGCCGACGCTGCTCGGCGTGTTTGGCAGCAATCGGGTGCTCAATAACAATCAAACGGCGAGAGCCGATGAAGGTTATCTCCGCGAATCGATTATCAATCCGCAGGCGAAGATCGTCACCGGCTTTGGGCCGATCATGCCGTCGTTCCAGGGGCAAGTAACCGAAGAGCAGCTTTTGAGTCTGGTCGCGTACATCAAGTCGCTTTCGATAACGCGGCCGGAAACGCCAACAGCAAAGCCACCGGCGACGGGAACGCCGCAAAGCGCGAACCCGGTGCGGTGAGGTAAACGGGAAAACGGTACGCGCGCCTCTGGCGCGCTTCAGCACGCCGGAGGCTGCGTACCGACACGTAATCGAAATGGAAGAATTCACTATCCAACCGCCACGCACGAATTACCTGAATGCCGAATACGGCATCAAGTCGTGGCTGCTGACCAAAGACCATAAGCGCATCGGCATCCTCTACATGGGGGCCATCAGCTTTTTCTTTCTGATCGGCAGCCTGTACGCGATGGCAATTCGCCTGGAGTTGCTGACCCCACAGGGCGACCTCACGCAATCAAGCACGTACAACAAGATGTTCACGCAGCACGGAATCATCATGGTGTTCTTCTTCCTGATTCCGTCGATTCCGGCCACGCTCGGCAACTTCCTCGTGCCCATGATGATTGGCGCGAAAGATCTCGCCTTCCCGCGGATCAATTTGTTGAGTTGGTACATCTACATGCTGGGCGGCATCATCACGATTTACGCGCTGCTCGCCGGCGGTGTCGATACGGGCTGGACCTTCTATACGCCTTACAGCACTACGTTTTCGAACTCGTACGTGCTGGCGACGGGCCTGGGAATCTTCATCAATGGGTTTTCATCGATTCTGACCGGCCTGAATTTCATCGTCACGATTCACACGATGCGCGCGCCGGGCATGACCTGGTACAGGCTGCCGCTCTTCATCTGGTCGCATTATGCGACGAGCCTGATCATGATCCTCGGCACGCCGGTTATTGCCATCACCGTCCTGTTGCTGTCGTTCGAAAGGCTGGCGCACATCGGCATCTTCGACCCGGCGCTGGGCGGCGATCCGGTTCTCTTTCAACACTTGTTCTGGTTCTACTCGCACCCGGCCGTGTACATCATGGTCTTACCCGGCATGGGCGTGGTCAGCGAGTTGATCGCGAACTTCTCGCGCAAGAACATCTTTGGCTACAAGTTCGTGGCGTTCTCGAGCCTCGCCATCGCCGTGTTCGGTTTTCTGGTCTGGGGCCATCACCTGTTCGTCGCCAGCCAGTCGGTTTACGCCGGAATGATCTTTTCATTCCTGAGCTTTGCCGTCGCGATACCTTCCGCGATTAAGGTTTTCAACTGGACGGCCACGCTTTATAAGGCCTCGATTTCGTACGACACGCCAATGCTCTACGGGCTCGGTTTCATTGGTTTGTTCACGATCGGTGGCATGACGGGACTGTTCCTGGCAGCGTTGGCGACCGACGTGCACTTGAGCGACACCTATTTCGTCATCGCGCACTTTCACTACATCATGGTTGGCGGGACGCTGCTCGCGTATCTTGGCGGCCTGCATTACTGGTGGCCGAAGGTTTCCGGGCGCATGTATCCCGAAGGCTGGGGCCGTTTCTCGGCGCTGGTTGTTTTCATCGGCTTCAATTTGACGTTTTCGCCGCAGTTCGTGCTCGGCTATATGGGCATGCCGCGGCGCTATCACACTTACCCGGTCGAAGAGGTTTCGTGGCAAGTACTGCATGTGCTTTCCACTGCGGGCGCGTCAATTCTCGGCATCGGGCTGCTGATTCCGCTGATCTATCTGGCGTGGTCGCTGCGTTACGGACGCATTGCTGAAGCGAATCCGTGGCACCTGCCTGGTCTGGAGTGGCAGACGCCTTCGCCGCCGCCGACGGAAAACTTTATTGAGACGCCAATCGTGCGCGAGGAAGCTTACGAATTCGCGCCGCCTGAAACGAAAGAAGTAGTTGGTAAGTTTGAGCGGGAAACCCGGGCTGAGACTTGATTTTGTGTTTCGTTTAGAGGCGGGCTACCGCCCGCCCAGTACTGTCGGGCAGTAGCCCGACTCTAAACAGGACGATACGTTTGCCTGATTCAGTAACAACAACTCACGAGCACACTGCGCACCCCGCGTTGCAGCACCATTTCGAGAACATGGAGCAGCAGCGCGAGGCAGGCACGCTCGGCATGTGGGTGTTTCTGGTCACCGAGATAATGTTTTTCGGCGGCATGTTCCTGGCCTACACGCTTTATCGCTATAAGTATCCGGATGCATTCGCGGCGGCGAGCAATCACCTCGACATCAGGCTCGGGGCCGTCAACACGGCCGTGTTGATCGTCAGCAGCTTCACGATGGCCATGGCCGTCTTCAGCACGCAGATCGGCAAGCGGCGAAACACGATTATCTTTCTCGTCTTGACGCTCGTGCTGGGCGTGACGTTTCTCGGAATCAAAGCCGTCGAGTACAAGGCAAAGTACGATGACCACCTGATTCCCGGTCAGTTGATTCCCGGCAATCCGTTTAATCCAGCGGTGGCGCAACACGGCGACACGGATCCGCACAAACTGCATCTGTCCCAGGGAACGTCGGTCAGGCATGTCGAGATGTTCTATTGGATTTATTTCATCATGACCGGCATGCACGCGCTGCACATGATTATCGGGGCCGGAATCCTGATCGTCATTCTCATCATGGCCTGGCGCGGAAAATTTAGTCCCGAGTATCACGCACCGGTGGAGATCTTTGGGTTGTACTGGCACTTTGTCGATATCATTTGGATCTTTCTGTTCCCGTTGCTGTACCTGCTGGGACGGCACTTGGGAGGACACTAGGAATTGCGAATTTCGGATTGCGAATTTCGAATTCCGGATTGCTGATTTGGCTGACATCTGATCTCTGACGTCTGTTTTATGAGCGAACATATAGTTTATCCGCGGGTCTACATCGGAATCTTTCTGATCCTTTTGGTCGGCACCGTGATTACGGTGCTTGCCGCATTCCAGGATTTTCCGGGACCATTGAACGCCATCGTGGCGCTGACGATCGCGACCGTCAAAGCGACGTTCGTCGTGCTCTACTTCATGCACGTGCGCTACAGTGGTCGACTGATTTGGCTGGTGATTGCCGCGGCGCTGTTCTGGCTGGGAATTATGTTCGCGCTGACGATTAGCGATTATTCGTCGCGTGATTGGCTGCCGATTACGACTTCGTAAGCTGCTTGGTGAGCTACTGCGCCGCCAGGATCAATTCTTTCTCTCGCACATCAATCACACTGTGACAATGCGGACACTTCAGGCGGAGCGTTGCGTCTGAAGTTCGGATGGGCGCACTACAGTTCGGACAAGGAGCGTTAATTTCATTTGTCTTGAACAAGTCGCGCATCATGAAGACGGGAAGTACGAGGCCCGCGATCAGCAGAGGTATTCCGAAGATCAAGCCGATCCTCGTGCCGTCACTCAATGTCAGGCTAATGACCAGGCCGGCGATGAAGAGGATCAATCCGACTGCGATACTGAATGAAAAACCGTAGGCGCTGTCGAATGTTTTTGCCGGCTTACGCTCGCTGGTTTCTTCCGCCATGTTCGCTCTCCCCGTTTGGCAGGACTTTTACTCGACGCACTCGTTGATTGTCAATTGAATCAGAGGGTACGCACGCCTTTGGCGTGCTTATCACATAGCGCGCGGGACGCACGCGTACCGTGCTACAAAACGTGGGCCGGCTGCGCCGCGTTCTCAGGCTCGTAATAGAGAATGCGGTTGCAGTTGTCGCACGTGATCACTTCATTGCCGCGTCGCACATCGGCCATGATCTGGGGACGCAGAGCCATGTAACACGCCGTGCAAGCGCCATTGTGCGCCCGCGCCACGGCCACGCCGTCTCTGATGCGCATGCTGATGCGGTTGAAGAGTGCGGCCATCGGCTTTGGAAGTTCCTTCAGCAGCCGCTCGCGTTCGGCGCGCGCTTCTTCCAACTCTTTCTCTTGCCGCTTTACCTGTTCGTCAAATTCGGCGAAGCGCGCCTGCATGTCTTCGCGCAGCTTTTCGACTTCCGGCGCCCGTTCCTTCAATTCTTTCTCGGCTGACTCGAAACCTTCCATTTGTTCGAGCACCTGCGTCTCAAACGCGGAAATCTGTTTGCGCGCGGCGTCGGCTTCGCGAATCGCGGCCGTGTACTCGTCAGGCTTCTTGGCGGCCATCAGATTCCGGTCGGCACGTTCGGCGCGCTGCTTCTGTTCGAAGATTTCCTTTTCCACTCGCGCCCGCTCGTGAAACGCTGCTTCTTTCTTCTGTTCGAGGGCGCGAATTTCAAAAGCGCGCTGATCGAACTCTCTTTCGATCTCGGCGCGCCTTTCAGGAATGCTTTCGATGTCAGTTTGTAGTGTTCTTATATTTGTATCAGTCTTCTGTAGTGCGATTAATTGCGCTAATTCCGCCTTCAATTTTTATCGGCTCCTCTTGAAATGCGTTTTGTAAACGGTGACATTCATTGAGCCAATAATCACACAGGGTGAGGCACGTGCGCAAGGAGGGCGGTCAGGGTGGCTGTTGCCAGCCGCAACTGACCGCCATATACTGCCCCAGTTTTCGTGCAGTGAGGTTTTGGCAGATGAAAATCTACAATGTTATCGGCTACTCGCTGATCGCTCTTCACGTGACGAGTGCCGGGCTCGCGGCGCCTAACCACTGGGGCTTCATGGTGGGCGCAATCGTGGGCTTGGCGTATCTAATCTTCATCTGGTTTCTCGGCGGTCTGTACCTTTCCGACGTAATCCATATGGGAATTGCGCACAAGACCCTCGATTACAAGCCGTGGTTCATCAAGACAGTCGTGATCGTTCACAGTCTTCTGGGGATTTATATCAACCCCATCACCTGGGTGAATCGCCATCGTCATCACCACGCCTTTTCGGACCATGATGGCGACCCAAACAAACTACACGATGATGGCTTTTGGCGAACTTTGTACCTCTGCATCTTTCCGTACAAGTGCAAATCAGATCTCGCCAAGGATCCGATTTTCAAGACTTGGCCGCTTCGCCTAACCTCAGCGCCCTATTTCGGTGTGGTGTCCCAATTGACGAGTTTCGCCTTGCTGTTTCTGCTGACGCGAAGCTGGATTTACTCCGGCGTGCTGTGGGCAAGCGTCAGGCTGTTTGGATTGTGGATAAACCTAATACAGAACTACTGGACTCACGATCGACGATTTGGAACTCGGCGGTACGATGACGATCGCGATAACGCAATGAATCTCGGTGAGTTCCTTCCGGTGACGGCTTCGTTTAGCGCGAGTCTGCAGAACAACCACCATCACTTCCCACACTTCTTGAGAACGAGTCACACCGACGATGAGTATGATTTCGGTCTGCTAACCGTGCGGTTCCTGAAGTCAATGCGTTTGGTAAAACCGACGGCGTCAGGAGCGCAACGGCCGGACGGACTTCAGTTGAATGAGATCGGACTTTAAAGATCCTGACAGGAACTTCAGTTGGCGGCCACGGCCTTCGCGGCATTTATCCGGCCGCCGGTGGCGACTTTGCCTCGCAAAGACGGCAACGGATCGACCGAGTTAAGCAGCCGCGCACGCAATTCACCGATGGAAATGGCGGGATTGGCGGCGAGGATGAGCGCGGCCACGCCGGACACGAACGGCGTTGCCATTGAAGTGCCCTGCTTCTCCTGGTAACCGTGCTCGAGCCAGGTGCTGACGATTTGCTGACCGGGCGCGGCGATATCGACGCTGGTCGCGCCAAAGTTTGAAAAGGTCGTCAGCTCATCATTCCGATTCAAAGCAGCGACGCTAATCACGTTGTTCAGATCATAGCTGCCGGGATAGTGCGGCTTGGCGTCGTTGTCAGAGCTCGCGTTGCCGGCCGCCGCGACAATCAGGATGCCTTCTTCGCCGGCCCTGCGAATCACGTCTTCCAACGCGCGTGACTTGGCCATCGTGCCCCAGCTCGAAGAGATGACGCGCACGTTTACGCCGGCGCGCTTCCGATTGATCACGTAGTTGATCGCTTCGATGGCGTCGCGCACCGTGGCTACGCCTTCGGCGTCCATGAATTTCAGCGGCATGATCTTGACCGTCCAGTTCACGCCCGCGACACCGATTTCGTTACCACCTTCAGCACCGATAATGCCGGCGCAATGTGTGCCGTGACCGTTGTCGTCCATCGGATCGCCCGTGTCTTCCAACAGGTTCAATCCATTGACGTCATCGATCGGCCCGTCGGGCGTCAGGTCTTCGTCCTGATACGCGATGATGATTCCTGGCCGGCGCCAAATGTTTCTCGCCAGATCGGGATGCGTGTAATCAACTCCGCTGTCGAGCAGGGCAACGACCACTTCGCCGCTACCTTTGGTCGTCGCCCAGGCCTGCATTGCGCTGATGTCCGCGCCCGACTTGCCGCCGTCCTGGCCGTGATTGAACAGTCCCCATTGCTTGTAAAAGAGTTCGTCATTCGCGTGGACGTGGTTGCCAGCGCCTTCGTGATCGAGCTTGATCTCGATGTTCGGTTCGGCGTACTCGACTTCCGCGAGCATTCGATACTGCGCCACCACTTCGTCGGCGCTGCGATTGTCTTCGTCTTCAATTACTGAGAGGCCTTCGACTGCCTCAATCCGATCTTCCACGTCGTCATTCATGCGCGTGGTAATAGTTTCAATCGCCTGTCGCGTGATGCCGGGCTTAAAGCGGACGAGGATCTCAGTCCTCAGCGAACCTGCTTCATCCTCATCACCATCGCTCGCAGCGTCCAGCGGCCGTGACGTGTCGGACGCGGTTCGCGCCGGACGGTTCTTACTCCATTTGTGCAATTGACCAGCGAACGCGGCGATCAGAATTAGCGCTGCGGCGATTGAGATGTTGAGCCAGAGATTACGTGACATAAATCATTGCGCGCGTATTCAAACGCGATAGTTCTGCCCTTTGAAGTTTACCAAACGCAACTGCCGCTCAGTTGCACGATATTCGTAAGTCTGGCCGCCGGCCTGCAAATGAATTCGCCAGCCGGGCGTAATCACCTGCGCGCTCATCTCGTCTTCTAAGGGGGCACCGAGTGAAGCATCCGGAAAATCGGCTTGTTTTATTCCCACCGTGGTGAGGGCGCTTTCGCTCACATCAAGCCGTTCCGCCAAATCCTGGCGCGCCTTGCTGATAATCTGATTTTCGATTGCTGCCATTCCGACCTGCCACTCTAAACGATTTCCGATTGCTTTCAGTTCCGAGGCGTTTGTTCGTTGATCGTTTAGAGGCGGGCTACCGCCCGCCAATGCAATGTAGAAAACGGCGGGCAGTAGCCCGCCTCTAAACAATCCCAAAATTTAGACCAGGTCTCCGAACCGATGCTGGATCAAAGTCGCGGCCACAATTGCCGCCGTTTCCGCGCGCAACGTGCGCCCGCCGAGAGTTACAAGCTGCCATTCGTGCTTGCGTGCCTGACTTATCTCGTCGTCGGTCCACCCACCTTCCGAACCGACCATTGCGATGACACTCTTAAAGTTTGGTTTACTTTCAAACGCGGCCTCCAACGATCCGCCGTCACGCTCGGTAAACATCACCCCCAGGTGAACATCGGTAATCGATCGGAAAAATTCGTCGAGATTGGTGGGCCCGTTTACCAGCGTCAGACGCGCCCGTCCACACTGTTTAGCTGATTCAAGCGCGATGCGCTGCCAGCGCTCGACTCTGCGCGCTGCGTCCTGAGGTTCGCGAATCCGAACATCCGCGCGCGTTGTGATAAGGGGTACCAAGCTCGTCACGCCGAGTTCGGTGGCCTTCTGTACGACGAGATCAAACTTCTCGCCTTTGAGTAAAGCCACCGCCAGGGTGAGATCGAGCGGCGACTCAGGCTTGGCTGCTTCGGTTTCCTCGGCGACGGTCAGCGTCATCGAGCGTGGGCCGATGTCCGCGATGACGCAACGATATTCGCGCCCCTCACCGTCGAACACGAAGACCTCATCATCGCGGCCGAGGCGCAGCACGTCACGCGCATGTCGCGCTTCATCGTCACTAAGCGTAATTGTGTCGCTGTCGGCAGCAAAGGCGATTCGCGGTGCGTAGAACCTTCGTCGAGTCATTTTTCTCTTGCTCCCTCTCCCTTTGGGAGAGGGAAATCAAATCACCAGTGCGAGCCACTCGTTGTCCTGCATGATTTCATTTACCGTCGCGGCCTGCTCCAAAAGCCGCGCGTGCACCATCTCGAACTGCGTCTCAAGAATTCCCGATAACACTAAGCGACCGCAGGTCACCCCGAGAAGCGACGGCAGCAACTCGACGATCACCGGCGCCGTGAGATTCGCGCAAACCAGATCCGCTGAAGGCGTCCCCTCATCAATCGTGCCGACGCGGAAATCGACGTGTTCCGCCACCTGATTCAAATCGGCGTTTTCCTTTGCGATCGCGATTGCGTCGGCATCGGTGTCACAGCCAATAATGCTCTCATGCGCCGCTAGTTTCGCGGCCGCGATCGCCAGAATTCCCGTGCCCGTTCCGACGTCGAGGAAGCTTCCGCCGGCGTAGTACTTCTCGATCGCTTTCAAGCAGAGTCGCGTTGTTTCGTGGGTGCCGGTGCCGAACGCCATGCCGGGATTGATGATGATTATGTCAGTACCGGGCGCGGACCGGGGTCCCCACGCGGGCAGCCCGCGTGGGGTGGTGGTAGCGACCGGATCCGTGATTGCGGACGGGTCACACGATCCCGTCGCTACCGCTCCGGGTACTGACACGAACCACGGCGGCGCGATGATGAATCGACCTACCTGAACGGGCCGCCAATGCTTCTTCCATTCAGCTAACCAGTCTTGATCGGCGATCGCGCGCGTTTGAAATTCAAGTAATGCCGCCTTGTCGAAGCCGTAGATTTGTAAAGCTTCAAGCACGCTCTCATGCGCGGTCTTGCTGGCCTCAGGACTATCAAAGTACGCCGCGATGTTCACCCTGCCGTTCGCCTCGTCCGTCGTTTCGGTTCCAATGGCGCCGGCTTCCATCAGGCCGTACTCGGCCGCCTCGCGAGCATCGCCGATGACTAACGCATCGATGACCTGCCAGGTCTTCATGCGATTCCCATTTCGTTCAGCAGCCGCTGTTTGTCGCGCCAATCCTCTTCGACCTTGACGAAGAGTTGGAGATGGCAGCGATGCCCAAGCATCTTCTCGATCTCCCCGCGCGCGCGCGTGCCGATTTGTTTCAGCCGCTGAGCGCCGCGGCCGATGATGATCTTTTTCTGTGAGTCACGTTCGACGAAAATCGTGCAATAAATCCGGGTGAAGTCTTCGCGTTCCTCCTCCCAACGTTCAGTCACAACCCCAGTGACGTAAGGAATCTCTTCGCCAGTCGTTTCGAGGATCTTTTCGCGGACGATCTCTGCCGCCAGTGCGCGCATCGATTGATCCGTGAACTCGTCGTCAGAGAAGATGGGCGCGCCTTCCGGCAAGTTCTCACTCATCTCGTGCAACAGTTGTTCGATCTGATCGCCTTTTAAGGCAGAGATTGGGACGATGGCTTTCCATTCGTGCTCATTCTGGTATAACTCGATCAGCGGTAACAGTTGTGACTTGTCCGCAAGCTTGTCGCTTTTGTTCAGCAGTAGAATCGCCGGCTTGCCCGACTGCTTTACCAGATCCAGCACGAACCGATCGCCGTTGCCCGTCGCCACCGACGCATCACGAATCAGACAAACGACATCCACGCCGAGCAGCGCATCATGCACCGCAGACATCATGCGCCGGTTCAATTCGTATCCGGGTTTGTGCACGCCCGGAGTATCGACCAGGACAATTTGGCCTTCGGGACGATTGACGATGCCGAGGATTTTGAAGCGAGTGGTTTGCGGCTTGTTCGAGACGGCCGCGATCTTTTCGCCGACCAGCCGATTGAGCAGCGTCGATTTGCCCGCGTTAGGCCGGCCGACGAGCGCGACGTAACCGGAACGGAAGTTCATCGTGGAGCCACGACCGGATTGCGCAGCGCGCCCAGCTTTTCCACGCGCACTTCACAAACATCACCCGGCTTAAGCAGCACCGGCGGATCGCGGAAGAAACCGACGCCTTCGGGAGTGCCACTGGCGATGACGTCGCCCGGCTCGAGCGTGATGCCCTGCGAAATGTAGGAAATCAGGTAAGCAATACTGAAGATCATCTTGCTTGTATTCGAAGTCTGGGTGACTTCGCCGTTATACAAGCCTTCAATCTTCAAGTTCTGCACGTCCTCGATCTCGTTACGCGTCGTGATGAAAGGACCCAGCGGAGCGAACGTGTCCAGGCCTTTGCCGCGCGTCCATTGTCCGTCCTTGCGTTGCAGATCGCGGGCCGTGACATCGTTCATCAACGTGTAGCCAAAAACGCAGTCGAGCGCGTCGGCTTCGCTGACGGCCTTTGCGCGACGGCCGATTACGACGGCCAGCTCAGCTTCCCAATCGATCGTTTCGCTAACCGTCGGCAGCACAATCGGCGCGTTGTGTGCGCTCAAGGCATTCGACAGTTTCGCGAAAATAAGCGGCGCTTTCGGCGGTTCGCCGCCACCTTCGATCGCGTGATCGGCGTAATTGCGACCAATTGCGAGAATCTTGTCGGGACGAACCGCGGGAAGAAACACGATGTCTGCTTCGCTAAAACCAGCTACAGACGCTCGCGAATCGGCCTGAAGAGTCAGGAGCGCATCCAGCTGTTCGACACCTTCCGCTCCACGATTGATGACGTCCAGCGTGCGGTTCGCTTCAAGCAGCCAATCGGCGACTGTGGCGCCACCGGATCGCTGGGCCCGCGTCAGTTCAGCTACATCGCAAACGACATCGCCAAGCAGGACACCCAGGCAAGGCTCGTTCGCCTTTTTTGGTCTGAATTGAGCTAGTTTCATTTCCGCGATCTCAGCATGATTGCCGCTCAGTCCACAAGTGTCAATTGGGTCTTTTGACTGGAGTGGCCCATTTGTCAGTTTCAACTAACAGTGATAGCTTTCCGGTCCCCCCTTGGAGAATCCGAAGCTGCGAACGGCATTAACCCAATTCAATTTGAACGGGAGCGATACCATGAAAAGAATGCGAGCACTGCTCTTTGTGTTACTGGTCGGGGGTATTTCGTCAGTGGCGTGGGGACTGTCGCCACAACGCGCCGAGACGCCCAAACTTAAAATTGACGGGCCTGGTCCAGTGACGGTCAACGGCACGTCCGCAATCAGCGGCGCGACAGTTTTCTCCGATAGCACGATCACCACTGCGGCAAGATCCAGCGCCGTGGTCAGTCTCGGAAAGCTCGGCCGGGTTGAGCTGAAGCCGGAGACTACCGCCAAACTGACTTTCACGGATTCCAATTTCAGTCTCACCACTGGTGATGGCCAAATAACGACCATCGGTGACAAGAAAGCCGAACTAACCATCGACACGAGCTGCGGAAATACTGTAGTGGCGGTGCAAAAGGGCCGGGTTGAATTGCGCGCGGGTGATACGGTGAAGCAGATCGCCGCCGGAAGCCAGGACACCGCCGGCACGGCGCGACCCGGCTGCACTCCTGCCAGATAGCGCACGTTGTATGCTAAAAACTGAAAGCGGGCGCCCGGCACGCTCGAACGTGCGGCCTCCTGATTCGAAGTCAGACGCCTTCCCAATTGAGCGACGTGTGCCCACAGCTTGGGGTGAAATTGGGGTCAGGCCTTCGATTCTTCGATTCGCCTTCGTGCAAGCTTCTTTTCATAACAAACAAGTTGCTCTTACTCATCATGAGGCGGCGCGGCAAGTTTATTGGCGTTGCGCATGTGGCGATCTCGCACCAGCATCCGCCTCCGATGGTCCGAAAAGCGCGCGCTGAGATTGAGGGCGGTCTCTATCACGTCGTCATCCATAGGCAATAATAGAGGGGAAACGAAAATTAACTTCGAGAATCGAAGAATCGAAGGCCTGACCCCAAACCCCCAGCCTTTTCTTGTCTAACCTTCTTGGCTGAACAGCCAGCTCCTCTTGCCGAACCATCCCGACGCATCGGGGCGTAAACGTTCGGTTCCCGCTACCGGCTGCTAGATTGCTAACAACTTTACTAAACAGTCTTGCCAGTATTTTGCTATTATCTCGCCGCCCATATCCCGAGCCGCGGCTGGCCATTTGGAAGCAATGACCCCTTTCCACGATCCCACTGCTCAGAAACTGGATCAGCGTGAAGCTGAACTGACTGAGTCTCAGCGACTGGCTGAGGTCGAAACTGCGCTACGCGACAGTGAAGAACGCTATCGCGAGTTGTTCGAAAATTCGCGTGACGCGATTTACATTCACGACATGAACGGCCGCTATACTTCGGTCAATCGGGCCGCGGAAGAACTGACCGGCTACAGCCGTGAAGAGATTCTCGGCAAGCACTACTCGAACTTTGTGCGGCCGACGTACTTGAAAACCGTGCGCGAAAATTTCTGCCGCAAGCTCGACGTGCCGCTCGAGACTACCTACGAAACAGAGATTGCTTGCAAAGATGGAACGCGGAAGCCGGTCGAAGTTACCAGCCGAATGATCTACCGGAACGGCGCGCCGGCCGGCGTGCAAGGCACGGTGCGCGACATCAGCGAAAGAAAACGCACCCAGCGTGCTTTACAGACGTATTCGCGCCGCCTGGTGAACGCGCAGGACGCCGAACGCGAAAACATAGTGCGCGAGCTGCACGACAACATCGGCCAGTCGCTGAAGGCCATCAGCCTCAACCTGAAAGCGATGCAGACATCCGGTGAAGTACACGAATCAGCCCTCTCGCGTCTGCGCGAAACCATCGACGTCCTTGAAGATGTTCTGCGTCGGGTGCGTGAATTGTCTTCTGAATTGCGCCCCGCAAACCAGGACGAGCCGGGATCAGTGAAAGATGGGCTTCTTTACCAACCCGCCGTGAACATCTGACAAAGCATGTGTGGCTATGAATGCATCTGGATCGATGTCAGTAACGGCATTCTTGATTCTTGAGATCTCCAGTCGCGTTACGACGCAGTAGAGAATCTCGCGTTCTTCCTCAGTCCAGCCGTGACTGCCCAACCCGCCGGTGCTCTTGTAAACCGTAACGCCGCGATGCAGCTGGTTGATGATCGTATCCTTAACTTCCTGGCTCTTTACCGAAACGATGGTAACGCCCCGGTATTCCTCGATGCCGTGAAGTAGAAAATCAATCGTCTTCGAAGCCGCGGCGTACGTCAGGATCGAGTACAAAGCTGAGTCGACGCCGAGAAAGAACGCAGCCGTCAGGAATATGAAGATGTTAAGGATAAGAATGACATCTCCGACATTCAGCAAGTTGCTTGTCCGGCTGACAAGCAGTGCGGCGATCTCCGTTCCATCCAAAACCGCTCCGCCACGGATAGCCAGCCCGATGCCCGCGCCGATAAAGAAGCCTCCGAAGATTGCCGTCAAAAGTTTGTCCGGCGTGACGTCGGGAAACTTGACGAACGCCAGCACCAGCGACAGTCCGGCGATCGACAGAACGCTTTTGATGGCGAACGTGCGCCCGATTTGGCGATAGCCGATGGCGACGAAGGGCAGGTTAATCACGAGAATCAGGATCGACAGCGGCGCATGAAAAATATCCGACAGCAGCATCGAAACACCCGTGACGCCACCGTCGATGAAACGGCTCGACAAAAGAAAGCCTTTCAGCCCGAATGCGGCCGAAAAGATCCCCGCCGTGATCATCGCAAAGTTCAGTAGGCTTCTGCCGAACCTTTTCATTAGCGTTGAGAATAACGGGGTCAGGGCGAGGTCTCAAGCGTCGAACTGGCTGACGGCCGTCTGGGCATCCGAATTTTGGGCGGCGAACGCCTCATCCCGGCAGGTAACCCGGGGAAAGGAAGGTTGACGCGGGCGGGAATTTAACTACAATACACTGCACTTGGAGTGAGGCTGAATGCTTTGCTCCCGCGCGATTACGCGCGAGAGAGCGGCGATGAGTGGGAGCATCGCCGCTTTCGTTTTACGTGGTCCTTTATGCTGCTAATTCCTTCTCGATCCGGTCGCTACCGCTCCCGGTCCTGACACCGCCTGGCCACCGTTAACGTCAAGTTAACTTCCACTTCAAACACTTGTAATGCGAAATCAATAACCTGTAAGGTGCATTTCGTAAAATCTTGCCTCGCTCGGAAGAATGGAGCAACAACTCATGTTTAGAATGCGGCCTCTTTCCATCCCCGGCATGCTCGCGCTGCTGGTTCTCTTAGTTGTGCCGGTTTCACACTACGCGCAAGCGGAAGTCGCACGCGCCGGTAATGACCCGAATGTTCCGCCGGCAACCAAGCCCGATGCGGATATCGCGCACAAGCTCGAGCTGCTGGAAGAACAATTGCGCGCGCAAAACGGCCGCATCGATCAACTGACTGCGCTGGTCACTGAGCAGCAGCGACTGATTAATCAACTAGTCGCCGCGCGAGTCTCGAACCCCACCACAGTTGCCGGCACTTCAGCGCCAGGCGCCGTCGCTTCGGCAACGGAACCCGGCGTCTCGACGACAGCCGATGCGGCAGCCCAAAATCCGTCGGAAGATCGAATCAAGAAACTCGAAGAGCGCGTGTTGAAGTTTGGTCCGTTCCGATTCAGCGGAGATTTTCGTCTGCGCTTTGACGGAACGTTCCGGCGAGCCGAACCGAACCCTCCCGCCGGGTTCGCGCCGCTTACCCACGCGCAAAACGTGCGCATGAGATATCGTTTCCGCTTTAACTTCGATACTGACATCAACTCGAAACTCAGTTTTCACGGACAACTCTCGACCGGTGCGATCACCGATCCCCTTTCGGCGGATCAGGATTTTGCCCAGACCGGGGTCAAGCATCCCTTCTTTATCAGCGAAGCCTGGATCGACTATCACCCGAACAAGCAGTTCAAAATTCAAGCGGGACGCGTGCAGGAGATCTTTGCCGACAATTCAAAATTCATGTTTGACGATGACTTGCGGTTGAATGGGTTCAACGAGCAGTACGTCTTCACTTTCAAAAACAACAGCCTGCACGTTTCAAGTTTGGAGTTGCGTGCGGGCCAATACTTCCTGACAAATCCGAACGTTGCCATCGTGACTCCGGGAAGTCCCCTGGCGCAGGCGGGCGCAGTCATCGGTTCAACCGGTCGCGCCGCGCAACTGTTTCACCAGGGATTACTGCTAAATCAAAAATACAACGATCGTTGGAGCTCGCAGATCGGTGGGGACGTGCAGGTGTATCGGAATCCGAACCAGATCCAACTCCCATCGACCGCCAATGGCGTGGCCATCATTGTGCAGAACGGACTGGGCATCGCGCTTTCCGGACCCATATCGGGCACCGGCAATGCAACCACGACCCCGGGCGGAGCGATCTACACGGCCCGGAATTTTCATATCGCGCGCCTGACGTATCGTTTGAACTGGGCTGGATTTCAGAAGGGCGGCCACGACTATCCCGTAACTTTCAACCTTCAGGCGGCGCGAAATGTCGGTATCGGCTTGCCTGAACGCGACGCGATGCTGGCGGCGCTACAAGTCGGCCGCACGACGAAACGCGGCGACATGGCTTTCCTTTACGTGTTTTCCATCAAAGGCGCGAACGCTTTGATCTCTCAATTTACTGACAACGATCTGGGCACCGGCAGCGGAGTGAACATCCGCACGCATCACTTCCGTTTTGACTATGCCTTCAATCGCAAGGTGACCTGGCAGAGTCTGTTCTACATTCAGAACCAACTGCGCAACAGCGGACAGTTCCCGAACTTCTTCGTCCCGCTCAACGCCTTCACGCCGCGGCAATATCGCTGGCAGGAGCAACTAGTGTTTACCTTCTGATTACGGTTGAAGTTGAGCCGCGTCGGTGATATAAGGCGCGACAGCGAACGTCCCGACGAGTTCGCGAGCACGCTTCAGTCTCAAGTTTGAAGCTGTGCCTTGCGCTAAATCTTCGAGGATCAGGCGCGAGACCCGATGGCGGCGCGGAGTTTGTGGGGACTTCGCGCCGCTTCGACTTTTTAAGGCCAAAATATCCCCGCCGCAAAAGTGCAAAAATCACATGGGTAATCGGAATTGGAGAGCCAGGGTTCTACCGACTCTCATGATGGCGGGCGTAATCTCGCTACTGCTGAGCCTTCTACTCGGCGGATTTATCTTCTATCAGTGGGTGCTTGCTTTTGAAGCCACCGCGGCGTCTTTGGTGCTACTTGCCTTTTACCTCCGCGATTATCGCCGCAACACGCGCAAGTCACAGTGGCCGCCGCTTCTGCCGCTGGCCGTAATCTTCGCGTCCGGTGGCGCAAAGAGCTTCTACGTCGCCACGGCCCGGGAAACACCATGGTTAGTTATCGTCATCCTGCTGGCGGCGGTTGTCTGGTTCGCCGTCTCGTCGTGGCTAATACTGCGCAGGCGACAATCAAAGTAGGCAGGCAGCAAGTGGTTCAAACGCAAAGCTGCTGATGAAAGGCACCATCGCCATCGATACATCCTGTTTTGGCTCCGGCAATCTCAGACGCACCCGGCGTATGCGACGGCGCTCAACGCGTTCGACGGTAAAGACCAGATCCTGGAAAGTCACGGCCTCGTTCGGCTGCAACAAACGTCCGGCTTGCGCCATCAGAAATCCCGCCAGCGTGGTGTAACCGCTGTCTTCGGGCAGATCCAATTTGAGTCGCCGGTTTGCGTCGCGCACCGTCAACATGCCGCTCAGGACATAACTGCCATCCAGCTCTTTCGATATCTGCGAACGTACTTCTTCATCGAACTCATCATTAATCTCGCCGACGATCTCTTCCAGCAAATCTTCCATCGTGACGATGCCTTCCATGCCGCCGTGTTCGTCCACGACAACCGCAAGGTGCGCGCGCGAAGCCTGCATGCGCGTGAGCGCCGCGCCCAGTCGAGCGTTCGCGGGAATGAACTGTGCCGAGCGAACTAACTGCCTCAGATTGAATCCGTCCAGCGGCGGATTTTCGAGATATGGTTCCAGGTCCCGGCGAGAAACAGTGCCGACGACGTCATCCAGGCGTTCGTGATACACGGGCAGGCGCGAGTACCCTGACGAGCGAAATACCTTCTTCACTTCGTCCAGCGTCGCCGTTTCCGTGATTCCCTGGACCTCTGTGCGAGGAATCATCGCTTCGCGGACTTCGGCGTCGGAGAATTCGAAGATGCTATCGACCAGACGTTCTTCGACCTCAATGTGTCCCTTGCGGCGCGAAACGTCGATGAGCTGACGTAGTTCGTCTGCTGTGTAAATTGAGGCGTGTTCCGAAGTCGGATGCAGTCCGAGCAGACGTACGGTCCTGGTGCCGGCCCAATCAAGCAACCGAATCGGATAAGAAAAGGTCTTGTAGAAAAGTTGCATCGGCCAGGCGATGGCCAGCGCGGTTTTCTCTGCGCGTTCGAGGGCGATCGTTTTCGGCGCCAACTCGCCGAGGACGATGTGCAGAAAAGTGATGATGCTGAACGCAAGCGTGAACGCAATCGTGTGCAGCAGCGTTTCCGAGATTCTCCCTCGCAGGGGAATCTCCAAAAGGTGTGCGATGGCCGGTTCGCCAATCCAGCCAAGCGCTAGCGAAGCCAAAGTAATGCCAAGCTGCGTCGCTGAAATGTAAGCGTTCAGGTTATCGACCAGGCCCAGGAGCGTTTTCGCGCGCGCGTCGCCGGCCGCCGCCATCGTCGCAATGCGTGACCGCCGCACACCGACCAAGGCAAATTCCGAGGCCACAAAGAACCCATTAGCGAGAACCAGAAAGAACACCGCCGCAATCTTCAGCGTTTCAAGCATGCCTTATGGTAGTTAGCTCAACGCGGCTGACGCAAGAAGGCGTAATGCCCGGAAAGTTTAAGCGCGTGCAATGACCGCGGCTGATACGAATTGGATTAGAGATAATGGTGCACCCGGCACGACTCGAACGTGCGACCCCCTGATTCGTAGTCAGGTACTCTATCCAGCTGAGCTACGGGTGCGTGAAGGAATGAATGGAGTTTAAAGTCTCGAGTTTGAACTTTCAAGTTTGCGGGTCAGTACCCGGAGCGGTAGCGACGGGGTAAGACCGCCTGACCCGGTCGCTACCGCTCCCGGTACTGACAGGCGCGCTGATTATTTCGCGTAATACCCGGTTTTCGTCTTCGCTATTAAATCAGGACGCGTGACGTCAACGCGGATCGCGCGCCACTGGCCGTCCCGTTTTTCCGGGTTGGGTGCTTGATAAGCAATGCTGTAGAGCGTGCGCAGATGCGCGGCCAGCTCGGCATAGACTCTGGCCATTTGATCGAGGCGGCGAATATCGCTTACCTGCCCTCCGGTGCGATCAGCCATCATCTGGAGGCGAGTGCGCGCGGCCGAGTACTGCGCGATGATGCGCGGATCCGGAAGCGGCAGACGTCTCGGATCGCCTGATGGCAGCGCTAACGGGAAAATCGTCACACCCTGGCGATCCGCATCAGCCAAAACCGAAGTCAAAGCCGAACTAGCCTCTGGTTTGATCACAGTGCTTACTTCCACTTCGGTTGCTTTCGCGACAGCCGCCCGATCAGACTTGCGCACTTGCGTGTCCAGACCGTCCGTCAACGCAACGATCGCTTTGCGCCGTTTCCCCTCACCGGCTAATTTCCGCAACGACTCTTTTAATCCATCGAAAAGCAACGTATCACCGGAACCGCTGGCCAGCGTGATCGCGTAAGCAGTTTTCTGACGATCCGTCGTGAAGCCCGCGATTTCGCGCACGCCTTTGCCGTTGAACACAATCACCGCGACGCGATCTTCGGGCGCGAGCGCATCCAGAAATCTGATCGCCGCCTGCTGAATCTGCTGGCGAAAGTTCACCGTCGAACCCGACATGTCCAGCAGCATCACTAAACTAAACGGCGACTGCGTCGGCTCGAACGCGACGATCGGCCGCTTAACATCATCCTCGTAGATCGCAAAATCTACCTGTGACAGCGAAGTGATCGCGCGGCCCTGCCGATCGACCACGCCAACGTTCAACTGCACGACCGACGTATCTGTCTTGATAATGTCATCCTGCGCCGAGACTGCCGTGGAAAAACTGAGGAAGACCGACGCGCAAAATAACGCGGTCAGGCCGAACCTGGCGCTAGTTTTGATTAAGTATGATCGCGAAAACACGAACATTTAGTTGAGTTTCACCCGATTTGAGTTCGCTGGGGGTTTGCAGTATCCGATCTCGCTGCCGATGTTTGCAACCCAATTTGGAGTGCGGCGTTCTTCCACCCCAGCGCGGCTGCCACGCTGGGGACCCCCGGTTGACGCCGCTTTTTATCGTCTTAATCTGCCGTAACAATCCAAAGCGCCACCAAGGCGGCGCACTCCACAGCTCGACGCCTGCGGCGTTTGGACTTGTAACAAATCATTACATTGCGTCGCCTTCCACTCGCAATATAATCCGCGTGCTCACTTCTGGAGACTCCCACGATGAGCAACTCCAACTTCTGCAGAAACTGCGGCGCACGGCTCACGCGTAAAGGTTGGCGACTGTGGATGCGCGGCCCACTCTGCGACGATTGCGCCAGGCGACCAAGCGTCAACACCCGCAGCCGAACAATCATCGTTATCGGGTTGCTGGCGGCAGCCGCCTTTGCTTTCGGCCGCTATCTGCGCCCGTCAGCCCCGCCATTCATTATTCATCGCGCCGCGAACTCGCCGTTGCCGGATGCGCCGCTCGATCTCAACTCACTCGCGAAACGCGGCCCCGGCACTTCAGGTTCAAATGGGCCACCAACGTCGGCTGAGAACGAGGCGACTTACATCTGCGGCGCGCGGACTAAAAAAGGCACGCCGTGTCGCCGCCGCGTGCACGTCGCCGGCGAACGTTGCTACCAACACAAAGGCCGAACCGCAATGGTCGCGCTGGAGAAATTGGTCATCAACCCCGACGCTCCAAAAAAGTAGCCCGCGCGAAATGATCACGCGGGCTGTTTAAGAGTGAGACTCGCAGTGCTAACGAATCGTCTTCACCGGCGGTGCTTGTCTTGTCGGCACCTTCACCGGGTTCTTCAGCTTCGCCATAACTTCGGCGATGCCGCGTTCGAGTTGTGGATCGCGACCGGCAATCTCAGCCGCCGGCTCGTTGTCCACTTCGATATCCGGATCGACGCCGTAGCCTTCAATGATGTACTCGCCCTTTGAATTCGCCAGCGCCGAGCCCGGCACGAAGATGTTGCCGCCGTCGATCAGAACACCACGATTCTGAATGCCGACGACGCCGCCCCAAGAACGCTTGCCGATCAGGGGCCCGAGGCCGGCTTCTCGGAACATCCACGGGAAAATGTCGCCGTCCGAGGCTGAGTTTTGATCCAGCAACGCGACCATTGGCCCGAGGAAAACGCCGTCAGGATAAGTGTTGCCGATATCGTCGGTACGCGCGTAGTTGACGCCAAGCATTTTGCGTCGCAAACGCTCGATCAGCATGCGCGAAACGTTGCCGCCGCCATTGGCGCGCACATCGACGACCAGACCTTCCTTGTCGATCTGCGGGTAGTACCACTTGATGAACTCGCGGATACCGGCCGCGCCCATGTCCGGAATGTGAATGTAGCCGACGCGACCGTTGGTCGCTTCTTCAACCTGCTTGCGGTTTTTCGTAATCCAATCGAGATAGATCAAATTACTTTCGTCGGTGATCGGGCGATACGAAATCGTTCGCGCGCCGTCGATCACGGGGCGGCTATTCACCGTCAGCGAGACTGGATTGTCGGCTTTGTTGCGCAGCAGACGATAAATGTCGTCGTTAGCCTTCACTTCTTCGCCGTCGATCGCCAGCACGTAATCGCCGACGTTCGCGTTGGTGCCGACTTCCGTCAGCGGCGAACGATAAATGTCTTCTTCGTTTTGCCCCTGAAAGATTCTCGAGATGCGATAGCGTCCCGCCGCCGGATCAACGTCGAAGCGCGCTCCAGCCAGACCGACGCGCGGCCGCGGCGGAATCAAAAAGTCGCCGCCTTCGATGTACGCGTGCTGCACGGTCAGCTCGGCAATCATTTCGCCGATGACGTAATTCAGGTCTGAGCGGTGACCGACGTACTGAAGCAGAGGCTTGTACTGCTCGCGCAGCGCGACCCAGTCATAGCCGTGCATGTTCGGCACGTAGAAAAAGTCGCGATAGCGCCGCCAGACTTCGTTGAAAATTTGGTTCCACTCTTCGGCAGGAACTCGATCGACAACCAACCCGGCCGTCGAAACAGGTTTGCGCGTGCGATCGCCCACCGGCGTGGCGTCGTAAATATTGAAGCCCGGGCCTTGGCGCGCCAGGATCTTCGAGCCGTCCCGCGACATGGTGTAGCCCGCACCGTCGTCGATCAGAGTTGTCTCTTTGCGATCTTTTAACGAATAAAGTTTGAGCTGCGCCGGACGATCGCCCTGACGGCCAATATAGCCGGCCGAACCAACGCCGTAAACCAGGAATCCCGGCTTGGTCGAGAGTCCGCCGTAGTTGTCAGCCGCAATCGGCGCGCGCGCCACGCGAGTCGTGATGCCGTCGAAATCGATCGTCATCGCTTTCGGCTGGGGCGGCGCGGCGGGTTTCGGAGCATCGGCTTTCGGCGCCTCAGCTTCGCCTTCTTTCTTCGGTTCAGCCGGAGCGGCGCCTTCCTCTCGTGCCCTGGTCACCGCTACTTCGTCGCTCTCAGGCGGAAATGGATGCTTCACGTCTTTGCGTAAAGCCAACGCGTAAATATAGGTGGTGCGGTTCGTCGCAAAGTTGAATTCGATCTGCGAAATCTGTGGTGCGAATTCGTGGTCGCTCAGGAAAAACAGATAGCTACCCGAGCTGTCCCATGCGGGACTACCGGCATTGAACATCTGGCTGGTCACGCGCGTGACCTTGTTGTCGGCGGCGTTCCAAATGTGAAGCTGCGAGAAGCCGTTGCCATTCGTCGCAAAGCTGAACGCGAGAAAGTTTCCGCTTGGTGACCATGTGTAATCGCGAATCTGTCCACGCGGCGCGTCGATGATCTCAGTGATCTTTTTGTCCGCGAGCGTGACGACGTAAAGCTTGCCATCCTTGTCGCTGAAGGCGAGACGCTTTCCGTCAGCCGACCACTCCGGTTGATAACGCATCGCCTTGCCGCCGCTCGTGATTTGCTGCGGCGGTTTCAAACCATCTTGTGCGATGACGTAAACCTCTTCTTCGCCACTCAAGTCAGATATGAAGGCGATCTGCGATCCATCGGGAGACCAGCTCGGCCATTTGTCGTGCGCGCCCGATGAATGCGTGAGATTGCGCGTCGGTCCTTTTTCAATCGGCACCGTGAAAATGTCGCCGCGCGCCGACATCAGGGCGCGTTCGCCTTTCGGGCTCAATTCGTAAGATTCAATGTTGCCTGCGGCTGAGACGCGACTTGGCCGGCGGGCTAAGCCATCATCCGGAACGGTGATCGAAATGGGCGCAGCCTTGCCGCTGCGTGTGTCGAGCACTTGCAGCTCGCCATTCATCTCGTAAACGATGCGATTCTGATCGTCGGCGCTCGGCCAGCGCACGTCCCAAAGTTTGCTCTGCGTAACCTGCGTCGTCTTTCCATTGCCGGTGTTGTACGCGTAGAGGTTGAAATGGCCGTCGCGATCCGAGTCGTAGTAGATCGTTTCGCCAATCCACATCGGATCGCGCGTCGCGCGCGGGCCATCAGCGATGGCCTTTGTGGCATGCGTCTTCAAATCGTAGATGTAGAGACGGTTCGCCTGGCCGCCGCCGTAACGCTTCTCCGGACGAAAGTCGCGCGACTGGGGCGAGTAAACCATGCGTGTTCCATCCGGCGAGTAATCGCCGGAACCTGCTTGCGGCATCGGGAGAGCTTCCGCGGCGCCACCTTCAACCGAAACCGTGTAGAGCCTGGCAATCGGCAGCGACCATGAATCGCGCTGCGATTTGAAAACGATGCGCTTGCCGTCGCGTGTCCAGCCGTAAACCTGATTGTCCCAACCCCAGCGTGGCGTGAAAGGGCCCTTGGCCGGATAAAAAGTGAGCTGCCGCGGCACGCCGCCGCTCGCCGGCATAACATAAACCTGCTCGTCACCATCGTACTGGCCGGTGAAAGCGATCCACTTTCCGTCCGGCGAGAACTTCGCAAACACTTCAATGCCGGGATGCGCGGTCAGTCGAATCGCGCTGCCACCATTCGCAGGCGCGGTCCAGAGGTCGCCGGCGTAAGTGAACGCCACGCGGTCGCTGTGAATGTCCGGGAAACGCAACAGCTTTGTCTGCGCTGCCGCGGTTGTCGCTCCGACTAGTGCAATAAGAAGGGGAAGGAAGACGCGGATAGATACAATTCTTTTAAGCAAGGCTCTCTCCTTTAAGCGGCGTTTAGAGTACCAGCTTCAGCTGGGCCTTCGGTTGAACCGGCAAACTGCCCGACTAAAGCCGGTACTCTGACATCGTGTCGTTGGTTTTAGTTTTCAAAAACGCGCAGGATGCTCAGGCTTTTCTACGCCCGGCAGGCGGGTTCGGTTTCAAAATGATTGTAAAATCACCACTTGATCGAGCCTTCTTTCGAGGTGTCGATCTGCGCCAGCTCGTTCTCGCCGTAGAAGAAGCCTTTCATGTTATCCATCAGGAAGCCTTGCGCTTCAGGGTTCGTAAGATCCAAACCGTAATGGTTGATGATGCGGGTCTGATTCTGTAACCATTCAGCCCAACATGCCTGGCAAACTTCTTTGGCGACTTTCTGACCAAGTTCAGTCGGGAGGGGCGCATACCCGAGCGGACTGCGTTTCTGCCCACAGCGGGCGCATTTGATTTCGTCTGGCATGGAATACTCCAGTTTCGAGTTTCGAGTTTCGAGTTAGGCTTACGAGAATGATTCTAAGCTCGCGTTAGAATACATGCAATTTCGAGTACAAATGAATCGAAACACGGAACTCGAAACTCGAAACTATTTAGCCGCTGCGCGAATCGCCTGCAGCACATCGTCATCCTTTGGCCGAAACAATCCCAACGGCCGCACGTCGCGATAACGAATCGCGCCATTCCCATCGATCACGAAAACCGAGCGCGCGACTTTGCCCGGTACAAGCGATTTCGCCCCGTACATGTCCGCCACTTTTCGATCGGCGTCAGAAAGAAGCCGCAGTGGCAGCTCGTGATGTTCGGCGAACTTCTTGTGGGATTCGACGCTGTCAGTCGAGACGCCGACGACTTCTGCGCCAGTGGCCGCATAGTCGTCCCAACGATCGCGCACGGAACACATCTGGCGCGTACAGACCGGAGTTTCGTCGCCGGGATAGAAAAGCAGCACGACAACTTTGCCGCAATGATCTGAAAGCCGCCAGGGCTTTCCTTCTCCGTCAGACAGAGTGAAGTCGGGCGCGTCCGATCCTTCTTTGAGCATGCCACTGACTTTAAGGGTCAAATGCGGCGCTTGCAAACGGGGCCGGCCAAAATAAAAAGGGCACGGTCATCCCGTGCCCTTTCTCCAAAGTGTGCTTGCGACTAAACCGCTACCGCCGCACCTGGGTAACTGCCTCCCAGTTTCGCCGGATCGCCTTCCGCGAGTGTGTTTACCAATTCCTGATGGAAATAGTCGTGACGAGCAGCGACCGGAGGCGCCACCCGTTTGTCGTACATCTGTCGCGAGCGATCGATGTCGTCGCGAAGTCGATCGTAGATGTCGCTTTGATTGCGGCCCTCACTGACCTTCTGTTCGTTGTAAAGCTTGATCTCGGACACGAGCAGACGCGCGAACCGGCGCGCGTCGTGGTGCAGCCGGCGCTCTTCATCGTCGACTTGGACCGGCAAATCCGCTTCGGGCATGCCGTAGCGGCGCGTGCGTCCCAGCGGTGTGCTGTACTGCTCGGTGAACACCGGCGTTTCGACTGGTGTCTCGACCGGCGGTGGCGGCGCAATTGGTTCCTCGCGCGGAGCAGTTTCGGGTTCCGGCGCGGCTTCAACCACAGGCGTTTCAACTTCCGCGGTCTCAGCCACGGATGGTTCTTCGGCCGACTCTGCGGGTGCTTGAGCTTCGACCTGGGGAGCCGGTTCCGTTTCAACCTGTGGAACGTAGGAAGGTTCATCCGGCTCAGGTTCGGCTGGAGCCGTGTCAGCGGGTGCCGCCGGCGCGGGCGCGGCCGGTTGCACAGCAGCTTCTACTGCGGATGAGCTGGCTTGCGCGGGACGTGCGACCCGCGGCGACGCTAACTCAACAGCCATGCCGGCAACCTGCGTTAATACTTCGAGCGCGTCCAACCGGATAGCGTCTTGATGAGGCCACGCCGAATCAAGGTAAAGAACGGCGACGACCTTTCCGCGCACGGTTAGCGGCAACGCGGCGAGCTGTTGCGCATCGCCACGAAGTTGTTCGACCAAAACGCTGTCTTCGGAACGTGTTCCCGATGCGGTTTCCGCAGAACGGGATCTTGCCGCCTGACTGACTACGGTGTTGCCGGCAAGCGGCACCGCGACGCCCGAAACCGTTTGCAGATTGCCCGGGTCGCGGGATTCAGACATGCGCCAGGCGATCGCCTGATCGCCTTTGATGACAAACAGAACGGCTCGATCGGCGAACTGTGCTGCGTTACGCAACAGAGTCGACAGAACGTCGCTCTGCGTCCGCTGGTCCTTTAGCTCGTCGATGCCGCGTCTGAGCCCTGAAAGATCCGCGGGCCCGGCCGGGACGCCGGTCGCGCCGCTCAATTTCTGTTCGCGTGCCGTTTGCAGATGCGCGCTTATCGCCGCAGACAATGGCGTGTCTGTCACGGGCGAACTCGCCGCCGCTTCGCGCGCGTGCGTCACGGCCTCGTTGAAATCGGACTGTAGCTTCGCGAGCTGCTCGTCTATCGATCTCAGTCGTTCGTCGAGGTAATTCTGGATTGATTCGAAGAGGCTGTTTTCCAATTCTTTGCTCACTGCGGTTGATCGTCCTCCATGGGCAGGCTCTGGTGCCTTGCCGCGAAGATCGATTATGGAGGCCGTTGCAAACAGTCGTCAAGAACTCTTTACCAAAGAGCCTACCTATCTCAAGGTAAAAGGCGATTGTGAGAACGATTGTGCTGTGGTAGCCTTTGGCTGCTTTTATCAATTTAACTGCTTAGGTTCCCCACCTTTGAGACTCGGATCGGTGTATCCGGAGGCGAATCACATGAATTCAATTTTGGTGTGCTGCAGCCGCATGGCGGTTTGCGTTGCGTCGTTGTCTGTTCTCCTGGTGACCTTCGTTGCGTCTGTAAGTGCTCAGGATATTGCTGTCACCAAAACCACCGAGAGTGGCCTAGTGGCGGCGGATACCGATGTGACATACACAGTCTCTGTTAGTAATAGCACCGGATCGACGGGGTCAACCACGTTAACGGACACAGTGCCGGCCAACATGACTTTTGTTTCGGCAGTCGTTCCGGACGGCTGGGATTGTGGCATGCTGCCCACCCCAGGTTCAGGTGGCACGATAACGTGCACCTTAGCCGGTAACATGCCGGACGAGAGCGCCTTCTTCTTTACTTTCGTGTTTCACGTAGTCCCGGGAACTGAGAACGGCACACAAATCACTAACACCGCCAGCATTACCAATGCAGCTGATAACAACTCGTCAAATAACTCATCACCGGTAACGGTAACGGTAGGCGCACCGCCTCCGCCTCCACCTGTGAGCACCATCGGGCCGAAGGATGTTCTGATTAGCGAATTTCGGCTCTCGGGCCCGAACGGAAGCAACGACGAGTACGTCGAGCTCTACTGTAATCGCAATACGGATTGCGATCTGAGCGGCGCAAGATTGCGCTTGTTCGTCCCATCCGGTAACCCCGAAGTGCCCGGTAGTCAGGTTACGGTCACGTTTCCCGGCCAAACTATTATCCCCGCGCGCCATTTTCTGCTTGTGGGAAACGAATCCGGCTATAGCCTCTTTGAGTATGGATCGATCGACTTCTTACTGAGCACGGATATCGTCGACAACGGGGGCGTCCAATTGATTTCCCTGGGCGAAGAGCCGGTAGTTATTGATTCAGTGGGATTCATTAGCGCGCCCTACGCTGAAGGCACCGGCTTAGAAAGCGCAATGTCGCGCCCACCGGACCAATACGCGTACGTGCGGAAGCGAACGATGGCAACTAACGGCTTGCCGCAGGACACCGACAATAATGCGGACGATTTCGTGCTCGTATCCGTAACGGGTGCTTCCCATGCAGGGATTACGGCTCCGCCCGTACTGGGCGCTCCGGGTCCTAAGGGGCTAACAAGCCCGCGTAGCTACAACAACGTGCAGATGCCCGCTTCGTTGGTGGATCAGACGAAGAGCAAGGACGCCGATCCTAATAGCGTCCGAGTTGGCGAAGGCGACTCCGGTACACTGTCCATCCGGCGTAGCTTATTCAATAACACTGGTAACAATCTGGATTACCTTTCGTTTCGCGTGATCGAGATTCCCACGCTCAATTCACCGGCCACTCTCCAAACTCCGCAGGCTGAACTCCGGCTGATCTCTTCGGAGGACACAACCGCTATCGTGCCGAGTCGGCAAATCACTCCGATCTTGATTTTCGGCACGCATCTCGAATACGACGACACCCTGGAACCGATACAACCTGAAGGCGGCGGCCTCAATAGTACGGTTTCTATCTTTAATGAGGGTTCCATCGAGGAAAATGAAGTAGTGGATGTGCAGTTCCTGTTGGAGGTTAGGAAGGCCGGATCCTATCGATTCTTTGTCTACGTTGAGGCGGGTTTTCCTCGTGGTATCGAAATAGGTGCGTCTGCCCCGAACGCACCGCGCATTCGAGCTACGCGGACCACGCCGCGCGAGTTTGCCGAAATGACGCACGGGCCGCTCGCTGTCCGCAAAGCAAAGGTGCCAACGCCGGTCATAACACCAGTCCGTACACCAGTCAGCACTCCGGCGGCTAACGCCAATCTTCAGACCGCGCCGCCGGCCAGGGTGAGTACGACACCTCGTCTCATCATCATCAATCGAGGGATAGCCGAAGACGAGAAGAAGCCGCGAAAAAAGAAACGCGTCAGAAGAAAGAATTCCGCGGCCCTGGAAAAGAAAGCTGAAGAGAGATTCGCGGCTGAGAGGCCACAGAACTAAACCGGCGGCGGATTAAACGGGCAGCCCTTTGCGCGCGATATCCGCCATCACGCCGCAGAACCGATCGAGTTCTTTCAGCGTTGTGTAGAGGTTCGGCGTGATGCGCAGGCCCTGAAACTCTTCGTGGACAATGGGTGTCGTAAAGATGCGGTGCCTGGCGAATAGGTAACTCCCAATTTTCACTGGATCCAATCCTGCAACCTGCACGTTCGCGATCGCGCACATCTGAGCGGGATCGAATGATGTGTTGAAGCGGACTCCTGGAATTCCTTTCAGTTGATCCATCCAATAACGGGAAAGATAGCGCAGGCGCGCTTCCTTTCGTTTGCCGCCAATGCCGTGGTGAAACAGCATCGCTTCGCCGATCGCCAGACGCGGCGCGGCGGAATGCGTGCCGACCTCTTCAAACTTGCGAATGTCGGCCTTCTGTTTTTCTTCGGCAGGGAACAGGGGCCAGATCTTCGCGATCTTGTCGCGCTTTACATAGAGCATGCCCGTTCCTTTCGGAGCGTAAAGCCATTTGTGAAGCGAGGTGCCGAAGTAATCGCAGTTTAGATCTGCCTGCTTGAAATCGAACTGAGCGAACGAATGGGCCCCATCGACAATCGTTTCTATACCGCGCCTTCGCGCCATTTCGCAGACCGCTTTCACCGGCGTAATTTGCCCGGTGAGGTTGACCTGATGCGAGATCTGAAGCAGACGCGTGCGCGGCGTGATGGCGCGCTCGAAAGCCGACGTAATTTCTTCGATGTTCTTCGGCGGGATCGGAATTCTGATCACGCTCAGCTTGATACCTTCACGTCTTTCGCGCTGACGAATCGTCGTCAGCATCCGCGGATAATCCTGCGTCGTAGTCAGGATTTCATCGCCTGATTTCAAATCAAGTCCAAGCAGCAATGTCTCGAGCGATTCCGACGCATTCCGCGTAATGGCGATCTCTTCTCGGTCACAGCCGAACAATTCAGCCAAACCGGTGCGAATCGTTTCTGATTGCGGCTCAAGGATCTGCCACATCGTATACGCCGTTGCGTCTTCCTGCTGCCAAATGTATCGAACCAGGGCTTCCGTCACGATCCGCGGACTCGGGCTTACACCGCCGTTGTTGAGATTAATGATGCCGCGGGTAACTGAAAAGGCATTTTGAATTATCGCCCAGTAATCTTCCTGCATTGCCGCCTGCTGCGGCGTCAGATGCGCGACACTGGTCGTCGCCGCGGTGACACTTTTCAGAAGGCTGCCGACCGTCGTGGACGAGAGCGCGGCAAGTCCGACGCCCTTCCCGGCAAGGGAAAGAAAACTGCGGCGGCTGGTTGAGTCTGGAACAAACATGTAAATAAAGAACGAACGGTTAAGGCGCAACGAGGACGGGCCGGACGATCACTTTTCGTTTTCCGGCATCGTTTTGTCCGACCCACTTCACCTGGACTCTCCGTTCAAGCCCCGCTGCATCATCGGTGGCATAGCTAACCGTGAACTGGGTGTGCAGCTCGCGCGCCACCTCGCGCGCTGCTTCGGGCAGGCCCGACGCTGATGCTGGAAAGAACGCGCGACCGCCACTCTGTTCCGACAACCCGTTAAGCAGCGACATCGCCTTCGAACCAGACGACTGCAGGCCCGAAAACTTCGTCAATCCGAGCACGAAGATCTGCACATCGCTTTGCCGCGCACGCGCCAGTATCGCCTTCGCGTCTTTAATCTTGCTGGCGCGATCTTCGCCATCCGTGACCAGCACCAGCACGCTGCGACGCGCCTTCGCATCGCCCGAACGATCCTCTTCCAGGTACGATAGCGCCTTGTCGAGGGCATCGTGAACGGCGGTCTGTCCACCTTCGACGTAAATGTCGTCGAGGGCGTCGCCAATAGATCCGAGATCAGTCGTCATCGGCTCCTTGATCTGAAAAGTCTCAGTCCCGACAAAGCGCGCCACGAAGGCCTCGTCACCCGGCTTCATGCCTTCCGCCGCGAGCTTCGCCGAGTCGATCAAGTAATTCAGAATGCGCCGCACGGATCCGGAAGCGTCAATCACAAAGCCAACGGTCAGCGGCCGCTCATCCCGGCCGAAATGCGTCAAGGTTCGGGCCGCGCCGTTTTCGGAAACCTGCAAGTCTTCCTTGCGCACATCATCGACCGCACGATCCAGGTGGTCAGTAACGATCACATTGAACTTAATCAAGCGTTCCGCGGATGGCGCTGTTGGTGGGGCCTGCGCGAAGACACGGGAAAGGGATATTAGAAGGATGACGAGTAACGAGACTGGCTGTATCACTCGGTAGAATTGATAGGTTCTCATTCTCATTTTGCGCCGGACTCGTGATGGATGGCTGCTGCGCTATTGCCCCTCTCCGCGCGCGGGGAAGGGGAAGGGGGTGGGGTTAGCGTCGGCACCCACCTCTCCCCCTAACCCCCTCTCCGCTTGCAGAGAGGGGGAAGGGGCTGCCGCGGTTGCAGGCATTTCAACTTCGTAGCCAGCCTTGATCCACGCGTTGGTTCCGCCCGTCACATTCACCAGGTTAGTAAAACCGAGCGACTGCATGATGCTGGTTGCCGCGCTTGAACGATAACCGCCCGCGCAGATGACCGCGGTCTTTCGGGATGGATTCAGATGAAGCTTCGGCAGAGTCTCGCGGAGATTTGCCAGCGGCGCAGTCGCAGCTCTTGGCGCATGACCTGATTCATATTCGCCGCCCCGTCGCACGTCGAGTACCTGAAGATCGCTTTCGTTCTCGATCATCTCTTTCAATTCCGCGACCGTAATTTGCGGAACGGCCGCGATCTCGAATCCAGCGTCGCGCCATGCCTGGCTCCCTCCGTCGAGATACCCTTTCACGTTCTCAAGACCGACGCGCGCCAAACGACATTGCGCTTCGTTCGCTTTCTCTTCCGACTCAGCCACGATCACGATGGCCGCATCGAACGAAATCAAAGTTCCCGCCCACGAAGCGTACTGACCGCCCAGCCCAATGTTCAACGAACCGGGCAGGTGGCCCGATCCAAAATCGGCGGCGGATCGGACGTCGAGAACGACCTTTCCCTGCTGTGCATGTTTCAAAACTTCCGCCGGCGATAGTGGCAACAACGGCGGGAGCTCATTCAACGAAGACGCGCCGGTGCGGTTGATCTCAGCATCCTTCGGGAAATAAGCCGGCGCCTCAGGCAAGTCGGCCGTCATCATGCGCACGAATTCATCCTTTGTCATCGGCTGAAGCGCGTAGTTGAACTTACGCTGTTGGCCAATGGTCGAAGACTTTTCATTCGACAAGTTTTTTCCGCACATCGAACCGGCGCCGTGAGCCGGATAAACCTCAACCGCGTCATCCAATTTCAGAATCTTGTGGTGAAGCGTGTCGTACATCATCGCCGCCATGAGCTGCGGTGTGAATCCCTGGCCGCCGGCGAGATCGGGACGGCCAACGTCGCCGACGAACAACGTGTCACCGGTCAAAATCTTCTGCGGACCGCGGGCGCCCTCGGCCGCATTCTTCTCCGTATCAGTGACCAGCAAACAGATGCTTTCCGGCGTATGCCCGGGAGTTTCAATCACGCGCAGCTTCACGCTTCCGATACTCACCTCGTCGCCTTCTTTCACCGCCCGATGCGGAAACGTGGCGCCGGCTTTCTCACTGAAAACGATTTCCGCCCCGCTTCGTTCGGCCAACTCGCGATGGCCGCTCACAAAGTCAGCATGCAGGTGTGTTTCGATGACGTACTTAATCTTCAAACCCTGCGCCGCCGCTTCATCGATGTACTGAACGACATCGCGTTGCGGATCGACGACGGCGGCTTCACCGTCCGAACCGATCAGGTAAGACGCGTGCGCCAGACAGCCGAGATAGAATTGCTTGAAATACATGATAGGAGCGCAGGCAAGCCGGGTCTCCAGCGGGGCAGCCCCGCTGGGGTGCTCGTCCTGCCTGCAGACTTCTTACAACCTGAGCGTGATGATTATTCTCAGAATCGCGCAGAGACGCAATGAACGAGGCGGGCTAAGGACGGTCAGGAGTGGGAACGAAGTGGACCTGTCGCAGCCGATTGTTCTTCCATTCGTAGTAATAGAGGCCGGGCGGTCCCCATTCTTCGTATCCGCCGAGGCGCGGCGTCCCAAAAATCTTCAGCAGGCGGCTGTTGGCGCGAAAGGTGCGCACGTCTTCACCTTCGTCGGGATAACTGCCGGGCCCGACAGACCAGCCGTCGAAGACTTGGGGAAAGTACGCGCGGCCATTGCGCGCGTCCACGATCGCCGTCGTCGAGCAACCCGTCCCGCAACCCATCACCGCAATGGTGTAGTGACCGGCGAAGTTGATGCCTTCTTCTTGAAGTTGCTCACGAATGCGCGTGCGAAACATGCGCGCCATACGGTGACTACGGAGATTCAGCGGCGCGGGCTTACCTGCATAGACGTCCGCCGGATAGGCTTCAAAGCGCGGGGGCTCCTGCTTCTGCGCCACGAACGTCGCGGTGACACAAACGATGAAAACAATTGTGGCAGTAAGGCGTCTCAGTGTTATGGGCATCGCTCTTGAGTACCTGGCAAACGTCCGGCGGCTCCTTCAGAGTCTGATTCTGCGTGCGACGGATCACGTCGAAACGGACGCTCGGCTATTCGTTCGAGTTATATCCCATCGGCTCTTCTGGTTCCAGAGGAATTTCCATCGTGTGTTGCGCGATGAGCAGAAAGACTCGGATGCGCACGTCGAGCCGGTTTAGCCCGTCGGCCGTGGTCTTCGCGCGATCGAAATCGAACATCGCCAAAGTCGCCAAGGTGTCAGAAAACTGGTGCGCCATCTGAGCGACGGGATTGTCGTGCGAACTTATCAATTCGCCTTCACGATAATAGTCGCGATCGAAACCGTTCATCGTCACGGCCGCGGCGCTGAGCTGGTTGAATTGTTCCAGCAGCGGCTCGACGATTTCGAAGGCCTGGTTAACATCGTACCGGGCAAAGACGCGGGCGAGGACCAACAAACTGTTCATCTGTTCCTGATTCTCGGCTTGCGGCGAAGAAGTGATCATGCTTTTGCCCTGCGCGAGATACTGCAGCGCCAACTCCTTCTTGACGCGCGGGCTAAGCTGGTCGAGGATCTGCGTCACCAGGGCATCGCGTTCCGTGCCCGAACGAAATTTGCCTAAGAGTCTTAAAGCCTCTTCGTATCGTCCTTTGTTTGCTGCTGAATTCACTTCCTGTTGCTGAAGATTGTGCAGAGCTGTCTGCCGCTGCGCTGGATTAGTGACGTGTTCTGAAAGAATCTGTCGCGCGCGCGCCATATCCCCGGAGGTTGCGACCCTGCTCGCGACTTGCTGGTAGAGGTAATCGCGCATTTGCACGGGCGCCTCAGTAACGGACTCCAGAGCAGTCTCTACCGGCGCGGAGTTAATGTTCGCTTGGTATCGCTGCCAATCCGCCAATGGCTGTTCGGTATGACCAATCAGCTCGAGGACCTTTTTGTCCACTGATGCGGCGCGATCCGCGGCGTATGTTTTCAACTCATTGGGCATTTGCCTGATCACCACAGCCAAACTGCGCGCCGCGTCATATTCCTGCGTATAGCTTATGGGGGTGGGTGGTGAATACGACATGACCTCTGAAACCAGCTTGAGAAACAGATCTCGATAGTCCTCATCTGAAAGTAGTCGGCCGTTTGCACCGTCCCCATTGTTGTTCGTTACTCTCTGATTTGAACGGACCACGTTCATGAGACTCGCCGCCAGGTAGGCAGCGTCGCGCGTCTTCACCAGATCCTCACGCTGCACCTTCGCGGCCATGTCGTGCGCGAGCCGTCCCGCTAATTCGCGATCCTTCGATGCCAACTGCGTCAGCGTTTCAATCAACATCGCTGAAGAACTCCGCTTAAGCAGATCCTGGGCTAAATCAAACGCTCGCTTTGGATCTGCCGCCGCAACTTGATTGACCAGTTGGAACTCGAGCGGAAGTTCCGGATCCGCCTGACCCTGCGCCACCGCCAGTTCAGGCGGAATCCGCGTGGACTGGAGAAACTTGAGTGCGGCTTCCGGATCGTGTGGCGCTAAAGCGCGTATCAGTTGTTGCCGGAGCTGCATGGCCATTTGATAACTTTCGTAAGCGGGCTCTTCACGCGTGGTCATTCGCGCGATTAGTTCCCTGACATCGTCTGCCGCCTGGCCGAACAGTTTTGCAGCGCGCTTCTGATCCGACTTCCACAATAACTGTGCGGCTTTGATCCTCATCCCGACGCGCGTCTCGGGTAATCGCATCTGATCAACGAACGGCATCGTCTCGGTAAGCAGCGCGACGCCCTTTGCTTTCCGCATCCGCTCGTTCTTCCTGCTTTGCAATTCCTGCTCAGTCGCTTTGCGCAGCTCCTCGATCTTAATTTCGTATTGCCCAGTGGCATCTCCACCGGCGAGTTGAAGGATGTCGACTCGATAGTTACCGGACGAGTCGCCGACGAATTGAACGAACTCAACGCCCTCGGTCCCGGTTGGACTGTCAAACTCGCGTAGCAGCGTTCCGTCCGGCAGAAACACTCGCACTACGACGTCAATGTGGAGTTGCTCAACGGTAAGTTGAACAAACTGGTCCTTCGCGACGGTGACTGTGTAGCTGTGCGTCTGCGTTGCCGATAGAGTCTTCTTGACCGGCACGTCCGGCTCGAGTGAGCGAAGGCCCGTCTGACCGGCAATCGTTAACGCAATTGACAGCAACGCCGGTAGGGAAAGAACAAGGCTGCGTCGGCGCATAGTTAGCTCCTTTGTGATGTTATGACACCGGATCGGTGCCACTGGTTCCTAAAGGTAGTGTTTAGGGGCGAGGATGCGAATGTGGGTTGCCTCGTTCGCCCGGTGCGCAGAGACCAGTGTTATGGCCGGGTCTTGCGGTTCCAGTTTAATGCTCACTTAAAAACCCAAGCGGCAAGTTGAGTCTTTATTTCTCGCCCGGCCGGTATCTGAACACTGCCTGGGCATCGACCTCGGCCGCCGTGAATGCAACCTTCTTCAGTTGGCCCTTCGCGAACATCTCGGCCTGATCCGCAAACCAGGGTGACTCTCGACGCGCGCTCTGCCCGTATGCCAGTACGGAAAAAGCGCGGGGCACCTCACCGAACTCCACGGCGAGCACCCACCCGTCCCCACCCGTCGCGGCGAGTTTTCCGTCAGTATCTCTCGCAAACGACAGCGTCCGGAAACATCCTAACGAACCGGCGCAACCTCCGACCGGAACGTCAACAATGCCGCGCCGCACGCGATGGACGTCTCCCCAGGCAACGTCGAAACTTCCATACCGGCGCGCGGTTTCCGCCACGGCCCAGTTGAAGGACTCAATTGCGCGGACCGGGTCCGCCAGCCCGCGCGGCGTGTTGAATGGATCGGCGTCAGTCCAAACTTTCGCGAAGCGCTTTTCATCAGGCAGAGGCGTGCGGTTCGGCGGGCGCAAACCTGAATACTCGGCCCACCACACCTCGAAGAGTGTCGCACCTTTGCTCTCAGGCGCCGCGGTATTGTCCCAGCGTTCGAGCAACGCGATCGCCGTCGCGACGTCACCGGTCGGTTCTTTCGACTTAACAGCCGCAATCAGATCCGCTTTCACTCGATCGGCCAGTAACATCCGATAACTATGCTTGAGCCGCACCACGTCCTCGAGACTCAACTTTTGGTCACCGCCGATTAGCTGGATAGCCAGTTGACCGCGCAAAGACAGATCCGGCTTTTCAAAATTCGGAAAGGCGTTGCTGGTATCGACCGGGCTTTTGACGTTCGTGAAGTGTGGCGAATCGTTTTCGTTGTGAATATAACCGCCACGTGGGTTGAGGACTTGCGGCAACGACTCAAACGGAACGTAACGCGTCCAGACGTCGCGCATGTTGCGCGCCGGCGTAGCCACGGCATCGCCGCCGGTCGGATGCGGTAAGTGCGGCAAGGCAACGTTCCAAATGAAGTAGATATTTCCCGCGCGATCGGCGTAAGTAAAATTCGAAGTCACACGCGCGCGCAGCTTCATGGCTGCCTTCCATTCGTCCAGAGAAGTCGCGCGCATCATTCGCAGGAACTGTTCACCCGCGCGAAACTCCCCGTCTCCGCCAGTCTTAACGACGTAGATCTTCCCATTAGCGCGAAAGATCACGGGCCCGAGCGGCGTTGACCAGAACTCGCGCGTCTCAGTCGAAAGACCTTCGCCATTTCGAAACGTGACCGTCCTCAGCTCGCGAGTGAGCGGAAGCGAAGCGCCGTCGAATAGGTACGAGTCCGCGCTCTTCGGGTCAACATCCAGCGCGTAAACCTCAGCCAGGTCCTGCGTATTGTTGGTGGTTGACCAGCCAAGGTGGCGATTGAAGCCGCCGACTACAATAAATGGACCACCAATGCGAAAGTCACCATAGAAATCGACGACGCCCGGCACGGTCAGATGTGCTTCGTAGTAGCCCGCGGTCCACACCAGATGGGGATTCCGCAACAAGATCGCTTTGCCGGATTTCGTCCGGCTGGGCGCGAATGCCCATGTGTTGGATCCTTCGTCGGGATTCTTCTGCGCACTCTCATTAGGAGGAGGGCGGGGCGTCTCAGGCGTGGGTGTTGGCGACGGCGACGGCGTGGGTGCCGGATTAATCTTCGCGAGAAAAGCTCTTGTCTTTCTGAGCGACGGTCCGGCGGCGTCGATAGCCGCCACGTCGTAACCACTGAGGTCCCTTGGCATCCGCGATGGAAACTCGGCGGGATGCAACTCGATATACCGGTTCAACCCGGCCGCAAAACCTTCGTAGACATCGCGGGTTTCCTGATCGAGCAGGTGATAAGTCTGAATCACTCGATTGCGCAGAGGCAGCGCCAGAAAATCAGATTCGATGCCTGCGTAACCGTTGACCAGCGCCAACTGGCCACGCGCTTCCAAAACATTCAAGGCGGTTCGCGGCCCGTAATCTTCAGATTGGAGCCACGCGAGCGCGTAACCAGCCGCGCGCAGACTCTGAGCCCGGATGTGCGGAACGCCGTGCGCGGTGCGAATGATTTCAACCTGTCGCCAGAGTTGGGTTGCCGTCGACTGATCGATCTGCGGCTTAGAACTATTCGACGTCGCCTGGCCTTGAATAGTTCGAGTGAAGAACCCGACGCTGAACAGGGCCAACACCAGGCAAACTGAAAGAAGCTTTTTCATAGGAAATTGCGTGGGAATACTTCCTCCCGGGGCGCGCGGTCATCTGCCAGCATCATCCTAGGAGCGCGGGCATCCTGCCCGCATTGTGCGTCATTCTTTTCTTAAAGGCAGAACCCTTTCTTAGAGGCTGAAACGCAGTTGTCATGTTTTCTTTGAGCCGTTCTGTGGCAACTTATAGAATTCACGCGCCGGTTTCAAAGGCCGCAGCATCCAGTAAGGCCGGCGCTCTGGCTTAGTATTCGGTTTCGAACTTCGGATGGACCCAAAGGAACTCTTGCCGCTTGTTCTGGACGCGCACCAGCCCACCGAAAGACGGGTCCTTCTCTTTCAACCACGAGTGCAGTTGTCGCAACACCGCGCCTTCCGCGCGAATCGTCGCACCGGAGCTGAGCTCAAGGTTGTCATTCTTGCCCAGCCACTCACGCATTTTTTCGCTACCCTTTAATAACGATTCCGCGCTTGCCTTTCCAAGCGCCAATTCCGCCTCGATTCCCTTATAGTCGACTTCAGGTAGCCCCACTTTCGCGCTAGCGGCCACCACTGGCAGCATCAGACCCAGCGTGCTCGTTAGAACTTTGAGAAACGGCGCAGCCTTCACCAGCCACTCACGAGGAAGATCGATCGTATAAACTCCCTTCTTCGGATCGTCTGAGAGTTGCCACACAGGCACTCGTGAATGTTCGCACCACAAAGTGAGGTTGAACTTGGCGCTGACCCATTTCGGACGGTCGAAGAAGCCGGGTTCTACCGGCTCGAAGCTAAACAGTCTCGGGCCTTCTTTAGCTTCGTCGAGCAGCGTGCGCATAAGGCCCGAGTAAGCCGCTTCAACCTTGCTTGCCGCCTCTCTACTCGCTGCGTCAACCTGATCGAAACGCCCGATGACTTCAGTGTGTTGGCCGCCGATCTGAGCGCGTACTGCTTCCAACGTCAGCTTCACGCCGGCGAAATTCGCCATTAACTCCAGCATTGGATCCGGATGAGCCGCGGGTGCATTGCCAAGCAGTTGTTCGACGCTCTGCCATTCATTGCAAATCGCGCACGGTTGTTCGGGGCGTCCGCGTTTTTTGTTTTCGAGCAACTTTCCGACTTCAAACAAGCCCTTGCACGGCTCACCGTTCGCCATTGGGACTAGGCACGGCACCGTCACCTCGCAGCGCATTCCTTTCCAAAAACTCTCAACCAGCCATTTCGCTTCGTAGGTAAGCGCGCCGAGGAAACTAGGCGGATAAGGCGAGCGGACGGTGATCCGGACGTCATTTCCCACATGCTCGAGAAACGCGCGCGCCCCGGTGTCATCTTCCAGGACAAGCCCGCGTTGCCAGTGCACGCTCTTTCCAAAATCCGCGCGGCCCAGCGAATATCTGTGCAGGCGCACGATCAGTTGGAAGAAAAGTCCTTCAGCGGTCGCCGATTGATTGTTCGCAGTTTCCACGATCCGGCAGATTTGAACCTGCTGCTCATCACCGGCTGAAGGGATCTGCGTCCATACACCCGCAAGAGCATCTTCGGGACGAACATCGGGGACCAACTGCGCGATCAGGCTCGTTCCATTCGCGCCGTCACGCTCGGCGATCCGATAGGACAAATCGAAACGTTCCATCAGCCGCAGAAAGAGCGCGTGTAGAACTGTGGGATAGCGGTTCTCCTCCGGCCTTTCAGGATCATTCCACAGCGTTTCCAACCGGTCGAGTTTTACCAGTCCATGTCCCACATCGCGCGTTTCTTTGTCATCGAGCACAAAGCTGATGGCGGTTGCCAACAAGTCTGGCTTGAGCACGACGATGTCGCGAAGCGCCGGATCGTGTTCGTAATGGATCAAATCACCAACGTGGTGACAAATGCGGAGCAACAGTCGGGCATCGTCTTCCTCGACCTCGTGTTCTTTGCAGATGGCAAAGACTCGATCGAGTGGTAGGTAGGCTTCAGTGCTCCTCCGCAACGCTTCACGTGCTTCCTGCCAGTGCTTGGGAAAAGTCCGGCCCATCTCAGGAAGTGACGCCGCGACCCGCGTGATCGCATCTCTCAATTCCTTGATTCCGGTGCACTCGCCGATGCGCCGACCGGTCTTCTCATCAAGGTCCGGCGGCTGGCTATCGACGTGCAAGAAATCTATGACCGTTTCTTTGTCGAAGAGATCCCAGATTTCCTGCCTGTCGATGTCCGGCTGTCGTTCCTTCGGTCCGCCGTGCGTGGCGACGACGAGAATCTTGGCGTCCGGTTCGCGATGCTTCACCAGCTTGATCCAGTCTTTCACAAAACCCTGTTGCGGACCTTCGCGCGGTTTCCACACCACCAGATAGACTGCCGGTGAACTGAAGAACAACTGGTGTGTCGGTCGGTAGACCCGCTGCCCGCCAAAATCCCAACCGTTCAGCGTAATCTCCGTTCCTCTGTCAGGGTCCGTCACCTTCACAGGCTTGATCTCAATTCCGTGAGTGGTGTCACGGCCGTCGATCCAATCATCGCCACGCAACGCGCCGAGTAGACAACTTTTCCCCACCTCGCCTTCGCCGATCAGGATCAATTTCGCCTCGTTCAGTACCACCTGCGCTTCCGCTTTTGCGCGCAAGTAGCGTATGACAGCGGCGTAACCTTCGTTGTGGGCGCCTGCTAATTCGGGATTCAGCGGATTATTCTTAAGATTTAGTCGCTCCAAACGGCTCAATCGGCCGAGCGATAACGGCACATCAGTGAGATGATTGTTGTAGACGTGGATGGTACGAAGATTGTGAAGCTCATCCAACCAATCCGGAAGTGTCTGCAAGCCGCAGGAACCCATCCACAACCCCTTGAGATTCTTGAGGTATCGAATTGCTTCGGGAAATTCCAGCAAAGGATTTCCGCCTGTGCCGTCCCCCAAGTTCAAGAGTTGAAGGTTTGAAAGGTTGACAAAGGCGCGCGGCAGTGCCTGAATTTGGTTTGCCTGTAGCCACAATGTTGTCAATCCTTGGAGCGATCCAATCGACTCGTTAAGTTCCGAGAGCCCCAAACCTGAAACACCTAGTACTTCCAATTGAGTGAGCTCACTAAGCCACTCGGGCAGCACGGGCAACTGGTTGCGGGAGACGTTGAGTTCTCTTAACAGCGTAAGTTGACTCAGCGGTTCTGCAAGCGTCGTCAATTGGTTGTTGGAAACGTCGAGCTTTCTTAGCTGCGTAAGTTGACATAGCCACTCTGGCAGCGTCCTCAATTGATTGTAGGAGAGGTCCAGCGACTGTAACTGCGTAAGTTGTGCCACCGACTCTGGAAGCTCCGTGAGTTTCGGTGCGTTCTTACTCAATGGGCTAAGTTTGAGTACCTTCGCCCCGCGTCGCTTAGCGTCTTCTATTTTCTTTTCGGCTTCTCGATAAGCTTCGTCTATCGCCATTGCTTTGTTGACTAGCTCTGTTCAGCAGGCAACTTATAGAACTCGCGCGCCGGTTTCAAAGGCCGCAGCATCCAGTAAGGCCGGCGCTCGCCATTGGGAGAGTACTCTGCCGCAGGTCGCGTCTGGGCCAGCCATTTTTTGTAGACTTCGCGCGACTTCGCGGTATCAACGTGAATGTCGCCGTAGCTGTCTTCGGGCGCAGCTTTGCGCACGCGCACGGCCTGATGCCAGCAGTGCATTCCGGAAATCGGATCGGGATGAACGGGGAAAGTCAGGTTCTGATGCACGCCGACATCGTTCCACCAGATGCGCAAACTGTCAGCGTCGCTGGATTCATACGGCCCCGCGCCACGCTCGCGCTTCAATCCCCACCTGGTTCCATCGCGATCGAGTTTCACCGTCGCCATTAACTGGCGTTGGCCATTCTCGTGAACTTTCCAGCGTCCCATGTGATGGCTGCACGCGACGATGCCCGGCTTGATGCCTTCAGTCACCCACGCACGGACGACGAAATATCCAATCTCGGTTTCCACGCGCACCAAGTCGCCGGTACGCACGCCTAACTTCGCCGCGTGACCCGTGTGCAGCCAAAGCGGATTTGTGTGCGCGATTTCATTCAGCCACTTCGCGTTCGCGCTGCGCGTGTGAATCTGAATCGGCAAACGGAAGGTGGAGATTAGAATTGTCTGATCAGCTTCGAGATTCTCAGGATGAACGTGACTCGCGATATATGTGGGGATTGCGCACTCAGGCCAGCCCCAATCAGCGATCGTCCGCGAGAAAAATTCGAGCTTGCCGCTCTGGGTCGGGAAGCCGCGTCTGATTTCACCGTCGATGCTGACGCCCACAAGGCGGCGGCCATCGGCATCGCCATCTGGACTGGGAACCGGCACCACATTAGGCGAAGCCGGCTTCGGCGCGCGCGTGAATACGCGGCCGAGTTCGTCTTCCCGTACATCGTCGAGCTCTTCCCGCGGCACGGTTTGCTCGTAAAGCGGACCGACTTTCTTCGAGATTTCAAACGAACCGTAGCGCCGCATGAACTCGAGCGGCGATAACTTCTCGGCGGCTGCCTTTTCAGGCAATCCCGGAACTGAGTTTTCAAAGATCCAGCCGTAGTACTCGTCAACACCGAGACGCGTGCCCGGCTTTTTCTTCGATTCCACGAACTGTCGAATGCCCAGGCTTCCGTCGCGGTCGATGCGCCAAGTGAGCTCCATCCAAAATTCGTTTTCTTCCCAGACTTCACCGGGATTCACTTCGCGCGTATCCGTGACCTCATCTCCATTTCGCTGGCGCGCCGCGCGCATCACGGGTTGGCGAAAGCCGAGCCACTGCGCGTCGTGCGTTTCGTATGAATGAAGGTCGTGGCGCTCAGGCCCGAGCCCCATCGGCAAAATGTAATCCGCGAAATACGACGTCTCGTTCCACACCGGCGTCAGCGCAACGTGACAGCCAATTAGACTCTCGTCGGTAAGCGCCTCAATCCATGCGAAGCCATCGGGGTTCGTCCACACCGGGTTGTAGACGCGCGTGAAGTAGGTATCGAGTTTGCCGCGGCCGTCCTGCAAGAGATGCGGCAGCAGGAAAGACATCTCGTGCATCGACAGGGGAAACTCCTGCGGCCAATTCATCTCGCCCCACATCTTCGGGTGCGGCGGAGTGTAAATCGGCTTGGGCACAAACTTGTTCCACGCGTTGGGAAACACACCGCCTTCCGTGGCGACGGCGCCGAGCAGCGCATTCAACATGAACAGGCAGCGCGCGACAGACCAGCCGTGACTAATTCCCGAAGTCGCGCTGCGCCAATTGTGACTTGAGAAGCGGGTACCGGCAGTTGCGACCAGCTTTGCGATCTCTTCAAGCGTTTTTGCCGCAACGCCTGACTCCTGTTCGGCGAATTCGAAAGTGTATTCGGCGTAGAGTTGTTTCAACTCTTGCTCGAAGGCTTGGAATGAGGCTGCCGGGTTTTCGCGCCGTAGGCGCGACATGTTTATAGAGTCCCCTTGCCTATTTGAACCTATGCTCTCAACAAAATGCGACGAATTTTGTTGAGAGCGATCATCTGTTGCACGGTGGTCTATAAACATCTCGCCGCTCTGCGGCGATGAAGTACCCTCTGCCTTTTGCCTTCTGCTTTCTGCCTTATGTCCTAAGTATTCCGCCCAGTTCCACCAACGCCGCACAAATTCGCGATTGTAGAGATTGTTCTGAATCAGGTAGTTCGCAATCGCTAACAGAATCGCCGCCTCCGATCCGGGATAAGGAGCGATGTAGTGATCCGCGTGCGTGGCTGTGTTCGACAGTCGCGTGTCCATCACGATCAGCTTCGCGCCGTTAGCCTTGCCGTCGATGACGCGTTGCGCGTGCGGATTGAAGTAATGGCCGGACTCGAGATGGGCGCTGATTAGCAGAATGACTTTCGCATTTGAGTGATCCGGGCTCGGCCGATCGAGCCCCATCCATAACTGATAGCCTTCGCGCGCTCCCGAAGAGCAGATGTTCGTGTGCGAGTTGTGACCGTCAACGCCCCAGGCCGCAAGAATGCGTTCGGTGAATCCATCTTCGCCGGGCCGGCCGACGTGATACATGATTTCCTGCCGGCGGTTCTCGACAATCGCTTTCCGAATTCGCGAGGCCAGATCGTCGAGCACTTCGTCCCAACCGACGCGCTCCCATTTTCCTTCGCCGCGTTTACCGCTCCGCTTCAGCGGATAGAGAATTCGATCCGGGTCGTTAACTTGATTGAGCGTCGCCGGGCCCTTGGCGCAATTCCGGCCGCGGCTGCCGGGGTTCTCGGGATTGCCTTCAAACTTCTGAATCTGGTTTGTGTCTTTGTCGATGTAGGCGAGCAGCCCGCACGCCGACTCGCAGTTGAAACAAGTCGTCGGCACAAGTTGATAATGCCGCTCTTTCCGCCGCGGCCAGGCCTGCGAATCAAGTTCAGTCCAATCATCCCAGCGCTCCTTGGGCGGAAACGCCGAAAGATGAATTCGTGAAGGGCCTGGGTAAGCGTGGTTCTTGTTTTTGAGCTCCTCTTTCATGACGTCTCGGCACGCATCCTTGATCAAATACCTTTTCGGAACTCAGCGTGAGCCAACAACACCCACGTTAAGATCATGGACGCCCATAAAGGAAACCGGCGATAGACTTCCCGTTGCGCGTCTGAAGCCTGCAATTTCCGATCAGGGAACGCAGTTTCTATGAAGAACTGAACTACTATCGCGAGTATTACAACGAGGCCGACATAGGCAAACGTTAACCACAGTCGTGTAGCACGGTAGGGAGCCCTTGGGACGATTATTGTGTTCGATTCATTCTGGGTTCGTACATCAGCGAGTGAGAAATTAGTGGCCCCTCTCTCCTGCTGTTCATTAAGCCATCCCTTAGCATCTCGGAGAGAATAAAATTGTCGAGTTAAATTTCGTCGAGGATCGCCCACTTCAAACTTGGGATCCTCCGCAAAAGCCGCAATTTTGTGCGCTCTTTTCAGAATGTTCTCGACGCGATCTTCACCAAACCAACTCACATACCAGTACGTAACGAAAAGAAGAGCCAAGATAGTGGTTGACCACAGAGGGAAGTGGGCCGGCGCAAGAGCATTTATTGTTACGCTAAGTAAGATCGTCAGACACCATGCCCCGAAGCCGCCAAGAGCGGCGTTGAAAAGCGCATGTGACCACGGAATCTTTTTCACGAGATTGGTCACAGCCTCTCTACCCAATAATTCGGCTTCCGGCTTGAATGCATCACGGCTAGGATGTAAACGCGTTCACCTTCTAATTGGTAAATCAGGCTGTAAGGAAAGCGATGCGTCCGGCATCGCCTAACGTCGCCGCGCAGTCTCGTCCAAGCGCGCGGAAATCTCACGATTCGTGAAATGCAGTCTTCAATCTCTTCAAGAAAATCGTCACCTAACTGTGGATCGATCCGGTCATAGTGGTCCGTTGCATCGTCTAGTTCCTTCCGCGCATCAGGATGATAGCGGTGCTTCATCGATTTCGGCGCGTGCGTAGCTCTCGCATCACCTCTTCGCCGTCGATAGTTTGCACTTTGCCGTCGCGGATTTCTTGCATCCGTCTTTCGGCTTCCGCAGCCCAGGCTTCGTCAATTTCTTTTTGCTCGTCCCAATCCAGGCTTTCGAGAAGGTGATCAGCCAACATCGCTCTCGCGCCGGGTGGAAGTGAAAGCGCATCCTTGATAATGTCATCGAAATTAGCAGCCATTGCCAATACTCCTCATTCCCAAAGTAGCTTGTCTATTCTAGGCTTAGTCAGCAAGGTCAAACAATCTCTTCAATTCCGAAATCCGCGCCAGATGATGATCGTCGTGTTCAGCGATGAAGAACGCGAGATCGATCACGCGAATCGGCGTCTTCAGTCGTGGATGCAAAGCTGTGCGTGAGACGAACTCTTCATCGTACGAATCGAGACGCGCGACGAAAGTCATTCTTTCGTTGCGGAATGCACTGAGAATGTTTTCGATCGAATTCGCATTGTGATCCGCTTCGTGCGTCAATTGATTAGTCATGTCGGCGGCGGAGAGCGCGTCGCGTCCGGCTTCGAACTCGTCGAGCCGCTTCATTTCGAGTTCGCCTATATCGAGCAGATGCCCCGCCTGCTCCTGAATCGACCACTTGTCACCGTCACGGCGCGTTAAGACTTCTTGTGACAATCCACTCGTCAGATCTTCCAGTCGTGCGGGCGTGCCGCGCACACGCTCAACGACGTTTCCGTACATGCCGAGCGGCAGCTCGAACTTAAATTGACGCTTAATCCATTCAGTACGATCGACCATTTGGAGTGCGGCGACCTGGCGCCGCTTTGGATACTCTTATATCCGCAAGGCGTTTAACGGAGGCCTGCTGCCCTCCGATGGCGGGCGGTAGCCCGCCTCCTAAACGTTCGACAAATTAACGGAAAGCGCCGTCAAGCCGGCGCACTCCATATCACGCCAGCGGCACTGACTGTCCCGCCTGCACGTACGCGTGCTCATGAAAGAGCAGGCCTATGGCCACGCCCGGAATGGAAACCAAGGCCGCCAGGAAACCGAGGTCTCCGGGGCCAAATCGTCCCATGTCGACAAGCACAGCCGATGCAAAAGCCGGCAAGGTGAACAGAACGAGGCCCAACCCCAACCAAAACGATTTGCGATACCGCCCGCGAACCAACTCATGAGTCGCGAGCCGCGCATGCGCAGTCGGATGCGTCAGAGTAATCTCACCAATTACGCATAGAACGTGCAGCAGCACGCCGCCTCCGTATATCCAGAATAGCGGCTGAAGCGTTTCCGTCGGCCGAATACTCATGCCGAAAAAGCCGGCCATGATTAGCGCGATAGCGCCCAGCAATAATGCCTGAATCAACAAGTGCGGCGGCAGCAGAGGGTTTTGCCAAAGGTCACGAGCTTTCGCTTGCGCGAACAGATACGCCGTGTAGATAGCAGTCATGATCGACAAGGGAATTCCCGCGATCATCAACCAATATTGGAGCGCGACAGAACCGAACAGGCTGCCCAGAAAATGAATTGCCAGGACGAGTGAATAAGCAGCAATGATGAACGCGCCCTTCACCAGCCAACTTCGCCATTGCGGACGCGTGAAAATCATGTAGAACCGCGCCGGGTGCTCCAGGTCCCACAGGAGCAGCAGGCCGGTAATGCCGAGAAACACTCCCGATAGAATCGGAGCGGTCCATAGCCAGTGCACATTGTCGCGTCCCAGGAATCCAAAGAGCACCAGCACCGCCGCCACCAAATAGACTCCACTCGCAATTCCCTTGGTCCACGTGTACAGGCTCACGCGCCAATCCCACGGGATTGAATGCGCCACGTCGTAACTCAACAACGCCGCCGCCGAAGTGTTGTTATAAGTTGGATTGCCTGAGACAACGTGCTCTGCGGACTGCTGCTGTTCACTCCACATAAAGAGGCCAGCTTCGGGACGTCGCGCCGCCAAAGGATCGAGTGTCGCCTGGTGCGCGCCTTTATAGAAAAGCTTCGGCAACGTTTCTTTCTCAGGCCGGCGCACGTTCACCGCTTCGCGATTCACAATCTGCGCAACGTAAGAAGTCTGATCGTTCATGTCTCCGATCAGAATCGCTTGCGTCGGACACACGACCACGCAGGCCGGCTCAAGTCCCACATCGATGCGATGCGCGCAGAAGTTACATTTCTCGGCTGAGTGATCTTCCGGGTTGATAAAGATTGCATCGTACGGGCAGGCAGCCATGCAGGCTTTGCAGCCGATGCAAATCGACTTGTCGAAATCGACGATGCCGTCCGCGCGTTTGAACATTGCGGCAGTCGGGCAAGCAGTCACACACGGCGCGTGCGCGCACTGGTTGCAGCGTGTCACCTGGTGCGCGCGGCGCACTTGCGGCCAGACGCCGACGTCAACGTGCTTGACGTAAGTTCGGGTGACGCCGACCGGAACGACGTTCTCGGACTTACAGGCGGTCGTGCACGCGTGACATCCAATGCAGCGAGTATGGTCGATTACCTTCGCCCACTGCACGCGATCAGTGTGAGCTGTTTCTGGCTCAATCATGTTTGCGAGGCCGCGAATATAACACGGAACTGGGGTCCGAAGTCTGGAGTCTGAAGTCTGCAGTCATAAAGTAATTTCAAACCGGATCCCTGAAAGTCTGAGCACTTCAGGCTCCAGACTCAAGACTCAAGACTCCGGACTAAAATTTCATTGACCCGCTTCGGAGCGAACCGCTAAGATGATTCAGGTCCCGCTCCAAGGCGTTTTCGCCTGACCAATTCAGTCCAGTTCTTGCCCATTACCTCTCCGACGTTAACTGAAACCCACGGCAAGGATTAAGCCCGATATATGTCTGTCAAAATCGACGACCTGCTCGTCACCGCTACCGCGCACTTCGCTTCTGACCTGCACTTGAAAGCAGGCTCGTTCCCCATCATGCGCATCGGCGGTGAACTCTATCCCGTTGCCGAAGCGCCGAAGCTTTGCCCCGAAGACACGCTCGACATGGCGTTCTCGATGATGTCGAACCGCCAGAAACAGAAGCTGAAGGAAGTTTCCGAAGTCGATATCGCTTACAGCGTCAAAGGTCTGGGGCGTTTTCGCGCGAACATTTTTCAGCAGCGCGGCACAGTGAGTATCGTTCTGCGCGTGATTCCCGATCAGAGCAAGAGCTCAGCGGCGCTCGGCCTGCCCGCCGTGATTGATCGAATCGCCGAAGAGCGACGCGGCTTGATTCTCGTCACTGGCGCGACCGGGTCAGGCAAATCGACGACGCTGGCGGCGATGATCGATCGCATCAACACGACGCGGTCTGGTCATATCGTAACGATTGAAGATCCGATTGAGTTTCTCCATCGCGACAAAGTGGCCTTTGTCACTCAGCGCGAAGTGGACGTTGATACGCGGTCGTTCGCTGAAGCTTTGCGCGGCGCGCTTCGCCAGGACCCGGACGTGATTCTGGTCGGTGAGATGCGCGACCTGGAAACGATCAGCACTGCGCTGACCGCGGCTGAGACCGGACATCTCGTGTTATCGACGTTGCACACACTCGACGCGACCGAAACGATCATGCGCATCGTCTCATCGTTCCCTTCGCACCAGCAGAAGTCTGTGCGCATTCAGTTGGCGGGAATTCTGAAAGCGGTGATTTCGATGCGGCTGGTGCGCTCCGCCAAAGGTTCAGGACGCGTGCCGGCAGTCGAAGTGATGGTTTCGACGGCGCTGATTCGCGATCACATCGTCAACGAAGACAAGACTTCCTTGATTCGCGAAGCGATCGCGAATGGCGCATCGCAGTACAACATGCAGACATTCGATCAGTCTCTGTTCCATCTGCTTCAGTCGCGCCAGATCACTTACGAAGAAGCGATTCATAACGCGACCAATCCGGACGAGTTCAAGATGCGCGTGTCGGGAATTTTCTCCACCGACCAAACGACGATGGAAAACTCGAGCGCGATGAACTTCTTTGAGCCACCACCGGAAGAGTTCGAGCGGATTGTGAGCCGCTGACGATCACGGCCGAATTCAAGTTCCCACGCTCCGACTTTTGGTTTAAGCACCTTTGAAAAAGGCGAGTAGTGTCGTACTCACCCTCGCTCTGCGTCTCTTTGAAATGCTCTGTGTCTCCGTGGTGAGTTTCTTGCTTAGATATTTTCACCACAGAGGCACAGAGGACACACAGAGACACAGAGAAAATCAAACCCTTCTGCGCCATTCTGCGCACTTCACCCCTCATTACTCACCATTGGCCACACAACTCCGCGTTTCAAATAGGATTTGTTTTTGCGGGCCATCGGATCGGCGCTAAGCTTAGCGCGTCATGCAACGCGAGCACGCCCTCAACTCAACCTTATCGAAGTGGATTCTGATTGGTCTTGGTTGGGCGGTGTTCGCTCTTTTCTTCGCCAGCGAACTCGTAGTCAGACGCGCCTATGCGGGCTTTCCCGCGAACATCAAACGCGCTCTGCTGATATGGTCGATTTGCGCAGGTCTCTGGTTCGCAGCCACCCCACTGATTCTTTGGTTAGCTCGCCGTTTTCCGATTGACCGCCAAAGATGGGTAGGCAGCAGCCTTATGCATCTCGCCGTGAGCGGCGTGATCTCTTTTGTTCTGCTGGGAATCTATACCGCGGTCACATCTGCACTCGTTTTTACTGGCGGAAGGCAGACGTTGTGGCAGGCATTCCGCGCGCAACTCGTTGGGAGCTTTCATGCCGAGGTGCTCACTTATTGGATGGTGATCGGCCTCAGTCATGGGATCGATTACTACCGCAAATATCGTGAACGTGAGTTGCGCGCTTCGCAACTTGAAGCCAGGCTGACCCAGGCGCGTCTCGACGCGCTGCGCATGCAGCTCCATCCGCATTTCCTTTTCAACACGCTGAACTCGATATCGGTCCTCATGAGCGAGGATGTGACGGCGGCGCGCCGGATGCTGACAAGACTCAGCGATCTGCTGCGAGCGAGTCTCGATAATGCAGCGACACATGAAGTCTCGTTAAAAGAAGAACTCGAGTTTCTGAATAACTATCTGCAAATTGAGCAGACGCGCTTTCACGATCGATTGACGGTCAGAATGGATATCGATCCTGCAGTCCTGACCGCGACGGTGCCGAATCTGATCTTGCAGCCGCTGGTCGAAAACGCGATTCGTCACGGCATTGCGCCACGGGCGCAGCCGGGAGTAATTGATATCTCCGCGGCGCGCGAAAACGGCATGGTGCGACTGAAAGTCTGTGACAACGGAGCAGGTCTCGGCTCAGCCGGAGCGGCAGGATTGACCAAGGGAATCGGTTTGGCGAACACGCAAGCGCGACTCGACCAGCTTTACGGCGCCAATCACAGTTTCGAGATGCACAGTCCTGACAGCGGCGGCTTCGAAGTAACCATTCTCATTCCATTTCGCAACGGCTCAAGTACGGCGGACGAGACTTAGAGCATGCACAAGATTCGCACGATCATTGCTGACGACGAGCCGCTGGCGCGACGGGGAATTCGTGCTCAGCTTAAAAGCGAAAAAGACTTCGAAGTTATTTCTGAATGCCGCAATGGCCACGAAGCCGTGAGAACGATTGAAACAGAGTCGCCGGATCTGGTCTTTCTTGATGTCCAAATGCCGGAGCTCGACGGCTTTGGTGTGGTGGATGCAATCGGGCCGGCGCGCATGCCGGCCGTGATCTTTGTGACCGCTTACGACCGTTATGCTCTGCGGGCTTTTGAAGTCCACGCCCTGGACTATTTGCTTAAGCCTTTTGACGACGACCGCTTTGCGGGTGCGCTGCAACGGGCGCGGCGGCACATTGAGCGCAAGGACATCGACGACCTGGGCCGACGATTACAGGGCTTGCTGGACGATCTCCAGCCGCGGAACAAATATGTGGATCGCCTGGTTATCAAATCCGCCGGCCGAATCTTCTTCCTGAGCGTGGCCGAAGTTGATTGGATCGAAGCGGCCGACAATTATGTGCGGCTGCACGCCGGCAGTGAATCGCATCTTCTGCGGGAGACGATGAATAATCTCGAAAAGAAATTGGATCCGGAACACTTTCTGCGCATCCACCGCTCGCGAATCGTAAACATTCAAAGAGTCAAAGAATTACGTCCACTGTTTCGCGGAGAGTACGACATCCTGCTGAAGGACGGCACGCGATTGGAAACCGGCCGCGGCTATCGGGATCGGATACAGAAGCTGATGACTGAGGCATCGTGACAAGTATTCGCTGATCTTTCACCACCACCCAGCCTCTTTTCACCTCGGGATCTTCGGCGTTAGCCACAAACTGGTTTCCAAAACCGTCGGGTGGGTCCAGCCTGTGGCGATTCTGAGGATACTTTTAATGAAACCAAACGAAACGGTCGCTGGCAAGTCGTGGCTTCTTATCTTTCAAACAAAAAATGAAAGCGAATCAACCAAAGGGAAGGACGAATATGAAACGAATCATCGCCACCGGAGTGTTAGTTCTGACGGTTTGCTGCGTTGGAGCCTATGCCCAGGAAGCCGACAAAGAGCGAGAGGCAATTAAACAAACCGCGCTTGACTATGTTGAGGGCTGGTACGAAGCGAATGCCGAACGGATGGAACGCGCGCTCCACCCGGAACTCGCAAAACGGATCGTACGCAACAGTCCGGAGGGCCGTAGCCGCCTCGATCAAATGGGCGCGATGGCGCTGGTGCAAGGCGTCAAGCGTGGCGGCGGTAAGGACACTCCGAAAGACAATCAACAAAAGGACGTGATCATCCTGGATGTTTTTGAGAACACAGCCAGCGTCAAAGCAGTCATGTCGGGCTGGATCGACTACATGCATCTGGCGAAGTTCAACGGGCGCTGGGTGATCGTGAACGTGCTTTGGGAATTGAAGCCGCAGAAGAAATAGCGTCCGGTTTGGCTCAAAAGTCCGAAGCTTTGATGTTTCATTCACACCGGCTTTAGCCCGGTGATAACGAAGAAACGAGACAAAGAACCGTTTTAACGGTTTCCTCTTCGAAGTCCTAACATGACACTCTAAAGAATGAGCAAGTTATGTCATCTGTCACGGGGACAAACCGTTGAAACGGTTTCCAACTTCTTGCCGTGCCCGACACCGGGCTAAAGCCCGGTGTGAATGAAAGCACGGCAAGTAAGCAGTTAGGGAGGAAGCAACATGTACAAAATTCGTGGCGTTCTGCTCGGGGCCGGCGTTATCGGTCTCGCGTGGCTGTCTTTGGCTGTCCAACCAACGAAAACTCAGATGGAGCCGGTGGTAAGCGTGGCACCACGCCAAGGAGTGCCGCTCGCGCCGTTCACCTCAGTAGAGTTGAATGGCGTCAAAGCCGTCCTTCAATACGGATCTCCACAGCGAGTGACGATGCTCAAAGGCAGTGAAGATGTTTCCCGGATAGCGGTCACCCAGGAGCGGCTGGTCATCGACAAATGCCGGGACAAGTGTCCACGGGGATACGAAATTCAAGTTGAGATTGTGACGCCGCTCATCAATGCCATTGCGGTTGCCAACGGCGGCCTGATCGAAAGTCGAGGGGACTTCCCGCTTCAGCCGGCCATGAGTCTCGCCGTCAGACACGGTGGCACAGTTGACGCCCGGACAATTTCAGCGAACAACATCACTGCTGCAGTCGCGCAGGGTGGGAGAATTCTCGCTAGCCCGCAAGTGACAATGGTCGCCAGCGTCTCCAACGGCGGCGTAATTACTTATTGGGGGAACGCGCAAGTCACGTCATCGACCGAACATGGAGGAGCGGTCACCAAAGGCGCCGCCGGCGATCTGGACAAACCTCTGTCTGATGTCGAGGCGCCGGATTCGTGCTCGCCCAATGTCCCGGCGCCTCCGCCAGTTCGTGCAAAGCGTTCGCGGACAATTGTTATCTAACGATTGGTGACAGGATTGCGGTCGTGTTGTTGCAGCCTGTTTGTTTAAGCTGAACCCGCAGCTGTCGAGCGAGTTCCGACGATGAGAATTTTCCTGATTCTGGCAATTGTGTGCGCGGCACTCTCGCTTTACGTCGCTCCTCCACCGCAAACTGCAAACGCGCAGGCGAACTCAGCAAAGGAACTCACCGGACTTTGGGAAGCAAAGGAACGCTTCGGTCCCGAGGTGCGCGGGACTTTGTTTATTCGGCAGACGGGTGACCGCTGGGAAGCGGAAATCGCGGGGCGTTTCGCACCGGTGAAAATTGAACGCGATTCCGTCTCGTTCGAGTTGCCGGATGGGCAAGGCAAGTTTCGCGGCAAGTTCGATCCGCGCCGCACAAAACTTGTCGGGCATTGGACTCAACCGCAAGGCGTTGAAATCTCTCCTCTCGCATCGCCCGTTACGCTCACAAAACATGGAGGTGAGTGGCGTGGAAATGTAGCGCCGCTGGATGACGCGCTCACTTTCTATTTGATGATTAAAGAGCGCGCCGACGGCTCGATGGGCGCATTCCTACGCAATCCTGAACGTCATCTCGGCTGGTTTAGATATCGGGCTGACCAAATCGAACGTGATGGAAAGTCGATAAAACTCTTTGCCGCGAACCAGGGCAATGAGAAAGGAAGGGTCATCGCTGAGGGCACTTACAACCCTGACGCCGGATTGCTGTCGATCTATTTTGAACGCGGAGGGACTTACGAATTCAGACGAGTGCCGTCTGATGCAACAAGCAACTTCTATCCGCGCGGGCGTCCCAACGAAAGATACCGATACGCGTCGCCTCCGGTGCTTGAAGACGGCTGGCCGACCGGCACTCTCGAAGAAGTGGGAATCTCCCGCGCCGCGATAGAAAAATTTATCCAGATGGTAAGTGACACGCCGATGGACGCGGCCAACGCTCGCGAAGACCACGGGATCCTGATCGCGCGGCACGGCAAACTTGTCCTGGAAGAATACTTTCACGGCGAACATCGCGAGAAGCCGCACGACACGCGCTCGGCCTCAAAGAGCGTCGGTTCAGACATGACCGGTGCGGCGATCTATTCCGGCATTCCGATCAAGACCACCGATTTCGTTTATCAAATCATGAACGGCGGAACATTTCCGCCCGGACTTGAAGCGCGAAAGCGAGCGCTGACGCTCGAACATCTGCTCACCATGTCGTCCGGATTTGAATGCGACGACTGGGACACGCCGGAGAGATCGCCCGGCTATGAAGACAATTTCTGGGACCAGAGCAAAGAGCCCGATTTCTATAAATGGACGATGGCGTTGAAGATGGTTCACGAGCCGGGCACAAAAGCTTTTTATTGCAGTGCCGGCTCGAACCTGGTCGGTGGAGTTTTGGCTCGCGCAGCGCGGCAATCCCCGCAGGAGTTGTTTCACAAACTTTTAGCAGAACCACTCGGCATTAAAAATTATTACGTGATGGTTTCGCCGGCCGGTGATCTCAGTCTAACCGGCGGGGCCAGATTCCCGCCGCGCGATTTCATGAAACTCGGGCAATTGCATCTGAACGGCGGGACGTGGAACGGGCGAAAGATATTTACGCCCGAATGGTCGCGCCGCGCCACCGCCACTTCAGTGACTGAGATTGGAGGCCGCAAAAGACAATACGGTTACCTTTGGTGGATCAATGAATATCCTCACAAAGGGCGCACGGTGCGCGCGTATTATGCGGCGGGAAATGGCGGTCAGATCGTGATGGCGATTCCCGATCTCGATTTAGTGATTGCCTTTTACGGCGGCAACTACAACGACCCGTCGATGTTTATTTCCCAGAATGTCTACGTGCCACAACACATTCTGCCGGCGGTCATGCCTTCGAAGCTGTAATGTGCGGTGGTCGGTACGCTTAAGAAATGCCGCAGGCATTCGCGAATTCCAGCCCAGGGTTTCTACCCTGGAGTTAGAAGATAGATATCAAGAAAGTGGCACAGACTTCGGTCTGTGAATTCAAGGTGGAAACCACAGACTAAAGTCTGTGCCACAAAGCATGATGGTGATCCTTTCCCCAGGGCGTTGCCCTGGGCTGGAACTATCGAATGCCTTCGGCGTTGGTGGCTGCCAGCTCTGATTTCTTTGCTTCCTGCCAAAGTTCTTCCAAGTCTCGAATCGAAACATCTTCAAACTTCCGCTGCTGCTCCCGCAAACGCTTCTCGATATGCGCGAAGCGCTGCCGGAACTTTCGATTGGCGAGTTTCAACGCCGCTTCCGGCTCAACGTTTAGCTGTCGTGCGATATTCGTGACCACAAACAGCATGTCGCCGATTTCTTCTCGCACGCGCACGTGATCGGCTTCGTCGGCTGATTGTTTGTGCGCATCAATTGCGACGCGAAGCTCTTCAACTTCTTCCTGAAGCTTTTCAAAAATCTCGTCAACGCTTGTCCAGTCAAAGCCGACGCGCGCGACTTTCGTGGAAATCTGATGCGCCTCCATCAACGCCGGCGCTTTCGTGGACACGCCGTCCAGAATTGATCCATCTGCTTCGCCCGACGTTTTGCCGGCGGCGCGTTTCTCTTCGGCTTTGATCGCTTCCCAGTTGCGCAACACTTCGGCGGAATCGCCCGCCTCAACTTCACCAAAAACGTGCGGATGCCGCCGCACCATCTTCGCGTGAACTTCTTCGATCACGTCATCGATGGTGAACTCGCCCCGCTCTTTCGCGACCCGCGCAAAGAAGGTGATTTGGAAAAGCAGATCGCCGAGCTCTTCACGCAGCGGATCAGGCCTCCCCTGCCGCGCTTCTTCCAAAGCATCGAAGGCTTCGTAAGCTTCCTCGAGCAGCATCGGCGCCAAAGTCGCGTAAGTCTGCTCGCGATCCCACGGACAGCCGCCTGGAGAGCGGAGTCGATCCATCAAGTCGACGAGATCGGCGAAAGTCTTCGGCATGCGAGCTAGTTTCAGGTTTCGAGTTTGAAGTTTCAAGTTGGGACCTTCTCATTCACACCTCGCTTCAGCGAGGTGTCAGCGGAGTTGAATATTAAAGAGAAGCCGTTTAAACGGCTTTAGAACGACTGATGCTGCCGGGTACACCTTGCTGAAGCAAGGTGTTAATGAGAGGCAGTCGACTTTGCGATCAGACAAAAGCGAGTGCTAACATCGGCGCGTCCTAATCCCAAAACTTATTGAGTGCGCGGCGGCTTGCAGCTACCGAAAGCACATCGCTGTTTAGAGAGTCATGGCAGAAGAACAACCCACATTCAAAGTAGTTGACCGCCGGCCTTTCAATCCCGACGGAACTCCGCGCGAGCTTTCCGCGGAAGAGAAAGAGGCGCAGGACGCGGCCAGAGCGAAAGCCGCGGCTGACCCAGCACCTGAAATTCGACCGGCGCCGGAGCCGCAAACTGCGCCCCCGCCAGAGCCGCCGCCACCGCGCGCAGCTTCCGAAGAGCGGCCTGCGCGCGAACCAGCGGGGCCGACCGGTCGCGATCCGCTCGACGATCCGGCGAGTTTCATCAGTTTGATCATGTCGCTGGCCTCGAACGCCGCAGCTTCACTGGGGATGATGCCGCACCCGGTGACGGGCGAAACGGGCGTTGATTTGAAAACCGCGAAGCATTGGATCGACGTGCTCGGTATGCTCGAGAAGAAAACTGCCGGCAATCTGGATCCTCAGGAAGACCAAATGCTCGAAGGCCTGCTCGCGGACCTGCGGATGCAGTACGTTTCATTTTCCGGCGCGCCTACGCCGCCGCCTGCGAAGTTCAGCGCCAGCGATATCACGGGCGGCAAGTAAGTCCAAGGTCTCAAGTCCAATGTCCAACGTCTGGTTAGGATTCTGGACTTTGGACTTTGGACGTTGGACTTTGGACTATGCGACTAACCTTCCTCGGAACTGGAACTTCGACCGGCGTCCCTTCCATTGCCTGTAGCTGTGAAACGTGCTCTTCCGACGATCCGCGCGATAAGCGTCTGCGCGTTTCCGTTCTGATCGAGCACGCCGGACAAACGGTAATCATCGACACTTCCTCTGACTTTCGTCAGCAGGCACTACGCCAGGGCATCAAGCATCTCGACGCGGTGCTGGTCACGCATTGTCATGCCGATCACATTTTCGGGCTCGATGACGTAAGGCCGCTGAACTTTCGGCATGGCGCGTTGGGTCTGTACGCAAACGAGCGGGCTTGGAAAGACATTCGGCGAATATTTCAGTACGTCTTTGAACCCACGCATTTCGGTGGTGGCTTGCCGCAGATAGTTCCGCACACGGTCGTGAACGGGGCGCCGTTCTGCTTCGGCTCCGATTTACAGATTACCCCACTCGAAGTGATCCACGGCAGACTACCGGTGATTGCTTATCGTCTAAATGACTTTGCTTATGCAACTGATTTGAGCGAGATTCCGCCGGACACACTCGAAGGGTTGCGAGGATTAGAGGTGTTAGCTCTGGATTGTCTGCGCATTCGCCCGCATCAAACGCACCTTTGGTTGGAGCGTGCGCTGGAATACGTTGAGGAGCTGAAACCAAAACGCACTTTCTTCACGCACATCACTCATGACATCAAGCACGCGCGTGATTCTAAGTTACTGCCGGACAATGTTGAGTGGGCTTATGACGGACTCGTCGTAACCGACTAGTCAGTTGTCAGTGGTCAGTTGTCAGTAGCACGCTACCCAACTGACAACTGACC
>JBASRE010000061.1:0-128277 GCA_049273695.1 Pyrinomonadaceae bacterium
ATCCTTCACGCGGCGTTGCTGGGTCAGGCTTTCGCCCATTGCCCAAAATTCCCGACTGCTGCCTCCCGTAGGAGTCTGACCCGTATGTCAGTGTCAGTGTGACCGACCGCCCTCTCAGGCCGGTTACAGATCGTCGCCTTGGTAAGCCGTTACCTTACCAACTAGCTAATCTGCCGCAGGCTCCTCTTCAGGCGCGAGGTCCTAAAATCCCCCGCTTTAACAACTGTCACCATGTGGTGCCGCTGCATTATGCGGTGTTAGCCCAAGTTTCCCTGGGTTATTCCCCACCCGAAGGTAGATTACCTACGTGTTACTCACCCGTGCGCCACTCTACTTATCCCCCGAAGGGGACTTTCGCGTTCGACTTGCATGTCTGAGGCACGCCGCCAGCGTTGATTCTGAGCCAGGATCAAACTCTCGTTATTAGTTTGTTCACTGGAACATTATCTCTTACTGGTCTAAATATCAGTTTCGATAATGACTCTTCTTCAGAGTTTTGCGCGAACTTTATCGTTCGCGTTTCGACTCTCAAAGGTCTAATTGAAACGGACACGCTCTATCTAGTTTTCAAAGATCGAACCGAATTGTGATCCGGGCTTGGATGGGTTAAGGACTACTTTGAGTTGGCCTTTATGAGGATATTATCCTCCCAAGCAATCGCGTAATATAACGGACGCGCAGTGGTGTGTCAAGCGCAGGAACAAAGTTTTTCAACATCAACTCTGTTGCGGTTCACCGTGAGGTTGCCCCGCGCTCTCTTACAGGACCGGGTTTAGATGAACAAATAGCCTTCAGGTTGCCCCATTGTTTCAGGCTATTTCTTCTTTGCCGTTTTCATTTGCTCAGGTGGGTTAACGCGCATGACGCCATGTTGGTCGCGATACAGACTGAACGTCATATCTTTGACTTGGCCTGATTCATCTTTGATCCGAACCGTGAAAGTCTTGTTAGCGCCGCGGCCTTCGACCCGCACCGGCAAGTAACCTTCGACATCAGGACTGCGATAAGCAGTGTAGTGATCCTGATCGTGCTTCTCGTAACCGAGCACGTAGATCCGATCGAAGTCAGGTTCGCCGATCTTGCGCGGCTCATTTTTTGGATTGCTTCGTTCGAGAATCACCCAGCTGCCGGGGCGGGATTCTTTCGCGACGTCCTTGGTCTTCGTCGTCGCAGATGTCTCGTCGCTTGGTTCTTCATCCAGCCGGCGCCAGGCAACGAATTCCCTTCCCGTGCGGTAGTAGATGATGTCGCTTGGAACCGTCAGCTCTACTTGTTTTCCGAAGATCCAGCCGGCGGGCGCCGGTGAGATTTCCGGTTGCAGACGCACCTTGTACCAAAGTTCCGTCGTCTCCTGCTCTTCCTCGGCCCGTTCGTCACCGCGGCCAGTTCTTCGCGTGGTAGCTGCGGCGCTCCCAGCCTTTGGAGCAACGTCGCTCTCGCCCTCAACATCCTTCGCGCGCGGTAGGCGTTTCCAGCCGACAATCTCAAAACTCGAACCGCTGTCGAGCCGCATCATGATGTTGTCATTCGCCGTCCGATCTGGAGTCAGTCTCAGATTAGAACTTGCGTGAAGTTGTCCCGTCGCCTGTGCCTGAATGTCTTTGTCTTCCTCCGCAAGCTTGCGCGATTTCTCACGCACCTCTTCGGGCATGATGTTGCGCGCTTCGACCCACCCTTCGGTCTTATCTTCATCTGTAGCGCGCACGCGATACCACAACTCCATTTTGGAGTTGTCGGTTGGATCGGGTACCTCAGTCGAGCCAAGAATTTCAACCGAGTCGCCACGACCCACTTCCAGGAGATCTGCCGCCACAACGGCGGTCGAGCTGCGAATTTGAGCGCGTTGCGAAACCACCACGCCGGTATTGCCGCGACTAGCAAGCGTGCTACATCCCGCCAGCAAGAATGTCGCACCCAGCAGCGCTGCGCATCTAACAAAGGAACTTGTAAACATCGACATCACTTAACGAACCTTAACCACAAAAGCGCGTTATCTTCTCCGCGCGCGCGGCTCATTGTAACCCAACTGCTTCAACAAATCGCGCTGACGCTTTGAGACATCATCGCTGACGGAAATGTGAGTTCGTACCAGCTTTTCAACCCGCAGCCCGAAGGGCGCCAGTTCGTTCTTCAAATCTATCGACACCGGCGCCGTGATGAAACGCTCAACGAAATTCCCGGATGACAGTTCACTTCGAAGCGCAGTCGTAGCCGCCGCATTTCCGTCGGCCTCTGCCTGTTTGACTGCGGACTTGCGCGGATGATCCCGAAAGACCCGCCGGTAGACATCATCGAGCGAACGCTTCCCTCCTGTTTGAGACCTCAAGTTCAAATCGTAAAGGAAAGCTACGACCATCGCCTTCGAATAAACGGATGGAGCGCCAATAGTCCATCGCTGTTTTGACGCGTCCATCAATGATAATGACGGTGCGTTAGCTGTCGGCGATCCGTCATACGCCCGCGCGATCGCGTTCAGAAATTCCGGCCAAGTGACCAGTCCGAGGCGGACGGCGGCGCGCGCCGCCTGATACATCGTGAATCCCTCGTAGAACCAATCGTAATCCCCACCGAGCGCAACGCCGTTCGGAATCCAAAGGTGAAACACCTCATGCGTAAGCGCGTTGCCCAGTTGCGCCAGCGCCCCTACGCGTGAGGGCGTCTGCCCCATTAGCACCACGACGTTGCAGCCGCGGGTCTCAGCACTCCAAGTATTCGCCGCGCCAGGGCCGCCCGGAAACGTGGATAGCACCAGTGTCACCTGATTACACGGCAGAGCTCCGATCTCGCTGTGCTGGCGGACGACGTTCAGAAGCGTGTCCATCGCCTCTTCGTCCGAAAACGCCCAAGCGCCATCGACTAACAGCTTGAAGAGGTTCCCAGACGCATTTCGCACGGAACGGCGGACATTTTTTCCGACGATGATTATTGCGGAGTCAGAATCAGTGAAACGGTACGCGCGAAGGGCGGTCACCTCCTCGTCTGAGAACGCCCCCCAGCCTTGAGGCGTATTGATCATTACCTGGACATCACGGGCCACGCTGCCCGGCTGTACACTTCGCAGCGGCAGCAGATCGCTCAGCCGCAGAATGCCTCGCTCTTTCGCTAGCCAGGACACGAACGCCGCATCAGCGGCGCGCGACGGAGGCGACAAATCAACTTCATAACTAACGCTTGACGCACTCGCTCCCAATTCAAAATGCCCCGGCGCCAATTCGCGAACGCTGTTTCTTGCGCCCGGCGTGTCGAGCGATTGAAATTTCCGAACTCTTCTTCCGAGCCCGATGGCTCCCGCATACGCGTCCCGAAACGACCAGGTCTTCTGCGGCACGCCCGAAATCTCCACGCGAACGGCGTTTGACTCGGGAAGTATTTCGATCGTGACCTCTTCCTTTTGAGCGGCAACGCCGGTGGCGAACAAGAGCAGCGCCCCGCAAACCGCGGTCGCTGTTTTCATCGTCCTCTTCAACCAACCCATAGCCATTGTCTTCAACCTTGATTGACCCACAACTATTACGGCAATAAACTGTGGCTCAAGGAAATAGTCTCGTCAGCCGTGTTCAGTAGAAGCCAAAGTTTCAAACTCCGGTTCCGTGTCGTCGCCGCGGTTCTTCTCGCCGTGATCGCATGGGGAAGTACCGTCGAAGTGACGCACGGCCATGCTGCGACCGACACGAACCTGAACGCGGAAAGAGTTCGCAATTGCATCGAAACTGCCGCGACTGACAAGACTCTCTGCACATCCGTCCAGGAAAACGAGCCCGCACGATCTTCTTCACGACAGAACACGTCGTCAGAATGCCTGATTTGCCAACTGCATCACAACCTGGCGACGACCCTGCTAAGTCAGCCGGCAAGCATTAACTCGCTGCATCAACAGGCGGCGCACTCCTCGACGCCGGAATGCTTGCACCTGCTTGAATTCACGACCGTCCAGCACGGTCGCGCGCCTCCAACAATTCTCTAGAGCCAACATCGCCGTTCGCTTGCGCCTGGCATCTCGCCTTGCGCATTTCGTAAATGGCCAGCGAGTCGGGTCTTAGACCCGGCCGAATTATTGCTGGCGTTCACCGAAGGGAGACCATTTCATGACAAGGGCTAAGAGAATCTTTTGCAATAGCGCATTTCTCATATCGATCATCATCACTGGCGGCGCGCAAGCGACCGCCAGCGCACAACAAACCGGTTCCACAACGCTGAGCGGCACTGTGACACTCGGCGATACGGGCACGCCAGTCCATGGCGCGTCAGTCACCATTCTTCAATTAAGGCGAACCGTTGCGACCGACGACGACGGCAAGTATGAGTTTCAGAATGTACCTCCGGGAAATTTCGATGTCGCGGCCCATCTCGATCGCGCGAACGACGTCGTACAAAGAGTGGTCGTTCCCGGGTCCGGCAGCATCACGCAAGACTTTCGGATCCAATTAAGCGGCGTCCGCGAGACGGTCACGGTGACGGCCACAGGCACCGAAGAATCCGTTTCACAATCGATTCAGTCCGTCACTGTGCTTAGTTCAGTCGAGCTTGCACAAAAGAATCCAGTCAGTCTCGGCGAAGCCCTCGATCACGAGCTTGGTGTTGCTAAGCGTTCCTTCGGGCCGGCGCCGTCACGTCCGGTCATTCGCGGCTTCGACGGTGATCGCGTTTTGGTGCTTGAAGACGGTATGCGCGTTGGCGCGCTCGGATCTCAATCCGGCGATCACTCAGAACCTGTCGATCTGCTTTCAGTCGATCGCGTCGAAGTGGTGAAAGGTCCGGCGACATTGCTTTACGGCAGCAACGCGATTGGGGGCGTGGTGAACGCGATCGATGGACACGAATCCCCGCACAAAGGAGTTAACGGGTATCTGACGACGCTCGGCAGCACAAACAGTTGGCAGGCCGGAGGCAGCGCGGGTATCGAAGCCGGCACCGACAAGTTACTGTTCTGGGCGAACGGCGGTGCGCAAAAAGCCAACAACTATCTGACGCCAATTGGGAGAATTACAAACTCGTATGCAAGAGGTGGCAATGTCAGCACCGGAATCGGTTTTTATCCGGGTCGCGGTTTCTTCAGCGCCAATTACCACTTTGACAAGCGCCGCTACGGCATCCCTTTCGACCCGACAAATCCAGACGCTGAAGCGGTTTATCTAACTCCGCGCCGTCACAGCATTCAATTCAACGGCGGCTTCCGCGACTTGAAGTCGTTCATAGAAAACGCAAAATTTTCCATCCAGTACACCGACTACACTCACTCAGAGATTGATGCGGAAACCGACGCGGTCAACACCACGTTTTCAAACAAGTCGACGATCTTCCGGGGCACGTTCGATCAGCAGAAGCGCGGGCGTTTGACTGGAAGCTTCGGCGTCTGGGGCATGCATCGGAACTATGAATCCGCCGGCGCAGAAGCGCTGGCGCCGCCTACGAAGCAAAATTCGTTTGCCGTTTTCGCGCTCGAAACGATCAGGTTTGAGCGTGCTGCGCTGCAACTTGGCGGGCGCGTCGAAAACAACCGATACCGGCCCTCATTAGATCCGGTTCGCGGTCAGTTGCCGGATCGCAGCTTTACAGGGTTCTCGGGCGCCGTCGGTCTGCGCGTGAACACGTGGAAAGACGGAGCGTTCGTCGTGAACTATTCGCATTCGTACCGCGCGCCGTCGTTGGACGAGCTTTACAACGAAGGTCCTCATCCGGGTAATGCCACGTTTGAGATCGGCAACCTGGACCTAACACGCGAACTCGGCAACGGACTTGATTTTGGTTTGCGCCATTCATCGAAACGCATCCGCGCCGAAGTGAACGGCTTCTTCTATCACATCGACAATTTTGTTTTCCTCGCGCCGACGGGAAACATTCAGGACGGCTTGATCGAGGCCGTGTACAGTCAGGGCGTTTCGCGATTCACCGGCTTCGAGGGTCGTCTGGACGCCGAGCTGCACAAGAATGTCTGGGTGAATCTTGGCGCTGACTACGTCAATGCAAAACTCACTGACACGAACACGCCACTGCCGCGAATCCCGCCGCTCCGCGGACGCGTCGGCGTTGAGTTTCGTTACAAAGGTTTAACGATTAAGCCGGAAGCGCTGTTTGCCAACGCCCAGGAAAATCTGTTCCCGACTGAGACAAGGACGGCCGGCTACGGTCTGTTCAATGTTGGCGGTTCGTATCTGATTGCGCGTCAGCACAGCGCGCACATCATTTCCTTCAACGCCTTCAACCTCGGCGATCGCTTGTACCGAAATCACCTTTCGTTCATAAAAGAGTTCGCGCCGGAGATCGGTCGCGGCGTGAGAGTTACTTACACGGTGAGGTTTTTCTGATGTCGCGTGTCAGTACGGGGAGCGGTAGCGACCCGATCGAAATTCCTTGCGCAATGATCCCGTCGCTACCGCTCCGGGTACTGACACCACGCACGTTGGATTTTCGCGCAGGATAAGTGCGAGAATCGGCGTTCGCTTTTAATTAACTGCATGACTACCACCGGCGTTCTACTAACTAACATAGGCACCCCAGACGAACCGACACCTGAAGCGTTGGCCCGCTACCTCCGCCAATTCCTGATGGACGAGTATGTGCTCGACATGTCGTTCATCAAGCGCTGGGTGCTCGTGAATCGGGTTATCGTTCCCCGCCGCAAGCATTCCTCGGCCGAGCACTATCAGAAGATTCAGATGGAAGAAGGCTCGCCGTTGCTTGTTTACACGCGGAAGTTTGCCACAGGCCTGGCAAACGAATTGTCAGACGATTACGTGATCGAGATTGGAATGCGCTACGGCAATCCGTCGATCCAGTCCGGCCTGGCGAATCTGAAAAAGGCCGGCGTCGATCGCATCGTGGCGGCTCCCCTCTATCCGCAATACACGCAGTCGAGTTTCCAAACGGCGGTGGTCGAAACAAAGAAACAAGCGCAGAAGCTCGGCCTATCCGACAAGCTGAAGTTTGTCGATCCGTTTTACGTCGATCCGGGATTCATCGAAGCGTGGGCGCAAGTCGTCAGGGACCATTTCGATACCCACGAAGCCGACCACTTGCTTTTCAGCTATCACGGCGTCCCGGTTCGTCATATCAAACAATTAGACGCCGCCGGTTACTGCCAGAACAACGATACGTGCTGCGCCCAAATCGGCTCAGCGAATCAGAATTGTTATCGCGCGCAATGCCACGCAACTTCGCGCGCCATCGCTTCAAATTTGGATCTGAAACCGGACGAGTTCACGACCTGCTTTCAATCGCAATTCGGCAACGACGAATGGATCGGCCCGTCGTTTGAAAACCTCCTGGTCGAGTTGCCAAAGCGCGGCATCAAGAGAATTGCCGTCGCCTGCCCTTCTTTTGTCGCTGATTGTCTTGAGACTCTGGAAGAAATTGGAATTCGAGGTCGCGAAGAGTTCAAAGAAGCGGGCGGCGAAGAGCTGTCCCTGATTCCCTGCGTCAACGATCATCCACTCTGGGTGAGGGCCGCGGCCAATCTAATCCGGGCGACCGTGGAACAACCGCGAGTGGCGAGCGCGTCAGCGGCTAGCGCACACTAGCAATCCGTTTCGGCGTTCTTCCGTTCTGCGTCTTTCGAGTTCGTGGCTCGCCCCGCGAGTTTTTGCCGGCGCGTTCTGGGTCGCGAAGATGCACCTGATTATTTGGGCGCGAGTTTTCCGGCGGCTTCTTATCCTCGCTGGTGACGACGCCACCCCCTCCGCGTTTAGCTCTCACATAATCAGCGGCAGCCTTCGAAACGTCGGGCCAACCGTTCGCGTCTGAGAAGGCAAAGACACCGCCGACCAACATCACACCGATAAGCGCAATGACCACAAACGGACGGCGGCTCGGCTTCGGTATCAACCAATCCATTTCGGCCGGTTTCAAAATCGAATAACTATCAAAAGGATCGACAGTCGGTTGCTTAACAACGGTGACATTGATGTGGGGCCGACCGGCGCCATCGCTGGCGCCCTGCTCGCTCCAGTTTGGCAGCGCGCGCATGTCCTCGCGTCCAAGTCGTTTCAGCGCCTCACGAAATTCGTTTGCGTCCTTGAATCGACGAGCCGGATTCAACTCCATCGCCTTCAGCAACATTACCGAAATCTCAGGACCCACCGCGGCGTGAAGCTCGTGCGCCGCCTGCAACGGATCGGCTTCTGCCTTCGCAATCGCAGCCGTGCGCACCATCGCATCCGCCGGCTTCACCCCGGTCAGCAAGTGATAGAGCGTCGCGCCAAGCGCGTAGATGTCGCTTTGCGGAGACGTGCCTTGATCCTGCATCTGCTCAGGCGGTGAGTAGCGACGGGTGAAACCAAAGATGCTGGAGGAAGAATTCACTGCCGACGTGTCGGAATCAGTTTTCGCCAAACCAAAATCGAGCAGGGCGATCTTTCCGTCGGCAGTCAGTTTCAAATTGTGCGGTTTGATGTCGCGATGGATTATCTGCCGCGCGCGCGTATGCAGATAAATGAGCGCGTCGAGCAACTGATCGGCCCACGCAATCACGGTGTTCCTGGGCAAAGGTCCGGGCTGCCGGGCGATGATCTCGGCGAGGTCTTCGCCCTCAATAAACTGCATCACCAGGAACACGCGCTCGCCTTCACTGAAATAATCCATGACGCGCGGCAAAGCCGCGTGATGAAGTTGCGCGAGCAAACGGGCTTCATGCTCGAACTGTTTTCGCAGGCGCGCGTCCGTGGAAAACGCTTCCTTGATCGCAACGGTCGCATCCAGTCGCAAATCGACCGCTTCATAGACCGCGCCCATCCCGCCTTTGCCGAGCTGCCGCACGACGCGATAACGATTTTGCAGTTCGGTTCCCGGAACGAGCTTCGGCCGGTTTGTGCGAGTGCTATACGACTCAGATGTACTGGTCATGCGGAATGATCCCGCGAGGATTGCTGAATATTGGCTATCTGAGGATACCGACGGGGCAGCCGGTGAAATGACTTGCAGTGCGGAGTTAATTAGCGGGGCGACTCCGTGTTTGACTATACGATAGCGGCGAAAGCGAAAACAAGAGAAAGAGTTGGAGGGTGGTGTCTATTTTAATTTTCTCTGCGCCTTCTCTGCGTGCCCGGCGTCTCGGCGGTGAGCTTTTCGCAGTTGTTCTTCACCGCAGAGGCGCAGAGCCCGCAGAGTTTACGCGGAGAAAATCTGAAATCAGGACCCAACCGGTCAGAGTGGCGACACAAAAATGCCTCTCCGAGCCGTTGAGTCAGCTCGAAGAGGCGCCTAAGTCCAGCCGATGCAAGCAAGTTGATTGATTCGGCTTCCAATCTTCCGCTTACGCTACGGTTTTAGGACCTTTACCGTCACCAGGTTCAGCACCGGGTTGTAGGTAATACCCAACAGTACTTCGGGCAAAGGGCCTGTGCCGGCAGGCCCGGGCGCTGCAGCGCTGCTGGGGGTGGCTGCGCCGGCTTCATAGCTCGTCGCGCTCGAGCCGGACGCCCGGGCCAGGCCGCCGATGACCCTGAAAACTGCTGTGAACGCCGCGTTGTTCGGGTTGTTGAATCGCAGACTAACTGCACTCGACAATTCGTTCGCGGTTAGCGCGTTATCGGCTCCGAGTTTATTGCTGTAATCCCACGCGGCGCCGGGACCAGCCTGTCCGTTGTCAGCGTTGGCGACCGTCACCGTGTTGCCGGCTGAAGTAATACTGGCGACTTCAAGACGCACCGGCGCAAAGATCGTCTGTAACGACGTGTTCCTGATCGTCATGTCGTACTGGCTAATGCCGCCGGATGACCGCGCATTCGAGGTGGCGAGACTGACCATCGAAGTCACGGTTTGTTCGATCGTGTCCGCCACGGTGAACGGCACTGAAACTATGGGCGACGGAACGCGACCATTGATACGCTGGCGCACATAGATCGTGTGCGCGCCCGGAACGAGATCGCTGCCGCCGAGCACCAGATGCCAGCCGCTCTGGCTAATGTCCGATCCCAGCGTTGCGGAACGTGGAGCCGCGAAGTTTGAGTCATCAATTGAAACTTCGACCACGCCATCGAATTGTGGTCCACCGTCGCCCATCACATAAGTCGCGGCGCCACTGGCATCCACCTGTTGCGGCAAACTACTCGGGTTGGGTTGGCCGGCGGCCATCGGCAACAAGGGGCCGCGCTGCGAGAATGCGTAACCCGTAACGCTGGTGAACTTCGTTCCCGCCACGGGATTGCCGGCGAGCGATTTCGGAATCGTCATTCTGATCGATCCGTTCACCGTCCGCGTCACTTCGCCGGTGACCGAAAGTGAATTTACGGCATCTGGAGAGTAGGTTATGTACTTCTTGGATGTTGCAGAATTGATCGAACCCAGGCTGCCGGTCAGGAACCGGCTCTGTGTGCCACGAAATTCCGCGCCGACCCAGTAGATATTGCTGTTAGCGCGCCATTGCGTGAGATAGAGCACCCCATCGCCCCCCGCTAACGCCGGCGCCGCCGCCAAAGCGGCGGTAGTTAAATCGCCGACATCCATTGTGACTACTAAGTTATTAGCCGACTGACTCATGGATACTGACTTGATATCGAGCGCCGGAATGCTGCTACCGATAACGGCTCCATGATCGGGGAATTTTGCGTCGCCAACTTCATCGCGATCGAAATTCAGCGGCGCGAGAGTATGCGTGCCGCCCAACGTCATCGATGCTGATCGAACTGTGGTGTCGGCGGCAGGGGCTGAGACGGTGACAACGCCGGGAGGTTCGCTAAGCATGCCGACCGATTCGAACAAGCTGGCGCCACCGATTTGACGGGCTACCATCACGTTCGGGGCGGGCACTTGATTAGAATCGTCGTTGTAAGTGATGTAAGCCGCGCCCCGCGAGTCGATGTCGAGCGACGGAAACTCGAGAAAGCTGCGGTCGCGTCTATTCCCCGTTGCTGTCTCGATGTCACAACCCAATCCTTCGAGGCAAATTTCGCCGTTGTGGATCGTGTTTTCATTGACCTTGTTTACGGTAAAGCTGGGCGCAGAACTCAAAGCGTCGAGCGACTGGGCCATATGCAGGTCCCAAACACTCGACGAATTGTTACCGCCGGGAGTCCGATACCAGGCGATGCTGACTCGGCCGGGGTCCCCCGCGGCAATCCACGGCATTATGTTGGTACCGGGGAGCGAAGCAGGACTCACCTGCTTTGGTGCCGACCAGGTGTTGCCTCGATCGGTCGAGGTTACCATGCGAATTTGCGAGCCATTCGACCAGGCTACGTAGAGGTGACCCTGCTTGTCCACTGCCAGCACTGGGAACACGTTGGCCACGGGCCCGCCGGGCGTTGAGACATGAAGGTCATTGATGATTAACGGCGTTCCGTCATTGAAGTCGACAACCCGTATGACTTTCAGGGTATTACTTGTGTAGTAGAGCTGATAAAGGTGGATTGCGTCTTTCTCTGTTCCGTTCGCCAAGACCTTGCGCAGCTTGCGGTCAATCGCGAGCGGACCAGACTGAGAGACATTGCCAATGGACTGACCGTGCCAGGTGCGGCCCGCGTCAGTAGTCTTTGAAAGATGAAAGCCGCTGCCTGCAAAATTTCGCATCGTCACATACGCGATGCCGTCGCCGAAGCCGGCGACCCACTGGCGATCGTCTGTGACGCCTTCGACGTTGTCGCCTGAACCAACACAAGTGAGAAAGTTATTCTGAGTTGCCGGAAAGGTGTTGCCGCCATCCTCTGAGACCGCGACGGTGACGCATGCGGCTGACAAGTCGGAATAGTAGAGCCGGTTACGATCGTCAAAGTCCTGGGCCGTATCGCCTCCGCCCGGCGTGACGACGCCATCGCGAACTATGGGCGCGCCCAGCGCGATGAAAGTGCGACCGTGATCGGATGACTTCCAGATCATGCTGGCCGTAGTGCTTACTCCGAACGGCGCCGACACGAAGATATTGTCCTGCCGGTCCACTCGGATAAAGGGTTCACCGGCGATGGCAGTAAAGTCTGTGATTGTGTTACGGCCAAAGATTGCCGGGGGTGCAACCGCGCCCGGTCCGGGCGTGGGCAAAGGAGTCGGCATCACGATCACTGGAGTCGGCTGTGCCGCCGGGCCCGGGGCGGTGCTGTCCGCAGTGAAAGTACCCGTGTAATCGAAGGGCGCATTTTGCGGTACGCCCTGAGTGTTGGGCGTCTGGCAAACCTGAATCTGATATTCACCCGCGGGAACTCCACCGGCCGGCTCATAGACCAGCGCTTCGCAGCACGTGCCGGTATCTTCGGTCCGGATGAGCGTGGCGTTTTGATCCGAGCCGAACAACAGACTCACTGAAAGATCATTAGCCGGAACCTGAGCATTCAGCTGGACCACGATGCGGGCCTTACCCGGACCGACGGTGAATTTGTGTTTTGGCGTATTGCACGGATACGCGTGCGGATCGTAAGTGCCTTGGATTACCTGCGGCCCTTCCGCCGGAGTTCCTGATGGCGTCGGACTCGGCACTTCGACGGACCTCGGATTAGTTGCCGAAACTACCGGCGTCCGTCGCGCCAGCGAACTACTCGCCAAAACAGCTACGCCGAACGTGGCCACGAGACACAAGCCCGCGAGCAGAACGCGTCTGGATCGCATCACGACAGAAGCTGATCGGTAGACGAATGACCCGGTAAACATTTATCAAATCTCCTTTTGTCGGAAGCCAACCGCCAAAGCTCCTGCTGGATCCAAACCTCAGATCGAAAAGAATCGAGCCAGACAAAAATCGCTTTCTGTCTGGCTCGCAATTTACTTAAGAAGTTTCGACGTAATAGTCTTCAGCAGCGGGTTGTACGTCAGGCTATGAAGCGCCGGCGTGACACTGGCTGGACCCAGACCGCTGGAAGCTGATTGTCCTCCCGAACCTCCGCTACCGCCTCCGCCTGATGAACTGCCGCTCGACGCTGCGGCTGCCGCGGCGCCAGGATCGAGATACCCGGTGATCCTGAAATTGACGGTGAATGCTTCGTTGTTTGGATTGTTGAATCTCAACGTCCGCGCCAACGAAGTTTCATTCGGCGTCAGCGTGTTGTCTCCGCCGACCTTCGTGCTGTAATCCCATGCCGCGCCGGCGCCGGCTTGACCATTGTCCGCATTGGCGACAGTTACCCTTCCACTTGACGAACTAATGCTGGCGACCTCGAGCCGCAGCGGCGCATAGATGGCCTGCGCTGACACGTTCTTGATTGTCAGGTCGTACTGGCTGATACCACCCGACGAACCTGGATTGGCCGTCGCCAGACTGACCAACGAAGTTACGTTTGGCGCTGGAGGCGGCGGCAAGACGCAATCAGCAAGACCGTTGATCGACACGTTGTCGATGTACCAACCACTTCCCGGTCCGCCCGAGGTGCCAACATCCGACACCATCCGGAAGCGAATGTAGACTGCGAGACTGGACGGATTAAGCGGGCCACCCGGGGCAAACGCGCGCAGTGAAATCCTGGTGCGAGCGAGCCCACGCGAGCCGGTGAATGCGCGCCGTCCCTGGAGATGAGACAAGATGACGCCGAAGTTCGCGCCGTCGAGTCTTCCGTTGTATCCATTCTGAATAAAGTGATTGCCAAGATCATAAGTGGTGGTGTTATCCGGGAATGGGGTCGCGTTAAAGGCTGGCGCGCCCAGAGCCAACTCCATAACACCGCCGTCAAACCCATTCTCGGTAGTGAAGAAGTGGTCAAATTCCATTACCGAATCCGCAGTCAAAGTGAAAGGTCCGATGATCGCGGACATGTCGCTGGGTGCGCCGTCGCCGGTTGCAGGATTCTCACCCGGATCAAAATCAGGCGCGTACATTCCGGCCGAAGACGTTCCTCCAAAGTCGAGGTTCGGCACGCGTTGGAATGCAGGCAGACTCTGGTTCGGCGTGGCAGAATCCTGAAGACCGGGCGTGAAGCGACTGTTAGCGGCTGACGTATCGAACGTCTCTTTCGCAAACAGCGGCGTGCCGCCAGTGTTCGGCGACGTCGGCGCCCCGACGCGTACGATCCGGTTTCCGTTGTTGTTCGTATCGATGCGACCGTTGTGCAGGTCGCGCGCCTGGACAATGTAGTAATACGGCTGGTTCCGAGTGAGTCCGGCATCCGTATATGTGGCGCCGCGAACTCCGGACGCGATCTGATTTGCCGAAGAAGGCGCGAAAGCCGGTTCCTGCGTCCCATCGCCCTCAGGCATCGAACTGACTCGATAAATGTCGTACACGATGTCGGCGTTTGGATTGGTGGAATTGGCAGGCAGCCATGTCAGCGTCAGCCGATCACATTGCTGCGTGTCGATAACGTGGGCCACCCCGGCAAAGATTGGATTCTGACTGACCTGAGCGCCGGGCAGAAGGATCTCCCACATCCCGCGGCCATGCGTCGCGATGCGCAGCTTCCGCTCAGAAGTAATCCCAATGTCAAAAATCGCGACGCGCGGCAGACCCGTACCGACTGGCGTCCACGTCGCCCCGCCATCTTCCGAGCTGTACACGCCGATGTCAGTCCCGGCGATAAGACGATTCGAGTTTGTTGGGTCGATCACGAACGCATTGACCGGCACTTGTGGAATCGCCGTGTCCCCTGAACCGCTGGCGGGCGTCCAGTTAGGCGAACTCAGACTCGTCGTCTTCCAAACACTGGCAACGCCAAAAGCCGACAGCGTGACGTAAGCAGTGTTTGCGTTGTTGGGATCGATCGCCGCACGCGCGACGAATACATTCGGCACGACGTTGTTCGGATCGAGATTGGTTAGCGTGGCCGATCCGTTGGTCGTGCCCCAGATGCCGCCGGTCCGTAAACCGACCAGCCGGATGTTGTCGTTGGTTGGGCCGATGCCGATCGCGCTGATCGGAATGCCGGCTTGCGGCGCCGCCCCGACCGCGGGAGGTGTGGTCACTCCTGGATTTACCTCAATCGGCGCCTGGCTGACGATCGTGTGGACCAAGCCCTTATTGTCGGAACGATAGAGCCGGTCGGTTCCATAATAGACGGTGTTCGGACTCCCCGGTCCAAGTTCCAACGGCGCATAGAACAAGACTGAATCAGTGCAGGTGATTCCGTTGCCAGTGCCGCCGATCTGGCAACCACGGAAACTCCAATTCTCGAACGCATTCGTGTCTTCGCTGAAAGCGTAGCCCACCACCGAGCCGCCGGGCGCGTTCGAGTTGTAGTAAGTGTGATACATCGTCGCGCCTGCTGCCGAAGAACTTTGATCAATCGCGGCATATCCGCCGTCGCCATAGTCCGTACGTGTCCACGTGCCGTCGAACCGAAGCATCTCGGTTCCGTTATCCTGTGTGCCGCCAATGGTGAAGTTAGGATCGGACGGATGAATCGCGATACTCATGAACTGCGTCGCGCTGAAGGTCGAGTTACTCAGACTGGTCCAGTTCGCACCCGCATTGTCCGAGCGATAAATGCCGCCGTCACTACCGAAGTAGACGACTTGCGGATTTGACGGAGCCACTTCGATCACATGCGAGTCGGCGTGCAAGCCGTTTTCGCTGGGAGTAAACGAAGCACCGCCATTTGTCGAAATGCCGAAAGCCAACGCCGGCGAGCCGCCGAGGTAAACCCGGTTCGCGTTAGTTGGATCTATGCCGATGGCAATGTCATAGAAGCACTGCGGACTACAGAAGCTGTTATTGACAGTTTGGGCCCAGGTTTCGCCGCCATCACTCGACCGAAAGATTGTGCCGGAGCCAAGAGCTGATGCCGCATAGATAGTGACGGCACTGCCGATTCTATTAATGGCGAGTTCAGTCCGCGTCGCAGACGAAGTCGTTCCGGCGATGTCCAATGTCTTGGCGAAAGAAGGGACTGGAGCGAGCGCGTTCGTGGTCAAGAACAGTCCGCCGTTGTCTGCGGGCGTCGGCGGATTCGTGGTGGCGATTGCGGCTGTGCCAACCACCGAAGCAACAATGCGATTCGGGTTGCCGGGATCCATCACCAGATCCACGATCGCGCGATTCTCGCCGACGCCCAGTGATGTTACCGCCAGCTTAGTAAAGCTCGGCGCGCCAGACATCGCATTGGTGGATCGGAACAAACCACGGTTCGGGACATTGCCGAGTTGGCTTGGCCCAATGCCGCCGATACCCGAAGTTGTGCTCACGAAAATTATGTTTGGATCGGTTGGGTGGACCAGAATATCGCCAATGGCGCGCCCACTAAAGACGTCGTTGTTAGCGGTGTCACGATTGATGGGACCGCTAATAGTCGGATTAGCGCTGCTCGCGTTTTCGATGCGATACACACCGACGCCAAAGAAACTGCTGGCTGAAAAAGTCTGCTCGCCGGTGCCGACAAAAAGGATCTCGGGATTCGAAGGCGCCAAAGTCAGAGTGCCAATGGCCAGCGACAGCGCGCCATCCATCATGGGTATCCAGGTCGTCCCGCCATTTAAGCTGCGGTACAAACCACCTTGGGCCGTGCCGACATAAACGATATCGGGATTCGTAGGATGAATGGCAACCGCGACAGTCCGGCCACTGACGGGCGTCGAGATTCCCACGGTCTGCCCGTTAGGAATTGGAAATGGGCCAATGGGCGTCCAGGTCCCTGATATCGCTGCTGATGATGAACCCGCCGATTGGGATTGCGTTCCGGAGCCTCCCGATCCTGGCTGTCCCGGCTCGCCGAATAGACGCCGCTGCTGCAAGTTTAGCTGGTCGATAGCGCGCATCCGAACGGAAGGATTGAACGGCAGGCCGGTACCGATGCCGCGCAGCAAACTGACGTGCTCTTCACGTCTGAGCTTATATTCTTCCTTGCTCATTACGTTCTTCCACAGTCGCGGCACATCCGGATCCTCATTAGACTGCTGGGCGCTGCTGGTAAACGGTGACGCCCAAAGAACAAATGCTGCCAAGGCTAACAAGGCGAGTATGATCAGACCTTTTTTCATTGCAGTTTCACTCCGTCGTTAGTAAAGAAACCGTTTGAGAGACCTCACAGTCTTCGGGAAAAACATCCGAGCCAGGCAAAGGCTTTTGCTCCTTTGCCTGGCTCGTTTGAAAGCGCCCGTCAGTTCAACTTGATGAGCGATGCAGTTACTTTCTTTGTAAGAGGATTGGCGGTGAAGCGCATCACCCCAGTTACCTTCATCAACGGTAACTGACCGGTGAGGCCACTGCCACCCGGAGGCGCCTGTGCCCCGCCTCCTTGCGGCGATTGAGTCGCGCCCGCCTGTCCGCTGCTGACATAGGCTGTTACTCGGACATCCCATGTAAACATCTCAGCAGCGCTGTTTTGGAATCGCACGGTACGCGAACCGCTAACCTCTGCGGGACTAAACAGCTGATCCGAGCCGAGCTTATCCGTGAAGCTAAACAGCGCGGCTGTCGCCGGAGTCTTGCCGTTGGCGCCGTTGTCAGCGTTGATCACCTTGACTGTGCCGCTTGCCGAGTTGACGCCAATGACGTTGAAGTCTACATGCGGCACGTACGACTGGGTCGAGTTATTGGCAAGCGCAAAGTCCTGCTGCCAAACGCCGCCCACGAACGAAACATTCGAGATCGGGTAACCAACAAGGCTGGTGATGTCGACTTGCGATCGGGCATCGACCAGGACGCTTACGGCGTTGCCGGAGTTCGTGACGAACTTACCGATCTGGCCTGGGTGAATTCCGCGAATCCGGAACGAGTAAGTGTCGTTCCCCAGGTTCGTGAGGTTATGGCTCGTCGTGCCGGCATCGACGGTGGCGATAACTTGCCAGTCAGGATTTGACGCGCTGGACTGCTGTATTTCGTAGCCCTGCTCGCCACCAACACCCGTCCAGTTCAACGTGAACGAGCCATCAAAATCGACGTTGCGACTCTGTGAATCGACGAAGTCACCGGGAATCGTCTGCGCTGCCGGCGCTGCCGGTCCCTTCGTAAGTTTGGTCGTGATGTTGACGTCAGTTGCCGCATTAACGAAACCCAGTACGCGATGCACATAGGTACCGCCGCGGTTGACTCGAACCTTGACTGACTCAGACGCGCCGGCTGGACCGCCCGAGCTGGCGATCACGTTTCCATCCGGATCCAGCAGTTCGTAATCGATGTCTTCCTGGTTACCGGTTGGCCGGGTGAACCATTCCAAGTTCGCTTCGATTTGGAAAGTCGAGGCGCTGACCTCAAACGGCACGTTAACCGCGGTAACGTCATCGGCCACTTGCACACCGTAAGCGCCGGTCGGCACCGTGGCGGTCTGATTCAGCGTCTGAACACTCGGCTGGGCCGGAAGACTGGCGCCGGGGCGGAAGAAGAACGGCATGCGCAGCGATTCATTGTTGTCGCTGCTTGTGGCCGTAACGAACCATTGCATCTGGATCTTCTCAAAGATCACCTGAGTGCCCACGGTCTTGGCGGCCATTACGTCGCGAATCTGATCGCCATCGAACGTCGCGTTCACTGTGAACGTCGCCGAGCCATTCGCCGGCACGCTCACGGATGACTGCGACGTGGTTACGCTGATGCCTGCTAACTGAAGGTCACGATTGTTCGCGACATTCAGGTTGTAGGTGCCCCCGTGCGCCGACAGGTCGCGAATCGTGACCGTGATCGGAGCGGTGTGCGTAATGCGATTGTTTACGACCGGCACCTCGCCGAACGAGTAACTGCCGAGAATGCCCGGCTGGCTGATGCCGTCCCCGGTCACGCCCATCGCTGCCTTGGCATTGACTGCGTGTGGGACGTCGATCAGACCGCCGCCCTGCGCGATGATCGAATCGGCATCCGGCCCATCGGCCTTGGTTGCGCCGGATTGATCGCGCATGTTCGTCGCGGTGTTGATAAGGACGGTGCGAATGACGTCGGGCGTCCAGTTCAAATGAGCTTGCTTGATCAAAGTGACCGCTCCGGCTGCATGCGGTGAAGACATTGAAGTGCCGTCAATCGCGATGTAGTTCGGCGACGTTGGATTCGCGGCTGCGGCCAGGGCGCCCAGAAGAGACGCCGGCGGACAAGCAGCCAGCACCGCCACGCCCGGCGCCGAAATATCAGGCTTAATCTGACCCAGTCCGCGGACCGGACCGCGCGAGCTGAAGCTCGCCATATCTCCCATGAACGTGCCGCCAAGAAACCCGTTCAAATTGATCTCGTTATCCGAAATCGCGCCATTTGCGGGGCTGTCGTTGTCGCTGGCAGACAACGCGTTGATCATCGCCTGGCCATCCGCAGCGGAGATCACCGCCGACGGTATCGTTGTCTTGACCGCGTTTGCTCCATCTTCACGAATGAAGATTAGCGCCACTGCACCAGCCGCAGTCGCCTGCGTTGACATGTCGAAAAAGGTTCCGCCGGTCCAGTCTTTAACCAGGGCAATGCGACCGCTCACATTCGCTGGAAATAATCCCGGACTCGTCGCGCTGTCGACATAGACGTACTTCGCCGTAATTGGAGACGCGGGGGCTGACGATCCCTGCATCGGGAGGAGCTTCATGCGCCCATGGCCCGGCACGTCGACCGACCAAACCGAACCGGCGCTTCCCGGATGGGTGTTCGCGCCAACCGAGATTACGTGTGTGCCCGCTGCAGGCGATCCAGTGGTGCCTTCGCCCGGACCCGAGTTGCCTGACGACGCAACCACGACCGTGCCCATCAGTGCCGCGTTGCTGGCGGCGACTGCAGTTGGATTATCCGGACCGCCACCGCCGCCGAGGCTCATGTTGATTACGTGAGCAACCGGCTTTGGCAGCATTGGATTGTTTAGCGTAAACGGTGAGACCGAATCTTCCAGCGCCATCATGGTGTCTGAAGATTCGCAGCCGCCGATCGGCTGAACCTGGCTGACCGTTGATTTGATGTCGCTGCAAACTTTGTATGACATCAGCTTCGCCTGCGGCGCGACGCCGTGCAGCCGAACTCCATCCAACGTTTGCGCCAGATAGCCGGCGACGGTGGCGGCGACGTGCGTGCCGTGACCGAAACCATCTTCAACCGCGAGATCTGTCAGCGGCAGGTAATAAACGACTTTCTTATTCGTATTTGCCTGAGTTGGTCCCGCCGGCATTACCGCCAATCGTGGAGGCGTCGGGTCGCCGCCGAACATCGGATGAGTCCAATCGATGCCCGTGTCGATGATCGACACGTACATACCCTGGCCTTCGTAACCTTCATTAAGAGTGTCGAACTGAGTTAACTCGGCCGCATTGCCGTAAACCTTTGGCGCGCCGATGTACGAGACGCTGTTGTTGAGCGACGTGATGAGCGTTTCGTCAGCGTGTACGCTCTTAACTTCCGGCATGTTGCGGAGGGCGCTGATCGAATTTTGGTTAACCTTCAAGGCCATGCCGTTGTAAACCAGCGAGTAGCGCAGCGGCACAGTCGCCGCGATGTTGCCGTCGTAATTCTTTACATCGCGCGAAACAACCGTCGCGCTGATGCCATTGCCGGCAAGCGACGTCAGAAAGGCGTTCTGCTTGGCGGTCAAGCCGTCGCGATAAGCCCTGAGCTGATCCTGCGAAACCGTACCGCCGGATTTTTCCGTGCGGGCCTTGTAAACAGCACCCGGTTCGTCGCGCAATTCAACAATGACCGAAACCGTGTTAACCCCCGCGCTTGCAGGAGCGGTTAACGCTCGGCTAAGCACAACGGCGGCGACGGCCACAACAACCAGCGCGGTTAAGATCGCGCGCAACTGAGAATTCTTTTCCAACATTCGACAAGCCCTCCAGAAGTGTTTTCAGTTTCGTTACTGAATTGGGCAGAGGATAGAAAATCAGCCTTGAGAAAAACTTGAGGACTCCGGCGCCCGGTGGTTGAGAAGAGTTGAGGATTTGGAACCTACGCGAACACAATCTTCGTGCAAGGAATTTGTAAGATTTCGATTGGCTTTGCCCTAAAACTCGCCGTTTGAATTCCGACGCGTAGCGTCGCTGTGAACTTAGCCCGGCCTTTCAAGGCCGGACAGAGATGAGTCAAGACGCGTACGTCGCGTAGCGACGGATTGAATCCCAATATTTCTCTCAGTGCGTCGCTACACGACGCGGGCGTATGGTCGAACTTGATCACAGTCTTGAAAGGCTGGGCTAAAGTCATGACGACGCTACGCGTCGCGATGCTTTGTCTATAAACTAACTCGACAAACCGACTTTGTGCGCAGCCATAAGACTTTATGGGCAGAAGGGTCGTTCCTCTATATCCAGCCAGATCTGCCAAGTCTCTTGATGGCCTCCAATTACATGGGGCGCGGATTGAGTCTGTCGAATTATCCAACCCTGAGCTATAGCAGGTGCCTGAATAGTAACGGTCACGGGAGCGCGGAGACGCACCAAACAGTCTTGCAATGACTTGATTTGCTTGACAGCAGAACGAGTTGCGAATATTGTTCGGGCTGCAATTCAGGTCGGTCGATCCCTAAATCTGCTAATCTTAGTGAGCTTGCGGCTTTCCCGCTCCCCCTTCGGTTAGCTCGGTTACTCAGACCCGCGCTGCCAACGCAGCGCCTTCTTACAAAGCTAGGTGCCTGGTCCCAAGTATCACCACGCCCAACACAAGTGAGACCCAAATGACTGTGTCCTCAGATTGAGCGCGATGATCACTCAGGCTTTGAGGCGATTTCATCATGCGAACCTTCCCGGTATTTCACGCACGAGGCATTCTTAGATCATCCTTCCGACAGGTCACAGCGCTGGTGCTCATCGGACTAATCGCGAGCATTTCAGTTCCTCCTGCAGTTGCCCAGTCTGCGATGCGTGACGCCTTCGAGCGATCCACCGCCTCAAGAAACCTTGTCCTGGCCACTTTGGGAGATTTGTTGAAAGGCAAAACGACCTCTCAGCAACAGCGCCGCGGGGTGAAACCTCGCTCGCCGGAAACGACTAGTGAAAAACAAGCGCGTCTGGCTCGTCTAGACGTCAATCCGAAGGGCAACGTAGTGTTGCAATCTCAACAGCCAATCTGGTTTACCGCGATTCCGCGCGACATCGATGGTTCGGCCATACACGGGCTTCAACCCGAGTGGCAATCCAGCAATACACAGGTTCTTTTCATCAAAAAGACGGGACAGGCAATCGCAGGCAAACCTGGAAGCGCAATTGTAACCGCGACCGCAGGGTCGCTTACCGCGAGTATTCGCGTAATTGTGAACACGGGAAACGGGAAGAGATTTGGGGGTAACGACAAGCCGGATTCCAGGAGAGGTCGTCGGGTAAGCCAGGATAATCCACAGCCTGTTCTTGAAGACACGGGCACCCCAAAGAACCGCTCCGTCAGGAAAAAGCATCATGCGGAATCCGCCGCCAACAACTCCGCGACTTCGCCGTTGATACCTATGCGGGATCCCAACGACGATCCCCTGCCGGACAACGAAACCAACTCCCTCTATCAAGCTGCCAATTCGATCGGTTCCCCACCGGGAAGAGAGAGAGCCGGAGCCCCGGCGCCCGGAGCAGCCATACGGACATCAGAAAATGGAAATAAGAACTTTAGCTTTGCGTTGCCCATCGCGGGATTATCAGGACGCGGCATAGATGTCTCGCTCGCTTTGGTTTACAACAGCAACGTCTGGCACAAATCCACCGACGCCTACAGCGCAACCTGGATGACCTATGACGTTGATTCGAGTTGGCCGGCAACCGGCTGGCGGGTGACTCTGGGCCAGATCGAGAATCAAGGAAGCTCCGGGTTCACGCTCACCGATGCGGACGGGACGCGCCACGCGCTCGTCTACAGCAGTCCCTACCACTACGACACCACGGACGGCACGTTTATTCACTTCTATGGCGCTGCCAGTTGGGGAGTCTTGTCTTACCCGAACGGGACAATGGTCTATTACGGCGCAGGCGGCGGCGGGTATCGCCTCTACCCAACTTACATGGTGGACCGCAACGGCAACTACGTTGTGATTAGCTACGCAGGTACAAATGGCGCAGGGCCAAAAATCTCGTCGATTCAAGACACGTTGGGGCGCTACATCCAGTTTTACTATGCGAGCAATGGCGATTTGGTGGCAGTGACGCAACCAGGCCTCGGTACATCCGATGTGCAGACCACGCGGTTTTATTACGCGGATGTAACGATTGGCTCAGGATTATTTGATTCGAACGTCAACGTTGACGGTCCCAGTTCGGTGCGCACCCTGCAATACGTTTATTTTCCGACGAGTTCCGAATCAGGCGGCGCGCATACGGGATATAAGTTTGATTACTCGCCCTATGGAATGGTTCGACAGATCACGGAATATCGCGGGATGACCGTAAGTTCCACCTCAACCAGCAGTGCCGGCTCTGTTACCACTGACGGCACGGTAGCGGCGCAGACAACCTACAACTATCCGACAAGTGGTCAGAGTCTTACCGATCTGCCGACTTTCTCAACCAGGACGGACGACTGGGCCGGTCGGACCACCAGCATGAGCGGCGGCGCGCCCTATTACACCTTCGCGACCAATGAATCAACTGGGGTTTCAACTGTGACCGCGCCCGATGGCACGATCCGCGAGACCAACGCCATTGTGAACTCTGGTCAATGGAATGACGGGCTGGTGAGCGACACCTACATCAAGAACGGGTCGACAACCTACGCACGAACGCATCTGGATTGGGAACAGGATTCAAACAATCGCAATGCTCGCGTTTATCAGGTCGTGACAACCGACGTCCCGGCCGGACTGAGCAAAGCTACTGTCCTTACCTATACCAGTTACAACAACGTGTCGGTGGTTAGCGAGCGGGGCTTTGGGGGGAGTGAAACTTCTCCCTCATCCACGGAAGTGCGGCGAACTGAAACGACTTATGTTACGTCGTCTTCCTATATTAACCGGCGCCTGTTGCATCTGCCTTCCGCGGTGGTCGTATATCCAGGTGGATCAAGTACGGCTGCGTCGCGCGTCACCTATGCTTATGACGAATACGGGACGGCTCACGCCAACCTGACCGCGCGCAACGACATTATCATGCACGACGTGGCATACGATCCTTTCCAGGAAGATCAGGAAAGCTGTCTCTGGGTATGCCACCAATGGGACAACTACATGGAGAATTGCATCGATTTGCGGTGGGACTGCTCTTATTACAACCCCTATGATTCCACCACGGATTATCGCGGCAACGTCACCAGCGTTACGACTTACACAGATGCGGCGAACTCCTCCGGCGCCATTACGCATTCGACGACTTACGACATCGCGGGCAACGTCATGACCACGCAGGTTGATTGCTGTCAACTGAAGTCCTTTACCTATTCCGGCGCGGGCAGTGGCCAACCCCATGATTATGCGAACATAGTTTCTGTAACGAGCGGTAATCCCAGCGGGACGCACGTGACGACCAGTGCAACTTACGATTACAACACCGGCCTGGTGGCCACAGTCACCGATGAGAACAGCCAGGTTGTGACGAATTATTACGAGGGCGACTCGTTGCGTTTGGATTACGTCACCAATCCGGATGGCGGCGTGACTTACATGACATATTCCGATGGCCTGAGCGCTGATGGAGCGGGCAGGTATCATTCCTACGTCGAAACGCAGACAAAACTTGATGGCTCCGGTGGCTCGACGCGCTACCTTACCTCCCGCCGTTACTTCGATGGTCGCGGCGCGGTTGCCCGCGTCATGACCAATCAGACTTCCGCAAACGGATGGTCAACCCAAGATGTCGAATACGACACCATGGGCAGGGCGTATCGCACCAGCAACGCCTACTATGCCAGTGGGTATTCCTCAGCGCCGCTGAGTTCGTCCAGCATGTTCTGGACCACCAGAGCGTTTGATAATCTGGGTCGCGTAACCCAGGTGACCATGCCCCGCGGCGACAACGATAATTCGCTGACTACTTCGGCGAGCCTCAGCTTTGACGGCGTCTATACCACGGTGACGGATCAGAACAACAAAACGCGGCGTCAGAAAGTCGATGCTTTGGGTAGGATAATTCGGCTCGATGAGCCGACCACATCCGGACTTGGCTCGACGAGCGCGCCCAATCAGGCAACCGACTATTACTACGACACGCTAAACAATCTCGTGCGCATTTCGCAGGGATCATCGCAGGACAGGTATTTCAAGTACGACTCGCTGTCGCGCCCAATTCGCGAGCGACAGGTTGAACAAACCGTAAATTCAAACTACGACTTGAGCGACTCTCTGACAGGCAACGGTTCCTGGACGCGCAAGGTTGAATACAACTCCAGTGGGCTGGTTACGAACGCGTACGATGCGCGCGGGGTGCAGACCAGCTTCTCGTATGACGATCTTAATCGCGTGACGCAAGTAAGTTATTCGGATTCTACGCCCACGGCGCATTATTACTACGACTCGCAAAGTTTGCCTTCCGGCGCGCCGAGCACCTCGTCGCCGGACTCGTACTCGCGTGGTTACTCCACCGGCCGTCTGGTAGCGATGACGTATGGCAGCGGCGCAACTGGAACCTACTTTGGCTATGACACGATGGGACGTGTCGTCCAGCAATTTCAACTGACTGGTTCCACTCCGACCAAATACAAGTTGAGCTACAGTTACAACCACGCGGGTTTGCTGACGGGCCAAACTTATCCGAGTGGGCGCGCTCTCAGTTATTCCTACGATGAAGGTGGCAGGCTTTCGCAGTTGAGTGACGGCACTACGACCTTCGCCAACTCATTTACCTACGCCGCCCACGGTGGGCTTACGTCCGAGACCTGGGGCAATACAGCCGTGCACACCATGTCATACAACCGTCGCTTGCAGGGCAGCCAGGTAAAACTCATGTTAAGCAGTACCGTGCTGCAGCAATACGACTACAGCTATGGGGCTTTCAACACGAGCAACGGCGCGGTGGACACTTCGAAAAATAACGGACAGATCGGCAAGATTGACGGCACGATTGGCGCCACAGCGCAGTGGAACCAGGGGTTCAGCTATGACGAACTAGGACGACTATCGAACGTCGTGGAATATCAGGGTAGCGGTATGTCCACGCAAACCTACTCGCACGGATACACTTTCGATCGTTACAGCAATCGCTTTCAGAGCGCGAATTCAACCCTCGGGCTAATCGGAGTGTCTTCTTCCGAAGTCGTTGCTTCAACCAATCGCTTCATTAACTCCGGCTCCACGCCGACCACTTACGACGCCTCGGGAAACATCACCCAGGACACAAAATTCCGCAGTATGAACTATGCCTACGACGCCAACGGCCGGCAAACCTCGGCGAGCAGCACTTACAACGATGCGCAGCAGAGTTCGGTCTACGATTGCGCCGGGCAGCGGGTGCAAACGTCGGGCAACGGCGTTACGCGAGCGATGGTCTATGACATCTTTGGAAAATTGATCGCTGATTACGTGGGCAGCAGCGGCACAACTCTGGAGCGCGAGAATATCTACCGGGGCGCCCAGTTGCTGGCGGTTTATGAAACTGGTCTCAGTTGTTACAAATCAGTTAGTCAATTCGTCTCGGACTTTTATAGTGGGGCGCTGGCGCGTTCGCCCGGTTCGGGAGATCCGGATTGGGTAACTACTCTAACGCAGGCCCAGTCACAAGGACGAAATCAACTGACGGTCGCCGCACAGAGTCTGGGCGCGTCGTTGTTCACGTCAACCGAATACGCCAATCGCAACCGCACCAACGGTGAGTTTGTCACCGATCTATATGCCGGTTATCTAGGCCGCAGTCCCGATTCGGGTGGCTACGACTATTGGCTGGCCGCGTTGAGCGGCTCTACGCGAGATCAGGTGCGCCTGGGATTTGCTTACAGTCAGGAATTTCAGAATAACCTGGCCGCGCTGTGCGTATCGACTTCCAGCACCAGCGCCAACTTAAAGTACGTTCTCTATGACATCCAGGGCACGGCGCGCGCGGTGATGAACAACAATGGGAGTTCCAGCGCGGTGGTTGCGCGCCATGACTACCTGCCGTTTGGTGAAGAACTATGGGCTGGTATTGGCCTGCGTACGTCCGGTCAAACTTACGGTGCGACCGATGCGATTCGCCAAAAGTACGGAGTGACTGAACGCGACGATGGAACCGGTTTGGATCACACCTGGTTTCGAAAACTTGAGAGCCGGGCGGGTCGATGGACTTCCCCCGATCCGCTTGGTGGCGGCATTAGCAGCCCGCAATCTTTCAACCGGTATACTTATAGTGAAAACGATCCCGTTAACTTCGTAGATCCAAACGGTCTATGCATTTTCAACGTCAACATTACCGGAGTTACCGGCAAGGCGCTGACAGACCTGCAAGATGAGATGAAGAGAATCTTCACCTCGGGGGGGCACAGCGTTGTCTTCGGACAGGCTAATCAGGCAGACGGCGGCAGCATGAATCTGAATGTGGTTGCTCAATATACGGGGGCCACCCTTGCTCTCATTACAAGCCAGCGCTACGATCCAAATACCATTCCAGGCGCCACGATCCCGGGCAGTTCCGATTCTTACGTTAACTCAAGCGTGATCAATAGGCTTGACCCATCGAGGGCGACTTCGGTGATGCAGGTGGTAAGCCAGGGGACTGCATATGGCCGCGTCGGCGCGCATGAAGTGATTCAACATGGGTTTTTAGGGCAACCGAAGGAAACTAAATCCGGCGACATAACTGAATCAGGAACCTCGTCCGTTACCTTATTTAACCCTGAAACGAACAGGTTTAATATGGGACGTGACGCCGCCAATGCTTTGAGCAAGCTTTGTGCAAAGCCGGCTGCAGCTATAGCTGTAACTGCAGCAGGTGGACTCCTTCAGGGCCTGATTACCCCCCCCGGCGGCGGCTCAACTGGGGTTATCCCTTTCAGCGGGGGAGGCGACCCATTCGATGTCTTTCGCTGGCTGGACATATGGATGCGAATGATGCGGGGCAGAGTTACAGTGACAGTCGTAGATGTCGACGAAGAATACGTAGATTGATTCTCCGGCATCTCTCGACGCAGCAAAAATTTGGCAGTGAAGATCCGTGTGCTAATCAAGCTGTTTCAGTAGGAATTGTTCCAAAGTATCGAGAATCCGAGGAGCACGGAGGAGACATGAAAATCATAGTAATAACCCTGATGATAACAGCGATGGGTGGGTTTATTGCAGTCGAGAGTAATGACGATCTCTCGATTACACCAGTCGGACCCCAGTACTGCATCATGCCTGAGGTCTCAGAGTCTTTCAAACGCGCCAACGCCGTTTTTGTCGGAAGAGTGGTAGAGATTACTCCTCCAAATGCGAAACACATTAATATGCCGCTACCGCAGTCCTACACAATAAAGTTTAAAGTTGAGAAATCGTGGAAAGGTACCATGTATCGCCGCTATTTCAGCGTGCTGTCAGCGCACGGAGCTAACGAGGAATTAGCATTTCCGCTCGTTCATCTGGGTGAGAAATATCTTGTTTTCGCGGATCCCCTATTTTTTGATGGTGCTCCACAAAGAAAGTGGTCCCGAATATCTTCATGCAGCCGTACTAAGCTCCTAATTAACGCGACCGAAGATCTTCGGAGACTCGAATCTCTACCTCTTAGTAAGGCTAAGAACCGAGCGAAACCATCGAGACAACTTTCCGGTGGATGATTGCGCCCAAAGATTTTGTCTCCCCACAACACAGATGTTGCCCACCATCCGTACCCACCCGGGCGTCCCGCCTAAGTAAGCCTTCTACTCAATGAGCGATTGATTCAATTTGAAGATAGATACCTAATCTTCAGACTTTATAGGCAGGTTTCATCCTTTGTGATCAGTCTGCCCATAAACTACCCAAGAGGCGACTTTGTAGGCAAAGCCGCGTCGCGATGCTTTTGTCATACTTCTGCGGCAAGCCGTTCGGCTTGGCCGGAGAAAAAAAAGCGCGTGAGGCTTTTCACCTCACGCGCGTGTCAACGAGCGTTGGCTCGGAAAGGCGATCTTACTCGCCGAAGATCAAGTTGATCAGTCGTGACGTGGGGTGAAGAAACTCTGCTCTCTTGACGACGCGGCTTGGCTCAAATCGCGGACCGGGTATGGCCTGGAATTGTCCGGGAGCAATCTGTCGCACTTCAGCCGGGAACGCTTCCATCAAGCCTTTGTCGATCGCAATCTGCACGTAGCCGCGAAGACCAACGGGTATCTGGGCATTGTCCGTTAGAACCTGCCCGCCGGAGGTCACATCGCTGTTCGCCAGAGCTTTGGCCTGCGTGTCGAGTCGCAGCGCGCGAACCAAAGCCACAGCCTGTTCAAGCCGAGAAACCGGAGTGGCCGGCGCGAATGATCCCGCGCCAGTGCCCATCACGCCCTCGCGTCTGAGCGATTCAGCGATCAGGGCCTCGGGCGTGCCCACAGCCAAATCGGCAAAGCTAGGTTGGTTTGGAATAAACTGCGGAACGCGGGCGGCAAACATCAGAGCGCGTCCCAATTCGATCCGCGTCAACTCCGCTTCAGGTCGGAAGCTCCCACCGCTGGTGAACATGACGCGGTCATAAACCAGGCGATAGGCCTTCAAACGAGAGACTTCGTCCAGTATCCCGATGTCGTTAATCTCCGTCGGATCGTAGAGATAATGCGTGACGGTAAGTCGGTAAGATTGGTCGGCAACCATTCCGGCACCGAATAGACCGGCTTGAACGCGTGCCGTGAGTAGGTCGGCCGCGGGGAATTCCAGCGTTATGCCTTCGCGTGCGCCGAACAGTCCACCTGCATTAATGTCGTCCGAAGCCGCCAGTTGTTGACTACCGCGCAGTACTGTCAACGACATATCGTTAGCGACAACTTTGGTGTTATCAACTACCACCTCGTCTTCGCCAATCGATCCGCCCCAATCGAGCTGTACAAAAGTGTAGCGGGCGTTCGGAGGCACGATGATGCTGTGCGTGTTACTACCTCCTGCCACCACCGTCGATTGAATGCTTTCACCATCGAGTCGCGAAACCGACAAACCTTTCCCGGTAAAGCCGAAGTTGCCGTACGCCTTGGTCGGGTTGTAGGCCGCATCGACAGCCGCGTGAACGTTCGCCATGCCGGCGCCGGCTTCAAACGGATCGTAAACACTGAGCGGCGTGGCGGTGCGCTCGATTAACGCTTTCACATCGTCAGGTGTGAGCGATGGGTTGGCGGAAAGGATGTTGGCAACGACTCCCGCCAGATGCGGCGCCGCCATCGAAGTGCCGCTAATCTGAGTGTAATTAGCAACGAAGGCCGCGGGAATCTCAGCGTCGGTGTGCAGGCCGTTGGCCGCCGGATTCACTCGGGCACGAGCGGCAATAACAGCGCTGGTGAAACCCGAACCTGTCGAGCCGCCTGTCCCCGGCGTTACGATCGACGGATGAAGGTCGGTACCGAAGACGCCCCGTGAAGAGAAGCCGGCCAAACGTCCCTCTTTCGTCGCCGCGCCCACGTTGATGACCCATGGCATCGACGCCCAACGATTCTGCGAGTTCGCATCCGGGCCGTCATTGCCGTTGGCGAAGATCACGACAATGTGCGCCTGGTCGTGCAAAATGCGGCTGGCGACATTAATCGGATGGTCCGCATCAACCGCTACCGCTGAGTTGCCCCACGAGTTGTTGACCACGCGAATGTTGTAGCGAAACTGATTTGTGAAGCAGTAGTCGAACGCTGCAATCTGCCCGATGATGAACAGACCGGCGCCCGAGCCGAGTCCGAGTATGTTCGCCCCGGGTGCAACGCCTTGATATAGGCCGCCGCTTGCTACACCAGATCCGGCCGCAGTGCTGGCGACATGCGTTCCGTGGCCGCCGTGCGAATCGGTATTAATCACGTCCTCGACATAAACCGGCGGGAGGATCCCCAGCAGCGGATTGCCGATAGTATTCGGCCGCACCAGCAAGCCGTCCTTGTCATTCATGTTGACGAGGACGTTCTGAATGGTCTTTCGCAACGGGTCGAGCGGGTCGTACTCAACGTCCGCGTGCGTGCCATCAACGCCAGTATCGTTGATCGCGATCGTAATTCCTTTGCCTGACACGGGCATGCCACCGTTCCGTCTGGTTAGGTCAGGGTCGGTGCGCAGACGGTCAACTCCAATCAAAGGCTTCGTTTGATGAAGATAAAGCTGAACCGGCGCATTGAGATAAATCGAGCGCAACTGGTTCCAGCTGGTCATTTGCTTAATCTGCAACGGCGTGGCGTTGACAAAGACGATCGGAAAGTTCCTCATGCGAACGCCGTTCGTAATGCCGAGTCCGCGAACGGCGGCGATCTGCGAGTCCGCGACTTTGTCACCGTGAAAAGTCAGGATGACGCCAAGCTGCACGCCTGGTTGCGCGACCTTCAGCCGCGACGCCAGCTCCGTATCAATTTTAGGCGCCGCAAAACTTGCGCTCGCAAAAAGCATCAGGGCTAAGGCGGCTAAGCTGGTGCGTGCGGCTTTCATCGGTCTAATCCTCCTGCTTCGGTCGTCGTCTTCAATAAGCTTCCTGAGGTTGTCTTTCTCCCCTCCCCGCGAGCGGGGAGGGGTTGGGGGTGGGGTTGTCGCGCTCTTCACCTCTCCCCCAACCCCCTCTCCGCTTGCGGAGAGGGGGCTGAAAAATGACAGGGCCGATTCTCCACTTCCCTCGACCCGGCCGTTCTTTGTTTATTGCACGCGGAAATCAGAACCAGCCGCCAAATCCGAACTCAGCAGCAGTCCTCCGGTCACTGAGGCGCCAATCAGAACCTGCGCTTGTGCCTGGGTCTTCGTCGTGGTGGTGCCGAACACGTTCGCACCGACTGCCTCGTTAATGCGGTCGAGCGAGAGACGGATGATGATCTTGTTTCCGACAATCTGCCCGGAATCAACGGGTCCGATGGTTTCCTGATTGCGAGTTCCCGTTGCCAGCGTTGTGATTCGTCCGTATTCGTAGGTCGTGGCGGCCTCGTCGATGGACGCGGTTACGAAAATATCGGTGGCGCCAAAGGTCGAGGTCACCGTCCAACGCATGTTCGGGGTGGTTGTAGAGAGATCGACCAAATCGATGGTGTACACAATCTGGTTCAATGCCGGGTCGTATGCGAAGTCTGCAGAAACGATGTCCTGCGCATCCGTGCCGGTAGCATCGCCGGTAACGTCCGTGATCTCGGGCCGGGTTGGATCTTCAACCGGGAAAAGGTCCGCCGGATGAGCTACTGCACTGAGATTGAGTGCGCGCCGCACTGCGTTGTGGGCATCGACATAGCCTGAACCCACAATCCTTGCTTCATAAGGCATCGGCGTAGCGGTTTCTCGGAGAATCGTCACCACTTCGTCCGGCGTAAGTGTCGGTTGTGCTTCAAGCATCAACGCGACAACTCCTGCCACGTGCGGGCAAGCGAAGCTGGTGCCCTGTGAAGTTGTGTAGAACGGCAGGTAGGCCGGTGGAATCGTCGTCAGATCGTTCGCACCTACAAACAGCGGCACTGCGCCGATCGTGTTTGTGAGGCCCGGTCCCTTCATGCGCGCGCTCTTGATGTCTACGCCCGGCGCGGTAACGTCGGGACGGAGATTCGGCACCGCATTCGGATCGGCGGGCATCCCGGCCACGTCCGTGCCCTCGCCGTTGTTAACGCCACGCGAACTGAAACCCGCAGGCGTGCCCAGGCCGCGCTTCTCGCCGGCTGCGACCGAGATGGTCCAAGGCATTGTCGAGTAAGGGTTGATGGCATTCTCTTCGTCGCCTGCGTTTCCGGCGGCGAACACAACGACCATGTTGCGGTCGTGCGCTGTGCGAGTCGCGATGTTGATTGGATCATCCGGGCTGATGCCTTCGGCTGAGAGCGATGAGCCCCAGGAGTTGTTAATGATTCTGATGTTGTAAACAAACTGATTGACCAGCAGATAGTCGTAAGCGCCGAGAATCGTAACCAGCGGGAGCCCGAGCTCGTTGCCCGCATTCATCCCAATCAGGTGCGCGCCCGGCGCTACGCCGCCGTAAAAATTTCCAGACTGAGCGCCGGTGCCCGCGGCCACCGCTGCGCCATGTGTTCCGTGTCCGGATTCCACGTCTGAGTGCGGTTGGTTCTCGACATAAATAGGAGCGTTGAAACCGGTGGCGGTGTAAACCACGTCAAAAACATTGAGGCCGATGCCGATGGCCAAGCCGCCATCGCCGACGGTCGTCTCTGAGTGAGGCTGAATCACGTTCTGGACAGTCTTTGTTCCATACTTCAAATCCGCATGCGTCGCATCAATGCCGGTGTCGATGTATCCGATACCAACACCTTTTCCGGAGATCGGCATGCCTGGATTCTGGTAGTTCGCGAGTTGCACATCGCGGTCGGCCATCATTTGGGGCACGCCGATGAAACGACGACTCTCGTTCGTAAAAGGCTTCATGATGCGATTCGCCCAAATTGATTTCACTCCCGGCTGCGTTCTAACTGATGCCAACTGTGCCGCATTCATCGGAGCGATCACGATCGGCAACTCGCGCATCTTGATGCCCTTAGTGATGCCGGCCAATTGCAAGCGATTAAGGTCGCTCGCGGAAGGCATGGTCTTGTAGGTGATCACTACCGGAATCGGTTTCAGGCCGCCCCGCAAGTTGAAGTGGTTAACGATTAGCGGATCCACTTTGGCGTTCCTGGTAGTGGATGTCTGGCTCGTACCCTCGGCGAGTTGCGCGGTGCTCCGTTGCTCGGCCAACTGCACGAGCGCGATAACAAGTGCTGCGACGATGATGGCTGCTTTTTTCATTGCTAGTCTCCTTCTCTTCCTCTTCTATGCTGTCGTCTTTCCACCTGTCGGTTTAGGGGCCGCCTGACTCTGCCGGCAGGAGGCCCCTGCGCCGATTCAGGCCATGACGCTGTTTCCCAGACAAAACAGCGCCGTGACCCGGCTCGTTTAGCTACCCGCTTCAAACCTCGCGCGGTAGTTGTGAAGCGCGTAGGCAAGCCACGCACGTGTTGTCGGATCGTTTGCCTTAACTCGGGCCTTTAAGGTGGGCTGCAAATCAAACGGCCCTTGCTCAAGCGAGAAGTAGGCCTGCAGGATTCCACGATCCAGGGCGAGCTGGATGTAACCGCGCATCGCGACGGGAATTTCCAGGTTGTCCGCCAGCGTCAAGGTTTGACTTCCGTAGGTGACCGTGACGTTTGATCCGGTGCGTGCTTTTGCCTCGCTGTCCAGACCCAGAGCGCGCACCAGAGCGATAGCCAGGTCCAGGCGGCTGACACTACCGGCCGGATTAAAATTCGAGCCGCTGGCGCTCATCATTCCGTTCGGAGTGAAGTTCCAGTCGCGCGAATTTGAACCTTTAGCCGTGACCGCTTCTGCGATCGCTGCCAGGTCGCCGGAGACGTCCGCGAATTTCGGCGTCGCGAAGCGCGATTGACGCACCGGCGTGTTGAGCACCAGTAGCCGGGCAAAGTCTTCACGCGTGACGTTGGCATCAGGATGGAACAGTCCGTCGGCGAGTAAGTCCATCTGCCGATTGACTACGACGTCTTGAATCTGCTTTTCGGCCGCGTGGCCGCTAATGTCCGCAATGTCCTGAAGCGTGAAGATGCGCCGGTTGATAGTGCCGTCAACGCGTTCGGGCGCGCCGATGCCCACGGGCGAACTGGCCGCCGCTGCGGCTGCGAGTCCACGCAACCCTCGGATCTCGGCAGTCCACTGGCCAGCTTTGGGGTGCTTGACGAAGATCCGCCGGCGTGGCGAATCAAGTACCGGCAGTGTCAGGCCGCTGTTGTACGCGCAGGGCGGAACTGCCCCTGGATCTGAAGCGAGCGGCACACATCCCGGCGGATAGAGCGCCAACCCAAGGGAATTGCCAACTTCATTGGTAGCCGGATTGTCATTGTTATCGTTCTCGTATCCGTAAACGATAGACACATCGAGAACGCCATAGCCTTCCGCGACTTCGAATCGATAAGTGTTAGTGTTCGAAGCTTGAGGTCCGGGCGTCTGCGGCATGTAGTTGATCGCAAACGACTGCGTGGGCTCGTTGGTCGTCGTGTACTGAGCGTTGTATGAGCGATTATCGGTGGCGCCGCTGTAGCTGCCGTAATTCCTCGAGCGGTTGAAAACCTTGTCCACCGCAGCATAAGAGTTTATGTACCCAGCGCCGACTTGATACTCGTCGTAACCGGGCATCTGCGAAGCTGTCTCCTGAAGAATCTGCTTCACTTCATCCGGGTTCAGCGTGGGATCGGCATCCAGCATCAACGCCACTGTTCCTGCGACGAATGGCGTGGCCATCGAAGTGCCGCTTATCTGGGTGTAGAACGGGATATATGCAGTTGGGATTTCGAGGTCATAGTCCCCGCCGTTCGCAACCACATTGGTGGCTGAACGGGCGGCAACCATGTCGTGTGTGAATTTGGCCGCATTGCTTTCAAACTCGCGACCGGTGCCCGGCGCGATGATCGTGGGCGCGTCGAAATCGTTGTTTGGATCGCCGTCAGCCAGGCGTTCTGCTTTGGCAGTTCCGCGCGACGAGAAGCTAGCCAGCCCGCCTTCTTTCGTGCCCGCGCCGACCGAAATCACCCACGGCGCTTTCGCGTACGGATTGTGCGTGTCTGGTCCGGGGCCAGCGTTGCCCGCGGCGAAAACAGAGATGATGTTGCGACCATAGGCTTCCCTGGTGGCAAGATTGATCGGATTGTCCGGATTGAAAGCGCCTGAGCCGCCCCACGAGTTCGAGATGACTCGAATGTTGTAAACGAACTGATTAGCGAGCGACCATTCATAGCCACCCAGCGCGTTGAGAATAAATAATCCTGCGCCTGAGCCTGTGCCAATCAGCTTTGCACCGGGCGCCACACCTGCATAGAGCCCGCCGGACTGCTGCCCGCTAGCCCCTACGATGCCCGCGCAGTGAGTGCCGTGGCCGACGTGTGTATCGGTGTTCGGCACATTCTCGGCAACTTGAAGACTAAAGAATCCATCGAGCGGCAAAGAGACGACGGCATTCTCAGTATCCGAGTCGGTAAGGATCTGAACGTTCTGAATAACGTGTGGACCGAGTTTCAGATCATTGTGCGTCGCGTCGATGCCGGAGTCGTTGATCACGACGGCAAAGTTGCCCTGTCCGGAAACGGGCGACCCACCGTTGCGTGAAGTCATCGCCGAATCGGTGCGCAAGCGATCCACGCCCGCCAGCACTCGAGCCTGCGCCATGTAGTAGTAAAGAGGATCATTGGACCAGACTGAGCGGACCGCGCCGTTGGACGCGAGTGCGCGCACCTGGCCGGCCGTCGCATTTGTCGCAACTATCCCCAACTGCTGCAGCTTGTAACCGCGAGTGATTCCCAAGCCGCGCAAAACACTCAAATGGGATTCGTTTAATCCATTTGTTGTATTGAAAGTTACGATTACTGTGCCGACGCTCAACGAGTCGGCCGCGCCGGCGAGCCGGGATTGTAATGTGGAACTCAACGTCGCCGCTGAGACCACAACGCTGGTCGTCAAAACAAGTAACAAGGCACCTAACGTGGCAGAGATTTTTCGGAACATGGCAGAGTCTCCTTTCAAGATCCGTTTGCTGATTTCATGTGGGTTAGCTGGCTGCATCTGGGTCACCGTTAAAGTGAGCCCAGCATATCGATGGAGACTTGAGAAAAACTTGAGGGCTTATCGACTCTTGAGGTGAGCAAACTTGAGGAGTGAAAAATCAGAGCAAATAGGGATCGCGACGTGCGGATACAATTTCCTCGCAACCAATTTGCAAGATGGGCAAGGACGGTTACATCCTGCGCGAGTCCGCGGAGCGGACTGGATCGATGATCCTGCCCAGCGGTTCTTTGGTTAGCGAGAAATTGAAAGCGTTGTAGGTTCGATCAAGATCCGGCGAACTCAGTTTTCAGCGCGCCAAAACGAAAGGGATCATTGACGTGAACTGTGGCTTTGCGCCGCGCGTCTTTTAGCCAGTTGGTAAGCTCTTCCGCCTGGCGTTTTGACAACAGCCGCGCCCGAATCTCCGGCGTCATCTCAGCCAGCGTGCGGACACGCGCGTCCGCGCGCGCGAACACTTTGATTATGTGAAAGCCATATTCGGTTTGGACGACGTCGCTCACCGACCCAGGTCTGAGCTTAAAGGCCGCTTCATCAAAAGCCTTAGAGTGCGTGTCTCGCGTAAAGGCGCCCAAACTCCCGCCGGCCTCACGTGTGCCCGCATCATCGGAAGACGCTTGGGCCAGCTTCGCGAAATCCGAGCCGCTCGCAGCCTTGCGCCGTAGATCTTCAGCGCGCCGGCGACGCTGAGCCATTTCTTCGCGAACGGCGGCCGCCAAAGACTCGCCGGACAGGTTCTTCTCTTCTTTCAGTTGGCGCTCAATGAGGTTGGTGCGCGCGGCGATCAGAATGTGCGAAGCCGTGATGCGTTCGGGCTGCTGAAAGTTTGGCTCTGCCTTCTGCGCTTCGTAGTAGTCGTTTATTTCTTTTTCTGAAACGGACAAGTTTTTACTCAACTCGTTGCGCATCATCTCGCCATACAGCTCCGACTTAATGACTTCGCGATATTCCGTGCGGGAAAGACGAAACTCAATCAGGTATTCGTCATACTTTTGCTCGCCACCAAATTGTTGAATCGCGCGCTGTTCGGCTGTGGCCAGTTTGTCGGGGGCAATCGTCAGGCCGCGACGTTGGGTCTCCTGAGCGATCAGGGCCCGGTCGATTAATTCTGAGACGATACCTTCGCGAAGTTGATCGACTTTCTTTCTGCCTTCATCAGTATTTGGATCCAGGACGAGCGCCTCTTGGCCATTCTTCAGATACATCTCGTAGAGCTTGGTGGAGATTTCATGGCCGTTCACTGTCGCAACGACCGGCGGAAGCGCGTCATCGCTTTTTGTTTGGCGGGCATCATTGCTGGCACACGAACTGTAGAGAAGACTGAATGTCAGCAAAAAGAAAATGCGCATCGGAAGCTTGAAGGTAGGCATTTCGAACGCGTGTTAGGGCGTCGAACGCACTCTGAACGAGTCGAAGAATTGATCGCATCTCTCAGCGATTGCGGCACTGTCGATCGACTTCGGACTAATGCATTGCAGCACATAAACCCGCGGCTTCACGTCATAGAAGCGCGCTCGATCGATAAAGTCGATTCCCTGCTCAGTTCTCGCGCTGATCTTGACTTGCCGGCCCGGTGCCCCACCCAAACTCATTGAGTGCTCGTCCAGTAGAGTGCCTTTGATACTGTTAACCATCCCGTCCCGCGCCTTATCCAGCGAAAAGACGACGTCGGCCGCATAATCGAAGTAAGCAACCATCACCATTCCCATAGTGCCGGCAGCCGTCACCATGTATTGAGTCATCGGCAACCCATCAGGCGAATTTACCTGCTGTGACGAGAGTTTCGACTGCCCAGGAAGCAAAATACTGTAGCGCCCTTCAGGCGACGTGTATCTAAACGAGGACGATTGCGTCTCGGATGACTGCGGTGGAGTTTGTGTTTGCGGCGGCCGCGGCGTCGGCGCAGATCTCTCTTTGTGCTCCTGCGCGAATGTCACTGCCGAAGAAACCAGCAGAGTAAGAAGTGCAATAGTCGTTTTTCTCATGGCGGATCCGATCGTAAATTTCAGTCTGACGGGCGAATCATAACAGAGACCGCATCGTCCCGAACAGAGTAATTCAAGTTCAGCCTATGTTAGTATCCCGGCTCATCAAACTCAGTCGAGGGTTCAATTAAATGAGACGAGCATTCCTTCTGTCTTTGGCGACCGCAGCGTTGGTGTGGAGTGTTGTCACGCCCGCGGCGAAAGTTTCGTCCCAGTCCGCGGCCACTCGGTCGCTGCAAGTGGCCGGGTTGCGCGCGCCGGTTACCGTGCGTCGTGACGAACGCGGCATTCCGTATATCGAAGCCGCGAACGACGAAGACTTGTACTTCGCGCAAGGCTACGTCACCGCAAGCGATCGTCTGTGGCAGATGGATTTGCAGCGTCGCACGGCGCGGGGCGAGCTCTCTGAAATCTTTGGGCAAGCGACCCTCGCGCAGGACAAGCTACATCGCACCTTCGGTTTCGGCCGCCTCATCGATCAAGCCGCGGCCAATCTCGATCCCAAATTCAATATCGCCGTCACAGCGTACGCGAGAGGAGTCAACGCATTCATCGACTCGCTCACCGATCACACGCTGCCCCCTGAATTTCGCATCCTTCAGTACAAGCCGGGGCGTTGGACGCCCGCGGATTCACTCGCGGTCGGTGCGTTAATGGCCGAGTACCTGTCTTCGACGTGGCAGTTGGACCTGATGCGCGCGTCGCTGGCTTCTCTTCCCAAGGAAAAGCGCGAAGCGCTCCTGCCTGAGACGTCGCCGCTGGATGTTTTGGTTGTGGGAACAGATCGGCGGCAAGCGCGAGGCAGTCGCCCCAAGTCAGTCCCAACTGCCGTAGCGGATGGGTCAGCGCGCCGCGATGGTAGCCCGGTCGTCAGGGAAGGTGTTTCAGCAGAGATTCTTGCCGAACTCCAAAAACTCAACGAAGCGCAACAACGTTCATTTGAACTGCTCGGTCTCACGCCGCCGGCGTTCGAAACGATTCACGCCAGCAACAATTGGGTGGTGTCCGGGAAACGCACTGCCACCGGTAAACCTCTGCTGGCGAACGACCCGCACATTCCCGCGTCAGCTCCGGGCATCTGGTACCAAACGCAATTGACCGCGCCGGGAATGCATGTCGCCGGCGTAACGTTCCCGGGCATCCCGGGAATTGTCGCCGGCCACAACGATCGCATCGCGTGGGGCGTGACGAATCTGGGCCCCGACGTGCAGGATCTTTACATCGAGAAGTTTGATAAGACGAATCCAACGAAGTACCACACGCCATCAGGACTGCGCGATGCCGAGGTGCGGCAGGAGCAGATCAAAGTCCGCCAAAGCTTCACCAGCACCGCGACCGACACCCAGACCTTCGCCGTCACGGTTACGCGTCATGGCCCAATCATTTTGGAGAAGGACGGCACGCGCTACGCGCTTCGCTGGACCTCGCTCGATCCTTCGACAATTCCTACGGTGGGGTTTCTTGAAGCGAATCGCGCGCGGAACTGGAAAGAGTTCACGGCCGCGCTCAGCCATTACCGCGGTCCGACGCAGAATTTCGTCTATGCAGATGTTGACGGCCACATCGGTTATTACGGCGCGGGTTGGATTCCGATTCGCAAATCCGGCGACGGCAGCGTGCCCTATGACGGCGCGACCGATGACGGCGAATGGACCGGCTTCATTCCGTTTGAAAAGCTGCCGCACCTTTACGACCCGCCATCGGGCATGATCGTCACCGCGAACCAACGCGTCGTCGGATCGAGCTATCCGTACTTTGTCAGTCACGAATGGGCTTCGCCTTATCGCGCGCGTCGCATCCTCGATATGCTTTCGGCCAAACCGAAGCTTACGACTGACGACTTTCGAAAGATTCAAGGGGATGTTCACTCAATCGGCGGCGTCATATTCGCGCGCGGCGCGGCAAAAATCTTGCGGAGCGCAGGCGGCTCTGGGAGCGCAGGCAACTTGCCTCCTTCACTCCTTGCCGATCTTGAATCATGGGACGGCGCCATGTCCGCTGATTCGCGCATGGCGTTGGTCGTGTGGCAAACGCGCCGCGCCTTTCGTGATCGCATCATTAACGCGGCCCTCGGTCCGGACCTCGCCCGCACGTACGGGTGGCCGCAGGCCGACCTTTTGGCCGATCGCGCAGTCACCGAGCAGCCGCGTGAATGGCTGCCGAAAGAATTTGGGAGTTATGCAGAGCTTCTCAAAGCGTCGTACGAGGATGCACGGCAGGCGCTCACGAAGAGTCTCGGCGCTGACGAATCGAAGTGGAGTTGGGGAGCGCAGACAAAAGCGCGCTTCACACATCCTTTGGCGGCGGCTCCGCTGATCGGCGCGCAGTTCACCATTGCGCCATTTCCGCAAAACGGATCTGGCGGTACGGTCAATGTTGGCTCCGCGGTTTCAATGCGGCTTATTGCCGATGTTAGTGATTGGGATAAGAGTCAGCACGGCATTCCTCTCGGACAGTCTGGATTGCCAAACAGTCCGCACTGGAAAGATCAGTTGGACGACTGGCGCAACGTGACGCCGCGTGCGTTTCCGTTTAGCAAAGCCGCAATCGCTTCGGCAACTAAGGACACTGTGGTGTTAACGCCGAAGTAATGCGGGAGTTATCCGCAGATTACACGGATTCAGTTTAGAGGCGGGCTACTGCCCGCCGCTCTCTGCAACCACTTTGGCGGGCGGTAGCCCGCCTCTAAACTACATATTCTGGTTTTTCTTATCTGTGTAATCTGCGTAATCTGTGGATAACTCCGTCACGTGTTGTCTGTGGATAGCATCCGTACTTTCATCGCTATCGAGCTCACTCCTGAAGTCCGGGCGCGCGTCGCGCAACACATCGCGTGCCTTCGGCGTGAACTACCTGACGTGCGCGCGAGTTGGAGCCGTGAAGACAACCTGCATCTGACGTTGAAATTTCTCGGCAACGTTCCGGTGGCTGACATTCCGAAAGTCTCTGACGCGGTCGCGAGCGCGACCAACTCGGTTTCATCCTTCGAACTTACATTCTCTGATTGCGGCACCTTCCCGTCCCCCGGCCGCCCAGGCGTTCTCTGGATCGGTACGCAGGCCTCTGGCCTGCAGGCACTTCATGCCGCACTCGAACAAGAACTCATCGCCCGGGGGTTCGCCCGCGACTCGCGTCCGTTTCATCCGCATCTCACGGTTGCGCGTTTGCGTCACTCGCAGAGTGCACGTGACCTGGCTGAACTTCACCAAAGCCTGGGGTTCGCACCGATCGGCTTAGCTGTTTCAGAGGTTGTTGTTTTCAGGAGTGAACTTCTAAAGCAGGGTGCAAAACACACCGCCATCTCTCGTCACAAGCTGTCTTAAGAATCAGACCGCAAGCAGCAACGAATAATCTGTTGTGTGTTTCTTCGAATGCGTGTATCGTTCCGTTCGGTTCTTTCCTGTCCGCTCCCCTCAAAATTCATTCAGAGGTTTTTTAAATGAAGTATTGTCCGGCGTGCAATTTTACGTTTTCCGATTCTAGTCGCGTGTGCGATTTCGACGGTACCGAACTAGTTCAGGCTTCTGAGCGACAGTCGTTGATGACAGTGCCAAAGCGTTTCCCGCATTCTCGGCCTGGTTTAAAAAAGCCGATGCTGTTGACGAGCCTGGTGGTGCTGGGGCTCTTTCTGAGTGCCGTGTTCATTGGTTATCTTGAATCACCCGCCCCGTCCATACCGGCCATTGTGAGGAACCAAGCGGAACAGAACTCTCCGCGCGTGACTCCCGTTGCGAGCACAACTTCACAATCAGACGAGGTGAAGAAAAAGACCGAACCATCAAAGCGTACCGGCAGCAGGAATGTGAGGGTTGCAGCCTCCTCGACGGCCCGACTTCGTCGAAAGTCCGCCACGGACAGTCGTCCTCACAATGAGGTCGTCGCGCGCACACCTGATTCCAAGCGCACTTCAAGTGAAAAGCCGCCGAGGATTGTGGCGGTGCTCAAGACAACCTGGAAAGTTTTGAAGAAGCCGTTCGACTTCTAAGAATGTGATGAGACGGTACCTGCCGAAGCATCTTCACTTAATGCGCGCGTCAGGCAAGCGTTCCATCTTGTAGAAGGTTTCCTTCACCGGTCTGTCGGGTCTCGGCAGAGGTTGGATGATGGCGGTCCACACGTCTTTTGACTCGCGCTTCCAAACGAAAAAGTTCCGTACTTTCATTACCGGCCCGAATCTGATTGAGTTGTCGTCCAGCGCAGTCGCCACGTAACGCGCACCGTCGCTGCCGCCGCCAAACTCTCCGTCTTTCAATTCGAACCGGGTTGTATCGGTGACCTTCTCGAGCTTCTCGTTCTCGAACCCATCGACGGCCAGCGTGGTGTCGTTCTCCCACCGGTAACGCTCAAAGAAAGCAGGCTGATTAACTCCGGTGCCGCGCCAAGTGCCTTCAATCCAGCGCAGCTTCTTTAGATCCTCGGCGGTTAACTTGGCGGGCGTCGCCGGGACTGGCGTTGGGGTCGGCGTTGCTTGTGGCAAAGCCGTCGCTTGCGTGTTGGCAGATGTCGCCTGCGGCTTTGAGGTGCGTCCAATGATGTTGGGCAGGGTGATGACCAGCAACAGCGCAAACGTGATCACGAATGTAAGTTTAGTAATCAATGTAGGCCTCCTCAAAACAGGAACCACGCTTTGTCAGAGTCCAAGGATCCTTGACGCATTTCCTGAACGGATCTTCTCTTTATCACTCTCGGAGATCGGTAACCTGTCAATGCTCTGTTTCATCTGGTCCAGACTGCCAATCTGATGCGGATAGTCACTCCCCGCCAGAATGTGATCTACACCGGCGAAATTGATTGCCATCGTCAATGCGTTCACATCAAAGTTCACCGAGTCGTAATAGAAATTCTTCAGATACTCACTGGGAGGTCGATCGATGTTGGCGCGACAGTCGGCGAATGCGTGATATCCGCGGTCCCAACGCTCAGCGACATAAGGAACGGCGCCACCGAGATGGCCGAGCACCCAGGTTATTCGCGGAAATCGCTCGACAATCCCGCTGAACACCAACTTTCCCGCCGCTAGAGTGGTATCAAACAGGAATCCCACCAGCGCCGTCAGCCAGTAATCCTTCATCGCCTCCACGCCGATTGGATGCGTCGGATGAATGAACATTACAGCTTCCAGTTCGTTTGCCTTCTCCCAGAGTGGCCAGAAACGCTGGTCGTCGAGTCCCACCCCGTTAACGTTGCTGAAGATCATCGCGCCGCGAAAACCGAGTTGCCGAATCGCACGCTCAAGTTCGATTACCGAGGCAGCCGGATCGTTTAGCGGCAGTGTCGCCAGGGCCCGAAAGTGCTTGCCGCGAGAAGCTACTACGTCGGCAAACCTGTCGTTGACCATCTGAGCTAACGAAACTGCGCGCGTGGGACTTTCAATGTGGGTCCCCGGCGTCGTCAGGGTAATGATTTGGAGGTCGATTCCAGCCTCTTCCAAAACCTGCTGCCGGTATTCGATGTCTCGATGACCGGGCACGACGATATTGTAGTCGCCAGGGTAGTGCAACCGTGGGTTGCCCTGATCATCGAAAGTGACTTGCACGTTCGATGGTCCTTCACGCAGGGCATCGAGATAAACCGGCGGGTAATAGTGATTATGAAAGTCGATAATCATGATTCGCTTTCCTGGTCAATTTGAGATTTGTTTGACTGACTTGCTAACGGAACCACTCGACGATGCCTGACCCACAAATAATATGCGGGCAGACCAAGGGCGACTATTCCGAGTCCGATTGCGCTCTCGCGTGGGTCTGACACTATCTGATTCACAACTATGAGAAAAGAAGCCAGCACGAATAACACGGGCAGAATCGGATACCCCCACGTGCGATACGACGGGCGGTAGTCTGCTCGCCGGCGTAACAGAATGAGTCCCAGTACCATCAGTCCAAAGAAAATCCACTCGGTATAAATTACGCGCGTAAAGATCGCGCGATACGTACCAGTGGCCACCAACACAGATGACCATAGCGCCTGAATGACAATTGCCCGGTGCGGAGTGTGAAACCGCGGGTGCACAGCCGCGGCCCAACGGAACAACAAACCATCACGGGCCATTGCGAAATAGACTCGGGGTCCGGTCAGGATAATGCCGGCAACGGCACCGAAGGTAGAAAAGATTACGAGTGCCGAAACTGCTGCGCCGCCACGAACTCCAACCACTGCTTCGGCAGCGTCTGCGGCGACTCGAGTCGACGACATCACCTGTTCGAGAGGTAACACGTGAAGATATGCGCCATTGAGAGCGATGTAACAAACAGTCACAATCAGAGTGCCAATCATCAGGGCCACAGGGATAGTGCGCTCAGGATTGCGCGTCTCCTCAGCGGTGTAAGTGACCATGTGCCAACCGCCGAATGCGAAAAGGCCGGCCGCCACGGCCTGAGCAAAGCTTGATAACGAGATCCGATCAGCGGCTTGTGGGGCACTAGTCATTGCCGTTGGCAGGCCGAAGGCGGCGATTAGCAGAATGATCGCCACGATGGCGACAACCTTTCCGAGCGTGAATAGAGTTTGCAGAGTGCTCGCGTGTTTCACACCCACATAGTTGATGCCCGATAGCAGAAGGATTGCGCCAATCGCGACGAGGCGCAAACTAAGATCATTCAGCGGGACGAAATAACCTACATAGCGCGCGAAGACCATCGCGATGGCGGCAATGATTCCGGAGTGCATGCTCCAAAACATCGCCCAGCCCCACAGAAAACCGATCTCTGGTGAGTAAGTCTCTTTGAGAAACGTGTAGACGCCGCCAGTTTGCGGAAATGCGGATGCCAGCTCAGCGCAGGCAAGCGCGCCAAAAAATGTCAGCACGCCGGCCGCCGCCCACACCAGGAACACACCGGTTCTAGAAGGGACGAGACGCGTGATCTCGGATGCCTGGACAAAAATCGACGCTCCGATGATTGTGCCGACCACCATAGCGGTCGCCTGACTTAGACCCATTGAGCGTTTGAGTTGTGTCATCCTGATTACGAAGAATGCCGCCACCATCTGGTATCAGGTAAACCATCTGTGCGCCCTGTCAGGGCGCGAACATGATACGCGCACGTTACCAGACGTTTCACGTCTGGCTACCTTCTCTTTACGCCTTCGGCGTAAGACATCTTTTTAGACCGCTCTGACCAAGGTCTCAATTTCTTGCTCCTGACGTCGCTTTTGATTCTAAGGGCGCGCGAAGAATTCTCCGTGTGACGATTCTGGTGAATGATTGTACATTCCTGCAAAACGTGGCGAGTGGACCTGTTTTTTATGAACGAGAGAGATTAGTATGACGTTCGGCGGCTGTCGTCAAATGAATGCCACGCCAGACTTTGCCAACGCTCTTTTCTTAGCACTCGAGAATGTGGGAGGCCGCAATGAAAAATCCATTAATTTTCGCAAGTGTGGTTGTTTTCTTTCTTGCCGCACCCAACAAGATCGAAGGCCAAAAAAGAAGTGCCGCTACACCAACGGTAGAAAGTTCAGTCAATGCATTTTTTCGACACCGAGTGACGACAGAATCTGGGGGTGCACTTTCGCCGGCCGGTTTTCGCAAAACGAACGGTTATGAACAAGGTTATGGAATCTATGTAATGGAATGGCAAGGTGAAGTCCTATTCCATCAAGATGGTTATAAGGCCGGTGATTTCTTCGTGGGCTACTGGCAAAACTTTCGTGTATTGCAACAGAAGCCCGGCACTCTCGACTCTCTAATCGTGGGGAACACCATACTCTTCACTAAAGGAACGACAGTTCGCCTGATCGGTAACGCCACGCTGCGAAAGACGGAGAAAGGTTGGCGGCTTGAAGGGTTTGAAGTAAAGACATCGCAGGTGTTAGCAAAACCAAAAGTGGCGACACCTCGGCAACCCTTGAAGCCTATGGTTACACCCGCCAGTCGAATACCACCCGAAACCGTCTTGATGGATGCGGCAACGAAGGGAGATGTTACTACCGTACGCACCTTGCTCGCTAAAGGCGCTGACATAAACGCAAACGATAAAAGCTATGCTGGTACGGCCTTGATCAAAGCGGCAATTGGAGGTCATCTTGCCGTTGTTCAACTGCTGCTTGCAAAAGGCGCTAACACAGAGGCAAAGGGCGGGGGCGGTCAGACAGCCCTGATTGATGCGGCGAGTGGAGGCCATATTGCCGTCGTCCAAGCCCTGCTTGCTAAAGGGGCCGATGTCGATGCCGTAAATGGTCGCGCCTTGCGTGAGGCAGCACTTTTTGGCCACCTCCCTGTTGTTGAAGCCCTACTGGCTAAAGGCGCGGATGTGAATGCTGGAGATGAAACAGCATTGATCGCCGCGGCAGATCGTGGCCATCTTGCCATCGTTCAAGCCCTGCTTGCTAAAGGAGCTGACGCTAACAAAAAGGGTGGTGGTCGTGGGGCAACAGCACTGATACACGCAGTAGCGACGTTAGATAAAGGTCGGGCTGGCGGAACATCCGGCGATGTTGAGGAGCCTGGTGGCTCGTTGCCTATTGTTCAGGCTTTGCTTGACCAAGGTGTGGACATGGACGCGAAGGACCTAAGTGGGTGGACAGCATTGATGTATGCAGCAGGGGATGGGCACCTTGCCATTGTTCAAGCCCTGGTTGCCAAAGGAGCGAATATCGAGGCGAAAGGTGAGGATGGCTGGACTGCGCTGATGTCTGCCGCAGAATCAGGCCGACTTACCCTTGTTAGAGCCCTACTTGCCTAGGCGCGAATGTAAACGCAAAGACTACCGAAGGAAAGACTGCCTTATTCGCGGCGGCATCCTCCGGCCAACTCCCCGTTGTCCAGGCTCTCTTATCCAAAGGCGCCGATGTGAGCGCAAGGGATGAACGTGGTCAATCAGCTCTAGACGCAGCAAATTCTAATGGCCATTCCGCTGTAGTTCGACTCCTCAGAGAAGCAAAGACATCTCAAGTACCAGCGGCTAGCAGAACAGATGATATCTATGCTCTGGGCACTACCCCAGGCACCCCTGTCACAGGATCGACAGGAGCTGGCACAGGGGGGAACCTTGCAGCACTGAGCGCCGCAGTTGAAAGAGGCGAGGAGATCGTTTTCAAGATCAAATATGATTACGCAGTTTCTCCCTGCCATTATCTGCACGATGGACGTTTGTCGGTGAGCAAGACCGCCGTTGCATTTGACGGGTCGATCGGTGACCTTGATTTCACGGTATCTCCTGACAAGATTCTTGAAGTGACCAATCAACCACAACAGGCCTCGCTCGTTCGCCTTAAAGTGGCTGTCAAAAACAAGAAGGGTGACAAGGAAAGTAAGAGGGATTTGTACTTCTACAATCTTGGTGCGGCGACCGTAGGCAGTGGTCCCGGGGGAACCGGACTCTCTATTGCGTGTAACCGTTGTGACGATTCGATGAGTGTCCTGTATGCGCTGCTCCAGAAGGTTCGTGGGAAGAGCTAGGTGACGGCCGTTCCGACTTTTGTTCCGGGTCTGCTACTCATCAAATCGTCCGTGCATCGAAGAAAAAGGCTGCCAATCCGGCAGCCATAAGTACTGTGGCATTTGATTAAATGGTCGGGGCGAGAGGATTCGAACCTCCGACCTCACGGTCCCGAATCAAGCGGGACATGGAAACGTAAGTAGTTGATTTTGAATCGAGATGCAGCCACGTTCAAAATCAAGCCATTTTACATTTCTTCACATCCGTTGACATGCAGCTACGGCGCTTTTCTATTTATTCCTGCCACAATCCTGCCACAGTTTTCTTTTTAAAAAAAAAAGAGAGAGCCAAACATTTGCAGGGGGTTGCCCTCTGTCAGATCGGTTCTGTTTAAGTCCACTTCCAACCGGTTTTCCGATCTCCCCAAAAGGTGAGCTCCCAACGCCTCTGGATCAAGCTGAATGTAGACAATGCCATCGAGATCAGAGGGTCTTTCCATACCCTCATCAACAAGGGCACATACCCGCGAACTTGTCTTCAAAGGGTAAACGCTTGGTGTATAGTATTCTCAGAACGCTCTAAGCTCGGAGAATTCTCCTATGGAATCCAAGCATCCTGCTTCACCCGAGCAATCGCGTTCGGACACTTCGGAGCCGACGGAATCCGAAGAGACGCGCGATGCGAAGGCTGAAATAAACAAACAGTCCAGGCGCTCCAGACTCTATGCTGTTTCCACTCACCCATTGATTCTTGTCGTCGCTAGTGGCTTAGTCGGTACATTTCTTACTTATTATTACACCAATAGGCAGAAGGAACTGGAATTCAAGCGCCTCGCTGAACAGCAGGAGCAGTCTCGTAAAGAGAGTTTTTCAGATGAACTAAGCAAAATGAGTATTCAAAAATTTGGCGATGTTTGGGCTCGGATTGATGAAAACGAACTTGCTATTGATGATCTGATAGGAGATAGCCAACCCAAATCGTCAGTTGTAGACTCTCGATCGAAGAACAAGAAAGTCGATGACATACGTAAGCGAATTCACGAGGACAGAATCATTTTGACTAAGAATAAGTTCTGGATCGGAGAAGAGCTATACAACAAGACTAATGAATACTTGGAGATTCACGCCACGTATGGAATACGACGAGTCATAGGTGGCGGAATAACTGCGGGCGAATTGAAAAAGCAGAAAGATGCCGCAAAACAAGATCTTCTCCATACAAGAAGCCTCTATCTTCGCCAAGTAAAAAGCGTGTTCTTTGATCGGCAAACCTAATATGTTTTTTTGCGTAAGCAAAATGATGGAAGATCATCGCTGAGTAATCACAGATTCTCATCTAGATGGGAAGGAAAGCTAATTATCGAAGCCTACTGTTCCAAGAAACCCAAGGGCTGAACTCCGAAAAGGGTGGCCGAGATTTTGTCCTTTCGCACCTCTTTAAGAAGTTCGCGTATTTTCCCAAAGTCCACACCGCCAATAGTAACTTTGCCTTGCTTGTTGAGGTAGTTCAAGACATTAAAACCATCATCGTTTCTGATATCCACATCGTACCTCGCGCGTGCATTTCGCCGAGATGGCAGGAATGTGACCTCTGTATTTAGGTCCTTTGATAAGTTGGCCGCAATCTCATTGCCCGTCTTCTGGACGAGATTCACGGTAATTCGTGGAGATAGTACACCGCTTCGACAGGACAGGTAGCACGAATCCCCAGACCCGCAAAAACTTGTGCAACCATCTGGGCAGTTTATTCTGCCCTCAGCGGTTCTCCCTGGAGCCTTTTCACAAGAACAGATGGAACTTTGCCCTGTAATAGCTAGTTCAGCACGATTGAGAGGGACCGTTAGAACCGGAGACTTGGTGAAGGCCGACAAACTACTCAAATGTGCAGCTCTACTTAACACGCTTTCGGATGCGGGAGAGTTGGTTGTCTCTGGACGCAGCATTGATGATACCCAACCCAAGCATTCTGCAAAGCAATTCCCGTCGTTTTGGCACGAGATTAAACATCCCTCTCGACAACTAATGCTAACGGAGCATGATCCATCTGGCGCAGTACAAGCACAATCGTCCGGCATGCTGGCAACAGGAGCAACAGATCTAGCAAAAGAAAAGGTGACCACTAGCATCAAAACGCATGTTATTGTGAAGGTCACTAATGTTCTCATTTAAGATAACGGCGTGTTGGCATTTCAAATGAGTCCAGCTTGATTGGAACGGTGAAATTGTTCTTGCCTTTGCCTTCGACCCTAAAGCTACTGGATTCGCAAAAGTGTCGTCCTCTTTATTAAGGGTACTACCAAATGGAAAAATGTTGGAGTCCCACGAGCATCTCACGTAAAGCTCACGTGGCAATAGGCCTGAAGAATTCCAATTTCCCCTTTAGTCGGTTGTCGCTGAAGGCCTAGAAATCGTGAACCCTGGCGTCGATTAACAACGCCCGAGGGGACGCGACCGGCAAACAAGGCACAGCCGTTGGCCAAAGCCAGATTAAAAAACGTGAGCCTTAGAAATAATACTGCGCGACAACACATGGCATTTTTCTGATTCGGTCTGGAGGCGTTTATGGGAAACTCAAATCGCCGCTCTGACCCGACATTGGCAAGTGTCCTGGAGGTTTCGCAACCAAGAACAACGTACCTGATCAGTTACAGGTCGGCTGATGACTTATCACCGCGAAAGAGCCTGAGCATACCTCGTATATCTGAACCGACCATCGATTTCGTGCACCGCCGACGCCCATGTGTAGTATCCTTTTATCGACAGGAGTTTTGTCGGGTGGAAGGCAAGAAATCGCACAACAGAGATACTTCCGGTTCATCCTCTGGGGTTTCGAAGCAAGCTGAGGTGAACGACGCTAGATTGACTCTATCCGATCTCCCAGATTCACACAAGATTTCAAGCTTAATCACAGAAGAGGTTATTAGAAGCCGGATTCGCGGATTGATCGATCCAACAGCCAAGCGCTCTCGACTGGAAGCTATTTCCACAAACCCGTCGTTTGCAGTAGTACTAGGTTTCGTTTTGACAGGTATCATTGGTGGATCCCTTGCCTATTATTATGGACTGCAGCAGCAAGAGTTGTCGGCTCGTCGCAGCTTCTCCGATGAAATCAACAAAACCAGGGTTCAGAAGCTGGGCGAGGTATGGGAACAACTCGATGAGGATGAGTTTCTAATCAACAACATTTTGGAAGAAAACAGACTGCAAGGACTTAATACGGATTCGGCCGTGAAAGACAAAAGAGCCGATGAAATAATAAGAGTAATTAACCGAGATCGATCCATAGTGAATAAGTACAGATTCTGGCTTGGCGAGCATCTGTTCGAAATGACCATGGAATATCTAAACGCAAATATCGATTATGCCGTAAGGAACATTTCGTCCAAACCAGGAGCTGATCTTACTGAATTGAGTAGAAGGCGAGATGCGGCAAGGCAGAATATCCTACCATTAAGGCGGTTGTTATTAGCAGGGCAGCCCGACCCCCAAGAGAAACCTGCCGGGAAGTAGTTGTGTCAAATTTTTAGAGTGTTTGAGTGGCGTCCTGATGATACGCTCGGAGATCCTTCGGTCACACAACAACCACTTATTTGTGGGCGCTTTGAGATCAGGGAATTTGTCTCTTAGGATTCGGCTTTGTGTTCTGAAGTTCTCTTATCCTGGAAAAATCGGTTCCATTCAGCCGAACGGTTCCACGTTTGTTGAGAAAGTTCAAAACATTAAAGATGTCATCGTTTTTCATATCCACATCGTACCGGACCCCTTTGTTTCCCCGATATGGTTCGAATTCGATTCTCTGGCGGGTTAGAGCGGAAAGCTCGGACGCTATCTGCTCCCCTGTCTTTTTCACAAACGATACTGTGATGCGCTCATCATATACTTTTCTTCGACAATAAGAACCGCAAGCACCACGCGGGCCGCAAACGGCCGTGCATCCGTCGGAGCAAGTAGTCTTTGGAGTACACTTGTCCTTACCCTTAACGTATTCACAAGAACACGTTATCTTCTGGGCTGAGACCATCGTAGCGGCTGTAGCTAACAATAGGACCATGCTCGCAATGTTCACGCAAATTCTCATGTAGTTCTCCTCTGGCAACCACGAACAGCATTTTTTGCCAACCTAGGGCTGTCTAATACTCGCATAATTGGGATCTTCGACGATCTTTGTCCCCGTTTGTTCTGATACCTTCGCAAGCATTTCGTCTAAGGCAACTTCCTGAAGTTTAATATTTACAACTGCCATGGGTCTCCCCGCCGTAATCCTTAGAGGTAATCCGGTCAGGCTGGCCATGTCATTCACGAATGTACTGACGGGTGTACGCCTCACACACAATGAGATTCTCTTACCTGATAATAGAGTTCTCCGGAGTCTTTTGAGTTTCTCAAAATCCCTTCCTGCTACTTGCACAGCACCACGATCCGATAGCATGTCCAACACATCCCACAGTACCGCTCTCTTATAGTCTACATTGAATAAGACATCTGGCTTAGTTGGGGCAAACGCTATATCTCTTCCACTGACGCGTGCTAGTGCGGTGACGAGCTGAGGATAGGTACCAGTCTGCATTTGGATGGTAGTTTCTGATCCGAAGACTTCATAAAAACCGGAACATTCGGCGTAACAGTCTCCCTCACCGGCGCAATGCTCTATGCATCCCTGCGGACAGGATATGCTAGCTGAACAACTCCCATCTGGAGCCGTGCAAGAACATTCGTCGAGAATGTGCGCCGAGGAAACAGGCGGGGTCGGAACGATCAACAAACTGAGTACGAAGATTGATGAGAGAACGGCTGCGTTAAGTCTTCTCATTGAGGGTTTCTCCTAGGTGAGTTAGGGCGAGACCAAACTTCAGGTGCCACCCTGAGGTTTCTGCACGTGGCCAAGCTAAGGGGCTGGCCGTTAGATTGGATCGAGCTGCTCAAAGCTTGAGAGTCTTCCGATGGTATTTTGTTTCGCGGCTTCAATGCGTGACTGAACGATGTCAAGAGATCCGCATGAGCTGTTACCATCAATTTCTGCCAACCTGTTAACGATTAACTTCGACCAAGGCGCAGAGGCAAGCAGGAATAGCAAAAGCGAGAGAACAGGCAAGTGCCAATTAGATTAGGACGTTCCTCGACGTGGAGAGGGAAGTCGCCCTAAGCCAATACTAACTACCCCCGAGCGCCAAAATCAAATGTTCTGCGAGCGCCTCCAAGAGGCACACCGCGCATGTTGCGCTGAGAAATCAACTAGATGAGTGTTTAACTGTTGAATCTACGGCAACTAATGAGCGCTAGAGAGAAAGGTTTGCGCCAAAATCGGGACTTTTCTACACGACTTTTATTGCAGTGTCAAGAGAATTTATGCGTGAGTGCTATAAAAACTGCAAGGTGAGAACTCTCCAAAACAAATGCAGAGAAGCTCTACATTCACTTCACGGTTCGGGATTGAGGGCAACAATCCTTCTATCAACAGCCAGATTGATCTTTCTTGAAAAAAATGGTCGGGGCGAGAGGATTCGAACCTCCGACCTCGGTCCCCAACCAAGCGGGACATGGAAACGTAAGTAATTGATTTTGAATCGAGATGCAGCCACGGTCAAAATCAAGCCATTTTACATCTCATCACATCCGTTGACATGCAGCTACGGCGCTTTTCTATTTATTCCTGCCACAATTCTGCCACAGGCTGCGTAGCTACCGGCGTTGGGCGTGGCGTTGGCAAAGGATCGCCAACTCGTCGGCCATTCCGCGACTCCAGCGGCTTGCGTCGCGAACGTATCGTTGAAGACACTGCTGTAGCGGCTCGCGGTGCCTGAACCTGTCGATGCTTCACTTCGTCGAGGTTCGGTAGATTCGGGGCGGGAGGGCCGGTGCGTGGCGCTACGGGAGTAACTCGCCTCTCATTTCCATCCTGCTGTTGCGGACGAACACTAGTTGCTTCTTTGCTACTGGCCGAATGTAATGGAATGCCAGCCACAGAAAACAGCAGGGCGAAGCAAACACAGGCACTGACTGCGCAACGCGTTCGCGCGGACAGACGGTGGGTACGTCTCATGAGGAAACTTCTTCGTGTCAAACAGAGAAGCTTTCAGTTTTGACCCTGAAAGTATTGTTCTGTTCCGTCTAATCCCCATTTAGCTCGTTCGTTCTTTCCGTTGTGTCAACAGTCTCTTAATCGTAGAAGAAAGTTGATTGACGCCTTCTGGTTTGCGTAGAAAGGCATCAACTCCGGCGCGCCAAGCTTCTGACTCGATATCATCCCCAGACAGCATAATTACCGGTGTGCCCCGACGGTGAGCGATGCTTTGAATGCGAAGGACCAATTCCAATCCACTAAGACCCGGCAACTCGTTGTCTACGATTATCAAATCGTAGGGAGAGTCCTTCCTAAAGATCTCTAAAGCGGCGCTGCCGCTAAAGCAGGAATCTACATGTATTCCTTCCGCGCCTAATGCATCCTGTACTGTTCGCGCCACAGCTCTGTTGTCTTCAACGTGAAGTATTGAGACTTGCGATGCGACCGATTTCGTAGCTCGGCCAATAACCCGCTTTTTGGTTTTCTTCGGGGTCGAAAAAAGATGACGCCGTCGTTTACGGACTGTCGTTCTTTGCGGAAGCAGTTCTTTGTGTCGAGTGTTAAGTAGCGAAACAAGGCTCTGATGATGCTTGAAACCGAGCAAGTGCGCCGCCTTTGTCACCGAGCCCCCGGAGTCTCGCAATGCTCGTTCGATTACGGTCCGTTCGCTTTGCTTGACGTGTTGTTTAAGCGAAAAGCCTTCCCAAGCAGGTTCTTCGGGTCTCGCACTTTCTTGAAGCTCCAAGCGATCAATAGTCTCAAGAAGAGTGTCCGCGCAGGTAATAAGACGCTTGCCCGTTCCTGGGTCTTGAGAAGTTTTTAATAGATCGATTGCTGAACGGTAAATTGTGATTAGCTCTTTACCGGCGATCTTGTCTCCAAATTCCTCGATGATGCACAACTTTGCGCGACCGGCGCCTTCCAAATCACCGACCGTTTCCGCCACTTCGATTGCCCGTTCCAACGTTGCTCTCGCGCGAATATGATTACCCATCCGTGCTAGGGCAATGCCGTGGGTTGTGAGTCCTTCCGCAAGAAGCGCTTTCTGATCGCCTTTCTCAAGAGCCCTAACGGCCTGCCGCGCTATCCGCTCGGCTTCGGCAGCATGCCCTTGGGCCAGCAACGTCCGCGACCGCGTATCGTCGACCTGGGCCGCCGTTGCGGCATCCTTCAGCCTAAGAAAGAGGTGACGCGCGACGTCGAGATGTTCGTGTGCTTGGTCATATCGACGGACCTTAAAGAAAAGAAAACCTAGATTCAATTCGACGCGAGCAAGGGCGAGTTCATTTCCTGCCTGTTCATAGTGGAAACTTGAAGCCGCGTATTCGATTAGAGCCTGGTCTATGTAGTCTTGACGGTTTTCAGGTGCAGCCAACCACCCAAGAACATGCCCGTAACTGAAATGAAAACTTCCTTTAATGGCGTGGTCGTCGCTTCGTTCGACTAGCGGAGCGGCTCGTTTGTAATAGTGCAACGCATCGTTAAAGCGGCGCGTTCGCTCTTCAATAATTCCAGCGCGAATGAGAAGGATGGCCTTTAAGTCATCGTTCCCTTCAGGAAGAATATGTAATGCGGTATGGAGTTGGACGCGGGCTTCGTCGAATGCTCCTTCGCGTTGATAACAAAGTGCGAGATCGCCGCGCGCTTCCGATACTTTTTCGGACTTTTGGAGCCCTTCAAAGATTTCAATGCTGCTGGTGAGTATGTTCTTAGCCGTCTCTTGTCCGTCAGCGGTTTGATCGGTACTCGCGAGCCATTGGGCGATGGCTCCGATTCGAAGTAATACTTCCGCCGTCTGTGTCTCATCAAGTCCGTCAACGTGCGGTGATTCATCTCTACTAGGCCAAAACTCAGATAGCGCTTCATACGCCAACTCATACTTGCCAATCTTTTCAAGCTGTTTCGCTAACCGGCAGGAAAGCGTGACTCGCTCGGAGAGAGGAACGTTACGATTCTGGGTTTTGAGGGCGGTTAATTGGGCCTCCAAGTTCATGTGAGGTCTGCCTTTCCATGTCGGTGATAAACTCTTTGCGCAACGAAGCGTCCCAACCGCGCTGGACAAGAGTCACGACAACTAGGCGGTTTTGAAACCCGCTTCGTCTTGGTCGTTTAAGAGTCTGCGAACCAACCAACAACTCCTAAGGAGGAAACATGAAGAACCTAAAACGATTGTGTGTCTCCGTTACCTTGCTCTGTCTTCTCGCGATGCCTGTTTTCGGAGATGGAAACGATTCGTCCTGTGAGCCTGGATCAACGACTTCGCCACCGTGTGTTGCCGCTCAAGTCACAGACGACGAATCCATAGTTCCTGGGTCTACAAATTCGCCGCCGGCTTCGAGCAGCGAAACGGAATATTCAATCGCTGAGGCGACTGTAGATCTCTTAATGAACGTGCTGTTCCTTTTCTAAGAACAGCCTGATTCTCCCAATAGTGTTTCGTTGCCAATGGTAGAACTCACTGGCAACACTCTCGAAGTGTGGGTTAGCGAGAGCAGCCGGCCTAACGAGCAAAGACGTTGCATCTCGCAAGTCCGGCAGCATAAGCTGGCTGCAAAATCCGACGCAACCCCCTCTAGTTAATTGAAATTTCAATTAGCTGATAGGCGAAGCGTTAGTATAAGTTGCAATTCACGTCACTAGCAACACTTTTAGCCGCTGAAGTCAGCCTCAACGCTCAACCAGACTTGGACTACTTGTGTGTGGTTCTTGTGTGCGCCATAACTGGCGTGAGTGGGAAGCCTCCACGGCGGATGAATAGACTCACAGAGAAGAGACGACGTTCAAGACCGCCCCTTCTCTATTCCGTGACCTACCGACGCCGAAGTCATTTAAAACTTCACTGCTTGTAGTCCTGTTTGGCCGCTCCGAAGATATCTTGAATCTGGCGCAGGTCCGGCATGCTCTGCGTTCCTGACGGAACGCCTGGCGGCTTTCCGTATAAATCAATGTCCAAGGCTACGCGGTCTAAGATCGTAAGGTCTTTATCAATCGTGAGACTCACGACACCGGCTAAATAGTTCAGCTTAAGTTCACGCCTCAATATCATGTCGGCCTCATTCAGCCCTTCCGTTGATTTTTCCGCGGCAATCACCTGTCTGAATATTTCGCGCGCGAGAAAAATGCGTAGCTCCGCGAGGTTGTGAAAGATCTTCTCATCTGGCGGAGATCCGGCGCCCCTCTCCGCTTCGATTCTTCACGACAGCCCATTCGCACAACTCTGCACTTCGCTCCGAGTGCTCCATTTCGTTCCGCCCCTGCGGGTGATGCGAATGAGCGCCCAGTCGTTTCGATCTTCTTCGCTGCGAGGGGGAACACCCTTCTCAAAAACACCAAACCAAACGAAGGAGCGAAAGACAATGCAGAAAGAAACTCAAAGAACAGACATTCCGAAGTGGACGGCATTACTCGTGGAAGCAGTCAACAAGCCCGGCCTAATCATGGATGCATACAGCGCCTTTTGGAATTACAGCGTTGGAAACCAAATCCTCGCGCTCGTGCAATGCCAATTGCGCGGCATACAGCCAGGGCCAATCAATACGTTTCCGAAGTGGCAGACGTTAGGCCGAGTCGTCAAACGCGGCGAAAAGGCTTTGACGCTTTGCATGCCATTGACGAGGAAGCGCCGCGACGATGAATCAAGAGACCGCGACGCATCTAGCGAAGAACAGACCTATACGACCTTTGTTCACCGCGCCCGATGGTTTGTAGTCAGTCAGACCTACGGCAGCGAGCTAGGGCCAGTGACGATCCCTGAGTGGGACGCCGAACGAGCGCTAAAGACGCTTTGCATTGAGCGGATCACGTTCGACAAGACAGACGGCAACTGTCAGGGGTTCGCACGTGGCAGCCAGATCGCGATCAATCCAGTAGCGCAACTCCCGCATAAGACCCTCTTTCACGAAATGGCCCATGTGCTTTTGCATACATCCGAGGGCGATTTCACCGACACGGAACAGACGCCGAGAAACCTTCGCGAAGTCGAAGCCGAATCGGTGGCCTTGTTGTGCTGCGAAGCTTTGAACCTTGAAGGCGCGGACTATTGCAGAGGCTATATCCAGAACTGGCTCTATCAGGGAATCGGATACGACGCCGACGCGATCCCTGAAAAGAGCGCACAGAAGATTTTCCGCGCTGCCGATCAAATCCTCCGAGCAGGACGACCGACAAAAGAGCGATCTGCCGAGTACGCGAACTGAGCAACCGCTAAAGAAAGGGGTCAGGCAAGCGCGCCACCGCAGCCTGACCCATCACACCAACTTTCCAACCGTCACAGGAGAAAGATCGAAGTAGCCAAACACTAACACAAATCAACGACCAACCTTCGCGCGCTTTCCGCTTGGTCAAACCTACATCACGCCCGGAGCAGAAGAAGCACTCTTGATTGCCGGACAGACTGCGATTGAATTTCTGCGCCGCCACATAAGTTGCGACTGGTCGGAACTGTCAGACGAGGACGCAAGCGAAAATGAGTTTTCGTTAAGGGAAGGATTTCGCGTGTTGACTGCTTATCGCACAGCGAAAGGTAACAAGCTTTGGATCATTACCGAGGCAGATCGTAGCTCAACGACGATTCTTCTACCGTCCGAATACTAGGGCCGCACTAAACCGCCGACCGGCGCGAGTGCTTCTCACACTCGCGCCGCTCCGCTACAACCTCCCATCTCTTCATCATTCAAAAACTCCTTGCATTCGACTTCTCGTGGCGAGTATAAGACGCTGGCAGCGCCTTATACTCCGCAGCGTTGTCAACTACCAGCGACGGCAATTCAAGAATGGAAGATCGATATCAGTGGGAACTCCCGGAAGGATTCGACGCCTTCTCATACGCTTGTCGTTACGTCGAAAGTATTTTGCTTCCAGACATCGGCGTAATTGCAGAAAATCGAGAATGGCTTGGGCCCAATCTCGAACGCAATTGGTTTCGTCCCGCATTGGAACCTCAGATCGCCGGACTATGCCTGATGACGGGTCGCTTAGGAAAAGAGAACTTCAGCCTCGCGCTCGCATGCAGCGCGATTGATCATCTTGTGGTCGGATGGAATTCGACACTCTTATCGTTTCCAAGAGTGGGTTATACGCTTTGCCGGAATGTCGCGGAATCAGCAATCTTTCAGGTCGCAGATACGCATTGTCGCGCGGATTTTTACAAAGTGTGGAACACCGACAAGGCAACCGGAGGGAAAGTATTGCGCTTGCTTTCGAGAAGAAGCCTGCCAACAACTCTGTACTTAGAACTACAACGGTGCTGGCAGTTTGTTGTCAGTTACGGTCACGTCAGTCACATACCGACTGCGATGTCGGCTGGCGCAGGCCCTACGGCACCAGACACAAAGATCGTCGCGAACGTAATGGGTGGTCCACTGAACGGTAAGCTCCCTGAGGGACTTTTGTTTCACTTAGGCGGTGCGTTAACCATGGTTGCCGAGTTAAATCTAAGTTCCATGGCATTCACCTTCAGGGAACGTCTCTCGCGAGCACCTGACTGGGAACTGAAATACCTAGAACATTCTAAACGGATTGCAGAGCGTGTAATGCGCGGTAAGGAGCAGATGGATTCCTTCGACTGCGACTTGCCGAGGGATTGATGACGCGATTAGTGACGGCAGGCTCGGAAAGCCAAGTTATTAAGATTCGCCGAAGGCAATTGCTCTCGCAGGATTCTGGACATTCAATGTTAGTCCAGGATAGGAATAGGTATGCAAATCAGGCAAGCAGTTACCGGCATAGGATCGCTCTGGCATGAATCAGCTTGTCGCCAGCGTTCATATCTCGGTTCTTGCGCGAGCGTAGTTCGTGGGGACATCTTTGTTACGGCCGCACATTGTGTCAGCGACTGCGACGTGAACGCTCTCGGGATCAATCATTTCGGGGCGGCTATGCCTGAATGTTTTACTCGTGCCCGAGAAGTACACATAATCCCCGAAGCTGATATTGCGGTGATCGCGACCGACGCACCTGAAGCAAGATGGGCCTGCCCCTTTCAGTCAGTTCAATACGCAGCCGATTTTGGAGAAGAGGTCTATGCAATCGGTCATCCAGAAGACGTGTTATCAGCGACCCCGAATCAGCCAACATTGAGATTCTTACGCGGAATCATTCAAAGGCCTTTCTTGTTTGCTTTTCCGGGGCTAACTCTTATTCAGCGTTTGAGCTTAGTTTTGCGTGTCCGCCCGGCCTTAGCGGCGGCCCGGTTATTCTGGCGCACGAGCCGTCTGTTCTTCTCGGCATCGTAACCGGAAATTTCGACTCGAGTAGTAACGTACGGGATTACGGCGAACATAATGTATGCAACGGCAAAGCTGGAAGAGCTTCTGAGACAGCCGCTCCCGAATCGTCTTGTCTCGAACGCTGGCGAGGTTGGTTCGAGGCTACAATAGACGCCCGACCGTTGCGGATCTTCATTTGCACACCATGGAATGGATTAAAGCTTTTTCGCAGATTCTCGGAACGCTTGTGTGGCCCGTTACCCTTTTGACACTGGCGTTCCTCTATCGCAAACAACTGCGTGGTCTCTTAGAGCGCGTCGCCAAGATTGAATATCCCGGAGGGTCGATCACCATGCAGGATGTTTCTAGATTAGAGAGGACCGCTGCGGATGCAAGCGAATCGTTAGCCTCGCCGCCCGCGAGTGTCCATCAGCCGCGTTTAATCTCTCAAGACCCAAATATGGTTCTCGCTCAACTTCGGACCGACATGGAGAGAGAGTTATTTCGTATCTCGCAGATTAAATCAAAAGGGGCAACCGTTCGGTTCATTTCTCTGGCTGAAACGCTTCGCGAATTGAGAAACACAGATGCGATACCAGCACAACTTACAGTTGCCCTTCAGGAATTTGCCGAGATCCACAACCGAATTAGCTCCGACCCCCTGATTCCTGATGATGTGAAGGAGCGCGTAGCCATAACGGCAAATGGGTTATTGACCCAACTTCACAGACATCGCTTGATTATCGAAATGGAATATGACTTCGACTCTCATGGTTTATGGCACATGCATCATCACCTCGAAGGAAAGTCAAAGCGTTATTATTGGTGGTCTGCGGTTGCGGCCTCTTGTCCAGATTTTGAATATGATTATGACGTCTACCGCATCGCTGCCGAACGGCACAATGCGAGACTAATCGAATCAATGGGTTCCGAGCAGGCACAGAAAGGGATAATAGAAATCATTTCACTGGCCGATTACCTCGCCGTACTGCGCTTTCGACAATCTGAATTGAGGCGAGTGCTGGCAGCCTACGATGCAGGGCAGGACGCATTCTCAAAAGCAAACGAGTGGAAGTGGCCCAAGGAGTGGGGGGACATTTCTTGGTCTGGTCCTGTGGTGCGGGGTTGGCTACGTGACGTTGAGCGAGAGTTGATGGACACTCAGAATGCCATTCGTCGTTATGAGACTGTCGGCGCTGCCCGACTCGTAGCGTGACGATCCTCTTACCGAGCGAATACTGACGCCGAAACAAAAGCAGAGCGGCGCGAGTGTTTAATACTACCCGCGCCGCTATCACCATGGGACCCCATTCCACTTTACAATGCCCATAGAACCCGCTAGTTTCGCTCTCGCAAGCAGCGGTTCAGTCCCACACGGCTTTATCCGCAATGCCTCCCGGTCGCTCTGTTTTCCCTTGTCTCGCCCCAGGCATTGCGGATAAAAACCCTTTAAGTTGGGTCGCTTCGCATTTGGTTTCGACAATGTTGGTTGCCCGACGTGCACCGACGCTCCGCGCTGACCCCGACGATGAATGTCTGCGAACGTCGAGTCGCGTCGATTGCGTGGCTCCCTGAGTGAGGCAGAAAATCACGTTGTGTAGTACCACCAAAACTCGACCCAACACTCGTTGGGCGGGCAGGGCAAGGAGCGTGCATTTAGCCTATGGTTACTCTGCATCAATATCTAGAGAACAATAAAGCTGTAATAGAGTTAACCAGCTTCGAGGAGTGCTTCGAAATATTTAATCACTCAGGGAAGCTAAGTAGCGCACACTATTATTTTAGGGGGCAGCCCAACTCTGCGCATAAGTTGCAAAGCTCACTTGACAGGGTCGGAGCCAAATCCAAGCTCTGGCATGAAGCTCAATTCATATCCTCATTCAAAAAAGCAGCCATGAATTATCTTCCACCTGGATTAACGCCAACCACAACTTTTGAATGGCTGTGCTTAATGCAGCACTTCGGAGTTCCAACAAGACTATTAGATTTTACAAAGTCGCCGTATGTTGGCTTATATTTCGCGACAAGTGATTTTCACGAAGAGTGCGATGCATCAATTTGGGCGATAAATCCAGGTTTGCTGCATGAGGGAGCCTCACTTTTCCTAAAAGGAAAAGACTTCCCATTGCTCATTGAAGAACCCCACTTCCACAATTTCTCAAATTTCATCCAAGAGCCTTACTTTGCCGAAGCATTTTTGAGTGACAAATACAGATTTTGTGCTGTGCTTGAACCCGCAGTTGCTGAAAAAGATTGCTAAATCAGCAAGGCGCTTTTTTGGTTGCCGGCGGCAGCGGAGACACTGAAGAAACCCTAAGTGAAGTATTACTCAGTTTCATCTATTCCCGCCCCGAAAAATACGTCGGCGGTGAAGACAAGGGTTTCTGGGATTGGAACCTCGTTAAGGTAATAATTCCAAGCCGCCTAAAAAAGAAAATATTCAGCCAATTGCAATCGATGAATATCAACGCGCTTACTCTTTTTCCAGATTTATTCGGAGTTGCAAGGTATGCAAAAGAGAGTGTCCCGTCGTTTCGGGCAATTTAGCAATACAACAAATATGGCGGGGCTAATAGCGTTGCCCTCCAACAAGGCGTTGGGTTTTTGTTTTGACAATGCAGCCTGAATCAACCGCAACCACGCTCCGCGCATCGAGGCTTGCGTTGTTTCTGCGACGGGAAGAAAATCACGTTGCGTGGTTCCGGCAACGGGTTACCCAACAATTGTTGCATGTGAGCGCGTGATAGCGCCTTTCCCAACTAGCTTCGTCCGGCGCGGGTTGCGTGTCACCGCCCGCGCGAACTGAACTCAATCGTTGGCGGCTTGGTCGTGTAAGGCGGATACATCTGACTGGGAGTAACGATGATTCCTGCTTGGGATTACTCGCAAGTACGACGTGATCTGAAACGTGCCTTCGAATATCGGTACGAGAAAAATGGATTCGGCGGTGTTCGCATGGTGGGCTTACTCTTTGCACCGCCGGAAGCGCGTTTGGCGCGAGAGGAAATTATTCCCGGCCTTCGCTATTTCCATTATCGGTCGGGCGACAACATAGATTTCTTCTGCGCAGGATACCGTCGCTACGGCCCGGATCTCGAACCTGGCGAAAAGGCCGTTACCGATGATGAGCCTCCTTGGGTCTTCAACCTCTGGATGTACGAACAATTTCGCCGACAAATCCAACAACTTTCTAGTTGGCGTTACAGCGGCGAAGCTGACCTTCTGTTAATGAACGCGAATTTCGACGAAGGCAGCCGCGACTCGTCGCTGGACTTCACGTCGGCGATCGCCTGTGACCTCGATCGGATGATGAAAGACGGCGCTATTCTCAGTGTGCGACGGTTCTTCGAAGACATATTTCAGTTTGCCGAAACAGCACAGATGGCCGATCCGACATGGGGCTTCAGTGACGAACAAGGCCTACGCACCGCGGGGTCCGCTTTGAAGCGAGTGGTGCTTTCGGTGCTACCAAAACATCTCGGCGACGACTACAGGCGCGCGGAGCATTTTGCCATTCGAGATATCAGCGCCGCTTCGTGAAACGCCGCCAACAACTCGTGCGACGCGAGCGGCGGGAGCGTGTATCGCAACTTGATTGATTGAATCGAAGATTGATTGTAATCGCCACGCTCGGTCAACTCGGACATACCGTCCTCACCAGCGTCCTCACCAGCGTTGACAACCACTCGCTGCCCGTATATCTTCCGGGTGTCACAGTCCTCGCACACACGCTGACAAGAACTTCTTCGGTCAGCCTCACGCAAGTTAGAAAAAGGAGAAGGTCATGGATTTAACAGGTACTTGGTTTAACGAGCTAGGTTCCACTATGGTTATCGACCAGGTGGCAAATGGCGTGATTAGTGGCAGCTATACGACAGCCGTTTCATCAACCGGCTGCGCACAGGGTAGCTTCACGCTTGTTGGATCTACGGATACGGATAGCGGCGGGGAGGGCGTTGCCTTCTCCGTGTGTTGGGTGAATAGTGCTTCGCAGTGCGCATCTGTTACCGCTTGGTCCGGGCAAGCTCAAACGACGAACGGCGAAGACCAGATACTCGCTTTTTGGCTTCTCACGGTCGAGTCGCCCGCTGCCCAGGACTGGTATGCTACGCATGTGGGCCAAGACGTTTTTACCAGGGCGCAGCCCAATGATGAGCAGATCGCAAGCAAGTCCAGAATGCTTCGTCGCTCACATCCCTAACAGCAAACCCAGCAGCCGCTCAGTCTTCGGTATAACACATCGTTGCGGATGAGCGGCGATTGGGTGTCCTTCATCAAGTCTTTATTCTCTCTGGTTCTCGCGACTTGCGGCCACCTGAACTCAACCGTTATGCCGCTTTTGTGGTTCAAGTTGAATTTGCAGCAAAACAACCAGGAGGTCATTAATGAAATCACTTACTCTTAACTTGATGCTTTTATCACTATTATTGACATCATGTTCCCCGTCGACGCCTTCACAAGCTGACAATAAAGTATCTGAATGATACTGGGGCAAAGAGAAATAACCTCTACAAAGTTAAGAGTCTCAAAAAGACGAACGGTAAGGGCGATGACAAGTCTTACATAATGGATCTTGAAGTCGAACTAGAATGCCTAAGAACAGAGGAGGTAGCGATTCCTGATCCACATGATCGCTATGAGATATATGTCGATGGTTGTACTAAAGGAGAGATCATCAAACGAGACGGAAAACTTGGGTTCGTTAATACAGAAAAGGGATGGGAGGTATGTAAAGGTATGTATTTGTATTGACTTCGTTGCTGCTTAACTATTGGCAGAGCAAGCCGTTTCAGTCTTATGGTTCAGGCTCGTTGGAATTTCACGGGCGTCATAACCCACTCTTTGGGCGCTTTCGTGACTCTTTGCATTTGCCAAATGATGACAACTTTTGAGGAGATAAGTATATGCTCTCACAGATCAGCCGTTTGCTCTACATTATTGTTCTTGAGCCTAATGTCCACTCAACCGGCCCTCTCACGACCTCAACAAGATTCGCCGGTGCAGTTATCGTCAACAGAGATTTATATTTTAGCGCCTCGCCTTGGGCGTGAAGAGCCACAATCGAGTACCATCAGGCCATTGGGGTCGGTTCGGCTCCTTGTCATGGCCTCTGTTTGAGTTCCTTTTTCCCGAAAGGAAGTGACCAAATGTCAAAACCTCATGCCCTCATGTTGCTGTCGCTCTGCTTGGTGACGTGGTCGTCGTCAGCAGAAGCGCAGGCGCCCGGCGAAACAGGAACCGCTGGCACGAAGACTACAGAAAAGCCGCTGCCCGCAAAGCGTGATGACACTGCGAGAAGCCCCGAAGCTGAGCGCGCGGCCAAAGAGCGGCGCACGCAGGCAAGATCACTCCTCATTTCCTTGGCCACAGATGCGCGCGCTTTTCGCGATCTAACTCTGCGTTCCAGGTCATTAGCTCGAATTGCTGATGCTCTATGGCAGGTCGACGCCGAGCAGGCACGCGTGCTCTTTCGAAAAGCCTGGGAAGCCGCCGAGGCAGCTAATCAGGAGAGCCAGCAAAAGCTGCAGGAACAAATCCGGCAACAGAAAGCAAAGACGGGCGGCACCCATGCAATCGACCCGCCGCCTGACCTGCGCCGCGAAGTGTTGAGACTGGTCGCGCGTCATGACCGCCTTCTGGGAGAGGAATTTCTGGAAAAGCTAAAGGCGCAGAAGCAAGCGGCAGCCAACGCCGCTGCTGAGGCAACTCGACACTCTACTGGTTTGGATGAGGCGTTAAGCCAGCGCTTGGGTGTGGCGAGAGACCTTCTCTCAGTCGGTGACGTCGAGCGGGCGCTTCAGTTTGCGGATGCAGCACTTGGCGCAATCACTATAGAGACTGTCAGTTTTCTGGCAAATCTGCGCGAGAAAAAACCGGCCCTTGCCGATCAGCGCTATGCTGCCATGCTGGCGGGCGCAAACACTAATCTGCAGGCTGACGCAAATACAGTTTCGCTGCTTTCGTCTTATATCTTCACTCCGGGTAGGTTTCTGACTTTCGCCTCAGGAGAGGTGTCGAGTGCAATCTACGGAGCAGCCGTTGGGACACCGGACGTCACACCCGAACTTCGCAGTGCCTTCTTCGAGACAGCCGCTGCAATTCTGCTGCGGCCGCAACTGCCCGCTGATCAGAATCAAAGCATATCGGGCATTGAAGGAAAGTATCTCGTCATCAAGCATCTCTTGCCCTTCTTCGAACAGTTTGCGACGCGCGATCTTGCTGAGGCCGTTCGCGGCGAATTCAACGCCTTGAACTCGGTAATATCTGATAACGTCCGTCGAAGTGACAATGAGTGGACCCGGGATGGAACAGAGCGAGAGAAGGCGGTGGAGGCTGAAGAGCAATCGATTTTGGACAGGATTGATCGTGTCAGAACTTCGGCTGAACGAGACGAGCTATATATGCAACTGGCTGAGAGGGCGATGAGTCGCGCCGATATACGTGCTCGGGATTTTGTCAGCAAGATTGAGGACACAGAGTCTCGCAAACACGCACAGACTTTCATCGATCCAGGGCTAACCCAAAACTTTGTGCGGAAGAAACTCACTGAGCAGGCACTCGACCTCGCACGTAAAGGAGAACTGACACACATTCAAAAGGTCTGGGTGTTTACCCAGTGTGCAACTCAACTCGCTAAAGCCGATCGAGAAAAAGCGCTGAATCTCGTTGATGAGGCGATCCTGGAAGCGCGGCGTATTGAAGTGTCCGATCCATATCGGGCGCGAGGTTTATTCGCAGTTGCCAATGTTCTCAACTCGATTGATGCAACCAGAGTCTGGGAGGCGGCGTTTGAGGCCGTCAAAGCAGCAAACTCAGCTGACGGGTTTACGGGTGAAGATGGCGAACTCGCATTGCGATTTCAAAGAAAAGGACATTCAGTCGTATACGGGAACGACGTGCCTGAATTCGATCTAGAGAAGATTTTTCGCGAGTTGGCGACGCGTGACTATGAGCGGGCGGTCGAGTTGGCCCGTGGCTTCCAGGGCGAAGGACCTCGAGCTGTAGCTACGATTGCGATAGCACGTGCAGTGTTGGAGCCCAAAACGAGGGACGCGGTGAGGGCCAGGAATTGAATCACCGCATCTCGCTCGTAGATCAGGGCCGGCATTTGCCCGTGGCTATGGCGAAGTCGCGTGCCTTTATCACCGCAAGTCGGGATGCATCGAGTGACGGCGCATCGCTTGCCTGCCCCTCCCATCCTTGGTTCGTTTGGTTAGCGTAGATTGCACCTCTAGAGGCGTATCGCTACCTGAAACGGACGGTCGCCCTAAGATGCCGCCGGGACCTCGTGCGAGGCCCTGCCCCTTCCGAAACTGAACACCGACTCAAGCCCGGATAGAATCCTCAGTCCTTTGCAGGATATGACGGACTCCATGATTGGCCGAGACTGCCATTTACATCTTTAAGCCGACGCAGCAGATGAAGTTTGGCTTTCCTTCCGAACAATTTCGGTGCTGGAGAGGGACTAATTACACAGCGTCAGTCGCCGCCATGCTCTCTTGGCGTGGATACTCAAGTACCCGATTCGAATCCAGCTAGCGAAAGGCACCGTAGGTGCTACGCACCTGAAAATAGGGACACGACACCCCCAACTTTTGGGGCTGTGGCGTTTACGTTGTAAACGCCGCGTTAACTTTGTTAACGCACGTGTTTATTATACTTTCAGGCGTGCGCGTTAGCTTTGTTAACGCGGTCGCGCATGGCTGTTAACGGCCGTTAACACGCCGAATCAGAGACAGATGGCCGCAAGCTTGCCGCAGGGAGACCGAAAATGGCTGAGACAAAGAGAACGAAGAACATCGCCTTTCGATTGACGGATGACGAATACGCGCAGATAGAAAAGACGGCTACGGCAGCGGGTGACGACCCAAACACATGGTGCCGAAAAGTGGCACTCACGCAATCAGTTGAGGGCCACACATTCACCAAGAACGAGCGCCTCATATATCAGGAAATCACGCTTTTGCGATTCCTACTCGGGCACGGATTCAAGCTGCTTTTCAGCCGAAATGAGGCGACCGCTGCGGCGTGGAAAAAATTCACGACCCAGGCGGATCAGCGGTCCGAGGAAATCGTCAACGAGGTGCTTTCGAGGCGGCTTTAGAATAGCGAGAGTGCAAACTAAACGATCGGTTGAATGTCGGCTTATATTCCTAAATCGCGCCTTGCGTTTGAGCGATGTACTCATTCAATTCCGCTAACAGAATTCGCTTCTGATTGTCGGCTGCGACGGATCTGAGGCGCAGTTTCCGCGCAGCGATGGCTTCGTTTATTTCACCTACCGAGAGACCACATCTCGCTGCGGCCTCTTCAACCGTAATCATCATCATGTCCTCTCGGAACGCGACGGATGCGTAATCGACGTGATGTCGCACCCGTTTGTCGAGTACAGGATCGTATTTGTAATAGGTCAAGAAAATGCGATCGAGAGATTCTTTGGGCGCACACACCGCGACGCTGATTCCTTCCCAGGTAGCATGTTTAATCGCGCCGTCTTGGTAGGCTGTTTTTGTAAAGAAGACTCCGGCTACGTTGGCGAGCGTATGAGTTCGTAGATGAGTTACCTTATTGGCGAATTCCGCGATGTCACCTTGTTTGACTCTTCCACGTTTCGAGTGTGCTTTGCATTCCACGACAACAATTCTGTTGTCTGAGCCTTTCAACGCGACATCAAATGTGAAGGTCGCAAAGCCAAGCTTTATCGGGACATCGATGCCGTCGCCGTCATATGGTCCAAACGATGCTTTATGGTCAGGGCCAACATCCATCCATTATCCGAAACGGTCACGCGAAACAGATCGTGGAATCCACCACAGAGCGTCAACAACTCAGGTTGAATGACAACCAGAGCAGGGCCGTTGAGGAGATCCTGACGAGTCTAGATCAAATTGTTGGCTTGCAGGGCGGTGCCGGTACTGGCAAGACCACGGCCCTGTCTGTCTTGAGAGAAGTCGCTGAGAAGGAAGGTTATGAAGTACGCGGCTTCGCGCCGACTTCGCGCGCCGCCCAGCAGCTTGCCGAAAGCGGCATTCAGACTGAGACAATTCAGAAGTTCCTACGCCGCCGAGAGGAAGCGCCACCAAACCACAGCCGCCTCTTCGTCCTGGATGAAAGCTCACTTGCTAGCACTCGACAACTTCACAAGTTCTTTCGTCAGCTCATCCCCACCGATAAAGTGTTGCTTGTCGGAGATGTAAGACAACACCAAGCGGTTGAAGCTGGTAGTCCATTCGAGCAATTTCAGATTAATGGGATGCGTACGGCGCTGCTGACGGAAATCGTTAGACAGCGCGATTCCGACCTTAAGCAGACCGTGGCGACGCTATCTACCAGGCAAGTTCGGGAAGCCATCGATAACTTGAACGCTAGGGGCAAGGTTATTGAAATCACAGATCAGAACGACAGGTTGCAAGCTATTGCCAGCGCCTACTGCCAGAGTCCTAACAATACATTGATTATTTCTCCGGCTAACCGCGACCGCGTCTCAATCAATTCGTTAGTCCATCAGCAGCTACAACGCGACGATAAAATCGGCAGAGATGATCACCATATCAGCGTGTTACTCAATCGCCAGGACATGACTGGCGTCGAACGCACTTTCGCGAGTTCATATGTTCCTGACGAAGACGTTATTCGCTACAAGCGCGCGAGTAAGGTTTACGCGGTCAAAGTTGGTGACTATTCGCGCGTAATTGCTACGGACCACGCCAATAACACGATCACAGTAAGAATGCAGGATGGCAGGGAGTTTACTTACAACCCGTCGCGGCTATCAGGAGTGACTGTGTACAAACAAGCAGTTCGTCAATTCTCAGAAGGCGATCGGATTCAATTCCGCGCTCCTTTCGTGGAGAAGCGAATTGCTAATGGTGAACTTGCGACATTCACAAAAATCACTCTAAACGAATTCACCGCAAGACTGGACACCGGACGCGAAGTCAGTTTCCAGCCTGAGAGATACCGACACATAGATCACGGCTATGCCGTAACAAGCCATTCGTCTCAAGGTCAGACCATAGATCGAGTGCTGATAAACGCAAACTCACGCGAATCCGAGCATCTGCTAAACGATCGCATGGGCTACGTTGCAATTTCTCGCGCGCGCCATGATGCCCTGATTTACACGAACTCGGTTCAAGAATTGAGAGAGGCTCTCAGTCGTCGCGTGGACAAGGAGATGGCGATTGAAGCCATTAACAACAGCCGACTTTCCACCTTACATCCTCACCCCGGAATTCTTCAAGATGTTGGTTTGCCTAATGAACACCACTCGCACGAAGCGTTCGAACACGGCACCCAACAATTCGATACAGCGGTACAAAATCTGCCCAATGAAGTCTCTCATGGAGAGGAGATCGGCATTGAGCTGCTTTAGTACAGTCCCAGGGGGTTAACAATGAGTACACACTTCCATGCATCATCACCAACACGCCAACCTCTTTTGAAAGTGAACGACGTTGCGCGTCTCTTAAACGTCAAACCGAGAACCATCTATGAGATGGTTGCCCAGCACCGCATTCCCTTTCGCAAACCGCCCGGTACAAACATTCTCTTGAGATTGAACGATTCAAGAGTAAGAGACTCGCAACTGAAACCAAGCATGAAACACAGCGAGCGCCAGCTTCGGTTAATCGAGAATTCGAACTACTTTCTCGAGTATTCACATTAGCGATCGCTGTAGGTAAAGCTGATAGTAATCCATGCGTTCGGGTGAAGAAATTCAAGCTCGACAATGAGCGGTATCGCTAACTCGATCCGTCCGAGGAGACCGCTCTCATGGAAACGCTTGTTGATAAACGAGCTCACCTTCATGCCATGGTGATTGTCGCGTTGGGGTTAGGACTAAGAAAACGTGAACAGTTAAATCTGAGACGTGATCAAGTCGATTTCTTTCGCAACGTTGTGACCGCAAGCCGAACGAAAGGTAAGAAGAACCGGGAAATACCTATGGACGTCTTGGATGAAAGAGTAAAGCCGATTCTCATGAGGCTCTGCGCGAATAAGAAGGCGGATGAGTATGTGTTCGTAAATCCAGACACGGGAAAACCCTACACGGACATCAAGCGATCGTTTGCAACCGCTTGTCGGAAGGCCGAAGTCCGCGATCTTGAGTGGCATGATCTGAGAGCCACATTTTGTACTCGACTCGCATTAGCCGGTTACGACGCTTTCACCATCAAGACCATCATGGGACACCGGGATATGAAGACCACGGAACGATACATTCGCGCCGTGCACCTAACCAAGCAAGTGGGCTTTGTCCAAGCTGTCCACAAATTGGCCACAAATGAAATACGGCCGCCAGTGCTGGCAGCCGTATGTAATTGATTTAAATGGTCGGGGCGAGAGGATTCGAACCTCCGACCTCACGGTCCCGAACCGTGCGCTCTACCAGGCTGAGCCACGCCCCGACAAAAACTAAATGGATTCTATGTGACGCGCAGTAGCAGGTCAAACCTCTGCTTTATTTTCACGCGCGGCCTTCTCCCGTCTATTTTTCAAATATTCGATCACTGGAGGCACCAACGACAGCGCCACGACTATGATGACGACCCATTCGATGTGCTCATCCAAATCAATTCCAAATTTCGCTTTCAGCAGGTTGCCGAGGAAGTAACCTGCCAGAATCATGCTGAAAACCCAGAGGAAACCGCCCACCACGTTGTAGACAACAAAATTCCGGTAAGGCATTTTTGCCGCGCCGGCGACGATGGGCGCGAAGGTCCGCACAATCGGTATAAAACGCGCGATGATGATCGTCTTGCCGCCGTACTTCTCGTAAAACGACTGCGCCTTCAACAGGTGACTGGGTCGAAACAGCAGAGACTTCTCTCGTTTAAAGATGCGCGGCCCCAAACGGGAGCCGGTGTAATATCCCACGCCGTCGCCCACGACCGCGGCCACAAACAAAGTTAACAGCAACGCCGCCAGATTGAGCTTGCCGGTCGCGGCGAACAGTCCGGCGACCACCAATAACGAGTCACCCGGCAGAAAGAAACCGACCGCCAAACCTGTTTCTGCAAACACGATGAAGATCAGACCGAGGTAGACGAAAATCCCACCCTTCACCAGCAACGTCTCGATAATTATCTTCGGATTAAGAAGATCTTTCAGGTAGTGGAACAGTTCGATTAGCGAATCCATTGTTTAGATCTGACTACTAAGTTGACCAACCATGCTGGCCGATTAACGGCACAAACTGACAAGCGCCGTGCTCTTCAGTTTTCTGTGACGTCTCGGTCTTAATCACGCGCACAAGCTTCTGCGACTCGCGCGTCTCCCCGATGGGAATCACCAGACGGCCTCCGATTTGTAGTTGTGACACGAGGGGATCAGGAACGACCGGTCCGCCCGCGGCCACCAGAATTGCATCGTAGGGGCCATGCGCCTTCCATCCCAGCGTTCCGTCGAAAGCTTTGACCGTCGCGTTGTAAATCCCCAGCTCACGGAGGCGAGCATGGGCCTGGCGGGCCAGTTCGCCGATGCGCTCAATCGCAAAGACTTGCGAAGCAAAATGCGCCAGCACCGCTGTCTGATAGCCTGAGCCGGCGCCAATCTCGAGCACGCGACTCTTCTTGTCGAGTTCCAACAGTTCAGTCATGCGCGCGACGATGTAGGGCTGCGAAATCGTCTGATTAAAATCGATCGGCAAAGCATGATCGCCGTACGCCGTTCCCTGCAGAGCCTGCGACACGAAGAAGTGTCGCGGCACAGTTAACATCGCGTTGAGCACCTTCTGATCTTTGATGCCGTAATGATCGCGCAGACGTTCGACCATGCGCTCGCGCGGGATGCGGTACTCGGCTTTGAGCGTTGCTGCTTGTGAAGAGAAACTCAAATTGTTAGGCCGCGCGTCTTAACTTTGTAGCACTTCCACTGAGGCCAGGTAGCTCCAGGAATCCAGGGACGACAAGAGGGCGTGGTCAGTCATGTCGCTCTTCAAAGGAGTGATTGAAACGTAACCTTCCTCGATTGCTCGATAGTCGGTGCCGCCTTCAGCGTTCGAGCGGAAATACTGCTCGCCAATCCAAAAGTAAGGCTTGCCACGCGGATCGATGTGTTCCGTGATCACTGGACGTGCGTTCTTGATGCCCTGTCGCGTGACCCGCACGCCTTTGATCTCGCCCTGCGGCACGTTCATGTTCAGCAGCGTGCCCTCCGGCAAACCTTCACTCAGAATTTTCCTGGTGGCGAGCACCGCAAAGCGCGCCGCTTCTGCGAAATCAAAGTTCTCACGCGCCACCAGACTCACGGCCAGCCCCGGGACGCCGAGGATCGTCGCTTCCAACGCGCCGGCCACCGTTCCCGAATAGGTCGCGTCGTCGCCCAGATTGCCGCCATGGTTGATGCCTGAGACGCAAACGTGCGGGTGTTCGTCCTCTCCGAGAATCTTGTGGAGCGCAAGAGTCACACAATCAGTCGGTGTGCCATCTACGGTCCAGTGGCGACTGTCGACCTGGCGAATCCGTAGCGGCCGCGCGAGCGTGAGACTGTGCGATGCGCCGCTCATTTCAGACGCAGGCGCAACCACGTACACGTCACCCAATTCGCGCAGTGCCCGCTCCAAGGTGCCCAGACCGTCGGAGTGGATGCCGTCGTCGTTTGTTATCAGAATACGCGTCATTCAGTTTGCCGCTCAATTTTATACCAGGTTCGTTCAAGCAGACTGCCGCGCAACGTTTTATCAACGTGCACGGCCAGTCTCAGTTTTGCTTGGATCGATCTGGTGAGTCGCGGTTAATTGGCCGATTGATCTCAACTAGTCGGACGGGGCCGCGGACGTGCTTTCTTCTTGTTACGTTTGCGAGCCAAAGCCGATTTGAGCTTCGCCTTTTGTCCGGGCGGCATAAAGAAAGCATGCTTCTTCGCGTCTTTGATGATCTCTTCGGTCATCACTTTGCGCTTGAAGCGGCGGAGCGCGCTTTCGATTGACTCGCCGGGATTGACGTTCACTACTGCCATCTAGTCATCACTTCCTTCGACTGTTCAGTTTCCGACCTGCTATTTAACACGCTGAGATTGAGTCGGGTCAAGCGGACATGAGAAGCCCCGCGAGCTTTAGTTCACCCGCGGGGCTTCGAAGCCATTGAGCAACGTTTAGACCGTCACCACGGCGGCGCTTTTCTTGCCATTGAGCCCTTGAATCTGAACGGGCTTGTCACCGTTGTCAGCTTTGGTGATTTGCTGTTGCTTCAGAACCATATCCTGATAGAGCTTACGCATCATCACCTTCTCTTCGTGCGCCGTCTTCGGTCCTTCCATCTGCGGCTTGTTCGGCCGCGCCAGGTCGATGTCGTTCAGTTTGAGATTGTGCGTGGGGTCAGCCATCGGAACGGCTTTGCCGCCGGCAAAGATCTCGTGACGGCCGTGCTCGTCATACCACTTGGCCACGGTCGCGTTCTGGTGCATGTGCTCGATGATGTTGCGCCAGCCGATGCCCGTGTTGTAGGCGCAGAAGCTGATCTCGCCTTCCTGCGTGCCGTACGGGATGATGCACATCTCAGTGCGGCGGAAGTCGTAATTGAAGAGATCCTGGAACCACATGCCGGCGATGAACAGGAAGTTCCAACGATCCGACCGACGCTTCTCGATGTCTTCGTGGCTGCGATTGCCGTCGACCTTGCCGTAATCTTTTCCCGTAAGGCCGAACGACTTGTCGAACTTCTTGAAAAGCTCATACAGGTTGAACTGCGATGGCGCTGCGAATGGCTGATAGTGCTTCAGGAGAGCGAGCCCCATCATGAAGTTTGACTTCCATTTGCCGCGTGCCGCGTCCGTGATCTTCCGCATGTCTTTCACCAGACCGGGAATATTCAAGAACGCCGGGACCGGACTCATTTCCTTCGTTTCTTTGTCGATCATGACGGCCGTGCCAACGCCACAGTTCGGATGGCAGCCGCACGAAACCTGGCCCCAGTCAGAGTCAGGACCGTGCACGAGATCCGCAAAGTCAGCAAACGCGCCCATGAGTGAGAGCGGGAACCAATCCCGCGTCGGCTCAGTGATTCCAACCTGGTTTTTCACGTCGTGAGCGAGGTGCGACAGCGTATAGCGCTGTTGCAGACGTCGTTCCGGCGTAATTGCTTCATCCCGGCCCGTGAACGACACCGGCTGAAACGAAAGGAACGCAATCTTCTTCGGATTGTCGAGCGCGAAACGGATGATCGAACCGACCTGATCGTTGTTGATACCGTTGACGAGCGTGGTAACGAGGACGATTTCAACGCCTGCCTCATGCAGATTGTTAATCGCGCGAAGCTTTACGTCGAAGAGGTTACCGACCTGGCGGTGACTGTTCGCATCGTTGCCGATTCCGTCGAACTGAAAATAGACATAACGCAGACCCGCTTCGGCAGCCTGACGGCAGAACTCTTTGCTCTTCGCAAACTCGATACCGTTAGTCGCCGCCTGGACGGAGTTGTATCCAACCTTCCGCGAGTAGCGAATCGCTTCGATGAAGTGCGGCGAGATTGTCGGTTCGCCGCCTGAGAACTGCACCGACATCTGGCGGCGCGGTTTGATCGAAATCGCGTTATCGAGAATCTCTCTGATCTCTTCCATGCTCAATTCATGAACGAACCCGACCTGGTTTGCGTCCATGAAGCACGGGTCGCACATCATGTTGCAACGATTTGTCAGGTCGACTGTAAGAACAGCGCCGCGGCCGTACTTGATCGTGCTCGAGCCATGATTGTGTAGCTTTTCGTCGTTGTGCGACTGGATATCTCGACCGGGGAACATCGCCTCGATATGCGTGAGGAATTTCGAGTCGATCGCCATCATGTCTTCAAAACTACCGTGGATTGGACAATCCTTGATCATCCAAATCTCACCATCCCGTTCAATAATCTGTGCCTTGATCTCGCCGACCTTCTCGTTGATGAGCACCGACACATCCTTTTCACCACTTAGGATTTGCTCACGCGCCTCGATGACACAATTCGGGCACAGCGAGTCAGTCGTTCTCGGCCATCCCAAGGTAGGCTTTGTTTTTTGCCAGGACTTGAGCAGCGGCTTGTCTGACCACTTCGGGGTAAAAGAAGGATTTGGCTTGTACTTGTTTACCGCCTGGATGGCGTTGAAGAGCCCACCAGCTACCAGTGTCAGGCCTCGCTCCGCGACTTTGATTGCTTTCATCTAAATCGAATCTCCGTTAGGGGTGTGTACACGAATACCAGTGAAACCAGCGGCAACCGCCGTGCCTTGCGTGCAGAATGACTTAACTTATTGTTAACACTTATGTTACCACCTGCGACTACGCTCTCGGATGATTCCAGCTGCTGTGTCATGCATTCCATAATCGCCCAAACGTGTCAGCAGGTCACGGGTGAGCTGGTCAATGTCCTCTGTCTCCATTTCCGTTCGCCGCGCGTTCGCCGAATTAAGCGCTTAATCGCCCTTACCTGATGTAAACGTTGAAGTTACGTTGCTAACTTGTTGCAGTAAAATGGTATTGCGCCTCTGTAAAACCGCTGTTACATTCAACCCCACTTGCGCTAAAGCATTGAGTCGCAAGGGATTGGCGGGCAAAAGTACCACTGGATGTTGCGGCCGCCTCAGTTATAAACGCTGTATATAGTGCAAAACTAGAGTTTTTCAGTCCACAGCGGGAGTCGGTAATCAATGAATACGCACCCTATGAGTCCCTCAACCGGAAAACTGGTGTCTCGATCCAGAGTGACTGTGAGACGAAAAATGGCTTCGTTGCGAGTCTGCACTCAGCGTCGACAGTTTCGACCCGGCCCAACGGCCAGAGTCTTGACGTCGATCGCAGACGGACGATCGGCAACGGAGCAAAACCTGACGCATACAAAGGTAAAACCCTAGACCGACGTAATCGGAGGTGTCATTTGAACCACCCTGCAAATTCTTCCTGGCTTAACAGCCGATACTTAATGTCTCGCACCGCGGCGTCGCAACTTGCGGTTGGGTCGTTCCCCCAACACTCGCGGACAGTTGAACGTGCGTTAGCGAATTCGGTCAGGCTGCTTCCCTCGTGGATTTACCTGGCAATGATCATTATCGCTACTGCGGCGATTTGCGTAACCGTGAACTTCCGGGGACACACGCAGCTGAACGCCGCCGAAAGACAGTTTCATCAAATGGAAACGGAGATCGCGACTCTCAGTCGCGTCAACACCTTACTTCAAACAGAAGTTCGTCGAATCACAACGGAACCTGCAACAATCGAATCGGCGGCGAGAGCGCGTCTTGGTATGGTTCGGCCCACAGATGTTGTAGTTCCGCTTCAATCTCGATCAGCTACAAATCTAGCGAGTATTTCCTTCGTCCGCTAACAGCACCTGCTTTACCCTGCTGCTCTGTCCACGAAGTCGGGTCCCTCCAGAATCGCGCGGCTGTAGCCTTATCACAGCCGCGCATCCTTCTTTGCGCAACTGCGTCCTGTTTGACACCCTAAAACCGTTTCAATAACATCAGATTTCAATCGGCAACTGCTAATCTCTTCAAATGCCAACGACAGATACCGCAACTGAGCAGCTCACGAAGTCCTCGACAAACGTGGGTGAGCGAAAGTCGACTTTTCGGACGGTGTCGCTGGACGAGGTAAATCGCCTCTACTCGCCAGCCGACGTCGCACAGATCGATACCGAGAACGATATCGGGTCGCCCGGAGAATTTCCTTACACGCGCGGAATTCACGCCAGCGGATATCGCGGCAAGCTTTGGACCATGCGGCAGTTCGCCGGTTTCGGCACGCCCGAAGAGACCAACCTCAGGTTCAAGTATCTTTCAAGGGAAGGCCAAACCGGGCTTTCGGTCGCGTATGACCTGCCAACCTTGATGGGCTATGACGCGGACTCTCCTCTGTCAGAGGGAGAGGTCGGCAAATGCGGCGTTGCGGTTTCTTCGCTTGCCGACATGGAAGCGCTGTTCGACGGGATCGATCTTGAGCAAGTGACGGTGTCGCAAACCATCAATGCGCCCGCGTCGGTCCTGCTGGCGATGTATTTGGTAGTCGCCGAAAAACAAGGCGCTGATTGGAAGAAGATATCGGGGACCCTGCAGAACGACATCCTCAAGGAGTACATCGCGCAGAAGGAGTGGATCTACCCGATTCGGTCGGCGATGAAGCTCGTCATCGACACGTTCGAGTTCTGCACCGAACAGGTTCCGCGCTACAACCCAATTTCTGTCAGCGGCTACCACATTCGGGAAGCCGGAGCGACGGCGCTGCAGGAGCTCGCGTTTACGCTGCGCGACGGGATCGAATATGTCGACTGGGGCATGGGCGCCGGACTGGATATCGATCGCTTCGTGCCGCGCATCTCATTCTTTTTCAACGCGCACAACGACTTCTTTGAAGAGATTGCGAAGTATCGCGCGGCCAGAAGAATCTGGGCGAGAGTAATGCGTGATAGATTCGGTTCATCGAGTGAACGCACGTTGAAACTCAGGTTCCACACGCAGACGGCCGGCGTTTCTTTAACCGTGCAGCAGCCGCTCAACAACGTCGTGCGCGTCGCAATCCAGGCGCTCGCCGGCGTGCTGGGCGGCACGCAATCGCTTCACACCGATTCTTACGACGAAGCGCTGGCGCTCCCGACTGATCGCGCCGCGCTCCTCTCTCTGCGTACTCAACAGATCATTGCTGAAGAGAGTGGAGTTGCGAATACGGTCGACCCGCTCGGCGGCTCGTATTTTGTCGAATCGCTGACGCAGAAGATGGAAGATGGCGCGCGCGACTATTTTGAGCGAATCGACGCCATGGGTGGGATGGTCGAAGCCATCGAGAAAGGGTTCCCGCAGCGAGAGATTCAGGACTCTGCCTATCAATATCAAAAGGCACTCGAAGCAAACGAACAGACAATCGTCGGCGTGAACAAGTATCAAATGGAGTCTACCGGCACCGAAGTTCCGATTCTCGTCATCGACGAATCCGTGCGGCAACACCAGCTCGAGCGGCTGGAACAGACGCGCGCTCGTCGAGACAACCAAGCGGTGGTGAGAACTTTGGACAAGTTGCGGCGCGCGGCCGAAGCCGGTGACAACACGATGCTTGCGACCATCGAAGCTGTGCGTGAGTACGCGACGCTCGGCGAAATTTGTTCGGCGCTGCGCGATGTTTACGGCATCTACGAAGAACCTGCGATCTGACGCGACTCCCTTTTCACCGAACAAAATGGCTCAAGCAGAACGAAAGATTCGCGTGCTCGTCGCAAAGCCAGGTCTTGATGGTCATGACCGTGGTGCGAAAGTTATCGCGCGCGCGCTGCGTGATGCTGGCATGGAAGTCATTTATACGGGCCTCCGCCAGACTCCTGAAATGATTGCTGCTGCGGCTCTACAGGAAGATGTTGATGCGGTCGGGGTCTCGATTCTTAGCGGCGCTCACAACACGCTTTGTCCGCGCATCGTCTCGCTGCTCCGCGAACAGGGAATGAACGACACCCTCGTTGTTCTGGGGGGCATCGTCCCGCAGGAAGATATTCCGAAGCTGAAGGAACAGGGAGTTGCCGAGATTTTTTTGCCGGGTACTTCAACCCAGGACATCGCGAAGTTCATCCGCGAGAATGTTCGGCCGCGCGAGTGAGAATTATTTTTTGAGGAAACGTGCAACTCCCGCACGACAGTCGTTCGTCATCCGCGCCGTAGCATTGATGTCCACGCCCGCCGCCAACGCTTCAGGAAAAGACAAACCATCAGTTGAGTAGAACAGCTTTTTCGATAAGCTGAGCGCGGAACGACTCGTCTTTGCAAAACCCTGGGCGAACGACTCGACTTCTGAATCGAATTTGTCCGACTCGAACACATGATTCACTAAGCCGAATTGCGCCGCCTCGCCGGCTGAGATCTCAACGCCCGTCGTAATCAATTCGAAGGCTTTCTTCTCCGAGGCACTGCGCCGCAGAATCGCCATCACCATCGCCGGCACAAAACCGATTTTCACCTCGGGAAAGCCAAAGCGCGCCTCGCGTTCAGCGAGAACGATGTCGCACGCCAGCGCCAGCCCGCTGCCACCCGCCAACGCGCGCCCGCGCACGGCAGCGATGACGGGCACATCAAGTTCGCGAATCAACCGAAACAAATCCGCGAGCGACTGCGCATCTTCCAGGTTTTCGGCGACGGAAGCCCCGGCGATTTTCTGAAGGGCTGACAGGTCCGCCCCGGCACAGAAATCAGAACCAGCGCCACGCAACACGATGCAACGAGTGGCCTCATCGGCATTCGCGCTTCGCAACGCCGCTTTCAGTCCAGTGACGATTTCCTCGTTCAGCGCGTTCCGCTTTTCGGGACGGTTCATCGTCACGTACGCCACGCCCTCGCGCGTCTCAAACAATACTGTTTCGGCTTCTGCCATTTGAAGAATTAAGTGAGGCCCAAGCGAGATGCTTCGTCATCCGCGACTTCAATTTCCATGCGCAGAAGCGCAGTGGAAAAGGTCTTGCCCTGTGCGTCGGTCATCAGCGATAGCGTGCCCCCGCCGCCGAGACTCTCATGCAGGAGAAAATTGAGCGCGCCGAGGTTTGGCAACTCGAACCGTTCCACCTCGCCTTTGCAAATTCCGCCGAAGTGTTCTTTTACGCGAGCCGCGGTCACTTCGCGTGCGAGCAGCGGATACATCTCTTCACGCAAAGCGATCAACCCGACATTGGCAGTATCGCCTTTATCGCCCGAACGCGCGTGCGCAAGTTGCGTCAAGTTCACTTTCAAAGTTTGGTCTTCTTCTTGGTCCTACGTTTCGATCACTTCGACGTGCGAGACAATCTCGCTCTTCGGAATTAACGCCGGCCAATACGCCACGATCTCTTCCACTTTTGGACGACCTCCGGCAAAACCCGTCACGGCTGGCGGTCCAGTCAAAACCAGCGGCGCGATCTCTTTCGTGAACCGTTCGAGCGCCGCACGATCGTTTCCCCGCACCCCCACGCGCAGTTGCACCTCGGCCAAATCCGGTGAAGGCTCGCCTGCCAAGGGACCGTGGGTCGCGTTCGCCCCCACAAATTCGGTTAGCACCTGATCGAATTTTAGTCCCAGCCGATCTAAACGCGCCCGCAGAATCTGATCTGCTGCCTTCGCTTTGGCGTAGGCCTCCGGCCACGCGTAAACCAATGTACCAACCGCCTTGTACCCGGCCGAATAACTGATCGAGACTTTCAACGAATCGGTCGCCGGACGACCTTTGATCCCGAAGACGCGCACGCGATCGGGCCCGTCATCGGCCAATCGAATTGTGGTGAAGTCCGCGACGCAATCCGGCGTGATGTACGCGTGCGGATCACCCATCTCGTAAAGCAACTGTTCTTTGATCGACGGAACGTTCACGCGCCCGCCGGTGCCTTCGTGTTTAGTGATGATGAAGGTGCCGTCTGGCGACGCTTCGGCGATCGGAAATCCGATGTTCGCCAGGTCGGGAATGGTCTGCCATTCGTACTGGCAGTTTCCGCCGGAACACTGGGCGCCGCATTCAATGATGTGACCAGCGATCGTTCCTGATGAAAGTTTGTCCCAATCATCTGCCGCCCACCCGAACTCATGAATCATCGGGCCCAGCGTCAGTCCCGTATCAGTCGAGCGACCGGTAATGACCACGTTGGCCCCACGGTTGAGCGCTTCGACAATCGGAGCGGCGCCGAGGTAAGCATTGGCGCTTTGGATTCGATCTCGGACAGTCGCGAGCGGCTCATCACTGTCCAGGTTCCGCAGCTCAATTCCACGATTTAACAGGTCGTCGATGCGATCGAGAATGTCATCACCCGTGACGATTCCGATTTTGACTTTACCGCCGAGACCCAACTCCTGCGCCACGGCTCGCACCGCAGCTGCGCAGCCATGAACATTTACGCCGCCGGCGTTGGCGACAACTTTTATGTCGCGCTCAACGCACGCCGGCAGAATTTGCTTCATCAGAGGGACGAAGTCGCGCGCATAACCCGCGTTTGGATCGCGAGCCTTCTGCTTTTGCATGATCGACATCGTGACTTCAGCGAGATAGTCGAGCATTAGATAGTCAATTGGCCCGCCTTCGACCTGGCGCACAGGCGCGTCAGGCAAGTCGCCCCAGAAACCCTGACCTGCCGCGATGCGAATCTTTTCTTTCATCTAGTATTCAACACAAGAGCACGAGGCTAAGCGAAACAAAATTGACTACCGGCTCTCACTTCAGCCGCGTATGCGAGAACAAGTTCGCCCAGCCCCGTGCGAAAGTTACTGCGACAACTACTACTGCGATGGCGGCGGTGGTGGCGGCGCCGGCCTCCGCGGGCGCTGACGGCGTGGTCGCCCGGCGCCTCCGCCCGACGTAAACATCACCTTCTCAGGTTCGCCCGGCACGCTCATCAACGTCAGGCTGTCGCCAACCTTTTTCGCGCGTAACGAGATCACCTTGTTCGGCGGCGATGTCTTGCCAGGTTCAGAAGTTCCGCCGTCGCCGTGCATGATCGTCACTGCCGTGTAGCCACACGTCGTCACCGCTGTAATGCGCCCGCTGTGCGTGTCAGACCCAGACGTCATCGTCAAACTGTTGCCGCTAATGGTCAACGTAGCATCCCGAACATCGTCACCATGTTGCAGCTTGCCGGTGTAGGTTCCGGAGAGATCCGCCGGCTCTTGCTTATTCGGATCACAACGCCCCGTGCGAGGCGGTGTCGCCGCAGTAGTGTCAGTCATTGCCGACGTGTCAGTGGCCTCAGGCGCAGGCGATGGCCGTGGCCTGGGCCGGCGTGGGCGGCGCGGTTTCGATGTGTTCGTATTTGAGTTCGTCATCGTCGTCGAAGAGTTCGCATTCTGCGCCGACACGACGAATCCCGCGCTCACCAGCGCTCCTAAAACCGCAACGATGACAGCCAGAAGAAAAGGATAGGTAGTTCTTTTCACGATCGTTCCTCCCTTTTGTTTTATAGTCGGCTACTGCCCGACCCGGCGGGCGTTAAACCTCTCGAATGCCGTACCGCATTAAGGCCGCCTGCGCGTTCAGGCCAACGATGCCGGCAAAATAAATTGGCCGAGATGCGGCCCTTCATAATTCAGGCTCACCCGCAGCGCCAGTTCGAGCGCCGCTCTGGTCTCTTCCGGAGCGAGGACGGCGTCGACAAACCCGCGCGCCGCGGCGTACTTTGCGTCGAGGTCGCGTTCGTACGTCTCGCGCACCTTGCGCATCTCAAGCTCGAGTTCCGGACTCGGCTCCTGTCCGCTCTTCTTTAACCGTTCAAGTTCACTGCCGAAGACCGCCTGGACAGCCGACTCGCCTTCCATCACGCCCATCCGTCCGGTGGGCCAACTAAAAATAAAATTCGGATCGAAACCCTGGCCGGCCATGGCGTAGTAACCGGCGCCCGAAGCGTGATTCACTGTCAGCACAATCTTGGGAACGGTCGCTGTCGCCATCGCTTCGACGAAACGCGCGCCCGCCCGAATGATTCCGGAGTGTTCCGCTTTTGAGCCCACCATGAAACCCGAGACGTCCTGAACGAACAGCAGAGGCGTGCCGTGGCGATTGCAGGTGTCGATGAAGTAAGCAACCTTCTCAGCCGATTCGGTGTAGATGATGCCGCCGAACCGCGGCGCGCCACCCGACGGATCGCGAAACATCCCGCGCGCATTCGCGATGACGCCAACCTTAATTCCCTGAATGCTCGCGTTACCGGTGATCACCTCTTTCGCATAATCAGCCTGAAACTCATCCAGATGTCCGTCGTCCAACAGACACTCGAGCAGTGCGCGCATGTCGTACGGTTGCCGATGATCTTCGGGCAGGATCTCGTAGATCTTCTCGGCCGGCAGTTTCGCGCTTTCATTTTCTGACTTCTGACTTCTGACTCCTGACTTCTGGTCGGGAAGCTCAGCAACAAACTCTCGAATCTTGACGATCGCTTCTTCGTCGTTCTTCACGCGATAGTGCGCGACGCCCGACAACTCGTTGTGCGTGCGCGCACCGCCGAGCGTTTCGTTGTCGATCGTTTGCCCGGTGGCGCCTTTAACCAGGTTCGCGCCGCCCAGACCCATAAACGAAGTCCCTTCGACCATGATGATCACGTCCGAAAGAGCGGGCAGATAAGCGCCACCGGCGATGCACGGGCCCATGACGGCAGAAATCTGCGGCACCTTCAGATACCGGCGCATGATCGAGTTGTAATAGAAAATTCGCGACGCCCCGTACTGTCCGGGGAAGACGCCGCCTTGATAAGGCAGATTCACACCGGCTGAGTCCACCAGATAGACGATCGGAATGCGCGAGCGCATCGCAATCTCCTGCGCGCGCAGAATCTTTTTGATGGTTTCCGGCCACCAGGAACCAGCTTTCACGGTGGCGTCATTCGCGACGACTACGACTTCCCTGCCGGCGACGCGGCCTACCGTGGTGACGACACCCGCAGCTGGGGCACCGCCGACCTCGCCGGCGTTCTTGCTGACGTCTGATCTCTGACCTCTGACGTCTGGCGTGTACTGATCGTATGCAATGAGTAAACCGATTTCCTGACGGAACGAATTCTTGTCGAGCAACAGATCGATCCGCTCGCGCGCCGTGAGCTTGCCTTGCTTATGCTGTTTTTCGATTCTTTCGGATCCGCCGCCGAGACGAATTTTCGCTTCCAACTCACGCAATTCATTTGTAAGTCCGCGCAGCCGTGATTTTGTTGTTGGAGTATCCGCAGGTGGAGTAGAGCCTTCGGCTGGAAGGTTTTCTGCCTTCTGCCCACTGCTCACTGCTTTCTGCTTAGTGAGCGGGCGCACCTTAAACCCCGAAGTGGACACAACTTCAGATTCTGTGTCAGCCATTTTGCGTCTCTAGGAAGCTATTGCTTTCGAAAAATACCACAGCGAAAGATGCCTGCGCCAATTGCTGGGCTAGACCTTCCACAGCAACCGCAGGATCGCACCGGATGGAGCGGATTGCGGCACTCCCTCAATCACCACTATTCGCTTGCCGCGCACTTCGATGCTCACGTTGCCTTCACCAGTTCGAGCAGACCACGCCGTGGCGGTGTCCGCAAAAGCCTGCGCCGCTGGATAACGTAGCCGGGATCTCTTCACGTACGCTTCGAAGAACTCGCGCGCATCTTTTTCGGTGTCCCACGCTGAGACGGAAATATACACGACCTGCCCGCGCTGATTTTCATAGACCGCGTATCGATCGCCGCCCCAACCTGCCGCCGCCCGTTTCGAATCAGGAGAAGACTTCAGAAACTGATCCAGAATGAGATAAAAGCTCCACTCGCCATTCACGTCCGATTCAATACGCCGCCAGCCGCGGCCCAACGACAAACGGATGTCCGGCAGCGCAACTTTCACAGGCGCCTCGTGCACAAAGTACTTCTCCGGATGCAGGATCTGCTCAGTTGATTGCGGCAGATCAGTAAACGCCTTGGACACGTTGCTCCAGCCGCCGTACTGATGAACGACGCGCGCCCAAGTCATGCCTTCCTGATACGGAAACAGCAGAGTCTCGCGCAACGAACGCGGCGCTTTGTCCAGCTCTTCGCTGGCCATGCCCGTCTGGGCGATCGACTTCAGAAAACCCAGCGCGCGCAAGGGGTTCTTCATAATGTATTGCGACATGGCGAGCGTCGCGTCGCCTTCGATCAATGCATGGGCGGCGAGTTGCGCATCTGAGTCGCCATCGGGCCACTGTTCGAACCGCCGCAAATTGAAATGCTGATCCTGAAGCGCGTGCACCAGCTCGTGCGCCATGATCGGTTTCTGCGCATCGACGTCGATCCAATCAGCGAGATGAAACTGCTGAGCCTTCGGATCGTAGTAGCCGGCCACCTGTTCCGTCAGCAGACGAACGACCAGCGGCCTGAACTGAAAGTCCGCGGGCGCCAGCCCAAGTTTCTTCAGAGTCACTTCTGCCGCGTGCATCTCGCCGGGCTTGGTGTTGCGATCCAGGTTGCGCAGAATCATCTGTTCGATCTGCACGCGTGACTGGGCCGAACTCTGCACCGGCCGTAGCACGGCGAGCTCTCGAATCTGGCCCGTTTCTTTCAAGACCTCTTCGGTGGCAGCCGTCAACGCCGCGTTTCGGGCAGCCGTGGTGCTCGTGTCAGCACTGCCCGCCGGCCGCTGCGCCGATACAGGCAGAAGCACCGAACTCGATATCGTGCAAACACAGAGGAAAACAACTAACAGGAGAAGAGGTGCTTTTTTCCGCAGGCTGACGGCGATCTTTATTTGCTTTGACATAGTCATGTTTCGCTTTTATAGTCCGCTAAACGACATTAATCTCAGAACGACTTAAGAGTTTAGACCATCTGCTCTGCCAGATGGAATTCACCCTGACCGCGTGGATACGATGATTTCCGAAACGGACGCGTTGGAGCACTGGCACGAAGCCTCTTTGCGCGTACGATACGCCGAAACGGACAAGATGGGCGTCGTGTATCACGCGAACTATCTTGTCTGGTTTGAGATTGGTCGCACTGAGTATTGTCGCGCGCGTGGTTTTTCCTATCGCGACATGGAAGAGAGCGAAAACGCGTTCCTGGTGGTGGCCGAATGCTACTGCCGTTACAAAGCACCAGCCTATTACGACGACGTTCTGATCGTTCGAACTCACATTACTGAACTACGCCGGCGTTCCCTTCGGTTTGGCTACGAGATTATTCGCGATTCAGACGGAGTGATTATTGCTGAAGGCGAGACAGGCCACGTGGTCACCAACGGGGACGGACGCGTCCGTTCAATGCCTGCCGGGTTTGCTGAATTGCTACTCGCGCCCCCAATGGACTCGGACGCCGAAGGCGAAGTAGTTCCCGAGATTGCGCCGGAATAGATCAGTGGGCTGTGTGCAGTGGGCTGTGTGCAGTGGGCTGTGATCTCGGCCGTCGTGTACTCACGTGAGTTAACGGTTGATCTCAAAACGCCGAAGGCGTTCGCCAATTCCAGCCCAGGGTTTCTACCCTGGGTCAGAAGGTCGGCACCAAACAAGAACTCTGAAAGAGTTCTCTAATCGTCAGTCCCAAACATACCTCTCGTCATACTTGATTTCGTATTTCTTCAGAAACGCGCGGTACTCATCTTTAAAGGTCCTACGCCTATGATGACGCTCCTGATTTTCGATGTACTGGCACACGCGACCCACGTGCGACTGACTCACTGAAAACGCTCCATATCCGTTCTGCCAGTGGAATTTTTTGAGCGCTGGTGAAACTTCCTTAACCCAACTTGATGACGTTCGTTTAATTTCTTTAACAACACTCGCAATCGAATGCTTTCGGGACAGCGCAAAAAGCGCGTGAACATGGTCGCCCGTGCCATTGACGATTAGAGTTTCGCAATCGTATGAGCGTAGGACCGTTGAGAGATACGCCTGCATGTCGCGACGAATCTGCTGATCGGATAGAAATGGAAAACGTTCCTTGGTTGAGAAAATTAGATGGGTCCAAAGTCTGGAAAGGGATTGAGCCATGGAAGAAGCTCCCTTCTTACGAACTCTTTCAGAGTTCTGGTTGGTTTGTTACCTTCTAATCCCAGGGTAGAAACCCTGGGCTGGAATTGGCGAACGCCTTCGGCGTTAAGGTTCGCGCGACAGCGCACAGAATAAACTCTTTTTGAACACTACCCACTGCAACTTTCTTTACACCGCTCACCGCCCACTGATTACTCACGCCTCGTGGCTCACATTTATCCGCTCAATGGACCGCGCCTGGCCGGTTTCTTCATCTACATCGACGACCACGCCGCAGATGCGCACTTCGCTCTTCGAGTGATCGGGCTTGCGATGAATCGGTGAGCGGAAACGATTGATGATGTCGCCCTTCTTCATGCCAATCACGCCGCCGTAGCTGCCCGTCATTCCCAAATCCGTAATGAAGGCCGTGCCTGAATGCAGGAGGCGTTCGTCGGCCGTTTGCACGTGCGTGTGCGTGCCGTAAACGACAGAAACTCTGCCGTCCAGGAACCAACCCATCGCAGCCTTCTCCGACGTCGCCTCAGCGTGCACGTCAACAATCCGCACCTTCACGTCACTGTCCAGCGAATCAATCAACTCCATTCCGATTCGAAACGGATCGTCGGAAGGGGCCATGAAAACTCGCCCCAGCAAATTGATAACAGCGACGCGGGTCCCCTTCACGTCGCCAACCCACATGCCTTGCCCCGGCGTGATGGGCGGATAGTTCGCCGGACGCAGCAGTCGCGGCTGCTTCTTGATGTAGTCGATCACCTCGTGCTTGTCGAAGATATGATTGCCGGATGTCATCACATCTATACCGGCATTGAAAAGCAGATCGGCAATCGCCGGCGTGATCGAGAAACCTCCGGCGACGTTCTCGGCGTTCATGACGGTGAAATCGATCTGATGTTGTTCTTGCAGATCCTGCAAACGATCGAGCAGCGCCGCGCGGCCGGGCTTACCAACAACATCGCCAATGAGCAGAAGCTTCATAAAGACGGCAATAGTAAATGGTGAATCGTGAATAGACAAAAGCCGCAAACCGAAAATGAAAATCGCAAAATAGGTTTCTATTTACGATTTACGATTCCCGATTTACGGCTCTTGGTTGGCAGAAGGAGCACCGCCGGGCCGTTTCCGAAGTCGTAATTGAACCTGAGTAATCAGGTGGGTGGCCTTTTTGTCACCGCAAACTGTCGGCGTCTCTTAACGATGAAGAGACGCACTAGCTCGTGGCGTCGGCCTCCCTTGTGAACGACGTTGGCTCAATCATCGTAATCGGTGACGAACCCCGCAGAACACTTCCCTCCGCCGCGACGGATATTAGCACAAGGCAACGACACGTGGTTAGCAATGGTAAAGAGATTCAGCCGGGCCCGGCGCGCAAGATTTAGTCGGGCTTCCTAGCTGTCATCGTCAGCCAAGGTAACCAGCACCCAAATGAGAATAATAGCCCCGCCGATTGCGGCGATGATGCCGATCTTCGCTCCGGTGGAGAGATTGTTTCGCTTGGGCTGCGGAAAGTGTGGGGGGGGCACCTTGAGTTTTCCCGCCTTCGCGTCGGCAACCAGTTTGGTCACGTCGGCTTTCAGCTTCTCCTGCGCTTGAGTCTTTTCCGCGGGCGTCACTGTCTTCACGGGCGGCACTTTTGCATCGGTACCATTCGCGTAAACCGAAACCCCGCAGAAACAACAAACCAACGCGACAATCGTCGCGAGAGAAATAGACTTCTTAATCATGGACCCTCCTGAAGGTTCAATCGGTGCAAATCACAAAACGCAACGCGACTTGCAGTCATATTCAAAGCCTAACGAACTTAAAAGCTTCGCGAGTCAGTTGTCGCTCGTTACGTGAAACAGAACAGCTATCAAGACGATCGCTCCGGCAATAGCTGCAATAATCCCGATCTTCGCGCCGGTTGAAAGGTTATTTCGTGTCGGTTGAGGAAACTGCTGAGCCGGCATCTTAAGTTTGCCCGCTTTCGCGTCCGAAACGAGCTTCGTCATGTCGGCCTTCAGCTTTTCCTGCGCCTGAGTTTTCTCAGCCGGCGTCTCTGACTTAACCTTCGGCTCTTTTGGATCGGAACTTCTTGCGTATGTCGAAGTTCCAAGCAGGCAACAGACAAGAAAGCATGCGATACCGCATGCCGCAATTCTCTTCATAGCGCCTCCTCGGGGGAGAAGTTAAGTTTAGCTCGCCACTGCGCGATCCAGCGCCCGCGGCGCCTTCAGCAAACGGTCGAGCATCTCTGAGCATTCCGCGCTGCGGGTCGCAAGCTGCTCATCGGCCTGGTCGTGAATCTTCTGGAGTCGATGTAATTCGTCGGCAATATAAAGTGCGGCGAGGATCGCAACTTTGCGGGAATCAACGGTCAGGGTGCCGGAAGATATCTCGCGCATCCGCTCGTCAACATATTCAGCGAGTTGCTTTAGGTATTCGGGGTCGCCATCGGAACGTACTGTGTAGGCTTGATCGTAAATCTCGACCTTAATCGTTGGCGATGACGCGGCGTCGTTGTTTCGATCTAATCCGATGGCTTCAGGACTCATCAGCGCACGGCCTCCGCAAGTTCAGGATCGATGCGACCAATCGCATCCAGGATTTTCTCAACTTTGGTTCGAATCAACTCGCGCTCGGCGCGCAATCGCTGCACGTCCGTGACGAGCTGTTCGTCACCGGCGCCGCCGCGATAATTCGCCAACTGACGCTCCAGTTCCTCTTTCTCCTGGCGCAGCGTCTTGGTCAGTTCAATTGTGCGATAAATTTTGTCTTCGAGGTGTGAGAACTTTTCCAATCCGTTTAAGGGAACCATCAGTCGTCTCCGCTCGGCCGCGTTAGTTCGCGCTGATTATCCGGGAATGCGAGCAGGAGCGCAAGAGTTAGGTAGCATGAATTTTAGGCTGGCCGTAGAATCTCTGAGAACAAGTCTCCTTCGTCCTTCTGATCCTTAACCCAGGATCTCATCAGGGAAAGGAAACACTGACAATGCCAACCAGCCTGCTTGGTCGCGCTATGGTTGCTTTGCTTCAAAGTGATATTGGCGGTTCGGTGAGCGGCGACGTGGATCCGGTTTCTTGCAGAGGGAGAATTTTGCGCGCTACGCCAGTCAAGCGATCGATCGCAATCATCTTTGCCGTGCCTCTAGTGTTTGCCGCCTTAGACAACGTGCAGGCACAAACCAGCACCGTCGTTAAGAAACATTCACTTCAGATCGATGTCCATGCCCGGCCCGCCATCGGCCAGTTCGTGCCAGCCGACGACGAGGTCCAACATCTCGTCTATGAGCTCTTCATGGTCAACTGGCAAAAAGAGGATCTTCGCCTCGCGTCGTTCGACGTCGAGGATGCCGCAACGGGGAAGCTATTAGCGCAGTACGATACCAAGGCTCTCGAGGACCCGAACAGGATTGGCACCGTCCCGTTTAATAGTGAGTTAAAGGGCCCACCCAATCGTCTGCTTCTGGCCGGCCGGACAGCGGTCATCACGATTCACGTAAGACTGCCGTTGGGAGCGAGCGTACCTGCCGCAGTACAACACCGGATCAAGTTCGAATCCGATCCCAATCTCCGGTTGATCCTCGACGACGGTTCCGAGTCATCGGAGCTCTTCGCCGTCTCCGAACCAATGCCGATCGATCGTCGCCCGCCGGTGGTCATGGGGCCTCCGCTCCGCGGCGGGCCCTGGTTCTGCGCCAATGCCTTGTTCGACCCCTTTAGCCCACACGACGCACAAATACCGTACGCCAGGACCGCGCGAATCCATGTGGTGTCGCGGTTCGGCTGCGACTTTGCAAAGATCGCAAAGGTCAACGGGGAGATCACGGCTTGGCGACCTCAGACTCCGGTCGACATCAACTTGTCGGCGTTCTACAGCTATGGTGCCGACGTGATGGCCGTCGCGGACGGACTCGTGATCCAAACAAAGGACGGGATCCCTGAAAACATCCCTCGAACCGAAAGAAAAACGATCATGCCGGTTCCTCTGACCGAGGCGACAGTTAACGGCAACATGATCGCTCTTCAGATCGGCAAGGGGCAATATGCTTTCTATGTGCACCTCCAGCCTGGATCGATTCGGGTCAAGGAAGGCGACCGAGTTCGCAAGGGTCAGCTACTGGCCAGGCTGGGAAATTCGGGCAACACGGACGGACCCCATCTGCATTTCCATGTCGGCCGAGGCCCGCGAATCAGCGAGGACGACTTCCTGCCTTATGGTTTTACGAGTTACTGGCTGGACGGGCGTGGCGGGGACTTTCCCGCGAAACGCAAACTGTTCGAGTTTAAGATGCCAACCAGGAACTCGATCATTACCTTTCCGGACCGGTGATTACTATGAAGAAATTAGCTACCGCAATCCTGGCGATGTTTGCCGCTCTCACGATCGCGCGGGCGCAATCCGGCAACGTTGAAAAGGTAACGTCGCTCCGGATCGATTCAGACCCTCGGCCCGGCATCGGTCAATTCGTACCGGGCGACGATGATGTCCAACATCTCGCCTATGAGCTCATCATTACCAACTGGCAAAAACAGGATCTTCGCTTCGCATCAGTTGACATCGAGGATGCCGCGACGGGGAAGCGACTGGTGAGGTTCGATAGCAAGTCGCTCGAGGACCCGATCAGGATTAACACCGTCCCGTTTTCCGGAGGGATCGGCCCCGACAACCGCGTACTAAGGTCCGGTCGGACAGCGGTAATGACCATCGACGTGAAGCTTCCGTTGGGCGCGAGGTTGCCTGCTGCAATACGACACCGCTTCGAGTTCGAATCCAATCCCAATCTCCAGATGCTCCTCGACGACGGTTCCGAGTCATCCGAACTCTACGCCGTCTCCGAACCAATGCCGATCGATCGCCGCCTTCCGCTCGTCATCGGGCCACCGCTTCGCGGCGGACCTTGGCGCTGCGGCAACGGCTTTAGCGGCGGCGCCTTCAACTCCCACGACGGCATGTACGCCGCGTACAAGAAAGCGCGTATACACATTCCGCAACGCTTCGGCTGCGATTTCCGCCTGGTGGACCAGGACGGCGAAGTTTTGCGGCCGACCGGGACAACGGATCTCGTCAACTCGCAGTTCTACGGCCAGGGTGCAGATGTGATCGCCGTCGCGGACGGACTTGTGGTTGATACGGTGGACGGGGTTCCTGAAAACGTTCCGCGGGTTGATGGAAAGATCATCCCGCCGGTTCCGCTGACCGATAGAACCAACGCCGGCAACATCGTCGCTCTTAAGATCGGCGAGGGGCAGTACGCGTTCTATGCGCATCTCGTGCCTGGATCGATTCGGGTCAAGAAAGGGAATCGCGTTCGCAAGGGTCAGGTGCTGGGAAAGGTGGGCAATTCCGGCAACTCGGTCGGACCGCATCTCCACTTCCAAGTCAGCCGAGGGCCGGAACTGAACGGCCATGACTTCCTGCCCCACGTGTACACGAGCTACTGGCTGTCTGGTCGTGCTCGTGTGGGAAAGCCGGCTCCGGCGAAGCCCAGGCGAATCGACTTCATGGTACCGACCGACGGCTCGTTCATGACCTTTCCGTCCAAATGAGCATGCGGCTCCAACTAACCTTCACGCAGATGAGCAACAGGCCAGAGCTTAACCCTCTTAGCGAACTTCAGCAGCGAATTTTTGTTTGAGTGCTTCGACGACGCGCCAGTGAATATCATCAACTTCGTCATCACGCAGAGTCCGGTCGTCGGCACGATACTCCAGCCGGAAGGTTAGTGAGCGTTTATCGTCGGGAATGCCTTCGCCTTCGTAGGTGCCGACAAATTCGGACCTGACAAAATGCGCCGGCCGCTGATCGACAACCGCGTGCATGAGAGTTGCGCGCGTTACCTTTCGATCAACCAGCAGCGACACGTCGCGCACGATCGAGGGAAAGCGTGGCAGCGGCGAATAGAGGACCGGCAATTCAGTCGAGTCCAGCAACGCCGTCAGATCAACCTCTGCCACGAACACGGGCTGGCGAAACTTGTACTGCCCCGCCGCCGCTTCTGAGAGTCGTCCGATTGATCCCACGCGGTGGCCGCTCACGCTTATTGCTGCCGACTGTCCGGGTCTGAGATGTTTGATTTCCGCGGCTGCGAACTCGATCGGCGGAAGATTCATCGCTTCCACCGCTGCTTCGAGTGCGCCTTTGATGTCATAAAAATCCAAGTCGCGCTCAGGTTGAGCGCGCCCGGCAAGCATCAATCCACCAGTCGCGACCAGGGCCATCGCTTCGCGCTCTTCCGGCAATTCTTCTTTTTGCATCGATGCGAATACACGACCGAGTTCGAACAGACTGACATTGCGCGTGCCGTGATTGATATTGTGCTGAACTGACTTCAGCAGACCCGGCAGAAGTGTCTGGCGCATTCGCGAGGCCTCTTCAATGATCGGATTCGTCAGCACGACCGCTTCCGAAGTCCCGAACCCCGGAATGAGTTCAAAGTCGTTCGTTTGCTCGACAAAGCTGAAACTGATCGCTTCGTCACAGCTGCGTGCCGCCAGCGCTCTGCGTAATGCGCGTTTGCGTGTCTCAGTCGAATGATATTCGCCCGCGCTATTCGCCGGCGGAAGAGCTTCCTGAATCTGTGCGTAGCCGGCATGTCGTGCAACCTCTTCGACGAGGTCTTCTTCGATCGAAACATCATGTCGCCACGACGGCACTGTGAATCTCAGAGCTGCGCCATCCGGCGCGTTCTGCGCGAAACCGAGTGCGGCCAGGACGCGTTGCACCTCTTCGATTTCAACTCTGAGGCTGGTGATTGCTTCGACGCGTGGCGGCCGCAGCATTACTTCTCTGCTCTTTACCGGGTTGGGATAAGCGTCGAACGCGTCTTCGGTTGCGGTGCCACCGGCGATTTCACAAATCAGTGCAACGCAGCGTTCCTGCGCGCGAATGATTCCTTCGGGATCCGCGCCGCGCTCAAACCGGTGCGACGCTTCGGTATTCAAGCCCAGCAATTTCGCGGTCCGGCGAACAGATTGCGGAGTGAAGTACGCACTCTCAATCAGGATGTCCGTCGTCGCGTTTGAGATTTCCGATTCTTCACCACCCATGACGCCGGCGACGGCGACGGGTCGTGACGCGTCGGCGATTACCAGCATCTGCTCATCAAGAGTTCGCTCGACGCCGTCCAGTGTTTTGACCTTTTCGCCTCGACGTGCACGCCGAACAACGATTCGCTGTTCCTCCAACTTCGCGAGATCGAACGCATGCAGGGGCTGGCCCAGCTCGTGCAGCACGTAATTCGTGATGTCCGCGACGTTGTTTATCGGTCGCTGCCCGATCGTTTCGAGTTTTTTCACCAGCCAGTCGGGCGACGGTCCGATGGTCGCGCCCCGAACGATCCGCGCGGCGTATCGGGGACAGAGATCCGGATCATCGATAGTGACGGAAGTAGAATCGGAGGTCTTGCCGCTGACATTTGGAGCTTTGGACTTTGGACTTTGGACCTTGGACTTCTCGCTGACCGCCAACTCGCGCGCGATGCCCACGTGCGACAGACAATCGCCGCGATTCGACGGTACTTCCACGTCCAGCACGAAGTCGTCGCCGCGTTGCTCAACGGCATCGACGGCCAGACCAACATTTGTCAGCCGTTCCCGAATCTCTTCAGGGTCAAGCTTCGTCCCGGTCAGCTCGCGGAGCCAGTTGTAACTAATAAACATCGTCAGTGGTCAGTGGTCAGTGGTCAATGGTCAGCGAACAACTGACTACTGACAACGGACGACTGACATTCCTCATCGAAACTGTTCCAGGAAACGAACATCATTCTCGAACAGCAAACGAATGTCATCGAGCTGATAAATCCGCGCGCACGTCCGATCGATGCCGAGGCCGAACGCAAAGCCGGTGAACTCTTCCGGATCGATATTCGCCGCGCGCAGCACATTCGGATGCACCATGCCTGACCCTCCCAGCTCAATCCAGCCTGACCACTTGCAGATACGGCAGCCGTCACCGCCGCAATTGAAACAACTGTAATCAACTTCAGCGCTGGGCTCGGTGAATGGAAAGTACGACGGTCGAAAACGCGTTTTCGTGTCGGGGCCGAACAATCGATGAACGAACTCGGCCAGCGTCCCTTTCAAATGCGCCATCGTGATACCGCGATCGACGCACAAGCCTTCCACTTGATAGAACATCGGATTGTGCGTTGGGTCGGGCGTGTCCCGGCGAAAGACGCGGCCCGGTGCGATCATGCGCACAGGTGCGCCCCGCCGCTGCATCGCGTGAATCTGCACCGTTGATGTTTGCGAGCGCAGCGCGAATCCTTCAGTCGAGTAGAACGTGTCCTGCGGTTCGCGCGCCGGATGACCTTCGGGAATGTTGAGCGCGTCAAAGTTATAGAAGTCAGTCTCTATCTCTCGATCGTCTTCGACGGCATACCCCAGCGAAACAAAGATGTCTTCGATCCGCTGACGCATCAAGGTGACCGGATGCAAATGCCCTTGCCGCGGACGGCGTCCGGGAATTGTTACGTCGATCGCGTCGCGTGCGGTGCGCGCTGCTTCAATGAAGGAGCTCAGCGACTGTTCGACATCGGCCAGGGTGCGAACAAAACCAGCCTCAGTTTGTTGGACGTGTTGACCAAAGGCAGCTCGGGATTCTGCCGGGACACGGCCAATCATTTTCTTGAGGTTAGCGAGTTCGCTCTTCTTCCCCAGGAACCTGACCCGCAAAGCGTTGAGTGCCTCTAACTGCTTTTCAGCATCAGCCAGCGACGCTACATTTCCTGCGTGCGCCTGAACCGCTGACACTTCAACGTCCTGGTCAAAGGTTTTTTCCAGTAGTGCCAGCAGAGCCTGTGGAGTCTTTTGAGGTGCATCCGCCATTTTGATTAAGCGTCCGCGTAGCGGACGTTTGAATTTAGCCCAGCACTTCAGTGCTGGGATTGGGCGCCACCAAAATCAAAAAGCCCGCGAAGCGGGCGACAGAGTCAGGGATTCGGCATCTATCGCTCTGCCGTCCGCTTCGCGGACTTAACATCAAATAAAACTCTGATCCCAGCGCTAAAGCGCTGGGCTACTGTCAATCGTCCGCTTCGCGGACGTTAAGAGCCGGGCTGCTTCAACTTCTTTCGCAGGCGCGTTTGCGCTTTCGCTCATTTCTTTCTGATTGCCACCCACTTGCCCTGAAGCTGTCCGGCATAATCGTAGTCGCCGGACAATTTGCCGTCGACCAATGTAGCCGCCAGCGCAATTTTGCCGCTGCCGCCTTCCAATATCACGGCCAGCTTGCCGTCCTTCCAACTGCCTTCTGAAACATTCGAGTTGCCCAGTTGCGAGGAGCTGCTACCTGTGACTTTCTCGCCATCAAGCTTCAACGTCAGCGCAAACGGAAAGGGCTGTCCCGAAGCGTCGGCCACGGCGTCCCATTCACCCGAGATTTCGTCGGCAACAATTCTGCGGAACTCGACCGTCACGTCCTTGCCGGCCTCGGCAAACGTCGCGGTTAGGTTGGCGCCGTTTGGCTTCAGCGTCCACGGTCCGGAACCGCCGCCCGGCTTCTCGACTTCCAGAGTCAGCACGCCATCGGTCACCTGACCTTTGATAATCTTGAACGAGCCCCGCGCCGTTGTGAGCGATCCGGAAAACTTGCCGGCATCTTCCAACACTTCGAGTGTGATTTTTTGCTCGCCGGTCTCGCCCTTCACCGTGGCTTCGTATTTCCCGGCAAACGAACTTTGGGGCTTTTGATTCGGCACTTGGGCCTGGGCCACCAGGTTAGGTGCGATTAGCAACAGCGCCAGACCAACGACTGCCAGCATGAGTTTCTTATTCATTGAGACCACCTCTCTTTCCTTTCGCCCGTCTAGCCACCTTATGCGGCGGCGCGCGCCTGCGGCTTATTCTCCAGGGCCGTTTTCGCTTGCGCCGCCAACGCGGAGAATGCTTCCGGTTGTTTGGCAGCGAAGTCCGCCAGAATCTTTCGGTCAAGTTCGATTCCGGCAAGCTTCAAACCGTGCATGAACTGCGAGTAGTTCAGGCCATTCAAGCGCGCGGCCGCGCCGATGCGCACAATCCAAAGTGAGCGAAAGTCTCGCTTCTTCAATTTGCGACCGGTGTAAGCGAAGTTCAGCCCACGCTCAACCGATTCTTTCGCGGACCGATAAAGCTTCGATTTTGTGCCGCGATATCCTTTCGCCAGTTTTAAAATCTTCTTGCGCCGTTCGAGGCGCTTATTTCCACGTTTTGCTCTTGGCATGACAACCCTCCAACGATTTGGTCATTGGCTCATTGACTCATTGAATCAAATGAATAAATGACTCGATGAATCAATTCCTAATCTCTTCCGTATGGCAACATCCGCTCGACCCGTTTCTGATCAGACTCAGAAACCAGCCCGTCGATGTCCAAAAGTCGTTTTCGCTTATTAGTCTTCTTCGTCAGAATGTGACGCGCGTGCGAATGGCCGCGCTTGATCTTGCCGGTGGCCGTCAAGCGAAAGCGCTTCGCGGCGCCTTTGTGTGTTTTTAGTTTTGGCATGAATGCTCCTCCTTAAATCTCAGATCTCAAATTTGAGATCGCAAACAAACTTCACTTGTCCATTAATCGAATCGCCTGTTCGACCACCGGTAAAGCCCGCGCGACCGCCGCGCCGTCAATTTTGTCCGGTGTGTCGTTGGGGCTGTGTATGATCGTCATCACGCGTGGCATCTGCTCCGGCACTTCGCGATTGAAAACCTGGAGTATCGATGGGATTTCTTTTCCGTCGATTAGACCAAACGCGAGCGTTTCCACCTTCGCTCGGAGAAAACTGACATGATCACTCGGCGGATACTGCGCGCCGATCTGCAGCGGAAATTTCGCCGCGGCCGCGGCTGTTTTCACCGCCGTCGCCGACGAAGAGTTTTCATCCGCCGTCATCACCCAAAGCGTGTCGCCATAGCCGAAGACATCGAAGTTGATGAAAACGGCCGGCAAGGGTTTTCCTTCTCGCGCCTTGATGTAATTCGCCGATCCGCGCAGGCCAATCTCTTCCAGGTCAAAGAATGCTGCGACCACGGCATAGTTCTTTAACGGCTTGGCTTTCAGCGCCGCCAATAATTCCAGCACCACCATCGACCCCGAAGCGTTATCAATTGCGCCCTGGCCCTGGCTAACCCGATCGTAGTGCGCGCCCAACATGAGCTGTTTCGTCGCTCCTGCCGATGGCAGCTCAGCCACGATGTTTTCGCCCTGCCGGTCTGCGTGCATGAACGGCTCAATGCGGTACTTGATGCCAAGCGCATCCAATCTCGCCTTGATCGCTGCTCCCCGCGCTTTGGTATCAGATCCGGCCGAAATAGCGGAAACCTGACTCACGAGCCGGGCGCCGTCGCCCTTCTGCGCCACGCTCGTGTGCAATTGAGCGGCGAGCAGAACAACAAACAGCGTCAATACTGAAAGTGCTTTGCGCATTAAAGTTCTCGTCAGGACGTTTTCGGTTCGCTCTCGGACGCAACTGTTTCGGATGGTGGACTCTCGGGCCGCGCCGGTTCCGGTCGTGCGGGGCTGCTTTGATGAGATCCTCCACCGCCTTTGCCGCCGCCATGTTTCTTTGGCGCAAAGATCGTAAACATCTGGTTGCCTTCCATGCGCGGGCGCATCTCGACGTCGCCCACCTCGATTAAATCCTTCTCAAGTTGCTCCAAAATTCGCGAACCTAATTCGCGGTGCGTCATCTCGCGGCCGCGAAACCAGATCGTCGCCTTGATCTTGTTGCCTTCGGTCAACCACTCGCGCGCGCGCTTCATGCGATAGCTGTAGTCGTGCACGTCGGTACCGGGGCGAAACTTAATTTCCTTGACGGTGATGACGACCTGTTTCTTCTTTGCCTCGTTGGCCTTCTTCTTCGCTTCGTACTGAAACTTTCCGAAGTCGATGATTTTGCAAACGGGCGGTTCAGCGTTGGGCGCAACCTCAACCAGGTCCATGCCCTGCTCACGCGCGCGACGAATTGCATCGCGCGTTTCCAGCACGCCAAATTGTTCGCCATCTTCACCGATCACGCGCACTTGCGGCACGCGAATCCGTTCGTTAATCCGAGTTACCGGCCCACGGCGGAAGTCCGGGCGACCGCGGCCTCGAAAACCTGTAGCTATGTGTCCACCTCCCTGGGTTTAGGTCCAAAGTCCCGAGTCCAATGTCCAAAGTCGTTGAAACCGACGTTAGACTTTGGACCTTGGACGTTGGACTCAGTCGTTGGTCAGCGCTCGCGTCTTTACTAAACGCGTCGCCATCTCTTTGAATTCATCCAGCGACATCGCGCCGATGTCACCTTTAGTTCGCTCACGAACGGCGACCTTTACCTCTTCCAGCTCTCGATCGCCTAGTACCAGCATGAAAGGAATCTTCTGCAATTGCGCGTCGCGAATCTTCGCGCCAATCTTGTCGCTGCGCACATTTACTTCGACACGGAAGCCGGATGATCGTAACTCTTCGGCAATGCCGCGCGCGTACTTGTTAATCCGGTCCGTGATCGGGAGCACGACGATCTGCACCGGCGCCAGCCACATCGGGAACGCGCCGGCGTAGTGCTCGATAAGTACGCCAAAGAATCGTTCAATCGATCCAAACAAAGCGCGATGCACCATCACTGGCCGGTGCGGCTTATTGTCCTCGGCAATGTACTCCAGCTCGAACCGCTCCGGCAGATTGAAATCCCACTGAACGGTGCCGAGCTGCCATAGACGGCCAATCGCATCCTCAATCTTGAAATCGATCTTGGGGCCGTAAAACGCCGCTTCGCCTTCGATGCGCTCGTATTGAATGCCCCGGGCGTCAAGGCCGCGAGCCAGCGCCGCCTCGGCTTTTTGCCAGTCTTTTTCCTCGCCGAGGTAAGCTTTGCCGGTGTCACTTCCCTTCACTGACAACTCAAATTTGATCTTTTCGAAGCCGAACGTCTTCAACACTTGATATGCAAAGTCCACACAGTCATCGATCTCTTTGTGAATTTGGTCGGGCGTACAGAACAAGTGCGCGTCATCAACCGTGAACCCGCGCACGCGCATCAGGCCGTGCAGCGTACCGGAAAGTTCGGCGCGATAAACCGTTCCCATTTCGGCGTAGCGCTGCGGCAGATCGCGATAAGAACGCTGCTGCGATTTGTAGATGCCGATGTGAAACGGACAATTCATCGGCTTCAGCCGAAACTCGGTTTCTTCCAGCTTGGTCGGCGCGAACATCGAATCGCCGTAGTTCTGTTCGTGTCCACTCATCTGCCAAAGCTCGCGCTTCGCGATGTGCGGCGTGTAAACGAAACTGTAGTCGCGCCGGACGAGTTCCTCGCGCAGATAGTCTTCCATCTGCTGGCGGATGATGCCGCCCTTCGGATGCCAGAAGACGAGCCCCTGCCCGTAGTCTTCCTGAATTGAAAACAGATCAAGTTCGCGACCCAGCCTGCGATGATCGCGCTTCTCAGCCTCTTCGCGCTGTTTTAACCATGCCTCGAGTTCTTCCTGGCTGAAGAACGCCGTGCCGTAGATGCGCTGCATCTGCGGACGTTCCGCATCACCTTTCCAGTACGCACCGGCCAGGGAAAGCAGCTTGAAAGCCTTCAAGCGATTCGTGTTCGGCACGTGCGGGCCAAGACAGAAATCGAGAAACGGTGAGCCATCGATGTAATAGACGCTGACGGTTTCGCCGGCCTTCTCGTCGATCAGTTCGCACTTCAAAGGCTCATCGCGCTCCTGAAAGACGCGCAGTGCCTCGGCTTTCGAAATCTCATCGCGGCGATAGGGCATGTTGCGCTTGGCGATGTCGCGCATCTTCTTCTCGATCACCGGCAGATCAGCTTCGGTCAAAGCGCGCGGCGCAATGACGTCGTAGAAAAATCCGTAGCGCGGATCATCCAGCAGCGCCGGCCCGATTCCGAGCTTAGTTCCGGGAAACAGATCCAGTACCGCCGCCGCGAGCAAGTGCGCGGTCGAGTGCCGCAGCACATCGAGCCCTTCCAGCGTCTGCGGCAGGACCGGTTCGATCTTTATCGCGTCGCCATTCGCCTGCGCGTCGATGGTGTGTGCGAGATCGACTTCACGTCCGTTGACGCGCGCAGCCAGCGCCTGCTTCGCCAGGTCGCGATCGAGCTTTTTCAAAGCTTCGCCAACCGTGACCGGCGCAGGAATCTGCGCGGCGGGGCCGTTATTAAGTTTGACGTTAATCTCGCTCATTTTTCTTCGCTCCGTTAGGAAGCGAAATACTTATAGAACTCTATGGGTGATCGACCGATCGCTCCTTAGGCGCGTAATCCTGGTCCCAACCATTTCGCTCCTAGAGGAGCTGAATAAAGATAGGGACGCAGGGACTATAAACATCTCGCGCCTACGGCGCTTACGCGAAGCCTTGCCCCATCAGGCAGGTCCGCATAAACAAACAGCCGCGGAAGGCCGTCTGACCGGCGCTTCCTATTCACGATTACGATTCACTATTTACTAACTGCAAATGATCGGATTCGATAGGAGCGCCTTCGCCGCACGCCCAAAGGGCGCGCAATCAAAACGTGAAACGAGTTGTAGTCCGTCTCATCACGAAGGTCTTCCGGAGCTTCCTATCAAAAATTCGAAACCGACAAGCTCGAGGCCTGTCCCGTCGCATTATTGCGAAGCCAGATAATAACAAAGCACTTTGGACAGGCGCAAGCGTGTCATAAGCCCGACCGGTTGGAAGGGGCAACTTATGAGATGCAAATCTGAAATCTGAAATCTGAAATCTCAACAGCCCTCCCTAATAACCACCCCTCGCGAGATGCTCGCGCGGGGACCCCGGTGGTCGGGGTTCTGAGACTTTTGCGTTAGTATATCGGCCCGTCAGTCACACCCTTGAAGGAGTTTCACTGATGATCCACTTCCGGCGCTCATTAGCCCTGGCAAGCATCGCTCTCTTAATTAGCAGTGGCCTATTTCCGGTCTTATCTCAGCGTCAGAGGCCGACCACGACGCAAACCACCGCGACCTCAGACGGTTCCGTCAGCGAGATGCGCGCGCTCATCGAGTATTACGTCGTGGATCGCGGCAGCTTGCAGCGATCGTATCCGGTCGCCGGTTCGCCTGCCCGGCGTGAACGTTTCCGAAGGTTTTATGGCGACGCGCTTGGACGCATTCAGCAACTGAACTTCGATTCGATGAGCCAGGCCGGCAAGGTTGATTACGTTCTCTTCCGCACCTATCTCGAACGTGAGCTGCGCCAATTGGATATCGAAGAGAAGCAACTCGCGGAGTTGAAGCCGCTGATTCCATTCGCGTCTACGATCGTGAGTTTGGAAGAGACCCGGCGTCGCATGGAACCAATTGATTCCGCGAAAACAGCGGCAACGTTGAACGAGCTGAAGCGGCAGATCGAAGACACTCGTCGCGCAGTCGAAGCGGGGCTGCGACCAGAGCGCGGCGGCGAGGCCCGCTCGGAAACTCTGGAACCGATTAAAGTGAAGAAGACGATCGCCTTTCGCGCGGTCGGCGCGCTGAATAATCTGAGAAACAACCTGCGCAACTGGTACGGGTTTTACAACGGTTACGATCCGATATTCACCTGGTGGAATGAGCAGCCTTACCGCGCGCTCGACGAGACGCTCGCCGGGTACAACGCGTTTCTAAGTGAACGGGTTGTCGGCCTGCGTGCCGAAATGTCATCGACCGAAGCGACCAGCGGCCGGGGAACGGGCGGCGGCGGCGCCGTACAAGGTCGAGCTCCAACTCAACCTCCGCGAGTGCAAGTCACCGCGCGCGCGGGCGACACCAGCGACATCGTCGGCGATCCAATCGGCCGGGACGCCCTGTTGAGCGAACTGCAATCCGAGATGATTCCCTACACGCCTGAGGAGCTGCTCGCCTTTGCCGACAAAGAGATGGCGTGGTGCGAAAACGAAATGAAGAAAGCCTCGCGCGAACTCGGTTACGGCGATGACTGGAAGAAGGCCCTGGAGCACGTGAAGAACCTCTACGTCGAACCGGGTAAACAGCCTGCGATGATTCGCGAGCTTGCGTTGGAAGCCATTGGGTACGTCGAGAGTCGCGACTTGCTGACCGTGCCTCAACTCGCGAAAGACACATGGCGAATGGAGATGTTGTCCCCTGAACGACAACTCGTGAGCCCCTTCTTTCTGGGCGGCGAAGTGATACAGGTTTCTTATCCGACGAGCACTATGTCGCACGAGCAGAAAATGATGAGCATGCGGGGCAACAACCCGCACTTCTCGCGTGCGACCGTTCATCACGAACTGATCCCGGGCCATCACCTCCAAGGCTTCATGACCGCGCGCTACAAGCCGTATCGCGGGTTGTTCAGTACGCCGTTTTGGGGCGAGGGCTGGGCGCTCTACTGGGAGCTTCTTCTCTGGGACATGAATTTTCCGAAGACGCCGGAGAACAAGATCGGCATGCTGTTCTGGCACATGCATCGTTGCGCGCGAATCATTTTCTCGCTGAGTTTCCATCTGGAAAAAATGACGCCGCAGGAGTGTATTGACTATCTCGTAAATCGCGTCGGACACGAGCGTGATAATGCCACGGCTGAAGTACGCCGTTCATTCGATGGGAGCTATGGGCCGCTCTATCAAATCGCTTACTTGCTGGGCGGCCGTCAGTTCTATGCTTTGCATCACGAACTGGTGGACTCAAAGAAGATGACGAACCGTGCGTTTCACGACTGGATCCTGAAAGAGAACCGGATCCCGGTGGAAATGGTCCGCGCGATTCTGACGGATCAAAAACTGACGAGGGATTTCAAAACGAGCTGGAGATTTCTTCCAAATTGATCGGATGAATGACGAGGGCTTTTGGATCGAGCACGACGTTTTGACGCCGCAAGAGTGTGATTCACTGGTCGAGGCCATCGTTCAGAGCAACGGCTCACGAGGCAAAGCCGGCAGACGCAACCTCATGAGCAATAGCAGCGTTGCGTCCATCGTTGTGGATTCACGTCTGGTGCGGATCGCAGGCAATGTCTTAAAGAACCAGCCAGTCCCTTACCGCGCCACGGTCTTCGACAAGTCCGCCGATTCGAACTGGTTTGTCGGTTGGCATCAGGATGTCGTGCTTCCGCTCGCCTCGCGTTTCGAGTCCAGTGAGTGGGGACCGTGGTCCAGGAAAGGTGGCGTGCTTTTCGCGCGGGCACCTGCCTGGGCGCTCTCGCGTGTGGTAGCCCTGAGAATTCATCTCGACACTTCGACGGTAGAGAACGGGCCGCTCCGAGTTATCTCCGGTTCGCACCTCCTGGGCGTCTTAACCAGCGACGATGTATCGAGGATTGTGCGGGAACGTAAGTACGTTGAGTGTACGGTTCCTGGTGGTGGCGTGCTGGCGATGAGACCATTGCTAATACATTCCTCTCCGCGAGCTTTCACGAAGGCAACTCGGCGTGTTTTGCACATTGAATACGCAGACTCGTTATGGCTGGCTGAGGACATCTGTCTCGCCGCAGCTTAATGCCTGTTAGTCTGCACTCCGGTGAAGGTCGAGGATTGAAATTTTCCCACGTCGAATGACAAAACCATGACAATCGGCGGTGCGCGATTTCTAAAATGATGCCGTGCTGGAAGATCTAGTCGTTCTGCACCATCCCGCCAAACCGGGCGAGAGATGGCCGGTGGCCATCAACGGCCTCGAGTGGCAGACCTGCCTGCGCCGAATCGTCCTGCTGCACAAATCCGAAAGCGCCGCGCTGATTCCCGATCTCCCCGAAGGCTTTGAATCATATGAAGGACAAGTCGCTCACAATTTTCTGCTCGAAGTGATTTGCGGGTTGCGTTCGCCTCTGGTGGCTGAAACGGCAGTCATGGGCCAGTTCAAAGAGTTCTGCGCGAGCGCAAGATTTCCAATGAACGAATGGGGCGCGTTCCTTCGGCGTGTAACGTCCGACCTGCTCGTCGATGCAAAACACGTGCGGCGCCGGCATCTCGAAGGCCTCGGCAGCCAATCGTATGGCGGCATGGTCAGGCAACATCTGAAGGGCGTTCCGTCAGTTGTGGTGCTGGGCGCGGGTCAGCTGGCCGAAGAGATTCTTCCCTGGATGGTTGGCAAAACCGACGTGACTGTCTGCGCGCGCAATCCAGAGCGCGCCGGATCGCTTACGGAAAAGTTTCCGCAGGTTCGTCTGGCGCAATTCGCATTGATTGCACCAGTCGAGGAAAGCCGTGAGACCGCGATCGTAATCGCCGCGCCGATCAGCGCGAGCGATGTGAAGGAATGGATGTCAGCGCAGCCAATTCCAGTCGTGAAGGTGCTCGATCTGCGCGGCGAAGCGGAAACCGATCCGTTGAACTGTTCGTTGCCTATCGTCAGACTCTCAGAAATGTTTGCGGCTTTGAAAAACGAGCGACCCGAGCCTGCCGCGCGCGTGGCCGCGGCGCGTGACGAAATCAAAAGAGCCGGCCAGAGGCTGATCGAACAGGCGCAGTTTCGCCCCTTCGGTTGGGAAGATTTATGCGCCTAGCTCTCGCTGCGCGTCGCAGCGAGTTGGCGCGTATTCAGGCATATCAAGTCGGCCGCACTCTCCACAACGCACACCCAAACATCAGCATCGATTATTCCTTTCACGAATCCCTCGGCGACAAGAACCAAACCGATCCTTTGTGGCAAATGCCTGAGAAAGGTGTCTTCACACAAGACCTGCGCGACGGCCTGCTCGCCCGCAAGTACGATCTGGCTGTGCATTCGTGGAAAGATCTCGCGATTGAAGACGACGGCGAGACTGAGATTGCGGCAACCCTACCGCGCGCCGACATGCGCGATTTGATGTTGGTGCGAAAAGATCGTTGGGAAGAAGTTCGGCGCACCGGGCGAATGACGATTCTCACGTCATCGCCCCGCCGCAGTTACAACCTCGATTCGTTTTTGCGAACTGCCCTTCCCTCAGGAATTGACAAAGTGGCATTTGAGGCGGTTCGCGGCAATGTGCCGACGCGCGTGCGCAAAATGTGGAATCCGGGCGCGGACGGTTTGATTGTCGCCAAAGCCGCACTCGATCGCCTTTTGGAAGCTCCCGACGAAGAGTTCGCGGCCACGAAAGCGGAACTGCGAAACGCTTTGTCGCAATGCTTGTGGATGGTTCTGCCGCTGCGCGCCAATCCGTGTGCGCCGGCGCAGGGCGCGCTGGCCGTTGAGATCAAGAGCAGCCGGCCGGAGTTGCGTGAACGGCTGGCGGCAATCAACTGTGCCGAGACATTTGCGACAGCTCAGCGCGAGCGCGAGATTCTGCGCGGCTATGGTGGCGGCTGTCATCAAAAAATCGGCGTGAGCGTCTTGCGCCGGCCTTACGGTGAAGTCACATTTCTCCGCGGCCTGACTGACGATGGCGCGGTATTGAATGGCCATGGCCTGGCAGCTTCACGCCCGAGGCCCGCGAAGGTCGCGCGAGATTTCCTCTGGCCGCTCCACACATCGGACTCTGACTGGTTCAAACGTGAGCCAATAACTGCGACAATGTCGAGTTCGCCGCTGTGGATTGCCAAGGCCGATGCATTGCCGGAGGACGCTTCCCTCTCTGATTCGCAGCTGGTTTGGGCGAGCGGACTGAAGACCTGGGAACGGCTGGCAAGGCGCGGCGTCTGGGTGAACGGTTCCGCAGAGGGTTTAGGCGAATACGAGCACCCGCGGATTGAAACGATTGCTGGGACCGAAGTGCGATGGACAAAGCTGACGCACGCAGATGCGCCGGCTGAAAGCGGGATGCAGGCTCTACCGACGTACCGTTTGATTCCGAAAGACGCGGGTCCGAACCTCGGAGGCAAACACTACTTTTTCTGGACGAGCGGATCGAGTTTCGAACGCGCGTTGGACCTGAATCCATGGATGAAATCGATGACGCATTTCTGCGGACCCGGCAATACCCAGCGAACGCTCCAACGCCACGGAATCGAGCCGCACGTGTTCCTCGATCATGAGCAATGGCTGGAGGAAATGTGTCAGAACCGGTAGCGGTAGCGACCGGTATCCCCCTCTCCGCAAGCGGAGAGGGGGGCAGGGGGAGAGGTTGGCGCGACGCTAACCCCACCCCCAACCCCTCCCCGCTTGCGGGGAGGTGCAAAACGCGGCCCATAGCTAAAGGAGATGAGTCTTTAATGAAACGCTTGATGCGCCTGCGTGCGACTCAGCACTTGCGCGACTTGTGCGCCGAGACGGATTTCAACCGCGCGCAATTGATTCAGCCGTTTTTCGTCGTCGAAGGTCTGAAAGCCGACGAGCCCATCGCCGGCCTGCGCGGCAACGTTCGGCTCAGCATCTCGTCCGCGCTGCGACAAATTGAAAGCGATTTGAAAGATGGCGTGACGCATTTCCTTCTCTTCCCCGTTCCGGGTAACAAGCGTGAAAGAGATTTTGACCATCAGTTCGAGCGCGATGTGATCTCCCAAATCCGAAAACAGTTCGGATCGAATCTTTGCCTGTGGGTCGATACCTGCTTGTGCGCGTACACGACGCACGGCCATTGCGCAGTGCTGAACGACACCGGGATCGATCATCCGACGACACTTGATGAATTGGCGAATTCGGCGCGGGCGTTCGCCGAAGCCGGTGCCGACGGCATCAGTCCCAGCGATATGATGGATGGCCGGGTGGGCCACATTCGCGCGCAGCTGGACGAGAATGGGTTCGATCTCGTGCCGGTGATGAGTTACAGCACAAAGTTCGCCAGCAATTTCTACGGCCCTTTTCGCGCTGCGGCCGACTCAGCGCCACAGTTCGGTGACCGAAAGGGTTATCAGCTTGACGTGCGCAATCGCACTGACGCTCTCGCGTCGAGTCGTCGCTGTGCTGAAGAAGGCGCCGATCTTCTGATGGTGAAACCGGGAATGACTTCGCTGGATCTGATCGCGCCCATTAACGAAGAGACTGGCCTGCAGGTTGGCGCGTATCAGGTCAGCGGCGAGTACGCCGGAATTTCGTTACTGGCTGATAATGGATTGATTGATTTCGAACGTGGATTGTTAGAGACGTGGCACGTTTTCAAACGCGCCGGCGCGCAATTCATCATCACGTATGGCGCGCGGTATGCGCAGAAATTAGGAATCTGATTTGGAGTGCGGTGGCAGAGCGAAGCGGCGACACCGCTTTGGATCGTCACCACGGAACGACGTTGAGCAATTCACAGACATCCAAAGCGCCGTCGCCGCTTCGCTCTGCCGGCGCACTCCATAGCGATCTATTCGAACGTGCTCAGCGTCTCTCGCCGGGCGGCGTACACAGCCCCGTCCGCGCTTTCAAAAGCGTTGGCGGAACTCCGATCTTTTTCCGCAGTGCGCAAGGCGCGATTCTGACTTCTGTTGAAGGCGACGACTACATCGATTTCTGCCAGAGCTTCGGACCATTAATGCTCGGTCATCGCGATCCGGAAGTCGCCGAAGTTGTGAAGGAAGCAATCGACACCGCCTGGAGCTTCGGCGCGTGCGATCCTTACTCGCTCGAACTGGCCGAATGGATCACTTCGCGTGTGCCCTGGGTCGAGATGCTGCGCTTCGTTTCTTCGGGGACGGAAGCGGTGATGAGTGCGCTCCGCGTGGCGCGGGCTGCGACTGGGCGCTCGCGAATCCTGAAATTTGAAGGCTGCTATCACGGTCACGCCGATTCCCTTTTAGTGAAAGCTGGAAGCGGATTGGCCGGAGTCGCCGCCAGTTCCAGCGCCGGCGTTTCCGAAAATGTTGCGAGCGAAACGCTGATTGCGTCGCTGGATGATGAAGAGAGTGTGCGCGCTGTGTTCGACAGTCACGGAACCGAAATAGCCGCGGTGATTCTCGAGCCACAACCGGCGAATTACGGTCTGTTAATTCAGCGGCGCGAATTCATTGAAGAGACGGTTAACCTCGCGCGTGAGCACGGTGGGCTCGTCATCTTCGACGAAGTCATTTCCGGATTTCGCGTGGCGATGGGTGGCATGGCGGAGCTTCTGGGGATGCGACCCGATCTGGTGACGTACGGCAAAGTCATTGGCGGCGGATTTCCCGTGGGAGCGTACGGCGGCCGGCACGATTTGATGGAACTGGTCGCGCCTTCGGGACCAGTTTATCAGGCCGGAACATTGAGCGCGAATCCTGTCGGCATGCGCGCGGGATTGGCGACCCTGCAAAAGATCGAACGTGTGGGCGCCTTTGAAACGCTGGAGGAGCGAACTGCACAGTTCTGCGATCGGCTGAATGCGACTTTCGATGAACGAGACTTGCCGGTGCAAATCACGCGCACGGCTTCCCTGTTCTGGCTGCACGCGAAGACTGACAAGGTCATTCGTCGTCTCGAAGACATCCCGGCACATCACGCAGAAAACTTTGCGCGCATCTTTCACGGGGCAATAAGTCGTGGTGTCTACTTCGCGCCCAGCGGCTATGAAGTGAGTTTCATGTCGCTGGCTCACACTGATGAGGTGTTAGAGAAAGCGACAGAAGCGATTGTTGAAGCTGTCGAGGACGCACGTACAGGAAATGTTTAGAGGCGGGCTACCGCCCGCCACGTTTCGCTGAAGAACGGCGGGCAGTAGCCCGCCTCTAAACGATTAGTTGGACTAAATGAAACCTGGTCGCGACCGAATCAAGATTCTCCTGGTGGCCCTTTGGGTCACCTTCACCGTCACGCTCGCCGTGTGGTGGATGATTTTCGGTTTGCGACAACTCGCTCTGCTGGACCAGTTTCACGTTGAGCAGGCCGATCAACTGCAAAGCCATTATCGGATGCTCCTGTGGGAAGGCGGCATCCTCATCGCCTCGCTCATCGGCGGCGGCTTGGCGTTGTTTTACTACGCGCGGCGGGAACAGAAACGACACGAGCAGGTCGAAGAGTTCTTCGCCGCTTTCACACACGATGCGAAAACAGCGCTGGCGAGTCTGCGTTTGCAGGCCGAAAGCCTGAAAGAAGACTTCGGCGCGAACCCGAATCCATTGCTGGATCGTCTGCTGCAGGACACGCTGCGTTTGCAATTACAACTCGAGAATTCTCTGTTTCTGGTTAGCCTTCCCACCGGCAAGCTTTTGAACGAGCCCGTGCGAATCGGACAACTAGTGGAAGCGCTCCGTTATCACTGGCCGAACTTGTCGATCGTTCAGAAAGGTGATGGCGTAGTTCGCGGTGACAGCCGCGCGCTCACCAGTGTGCTGACCAACCTGATTCACAATGCGGTCAAGCACGGTGAAGCGTCGGAAATCAGAATAACTGTCGAGCCGAGCGGTGTTGGCCGGCTGACGTTGCGTGTCGCCGACAACGGCTGCGGTTTTCAGGGCGACTTCCGGGAATTGGGGAAGCTCTTCGTGCGACACGCGCGTGGCAGCGGCAGTGGCGTGGGTCTTTACATCTCGGGGCAACTGGCGAAGCGAATGAACGCAACTCTAAGTTTCGCGCCGGGTCGGGAAGGCGGGTTTGTCGTTGAGTTAAGTCTTCCAAGTGAGGCCGAACCCGTTCTCGCCGAACAGCAGAGACACAAGCTGGCATGAAGTCAATTTTGCTGGTCGAAGATGATCGCTCGCTGGGGGCCACCTTGCGCGACCGGCTGGCGCGCGAGGGTTACGAAGTTTCGTGGGTCGAGACGAAGCAGCGCGCCTTAAAGCGGTTCGGCGAAAGCCTCTGGGACTTGATCATCCTGGACGTGAGCTTGCCGGACGGTTCGGGCTTCGAGATTGCGCGCCACATGAAAGCGAACTCATCAATTCCCATCATGTTCATGACCGCACTGGGCACCGCTGAGAACCGGCTGGAAGGTTTTGAAATTGGCGCGGAAGAGTTTATTCCCAAGCCGTTTCACCTGCGCGAGCTGCTGCTGCGCGTCAAGCATGTTTTCGAGCGGCATCCCGCGCTTCATCGAATTTCGTGCAACGGCCGGGTGATTGAACTCGACCGCCGCTTGATCGTGCAACCGGACGGCCAGAGAGACTTTCTGCCGGCCAGGGATTTTCAATTGCTCGAACTTTTGATCACGAGCGCGCCGCGCGCCGTCAGTCGCAACGAAATCATCGACAAGCTTTGGGGTGAAGACAAACTGGGGAATCAACGGACGGTCGATAACATGATCGTGCACCTGCGGCAGTCTTTGGGCGACACGGCTAGCGAATTCATTCGATCAGTCCGCGGCGTGGGATATCAATGGAATTTGGAGTCATGAGAGAGGAAACTCTCAGTCACACCTCGCTTCAGCGAGGTGAAAAGGTGCTTGCGGATTCCGGTGAACCGTTTCAACGGTTTTCCGATAAGCCGTTGAAACGGCTCGTGGATTCACACGCGGGCGAACCCACCTCGCTCAAGCGAGGTGTGAATGAGAGTGCATTCGCCAAAGGCGCGTCTGGCAACACCCGTTTTCAAAACGCGTTGGCCCGCGTGCCTCAAGCGACGCCGCCGATCTGGCTCATGCGCCAGGCCGGACGTTATCACCGTCATTATCAGGATCTGCGCCGACAGTTTTCGTTCATGGATCTCTGTAAGCAGCCTGAGTTGGCAGCTCACGTCGCGCTCGGTCCGGTGATGGATTTTGATTTTGACGCGGCCATTCTGTTTAGTGACCTGCTGTTCCCACTGGAAGCGCTCGGGATGGGATTGCAGTACACGGAAAGCGGGCCACAACTCGGTTGGAAGTTGACGCCGCAGACATTCGCGCAACTTCGCGCCGTGGATGAGGCGTGGCTGGGCCTTCTGTTTCAGGGCGACGCCATGCGCGCGACGCGACAGTTGTTATCCAACGACAAGAGTTTGATCGGCTTTGTCGGCGGGCCTTGGACGCTATTTGTTTACGCAGTGGAAGGAACGCACAAGAACGTGGAGCGCGCGAAACAAGAGCGGCAATTGTTTGAGATGTTCTGCCAGACACTGGTTCCGTTGTTGATCAAGAACATCGAATTGCAGCTAGCGAATGGAGCCGAGGTCGTAATGGTCTTTGACACGGCCGCGGGCGAACTGGCATCCGATGTTTTCAAGGGTGAAGTCGTGCCGCAACTGGAGCGGCTCACCCAGAGTTTTCCGTCCAAACTTGGTTATTACTCAAAGGCGACGACTCGCGAGCATCTGAATCACCCGCTGTTCACCGGCGGACAATGGGCGGGTCTCGGCGTCGATCACAATTGGGATTTGCGCGCTGCCTTTGAACAATTTCCCAACGGTTTCATTCAGGGCAACTTCGATCAGAATCTGCTATTGACGGGCCGTGATGATTTCAAACTAAGTCTTGAACAGTTTCTCAATCCATTATTGAAGCACGATCGCACAGGTTGGATCTGCGGATTGGGCCACGGCGTCCTGCCGAAAACGCCGGAAGACAATGTGCGACACTTTGTTAATACTGTTAGAGAGGTTTTGCAGTGAACGACCTGTTTGCCAAGTACGACGTGCCGGCGCCGCGCTACACGAGTTACCCGACAGTTCCCTTCTGGAGCGACATGCCGACGACTGAGCAGTGGCTGACTGCGCTCTCGTCAGCTTTCGCAGACGAGCACGCAACCTGGTCCCTTTATCTTCACCTTCCGTTCTGTGAAACCCTCTGCACATTCTGCGCATGCAACACCGTGATCACGCGTAATCACCAGCGCGAAATCGGCTACAAAGAACTGCTGCTGACGGAATGGGATCTTTATCGCAATAGAGTACCGAACCTGCGCGAACGCTCGTTGCTCGGCATTCATCTGGGTGGCGGCACGCCGACATTCTTCGCGCCTGAGAGTCTGCGGCAAATTCTCGAACCGATTTTCGCCGAGACGACGATCGATGCGGATCGGTTTGAAGCGTCAGTCGAAGTTCATCCCGGCCACACCACGCGCGAACATCTGAAGACGCTGCGCGAGCTTGGTTTCACACGCGTCTCGATCGGCGTGCAGGATTTCGATCCGGAAGTACAACGCATCGTAAATCGCCATCAGCCCTATGAAGTGACGAAGACCTGCACTGACGTGGCGCGCGAACTCGGCTACACGTCAGTCAACTACGATTTGATTTACGGCCTACCGAAACAAACGATCGAGCGGTTCTCAGAGAGCGTAGACAAGACGATCGAGCTGCGTCCCGATCGAATCGCACTGTACAGCTTCGCGCTCGTGCCCTGGATCAAGCCCGCGCAGCGAAGCTATACCGACGACGACATCCCCAGGGCCGCTGAAAAACGAGCGCTTTACGAGATGGCGCGCGGGAAACTCCGGGCTGCCGGTTATGCCGAAATTGGCATGGATCACTTCGCACTGCCGCACGACGGCATGGCGCAAGCTCAGCGCGAAGGCACTCTGCATCGCAACTTTCAGGGCTACACAGAAACGCGCACGAACGTGCTGCTGGGCCTCGGCGTAAGCGCGATCTCGGAAGCGCCGACCTGTTTTCATCAAAACGAAAAAGCGTTTCCGGTTTACGAGCGTCGCGTCCTGCAAGGCGAGATTCCTACATTCCGTGGACATTTGCTTTCTGAAGAAGATCGAGAACTGCGCGAGCAGATCCTGGAATTCATGACTCGTTTTGAAGTCGAACTGCGAGAGCGACAGCCTGAGGATGCAAAGGAGTTTTTGTCATCGCTCATCAGCGACGGGCTGGTTAGCGTTCATGACGACCGGCTTACACTCACCGAGCAAGGACGGCCGTTTCTCCGCAACGCGTGCATGTTTTTCGATTATCGTCTGCGACGGCAACAGCCACAGGCACGCACTTTTTCGCAGGCAGTCTGACTTTCCTGAACCTCCGTGAAACCTATCACTGTTGTCGGCGCAGGATTTTCGGGGCTGACGACAGCCTATCTGCTCACGAAAGCAGGCCGCGAAGTCCGCATCGTTGAAAAGACCGCGCGCGCGGGCGGGTTGATTCGCACCACTCGCACTGAACACGGTCTGGTCGAAACCGCCGCAAACGGCATTCTGAACTCGGCGCGCCTGGAAGCAATGTGCGCCGACATCGGGGTGCCGCTCCTTCCGGCACGGCCCGACGCCCGAAAGCGATTCATCTATCGCGGCCGGCCCCGACAGCTCCCTTTAAACTTCGCGGAAGCGTTGCGGATTCCTATTGGATTGCTTGCCAACGCTGCGAACCTTCGGCCGCAACCGTTCGAGACGATTGCCCAGTGGGGCGCGCGGGTACTTGGCAAAGGTGCTACTGAATTCTTATTGAGTCCGGCACTCGGCGGAATTTACGCAGGCGATCCGAACCGTTTGAGTGCAAGCCTGATTTTCGGTCGCGCTAACCTGCCGGATCATTTGAAAACATATCGTCCGCAGAAAGCCAGGATGCGCGGCACCGTCGCGCCCCCAAACGGAATGCAGCAATTGATCGATGGCCTCGTCGATTACCTGCGCGACAAAGGGGTGCCTATCAGTTTCTCGGAAGCTCTTTCTTCGAGCAGTAACGACCCTACCGTGGTTTGTCTTTCGGCCAGCGCGGCGGCAGAGTTTCTCGCGAATGCAGCGCCCGCGGTTTCGCAAGAGCTGGCCCGAATGGAAATGCTTTCACTTGTAACGGCGACCTGCTTTTTCGGACAGAACGCAGCGACGCTCAAGGGATTTGGTTGCCTGTTTCCTCACGACCAGGGTTTTCGCGCGCGCGGCGTTCTCTTCAACGATTGCATCTTCGAAAGCCGTGGCCCGGCGCACAGCGAGACCTGGATCTTTGGTGGCGCGCTCGACCCGGACATCGTAAATCTTAAAGACGAAGAGATAACCTCTACGATCCTTGCGGACCGCACCCGGTTCAATCAACAGCAGGACAGTCCACTGGCAGTTCACATCAAGCGTTGGCCAAACGCTCTGCCGCATTACACAATTGATCTGGAAAGTACGCTGATGAAGCTCCCCCAGCCTCCGCCAAATATCGCGCTGGTAGGCAATTACCTTGGCCGCATTGGCCTGGCAAAGATTCTCGAGCGCGCGGCTTACGTCGTCGATAAGATCGTTAAGAACTGGGACTAGGAATGTGTCGGAGAAAGTGGTTCTCTGTGCGAACTTTGTGGTCCTCTGTGTCTCTGTGGTTGAGATTGCTTAGGAAAACCCTCACCACAGAGGCACAGAGATCGCACAGAGAATCACAGAGGGCTTTGCCTCAAAAGTCCGAAAGGTCGCTCTCATTCACACCGGGCTTTAGCCCGGTGATAATCAGAACGAGACGAGTGAACCGTTTTAACGGTTTACTGGTCTTCTGAAGACACTCAGGCGATTGGCTACGAAAAACTTGCCCTGCAAACGACACGGAGAAACCGTTGAAACGGTTCCTATGATTGTTACGGTCTTTCATCACCGGGCTGAAGCCCGGTGTGAATGAGAGTAAGACTCTCAGACTTTTGAGGCAAAGCAACCACAGAGTTCTTTTTCCCGATGAACCTTTGGGGCTTGTAAAATCTTGTGAAATCCGCGTAGACCGCGCAGGTCCCATTGACATGCCGAATCGACGTTAACTACACTCCTTGCCGTCCGAGGTTATAGCGATGACGTTGGTGAAACTCATTGTCATCACAGTCCTGATTATCATCAGCATCCTGCTATTCGGCCGTTTTCTGTTTTAGCGGGCTGCTGATGTCACCTCTCAGGTCGCGCCAGCGAGTGTTTCCCTTCTGCGCTCGCGGCATCCATCTTATTTCCTGCTTAACTCTGTTTGTCTGCTTCAGTGTGTCTGTCGCTCCGGTTGTCGCTCAGGCTCAACCGGCCACTGACGATGACGTCCTGCGAGTGACGACGGACCTGCTTCTTTTTCCCGCGCGCGTTCGCGACAAGAACGGAAAGCGACCCGACGGCCTCACTGAAAAAGATTTTTCATTGAAAGATCCCGATGCAGTCACCAGCGGCCTGTATTTTTCCCCAGGCGTAGATCGAGTCGCAATGGTGTTCGCGCTGGATCAATCGGGGAGTCTGCGCAACGTGATCAGCAAACAACGGGACGCGGCCATCGGCCTGTACCGGCGCTTCAGCACTCTTTCCAGCATCGCCGTTCTGCACTTCTCTCATCGGCCCACCGTCGCCGTGCCATTTGTTCGGGATGTTAGTTCGACGCTGGGCGCGTTCGACGTGCGCGCGCATGACAATCAACCAACCGCAATTTTCGACGCAGCCGCGCGCGCCGTGGATATGTTCACATCGTTGCCGCGCATCCGCAGCGAGCGCCGGATCGTAATTCTAATTAGTGACGGTTTAGACAATTTCAGCCGCACGAAACCTGATTCAGTAATTAATGCTGCGCGCGCGGCCCGCGTGTCCTTCTACATCATTCATCTGCCGCTCTTCGAGCCGCGCGACACACGTCTGGCCGTGCGGCGGCCGGCCAGCGGTTTTCGCGACCTCGCGGAAAAGACTGGAGGCAAGTACTTTCTGGTTAACGAATCGCCGTTGGCGCCGCGCACAACCGTCGATCTGACACCCATCTTTGAAGCGATCGAAGCGGATTTGAAAAGCCAATATCTGATCGGAGTTTATTTGAATGAGAAAGCAAACGACGGGCGGCGGCATAACTTCTCTCTGAGCGTACCAGCGGGGTTCGAGTATCAAATCCCTCCACGCGGCTATTCAAGGACCCAAGAGTTTTTCGTCGCGCGCCCGCGTGAAGCCCTGAAGCCGTGAAGCTGACTTGCGATGTTCCCGCCCTTAAGTGAAGATACCGCTCTCTTCAAACACTACGATGACTGAAACAAAAGACGCCGGCTTGCGCAAGATTCGTCGTGCGCTGATTAGTGTTTCCGACAAGACAGGAATTGTGGATTTCGCGCAGGAGCTGAAAAGTTTCGGCGTTGAGATCCTCAGCACGGGCGGCACTGCGAAAGCCTTGCGTGACGCGGGCATCGACGTAATCGATGTGGCCGACATCACCGGCTTTCCCGAAATGATGGACGGGCGTGTCAAAACGTTGCATCCGAAAATACACGGTGCGCTTCTCGGCGTCCGCGACAATTCCGAGCACGTGGCGGCGATGGAGCAGCACGGAATCGGACCCATCGACATGGTCGTCATCAATCTCTATCCGTTCGAACAGACCGTCGCCCGCGAAGACATCCCACTCGCCGACGCGATCGAGCAGATCGACATCGGTGGGCCGGCATTGATTCGTTCGGCAGCGAAGAACTACCGCGATGTCGCCGTGCTGACTTCGCCTGAGCTCTATCGCCAAATCCGGACGGAACTGATTCTGGACGAAGGGGCGTTAACGCTCGCGACGCGCGAAGCACTGGCGCGGCTCGCATTCATGCGCACCGCGTTCTACGACTCCGCGATCTTTCCGTATCTCAGCGCGAATCTCGAAGGCGCGAAAAGCTCGCAGATGTTTCCGCCAGTGCCGGAAATCCTCGACAAGATGTCGACGTACATGAACTTGTTCTCGAGCACGATGAAGTCACTGCACGGTGATCAATTCGAAGCAGCCGAGGATGAGCAGTTCGCGGAACATCAGCAGCTCTCGCTCAACAAAGTTTCTAATTTGCGCTATGGCGAAAATCCTCATCAGGCCGCGGCGTTGTACGACCTGGGCGTCCGCGGCGGTTCGGTGGAACAAGACGGCGTCGCATCAGCGGAGCAACTCGGCGGTAAGGAGATGTCCTTCAACAACTACGTTGATGCAGATGCGGCTTGGCAACTCGTGTGCGATTTTGATGACACGGCGTGCGCAATTATCAAGCACACGAATCCCGCAGGCGCCGCGACTGGCGCAGCCGCTGAAGAAGCCTATCGGCGCGCACTCGCCTGCGATCCGGTTTCTGCATTTGGCGGAATCGTCGCCTTCAATCGCACCGTTGACCTCGCTGCCGCGCAGGCTGTGGTCGAGATCTTCGTCGAAGTAATCATTGCCCCGGATTTCGACGAGGCTGCGCTGAAAGTGTTGTCAGCAAAGAAGAATCTGCGCGTGCTGCGTGCCGGCGCGGCTAAAACTTCCGAAGGCTTTGAGTACAAACAGATCTCCGGGGGCATGCTGGTGCAAACACGCGACACGCATCGATTGACGCGTGAAGGCTTGAAGTTTGTCACCAAGCGCGAGCCGTCTGAAAAGGAACTCGAAGATCTATTGTTCGCCTGGACTGTCTGCAAACACACCAAGTCGAACGCGATCGTCTATGCGCGCGACAAACAAACCGTCGGCGTCGGCGCCGGTCAGATGTCGCGCGTCGACTCGGTGAAGATCGGTGCGATGCGCGCTCAACTTCCGGTCGCGGGATCAGTGCTGGCCTCGGACGCTTTCTTTCCATTCCGGGACGGTATCGACGAAGCGGCGAAGAGCGGCATCACGGCGGTGATTCAGCCCGGCGGCTCAGTGCGCGACGAAGAGGCTATCGCCGCGGCTAACGAACACAATTTGGCGATGGTGTTCACCTCGGTTAGGCACTTTAAGCATTGAAGACTGCCTTCGAGGCAGGCGGTGTATAAAGCCTGGAGCGAAAGCCCGGGAAGAATGTCGAAAGTGGACGCAAGCCCGCGAACTCGGACGGCAGCTCGATTCGAATGAAGATACTCAAACGACTGATCTGCGCGGCCTGGCTTTTCTCTTCGGCCAACATGGCGCTAGCCCAACCCAACCTTCAGGGTCTTCCCAAAAACGCCACCATCGTCGAAACACGTATGCTGCCTTCGACGGCTCGCGCAAACCGCATGCTGGTGCTGTGGATGCTGAACCCGCGAAAGAACCCAACCAACTATCCTCCCGACGAGCTGTATTCCTGTCCTGAACAAACCCGGGGAAGCCATTATTCCGGCTCGACCCGGGTGTCATTGATTGATTCGGCCAGGCGCCGTGTCATCAACACTGTGAAGATTTCCGCCGCTCAAAGCGAAGAAGATACTTTTGACCTGCCTTATGCAATCCGCAAAGGTTATTATTACCGGGTCCCAGCCAGAGTTAAGACAGGTACCGAAGCAAAACCAAGCCTGATTTGGTTGCGCGACTACAACGGCGACGGAAAGGCACTCGAGTTTGCACTGTTCGATGCGGTCGCGTGCATGGGATTGGAAACGACGCTGATTGGTTACAGCGAGAAACGGGATCGAGTCATTCAATATTCGATCAGCCTGGAAGTATTTGACGGCGCGAAACGCACGACCAAAGTCAGCCCCTGGGCCGATTACTTATTCAGCCGCAAGCCGGAGCGGCCTGGTTACTGGAAATACGAAGTTGATTATCGTGGCCGCGGCGGTTCGTTTGATAAATGGGAAGTGCGTTATGACGCCGCAAAGGAACGGTTTGAAGGCAAGCTGATCATGACTTCAGGTGACTAGAGGCTTTTACATGACGATGCGACAAATAAAATTAATCAAGCGCCCGATCGTACTTATGCTGGCGCTATTACTGTCGAGCATTTCTATTGCCGGGCAAAAGCCGAAGAACGATCCTTGTCCAAATGCCCAATCGCAGCTTGAAATGAATCAATGTGCCGGTGACGCATACAAAGCGGCTGACGGCGAATTGAATCAGGTTTACGGCAAGCTGGTCGCGATGCTGGACACAGAAGAGAAGGCCCAGCTCAAGGTCGCCCAGACAGCGTGGCTGAAATATCGAGATGCCCATTGTGAATTCGTTGGCGATCAGTACAAAGGCGGTAGCATACGACCAATGATCCATGCTTTTTGCCTCGCAGACGTCACCCGGAACCGGACAACTGAACTTAAGGGTCAAATCGAAGACAGAGATCAATAAACTCATGCTTGAAAACAAGAACGGAATCATCTTTGGCGTCGCTAACAAACGTTCGATCGCGTGGGCAACGGCGCAGGCGCTGCACCAAGCGGGCGCGAGACTCGCGTTTGCCTATCAAGGCGAGCGGCTAAAAGACAACGTCGAGAGTCTGACCAAAGCCGAAATGCCGGACGCCCCGCTATTTTCGTGCGATGTAACCAGGCAGGAAGAGATCGATGCGACATTTCAACGCCTCGGCGAGGAATTCGGGCGCCTCGATTTTGTGATCCATAGCATCGCCTTTGCACCGCGCGAAGCGCTGGAAGGCGAATTCATGAAGGTAGATCGCGACGGCTTTCTGACGGCGATGGAGATCAGTGCCTACTCGCTGACGCAACTGGCTCGCGCGGCGGCGCCATTGATGACCGAGGGCGGCAGCATCGTCACCATGAGCTTTCACGGTTCGGAAAAGGTTTATCAGGGCTACAACGTGATGGGCGTGGCGAAAGCCGCGTTGGAATCAAGCGTGCGTTATCTTGCCAGTGACCTCGGCCCGAAGAACATCCGCGTGAATGCGGTCAGCGCCGGTCCGATTCAAACACTGTCGGCGCGGGGCGTCTCAGGTCTCAGCACCATGTTGAAGCACCACGCGGAACGCGCGCCGATGAAGCGCAACGTCGAAGTTCGCGAAGTCGGCAACACGGCGCTCTTCCTGTGCAGTCCCCTTTCGTCGGGCATCACAGGGGAAACAATCTACGTCGATTGTGGCTACAACATCATGGGACTGTAAGTAGCGCAAGTTGCTAACTTGCGCCGGTACGCAAGATAACATCTTGTGTTACAGCAATGGCAAACGACGACTACAGAAGTATTCCGGGCGGCACTCATGACGAGCGTCTGCTTGAGACGCCGCGGCCGGACGAGTTCCTGCACACGGACACCTGGCGCGTCTTCCGCATCATGGGCGAGTTCGTTCAGGGTTTCGAAGACCTGGCGCCGATTACGAACGGCGTTTCGATTTTCGGTTCGGCGCGCACGTCGCGCGACGATCCGGCCTACACCGCGGCCCAGGAAACTGCTGCGCTTTTCGTGCGCGCGGGCTTTGCGGTAATCACCGGCGGTGGGCCCGGAATCATGGAAGCCGCCAACAAAGGCGCCTTCGAAGCCGGCGGCACTTCGGTGGGGTGTAACATCGAACTTCCTCACGAACAGAAGTCGAACGACTACCTCACGCTCTCCCTGAAATTCAAATACTTCTTTGTGCGCAAGATGATGTTCGTGAAGTACAGCGACGCATTCGTCATCTTTCCCGGCGGTTTCGGCACGCTCGACGAGCTGTTTGAAGCGCTCACGCTGATTCAAACCGGCAAAATTCACCGCTTCCCGGTCGTGCTTTATGGTTCAGAGTATTGGCGTCCGATGTTGGATTGGTTGAAAGGCCCGATGTTGAGCGAGCGAAAGATCGTGGAAGAAGACTTTCGGCGTCTGCACGTTACCGATTCACCGGAACAGATTGTGAAGATCGTTTCGGACAACAAAAACGCGCTCGACAAGATGTCTTAGGTACGCACGCTTCCGGCGTGCTGAGCATGCCGGATCTTCGGTACGCATGCCTCCGGCGTGCTGAGCATGCCGGAGGCATGCGTACCAACGTTAGCCGCCTACATTGTCAGCCAGCCAGGCGCGATACGGCTCTGAAACGTGGGCCATCGTAACGGCAACGATCTCGGGCGTGTCGTAACTGTGAATCTTCCGCACGGCCCTTTCTAAATCTTCAAACTGCGCGGCAGTTGTCTTAGCGAGCAGCAAGATCTCCGTTTCGCGCTGCACCTTACCATTCCAACGATAGACGGATTCAATTTCCGGAAGGATTTGGACGCACGCCGCGAGTTTCTTGTTGACGAGCAGCTCAGCGATGCGCGTAGCTTCGCCGCCATCGGCCGCTGTCATCAAAACGACGATCGGTTCTGAAGTAACGGTGTCCATAGCACAGTGGCACAGACTTCAGTCTGTGATTTAGTTCAAACAACTCACAGACTGAAGTCTGTGCCACTCTTTTCATTCTGCTTCAGTTTCTTCCCCGCCTTCGTTGGCAGGCCCAGTCAGCGGCGAAGTGTCTCCGCCGAAGAATGACTCGTAAAGTTCCTTTGCCCGGTCGAGATCGCGCTCATCGACCAGCACGGCCGCGCCTGGCGACACGGCAGAAAAGACAGGCGAGAACGCATCATTGGCTGACTTGACGACGGAACGAACGCCGTTTTGCCGCAGGATATCGTTGACCATCTCGGCTTCAACGGGTGACGACAGAGTGTGCAGCGTGACAAAGTTCGCTTCGCTGTCGTCACCGACGTTGACCTGCGTCGCTACCAGGTCCGCACCGTCATCAGCACACTTCGTAATCCCAGGTTGGTATTCAGCTTCACAAATAGGACAGAACATAGTTCTCCGTTCTCAAGCAGTTTGGTATGCGTGTTCCGATTCTACCGACGCGCCAAGCAATTGTTCCAGTCGCCGCCAAACGCCTTCTGGCGTCATGGCTTCGAAACACGCCGGCTTAAACGCGCTCTTCGTAAACGAACAGTCAGTATCGTGACAGTTGACGCATTCGAATTCCGACACAATTTGAATCTGGTTCTTTCCAATCGTGCCGCACATATTCGGGTCCGTCGCGCCGTACAAAGTCACCGAGGGGACATCCAGCGCCGCCGCGATGTGACTGAGCCCCGTGTCCAGGCCAACCGTCGCGGTGGCGCGGCTGATGATCGCAGCCTTATCGGATATTGGAAGCCTCGGTAGCACGACTACATTGGCGACGCCTGCCGCGATTCTGTGGGAACGTTCGCATTCCGCTTCGCTGCCCCAGGGTAAAACCACGGAAAACCCAGCGACCGTCGCCCGCTCAGTCAGCTCGCGCCAATATTGCTCCGGCCAATTTTTCGAGGCCCAGCTTGTGCTGTGGATGAAAACGACGTAAGGCCGGTCGGTTGGCAGCGCCGGGGACGGCAGACGCTCGCGCGCGATGCCGTAGTCAATCAAGCCCTCATCGTACGAATAGGAGAGCGCCTGCGATAAGAGCCGGCGCATGCGCGCCATCGAGTGCTCGCCTTTCGGGACAGTCAGTTTATTTCGATAAACCAAATGCGCGCCCCACTCGCGCGCCGAAGCGCCATCGTATCCGTAGCGAGGGCCCCGAGCTTGTCGCGCGACAAAGGCGCTTTTGAACTCACCCTGAAGATCGACGATGGCGTCGTATTTGGCGGCCCGAATGCTCTTCAGAAAATTCTTTATGTCGCCGCGTTCCGCTGAGGTAATTCCGCGCCGCCAGCGGCGCAGGGCCACCGGGAAGACGTTTTCGACATGCGAGTGCCAGGCGGGAATATCTGCGAACGCCTCGTCCACGGCCCAATCGAATTTAATGGCCCCATTCGCGCGTGCGGCATCGGTGAGCGCCGGCAGCGTGTGCACAACGTCCCCCATCGATGAAAGCCTGACGATCAGAACACGCATTGTGGCAAGGATACCGGAAAGCCCTGTCTGAGAGAACCGAACTAACCTCTCAGCTAAGGAGGGGTTGTTTACACCCGCCTCTTTGGGAATGAAGCGGGGGTGAACCAAGCTTCCTGACTGCGTTTTGCTGTGGTGAGCAGGATCACTTAGCGGGCGGCCTGCACGGCCCGCTCGAATGGAATCTCTTCGAAATTCGTGAAGCGTTTGAACTCGCTAAATCTCTCATTAATTTCTTCCTGGGTCAGACGCTGGACGCGCTCAGTGCCGAACTCTTCAACGTTGAATGAAGCCATCACCGATCCAAATATCATCGCGCGGCGCAACGCCGCTTCATCGAGTGTTTCCTGGCTCGCCAAATAGCCCATCAGACCGCCCGCGAAAGTATCACCGGCTCCGGTGGGGTCGAAGACGGACTCGAGCGGGTACGCCGGAATCGCGAAGTACTCATCCTTCGTGAACATCGCCGCGCCGTATTCGCCGCGCTTCACGATCAGCGTTTTTGGTCCCCAGGAAAGAATTTTACGGGCGGCTTTGATCAGATTGGGCTCTTCAGTCAGTTGTCGCGCCTCGGCGTCGTTCACAATCAACAAGTCAACGACTTCGATCGCCTTCTGCAGGCTCTCGCGCGTGGTTTCGATCCAGAGATTCATCGTATCGAGCGCGACCAGCTCGGCGTTGGGAATCTGTTCACGCACGTCACGTTGCAAATCAGGTTGGATGTTCCCGAGAAATACGAGGCGCGCACTCTTTGAACCGTCCGACAGTTTCGGTTGAAAGCCGGCGAAGACATTCAGGTGCGTATCGAGCGTGTGCGCGACGTTCAGGTCGTATTCATATCGCCCGAACCAGCGAAAGGTCTGACCATCAGGAATGACTTCCAAATCAGTCGTGTCAACGCGATGGTTTTCAAACACCGCGCGCTCTTCAGCGCCAAAATCGCCGCCCACTACGGCGACGACGCGCACGTTAGTGAAGAAGCTGGCTGAGATCGAAAAGTGCGAGGCAGACCCGCCCAGCATCTTTTCGCGTTTACCGAAAGGGGTTTCGACTGAATCAAATGCGACGGAACCAACGACAAGAAGAGACATAGATGAATTTTGTAATTTCGAATTTCGAATTTCGAATTTCGGGAATTTGGAATTTGGAATTGAACTTGGGTCTTAGGTCTTAGACTGCCCACCGCTCACCGCCCACTGCCCACTGCTCACTGCCCACCGCCCACTGCTCACTGCCCACTGCCCACTGCTTACTGCTTACTGCTCACTGGCTTTCCACCGAGCGTGCGCAAAGCATCTTCGGCCTGGCCGCGAAAACTGCTTTCGGGGTAGCTGTTGACGAGCTGAGTGAAGAAACCGCGAGCTAACTCGCGAAATTGTTCGGCAGTCAGAGTCTTCTTCGTCTCACCCTCTTGTATCACGTACAGCGACGATTTCTGTTTGCCCTTGCCTTCGGAAAGATTCAGGCTGCTCTGCCCGGCCATGAAGAGCGCCTCGTCAATGCGCGAGAACGCCGGATTGGCCGCGATGATCTCTTCACTTCGCTGCAGCGCCGCCACATAGGCTTTGCGCAGTTTAAAGTAGTGCCGCGCCACCTCAAGGTTATGCAGCGAGTCCTTTTCCATCTCAGCGTCGCGCTGAATCTGCGGCTGTTGCTTGGCTCCACTCTGGGCTGACACAGTCAAAGGCGTGGCGATCACAAACAGGGCGGCAATGATTATGAAAATCTTCATGTTGTACTCCAAATCTGAAACTTGAAACTTGGAACCTGAAACGTAAACCTAGTTCCGGTACTTCCCAATGATGGCTTCGAGCTTGCGAACGGTTGCTTCCGGCCAAAGGTTCGGCGCAGTAAATATTGCATTCTTGAGCGCCGAGCCGCACTTGCAGTCACGCGCCTGGCCGGCGAGACCTTTGACGGCGTTCTTAATGATTAACTGAGCATTCCGCACGTTCTGGTTCAGGTAATCGATTACGGTTTCGACCGTCACCGCGTCATGTCCCGGATGCCAGCAATCGTAATCAGTCACCAGGGCCAGCGTTCCGTAACAAATCTCCGCTTCTCGCGCCAGCTTCGCTTCCTGCAGATTCGTCATGCCAATCACATCCATACCCCACGAACGATACACGTTCGATTCGGCGACCGTCGAAAACGCAGGGCCTTCCATGCAGATGTAGGTGCCGCCGCGATGCGCGTTCACGTTGACGGTCTTGCACGATTCTTCAAGCAAATCCCCGACCTGCGAACACACCGGATGCGCAAATGCGATGTGCGCGACAACTCCCTCTCCAAAGAAAGTCGATTCCTGGACTCGGCCGCGCGTGCGATCAAAAAACTGATCGGGAATCACCATGTCGAGCGGCGCATACTTTTCCTGTAACGATCCGACCGCCGAGGCTGACAGGATTCGCTCGACGCCGAGCAGCTTCATCCCATAGATGTTCGCTCGGAACGGAACTTCTGTCGGCGTGAAGCGATGTCCAACTCCATGCCTCGGCAGAAAAGCGACTCGTTCTCCTTCAAGCGTGCCGAGGATGAATTTGTCGGATGGATTTCCAAACGGCGTCTGGACCTCCATCTCTTCCACGTCCGTTAACTCCGGCATCTGATAGAGGCCACTGCCGCCCATGATTCCTATTTTCGCTGCTGTCATTCTCAGATCTGGATCCTTTAGTTTCGGGCTACTGCCCGACTGCTTGTAACCTGGCGGGCGGTAGCCCGCCGCTAAACATTAGTCTCCACTGGAAACGCTCGGAGCTTCCCTTCCTCTTCCACAATTCGCGCCAGCGGCTGTTCAGGATCGTGATAGAACAAGCACGTCCATCCCTCACGAGCCGCTTGCGGTAACAAACGTTTCTTGGCCTCAACCGTTTCGACCGGATAAAGGTCGTATCCCATTACCCAGGCAAATGGTACGTGCGCGCGCATGGGCACCAGATCGGCGAATCCGAAAATCGTTTGACCGTTCTCCTGCAAACGCCAACACTGCATCGAACGATTGTGGCCGGGGTGCGTCTCCATCGTTAGTCCGGGAACAACTTCATACTGCGCCGGCTTCAATTCCAATTGCCCGCTGTCTTTCAGTGGCCGCCAATTGTCCGGAAAATAACTCGCCTTGTCGCGGTCGCTCGGCTGTTCGGCGTGCTCGTACTCCGCCTGGGAAACGAAGTAGCGCGCATTCGGAAACTGCGCATGTACGTGTCCTGACTCATCGATCGCCGTGTTGCCGCCCGCGTGATCGAAGTGGAGATGCGTATTAACAACGATCGTGACTTCTTCCGGCGAGACGCCCGCGATGGTCTGCACTGATTCAGCCAAACTCCGCTTCCGGTTAATCCCGTACATGGCGCGATGCTTTTCAGACCATTTGTCGCCAATACCGGTTTCGATCAGCACCCGCTCTTTGCCAGTGTCGATGAACACGCAGTTCATGTTCATCCGAATGCGATTCTGTTCGTCGGGCGGACAGAACTTCGACCATAGGTTGCGCGGTACCACGCCGAACATCGCACCACCGTCCAGTCGAAACTCACTGTCCGGCACAATTTCGACGCGATAATCGCCAAACTTCATGGGTGTTGGGTATCGGGTGTCGGGTGTTGGCTGCTCGGTTGGGTTCGGGTTGATTTGGAGACGAGCCGCCTGTGTCCGCCACGTGCCGGCAAAACTTACATTTCCAATTCGCTTCAAGTTCAGTCGAGGCTGTCTTCTAATAAATGCTCGGACTAAACCCTTACACCCTACACCCAGCTTCCTACACCCAGCTTCCTACACCCGTGTCCTCACTTCATTTTCGTGCGGGTGAGCTCTTGCCCTTCGGCGCAGGTGTCGCTGCCGGTGGAGCTTGCGGCTCAAATGGCAGTCCCTGCGGCATCTGCTGCTGCGGCGGCATTTGCACGGCAAAGTTTTCCGCGATTGTGATGTGGCCGCCCTGGCGCTTCACGATTTCCTCGATCAACTTCTTCTCTTTTTCCTGCGTGACCTCTTGTGACGCGCGCTCGGGGTCACCCGTACGCCGGCCCTCATTCTTGATGATGTGGAAACCGAATTGAGATTCGACGATCTCGCTTGTCTGGCCAGGCTGAAGCGCGAACGCCGCGTTCTCGAATTCCGGCACCATTCGTCCCTTGCCAAACCAGCCTAAGTCGCCGCCATTCTGCTTGCTGCCGTCGTCCGAATACTCTTTTGCCAGAGTCTCAAAATTCTCGCCGGCCTTAACGCGCTTCAAAACTTCTTCCGCTTTCGCGCGCGCCGCCGGCTTGTCCAGGCCGCCCTGCTCTGTCGGCATCTCGGCCGACTTGATGGCTATCAGAATGTGGCGCGCGTGCACTTGCTCTTCCGGGTGTGCTTTTACGTACGCGTCGACTTCGGCCTGCGAAGGCTTGGCGGCCTTCACCAAAACTTCTTCCTCATACATTGAAGCCAACAGCCGCGCCTGCTGAAGCATGAGCTGCAACTGCGTCTTGCGTTGCTGATCGAGACCGGCCGCAACTCCGCGGCGCTCTCCGATCAAAACCTGGCCCAGCTGGGTCCGGATTTCGGTCATCTGCTCGGGCGAAATCTCCTGCCCTGCCATCATCGGATTGCGCGCGCGCGCATCGGCGATGAACTGTTTGAGGCGCTCTTCCTGGCCGGGCTCTTTGAAGAAGCTTTCGATCTCAGCCTGCGTAACCTGTCCCTGCCCTTGTCCCTGCCCTTGTCCCTGCTCTTTCGCCTGGATCTGAGAAATGATGAAGGCCCGCATCAGTTCGAGTTGGCGCTTCACATCCGGCCGGTTGGTGAAACCTTTCGCGCGGGCTTCTTCGGCCACTGCCAACAACTCGCGCACGTTCTTCACAAAGTCTTTTCGCGCGGTCTCGTCGGATGCCAGACGCATGCGAACCTGCGGCGCCTGATCGCTCGCGATTAGGGACATGTCATCGGCGGTTAGATTGATGGCAGTTGCATGACTGGCTCTAACCTGCCAAACAATCAGGCCGACCGAAAACAGAATGCCGACACCAGCGGCAATCCAGGCTTTAGTAGTTGAGTTCAAAACAAGACTTCCTTTCGCATCAGGTAACGTAGCGGAA
>JBASRE010000005.1:0-215699 GCA_049273695.1 Pyrinomonadaceae bacterium
GTCCCAATGGTCTCATTGGTCCCATAAGTCCTATGGGACAGAGAGGACGAATGGGACGGATGGGACAGATACAAACAGATGAGCAAAGAGAAATTTGATCGCAGCAAGCCGCACGTGAACATCGGGACGATTGGGCACGTGGACCATGGCAAGACGACTTTGACGGCGGCCATCACGAAGGTGTTGGCGAAGAACAATCCGAAAGTGCAGTTTGTGGCTTTCGATCAGATTGATAAGGCGCCGGAAGAGAAAGCCAGAGGCATCACGATCGCGACCGCGCACGTTGAGTACGAGACCGGGAATCGTCACTACGCGCACGTTGACTGTCCGGGTCACGCCGACTATGTGAAGAACATGATTACCGGCGCGGCGCAGATGGACGGAGCGATCCTGGTGGTGGCCGCGACCGACGGTCCGATGCCGCAGACCCGAGAACACATCCTGCTCGCGCGCCAGGTAGGCGTGCCGGCGATGGTGGTGGCTTTGAATAAAGTCGATGCGGTTGACGATCCGGAGTTGCTCGAGCTGGTTGAACTGGAAGTCAGAGAACTGCTCAGCGCTTATGAATTCCCGGGTGACGACATTCCGGTGGTGAAGGTCTCGGCCTTGAAAGCCCTGGACGGCGATGAAACGTGGGAGAAGACAGTCATTGAGTTGATGGACGCGGTTGACTCTTACATTCCGACGCCGGCGCGAGATATTGATAAGCCGTTTTTGATGCCGGTGGAAGACATCTTCACGATTCAGGGCCGCGGCACGGTGGCGACGGGAAGAGTTGAGCGCGGCAAGGTGAAAGTGAACGAGGCGGTTGAGATCGTCGGCATCCGACCCACTACGAAGACAGTGGTGACGGGTGTTGAGATGTTCAAGAAGCTGCTGGATGAAGGCGTGGCGGGCGACAACGTTGGGTTGCTGCTGCGTGGTGTGGAAAGAAAAGACATTGAGCGTGGGCAGGTAGTTTCGAAGCCGGGCTCGATTACGCCGCACACGAAGTTCAAGGCGGAAGCATACGTGCTGACGAAAGAAGAAGGCGGTCGTCATACACCGTTCTTCACCGGGTATCGGCCGCAGTTCTACTTCCGGACAACGGACGTGACGGGAGTGGCGCATCTGCCGGAAGGTGTGGAGATGGTCATGCCGGGCGACAACATCCAGATGGACATCGAGCTGATTGCGCCGATCGCCATGGAGAAAGGCCTGCGCTTCGCGATTCGTGAAGGCGGCCGCACGGTTGGCGCCGGTACGGTGGCGGAAGTTGTGGAATAGATAGGTACGCACGCCTCTGGCGTGCATTAAAGAAGAAGCGCGCCGGAGGCGCGCGTACCGAAAAGGATTTGTGTTATGCCGCGTGACAATGTTGTGTTGCAGTGCGCCGATTGCAAAAGCCGCAATTACGTAACGACTAAGAACAAGAAGACAACGACTGAGCGTTTGGAGTTCAGCAAGTTCTGCCGCCGTTGCCGCAAGCACACATCGCATAAGGAAACCAAGTAAGGTGCCGGGGTTCAGGTGCCAGGTGCCGGAAACAACCGAAACCGACACCCGACTACTGACACCTATTGCAGGGGTATAGTGTCAACGGTTAGCACGTCGGTCTCCAAAACCGAAAGTCCGGGTTCGAATCCTGGTACCCCTGCCATTTGAACCGGAAGAGAACTGTGGCGAAGAAGTTTGAAAACATTTCAGCGAGCGAAGACGTGACCGAACCAGAAGACGAGGCGGTGGAAGAGACGTCTGACGCGCCGTCAGGCGTGCCACCGGCGAAGACAGCGACCCGCGCGGGTAGCGCTCCCGGCGGCGGCGGTCGCCGGCCGAAGAAGGTTACCCAGGAAGCAGGATTATTCACGCGGATCAGTCAGTTTCTGCGCGATACTCGCGCCGAGATGCGCCGCGTTTCGTGGCCGACGCTCGTGATGGTGCGGAATACGACGTTGATCACTCTGGTCGCCGTCGTCTTCTTCGCGGTTTATTTGTTTGCCGTCGATCGCATCTGGACATTTCTGATTGATAACCTGCGCACGGCGCTGGGAGGCTGAAAACGACCTTATGAAGCAGTGGTTCATTCTTCATACGTATTCCGGACATGAGAAGAAGGTTTGCGAAAGCCTGAAAGCCCGTGTTGCGGGCACGCCTCTGGAAGCCGCGATAAGCGAAGTGCTGGTTCCGACGGAGACCGTGGTCGAGATGCGCGGCAACAAACGGATCGAGTCGTCGCGCATGTTCTATCCCGGATACGTGCTGATTGAGATCGATTGCGACGAAAAGGGCCATATTCCTGACGATGTCTTTCATACTATTCGTTCGACACCAAAGGTGACCGGTTTCGTGGGCGGCCAACACCCAACGCCGCTGACCGCCGAGGAAGTCGATCAGATCGTGAATCAGCAGGCCGCAGCGGCTGAGAAGCCGAAGCCGAAGTTCTCGTACGCGGCAGGCGAAACAGTGCGCATCAAATCGGGTCCGTTCCAAAGCTTCACCGGCAAGGTTGAGGAAGTTAACGAAGAAAAGTCCACGTTGAAGGTGACCGTCACGATCTTCGGACGTTCGACGCCGGTTGAGCTTAATTTCCTGGATGTGGAGAAGGTTACTTTTACCGAAGAAGAGTAGAGGCAGATTGATTCATTGGTTCATCGGCTCAATTGAATCAATGAACAAATGAATCAGTGAGTCAATAGCATTATGGCAAAGAAGATTTCAGGTTACATCAAGTTGCAGGTTCCGGCCGGTAAAGCGAATCCGGCGCCGCCAATTGGCCCGGCGTTGGGTCAGCACGGCGTGAACATCATGGAATTCTGCAAGGCTTTTAACGCAAAGACCGCGCAGATGGATCCGGACATGAAGATTCCGGTCGTGATCACGGTCTACGCCGATCGCTCGTTCACTTTTGAGACCAAGACGCCGCCGGCAGCCGACCTGCTGAAGAAGGCCGCGGGAATATCAAAAGGCGCAGGCAATCCGAAGAAGGAAAAAGTCGGAAGGATCTCGCGCGCGAAAATTGAAGAGATCGCGAAAACAAAAATGCCCGATCTGAACACGACGAACCTCGAGAGCGCGATTCGCACGATCGAAGGGACAGCGCGGCAGATGGGACTGACGGTGGAATAAGATTTCGAATTGCGAAATTCGAATTTCGGATTTTCCGATTCGGGTTTCGCTTTGAGAGGGAGAAGAATAAGGGAGCGGACGGCAATTCGAAATTCGCAATCCGAAATCCGCAATTCTTCGCATGCACCTCGGAGTTAGAAAATGAAAAAGCACGGAAAGAAATATCGCGCCGCTTTAGAGAAGCTCGAAGATGGGCGCAAGTACAATTTGGAAGACGCGGTCAAGAAGCTAAAAGAGATCGCGTTTGCGAAATTTGACGAGACGGTTGAACTGACGATGTGGCTGGGCGTGGATCCACGCAAAGCCGATCAGCTGGTGCGCGGCACCATCGTTTTGCCGCACGGTCTCGGTAAAACCAAGACAGTCGTAGTGATCGCGCAGGGCGACAAGATTCGTGAAGCTGAAGAGGCGGGTGCGGATTTTGTCGGCGGCGAAGACCTTGTGACCAGGATAAAAGGCGGCTGGCTGGAGTTCGACGCCGTGATCGCCACGCCCGACATGATGCGTTTTGTCGGCGGACTTGGAAAGGTGCTCGGCCCGCGCGGTCTGATGCCGAATCCGAAAACCGGCACCGTCACACCGGACGTGAAGACGGCGATCCGGGAAACGAAAGCCGGCAAGGTTGAGTACCGCGTGGATAAGACCGGCGTTATTCACACGGGCGTCGGAAAGGTTTCATTCGACGAGAACAAGCTCGTCGAGAACACGCGCGCATTGATTGACGCGGTGGCGAAGGCGAAGCCGTCGACCGCCAAAGGCAAATACATGAAGAAAGTAAACCTGGCGTCGACGATGAGCCCGGGCATTCTGCTCGATGAAACCGCGTTCGCGAGATAGGGAGTTGCAATGAAAACAAGGAAACAAAAGCAGGAAGATCTCGACGCGCTGGCTGAACAGTTCAAGAATGCCCATGCCGCGATGCTGGTCAGTTTCAAGAAAATGACCGTTGCCAAAGATCAGGAACTGCGCCGGCAACTGCGCGAAGCCGGCGTGACTTATTCAGTTGTCAAGAACACTTTGGCGCGCAAGGCTGTAGCGGGAACACCGCTCGAGCCGCTCGCTGATGAATTCAAAGGCGTGACCGGCGTGGCGTTGAGCACGACTGATCCAGTTGCCTTGTCGAAAGCGATTTCAAAGTTTACGAAAGCGAACGCTGAGATTTTCAGTTTCAAAGTCGGCCTGGTCGAAGGCAGGGTCCTCGAGCTGAAACAGGTCGAAGCCATCGCAAATCTGCCGTCGCGTGAGGAACTCATTTCGAAGATGCTGTTCCTGATCAACGCGCAGGCGCAAAGATTAGTGACCGTGATTCAGGCGGTGCCGCGCAATCTCGCGGTGGTGATGGATCAGGTGCGCGCGCAGAAAGAAGCGCAGGGCGCATAAGAAATTCGAAATTCGAATTGCGAAATTCGAAATTAGTTTGTGGCCGTCGCTAATTGTCAGTGGACGGCCGGGGAAGGCAAAAGTCGCGGCGATGCAGCCGGGGTGGATGCCAAAGAAATTCGCAGGCCAGAATTAGTTCTGAGATCTCAAATCTGAGATCTCAGATTCCCGAGCGGCTTGCGCAAGAGCGATACAGGAGAAGGTAACAAATCATGGCTGACATTCAGGCAATTGTGGATCAGATTAAGGGCTTGACGTTGTTGGAAGCTTCCGAGCTCGTCAAAGCGATGGAAGAGACGTTTGGCGTTTCCGCGGCAGCGGCGGCGGTTGCGGCAGCGCCCGCGGGCGCAGCGGCTGGCGGTGAGGCTGCGGCTCCGGCTGAGGAGAAGACCGAGTTTGACGTCGTCCTCCAGGCGATCGGTGGCAACAAGATCAACGTCATCAAAGTTGTTCGCGAAGTTACGGCGCTCGGCTTGAAGGAAGCGAAGGATCTGGTCGAAGCAGCACCCAAGGCCGTCAAAGAAGGCGTGTCCAAGGAAGAGGCTGAAACGATCAAGACCAAGCTGACCGAAGCGGGCGCAACCGTTGAAGTGAAATAAGAAAAACGGTCTTTGATCTTAGGACTTCGGGCTTTGTCGAAACGGCAAGGCCTGAGGTCTTACAAAGATCAAAGGCGAAAGTACAAAGACCATCAAAGGTCAAGCTTGCTTGACGTTTGATGGTTGAGCAGCTAACTTAGGGGAGTATTGAGGGGCTGGCGTTACTCCCGAAAAACTTTAACGAATGCAAGCGCGTTTCACTTTTTGAAGCGGCCGGGCAATTGTGCGTCCCGGCCGCGATTACGTGTCTTTGCACGTAAGTAATCGCGCGACCTCAACTTGCAATTCGTCGCACATCGACATCAGGAGCATTCATGTCTGCAAATCTTCTCGAAGCAACAAACACGGGATTGGGACGGCGCACGAGTCAGGCGCCCGAGCGGCAGGACTTTTCCAAGATCAAGACGGCGGTACCAATCCCCAACTTGATCGAAATTCAGCGCGATTCGTACAACCGGTTCCTGCAAATGGATCTGCTGCCGGAAGAGCGAATCAACACCGGTCTTCAGTCGGTGTTCCAGTCGGTGTTTCCGATTTCTGATTTCCGCGAAACCGCGACGTTGGATTTCGTCGAGTATCAAATCGGCAACTGGCAGTGTAAGTGCGGCAACCTTGAAGGTCTCCAGTACCTGCGCGCGGCCTGTAAGAGCTGCGCGGCGAAGATCAAAGTGGATCCGTTGCGCCCGGGCGAGACTCTCTGTCACGTCTGCGGCACTTTCAATTCGGTGCGTCCTGAACTGTGCCCGAACTGCGGCGAGCCCGTCGGCCTGAAACACAAGCACGATCAGCAGGAGTGTCAGGAGCGCGGCATGAGCTACAGCGTGCCCCTCAAGGTCAAGATTCGCCTCACCGTTTACGACAAAGATCCGGATACCGGCATCAAGTCGATCCGCGACATCAAGGAAGAGGAAGTCTTCTTTGGCGAAATTCCTTTGATGACCGACAACGGCACGTTCATCATCAACGGAACTGAACGCGTCATCGTTTCGCAGTTGCATCGAAGCCCCGGCGTTTTCTTCAAACGCGGCGCGATGTTCATCGCGAAGATCATTCCGTACCGCGGTTCGTGGGTTGAGTTCGAATACGACCAGAAAAACCTGCTGTACGTTCGCGTCGGCAAGCGCAAGTTTCTGGCGACAATTTTCCTGCGTGCGTTGGGCGTTTGGCTCAGCGACGCGTTTAAGAAGAGAGCGCTCGGGGACACGCTATTAGAAGACCTGGTCAAAAACGCAAGCTTCTCAGACGAAGACCTGCTGCGCGCGTTCTACGTCGTTGACGAAGTGCGCGTCGAAGAGGGCCGTCTGATGGTGCAGGTGCCCGAAAGCGGCCGGACGAATCTCGTCGGCATGAAGGTCGATTTCGAGATCAAAGGCCGCGGCGGTGATGCGGTGGTGCGCAAAGGCAAGGAAGTCACGCGCACTTCGCTGGAGGGACTGCGCAAAGCCAACATTGGCGAAGTTGAAATCGAACCACAGCAGTTCGAAGGCGCTTATGCGGCCGCGGACATCGTCAACACTGACACCGGCGAAGTCGTCGTCGAAGCCAACAACGAAATCACGGCCACGAAGCTTCAGGAAATAATCGAAGCCGGCGTACAGAGCTTCCCAATCCTGTTCCCGGAACGCGATGACGTGGGCGTGGTGGTTTCGCAGACGTTGAAGAAGGACACCATTACCAAGCCAGTCGATGCGCTGCTCGAGATTTATCGCAAGATGCGTCCGGGCGATCCGCCGACCGTGCAGACTGCTTACCGTCTGCTCGAAGGCATGTTCTTCGATCCGCGGAAGTTCGACTTCTCGCGCGTGGGCCGGCTGAAGTTCAACATCAAGATGGGCAAGCCCGAGCGGGATCGGATTGAGGATCCATTGCTTCAGGCGGGCGACTTCTTCGAAGTAGTTCAGTACGTTCTGAAGATGCGCCGCAATCCCGTCGATGACGAGAAGCGGCCGATCTATCAGGCGGACGACATCGATCACCTTGGCAATCGGCGCGTGCGCGCGGTCGGCGAACTGCTCGAAAACCAGTTTCGCATCGGCCTGGAGCGCATGGAGCGCGCGATCAAGGAAAAGATGTCGATCCATCAGGAAATGCAGACGACGATGCCGCGCGATTTGATCAACGCGAAGCCGGTCACGGCCGCGGTGCGCGAGTTCTTTGGCTCGTCACAGTTGTCGCAGTTCATGGATCAGACAAATCCGCTTTCGGAAATTACTCACAAGCGGCGCTTGTCGGCGCTGGGACCGGGTGGTCTGAGTCGCGAGCGCGCGGGATTCGAAGTGCGCGACGTGCACCCGACGCACTATGGCCGCATTTGTCCGATTGAGACGCCTGAAGGCCCGAACATCGGTCTGATTTCGTCGCTGTCATGCTATGCGCGCATCAACGAGTTCGGCTTTATCGAATCTCCGTATCGCAAAGTCGTCAACGGCGTGGTGACCGAGTTTGTGCGCGTGAGGAACGGCGGGGACACAAAGTTCAAGCCGAATGATCACGTGTCTCAGGAAGATGTTGAGAAAGCAAACAAGCGTGTCGGCGCAGACGGCAAAGCGAGCTACGAACCTTATCCGTTCTATCTGACGGCGTGGGAAGAGGACAAGCACGTTGTAGGCCAGGCCAACATCGAGCTGGACGAGAATGGCTACATCGTGAACGAGCGCAACGCCGCGCGAAAGGCCGGCGAGTTCATTCTCGCGCATCGCGATGAGATCGAATTTGTTGACGTGTCGCCGAAGCAGCTTGTTTCGGTGGCGGCGTCGCTGATTCCGTTCCTCGAAAACGACGACGCGAACCGCGCCTTGATGGGTTCGAACATGCAACGCCAGTCGGTGCCTTTGCTGCGCGCGGAAGCGCCCTATATCGGCACGGGTATGGAGAGTGTGACCGCGCGAGATTCCGGCGCGGTCGTGATCGCGCGCCGGGACGGCGTGGTCGATTACACCGACTCTGAACGCATCATCGTCAAAGCGGATCACAACGTTGACGGCACGATTTCGCGCGAAGTGACGGCGGACATTTATACGCTGATCAAGTTCAAGCGTTCGAACCAGAACACCTGTATCAATCAGCGGCCGATCGTTCACGTTGGCGAGCGTGTCGCAAAAGGGCAGGTGATTGCTGACGGACCTTGCACGGATCGCGGCGAGTTGGCCCTGGGCCGGAACATCCTGGTCGCGTTCATGCCATGGCGCGGCTACAACTTCGAAGACGCGATTCTGGTTTCTGAGCGGCTGGTGAAAGAGGATTACTACACCTCGATTCACATTGAAGAGCTGGAAATCGAAGCGCGCGATACGAAGCTCGGACCGGAAGAAATCACGCGCGACATTCCGAACGTCGGCGAAAACATGCTGCGCGACCTGGACGAGAGCGGCATCATCCGCATCGGCGCCCAGGTGAAGCCGGGCTCAATCCTCGTCGGTAAAGTAACTCCAAAGGGCGAGACGCAACTGACGGCGGAAGAAAAACTGCTGCGCGCGATCTTTGGTGAGAAGGCGGCGGACGTTAAAGACGCGTCGCTCGTGTCTCCTCCGGGCATTGACGGCACGGTCGTCGATGTTCAGGTGTTCACACGCAAGGGTCAGGAAAAAGATCCGCGCTCGCTGGCGATCGAGACTACTGAAGAAGAACGCCTGCGACGCGACCTTGAAGACGAAATCCGCATCCTGCACGAGCAGCGCAACGAACGCATTTACGAGTTGTTCGAAGGGCGCAAGCTTTCGGCCGACCTCACCGATCATCGTGAAGTCGTTATTCCGAAGGGCGAGACGATTACTCGCGAAATGCTCCCGGGTATCGAGCCGAAGGTTCTGCGCAAGGCGCAAATCGCCGGTTCGCGTGTGGACGCTGCGACGGAAGTCAAATCCTACGAAGATCGTACTGAACGGCAGGTCAAGATTCTCTCGGACATCTACGAAGAGAAGATTGCCAAGCTTCGTCAGGGCGACGAGCTTTCACCGGGTGTGATCAAGATGGTGAAGGTTTTCATCGCCATGAAGCGCAAGCTTTCGGTCGGCGACAAGATGGCCGGCCGCCACGGAAACAAGGGCGTGATCGCGCGCATTCTGCCGGAAGAGGACATGCCTTACCTGCCGGACGGAACGCCGGTCGAGATCGTTCTGAATCCGCTGGGCGTGCCGTCGCGCATGAACGTTGGTCAGATTCTCGAGACGCACCTTGGCTGGGCCGCGCGCGTGCTCGGTCTCCATTTCGCGACGCCGGTGTTCGACGGTGCGACGGAAAAGGAGATCAAGCAGAAGCTTGCCGAAGCCAGCGCGCGCGCTGCTGAGTTGGGACTGCCTGAGATGGTCAGCTCCTCAGGCAAGGCGATTCTGTATGACGGCCTAACGGGCGACGCGTTTGAGCAGAAGGTCACCGTCGGTTACATCTACATGCTGAAGCTTTCGCACCTTGTGGACGACAAGATCCACGCGCGGTCGATCGGGCCGTACTCGCTGATTACGCAGCAGCCCCTCGGCGGCAAGGCGCAATTCGGCGGACAGCGCTTCGGCGAAATGGAAGTGTGGGCGCTTGAAGCGTACGGCGCGGCGCACATTCTTCAGGAATTGCTCACGGCAAAGTCTGACGACGTCGCCGGACGTTCGAAGATTTACGAGGCGATCGTCAAAGGCGAAGCGGATTTCGATCCAGGTTTGCCCGAAAGCTTCAACGTGCTCGTGCGCGAACTGCAATCGCTTTGCCTCGACGTCGAGTTGGTGAAGAAAGACGGCACACCGGACGACGTTATTGCTGAGCCTTTAATTACGAGCGGCATTTAGAATTGCGGATTGCGAATTTCGAATTGCGGATTTCCCACGCGCAATTCAAGTCAGCAATCCATTAAATAGGGAAATTTGAGGACGTAGGATTTCCGATTGAGAAGTTGAAATTCGCAATCCGAAATTCGCAATCCGAAATGGAGATACCACGTGTTTCGATTTCATCAAGAGAAAACGCAACTTGCGCCTGATTTTGAGGCGATTCGCATCTCGCTCGCTTCCCCGGACAAAATCCGACAGTGGTCGCACGGCGAGGTGACGAAGCCTGAGACGATCAACTACCGCACTTTCAAGCCTGAGCGCGACGGACTTTTCTGTGCGCGCATCTTCGGGCCCGTCGCGGATTGGGAGTGTCTCTGCGGCAAATACAAGCGCATGAAGCACCGCGGCGTGATCTGCGACAAGTGCGGTGTTGAAGTCACCCAGGCGAAGGTTCGTCGCGAGCGTCTCGGTCACATCGATCTCGCGAGCCCGTGCTCGCACGTGTGGTTCTTCAAAGGACTGCCGTCGCGCATCGGCCACTTGCTCGACATCCCACTGCGCGAGCTGGAGAAGGTCCTCTATTTCGAATCCTACATCGTCATCGACACCGGCGATCTGAAGGAACTCAAAGAGCGAGAGCTGCTGACCGACGAGCGCTATCGCGAGTTGACCCGCGACTATCCCGGCCAGTTCGTCGCCAAGATGGGCGCCGAAGCGATCAAGGAATTGCTCTCGATGGTCAACATCGAAGAGCTCGCGGTCGAGCTTCGTCGTCGCATGCGCGAAGAGACTTCGCAGCAGAAGAAACTAAAGTTTTCAAAGCGCCTTAAGGTTGCCACCTCGTTCTTGAAGTCAGGGAATCATCCGGACTGGATGATTCTGGATGTGATTCCGGTGATTCCACCTGAGCTTCGGCCCCTCGTGCCGCTCGATGGCGGACGTTTCGCGACTTCGGATCTGAACGATCTGTATCGTCGCGTCATCAATCGCAACAACCGTCTGAAGAAATTGATGGAGTTGCGCGCGCCTGAAGTCATTGTGCGTAACGAAAAGCGCATGCTTCAGGAAGCCGTCGATGCGCTGTTCGACAACGGCCGGCGCGGTCGCGTGTTGCGCGGCGTGAATAATCGGCCGCTGAAGTCTTTGTCCGGAACTCTCAAAGGCAAGCAGGGACGCTTCCGTCAGAACCTGCTGGGCAAACGCGTCGACTATTCAGGACGTTCCGTAATCGTTGTCGGTCCGGAATTGAAGCTGCACCAGTGCGGCCTGCCGAAGAAGATGGCGCTCGAGCTCTTCAAGCCGTTCATCTATAACCAGCTTGAAAAACAGCAGCACGCTGCGACCATCAAACAGGCTCGTGAAATGGTTGAGCGTCAGGAGCCCGTCGTTTGGGACATCCTCGAAGAAGTCATTCGCGAGCATCCGGTGCTCTTGAACCGCGCGCCGACGCTGCACCGCCTGGGCATTCAGGCATTTGAGCCGGTGTTGGTCGAAGGCAAGGCAATCAAAATTCACCCACTCGTCTGCACGGCTTTCAACGCGGACTTTGACGGCGACCAGATGGCGGTCCACATTCCGCTTTCGCCGGAAGCGCAAATCGAAGCGGCCGTATTAATGCTGTCTTCGAATAACATTCTCAGTCCCGCCAGCGGCCAGCCGATCGCGGTGCCGTCGCAGGACATCGTGCTCGGCATTTATTACCTGACGCGCGAGAAGGAAGGCGCCAAGGGTGAGGGCCGCGTGTTCTCGTCGATGGAAGAAGTTTTCCTCGCGCTCGATTCGCAATATGTTACGACGCAAACGCCCATCAAATTGCGTGTCACCGGTGACTTGATCGATCTGACTCAGGAACACGATACGCAGGACATCCTGCGCGGCGTGGTCCAGGAAGATGTGAAGCGAGTTATCAACACGACCGTTGGCCGCGTCATCTTCAACGATGCGATTCCTTCGGGGTTGCCGTACATCAACGGCACGCTGCGTAAGAAGGGCCTGCAGTCGCTGGTCAACTATTCGCACATTCGGCTCGGTCACGAAATGACCGTGAAGATGCTCGACGATCTGAAGAACCTTGGCTTCCTGTATGCCACCAAGGCCGGCATCTCGATCGGCATTGACGATCTGGTGACGCCGCCGTCGAAGCCTGAGATCGTGGGCAAGGCCGAAAAGGACGTGATTACCGTCGAGCAGCAGTATCGCGACGGTGTCATCACCAACGGCGAGCGCTACAACAAGGTGATCGCGATTTGGTCAGAAGCGACCGACAAGGTCGCGAAGGAAATGTTCAAGGCGATGGACGATCGGGAAAAGGCGTCCAACGAAATGAACCCGATCCTGATCATGTCCGATTCCGGCGCGCGCGGTTCGGCCCAGCAGATTCGCCAGCTCGCCGGCATGCGCGGATTGATGGCTCGTCCTTCGGGCGAAATCATCGAAACGCCGATTCAGTCAAACTTCCGCGAAGGCCTGAACGTGTTGCAGTACTTCATCTCGACGCACGGCGCGCGTAAAGGTTTGGCCGATACGGCATTGAAGACCGCGGATTCAGGTTACCTGACGCGGCGTCTCGTCGACGTGGCCCAGGACGTCATCATCAGCGAGCAGGACTGTGGCACGCTGAAGGGAATCGGCGCGTCGGCGATTATCGAAGGTGGCGAGGAAATCGAAAGCCTGCGCGATCGTATCGTTGGCCGCACGGCGCTGGATGACGTGATCGACCCGGTCGAAGGCACGGTAATCGTCGAGACCAATTCGGAAATCGACGAAGACCTGGCGGCTGAAATTCAACGTTCAGGCGTGCAGCGAGTCCGCATTCGTTCAGTGCTGACGTGCGAATCGCGTCGTGGCTGCTGTATCAAGTGCTACGGCCGCAACCTCGCAACCGGCCGTCCGGTGGACATTGGCGAAGCAGTCGGCGTCATCGCGGCGCAATCGATCGGCGAGCCCGGTACCCAGCTTACGATGCGTACGTTCCACATCGGCGGTACAGCGCGCCTCGAAGAATCTTCGAAGCACGAAGCTCGCGTCGAAGGCAAGATTAAGTACGTCGAGCTGCAAACCGTGAAGACCCGCAAGGGCGAGCGCGTGGCCATGAACCGCAACGGCGCTCTGACGATCATCGACGAGCGCGGCCGCGAAGTGGCCCGTTATCAGATCGTTTACGGCGCGCACATCCTGGTTGAAGACGGCCAACAGGTCGCCGAAGATCAGTTGCTCGCGACCTGGGACCCGTTCACGTTCGCCATCCTGACGGAAGTCGGCGGCCACGTTAAGTTCCAGGACTTGAAGGAAGGCGTGACCTACGAAGAAGAGACCGACCAGGTGACGGGCCTCTCGCACATGGTGGTCAAGGATTCGCCTGACGAAAAGAAACAGCCGCGCATGGAGATTCGCAACGCCAGTAACAAGATACTTAAGACGTATCAAATGCCGGTGCGCGCGAACCTGATGGTCAACGACGGCGAAGATGTCGAGCCGGGCGACGTGATCGCGAAGATTCCACGCGAGACCACGAAGACCAAAGACATCACCGGCGGTTTGCCGCGCGTCGTCGAACTGTTCGAAGCTCGCCGGCCCGGCGAAGCCGCGGTCATGTCGGAAATCGACGGTATGGTTAAGCTGGGTCCCATCTCAAAGGGCAAGCGCAAACTGATCATTACCGGCGACGACGGTGAAGAGCGCGAGTACGATATCCCGCGCGGTACGCACATCAACGTGCAGGAAGGCGATCGCGTCCGTGCCGGCGAAGCTCTGCAGGATGGTCCGTTGAACCCGCACGACATTCTGCGCGTCCTCGGTATGAACCGTTTGCAGGAATACCTGACCAACGAAATTCAGGAGGTCTATCGCCTGCAGGGTGTAAACATCAACGACAAGCACATCGAAGTGATTGTTCGTCAGATGCTGCGCTGGGTGAAGATCAAGGAAGTCGGCGACACCGAATTCCTGCTAGAGGAGCAGGTCGATCGGTTCCGCTTCGGAGACGAGAACGAACGCATACAGAGCGAGAAAGGCGAGGTGGCCCAGGCCGAACCTCTCCTGCTTGGCATCACCAAGGCTTCGCTCTCTACTGATTCGTTCATCTCGGCGGCTTCGTTCCAGGAGACGACACGCGTACTGACCGAGGCGGCGATTTCCGGCCGCATCGATTACCTGCGCGGTCTGAAAGAGAACGTGATCATGGGCCGTCTGATTCCTGCCGGCACCGGCATGGAGTACTACCGCAACGTCGATATCGAGCGTGACGAGACCATCGGGGAATCTGAACGCGAAGAAGAGTTTCCGGAAGTTCTCGGCGGTATCGAGATTCCTCCCTCACCGCACACCGTGACTCCGACTACGGGCGATGCCGACATCGTCGGTGAGCCGGAGCCGGAAGAGACGGTTGAAGTTGGGGAACCGGCAGAAGAGTAAATAGCCTCTCCCTCTGGGAGAGAGTTGGGTGAGGGTGCGAAGCTTAGCGGGGCACCCTCGGCCTTAATCCAATCCATCGACGGCTTTAGCCGGCTAACAATCAAACAACCGGCGTGGTGTCAAAACCACGCCGGTTTTTTTCTCTCGCTCCCACCTTTGTCTATTACGCCCGCAGAAAAATTCCTTGATCTGGACACGTCGCATTGCACCGCCCTGGATCTTCAAACTTGTTTTTAAGCAATCGACGTAAGTTGGGCGTTGGTCGGGCAATTGCCTGCACATCGCCGCAGGGAATGTCGTGCGGGTCGAACTCACGAGCATGGATTCAAAAAGGAGGACCCCAATGGCCCGAAAAACTCTGTCCGTTCTGTTGGCCTTGTCGTTGGGGTGTGGGACGAGCCGATTGGTCTTGGCGCAGACGAGTGCGCCGCCAAAACCCGCGCCCACCACCACTAACGCAAATCCAAAACAAGGGAAGTTCGCGGAACAAGTGAAGGCGCACATAGTCACACTCGGCACGGGCCCCGGCGCGCGAATCGAGCTGAGGCTGCGAGATAGGACGAAGGTGAAAGGCTACGTCAACTTTATCGAAGAAGATTATTTTGTAGTCGCTGACGATCAGACTGGGATGACTACTCGGATGACCTATGCCCAGGTGATCCAGATAAAGGGCAAAGACCTCAACCGAGATAAGGAACTCGCCATCGGGATAGTCCTGGGGCTGCTGATCCTTTATGGTGCTGGCTCTCTGACGGGCGGTCCGTAGCAAGTTGCCAAAGCAGCTTCGTTGTAGTGCGCGGTCTTCGAAGAGCGGTCTTAGCGAGCCGACTTGAATCGGGCTTTCCCGCACTCAGATGTTTGTTCGCGCTTCGCGCTTAGGCGGGCAAGATGCACGCGCCCAGCCGCGCACCTTCAGGAATCTTCCCGCAATGAACACAACTTGGGTTAGGATGTTCTGGATTTCACCGCCGGTCTCGGCCGGCGCATTCCTCAAGGAGCTAAAACATGGCCACTGCCAGCAAAGGTATTAATCCAGTCCAACACTCAGAAAGGTCCGCCGGAAGTAAGAAGGGCGGCAAGAAGAAACCGGCAGCCAAAAAGAAGGCGACTAAGAAACGCTGACGGCAACTAATTTGGTATTTCAAACGACCGGCGTGGCTGAAAAGCTGCGCCGGTTTTGTTTACAACAATTAACATAATCCACGGCACCTTTGACCCTCGCTGAGCGTTTAGTTATTCAGTCACGCTTTTTGGAACCAGAAGATTTTGAAGCGAATCGACCCGCTTCGCGTGAGTTCAGCCCCCAATTGCTTTGAGCCCATCCACCCTGTAGTCGAGCCCATTCACCTGCGTGGCGGCGGTGATTTCCGTTGATTCTCAGATCAACGACCCGCAGGCCCCCCGATCATGGCCAGTTTGCGAGTCGAGTTCGGCTTGCACGGAACGCGTCAGAACGCGGAGAGGTGGCTCAAAACAATGTTAAGGAACTTAGTCGTAATCCTGCTGCTCGTCCTGGGGGGTTCACTAACTGCTACGGCGCAACTTCGCGACCCGGCGGCACAGCCGTTTGAGCGCGGCCAACAGCGGTTGCAGAAGGACGATTTAGACGGTGCGATCGCCGAATTCACGAAGGTAATTGTACTCAACGTCTCACGGAGCGCCGGCGACAAAGAGCCGTCGAGATTTGATTCAAACGCGGACGCAGGCGTCGGAGACGGGGTTACTTTTATCAGTCCTTTGGTGGCTGCTGCTTATGGTAGTCGTGGCCTGGCGCGTTATCGGAAAGGACAAGTAGCGGAGGCCATCGCTGATTGTGATCGCGCGCTTGCCCTGAATCCCGGCTTAACTCAGGTGTACACAAATCGGGGCGTCATGCATTGGGTGAGAGGTGATCTCGACGGCGCTCTGGCTGACTTCAATCGCGTGATTAAAGCGCAACCCAATAATGCACAAGCCTACGAGAATCGTGGCAACCTTCTATTTGACAAGGGCAATCTTGGCGAGGCGCTCGCAGACCTTGAGCAGGCGATCGCCCTCGATCCGCGCAAAGCGGCGTACTACAGCAGCCGTGGCCAGGTGCGTCAGGAAATGGGAGAGATTGATGCCGGCCTGGCTGACTGCGATCACGCGTTGAGTCTGGAGCCAAACCTGGCGCGGGCCTCTTATTGTCGCGGAACGGCGTTGTATGCGAAGGGAAATTTCACCGGTGCGGCCGCTGCGTTCAGGCGAGCGATTCAACTGGAGCCCAACATGGCTGAAGCGCACGGTAATCTCGGCGCAGTCTTGTTGCGCCTGGGTCAGGATGCGGAGGCCGAAAAAGCCTTTGCTGAGAGTATCAGGCTTGATCCTTCCGCGCGGGCCAAACTAGAGAGATTCAGGCGGGACGCAAGAAATCCCACGCGAGAATAGTAATTTTTCTTTTCAACTAAGGGTTCTTGCGCTATTATCCGCGCGAGGTTGCTGCCCCTGTGGCCTCGACGCTTCCCGATCAGCGTTTTATTCCCCGATAAAGTTAAACGGCGTCAGGGTACGCACGCCTTGAACGCGCAAGCATGCCGGGAGGCATGCGTACCGATTCAGTCTCGGTTTTACGCAAGGAGGTTCCCCTTGGAAAGAACTTTCCCCCGCCTCGTAGTTGTCCTGTCTCTGTTTGTCTCCAGCTCGATCGTTGTGTTGGCGCAGGATTCCGCCCCTTCCCGCGTGCGGGGAGGGGATGGGAGTGGGGTTGCGACGCGCGACAACCTCTCCCCTAACCCCTCTCCGCTTGCGGAGAGGGGAACACCGACGGCACAGACAGAGTCCCTTCCCGATCTTGTTCGTCGCGTAAAGCCTTCCGTGGTTTCCGTTTTGACTTACGACTCGAAAGGGGAGCCGCTCATCAGCGGCAGCGGGTTCTTCATTCGTGCGAATGAGGTCGTGACTAACGTGCACGTCCTGCGGAACGCGCACCGCGTCGAAATTCGCACGCTCGAAGGGAAAGGGCGAACGTATCCGGTTCGCGGCGCGTTTGCGATCGACGATGAGGCCGACTTGGCGCTGCTGAGTGTGGACTTGCCCGCCGAACGTTCGCGGCCGTTACCGCTCTCCACGACTCTGCCGGAAGAAGGCGAACAGGTTTTCGTCATTGGAAATCCTCTGCGCCTGGAAGGTTCGATCAGCGACGGCATCGTTTCCGCCGTGCGTGAAGTCCCCGCGTTAGGTCGCATCATTCAAATCACCGCGCCCGTTTCGCATGGCAACAGTGGCAGCCCTCTTTTCAACATGCGCGGACAGGTCATCGGGATCGTGACCGTCAAGGTTACCAACGGCCAAAACATCAATCTCGCTTTGGGGGCGGCGCGCGTGGCGTCGCTTCAGTCCGGGCCACTCGTCTCGTTCGATCAGGTTGGATCTAGAAATCGATCCAATCAGCCGGAAGCGCTCGCCGATCTTTGGTATCGCGGTGGGATCGATTCGATGTGGCTGGGGAATTACGAGAACGCTCTCAACTATTTCGAGACCGCGGCGAATCGCAATCCCCGACGCGCGGAAACGTGGATCCAGATTGGCTACTGCAAAGTGAAGCAGGGCCGGAATGATGAAGCGATGCGCGCTTACCAGCGGGCATTGGCGTTACGGCCGAACTCAGCCGACGCGCACAACAAACTGGGCGACGCGTATTTTTACGCCGGCCGATTCACGGAAGCGATCGACGCTTATCATGAAGCCGCACGGTTGCGACCGAAAGATGGCGAGGCCTACTACAATCTCGCGCTGGCCTATCTCGAAATTGGTGATCGCGCCGCAGCGATGACCCAAAGCCGCATGCTCGCGACGATTGATGCGGACCTGAATAAGAAATTGCTGAGTGAAATGCAGCGGTAAGTGGTGGCTAGTAGCTCGACCGTTAGGCCTGAAACAACCAAGACGCCCTCTTTGACGGTCGGGCTACTGCCTCACTCAACAAAACTCTAGCCTCCACCGCCTCGATTTCGTACAATCCACCTTGGCGAGCAGGGTCGCCTCCCTTCTTCGCGCATCCGTTCCGGATGTATCTCACACGAATGGAACATCCCCTATGAGCGCAAACGTTGGCTTGGCAATTCAGTGTGTCGGCATCGTGCTGGTGGCGTTGTTGACGGTGTCAATGCGCGGATCGATCAAAAGCGCCGCCGTGAATTACTGGGCGGCCGCCTGGATGTGTCTCTCGCTGGCGTTGGTAAGCCTGTTCACCGGGATTCATGTTGCTTCGGGGCAGAAGCTTTTCTTCTCAGGTTATTTTCTCGGCGAGTACGCGTTCGGTCTTTTGTTTATCGCGGGCTGTCGTCACTACGCGACTGGAGCGCGTTTGAACCGGGGCGCGATTTTCGTCGCGGGCGCGGCCGTAGTTGTCGCCGCCGTTCTCCCTTTTCTGTCAGCGGATTTCAATGACCTCTTCATGGTACACGCGACGATTTTCGCCGCGTTGTTTGCCCTCTCAGCTTTGTCGCTGCGGCCGGCGTTCGGGAGCGTAAAGAGCAGCCCCGGATTGCGCGTCATGCTCGCCGCCCTGGTTCTGCTGGCGATTGATTTTCTGCATTACGTCCCGGTGTTCGCCGCGCGCAAAGGGCTTTGGGGATTCACGGTGCCGGCGAGCTACCTGCAATACACATCGATCTTCGATTTGATTCTCGAAATTCTGCTCGGCTTTGGCACGATCATGGTTTTGCTTGAAGGCGTGCGGCGCGAAGTCGAGGCCACGAATGCGAAGTTAACGCACGCGCATGACCAACTCGAAATGACGGCGCGCATGGATCCGTTGACGGAAGCCCTGAACCGCCACGCGTTCCATTCGCTGTTGAGCCGCGGCGAAGGTGGCGAAGCGCAGGATGTGGATGGCTGTGTCGCGATCATCGACATCGACAATCTGAAGCCGATTAACGATACGCTCGGTCACAGCGTCGGTGACAAAGCGATTCGCGCCGTGGCCCGCGCGGTGCGCTCGCTGATTCGCGCCGACGACATGCTGTTCCGTTGGGGCGGGGACGAATTCATGGTCTTGATGTTCAAGCTCGATCAGAAGGAAGCGCGCCGGCGTATGGAGACGCTGAATTCGATTCTGGAAAGCAATGCTGAAAAATGGATCAGCGCGCCGGCAAAGGTTTCCGTGTCTGTGGGAGTCTGGGGCTTTGTTTCGTTGAATGAACTGGGCGTCGCAATCGAGAAAGCCGATCAAGAGATGTACAGCACGAAGCAGGAACGACGCGCGAAGTTGAAAGCCGGGATCAATCCGCAGATAGCGCCGGCCGGAAACTAAGAAAGATTATCCACAGATTACGCAGCTTAAAAGGAATTGGTTCCATTGATTCATTGACTCACTGGATCAATGAATCAATGCTTCAATCTTTCTTATCTCTGTAATCTGTGGATGAGTTCAGTAGTTGGTCAGGATATCTTCCCGGGGGAATCCCATCTGCTCCAAACGATCTCTTGTCTGCGCGATCATTTCGCGCGAGCCACACACCAAAGCCACCGGCGATTTCAGATCGGCCAACACGTGATCGAGCAACGACTGCACATAGCCAGTCGGTCCCGACCAATCATGTCCGTCGGGACGCGAGATCACCTGGCGCAACTCGACGCCGGCCTTTTCCCAATTGTCGATCTCGTCTCGATAGCAAAACTCGTCGGGCGTGCGCGCGCCGTACAGTACGACTAACTGACCAAATCTTTCACGACGGTTCAGCACGTGTCTCAGCGCTGAGCGCAGCGGCGCCACGCCAGTTCCCATGGCGACGAACACGACGTCACGTCCGACCTGCGCGTCCAAATCGAATCCGTTGCCGGCAACGCCCAGCAGATCAATTGCGTCGCCTTCCGCCAGGTCGAATAACGCGACGCTTGCGCCGATGGTCCGCTTAACGAGAATCTCCAGTTCGGGATCCTCCGGCGCGCCCGCGAAGGCAAAATAAGCCGGTTCGTGCCCAACGACACTAAGAATTGCCACCTGGCCCGGGCGAAAAGCGATCTCGTGCGACGTTTCGGCGCCGGCAGGCATTAAATCAAACGAGCGAATCTCGTGCGCTTGATGGCGCATGCGAGTGACGATTAGTTGATGAGAAGATTGTTCGGGCATTCGCGATTAAGTGTAGATGATCCGTTTAGCGAGGAGAAAGCGTGCAGCTTCTGCTTATTCAGAGCCGGGGTGCTGCCTGCACTCTTATTCACACCGCGCTTCAGCGCGGTTATCGTGGTCGCGCCAGCCCGCGAAGCGGGCGACAGCATAAAGCCTGGGGCGTAAGCCCCAGGATCGAGATTTAAAGGTGCCCAGCCCACGGAGTGGGCGACAGCCGTTATCGAAACTTGGTTATAATCGACGTCGTGATGCCGCTGAGTCGTCTTGCCGAAACTGCAATTCTGAGATCTGTCGCCCGCTCCGCGGGCTACGGCAATCCGTTTGGCTGCGATCCCGGGGCTTACGCCCCGGGCTTTATGCTCTCGCGCGCTCCGCGCGCTCATGCGGAAAGTGCTAGAATGCCGCGCAAGATGGTTACTCTCTCCGCGCGAACGATGCTGCTCTTGGCGGTTTTGATTGCGTCAACGGCGGTTGTCGCGGCTCAATCCGGCCGGCGCAGCGGGGTTAAGTCGCCCGTCCCGGCCCCCCCGACAGTTGCAAGTCCCACGGAAGAACCAGCAAAGCCGAAGCCGCCTGCGCGGTTTCAGCTGCTCGTCGGCATTGATGTTCCCACTGGTTTTGATGGAGTGCCATTCCGCAGTTCGGACATAGTTCTCGAATCGTGTGGGCGCCGGCTCGCAGAGTCGAAAGACGTGACGGTCACGCCGGCGCTCCGGCCAATGACGCGCAGCGAAGGTTTGAAGGCGGCCAAAGCAGAGACAGTTAGATATGTTGTCTGGTTGCAGGTTCGCAATGAACGGGCTGATTACAGCGCGGACGTTTCCGCGCAGAGCGCGCAGCTCTATGTGACTTACATGATCTATGAACCCGGCACGGCGAAGCTTAAAGGCTCGGGCCGCGCGCAATACGGAACAAAGCTGGGCAACGTGGGTGTGTCGGGTCCGTCAACTCGCAGCGCGGTGTATTCCGACCACGTGATGAAAGAGACCGCCATACTAGCCGCGGACAAGATCCTCGACGCATTTCAGATTAAGATTGGCGGCTGGCCGCGTTGAGTCGCGCCGCCCGGCCGAGACAGCTACTCCGCAATCCGTTCGTTAGGCGCTCCCAAATACTTCTTCAGCCAGGCGTGAACTTCCTGATAGAAAAATCTGCTGTTTTCGCCTTTGAGAATCCAGTGGTTTTCGTCGGGCCAAACGATTAGCTTGCTCGGGATGCGCAGGCGTTGCAGCACGCTCCAGTTCTCAAGCGTCTGATTCAGCGGCACGCGGAAATCGTTCTCGCCGACCGAAAGCAGAATCGGTGTCTTGAAGTTCGCGGCGAAGCGAATCGGATTCTGTTCCCGCCAGACCGCGCCCTGCTCCCAGACCGGCCCACCGCTGCCGACTTCGCGATGATAAATTGTGTCGCTCGTGCCCCATTGTGATTCGAGATTGATCAGACCGGCGTGACTGACCAGAGTTTTATAGCGAGTCGTCGTCGCTTGCAGCCAGTTGGCGAGATGTCCGCCGTAACTCGCACCCGCCGCCGCTTGTCGCGTTCCATCGACATACGAGAATTGACGGATGGCGTCGTCGGCTGCTTCGTTGATCTCGTTCGCCGGACCCTTCAATGGATCACCTTGAATGCTTTGCGCGAACGCTTCACCAAATCCGGTCGAGCCTGAATAGTTCGTCAGCAACACGATGTAACCGGGCCGCGCGAGCATGTGATAGTTCCAGCGTAGTCCCCAGTTGTCGCGCCACATCGTGTGCGGGCCGCCGTGCATCAGCACGAGCAGCGGATATTTCTTCTTCGCATCGAATCGCGGCGGCAGAGCAATCATGTTGTGAATCCGTTTGCCCGCACGACTGGTGAACCAGAAGTGCCGCAGCGGCTGCCAGTCGATCTGCGCCACCCGTTCGGCGTTGAATTCGGTAAGCGGCTTTTGGATCTTCTCATTCAGATCGAGCCGAAAGATCTCCGGCGGATTCATCGCACTTTCCCAACTGGCGATCACGATCGTGGAGGCAGCTTTTCGCGGGATGCGCAGGTTCGTATAGACCCCACGCGTCATTTCCATCGCCAGACGAACTTCGCCGCCCTCAGCAGGCATTGTGAAGAGCTTCTCGTTGCCGGCTTCTTCAGCCAGCAGATAAATCGATCTACTGTCAGGCGAGAAGGCAAACGCACCTACCGACCGATCGAAATCCTTTGTGAGGATTGCCGGCGCACCCAGGTTCGGCCAGCCGAATTTCGCCAGCCGATCGAGGTTGTAAACCTTGCCGTTCGATTCGACGGTCGAGATGGCGTACAGCGCTTTACCGTCCGGACGAAAGGCGGGGCGAGCGAAACTGTCACGACCCGTCGTCAGCCGAACCGGCTCGCCGCCTTTCGCGGACATTCTGAACAGCGCGTTGTTTACCGGCGCATATGCCGCCGCGTTGCGAACGGTTGTCGCTACGAACACGATCGATTCACCATCCGGTGTCCAGACGGCGTTGAACTCTTCGCCGGAATCAGTGACGGAGCCGGAAAAGCCTGGCTCGGCAATTATCTTTGTCCCGGCGAAAAGATCTTTGGCTTTGGAACCCGGCTCCAGGTTTTGGACAAACAGATGTCCTTCAGTGTCTTCCAGCCATTTGTCCCAATTCCTGATCGGAAATCCTTCATAAACGCGTGCGCGATACTTCTGCGCTTTCCGCTCGGCTGCGATTTTCTTGTTGGCTTCGTCATCCGCCGCGCCGGGAAAGACTGTACTGGTGAAGAGCAGAGCTTTGCCGTCGGGTCGCCATTCCGGCGAACGCGCGCCGGTCGAAAGTGAAGTTACGCGCACGGCTTCACCGCCGTCAGCTACATCGATGATGTAAATCTGCGCGACCTCATCGCCTTCGCGTCTGGCTGAGAATGCGAGGCGGTTGCTGTCGGGACTCCAGGAGACGCCGCTCTCGCCGCCCTTGGTAAACGTCAAACGGCGCGGCTTTGCGCTGCCATCCGCGGGAACGATCCAAAGGTCCGAGACCTGATCCTTTTCGTCATACGCCGGTTCGATCAGCGAGAACACAACCCATTTGCCGTCAGGGCTCGGCGCCGGCGCGCCAACGCGCTTCAACTGCCACATCGTTTCGTGACTGATGGGCGCCTTCGTTTGCGCGCGCGCGACAAAGGACAAATGCAGCGGCGCGCAAAGCAGAGCGGCGAAAAAGAACAACCTGACAATTGCGTGGCGGTGGCTCCTAAACATTCGGATTCTCCTGTTTCAAATGATCTTCGTAAAGACGATCTATCACATTTCGATACTTCTGATCGATCACGCGCCGCTTTACTTTCAGCGTGGGCGTCAACTCGCCGCTTTCCACGGTGAACTCGTGCTCAACCACAGCAATTTTCTTAATCTTTTCGTATTGCGCCAGCTGTTCAGTGCGCGCGGCAATCTGTCGTTCGAATAAATCGATGATGCGCGGGCTGTGGCAGAAATCGCCGCGCGTGCGCAGGTCGAGGCCCTTGAGCTTCGCGTAGGCATCCAGTTGATCCCAAGCCGGAACGATCAACGCCGAAGCAAACTTGCGCCCGTCGCCAATGACCACTACCTGGCTCACAAACCGCGAGCCTTTGATCAACTGTTCGATAACTTGCGGCGCGATGTACTTCCCGCCGGACGTTTTCAGCAGTTCTTTCTTCCGATCGGTAATCGTCAGAAAGCCGTCCGTGTCGAGACAGCCAATGTCGCCGGTTTTGAACCAACCGTCTTCGGTCATAACGGCGCGTGTTTCCTCGGATTTGTGCCAGTAGCCCTGCATCACGTGCGGCCCGCGCGTTTCGATCTCGCCATCGGCGGCAATGCGCACTTCGACGTTGCGAATGGGTTTCCCGGACGTGCCGACGCGAATGTATTGCAGCTGACCAGCCGTGATCACCGGTGAAGTTTCCGTCAAGCCGTAACCCTGCACGATCGGCAAACCCGCGCCGAGAAAGGCGAGCGCGATATCGTCCGACAGCGCTGCGCCGCCGGAAACCAGAATGCGAATGCGCCCGCCCATCGCGTTGCGGAGTTTCTTGAATAACACTGCGTCCGCGAGTTTGTGTTTCAACGAAAGGGGAAACGGAACGGACCGGCGATCTGAATTGTGCTGCGCCCATTCTCGGCCCACGCCGATCGCCCATAGCGCCATCGCGCCGTTCAACTTCCCTTTGGAAGCTGCTTTGTCTTGCACTCGCTCGACGATCTTTTCGTAAATGCGCGGCACGCCGACAAAAACTGTCGGATGAACTTCGCGCAGGTAGTCGCCCAGGTTGTCGAGTTGCCCGAAGTACACGCTCATGCCGTGATGCAGGTACATGTTCATCGCCTGGCGTTCGAAGACGTGCGACAAAGGCAGCACGGAAAGCGCCGTATCTTTCTCGCCAAACTCGAAGTGATTCGACGAATCGATCAGATTCGAAACCATGTTCGAGTGCGAAAGCATTACGCCTTTTGGCTCGCCTGTCGTTCCCGAGGTGTAAATGATCGTCGCCAGATCTTCAGGCTTCGCCCCGCGTGCGAGTTCCTCAATCAGCGAAGGTTTCTGCTGATGCAGGTCGCTGCCTCTATTTTCGAGATCGGAGAGGCTCGACGTATTGGCGCGGCCCGCGGCGTTCTCTTCGAACAGCACGACATGCGAGATCTCGGGAGAATCGCGCAGGACTTCCTCCATTTGCGTCAATTTTTCTCGCGACTGAACAAACAGAACTCGCGCGCCTGAGTCCTTTAAAATGTATTGCGCCTGTGGCGGCGTCAGCGTGGGATAAATTGGGACTGTGATAGCGCCCGCAAACAGACAGCCCTGATCCGTCAAAACCCATTCGGCGCAGCTTTCGGAAAGCAGCGCGACGCGTTCGCCTTTGGCGATGCCCAGGGAATAGAGACCAAGCGAGATGTGCTTCGCGCGCTGCAACATCTTCGCGGTTGAGATCGAATGCCACTCTCCGTTGCGTTTGTAATTCAGCGTGTTCGGTTTCGGATGGTCGCGCGCCAGGCGCTCGTAAACTTCAGGAAGTGTCGCCGGGTCATCAGACGTGAGGGGCACGCGCGGCGGAATAGAGGCTGATTGGAGGACCGTTTCGGTCATTTGGTACGCATGCCTCCGGCATGCTGCACGCCAGAGGCGTGCGTACCATCACTGACTCCGTTTAGAAAAACATCCATCACTACATCCGCCATCGGCTCAAGTTTGTAGTTCCGGTGCGAGATAATCCAGTTGGTGGCCATCTCATCAAGTGCGCCGAACAGAATCTTTGCGCCGATGGTTGCGTTCAGGCCTTTGCGAAACACTCCGGCGCGCTGACCTTCTTCAAAAATGTCGTGCAGTAAGCCCAGGTACTCAGCAAAGCCGGCGGCGGAAAACTCTTCCATGAACTTCGTCGAGCCGCGTAGCTCCACCTGAAACACCACGGCGAGATCGCGATCCGCGCCGAGCCTCTCGAGGTGCAGGGAAGCGATCCGTCTAAGTTTCTCACGCGGGTCGCTGACCTCTTTGATCAGTTTGCGCGCGGCCGCGATGGCTTCCGCCATGTTCTGATCGAAAATCGAATGCAGGATCTCTTCTTTGCTTTTGAAATAAAGATAAACCGTGCCATCCGCGACGTCTGCGGCGCTGGCGATGTCGGCGACCTTCGAATTGAAGTAGCCGTTACGCGCGAAGACCCGCGTGGCCGCGCGCAAAATAGCGGCGCGTTTGTCGGTGCTCGAGTTGCGCGAAGTGACTCGTTTAGCGGGACTGGCCATGGAATGAATGAATCGTCACTCAGTAACGCAAACAGCGTAACTTGTCGGAGAAGTTCGGGCAAGGTGCGTCAGTGGCACAGACTTTAGTCTGTGTTTCGATCGGAAACTGACAACCGAAAGTCTGCGCCCACGCAAAGACGTGAAGCATCGCAACGTCACTCGCCAGAGTGGTCGTCCGTTATTGACTTGTCACCTGTGTCCAGAGGCAGCGAGCCTTCGCGCATTCGGAACTCCGTCTGCGGAAACGGGATCTCTATACCTGATTCGCGGAAGAGTTTTTCGAGGCGGTAGTTGATGTCGCTCTTAATCTGGGGGTGCAGTCGCGGACGGTTGGTCCATACCAACAAACGAAAGTCGAGTGACCAATCACCAAACTTAAGAAACTGCACCTTGGGCGGCGGGTCTTTCAAAACGTTATCAACATCTTCCGCGGCCTTAAGCAGAGTCGCCGTTATCAGATCAATGTCTGAGTCATACGCGACGCCCACCGGAATTGAGATTCGTACGCGCGGGTCACCGTACGACCAATTAATCAACCGTTGGCTTACCAGCCGTGAGTTTGGCACGATGATCGAGACCCGGTCGTTAGTGACAACGATGGTGGTGCGCAGGTTGATACTCTGAACGTCGCCTTCGTCTTCGGCTATAGTAATGTGATCTCCGACGCGCACCGGCCGCTCGAAAAGCAATATGAACCCCGACGCGATATCCGCCGCGATGTACTGCAAACCGAAGCCAATGCCGACCGACAGCGCCGTGAAGATAACCGCGATCGAAGTTAGATCGAGGTTGAAGGCCGCCTTCAGAGCCATCAGCGCGCCAAGCGTGACGATGAGGTACTGCGTGACTCTTCCCAGCGTGTAGCGGAGACCAGGATCGAGGTAGGCCCTTTTTTCAATACTGCGCTTGAGCAGACGGCTGAGCGTACGCGACAGCGCGATCGCAACAATCAGAATCAGCAGGCCCTGAACCAGCCTGGTGACCACAATCTCTACGCTACCAATTCGATAAGGCTGGTTGAGGTACTGCCAGATTCGGGCAAAGACATTCGGGCTTTCCTGAAGGACGAAAACCGACAGGCCGACGGGCAGGACGTTAAGCAGCAGGGTCACTTCGCATAACTATATGAATCGCGGCAGGTACGGTCAAAGTAACCGTAAGTCGCTCAAATGCAACTTTTTCTTCGATTTTGTTCGTACGGGTGTTAATAAACGGCCGGCAGGCGGCGTTTTATCGGCGGAAGGGGATTTTCCTACAAATATGTTAGCCGCTGTGAAACCGATCAAAGCTGCCACGCCATCCGTCGATTACGCGGATAATTCGGTATTCGGAGGTCGCACAGGGACGCCGGGTCCCGCGGCCATGAAAACCATGTCGGCAGAAGCCAACAGTTCTCTCGAGACACTCTTTCAGCAGCATCACGACCGCGTGTTTCGCGCGGCCCACCGGGTCACGGGTAGCGCGGCTGATGCTGAAGACGTCTTGCAGACGGTTTTCCTGCGGTTGGCACGCGGGTCAGAAGGCGTGACGATTCCGGACAACCCGGAAAGTTATTTTGCGCGAGCGGCAGTCAATGCGTCGCTGGATCTGCTGCGCGCGCGGAAACGTTCGAAGGCGGTTGCCTTCGACGACGTTGAGAACGGTGCGGCGGCCATCGAATTAGTGTCGCGGCGCCATCCTGAAGCGAGTCACGAAGATCGCGAGCTGCGGCAGCTGATTCGCGAAGCAGTTTCGAAGCTCGGCCCGACGGCCGGACAGATGTTCGCGCTGCGCTATTTCGAAGGATACGACAACGGCGAGATTGCGCGGATGATGAACACTTCGGCGCTGGTCGTGGGCGTGACACTGCATCGAGCGCGCACGCGCTTGAGAAAAGAGATTGGAAGTTATTTGCAAAAGCATCCGTCGGATGTTTAGCCGACGGCGTTGCCGTCGCGGGCGGGCAAGCGCCGCCACGAAACAAATTGGATTCATCCTGGAGTGAAAGTTATGAAGAACAAAGAACTGGACAACATGCTGGACAAGGTCGCGACCGAGATTCGCGGCGAGCAGATTGATTCGGCAACGGTTAACGACGCTGCTGAGCGCGTGTGGATGCGAATGTCTTCGCAGTCCGCCGTCGCGGCAAGCGAAGCTTCGGTCAGGGCGGGCGCCGCTGAGCACATCGAAAGCTGCGCCGATTTCCAATCGCTGATGCCGGCTTATGTGAGCCGCGAGCTGTCAGAAGCGCGCGCTCTTCTCCTCGTCGATCACACGCATGAGTGCATTCCGTGCCGCAGGGCCTTGAAGGAAGCACGCACCGCGCGCGTGGCGGCCGCAGTTGCGCCCCGGCGTCAGACGCGGAAGGCGTCGCGCTACAGCTTCAATCCAGTCGTGCTGCGTTGGGCAGTTGCCGCCACGCTCGTGATTGGTCTGGGGCTGGTCGCGTGGCCGTTCATCGAACGCTACATGCCGATTGGCTCAATCGAAGCGACGGTGCAGGCCGCTGACGGCGCCGTGTATCTCGTCGAAGACGCGAAGACGCAACCGCTGACAAGCGGCGCGAAGCTCGCTCGCGGGCAGGTGATTCGTACCGCGAAAGGCGCGAGTGCGACGGTGCGGCTCGGCGATGGCACTTTGATCGAGATGAAGGATCGTTCGGAGTTCTCAGTCAATCAAACATTGCGCGGTACCACCATTCATCTTGGTTCGGGAAGCGTGATTGTAGAAGCAGCCAAGCAGAAGGATCGTCTGTTCCTGGACACCGGCGATTCGCTGGTCGCCGTGACGGGCACAATCTTTTCAGCGAACGCCGGCACAAAGGGTTCGCGCGTTAGCGTGGTCGAGGGCTCAGTCAATCTCGATCACAACGGCAAAGAGCATGTGCTGAAAGCCGGCGAGCAGGCGACGACCAGTGCCGCGATTCAGACCGTGCCCGTCAAAGACGAGATCGCCTGGAGTCGCAACGCCGCAAAGTATTCACAGACTCTGGAAGCGTTGTCGGCGCTGAACAAAGAGCTGAACGCCGTGGCGCAACCCGGCGTGCGTCACTCGACACGTCTGCTCGACATGATGCCTGAGAACACGGTGCTGTACGCGGCGGTTCCGAATCTGGCCGCGACCATCATCGAGTCGAACCGCATCATCGAAGAGAAGATTCAGCAGAACCCCGCGCTGAGCAGTTGGTTTAAGAATCGTCGCGAGCCGGGCATGAACAACGCCATCGCCGCGCTTCGCGATTTCGGCGAGCAGCTTGGGGAAGAGATTGCCGTCGGCGCAGCCATGGACGAAAAAGGCGAGCCCTCGCAGCCGCTGATTCTGGCCGAGTTGAAGAACCCCGCCGGCTTCCGCGCGTTCGTCGATGAGCAGGTGCAGAAGTTGAGCACCTCAGGCAAGAAGGGACCGGATATTCAGTGGGTTGACGATCCGAGTACGGCCCAGCCGACCGCGAACAACCCGGCCAATAAGATTGAGAAAGAGATTTACGTCTGGATCAATGGCGACGTGCTGGTCGGCTCTCCTAAGCTCGATCAGTTGCAGCGAGTCGCGACGACTCCGCAGACTTCGTTCACGACCAGCGCTTTCCGCAACCGCATTGCGGATGTCTATCGCGAAGGCGCCGGCATTGTCGTAGCTGCGGACCTTGAAAAGGTCGTGGCGCGAGTTGGCCCGCTTCACAGTGCGAAATCCAAAGATCCGGCAAACGCAGCAAAACACGAACAGACGCTCAACGAACTTGGCGTCACGAATCTGAATTCGTTCGTGCTGGATCAGAAACAGACGAACGGCAAGACGCACACACGCGCCGTGCTTTCGTACGACCAGACCGACCGAGGCATCACTTCGTGGCTGGCGCAACCTGGCCCGATGGGTTCGCTGGAATACATCTCGCCCGATGCGAGTCTGGTAGCCGGCTTTGTCATAAAGAATCCGACAGCGGTCGTTGACGACTTGCTGCGCGTGATCAACCTGGGCTCGCCCGATGTCAAAACGCATCTGGACAAGTTGGAGCGTGAGCATGGCCTGAATGTGCGCAGTGATTTCGCGGCGCCGTTGGGCGGTGAGTACGCGTTCGCGATTGACGGCCCGATTTTGCCGACGCCTTCATGGAAGCTGGTGATCCAGGTTAACGACCCGGCCCGCCTGCAACAGACGCTCGAGCGTGTCGTCGTGGAAATCAACAAAGAGGCCGCGAAGGAAGGCAAGAAAGGTCTGGCCTGGGATCGCGCGGACAGTGGTGGCCGCACGTTCTACACACTGAAGTCGCAGGACTTCGGAGTCGAAGCGAACTACGTCTTCGTGAACGGCTACATGATTGCCGGTCCGACGCGCGCGCTGATCGAGCAGGCGCTGCGGTATCACGACTCGGGATCGACGCTGAAGAGTTCGGCGAAGTTCACCGCGGGCCTGCCGGCCGACGGTAACGTGAACTTCTCGGCGTTTGTCTATCAGAACCTCGCGCCCATGGTGCAGCCTTTCGCTAACGTAGGAAGGAACTTGCCTTCCGGCCCGAGCAAGGCGCTCGCGATCGCTGCGACGATGGAGCCAACCCTGCTTTATGCGTACGCGTATGGCGATCACATCGAAGTCGCTGCGAACAGCGCAGGCGGACCTTTCGGATTGAGTCCAGCGACGCTGCTCGGAATGCCCAACGCGTTCGAGCTGCATCGCGTGCTCGAAAAGGGAACCGGGAAGTAACACTCTCTAATCGCGTCAAGAGGTCCGAGGAGTCTCCTGACTCCTCGGGCTTCTGGCATTTCATTCTACGGAGCCAATCATGCCGATCACTATACCCGCGCGATCCGTTCCCGATCGCAAAGTTCTCATCAACGGACTGACGCTGATCGCGCTCGGAATCTCGATCTTCGCCCTCGATACTTGGGGAAACCTTTTCGTCCGGCTGTTCGTAGGGTTATTCTGGACTTCGTTCTTACTTTTCCTGAACGGTCCCGGTCTGGTCCGCGCGCTGCGGACACTCAAATCGAATGGCAGACGAAGTCACATCAAACCCAGCTTTGCAAACTACGAACGCCGAACTCTCGGCCAGTGATCTGCAACGAGGTAGCGGGCAAGATCGCGTTCCCAGGCAGACTGCGAACGCCGAACCTCCGGTTATTGATCTGCAGAGTTTGTCGGTGACGTTCGGTGGCCGGCCGATTCTCCGCGAGCTGAACGGTGAGCTGCGTGGTCGCGCGATCGGCTTGCTTGGGCCCAACGGCGCCGGCAAGACGACGCTGATTCACACGCTCCTCGGTTTTCACGAGCCGTCTTCGGGAACGGCGCACATTTTTGGGCGCGACATCCGCGCCGACGCCAATCAAATTAAGAGCCTGATCGGATACATGCCTGAGCGCGACTCGTTCATCGCGAAGATGTCGTGCGTCCATTTTGTCCGGTTCATGGCTGAGTTGTCGGGGTTGCCTCCAGCCGCCGCACTCGAACGCGCGCACGAAGCGCTCTTCTTTGTCGGCCTGGGCGAGGCCCGCTATCGCAATGTCGATACGTTCTCGCTCGGCATGAAGCAGCTGGCGAAACTTGCGCAGGCGATCGTACACGGACCAAAACTAATCTTTCTCGACGAGCCGACGAACGGTCTCGATCCGCCGGCGCGCCTGCGCATGATCAAGATGATCCGCGAAATTCGCGACAGCGGCCAGGCCAACATCGTTCTCTCATCGCATCTGCTGCGCGACGTCGAAGAGTGCTGCGAAGAGATCTTAATCCTGAAGGATGGACGACTGGTCGTCTACTGCAACCTGGAAGAAGAGCGGCGCGCTAACAAGAAGTTTCTGATGCTCGAGACGCGCGGCGATTTGAAGCCGTTTGTGGCGGCGGTAAGCGAGATTGGCTGCGAGTATGCCGTGACGGGCGATCATCGCGTGAAGTTGATCCTTCAGGACAGCACCGAGGTGCGCGATCTGTATCGGCTCGCCGCGAAAACCAATTTGCAGATACGGCGGTTGAGTTACAAGCGTGATTCGCTCGAAGACATCTTCCTGAAAGCGATGGAGAACGGAAGCAGCTAGGAATTGATCCATTGGTTCATTGATCCATTGGTTCATTGACTCATTGCTAAATCGAACCTAATGAATCAATGAATCAATGAATCAATGAATCAATGAATCAATGAACCAATGAACTAATGAACCAATGAATCAATGAATCAATGAATCAATGAATCAATGAACCAATGAATCAATGAACCAATGAATCAATGAACCAATGAATCAATGAACCAATGAACCAATGAATCAATGAATCAATGAATCAATGAATCAATGAATCAATGAATCAATGAATCAATGAGTCAATCGAAACAACCATGGCGGTAATTGAACGCACATACAAACGATACACCGGCGTGACGTCGCCCGAGTGGAGCCGCTTCCTGATCATTACGCGGCACGCGTTTCGCGACGTGTTCCGCTCAAAGATCTTCACCGGCATCTTCCTTCTGTCGTTTGTCTGGCCGCTGGTATGCGCGATCTTGATTTACCTGCACCACAACGTGAATGTGCTGGCGATGTGGCAGATTAACGTTCGCGACCTGCTGCCGATCGATGCGGCGTTCTTTCAATATTGGGTAGTCGTTCCGCAAGGCTATCTCGGGTTTTTCCTGGCGATGCTGATCGGGCCGTCACAGGTCTCGCGCGATCTTACGAACAACGCCCTGCCTCTCTATCTTTGCCGTCCATTCACTCGCACTGAATACGTCGTGGGCAAAATGTCCATCGTCATTATTCTGCTGTCGTTAATGAGCTGGATTCCCGGGCTGCTCCTGTTCCTGCTGCAAAGCTATCTCGAGGGCTGGACGTGGTTCACCCAGAACATCCCGATCGCGAGCGCGATTTTCATGGGCAGTTTCGTGTGGATTCTTTTGCTGGCGTTGATGACACAGGCAATCTCGGCATGGGTGCGTTGGCGCGTCGCGTCGCGTGCGGCGCTGCTCGCAGCGTTCTTCATTCCGTCCACGTTCGCGGCGATTGTTAATGAGATCTTCCAAACCAGTTGGGCAAACATCTTTTCTTTGCAGGCGTTGATTTGGAACATTTGGGCGGGTTTGTTTGGCACGTTTCAGCGGCAGACAGTTCAGTACGGCGGCCAGGGCTCGGGGTTATTGGTGACTGAGCCACCGTTGTGGGCGAGTTGGCTGGTGCTGTTTTTGATTTGCGCGGCATGTCTCGCGCTGTTGTCGCGAAAAGTTAAAGCGTACGAAGTCGTCAAATAGACTTCGAATTTCGAAATGCGAATTTCGAATTGATTAGATTCAGCTAGAGCGATTGCATGACTGAGCAACAACAAAATCCGAAGTCCGAAATCCGCAAAGCGGGGTCCCCAGCCGGGCAGCCCGGTTGGGGTGCTAGTTCGAAATCGGAAATTGTCTTCGATAACGTCTCGAAGTTTTACGGCGAGATACTCGGCGTGAATCGCGTGACGCTTTCGATTCCGCCCGGCATCACCAGCCTCGTCGGGCCGAACGGGGCAGGGAAGACGACGCTGATGAACTTGATGACGGGCTTGCTGCGGCCGACGCGCGGCTCTGTCAACGTGCTGGGCATCCCGACAGATCGGCCTGAGCAGTTGTTTCGGAAAGTCGGTTACTGCTCGCAATTCGATTCGTTTCCGCGCGGGCTGACGGGCCGCGAGTTCATTCGCTCGTTTCTGCTCGTATCTGGTTATTCGAAAACCGAAAGCGAAGACTTAACGAATAAAGCTTTGGAGCGCGTCGATCTCATGCCGGCAGGCGATCGAAAGATTGGCGCCTACAGCAAAGGCATGCGGCAGCGCGTGCGTCTGGCGCAATCAATCGCGCATCAACCATCCGTCCTGATTCTGGACGAGCCGTTGAACGGTCTCGATCCGATGGTGCGCGCGGAAACGATTGCGTTGTTCAAGCAACTGGCGGCGGAAGGTCTGCACTTGATCATTTCGAGTCACATTCTGCACGAAGTGGACATGATGTCAGACCGCGTGGTGTTACTGAACAACGGTTACGTGGTGGCCGAAGGCGGAATTCACGGCGTGCGCGACGAGATGGACACTGAGCATCCCATGCAGGTCCTGATTCGCTGCAACAAACCTGCGCTGCTTGCCGCGCGCATGTTCAGCAGCAACCACCTGGTCGAAGCGCGCGTGCACGACGATCGTCAAGGGTTGTTTGTGAAGACGCGCGACCCCGACAAGTTCTATTTGCTTTTGAATGAAGTCGTCGCGGAAGGCGAAGTGGAAGTCGAGTCTGTCGCGCCGGTCGATGATGATCTGAGCGCGGTTTACGAATATTTGATTGGATCGCAGTGAAGTGGCACAGACTTCAGTCTGTGTTGCGACTTGGAATTGGAAAATCACAGACTGAAGTCTGTGCCACTAAATCATGAGTTCAGCCGAAGAAACAATCGCGCGAAAGACGACGGGGCAAGTTCCGATGCGCCTCTGGTTGCGCCAAATCGCGGCCATTATGCGGCTCGAGCTGAAGAAGAACTTCTTCGGCAAACGCGCCGTGCTGGTTTATCTGCTGGCGCTCATGCCCATTGGCTTGCTGTTGATGATCGCGCTCTTGCCGCCGGTGGCGCGCGAGTGGCTCGACTTCAGCGAGTATCCAAAACTTTTCTCGTTCATCTACAACGGCTTCATCCTGCGGACGGTTGTCTTCTTCGGCTGCGCCTGGATCTTCATGAACCTGTTCCGCGGTGAAATCGTCGATCGCAGCCTGCACTATTACTTTCTTTCGTCGGTCCATCGCGAAGTTCTGATCACCGGAAAGTACATTTCCGGTCTGGTCACTTCGGCAGTGCTGTTTGTCGGCGTCACAATCTTGTCGATGCTGCTGATGTTTTTCCCGCACTTCTATTCCGCGAGTATGCGCTTCTTCTTTGAAGGCGCAGGTATGTCGCAACTGCTGACGTACGCCGGAATCACTCTGCTCGCGTGCATCGGCTACGGCGCTTTCTTCATCGTCGTCGGTTTGTTCTTTCGCAATCCAATCATTCCGTCACTGATGCTGTACGGCTGGGAATGGATCAACTTTCTGCTGCCCCCGGTCCTGAAGAAAGTCAGCGTCATTCATTATTTGAACTCGCTGGTGCCGGTGCCGGTCTCGGAAGGACCATTCGCCGTCATCGTTGAGCCGACGCCCGCCTATATCTCTGTCCCGGGATTGCTGATTGTCACGGCGGTGGTCCTGATTGCCGCCGGCACGCGCATTCGCCGGATGGAGATTCGTTACGGCAACGACTAGCGGGTTGCGACCGTCTCGGTTGCTGTTTTTCCTCGCAGTTACCGAAGACGCTGCCCCAGTCAAGAAGCGATGACCGATTACAGATTTCAGCCGAAGGGATTTCGATCCGATCTTGGCTGGTACAACCGGGGTTATATCCCGCACTTTGAAGGCGGCCAGATTCCGCAATTTTTCACGTTTCGCCTCTACGATTCCTTGCCAGCGTCAGTTGTCGAGCAATGGCGCAACGAAGTTTCGGCAACAGACGACCAGGGGAAAATCCGGTTTCGCAAAAACGTGGAGCGCTATTTGGATCGGGGCTATGGTTGTTGCTTCTTACGAGATGAGCGCGTCGCCAACCTTGTTCAGAACAGTTTACTCTTCCACCACGACAAGAAGTACCGCCTCACCGCTTGGGTAATCATGCCGAACCACATCCATTTCCTCGCGACGCCACTAGAAAATGTCGAGTTAAGCCAAATCGCGCACTCTATAAAGTCGTTCACAGCTCATGAAGCAAACAAACTACTCAAGCGTACCGGCCAGTTTTGGCAGCATGAGCCGTTTGACCGTTACATTCGAAACCGAAAACATTTTGTGAGTGTCGTTAGATACATCGAAAACAATCCTGTGAAATCAGGACTCTGTTCATTGCCTGAGGATTGGCGATTCTCAAGCGCTTTTCGTGAAGCGCGATGACTGGAGCGCAACCGTCCCGGTTGCTGTTTTTGTGGCGCTGGCAAGCAAGACGCATGCGCGCCAGGCGGGCAAGCGAGACGCTTGCGCTCCAGTCGCGATCTGATATGCTCCGTCCCGAATGTTCGTTCGCGAGGTTCCGCTAATGAATTCCTCCTCCTTCCGCCGCCGTGCTTCAACGATCGTCTCTTTCGCTCTGGCACTCGCCATCTTTGCCGCACCGCTACGGGCGCAGCAGCAACCCGCTTCACCGCCGCCATCCCAGCCGGGAGCCGCCACCAAGGCGGAGCCAACCTTCGACTCGTTGCTTTCGACCGACAGCTACAAAATGTATCTCGAAGTGCGCAACGTCGGGACTTTTCTGACGACGGGAGGCGCGGGCGAGATAGTCGATCCGATCGTTAAGCTTGCTGATCCAGGTCCGCAACTGCAGTCGCTGCTCAAGTTTCTCAGAGACAATGCAGAGCCATTGGCGGGTTCGCGATTGATGGTTGCGACGTGGCCGGTGCGCAGTGACATTCCTTCGACCATGGCTGCGCTCGAATTCGCATCGGCGGACGACGCGGCGAAATTCACGCCGAAGCTCGAGACTTTCTTGCCGACGGTCCTGCCGCCGGTCCCGGTTGAAGAGCCAACGCCCGAGAGTTCTCCGCAAGCTGACGCGAATTCGGAAGCGCCTGCAGCCAAATCGACCGAGGCGAAAACTAAACCCGCCCCGCCGGTGGCGGCGAAACCAACCGCTTCACCGAAACCGCGCGAAATGCGCTCACCTTTTGTGCTCACGCAATCGGGCTCGCTCGTTTTGATCAGCGACCGAGCTTTCAAGATCGAGAAGCTGCATCCGCCTGACACTGCGCTGCTTTCCGAAGATAAGAACTTCCGCGTGGCGCGCGATCGGTTCGCAGCCGAGCCGCTGTTTCTTTTTTTCAATGTCGCTCTGGAAGACCGAAACGCGCCAAAGCCCTCTCCGACTCCGGTCGTGTCGGACGAAGAACGCGAAGTCATCGAGCAAAAAGAGGCCGAGCTTCAAAGACTGGCCGAAGAGGCGGAGGCTTCACAGCAGAAGACTACCGAAGGCGTGGCAGTGGAGGTCACTGCACAAGGACCGAAGGTAACGGCAGTGCTCTCGGCCGGACCTTCGGCATCACCTACTCCGACGCCGACAAAAGAGCAGCAAGCGCAGACTGTCGCTTCGAACCAAATCGGCAACATGTTAAGCATGCTGGGCCAGGGACAGCCACAATGGCCTGAAGCGATTGGCGTCGCGCTCGCGCTCAACAACGATGAATTCGCTGTGCGCGCGATCCTGATTGAAAAGGAAGGCGCGAAAACGCTGCCAATACCGTTCGTGCCGCAACTAATCTCGGGACCGGCCGTGGCATCCGAAGCGGCGTCCATTCTCCCTGATGACACAGAAGTGTTTGTTACGGCTTCAATTGATTTCGGCAGCACTTATCGTGAAATGAAGAAGCAGGCCGAAGCGACTCTGAAGCAATCAAGACAACTGGCTGTATCCGTCACGACTGAGAATGCCATGGACGCGTTCGCGCAATTCGAAAAGAAGGCGAAGTTCAAAATCACTGACGAGCTGTTGCCGGTCCTTGGAAACGAGTTGGCCATCGGCGCATCATTGAAGCAGGCCAACATGGCGAACGTGATGGGCGTGCCGACACCGCCGGCGAAGACTTCCAGCGATCCGAAAGATAAGAACAGGCCAGAGCCAATGCCGATCGTTCTAATCGGTATCAGAGATCGAGAAGCGGCGCGTCGCCTGATGCCGCGTGTGTTTGAAGGTCTGGGTATCGGCGAAGCGAACTTTTTGGCGCAGAATGAGCGCCGCGGCGACACTGAGATTGTCAACTACGCCGGTATCTTCTCGTACGCGTTCGTTGGCAACTTTCTGGTGCTCTCGGATTCGGAAACCGTCCGCAAAGTTGCAGATGCAAACATGAACCGCACCACGCTGGGTGCAAACAACATTTTCCGCAGCTCACGGCACTGGCAGCCGCGGCAAACTCTGGGTGAAATATATGTTTCGCCCGTGCTGATGGAGGGCTATCAGGAACAAATTGGGAAGCAGGCGGCGTCGATGGATCAAACGATGCGCGACTTTCTGATGAAACTGAGTCCAAAAGCGACAGCGATTACTTACACGCTTTCGCACGACGGGCTCGGCTCACTCCATGAAGTGCATCTGCCGAAGAACCTGATTTTGGCGATGGTCGCCGGCACCAGCGCCACGATGTCGGCGATGAAGGAAGGTTCGCCGGAAATGAACGAGATGATTGCCATCAGCGTTCTGCACCTGATCGCGAACGGAGAAGAGAATTACAAAAAGACAGCGGGCAACGGAAGTTACGGCAGCATCGACGAGCTGGTCGAGCACAAAATGTTAGGCAAGGAAATGTTGGACAAGTACGGCTACCGGTTCGTAATTTCGACAAATCCGCACGGTTTCGAAGCTGTCGCCACGCCGCTTGAATATGGCAAATCGGGCAAGCGCTCTTTCTTCACCGATCAATCCGGAGTCGTGCGCGGTGATGATAAGGGTGGGGGCCCGGCCACAGTCGCCGACAAGCCCGTGGATCAGTGGGCGGTGAGCAGTGGGCGGTGAGCGGTGAGCAGTGGGCGGTGAGCAGTGGGCGGTGAGCAGTGGGCGGTGAGCAGTGGGCGGTGAGCAGTGAGCAGTGGGCGGTGAGTAGTGGGCGGTGGGCAGTGGGCAGTGGGCGGTGAGCAGTGGGCGGTGAGCAGTGGGCGGTGAGCAGTGAGCAGTGGGCGGTGAGCAGTGAGCAGTGGGCGGTGAGCAGTGGGCGGTGAGCAGTGGGCGGTGAGCAGTGGGCGGTGAGCAGTGGGCGGTGGGCAGTAGGCAGTGAGCAGTAGGCGGTGAGCTCTTTCATTACCACCTCGCTTTAGCGAGGTGGGACAAGGCACCGAGAAATTTCATGAAAACCGTTTCAACGGTTTCCCTCCCTACTTCGACCTCCGAATACTTTCTTGCAGACTGTCGCGCTGACTAAGAATCGAACATCTCGTGCATGTCTTCATCGGCAGGCCGACTGAAATCTTTGTACCACATCCCCGCGTGACCGAAGGGCTCAGGCTGCGCCAGACAAACCACTCGGTCAACTAAACTCTCAATCAACGCATAACCTTCGCGCGAGGCAACTGGAACGGCCGCGATAACTCGCGTTGGATTCAGTTTGCGGACCGCCTGAATCGCAATCTTCATCGTCGAGCCGCCGTGAACCGCGGAATCCACCAACAGAACCTCGCGATTAGCCAGTTCAATCGGTGCGCGACCTGCCCGAAAAAGTTCCTGGCGGTGACGGAACTCTGCCATAGCATCAGCAAGGAAGTGTTCGACCGCCGTTGAAGGTGACGTTGGAATGGTGACTTCCTCGTCGATAACCATCGTCCCGCCGACGCTAACCGCGCAAAGTTCTGAGCCCGGCCCGCGCGGCACGAGCAGTCGCCGGATGAGCAGCATGTCGAAAGTCAGGCGGAGTAACGTGGCGACTTCGCGACCAGCCGGAACGCCACCGCGCGCAATTGCCAGGACGATTGGATCTTTCAGATCAGCGTCCGAGCTCAGCTCTTCGGCCAGCTGGCGCCCGCCATCGCGCAGATTCGCAAAGCGCGACACGTGCTTGGGCGATTCATTGCGATTGTGAGAGGATGCTGCCGCTTTCCGATCCGACATTTCGTTTCACTTGAGAGGGTCTGGAATCCGCCAGGTTTGGATTCTGATCATTGTATGGCTGATCTAACTCACGACGAATTCTCGAAACACGTCGGCAGTAAATTTCAAATCCCCTTCACCGATGGAGACCTCGAACTGACGCTCACAGAGGTCAAAGCCTACATGCCTGAGCCGAACGAGCAAAGCGGCATGGAGCGCTTTTCAGTGTTCTTTGACGGCCCGCCGAACTTGTTGCTCCCAACGCAAACCTACCTTTTGCGACACGAGCCGATGGGCCAGTTCGAACTTTTTCTTGGTGCGATTAGCCGCGACGCGAAGGGCATTCGATACGAGGCAGTATTCAATTACTACAAGGAAAACGAGTGATGAGTGAAAACGAGTGATGAGTTATGAGTTATGAGTTATGAGTGATGAGGCCAATTCAACCTAATCCCAAAGGAGGAACCATGGCGACGAAAATTGAAAAATTCGAGGACTTCATTGCGTGGCAAAAGGCACGGCACCTTACCCGAGAGATTTACAAGATTACGAATCTCCCAGCATTCTCTCGCGACTTTGGTTTGAAGGACCAGATAAGAAGATCTGCCGTCTCGATAATGTCAAACATTGCCGAAGGCTTTGAACGGGGTCGGCCTTCGGAGTTCCACCAGTTTCTATCCATCGCGAAAGGCTCATGTGCTGAACTCCGTTCACAGCTCTATGTTGCCCTGGACGCAAACTACATCACTCAGCCTCACTTCACGGAAATAATGTCTATGGCTGGCGAGGTTGGACAAGTGGTCGGCGGACTTCGCGTGTCGGTCGAAAAACGAAAAGCTTCGTCGTAAGAGCGAGCTCACTCATCACTCATCACCCATCACTCATCACTCATCACTCATCACTCATTACTTGCCTTAAACTCCATGTGCTTGTATCCGCCCACATCATCAATCTCCACAAACCCTAATCGCTCGTAAAATCGATGCGCGTTGTTATTCAGCACAAAGACCATGTGACGTAGACGCTTGCCGGTCACCATTGCTTCATCGATTAGCTTTCGCAGCAGGATGGTTCCGGCGCCGCGATTTTGAAACGCGGAAAGAATGGCGATGTCCAGCAAACGAATCTCTTCATCGGTGCGACCGATCCAAATTCGTCCCGCAGGCTGATCATCGATCAGAATCACGCTGTACTCAGCGTCGGGAAAGCGCGCGTCGTATTCGCGCCGTTGCATCTCGAACTGCCAAGTGAGAAATGCTTCGCGTTGACCTTCCTCCCACTGCACTTGACCGAGTTCTTCGGCGCGGGTGCTGTCGTAAACTGAGAGTAAGAATTCGTCGTCAACAGCACTGACCGGGCGAAGCGTCAAACTTTCACCTCCTGTCAGTGTGTAATGAAACGGCGTCACTTCCACGGTCTAGGCAGATTACACACATCCCCGGCCAAAACCAAAGTCTCTTTCCTTAATCGTCCTCACATGCGGGTTTCGCCGTTCTTTGCAAAAAATGTACTTGCAATCTTGAAGGCTTACGCATAGAATGCGCGCCGCTTCAGATTTCAAACCAGCAGTTTCCGGCTTTTGATCTTTCCGAGTTTCGCGGCTTTTTCCCCCGGACGGCCAGTCTTTCCCGCCTCGTGTGGAATAATTCCGACTTCTCGATGGGAGTAAAAGAACATGTCAGAACCATTTCTCTCTGAAATCAAAATTGTGAGTTTCAACTTTCCGCCGAAGGGATGGGCTCTCTGTAATGGGCAGTTCCTTCCCATCAATCAAAACCAGGCATTGTTTTCCTTGCTCGGCACGACCTATGGCGGCAACGGGCAAACGACTTTCGCGCTGCCGAATCTGCGCGGCCGGGTGCCCATAAGTTTTGGAAACGGGCACACGCTCGGTGAAGCGGCCGGCTCGACTGCGGTGACGGTGAACATCCAGCAGCTACCGACGCACACGCATGTCTTGCAGTCGTCGAACACAACCGGGAACGCCCTCATCGTCGGTAATTCCGTATTTGGAGCCGAACCCGGCAAGCCCTACGCGGCGGCCGGGGCTGACGTGTCCGTCCCCGGCGCGGTGAGCAGCGTCGGAGGCAGCCAGGCCCACAACAACATGATGCCTTACCTGGTGCTCAATTTCATCATCGCGCTGCAGGGTATATTCCCGTCGCAGAATTAGTAAGGAGGACGCATGCCAGAACCATACATTGGAGAAATCAGGATGTTCGGGGGCAACTTTGCTCCGAATGGTTGGATGTTCTGCGAGGGTCAGACCTTGCCGATCTCTGAGAACGATGCGCTGTTCACGCTCATAGGCACGACCTACGGCGGCGATGGGCAGGAGACGTTCAATCTGCCGAATCTTGCCAGCCGCGTCCCCATGCACATGGGCACAGGGCCGGACGGCACTACCTACCAGCTTGCTGAAATGGCTGGCACTGAGCAGGAGACGCTCACAACGCAGCAGATACCGTCTCATTCGCACCCGCTGCTTGGCAGCACCGGCAACGGCACACAGGCGACGCCCAGTGGCAACTTCCTCGCCTCCACTACGGTGATTACGATGTATGCCCCGGAAACGGCCAACGTCCCGTTTAGCGCGCAGGCTATTGCGCCTATCGGCGGAAGCCAACCTCACGAGAATACGCAGCCGTTCCTTTGCATCAACTTCATCATCTCGCTTTTCGGGGTGTTCCCGAGCCAAACGTAAGGAGGAGATAAATGGCCGATCCATTTGTTGCTGAAATTCGCATTTTCCCGTTTAACTTTGCACCCAGGGGTTGGGCTTTCTGCCAGGGGCAGTTGATGCCGCTTTCCCAGAACACGGCGCTGTTTTCGCTTTTGGGAACCACATATGGCGGCGACGGCAAATCAACATTTGCTCTGCCTGATTTGCAGGGGGCTGCGCCCATGCAGCCGGGTCAAGGCCAGGGACTCTCGTTACGCGATCTAGGCGAGATGTCTGGCGTCGAGAGTATTACGCTGCTCGTCTCTGAGATACCGGTGCACACGCACAGCCTCAGTGGGTCGAACGAAGACGCCACGCAGGGTTCGTTGACCGCGAGCGTAGTGCCTTCGAAAGCTTCAGGAGGCACTCCGTACCAGACCAATCTATCGGGTCTGCAGCCCATGAACTTTCAGTCGCTGGCCATAGCGGGCGGCGGCCTGCCGCATAACAACATGCAACCGTACCTGACGTTGAGCTTCTGCATCGCGCTGCAGGGGGTTTTCCCGCAACGACCGTAGAACCAGCAGGCAGTAAGCAGACAGAAAAGAACAATCCGCCGGTGCGCTCGAGAGATCGTGCCGGCGGTTTTATTTTGGAGTGCGCTGACTTGTCAGCGCTATCGGCACTCCAAAGCAGGGATCCCGCGTGAGCGGCGACAAGTCGCCGCACTCCATGAACAACACGTGGGTGGCACCATCCCTCACTCTCATGGCATCATACCTGGGTCATGAAAGTTCTCCATTTCATTTTAGCTTTCGTTGCTCTTTCAATTTCCTGCTCTCCATCTCAGTCGGCTAGCTCGCCTGCGCAGCGGCCTGAAACGACGCCCGCTACTCAGGCTACAAGTCCTGCGATCTCCAGCACTGCCGAGGAGAAATCAGCCTGCACTCTGAATTTATCGCAAGCTCCGGCCATCGAGGGGCTTCGACTTGGAATGACCCCGGCCGAAGTGCTCGCTCTTTTCCCGGGAAGCCCACAGGACGCGGAACTGAATGCCACCGTCTCCGGACCACCAAATAAATTCGGCATTTCGACCTTTCAGATCAGGCCCGCAAAGTACGAGGTGAAAGAGAAGTTCGCCGGAATGAGCCACATTACCTTGATACTCTTTGATGGCAAGGTCCAGAACTACACGTTCCATTACAACGGGCCGGAATACTCCCATGTCGACAAGTTCATAGAGAAACTCGGCGAAGACCTTCAGCTTCCCGCGCCGCCCCAATGGGAGGCCCAGGCAGGGCTTGATCATCAGTCGAAGAAGCTCAAATGTGTAGATTTCGAAGTCCGCGTCTTCACAGGCGGCCAGGGCGGAAATCTCAATCACGTTCTGTTGATTGATCTCGAAGCCGAAAAGAAATTGAAAGAGCGGCGGCGGAAACTGCGAGAGCAAGCGAGTCCGACACCGGGGAATCAGTGAGCAGTGGGCAGCGAGCAGTGGGCAGTGGGCAGTGGGCAGTGACCAGTGGGCAGTGGGCAGCGAGCAGTAAGCAGTAAGCAGTGATCCCTGTAATCTGTGGACGAATCCTTCTTCGACCTTTTCATCCTCAAGAATTTCTTCGACGTCGCGACCTCCCGCGAGTTGATTGCGGAGATGCGGAGCTGCACGCCGGCGCCGGCACTGACGTACGGCAAAGGCGAAGCAGCAATTGATGAACGCGTGCGGCGCGTCCGGCAGGTTTCCATTTCGCCCGCGAGCGCGTCGTTCGTTGCGCGCCGTCTCGAAGATCTGCGCGAGCCAATCGCCGAGCACTTTGGCATCAAGCTAACCAACTTCGAAGAGCCGCAATTCCTGCGCTACCGCGTCGGCGATTTCTTTGTCGCTCATCAGGATGGGAACACCGGCCTTGTGAACCTTGATACCGACCGCACCCGTCGTATCTCTGTCAGCATTTTTCTCAACCACCAGTCAGTGACGCCGGAACCGGATACGTACGGCGGTGGCGCGCTGGTCTTTTCAGACTGGCGCAGCGGGAAGCGTCACGACGTTTACGGTGAGGCGGGAATGCTCGTCGCTTTTCGTTCTGAGTTGACCCACGAAGTCACGCCGGTCACGCAGGGTGACCGGTTTGTCATCGTCACCTGGTACCGCTAGGTGGTGAGTAACTCAACCATCGGCCCATTGAGGGCGGCGCTCCGGCCAGGTGGATTGTTCACGCGCAGCAGCGGCAAATTAGCCCGCCGCACCCGTCAACAGACTTGTCAGCAAACTTTTCGACTATGTTATTGACCAAATGATTCGCTTGTAATACTCTTGCGGTTCGATTTTCCCGATTTGTTTGCCTGCCCTTATTACCTTTTTGCCACCAGGAGTTAACCCAATGACGCAACCGTCCATTCCAAGCCGAAACAACGGTCTTCGAGTATTCAGCGCCTCGGTGCTTTCGGCACTCATGATCATGATGCCGTTTGTGCAATTGGCTGCGGCCGAAAAGAGATCAGAGATCAGAGGGCCGAGGCAAGAAAGCAGACGGCAGGCGGCAGAAGGTAGGCAGCAGGACACCGCAAAGAACGCTGCGGCCGAAAACGTGTCCCTTAACGCGCCGGTGCCGAAACCCGCGCCGGAACCTCCGGCGCTTTTGCCAACGATCGTCGCGACGAAGGACGACGGTTTAGCTGCGGCGGCGATGGTTGTGCCAGGAGGCGCGATCAACTACACGGTGAACATCAAAAACAACGGAACACTTCCAGCGGACAATGCCACTGGCGTTGTGTTCACCGATCAGATTGACTCCCACACGGCGTATTCGCTCGTGGGCGGTTCGGCGGTCGCCGCTGTCAGTGACAGGTACAACGCGATCGGCAACGTGCAGCTTGCAATTCCTGACGGACCGACCGACCTACTCGGCAACGATTTTGATCCCGATCTGGCTGGCACTGATAACACGGGAATGACAGTTACGGGCGAAACGAAATCCAGCACGCAATGCGCTGGTTGTAATAACGTGGTGATTAACGCCAACGGCAGCTTCACCTACGACCCGCCCGTCGGCTTCTCGGGAACGGACACGTTCACTTACACCGCGCATTCAACTGTGGGCCCCGGAACGGCTACTGAAACTGTAACGATTACCGTCGCTAACGAAATCTGGTTCATCAACAACAATGCAGGAGCCTGTCCCGGCGCGCCGTGTGACGGACGTTTCTCCCATCCGTTTGTGTCGCTGGCAGCTTTCACTGCCGCGAACCTGGGTGGACCGGGACAGCCCGGAGACAATGATTGGATTTTCGTCTATGAGAGTGCGACGGACCACGCGGGTCCAGCTACGCTTCGGAACGGGCAGAAGTTTATTGGCCAGGATGCGACTGCGAGCCTTGCGAGCTTAACCGGATTCCCAGCGGCGAGCGGCACGGATCAGCTGCCGGTAATGAATGCCGGCAACGGCACATTCGTCAATATTACTGGAGCGAACGTCAACGGAATCACTCTGAATTCGGGTAACACACTGCGCGGTTTTAGGGTTGGTAACGTCGGTACTGGGACCAAGATCTCAGGAAGCACTTTCGGCACACTTGTGGTTGGCAACAGCGGTGCGCCGGACGTTTTGCTGCATGGCACCGGGCAAGCTCTAAATCTAACCACGGGTGTGCTCTCAAACAGCGGCGGATTCGTCAGTGTCACGACAACATCGAGCGCCACCCAGGGCATTAGTCTGTCCGGCGTCACGGATTCCGACGGCGCAGGAGCTGGCTCGTTCTCGTTCGGCTCGACCACGGTTTCGGGCAGCACAACCCAAGGCATTCTCATCGGCACCACGCCGGCTGATCTCAACTTCGGTAATACCTCCGTTACGGGAGGAACAAATGGCATTTCGTTCCAAAACAATTCGGGGGGCACACGGACGTTTGGAACGCTGGGAATCTCGGGAGGCGCCAACGAAGCTTTCCTGCACGGGGCCGGAGGCGGCAATGTTACGGTCACGGGCGCGGCGACTTTGAGCAGCGCTGGCAGCGCGATCTCAGTCAGCGCGCCTGGCGGTACGAACGTGATTAACTTTCAGGCAGCGACCAGCGCTACCACCACGGCCGCCGGCATTGCTGGCGTTAATTGGGTAGGCGCGGCGGGCGCTACGCTCACCTTTAATTCGTTAAGCATCACACGAAATAACGGCACAGCCTTGAGTGCCACCGGTGGCGGAACCATCAACGTTACCACCGCGACGGGTTCCATAACTAATACGACCGCGGGCGGCCCAGCGATTGTCGCGTCCAACATCGCGCTCAACGCGAACTTTTTGGCGATCAACTCAAGCGGCGGCGCAAATGGAGTCAATCTGACGGCAGTTACCGGTACCTCGAATTTTGGCACGGGTCAGCTTACGGGAACTTCCGGCGGTGTAACGTTCCTGGTTTCAGGGGGCACCGCGACGATCACCTATAGTGGCCACATCACGCAGGGTTTAGCCGCTGGAATGGTGAGTATCATCGATCATGGGTCACTTGGGGTAGGCACGATAACGTTTCAGACGGGAACTCTTTCAGCCACGCTCGGCACCGGCATTCTTTTCGACAATGCCGACGGCACCTACAATTTCAGCAGCGGTGGCGGGACAACGACGCTGAATGGCGGAAATGCACACCTGGACTTCATCGACAGTTGCGGAGGTACTTTCACCTTCGGAACTAACACAACAATCACGAGTCCGAGCGGCAGCCCGGCGTTCAATGTCGGTAGCATACCCGGGAACCCCACTATTACTTACAGCGGTTCGATTACACAGAATAACGCTCAGCGCGTTATCAATATCGATGGTACTAGCGGCAACACAATAACCTTTCAGACCGGAACGATAACCGGAGGCGCTTCAAGTACCGGCGTCAACCTCAACAATGTTAATGGCAACGTCACGTTTTCGAATGGCATGACGATGGGAACGTCTGGTTCGCGCATGACCAACCAGGCCGTTACGATTACCAACGGCTCGAGCAGCGCGACCTACTCGCTGGGTGCGATCAGCATCTTCACCAACACCGCCGGCGGCCTCGCCGCCACGAACTTCGACGGCACGCTGAACGTCGCCTCCGGCACCGTTGATTCCACCAGCGGCGCCGCCGTCAGCATTGACGGTCCCGGCGCGCTAACCACGCTCGGCGTCTCGTTAACGAAGGTCGTCTCGGCGGGCGGAACTACGCCCGGCATCACCGTGCGCGACACCAACGGCACGTTCGCCGTTCTGGGCACCGGCTCAGCTTGCACCTCGGCGGCCACTTGCACCGGTGGTTCGATCTCCGGCAAGACGGGTGCCTCCGAAGCGACCGGCACGCCCGGCGTCCGCGTTGTCAACGCGACCAATTTCCGCCTGACCCGCGTCAACATCAGCGGCAACAACCACAGCGGGATCCTCGGCGGCAACGTCTCCGGCGTCGGCGTGCCCGACTCGACGACCAACATCAACGGCTTCCAGCTCGACACCTGCAACATCACCGCCAACGGCGACAATACCGTCTCGAACCCCGAAGAGGGAGGCGTGATTCTCTACAACGTCGTGGGCACCAACTCGGCCGGCGCGAACCCGACGAGCATCATCAACAGCATCCTCACCAACAACCAAGAGGGTCAGTTGCAAGTCACCAACAACAACGCCACCGCCCTGACCAGTTTCGACATGTCGGGCAACACCATCTCTTCCAACGGCGCGGCGGCCCTCGCCAATCTCGTAACCTTCAACGTAGGGGTGGGCAGCACGGCCAACATGAAGCTCAACGTCACGAGTGGCACCTTCACCGGCGCGGCACCCAACACCGCCAGCGGCATCCAGTGCGACCATTCCGGCCTCGCCAGCCTGGTGGTCTGTAACGTGTCCGGCGCGACGTTCACCAACAACAACGTCGGCATCGAGGCCGGCGTTGCCAACGCCGGCAACCTGGACTTCATCATCCAGAGCAACGGCTTGACGGGCAACCGCTCGCACGGCCTGAACTCGTTTATCAACGCCTCCAGCACCGGCACCATCAACGGCAAATTCCTCAACAATACCGTAGGCACCCCCGCCGTCGTCGGGTCCGGCTCGGCCATCGGCAATGGCATCCGCGTTCAGATGGAATCGCAAAACAGCACTGGCGCAGGGAATTTCCTCATCAGCGGCAACACCGTGCAGGAGGTCGCCACCCAGACCGGGGTTGCGACAAACATTGGCATCACCGGCGGCGGCGACATTGATAACAAGGCGACGAACGTCACGATTACGAGCAACATCATCAGGGACATGGACGATGGCCGCGCCATCATCGTCTCGTATAACGACAACGATCCCGGCGCAACGGGCACCGTCTGCGCCGATATCTCCGGCAACGAGATGAACAACATCTCCGGTCAGGTGGGCGACGGTACAAAGATTCGCGTACGACAGTTGCAATCCGCGACCTACTTCCTCCGGCAGACCAACGCGGCTGGCCTGGCTACCGCCAACAGCCCGCCGAACGGCGTCGCCGTGACGACCACGACGGCGGCGCAGGTCTCAACCGCCGGGACGCTGACTCCGCAGGCTGGCGCGTGTACGCAGCCGAGTAATGTCTTCAACAATCTGCTGCGACCGGAACCGCAACAATATCTCGTGTCGAACGGTGCTTTAGAGAACACCGTCACGTCATCGCTCATTGCCGCCGCGAATACGCGCGAAGTGAGCACTTCCAACGCAATCTTCCTGATCGCGTCGGCTTTGACCAGTTCAGCCAGCGAAACCGGCGCGCGCATTGCGCCCACCGCGTTGGCGCATTCGGCTGAAGTCACCAGGCAAAGGTCAGAAGTCAGCGACCAGAAATCAGAAATCAGAGCTCACCACGCGCTCAGCTCGAAACTCGAAACCCGAGACACGAAGAGCGACGCGGAAACGGGACTTAGAGCCCATTATGCAGCGCTCTCCAAACTCGCGACTCGAAGCGCGACCGCGGCGCCTGCGCCGATGTCCGGCGAAACAATCACGGCCAACATAGGCACGTTGCCCGCGGGCGGAAGCGTGACCATTACGTTCCAGGTCACCGTGGACAATCCGCCGAACCTGAGCCTACTCAGTCCGCCGCGGGTTGAGAACCAGGGAACAGTGTCGGGATCGAACTTCGCGAATGTGTTTACAGACGACACCGAAGTTACGCTACCCGGCGCGGCAGACAAGACCGCCACGCGGATCGATCTATACGGAACGACGACAACGGTCATGACCAGCGGCTCGCCGACTGATGAGGGAGATCCAGTCACCTTCACCGCCACGGTAGCGCCGAACGGCTTGCCGTTTGCCCCGCCGCTTGGAACTATTCCGACCGGGACGGTTCAATTCCTGAACGGCGCAACGCCGATCACGTGTAACGAGGGCGCTACTTCCATTCAAACATTGAATGGCAGCAGCCAGGCGACGTGTACTACTTCGACTCTGACTTCGGCCGGCTCGCCGCATACCATCAACGTCAACTACGGTGGCGACGGGAACTTCGATCCGAGCAACGGCAATACCACGCAGGTGATCAATGCCTGCACGCAAAACCCGGTGGTCATCAACACGAACGACTCCGGGATGGGCAGCTTGCGTGAGGCTCTGGCAACCGTTTGCACAGCGCCGAACAACAACATCACCTTCAACATCGATCCAGGGACAGGTCCGCACACTATCACCCTGACCACGGGTGCGCTGATGGCCGCCAAGAATGCCAACATCAAGAACAGCAGCGGCGAAAGCATCACCGTCAGCGGTAACGGCGCGAGTGGGGTGTTCAATATCAACGCGGGCCGGACAGTTAGCATCATTGGTCTCAGCATTACCGGGGGCAATGCCGCGAACGGCGCCGGTGTGCTCAACAACGGCACGCTGAGCCTCGTCAACTCCACCGTCTTTAGCAACACAGCGACTTCAGACGGCGGCGGTGTCCAAAACACCGCGACAGCCACTAGCCTGACGCTGATCAATACGACGGTCAGCAGCAACAACGCCAACGGCTTCGGCGGTGGCGTGGATGTGCTGGGCGGCACGGTGACGATCATCAACAGCACCATCACCGGCAACCACGGCGACAATGACGACGTTAGCGGTGGCGGCGCCGGCGGCGTACGCCAGCAGGCGGGAACAGTCACGCTCCACAACACGATCGTGGCAGGCAACTTCAAGGGCAGCGGCACGACTACGCCGAACGATATCGAGGGCGTGGTCACGGGTTCCAACAACCTGGTTGGCGATGCCGCGACGTCCGGCGGCCTGACCCACGGCACGAACGGTAACATCGTGGGCAACGCAGGGGTTGGCACGATTGTTATTACGACCGTGCTCAATACAATGCTCGCGAACAACGGCGGCCTAACGGCGACGCACGCCTTGGTGGCCAGTGGCCCGGCGGTCGAGGCAGGCAATAATGCCAATTTGCCGGTCGACACGTTCGATCTCGACGGCGATACGAACGTCGCCGAAACTCTGCCGGTCGATCAGCGGGGAGTGGGCTATCCGCGCACGGCTGACTCGGCTGATGCGGACACGATACAAACCGTGGATATCGGCGCCTTCGAGCTGCATCCATCGGTTGAAGACATCACCAACAAGACGACGGCTGAAGACACGCCGTTCAACTTCAACTTCAATCTTGGCGACGACACCGGGGCCTTGATTGCCACGGTGGCGGCCACCTCGGGCAACACCACTTTGATTCCGAACGCCAATCTGGTGATCACGGGTTCCGGTGGAACTCGTAACCTGGCCATCACCCCGGCGCCGGACGCCAATACTCCGGCGGACGGCACGGCCACGATCACGGTGACCGTGACGGCGACGAATGGCCGGACGGCAGTGGACACCTTTGACGTGACGGTGACTGAGGTCAACGATGCGCCGGTACCGACAAACGACACGATTCCGGATGTAGCGGAAGACTCAGGTACGTATGTCATTCCGTTCGCGACCCTGCTCGCTAATGACACCAACAAGGGTGCGGCGAATGAAAGCGGTCAAAACCTGAACATCACCGCGGTGAGCAGTCCGACGGGCGGCTTGGTCGGGATCAACGGCACCAACGTGGAGTTCACGCCGACAGCCGACTACTCCGGCCCGGCCGGCTTTACCTATACAGTCACGGACGATGGCACGACTAACCTCGTGTCAGATCCCAAGACGGGCAACGCCACCGTCAGCTTCAACGTGACGGCGGTCAACGATCCGCCATCATTCACCATCGCCGGCAATCCACCGACAGTGAATGAGGACGCCGGGGCGCAGACGGTCAACAGCTTTGCCACCAGCATCTCGGCTGGTCCGGGCGAAAGCCAGACGTTGACCTTTAACATCACGCCGACAGGCACGACGGGCAATCTCTCGTTCGCGAGCGGCCCGGCGATTAGTACCTCGACCGGCGATCTAACCTACACCACAAACGCCGACACGAACGGCACGGCGAGCTTCAGCGTGACCTTGAGTGACAACGGCGGTGGCACTGACACCTCCGCGCCGCAAACGTTCACCATTACCGTGAACGCGGTTGACGACGCGCCGACCTTTACCCTCGCGGCAGGTCCGACAGTGGCCGAGGATGCAGGCGCGCAAAGCGTGCCCAGCTTCGCGAGCAACTTCCAACCGGGCCCGGTCACGGCGACTGACGAGAGTACACAGACGTTAGTCGGTTACACGTTGACGCAAACCGGTTCGACGGGCGGCCTGACGTTCAGCGGAACTCCGGCCATCGACAATGCCGGAACGCTGACTTACACCGCGACCGGCGACAGCAGCGGCACGGCGACGTTCGATGTGGTGGCTACGGACACCGGCAGCAATACGCCGCCCAACGTCAATCAAAGCGCGCCGCAATCGTTCACGATTACGGTGACCGCGGGGAACGACGCGCCGGTCAACACGGTGCCGGGCCCGCAGGGCACGGCGTCGAACACGCCGCTCACGTTCTCGAGCGGCAACGGCAACCAGATCTCGGTGGCCGATGCCGATGCGGGAGCCAATACGGTTCAGGTGACTCTGACGGCCACCAACGGCACACTGACCCTCAGCGGCATTTCGGGCCTAAGCTTTAGCTTCAGCGACGCGAACGGCACGGGCGCGGGCGACGGCACGGCCGACGCGACGATGACTTTCCGGGGCACTTTGACGGACATCAACGCGGCGCTGAACGGGTTGACGTACACTCCGAACCTGGGCTTCAGCGGTCCGGCCACGTTGACGATCACATCCAACGACCTTGGCAACACCGGCAGTGGTGGTGCGCTGAGCGACACTGACGTGGTCAACATTCAGGTGGCGACTGAGATCAGGATCAACGATGCCAGCTCGATTGAACCGGTGAGCCCGGCCACTATCGACATGGTGTTCACGGTGAGCCTGAATTCCCCGGCGCCTGCCGGCGGCGTGACGGTGAACTTCCAAACGAACAACGGCACCGCTTTGTCAGGCACATGCCCGCCGGGCGGAACCGGAGACTACACATCGAGCAGCGGCACGGTAACCTTCAGTGTCGGTGAGCAGGTCAAGACCATCAACGTTCCCGTCTGCGGTGACGCGGTGGCCGATGATGGCGAGACATTCACCGTAACGTTGAGCAGTCCCGTGAACGGGACTATTGTGAACGGCACCGCGACCGGCACGATCACAGGTAACACGTCGGGCACGCTGCTGATTTCTGAGTTGCGTACGTCCGGACCGAACGGCGCGGGCGACGACTTCGTCGAGTTGTACAATAACTCGAACGCGCCGAAGGACATCAGCGGCTATGGTCTGTTTAAGATGGGTGCGGACTGCAATGCCCAGCCGGTTTTGATCGGGGCGGTTCCCGGTGCGCCTGGCAGCAATACGACGGTGATTCCGGCGCGAGGCCACTACCTGTTCGTTGGCTCGGCTTACAGCCTGACAGGCGCCGCTGCCTTCGACCTGGTACTCACTGCCGATATCGAGACCGACGCCAACGTTGGGCTGTTCTCGACTTCGAATTTAACCCTTATCTCGTCAGCGAACCGGCAGGATGCGGTGGGCTTCGGTCTTAATACAGGTGGCACTTGCAACCTGTTGCGCGAAGCCGATACGTTAACGCCGATTGCGGGCAATGCGACGCTCGAGCACAGCTACTTCCGTAAGATGTGCGATTGGCAACAGGGTGCAAACCCACCCTGCACGGTGCCGGGAATTCCGAAGGACACCAACAACAACCTGGCTGACTTCTGGCTGGCAGACACGCTCGGATCAGCCGCTACCGGCCGGCTGGGCGCTCCGGGTCCTGAGAACCGTTTCTCGCCCATTCGGCGTGACAACGTAAATAATCCGGGTACCGGCGGCATTGACATGGTCCTGCTGGATAGCACGAAGCCCTCCTCGGCAGTTCCAAACCGCAGCCGCGACACCACCTCGGGAATAACTCCAGTCACCTTCGGCACGATGACGCTTCGCTATCGGGTAACCAATAACACGGGAGCTCCGGTAACGCGCCTGCGCTATCGCATCGTGGATGTGAGTACGGCGATACAGCCGCCTGGTCCCACTGCAGATGTGCGGGCACTGACGTCCAGCATTGAGTCGAGCATCGGTCCGGTTAACGACCCGGTGACGTGTACGGCCGGCGGGGCGGGCTCGCCTCCATGCAATGTCAACGTTCAGGCGACGACGTTGGAGACACCTTCGAATCCAACTATCGGCGGTGGCTATAACTCCACGCTTTCGTCGGGCACGATTACGATGGGCAACCCGCTAACAACGAGTGGGACAACTCAATCGATACTGATCAACTTCAAGCTCGGTATCGAAAAGACTGGCCAGTTCCGCTTCTACATCATCGTAGAGGCGCTGCCGTAAGGCAGTGGGCGGTGAGCAGTGGGCGGTGAGCAGTAAGTAGTAACGCTCACTGCCAATAACAAGGCCGCGTGAAGATTCGTTCTCCACGCGGCCTATTTCTTTGTTCAGCTGTTGATGTCTCGATGTGGGATCAACCGTGGGCTATGCTACGCACCCTCATCCAACCTCTCCCAAAGGAAGAGGAGCGGTAGCAGGTGTTTCCGGCAGGTTTTCGATCTCCACCGGCTCGACTTCGTCCGCCAGTTCAAATCCAAATACGCGTGAGTAAAAGTACAACTCGCCGTCCAGCGATCTTTTGATGTTCTCAGCGCGGCGAAAACCGTGCTGCTCGCCTTCGAACGCGACATAGGCGACGGGGACTTTCTTTTTGCGCAGCGCCTCGACCATCATCTCGGCCTGGTTCGGCAGAACGATCTTGTCTTCCAAACCCTGAAAGAAGATCACCGGACAGGAGAGCTGATCCGCGAAATGCACCGGCGACCGCTCGAGGTAAAGATCGCGGCGCTCGGGATACGGACCGATGAGCGAGTCTGAGTAGCGTGACTCGAACTTATGCGTGTCCAGTTCCAGGGCTTCCAGGTCGCTGACTCCGTAGTAGCTGGCGCCCGCTTTAAAGACGCCGCGAAACGTCAGCGCGCACAGCGTCGTGTAGCCGCCCGCGCTGCCGCCGTCAATCGTCAAGCGGTTGCCATCCACGCGTGCGGCCTGCACCAGGAATTGCGCGCCGTTCACGCAGTCATCGACGTCAACGATGCCCCACGTGCCGTTCAGCCGTCGGCGGTACGCGCTGCCGTAGCCAGTGCTGCCGCCGTAATTCACATCCAGCACGGCGATCCCCCGGCTGGTCCAATACTGAATGCCGAGGGCGAGCACAGCGACGGCTGCGGATGTTGGTCCGCCGTGACTCTTCACCAGCAGCGGCGGCCGTTCACCGTCTGGCGCCGCAAAATCTTTGTTCGTCGGCGCGTAGTAGAAAGCATGCGCGGTCTGGCCATTCTCAGTCGGAAACTCAACCGGTTCAGCAACGGCAATATAGCCCGGATCGATCTCGATTTTGTTCGCGCGCTGGAGCACCTTTATCTGCCGCGTCGCGAGATCCATTTCGAGGATCGAGAAAGGATCAGTCGGTGAACCAGCCCGGAAAACAAAGCGGCCGGGCGCGGCGCAGACGAAAGAAATTTCGGTGAAAGGCGTTTCGATTTGCTCGAGCTTTCCAGTGCCGGTGTCGAGTAGTCCAAGCTTCCAAATACCATGTTCACAGAACGCGCACACTATTCGATCAGCAGATTCAAAGGCGTACGTCGAGAGGCCAAAGATCCATTGCGGCGCGCCGAATTCGGCTTCCATTTCGCAGATACACTCGACTGAGCCATCGTCATTCGCGCGATAAATGTTCCACCAGCCCGATGCGTCCGAAATGAAGTGGAGCTTCCCGTCCGGCGACCACTTTGGCTGGAAGATGGATTCATCCGCTACGCCCGCTACGCGACGCTGATTGCTGACACTGCCATCGGCCGCGAACTCGCCGACCCAAACTTCGGAACTGTCCCAGGGCATGTTCGGATGTCGCCAGGTGAGCCACGCCAGTTTTGAGCCGTCAGGACTGATGCGCGGACTTGAATAAAAGTCATTTCCGGAAATCAGCACCTGACCTGAGTCGTTGCCTGCGAGGGAAACCGCGACAATTGTGTTGACGGCTTCGCGATCTTTCGCGGTGTGATCCTCGCGCACGCAAATCAAGCGATTGCGCTTTTCGTCAAAGACACTGTCGGCGTAACGCATCGCGTCGCCCGCACTGTCGCTCGTAATCATCCGCGGCGCGGCGTCTGGGAGCTGTTGATAAAGCTGCTGGTCAGTAAAGCTGGAAAAGAAGGCGTCGCCTTTGTGGATCAGGTATTCGCCACCGCCATATTCGTGCACACGCGTGCGGGCATTCATCTCGCGTGGTGTCAGATCATGCATTTGACCGTCAGGCGTCCGTCGCACAATGACCTGCCGGCCGCCTTCTGACGGTCGCAATTCGATCCAGTAGATGTCATCGCCGTCGAGCCTGACCTGAAACAAGCCGATTGACCCTTTAACGATAAGGTCGGAGGTAATAGGCGATTTCCACGATCCGTAAGGCGCAGTTTCCATGGTTTTATGCGGTTAGCCGGAAGACGGATTATGGACGGAACGGAAAAAACTGCAAGAGGGGCTGCAAAAAAGCAAGGGCACCAACCTCCCCCAAAGTTGGCGCCCTACCCTTCAGTCTCAGTTCTCACAAGGAGAATCAATGAATGAACGGATGCTAAACCCTTTCTAAATGCCAAGGGTTGCAGAAGTATTGCGACAAACTTGTGAACATATGTTCTCGAAAATAATTTGCCGGTTGACTGGATCACGTGAGAAGCATAAGAATCTTCCCGAAAATCGGGGGTGCCTTCATGAGAAACCGTTCGAGACTCGTTGCTCTGACACTGCTTGCTCTGTTTGCCACAGTACTGACTGACCTGCCGCGCCCAACTGCGCAAACATTTCGGCCCGTGGCGCGCGGTCGGCGCGGAGTGGTTGCGGGCGGTCATCCACTTTCAGTGGAAGCCGGCATGCGCATGCTCCAACGCGGCGGCAACGCGGTCGATGCCGGCGTCGCCACGATTTTGGCGGCATCGGTGATCGAATTCTCGCACTTCTCGTTCGGTGGCGAAGTCCCCATTCTGATCAAAATGCGGGGAAGTCGGGGCAATAGCCCCGTGAGGGAGGGTGCAAGAGGAAGCGATGTTGTAGTCGTCGAAGGGATGGGCACCGCGCCCGCGAAAGCCACGCGCGAGTTTTTCGCAAATCGGAGTAAGGAAGCCAGAACGTCGGACCGGCCGACGATGCCGGGGGCCGGCTCCGGAGTCATTCCGTCAACCGGACCTTTGTCCGCGACTGTGCCCGCGGTGCTGGATGCCTGCGTAGTCGCGCTGGATCAGTTTGGAACGAAGTCCCTGGCGGAAGTGATGCAGCCGGCAATCGAACTCGCCGATGGTTTTCCGCTGGATGAATTGCGCGTGGATTACATCAAGTCGCGTGGCCCCGTTTTCTCGCAGTGGCCGGACGCGAAGCGAATCTTTATGCCGAATGGTCAGACGCCGAAAGTGGGCGATGTATTTGTGCAAGCCGACCTCGCGCGCACCTTGCGCGCCATCATTGCGGCTGAGAAACGTAACGCGGGTAAGGGCAGGCACGCTGCCCTGTTGGCCGCGCGCGATCATTTCTACCGCGGGCCCATCGGAAAACGCATCGGCGATTACATGCAGGCAAACGGCGGATTGATTGCCGCTTCGGATTTGGCTGGGTGGCGCGCCACCGTCGGCGCACCGACGCGCGGCGAATATCGCGGTTACGAGATTTACAAAACCGGCTTTTGGGCGGCTGGGCCGATGCTGATTGAAGTTCTGAACCTGCTCGAGGGTTACGACCTGAAGAAGCTCGGTCACAACTCGCCTGAGTACATTCACACGGTCACGGAAGCGCTAAAGCTGGGTTTCGCTGATCGCGATCGGTTCTACGGCGATCCCAAGTTTGTAAAGATTCCCACTGAGCAACTTCTCTCAAAAAGTTACGCTGCGATGCGGCGCAATTTGATCGAGAAAGAGACAGCATCATTAGCTCAGCGGCCGGGGGATCCCGAGAACATGAAGCCGTTGCTGGCTTCGGCGACGACAATCTCCTACAACGCTGCTCCCGTACCCGAGTTGTTGAAAGCGAATGACACAACCTGCGTCAACGTCATCGATAAAGACGGCAACATGTTCAGCGCGACGCCGAGCGGCGCCTGGTTGCCGGCGGTCGTGGCCGGCGACACCGGTGTGTTGATGGGTCAGCGACTGCAATCCGCTTTGCTCGATCCGAACAGCCCCAACGTCGTCGCGCCGGGCAAACGCCCGCGCATCACCCTCACGCCCACGCTCATTCTGAAAGATGGTCAGCCGTTCATGATTCTTTCCACGCCCGGAGGCGACAACCAGGATCAAGCTTTGCTGCAAGTGCTCTTGAACATCATTGAATTCGGAATGACTCCGCAGGAGGCCGTCGAAGCGCCGCGCTTCGATACGCAGCATTACATCAGCTCGTTCGACAACCACGAGTTTCGCGCGGGCTTGTTGAACCTGGAGGCACGGATACCGGCGGAGGTGTCGTCAGCGCTCAGTTCGCGCGGGCACAAAATAAACATGCAAACCGCGTGGGGCACCGGCTCAGCGCCGACGGTCATTGTGTACGACGTGAAGTCGGGCGTGATTTCCGGCGGCGCCGATCCGCGCCGGGGAAGATACGCGGTGGCGTGGTAGAGGCTCTTGGAAATTGAGGGTGCCTTATTCGTTCTCACTAACACTTCGCTTCAGCGAGATGGCTAAGAAAGAGCGTGGCTCACCATGACTCACCTCGTTGACCATTTTACGCTGCTCCTTGTATAGTACGGTATAGTACGCCGCCTGAAGGTGTAAACTAACCCCTCGCGGTCCGGTGGCTCAAAACTCGTGCCGTTGACTACTAAAGGCTTCAAGACTGCACAACAACGAGCCGCGCACTATGGAAGTCATGGCCGACACGTTGGCGCGTCGAATGACGCTCATTACGAACAAATGGCTGATAGCTTTCTAACTATTACGCCGTTGCCGAAGTACATTTTACAGAGCAAGCGCCCACGGGAAAACGATCTAATTCGCTATAACGTAAGAACGAACGAGTTTGCCATATTAGCGCGAGATGGATACATCCGAACCTATTTTAAGCCGAACACGGCAGTTCATGATCTGCCTCGCAACCTAGATTATTACTTCGCCAATGCGGTGATGTACACATGAAATACACTTGCCCAGTTTGCGCCTTTACCGGACTTGATGAGCCGCCTGCATATTTTACTATATGCCCCTCCTGCGGTACTGAGTTTGGTTATCAAGACCTTGTTAAGGGTCATGATGAACTGCGCACTCAATGGATCGCTACTGGGGCGAAGTGGCACAGCGCTGTAATCGTCGCCCCTTACCAATGGGATGGTATGGCGCAACTAAAGCTCGCAGGTTTTATTGATTACTCGCCTATTAGCGGAAACGCTCAAACTGAAATTGCGGTAGTTGAGATTGGACGGCACTCAACCGTTTTAGATATGCCGATTGGCAGTACACGTATTAACGCCTTAGAGTATGGAGTGGGACGCGTAGTGAACCTACTCGGACGGGTTCGCTTCGCGTCAATGAACTCGATAGAGACCGCCCGCGCATAAACGATGCTTACGCTTTTGATTTACGCGCCCTGTGAGAAGGTTCTGATCGGGGAGGATCAAATCGCTTCGCTTATCTCCATTATGGAGACGGTTGGCGTTAATGTAACAGCAGAGATTCCGGCAGATGCGCTTGCGCCTATCCAATGGTCGGTCTTCTCTCTTTGGAAACGAAACGAGGAGGTTCGGGAGCCGATTGAGATGGAGGAACGAACGGAGGTTTTCCGACCGGACGGCACACTAGCGACTGGCGGGACTACGACGTTCACGGTTAGCAATGAGCATGTTTTTTACAGAAGCCTGGTGCGAATACCGCTTTTCCCGATTGGATTGCATGGTTTTGTCAAAGTAAAATGCCGCACCCGTCGAACCAATCCCGAAACAGAATGGACTGAATTCGCAGAATTTCCGTTATTTGTCGAACATAAGCCGACACAAGGCCAAGAAAGCCCACAAACAGAAAACGAGACTGCCGCACAACAACCGGAAGTAGCTTAGGTGTCCCTTTGTCGTGGTTTCTCCTGCTCTTTCCTGCGCTCCTCTTGTGCCAGCGTTTGATTTGGTTCTTTCGTAGGTACGCCCGTTAATTTCTTAGCCAGCCTCTCGAAATTCCCGAAAGACTGGCGCGTGTCAAAGTCAGCCGAAGCCGTAAAAACGGCTTCAACCTCTGTTTTTGTTTCCATTACCTCGCTGAAGCGAGGTGTGAATGAGAAGCCGAGTTAAAGCTTTCCCAACAGCTTGAAATTCCACCGCTTCGAAAAACATAAACCTGTCCGCTGAGTGGTAATATGTCAGCCGGAAAGGGGAACAGGATTCTATGGAATGGCTCTCCGACCCTTCATCGTGGGTCGCTTTCTTAACGCTTGTCGCGCTGGAAATAGTTCTCGGCATCGATAACATCATTTTTATTTCGATACTCGCGGGTAAACTGCCCGCCGAAGATCAAAAGCGCGCGCGGCTCATCGGCTTAAGTCTGGCATTGGTGATCCGGGTGGCCTTACTGTTTTCCCTTTCGTGGGTCATCGGGTTGACGGCGCCGCTTTTCACCGTCTTGGGGCAGGCAATCTCAGGTCGCGATCTAATCCTTCTGGTCGGAGGTTTGTTCCTGCTTGGCAAAGCAACCTTCGAGATTCATGAAAGTCTCGAGGCGCCTCATGGACACGCAACGGCCAAAGTCAGCGCCACTTTTCTCAGTGTGGTCATTCAGATCCTGATTATTGACGCAGTGTTTTCGTTGGACTCAGTTATTACCGCGGTCGGGATGGTTGATCACATCGGAATAATGATCGGCGCGGTGGTGGTGTCGATCGCCTTCATGATGTGGTTCGCCTCGCCGGTGAGCCGCTTCGTGTCTAAACATCCGACGATCAAAATGCTGGCGTTGAGTTTTCTCCTTCTGATCGGTTTGAACCTGATCGTCGAAGCCTTCGACGTTCACGTTCCGAAGGGTTACATCTACTTTGCGATGGGCTTTTCCGTATTCGTTGAGATGCTCAACATTCGGATACACCGGAAGCGTGACCCGGTTAATTTGCACGAGCGTTACGCACCCGATACACCGGCAAAGACAAAGTAACAGTCGTCCTGGAGGCTTTATCGAAATGAACACGACGAGTCACGTTCAGAAAGTTAGTTTCGTTGGCGTACTTGCCATTCTGAGTTTCGCCGTCGGCGTGTGGCCGCTAAGATCCACCTCGTCACATCAGCCCGACCTGGAGCAACTCTCAGCAAACAGTCACGGAACAAATTCGCTCGCGCCACGGCTGCTCGCGGCTGGAGATTATTTCCTGATCCGGCAAGATAGGCGCCGTTGTATTTCTCCGCTTTGCGGCGGGTATTTCGTCAAGCGCGTGAATCAATCGTGGACGCGTTGCGCGAACGGTCGCCGGATGGCCGAATGCTATGTCGCTGAAATCGATTGGGAGGGTCAGCCGGAAGTCGATCCGGGCAAGGCGCTGGTGCGCGGCGACATCATCGCGCGGAGTTTCCCAAGGTTCGGCAATCTGGGCGCATTGCGCGTTAGTGAATCATGGCAAAGCCCGAGCGACAAACCGGCAACGGACATGATTTATCGCGTACGCGATCGCGGCGTACGTTGCATCACGCATCCGTGTCTTACCCATTCGGCAATCAAACTGGGCTCCACTTTCACGAAGAACGTGGCCGGCGTCGATCTGGCGGCTGCTGGCGCAGACGGTTCTGAAGCGGCAGCCGCGATGACTAACCCAGAGGGCGTAATGGTAGCCGGTTATTTCTCTGCAGTTCGGGGACCCGCGGGTCGCGCCCAGACGCTCAAAGCAACAAAGTTCTATATGCGTTTGGGATCGGAAGTAGGAGGCTCGGCGCCGGGAGGGAAATGTATCAAGACCGGTTGTTCCAGCGAGATCTGTGCAGATGGCGACCGCGTTAGTGCCTGCATCTTTCGTCCTGAGTTCGCCTGTTATCAAAAAGCGATATGTGAGCGCCAGCGGAACGGTGAATGCGGCTTCACGCAGACTGCTGAATTGACGGCCTGCCTCGCGCGGGCAAGGCGAAACTGAGTAGACGAATAGTTAGTGACAAAGCCTAAAGGCTAATGTCCGAATTCGGATATCACTCCGTGTCTCTGTGAGGGCTCGGTGTCTCGGTGGTGAGCCATTTCGAGATATTTTCAACCACAGAGCACGCACAGAGACACTGAGACATTCCTTTTAAACTTCACGTCTTCGCGTTACTCTGCTGTCGATGACTTCAAATTGGCGCGACAACCTCATCGACGACTCAAATGGAATGCGCGCACTGCTCCGGGAAACTAAGAGCATCGCCGTCCTCGGGATTAAAACCGAAGCGCAATCCGATCAACCCGCCTTCTACGTTCCGAAGTACATGCAGAACGCCGGCTTTAAGATCATTCCCGTCCCGGTGTACTACCCGGACGTTACCGAGATCCTCGGCGAAAAGGTCCATCGTCAGTTGCAGCAAATTCCGGACGAAGTCGACATGGTCAACGTTTTCCGCCGGCCGCAGGATATTCCGCCGCACCTCGACGATTTGCTGGCTAAGAAACCGAAGTCGGTGTGGATGCAGCTTGGCATCAGTCACGACGGCGTCGCCGAGCAGCTCGCCCGCGCCGGAATTAAAGTCGTCCAGGATCGCTGCCTCATGGTCGATCATCGGCGACTTGCCTAGTTGCCCTCCGTTTCGTTCTTCTCTGGCGATGGGTTATGTGATAAAACGCGCGAGCGAAACGCGAAACGACCCATGCGCCGAGTCTGGATAATCCCAGTTGTCACGTTAGGTTTAGCACTCCTGTTCGGAGTAGTGCAGCACGGCAGTGTCGGCGCTGACACGCACAAACGTTCAGGCGGGCCCCCTGCGTTCCAATCACCCGAAGAATACAAGACCCAGGCTGCGCGCGACGTCGATGCAATGGCTAAGGAAGCGCAAGTCATGGTCGACATGGTCTTCAGTTTTGGTGAGCTTGGCTTTCAGGAAATTGAAACATCGAAATATCTGACCGGCGTGCTTGAGAAGGAAGGCTTCCGCGTCGAACGCGGTATCTCGGGAATTCCGACGGCGTGGATGGCGACGTGGGGAACGGGCAAGCCGGTAATCGCGCTCGGCTCAGACATCGATTGCATTCCGCAGGCGTCGCAGAAGCCGGGCGTCGCTTATCACGATCCGTTAATCGAAGGCGCGCCCGGTCATGGAGAAGGCCACAACTCTGGCGTGCCGCTCAACATTGTCGCCGCGATCGCGGTCAAACGGCAGATGGAACGGCACAAGCTGCCGGGCACCATCAAACTCTGGCCGGGCGTGGCTGAGGAACTGGTGGCCGGCAAGCCTTTCTTTGTGCGCGATGGCTATTTCAAGGACGTCGATGTGGTGTTGTTCACACACGTCGGCAACAACCTCAGCGTCGTTGCCGGGCAAACTTCCGCGACCGGTCTTGTGTCTGTCGAGTACACGTTCAAGGGTGAGAGCGCGCATGCCGCCGGTGGGCCGTGGCGTGGTCGCAGCGCGCTGGATGCAGTCGAGCTGATGAATGCCGGCTGGAATTTTCGCCGTGAACATCTGAGACCGCAGCAACGGTCGCACTACGTGATTACGAACGGCGGCGACCAGCCGAATGTCGTGCCGCCGATAGCCAGCGTCTGGTACTACTTTCGCGAGCTCGACTATGAACGGATCAACGAGATGCGCAAGACCGGCGACCGCATCGCGCAAGGCGCCGCGACCATGACCGACACGACCGTGACGTCGCGGACGCTCGGCGCGGCCTGGCCACAACACTTCAACAAGCCGGTCGCTGAGGCAATGTTCGAGAACATCAAGCGAGTGGGAATGCCGCAGTGGAGCGAAGACGATCAGCGTCTCGCGAAGGCCGTGCAGAAGGAATTGAAGGTGGCTGAACGGGGCTTGGCGACTGAGCTGGCTGCGCTGACTGGCCCCGGCGCGGAAGAAGGCGGCGCCGGTTCGGACGATATTGGCGATGTGTCCTGGAATGTGCCCACGGTGCGGCTGCGCTATCCTTCGAACATTCCGAACCTCCCGGGTCACAATTGGTCCAGTGCTATCACGATGGCGACGCCGATTGCTCACAAAGGAGTTGTCGCCGGCGCCAAGGTACTCGCGATGACGATGCTGGATCTACTCACGAAGCCGGAATTGATCGACCAGTCATGGAAGTATTTCCGCGAGGTGCAAACCAAAGATACGAAGTATCAACCGTTGATCGCGCCGACTGATAAGCCGCCGATTTGGATGAACAAGCGCACGATGGATACGTACCGCGAGCAGATGCGGAAGTTCTACTACGACCCCACGAAATACAAAACGTATCTTGAGCAATTGGGGGTTAAATACCCCACGGTGAGGTAAGTCCGTACTGGGGAGCTGTATGCAGACGGGAAGATTGGCTCTGGTGACGATTGGCGCGATTACCTTGCTGGCCCCGGCCGTAAACGCGCAGTCAGGTCGTCGCAACACGCCTGGGCCAACACCAACGCCTCCACCGGCGACGTCGGTGTCGCCCTCTACTTCTCCATCTTCGACATCCGCTTCAACCACTTCGCCGGTTGATTCAGGCGAGAAGACCAACCGGCCGAAGTTTCATCCGAAGGCCTTCATCATCACGGGCAAAACAAAAACCGAAGGCTTCAAATCCTATGGCGGTGATGACGTGGGGGATGTCGCGGATGAGATCAAGTTCATGTTCGACTTTCAACAGTTCCCGGCCAGGATTGTCAAAGGCGGCAAGATGACGCGCGAGCAGGCCATCGCACGCGCGAAGCAGGAAACGGACAGCTATGTTTTGTGGATGGAAATAGTCGAGAGAATTGAAGTAGTTAATCTGCGCGCTATCACCACGGTCGACCACATCGACTATATCCTGCTAATGCCGGGAACCGGCGAAGTCGTGCGCAAATTCACTGTTGATCCGGGCAAGATCGTGCAGACGAACGGACAGGGAACGCCGTTGCCACCGCGGACGCAGGGTCGTTCGCGGGATAGCGGAGTGCAGCTCCGCCAGTGCGCGTGGGAAATTTCGAAAGTTCTGCGGTATTGGTTGTGAAGGGGTGGCGGTGAGCAGTGGGCAGTGAGAAAGGAATGGCGAACTCAAGCAAGCGATTTCCTAAACAGATTGTCGATGCAATTCGCGAGTCGAAGATCCTCGGTATTCGCGCGGGAACAAAGCCGCATCGCGTGATCGGCATTTGGGTGGTGGTTGCCGAAGGCCGCGTGTTTGTCCGCTCGTACAGCCTAAAGGAACGAAGCTGGTATCGTACTTTTCTTGAAGAGCCGCGTGGAATAATCGAGGTGAACGGTAAGCAGTTGAAAGTGCGGCCCGTCTTCACGCGTAGCGAGCGTTTGAAGAAACTAGTCGATCGCGCCTACGCGGAGAAATACAACACGCCGGGCTCACTCCATTTCGTGAAAGGTTTTAAGCTGAAGAAGCGGCGGGATACGACGACTGAATTGGTCCCGCTTTAATCAGTGGGCAGTGGGCAGTGAGCAGTGGGCAGTGTGCAGTGTGCGGTGAGCAGTAATGGTAGTGGTCCTGTGTTACGTTTTCTCTGTGACTCTGTGGTGAAAATGTCTAAACAAAAACTCACCACAGAGACACAGAGAATTCCACAGAGACACTGAGCGAAGGGAATCCCAATCAATACTCATTTCGCAGAGGGAAGACAATGGCCGAACTTAAGACAAAACCAAATAAGCTGAGTGTGGACAAGTTCATCAAGAGCCAACCAGACGAGCAGGTGCGCAAGGATTGCGCGGTGATTTCAAAGTTAATGAGTGAAGCTACCGGCGAAAAGCCGAAGATGTGGGGACCCAGCATCATCGGCTTTGGCAGTTACCATTACAAGTACGCCACCGGACGCGAAGGCGACATGCCCATCATTGGTTTCTCGCCACGGAAACAAAACCTCACCCTTTATGTCTGGATGGGGTTTGAAGAAGATGCCGACCTCTGGAAGAAACTCGGCAAACACACCACCAGCAAGTCGTGTCTTTACATCAAGCGTCTCTCAGAGGTCGATCTGCCGACGCTGAAGAAAATAATCAAGGTGTCAGTAAAGCGACTAAGAACCCACGGGTACCACGAATCAGGAATGTAGCCAAGACCAACCGGAGGGTGTCGCGTGCACATCCCTCTCCCTTTGGTGTTTTCTCCCTCTCCCCATGGGAGACGGCCGGGGTGAGGGAGCGCAGCTTTAGGGCAGGGTGAGGGTTCTCGACGAAGTCGAGAATAGCACCAGAATGACCAGAAGAATTACAACTGCGATCCTTGTGCTGCTGCTCTTCGCTGCCGGCGCCAGCGCCCAAACTGATCGTCGAATTGAGGCCATCGAAAAACTCCGCGCTAAGATCGATGAAGACATCACCAAAAGTGAAGCTGCACCTGAATACTCAAACATCTACCTCACCGAATTAGAGGTGAACAAGAACAATGGCTCCTATCCGGCGGTGGGCGTCTATCGCCCCGTGGTGAAGTTCTATTACACCTACGGCGACCGCGAAAAAGAACCTTATCCAAATCGGCTGCTCAAGATCGTCGTGGATGTCGCTCGATCCGATCGCCAGGAATATTCGGAGTTTGTGTTTAATGAATCTGAGCAGATGGTTTTTTATTTCGACAAGAAGGATGACAGGGAGCGGCGTGTGTATTTCGCCGCGGGCAGAGCGATACGATTTGAACAGGACGGACGAATGTTGAGTTTGAGAACGAGGTCGCAAGCAGCAACCGTGGCGACGGTTCTGAAAGAGGAAGCTAATCTCTTGGAAATCTTTCGGAGGTCGCTCCGGTTCTAGTTCGCGACGGCTGTTTTGAGCCTTGGTCTAGCGTGCGGAGCACGCGTCAGCATAAAGCCTGGGGCGTAAGCCCCAGGTGTGCGCGGCCAGTTGAGAATCAAGCCCGCGAAGTGGGCGACAGAGTCCGTGAGACGGGCCTACTGAACGTCGATGACTAGACCAATCCGATACCCCACGGTTTTCAGTCTGCTAAAAGCTGTCGCCCTCTCCGCGGGCTCAGCCGGATTTGTGTCGCATGTCCTGGGGCTCACTCCCCAGGCTTTATGCCGTCGCCTGCTCCGCAGGTTTTAGGAACTGGTTAACCAACCGGGCCAGAAACATTCGAGCGGCAACTCACAGTGCGCTGAAGCGATCGATTTCTTCTACGGTATAATCTCTTCATGAATAAGCGCGCAAAAAAGCGTCGGCTGGAAGCGATAAAAAAAGATAAATTAGAACGCGCCAACCCCGCTCAGAAGTCGAAACCCAATTTCCCGCAGGACCCTAAACCGCAATCCGGCTTTTTCCCGAGGCCCGATAAGAAAAGAGGGTAGCTTGCGAGGTCCGCTGGGCGAAGGCGACGGTGACGATGCGATGCTGTTGGTGAAATCAATTCAGCGTTGGACAATCTTTTTGGAAGCGGAGAAGAAGTAGCTTCAGGCTTGCTGTGGACGCACGGTCGGATGATAATTGCTGCGGAGTTAAGTTATGAAGAACAAGTATCAGGTCGTTCCGCAAACAGCAAACGGCAAAAAACCAGCGAAAGCGGAAATCTCAGATGCCGAATTTCGCCGCCGGTTGAAGAGTATCTCTGAATGGAGAAAGAAGCGCCTTGCCCAGCTTCGCGCCAAAGATTCGCGTTGAAGTTTACGTCCCGATTCGTTACGAGCCTGCCTACCAGGACACACTGACCTGGCTCATCGAAGAATTCACCGAACTGCGCGGCGGCTGCACTGTCAACGAGAATGTTGGCGGCTACTACTTTTCCAAACATAGAGAAGTCGTCGACGATCGCGTAAGCATTGTCTACAGCGATTTTCCGATGAATTGGGGTAAGCAAACCGATCGGACAGACGCGCTCGACTATTGCGCGATGTTACAAGCCTTCTTACTTGAAAACCTTTGGGAAGAAGAGATCCTAATCGCGGCGTATCCAGTAACGCATATGAAGAAATAGCAGTTAAAGAATGCTAGGCAGGATTTCAGCAAATGACCATTCAACCAATAGCGCAACTCGTTATTGAGAGCTATTTCAGGTTTTACCGTCGCAACAAAAAACTCACGCTGGTTTTCACCGGGATTGCTTTGCTGATCATTGGGATGCTTGGAGTGATTGGTTACTTTGAAAAAAAGAAGGAGGATGCTCAGCGACAACAGACAGCTTCTTACTCTCACCAAATAGAGAATCTAAACACGGTAGAAACAAGCTTGAGGAACTTAGTGGAGTTTGTTCAAATTGAGAAGCAAAGATTGAGAGAATCCGAGAAACTCCTCGCCGATTTGAAAAATGAAGAACAAATGTTGAAGCCAATCATTGAGGCCGATCGCAAAACCGTTACGTCGCTTCTCGAGCATCAAAATAAAGTTGCCCAACAGCAGTTGGCGAGAGAGCGCTGGATCGGTTTTGGGTTAGGCGTTATTTCATCGATGGTTGCATCTTTGTTGATAGCCGGCATTCGTATTGGATTAGTTTCGCGCCGGAAACGATCGAAAGCGCAAAAAACTGATTCGTCAGAAATTGCGTGAGAAACAAAGTGTCCACTGAAAACAAAGTCATTTATTCGATGGTCGGCGTCAGTAAGTTCTATGACAAGAAGCCGGTCTTGAAAGACATTTATCTCTCGTATTTCTACGGCGCGAAGATTGGCGTGATTGGCCTGAATGGTTCCGGCAAGTCTTCGTTGCTACGGGTCTTAGCGGGCGTTGATAAGGAATTTCTCGGCGAGACGGTGATTTCGCCCGGCTACACCGTCGGCTATCTCGAACAAGAGCCCTTGATTGACGATTCCAGAACAGTCCGCGAAGTCGTCGAAGAGGCGGTGAAAGAAACGGTGACCCTCCTGAAGGAATATGAGGAGATAAACGCGAAGTTCGGCGAAGAGATGTCCGACGACGAGATGAATGCGTTGCTCGAGCGTCAGGGCGCCGTGCAGGAGAAGCTGGATCAACTGGACGCCTGGGATTTGGATTCGCGGCTCGAGATGGCGATGGATGCTTTGCGTTGTCCGCCGCCGGATACTCCGGTGAAAGTTTTGTCCGGCGGTGAACGACGACGCGTCGCGCTTTGCCGTCTCCTGCTTCAGAAACCCGACATCCTGTTATTAGACGAACCCACTAATCACCTTGACGCCGAGTCAGTCGCGTGGCTTGAGCATCACTTGCAGACCTATCCCGGAACAATCATCGCGGTGACTCACGATCGATATTTTCTCGACAACGTTGCCGGTTGGATTCTCGAGTTGGATCGGGGCGAGGGAATTCCGTGGAAAGGAAATTATTCCAGCTGGCTGGAGCAGAAGCAGGAGCGTTTGCGCCGCGAGGAGAAATCTGAGAGCGAGCGGCAAAAGACCCTGCAGCGCGAGTTGGAATGGATTCGCATGTCGCCAAAAGCACGACGCGCGAAAGGCCAGGCGCGCATCAACGCGTACGAAAATCTTTTGGCGGCAGAGTCCGACAAGCGGCGCGAAGATTTGGAGATTCACATTCCACCGGGACCGCGTCTCGGCGACGTCGTCATCGAAGCCGACAAAGTGAGCAAAGCCTACGGCGCCCAGTTACTGGTTGAGGACATGACCTTCGCGCTTCCGCCCGGAGGCATTGTCGGCGTCATCGGTCCGAACGGAGCAGGGAAGACAACTCTGTTTCGCATGATCACGGCCGACGAAAAGCCAGACACCGGCCAGATTAAAATCGGCGAGACGGTGCAATTGGCTTACGTCGATCAAAGCCGCACGCTTGATGCAAACAAATCCATTTGGGAAGAAATCTCAGGTGGACAAGACATGCTCAAGCTCGGTAATCGCGAGGTGAATTCGCGCGCGTACGTTGGCCGCTTCAACTTTTCCGGCTCAGATCAGCAAAAGAAAGTATCCAAGCTCTCAGGCGGGGAACGGAATCGTGTGCATCTCGCCAAGATGCTGAAGGAAGGCGCGAACGTTTTATTGCTTGACGAGCCAACGAACGACCTGGACGTTAACACTCTGCGGGCGTTGGAAGAGGCTTTGGAGAGTTTTGCCGGCTGCGTTGTTGTTATCTCGCACGATCGTTGGTTTCTCGATCGGATTGCGACGCACATGCTGGCCTTCGAAGGCGATAGTAAAGTTGTCTGGTTCGAAGGTAACTATTCGGACTACGAAGAAGATCGCAAGGCGCGTCTTGGTGCAGAGGCCGAAGTGCCGCATCGGATTAAGTACCGGCAGTTGACCAGAGCGTGAGCTAGTGTCCGCTGGATGACTTTGCCCTAAAATGTCGTGGGTTTTGAATTCCGACGCGTAGCGTCGCAATGAACTTAGCCCGGCCTTTCAAGGCCGGGATCCGTGAGCCAAACCGAGTCCCGTCGCGTAGCGACGATTGAAGTTCCGGTATCCTTTCAGTGCGTCGCTACGCGACGCGAACGATTATGTCGAAACTGATCCCAGCCTTAAAAGGCTGGGCTAAAGTCACGACGACGCTACGGTCGCAAAAAGCCGTTCATCACTTGAGGCAAAGTTCCCCCAATGACTGAGACTATCGAACAGGGAACGAAATGCCTCAACTGCGGCGCCGATCTATCCGGCAAGTACTGCGCTGCTTGTGGCCAGAAGAAAGTTGACCGGCGCGATCTCTCAATCCGCCGTTTCTTTGGTCATGTTCTCAGCGAACTAACGGACCTTCAATCAAACAAGATTCTGCGGACGTTCGGGACGTTACTGTTCCGTCCGGGGCAGCTAACGTCGGAATACCTCGCCGGCCGGAAGGGCTTTCACATCGGGCCGGTGCGTCTGTACCTGACGTTTAGCGCCCTCTATTTTCTGTTCGCGTGGGGAACACTGTCAGATGCTCGCGGCGGCGGCGCCGTCAGAATGAGCCGCAGTCCGGCCGTCATTCAGATGGCGAAGCAGAGGGGCGTCGATCCGATGGTGTTCGCCGAGCGAATTCACGATCGGGCCGAGCGCATCGCGGCGGTGCTGAGATTCCTGAGTGTCCTGCTGTCCGGCGCGTTTCTGTCGCTCCTGTACTTCTCGACGCGTCGCTACTATGTTGAGCACCTGATCTTTTCATTTCACTATTACTCGTTCGATTTCTTCTGCAAGAGTCTGTTTGCCGTGTTATTTCTTGCCGTGGCAGCGTTCGGCGGGAGATTGCCCGGGATGGCGTTGAATTTCTTTTACCCAGTCGCATTCGTCTATCTGATGTTCGCTTTGCGCCGGGTGTATCGCCAAAGCTGGCCAATTACGATCCTGAAAGCGTTCGTGTTGTTCGTTGCCGAGTCAGCTTTGTTCATTGCCGTAAACATCGCGGGCTTTATGATTTCTTTCGGCATTGCCGGAGTTCGCGGATAGATTAAAATCCGGCTTTGCAAGAAAGTGAACTTTCGGATTCTTCGGTTTCCCCCTCCCCGTAAACGGGGAGGGGTTAGGGGTGGGGTTATGCGCGGCCACCCTCTCCCCCATCCCCTCTCCGCTTGCGGAGAGGGGAGCAAGACGCGCTTAGTTACTTCTTGTGCAAAGCTAGTTAGAACCAAATCAACTTCAGAGGTGAGAATGAGTCGAACAGCTTGTACCGTTTTCGTCGCCGTACTTTTCCTGATGCTGACACCAGTCGCGTCCGCGGAAGAGCATTTTAGCGTCAGGGAATACAACGTCTTTCACGACCTGCTTCACCCGCTGGAGCACGAGGCGGTACCTGCGAAAGACTTTCAACGCATCAGGACGAATGCCGCGGAATTAGCCCGACGCGGAGACGCTATCGTCCGCGTCGGCATGCCGAAAGCCACAGCTGAACGCTACCGCGAGGACTTTCGCAAGGAGCTGAAGAAGTTTAAGACCGCGCTCGGCAGGCTGCGGAAAGATGCGAAACGCGGGACTGACACGCAGCTGGAAGCTTCTTTCGCCGCCGTACACGATTCGTTTGAGATGCTGGCCGGCATGCTGCCGCGAAAGTGAACTCGCCAAAGGCGTGAGTAAACAAACTCGAATCTGGCAGATTATCGGCGCCTCGTCGGTTGGCACAATGATCGAGTGGTATGACTTCTACATCTTCGGAAGTCTGGCCACGATCATCGCGCCGCTCTTTTATCCGCAGGGTAACAACACGCTGGCGCTAATCGCTTACCTCTCGACGTTTGCGGTCGGTTTCGTTGTACGTCCGTTTGGCGCGCTCTTCTTTGGCCGCATCGGCGATTTAGTGGGGCGCAAGTATGCGTTCCTGGTGACGCTACTCATCATGGGCGGCGCGACGGCGCTGATTGGGTTTCTGCCGACTTACGCGACGATTGGCATGGCCGCGCCGATTATTCTGCTGGTAATTCGCATCCTTCAGGGGCTGGCGCTCGGAGGCGAGTACGGCGGCGCCGCTGTTTATGTCGCCGAACACGTGCCTGATGAGCGACGCGGTTTCTTCACGAGTTTCATTCAGATTACGGCGACACTCGGTTTGTTTCTCTCGCTGGTCGTCATCCTCGTTATTCAGAACTTAATGAGCAGGGAAGCATTCGCCACCTGGGGATGGCGGCTGCCGTTCATTATTTCAATATTCCTGGTCGCGGTGTCGCTGTATATCCGTCTGCGGATGCAGGAGTCGCCAATCTTCACGCACATCAAGACCGCGGGAATGACTTCAGCGCAACCTCTGAAGGAAGCGTTCACGCAATGGGAGAATCTGAAGCGCGTCCTGATCTCTTTGTTCGGCGCGACGGCTGGGCAGGGAGTGGTGTGGTACACCGGCCAATTCTACGCGCTCTTCTATTTGCAAACGATTCTGAAGGTGAACACGACGTCGGCGAACTATATCGTCGCGACGGCGCTGCTGTTTGGCATTCCATTCTTCGTTTTGTTCGGCGCGTTATCCGATCGGTTTGGACGAAAGAAAATCATGATGCTCGGCTGTTTGCTCGCCGCGCTCACATATCTGCCGATCTACCACGCGATGCAACAAGCCGCGGGTTCACAGGTCGTCACTGCCGTGTCACAACGAAATGCGGTAACCGGCGCGATCAATCTGACTCCGCAAGCGTCTGTCAACGGAACTCTTCAGCCCGCCGGCGAAGTTCTAACCTACACGAGTTTGGGAAGTCTTTTTCAAAACAGCGTGGCGTGGAAGCTGATACTGCTCGTATTTGTGCAGGTGATTTTTGTCACCATGGTGTACGGGCCGATTGCGGCATATCTCGTCGAGGCCTTTCCCGCCAAGATTCGTTACACGTCGCTGTCGCTGCCTTATCATATCGGCAACGGCGTGTTCGGTGGGCTACTCCCGCTGATTGGCTTGAGCGTCATCGCCCAAACCGGCAACATTTATGCGGGACTGTATTATCCGATTGTCGTCGCGGGGCTGACTTTTATTATCGGCTCTTTGCTGCTTCCCGAAACCCGCCACATCCGAATCTGGCACGAAGTGAAGGAATGAGTTTCGTAAACGAAGTGTTGAACTTTGCCCGTCCGAGTCAGCGGACAGTTATGCCGCCTGAGAATGGATCAAAGTTCCGGACGGCGACGATCGCAACGATCGCCAGGACGCCGACTGCGATGGCAGCGATGATGCCGATCTTGGCGGCCGTACTTAAGCCACCGCGCCCGCTGAGCTTCTCTACTTCAGCGTAAGAAATCTGCATCTGCTTGTTGGTTTTGTCCTGCGTGAGAGTGAATCCATTGTCGTCTGATTGATCAATCTGACCTTTCACTTCTTCGCCCGTACGCAGCTTGACCTTCACCCTGGTCTTTTTATTGGCCAGACGCTTCGCAACTGTGGCTTTGATACTGGCCGTCTTTTGCTCGTCGGGTGATTGAGGTTGCGCTTGCGCGACTCGCATCAGTGGCGCGAGCACGAGCATTAAAGCGATGCCGGCAATTGAGAGCCGGCTTTTCAGCTGAAGTGGTTTCATGAAAGGGCCCCCATCGCCGGGTAATCTAGCCCAAAGCGGCTAAATGAGCGAGTTTTTCGGGAGTGGACCCATAACCTTTTTCCTTGCCGGAAGTTTATATACATTGAGGACCAATGCCAGGCGGCAAACCTGCACATATACGCCTCGAGAACGAGCGAGAGGCGGACGAACGGCGGCTTGTGGAAGCGGCCCAGCAGGATCGTGCGCACTTCATTGAGGTCTATGAGGAATACTTCGATCTGGTTTATGCGTACGTTGCGCGGCGGACCCGAAGCCGCGATGACGCTGAGGATATGACGGCAGAGGTTTTTCGCAAGGCGTTGGAGAATCTTTCGCGATTCAAGTGGACCGGCGCACCGTTTGGCGCCTGGCTGTTGCGAATTGCCTCAAATCTAATTGCCGATCGCGCGAAGCGTGCGGCCAGAGAAAGGGGCAGTAGCGCGCGCGTAGGCGAGGGCGTCGATGCACCCTCGCAGACGGTCGGGCTACCTCGCTCGCAACCGACGGCGCGACAGGCTCAACAGACGGATTTGGAGGAGGCCGAACGTCGCGGTCACTTGTTCAGATTGGTTGAAAGCCTTTCCGGTGACCAACGGAGCGTGGTTGTCATGCGCTTCGCCGAAGAAAAATCAATTCGTGAAATCGCTGATGAGATGGGTCGCACTGAGGGCGCGGTGAAGCAGTTGCAATTCCGGGCGTTGGAGAATCTGCGGAAAAGACTTTCGCCACCGAGGACGCAGAGGAATGCCCAAAGCTGACGAGTAATGAGATGAGTGAAGTCGGAGTAACAGAAAACCTTAACCAGATTGTCGACGCCGTCTTAAAAGGTGAGTCGCCTGGATTCGTCAACCCGTCGGTGGTTGAAATCGCGGCCGTCGTGGCAGAGCTACGCGGTCTGCCGCGTCGGGATTTCAAATTGCGATTGCGGAATGAATTGGAGCGTGAGGTATCTATGAGTAATGCCGGAGCAAAGACAAAGCAAAGTCGCGAAGCGTCAACGCGGTCTAAACCACCAAAGCGCGCAAAGAAAAGCGAAGCGCCAACAACGGTTACGCCGTATGTCATCGTGTCGGATGTGCATCGGCAAATCGATTTCATTAAGGAAGTGTTCGGCGCGGAGGGGAAGATCTACGGTCTCGGCTCGCAGGGTGGCTATCACTCTGAGTATCGCATTGGCGATTCACTGTTGATGATTGGGGGCGGCGGAGAAGGATCAAAATGGAAAGGAACTCCCGTTCCGGCTTCGCTTCATGTCTACGTTCAGGACGTTGACGGGGTTTATCAGCAAGCGATACAGTCCGGCGCGACTTCGCTGATGCCGCCGACCGATATGACTTATGGCGAGCGTGGCGCGGCGATTCAGGATGCAGATGGAAACCACTGGTACGTCGCGACAGCGTTTGGGCCGACTTACGTGCCCAAGGGCGTGCCGAACATGATGCCGTTTTTCAATCCTCGTGGCGCGAAGAAACTGATTAGCTTTCTGACGGACGCGTTCGCGGCAGAGACGCTGGCCGTGCATGAATCGCCTGATGGCGTTGTCCGTCACGCAGAACTTCGCATCGGCGCCTCGGTCGTCGAGATGGGTGAGGCTCACGACCAGTGGCAACCACGTCCAATGCATTTCATGGTCAACGTCGCGGATTGCGACACGGCGTACGCGCGCGCGATGACAGCCGGCGCGATCTCAGTCAGTGCGCCTGCCAATGCATCATACGGCGGACGCACAGGAACGATCGAAGACCCGTTTGGGAACACCTGGTATTTGCACTCGCCAACTCGGCAGCCTGATGAAGCTAAGAAGTAAAGGAGAGAATCAATGGTCGCCGCCAAACTTTTCCGAATAGCTATCCAGGTCGGCAACCTGGCCGATGCGGGCACCTTCTATTCCCAGCTACTTGATGATCCCGGAATTCCTATCCCGCGCGGTTCGCGTCATTACTTCGATTGCGGCGGCGTGATTCTCGCGCTCGTCGATGTTTTGGCTGGAGATGGCCAGCAGCCCCAGCCCACACCTGATTACATCTATTTCGCCGTCGCTAATCTCGACGAAGTCTTCGCACGGGCGAATGCCATGGGCTGCCTTGCAACCGACCGGTTTCACGATCAAAATTCGGGCGAAATCGTAAAGCGCCCATGGGGCGAGCGCTCGTTCTATTGCGAAGACCCGTGGGGCAACGGCCTCTGTTTCGTTGATGAGAAGACTTTGTTTACCGGAAAGTAAAGGAGAACAGAAATGTCAGTCAAACCAATTCCCGAGGGTTACCATTCCGTGACGCCCTACTTGATTGTGCGTGGTGGCGGTGCGGCGATTGAGTACTACCAGAAAGCGTTCGGCGCAGTTGAGCTGTTTCGAATTCCGGCGCCGGGCGGAACAGTCGGTCACGCCGAAATCAAGATTGGTGACTCAGTCATCATGCTTGCAGACGAACATCCCCAGATGGGTTACAACGGGCCGGAAACAATCGGCGGGTCGCCCGTGAGTCTGATGATCTACGTCGAAGACGTTGACACAGTGTTTGAGCGTGCCATCACGGCTGGCGGTACGGTAAAAGAACGGCTTCAGGACAAGTTCTATGGTGATCGGTCGGGCACGCTGGTGGATCCTTTTGGGCATATCTGGCACATCTCTACGCACACGGAGGACGTTCCGGCGGAAGAGATGGAGCGCCGCGCGAAAGAATACAGTGCGGCGGCATCCGGCGGCGGCCAGTAACTTTGCCTAACTAGTCGAGCCGGTGTAGATTCTTCAGCCGAGGTAACATGAAGCGAAGAATCTACACCGCACTTTTCTTGTCGCTGCTCCTGTCCGCAGCGGCTTGCTCCAGTAGCGCAAACCAAACCACGAACCAGCAGCCGAGCGTGCCGGCGACCGGCGAACTACGCTCCAAAGCTCCTGAGGGTTGGATCACCGAGAAGACAACTTCGACGATGCGCGTCGCGCAGTACAAGCTGCCGAAGTCTGAGGGTGATCTGCAAGACGCTTCGTTGGTGCTCTATTATTTCGGCGCTGCGCAGGGCGGTTCGGTGCAGGCAAATGTGGATCGCTGGATCAATCAAATCAAACAGCCGGACGGCTCTTCCTCTCAAGAGAAAGCGAAAACGGAAACAACCACCATCAATGGTCTGAAAGTGACGACGGTAGATGTGGCCGGAACCTACACCGCCGAGATGACGCCCGGCGGCGGTGATCGGCACAACGAAGAGAAATATCGGCTCCGTGCCGCAGTGATTGAAACGCCGAAAGGAAATTACTTCGTAAAGCTTACCGGTCCCGTGAACACCGTCGCGAGGTGGGAACCGGCGTACAACGACTATTTGAAATCGTTCGAGTTCAAATAACCATGACGCCATCCCCCAAACCAACATCGATTCGCGAGCAAGTTAACGAAGCCGAATGGCAGGCGCGCGTCGATCTCGCTGCCGCGTATCGACTGGTCGCGCTTTACGGCTGGGATGATCTGATTTTCACGCACATCTCGGCGCGCGTTCCCGGCCCGGAGCATCACTTCCTGCTTAATGCTTACGGGATGATGTTTGACGAAGTCACCGCTTCAAGCCTCGTGAAGGTTGATCCCAGCGGCAACAAGGTGTTGGAGTCGCCCCATTTCATCAATCCGGCCGGTTTCACCATTCATAGTGCCGTGCATGCCGCGCGCGAAGACGCACTGTGTGTAATGCACTTGCATACGGATTATGGCATCGCCGTTTCGGCGCAGAAGGATGGTTTGCTGCCGATTTCGCAACAGTCGATGTTCCCGCTCGCTTCGCTGGCGTATCACGACTACGAGGGACTGGCGTTGAACGAGGAAGAGAAGCCGCGACTGGTTTCCGACCTCGGCGATAAGAACTACATGATTCTGCGGAACCACGGCTTGCTTACGATTGGCAAGACGGCTGCCGAAGGGTTCCTCTTGATGTACATCCTTGAGCGCGCTTGCCGCATTCAAATCCTCGCGCAATCCGGCGGTGTTGAGTTACATCGCGTAGCTGAACCCATCATTGATTTGACTGCCAAACAAATGAGTGCCGTTACCGTTGGCCAGGGTGCAGAGCTAACCTGGCCCGGTCTCCTGCGCAAGCTGGACCGGATCGATCCAACCTATCGCGACTGAGTCTTGTGATTAAATTAAGCGAGTGAAGGCGCGTGTTCGCGGGCCTGGGCGCTGATTGAGTAAATCGCTTCCATAACCGCCGCATGCACTTCGGGCGGCAAAGCATCGCGCGCGGCCATGTTTCGCAGCGATGACAGCACCTGCTGTTGATTGCTCAAGGCGATAAGTTTAATCGCGGTAAGGCGCACGTCGAGGTTCGAATGACGACTGACGGCCTGCAATAGCGGAAATACTTCGCCGACTTTTGCCATCAGGAACAGCAGCGAATACGCATCGTACGTTCGGTCGCGGCTTTCACCTGACAGTGCATTCAGCGCGTTGGCCGCCAGGCCTGAACCCGCGATGGCAGCGCCAATTTTTCGCCGACGTTCGGGTGAAGCCTCGCGCAAAGCGCGCGTGAACGAACCCGTTCGATCGGAATTCAGGTCGTACAATGCGCGCGCCGCGGCGTTGCGCACTTCGACAACCGAATCATCGAATGCATTCGTGATTAACTCGAACGCCTCTTCGCCTCCGATTTCAGTCAGGTCGGCGAGGGCCGCTGCCCGCTGCGTGGAAGCGTCACCGTTAAGCTTTTCGATCAGCGCCGCGGGTATGCCGCTGTCGTGCGTTGCATCAAGCACCGACGCCAGGCTGGGCAGTTCGTGTGCAGCGCTGGAAAACGGCTGATAGTCGGATTGAACGGGCGAGGCCGCAACACCGGTTTCGCTGTGTTCACCGTTTCCGTTTTCGGAGTGTTCAAGGTCAATTTGCAGCCAGGGTGCGTCAGATGATGAATCCTGCGCCGGCTCGCTGTGGTTCCATTCGGCTGCTTCAGACGCGAGCACAATCGCCTTGGAATCTGGTTCGCTGTCAGCAACCAGTCGCACAAGATCCTGCTGACTGGATTTCATTTCTTCCAACCGGCGCAATCGCGCTTCTTCGGCAACGCGCAAAGTCTCGAGTTCGTTAGCGAGAGCACTCTCTTGCTCTGCGAGTTGGCTCATCCGCGCCTGGGCCGACTGCCGGGCTTCTTCCTGAGCACGCAAGCGAGCCTCAGCTTCTTCAATCTGTGCGAGTTGTTCAGCTTCAGCAGCCCGCAATGACTCAAGCTCGGCCACGACCGGCGCAAGTTCCGGCTGACTGGATTTCATTTCTTCCAGCCGGCGCGACTGCGCTTCTTCGCCGACCCGCAAAGTCTCGAGTTCGTTAGTGAGAGCACTCTCTTGCTCTGCGAGCAGGCTCATCCGCGCCTGGGCCGACTGCCGGGCCTCTTCCTGAGCACGCACGCGAGCCTCAGCTTCTTCAATCTGTGCGAGTTGTTCAGCTTCCGCAGTCCGCAGTGACTCAATCTCAGCCACGAGCTGCTGCTGTTTTTCACCGTGCGTTTGTGATTGCAAGCTGATGCGCGTCGACTCGAGCTCAGCCAGTCGCTGCTCGGCCTTGTCGGCCTCTCGGCGCGCTTCGGCGGTCGCAACCTGAATTGCTTCTTCCTCTTCACGCACGCGAGTCCGAAGTTGCTGCATGCGATCGAATTGCGAGCGTTCCTCAGCCTGGAACGACTTTAGTTCTTCTTCAAGTTGCTCTTCCTGATCCGCCAGCTGCGTCGCCTTGGCTCGCGCGGCTTGACGCGCTTGCTCCTGCTCACGCAGCCGGGCTTCGGCTTCTTCGATGCGCTTCACTTGTTCAGCTTCCGCGCGTCGCAACGCTTCGATCTCGGCGGTTAATTGCAGCTCGCGTTCAGTGCGCCGCCGCGATTCGGTTTCGCCGTAAAGTCGTGTTTGCTCCAGCGAGCGCAGCGACATCTCGACGTCTTCCACGCGCTTGACGTGATGCTCTTTCGCGTGGCGCAGCTCTTCGAGGCGGCCGGCAATTTCCTGTTCCTTCTCAGCCTGTTCGCGAACTTCGGCTTCCAGCGTGTAGCACGCCTGAACCTGCGCGGACAGTGACTTCTGAATCTCCTCGATGCGCTTGTTGTGGTCCTGCTCCTGCTCGCGCAGCACGTTCAGCGTGAGCCGCAGTTGCTGCTCTTGTTCCTGACGAAGTTGAGTCTCTTGCTCAGCGACGCGCCGCGACTCTTCGAGTTGCGGGATGCGCGTGTTCATTTCCTCGACACGCTTCAGGTGTTGCTGTTCAGCCTGTTGCAGGTTGTCAATCTCAGCATTCAGCCGATCTTCTTTCTCGATTTGCAGCTTGGCTTGAGCTTCGGCCAGTTGTCTCGTCTTCGCGGCTTCAACGAAGCGTGCTTCGACTTCGACGATTCGCTTCAGCAGATTCTGTTCCGTGTGCCGGGCGTTCTGCGTGTCGGCGATCAGCGTCTGCTCTTTTTGATTAAGTTGCTCAATCTCAGATTGACGCTCACTTAAGGCCTTTTCCTGGTTGGCGACCCGGTTCTCCAGTTCTTTGAGCCGCTCGACCTGTTCGGCATCCTTCGCCGTAAGTTCGTCGATTTCAGCGGCGCGCAACCGCTCTTTTTCGGCGCGCTCGCGCCCCTGAGTGCCCAGCTCGCTTCGTTTCGCTTCATACTCGGCCAGCTGTCTTTCGTAGTCTGACGAGGCCTGATCAAACGCACGCACAGCCGCCTCAAATTCTTCCTGAGCCTGTTTCGCCCGTACTTCGACTTCTGCGAGCCGCGTGGAATGCGCGGACCGATCCTTTTCGAGTGCTTTGATCTGTGAAGTCAGCGAATGCTCACGTCGCGCCCGCTCCTGAATGTCCGCGCGCAATTTGTTGCGGTCGGCTTCCATCGCCGCGAGCCGATCGGTTTCTTTCTGACCGCGAAGTTCCTCTTCGATCTTCGCTTTCAGGTGCGCTTCTTCCTGTTCGCGCAATCGCCCTTCCGCCTCCGCGATTCGTTTTAGCGTTTCCTGCTCGGCAACCTTCGCCTGTTCTTCGGCTTCGGCGAGGCGCTGCACAGACTGTTGCTCTGCGGCTCTGACGTTGGCTTCGGCTTCCGCGATGCGCTGTCGCGACTCTTCTTCAGCAGCTCGGACGGCCTCCCGGGCCTCGGCAATCCGTTGCAGCGATGCCTGCTCGGCATTGCGCACTTCCTCTTGAGCTTCCGCAATCCGCTGCAGCGACGCATGCTCCTCGTTGCGCAGGCGCTCCAGTTCGGCGGCGATCCCTTGTTCCTTGCTGCTTAGTTGAGCAAGTCGCTCTTCCGCCTGTGCGCGAGTCTGCTGCGACTCATGCATTTCGTTTTCCAGGCGCGAGGCAGCGGCGCGTTGTTCGGCCTCATGCACGGCGAGAGCTTCGATTTCCTGCTTGAGCTGCTGTTCGCGAAGTGACAGTGCTTCGATTTGCTGTGATAACTGCTGGCGGGCATTCTCCTGCTCAGCGAGGCGCGCATTCGCGGCCTGAATAGTCTGAGCAAGCTGATTCTCGGTTTCCTGAAGCGCATGAATTTCTGAATTCAGACGCTGCTGAGTCTGTGCCTGTCGCTGTGCTTCACCTTCGGCAGCTTTGCGTGCGTGCTCGAGTTCGGTTAGTTCAGACTCCTTCGCCGCGATTGTCTGACGCTGTGCGACGGCGGCTTTGTTGAGCGATTCAGTCTCGGCGTTTAGCTGGCGCAGTTTCTCGTCGCGCTGGTTGGCTTCCTCTTCCGCGCGATGACGAGCTTCAAGTTGCAAAAGAATCCCGCCCTCAATTTGTCTGAGGCGGGTGACTTCCTGTTGTTCGGCGTGGCGCAGCGATTCGAGTTCGGCGGCGAGCCACTGCTCGCGCTCAGCGCGTTTCCTCGATTCGACTTCAGCTGCTTCACACGCGGCGACTTGTTCGCGTAAACGGTTCTCGGCTTCCGCGAGTCGCTTCAGTTGTTCTTCTTCGGTCTGCCGTAACGCATCGATTTCCGCGTTCAGCAGTCGCTCTTTACGCGCAGCTTCAAGTGCGGCGGTTTCGGCAGCCTTCCTGATCGCTTCCAATTCCGCCAGTCGCTCGCTATGTTCGCGCGCGCGGCGTTGAGTTTCAGCTTCGATCGCGCGCCGCTGTGTTTCGGCGGCTTTGCGCTTCGCCTCGTCTTCCGCGCGGCGCTTCGCAGCTTGAACTTCGTGACGACGTCGTTCGAGTTCTTCCTGCGCCCGACGCAGAACTTCTTCTTCTTTGCGTAGGTCGTCGGTGGAGATGACCTCCTCTTCGATTGCGCGTTGCGCGTTCCGGCGTTCGAGCATCGCTTCCAGATCGGGCAGCGTCCATTCGTCAGTCGCTTGAGAGACTGTTGGCCGTTCGCCCTGGAAAGCGCGTCGCGATTGCGCGAGGCGATCGAGGTCGCCATGTTCGAGGGCAGACGTCAACGAGTCCGCGATCGACTCTGGACTGAAGGATGAGTTACCAGCTTGATTGCTGGTGACGGAACGAGGGTTGTCCTGTTCGGATTTAGAGACTTTGGGGCGCGAAGACGAGTCTTCCATGTTCTGATTCTCCATGCTGAGCCGAGGTCGAGGGTGCTCGCGATGGTTACTGGTGTCAGGGTTTGCGTAGCTTGCAGGCTCTCAGCAAACAAGTCAAGGTTCTGAGGAAATTCAATTAACAGCTTTCAGCGGGATTGGACGAGGGTTCGTCCGGTCTGAAGGGCCGGAAGGTCACTTCACGGCCATGTTCATTCTTGCAAATGGACGGCTTACGGTCAACAGGTTTTCTGGAACGGTTCTGGAACAGGTAAATGCACCGATTTTCGAAGCATTTTGGCGATCTCCGCAACAGTTCCCGCTGGCGGAACAATACAATTCTTCGTCCCGATGGTGCCGCGAGAGGCGTTGCCACGGCTGTTCATCACGAAGCAAAACGGCTCAATGACGAGGCATGTCGGTTTGTTGACGCGCCCTGTTCATTGAGCCGTTCGTTCCGAGCAGTGCCTCTTCTCCTCTTAGAACTCAGGTTCGTCCGGAGGCGCTGGCGGCCGCGGTGGACCCTTCCGCCGGTGCTTATGGCGCTCGGCCATTTGGGCTCGCTGTTCGGCGGTTAACACGTTCGCGACCTGCGACATCATTTTCGCGTGCGCGACTTCCATTTCCACCTGGACCTTCGCTCGCGCTTCAGCCGCTGCACGAACCGCTGCTTCATTAAAGTTGCTCATCGGATCGCCTTGACCTTCATGAAGCGTGCGCATTTGATCGCGCAGCGCTTTGGTTTGTTCGCCAAAGCTTTCATGGATCTGTTTGATCTGTTCCTTCTGAGCGTCAGTCAAGTTCAATCCGGCGAATGGGCCAAAGCCGCCTGGTCCTCGCGGGCCATGGGGGCCGTGTCCAAACGGGCCGCGCGGTGGTCCCGGCGGACCGTCCGGGTGTGGCGGCGGGTTTTGCGAAAAAACGACAGCCGATGTCGTTAACAAGAGCGCGCCGGCGAGGGCCGCAGCGACGCTGAATTTTTTCCAGTTCAGTTTCACGTCAATACTCCTTTTGAAAGATAGGTAAATGGAAAGTGCACGCGTCACTTTCTACCTGTTTGATGAATTAGTCGCGGCGGAAGAGGAGTTATATGACAAGCGGTCAAAACACTCGCAATCCACTGATTGACGAGCGAAGCGGGCAGTAGAAAAGGCACGCGGAACTAGAATAGCACCGCGTGCCCTTCAACTTGGAGGAGTGATTACCGGTTTCTCGAACCTTCTCTGAGGAGTCGCGCGACCGTCGGCGTCAGTTCAGTTAACTGATCGGACTTCTTAAGGAAGGCATCTACGCCGGCGCCCCACGCCTCAGTTTCTAAATCATCGCTGGAAAGCATGAGAATCGGTGTCCGGCGGCGATGAGTTATCTTGCGAGTGCGCTGAGCCAACTCAAGCCCGGTAACGCCGACAAGACTGCTGTCAACAATCACTACATCGTAGTGCTCGTTACTCGTCAGTTTTCTGAGCGCGCTATCGCCATCCGTGCACAGCTCGACTTCCCACTTTTCGGCGGAGAGAGCGCCACGCGCGGCGTCGGAGACCTGTGGTTCATCTTCGACATGCAGGATGCGGATGTGGGCCGGCGTGCGCATTGAATTCGCGGCGGCCAGCTTTTGTTTAGCCCTGCGGGGTTTCGAGAACAGGTGACTTCGACGTGGTCGCACAGCTGAACGTTGGACGAGCAGGTCGCGATGCCGGCTGTTGATTAGCGAAATAAGACTCTGGTGGTGTCTAAATCCGAGCAAGTGCGCCGCTTTTGTGACCGCACCGCCCGAATCGCGTAGCGCGCGTTCGATTAGAGACTTCTCAAAGCCACGTACCTCGCGCTTAATCGAAAAATTGTCCCATGACTCGGCGATCGCCGGTTGAGGCTCCTCATCAATCTCACCCAACGCGTTAATAACAATGCGAGCTGCTGAAACCAATCGGCTGGTCGTGGTCGGCTCCTGTGAATTCTTTAACAACTCAGCCGCCGCCTCGTAGGTCGCCGCAAGCTCCAGCGGTGTTGTTTGCGCGGTCAGCTCTTCGATGATGCTTAGCTTTGCGCGGCCGGCGCCTTCCAGATCGCCACATGTTTCGGCAATCTCGATCGCTCGATCCAGCAACTGGCGCGCGCGCACGAACTTACCCAAACGCGCTTTCACGGTGCCGTACGTAGTGATCGCCTCAGCCAGAACCGCTTTCTCATCGCCTCTTTCAAGCACGCGTACGGCCGCGCGAATGACGCGTTCGCCATCTGCGAATCGTCCGCTGGCCAAAAACGTCCGCGCACGCGTCTCGTCCACCTGCGCCACGGTCCCAGTGTCTTTCAGTTGGATAAAAAGCTGCCGGGCACGGTCCAAATGGCGGTGCGCGTCGTCGTGCCGGCCAATTGTGTAGAACAAGAACCCTAAATTATTTTCCACGCGCGCTACGTAGCGTATGTTACCGGCACGTTCGAAATGAAAACTTGCGGCGGAATACTCTATCAGCGCGCGATCCAGGTACGCCTCGAGATTGTTTAGGTCGGCCATGCGTCGCAGCGCGAGGCCGAAACTATTGTGAAAAGTGCCCTGAAGATTGTGATCGCTGCTCTGCTCGACCAGGATGCTGGCTTCACCGTAGATTCGCAGGGCCTCGCTTAACCTTCTCGAATCAACCTCTACGATCCCGGCACGCACGAGAATTAGGGCTTTCAGGTCCTTATCTGTTTCGGCGATGGCGGTCAGAGCTTGGTTGAGATTGATTCTAGCCTCGTCGAAAGCTCCCTCACGCCAGTAACACAGCGCCAAATCCGCACGCGCCTCTGCGGCTTTGCGTTGTTCTCCCAACTGCTCGTAGAGCCGGACACTGCGGCTTATGAAGTCCTTGGCAGTCTCTTGCGTGCCGTTCTCTTGATCGGCACTGCCTTGCCACCCGGCCACACAGCCGACCCGCAGCAACACTTCAGCTTTGCTCGCGTCATCGAGCTGATCGATTTGGAGGGTGTTCGTGGAGGGATCCCAAAACTCAGTTAGAGCGTCTGCCGCACCTTCATATTCGCCTGCCTTCTCTAATTCCCTGGCGTGATGGCAGATTTGACTCGCCCGTTCGACGACATCCGAGCTAAATCCGTCGCTAACTGAGGTTTTACGCTGAGACTGTAAGTTCATGTGACATGTGCCTTTCTTCCGTTTTGATAATAACTGTGCGCCCGCATCTGTTATCCGCTAGAATCTGCGCGCCTTGCTACTTGGAGGCGTAAAAACAAAAGGGAGAAAACCATGAATAGACTCAAATCCGTACTTACCGCAGCGGTTCTCACGTTAGCGCTTGCCGTTTCCGCCGCGGGCCATCAGCCTTCGGATTGTAAGCCCGGTGAAACGCAAACCCCGCCGTGCCCGTCCGGTCTGGTGACGTCGGAAAACCCTGTTGCGGTGTTTGGCGAAACGCAAACCCCGCCAAAGGCTCAAAGCGTGGAGATCGTCTCGCTCGTAGAGCTCGCTTTAAGCGTATTGTCGCTGGCGTAACCGCAGCGTTTTCAAAGTTTGGTAATAAGAGCATCTGCCGAATCCCTGATTGATCTGGCAGCAAAATATTGGTGTGCCGACAGATCCGTCGCCGGCGCTGCTGCGGTTGAGGGCGTAGCATAGACGTACCGCGACTGCTTTGCAAGCACAATTGCTGCTGGCCCATAACTGCTGACACGTAGCCGGTTATGTCTTGTCGCTACAATTTAAGCGTCGGGCAGGTCCAGCATGGGGCGAGTGATGACTCGAGCATGGTTGGAGGCGGGCTTCTAACTGCCCCGCGCGCTCAATGATCGGTGGCCGCGGGTTTGAAATCTCGCTATACTGCGCCTGCCAAACACCACACTGCATGAACCGCTTCGACCAAAATCCCGCTGCTTATCAACCGATTGTAATGCCGAAATCGAAGCGTATAGGCGCGATCAAGATCATCGCCGCTATCATTGGGGCAATGTTCGCGGCGCTGCTCGGGCTGCTTATTCTATTGCTAATTGGCGCCGAGACGGGATTGGTTGAACTGGTTATCGGCATGATTTGTGCGACTTTGCCGGTGCCGATCTACGTGATGCTCCTGCTGTGGATTGATCGCTATGAAGCGGAACCGCTTTGGATGCTGGCTACGAGTTTCTTTTGGGGCGCGATCATCGCGGTCTTCATCTCGTTGATTTTCAACACCGGCATCTCGATTTTTGCCACGGTTGCCAGCAAAAGTGAAGAGGTTGGCGACGCGGTGGGCGCGGTTATTTCAGCTCCCATCGTTGAGGAAAGCGCGAAAGCCTTAATTCTCGTCATTCTTTTCTTCTGGAAGAAAGACGAGTTCGACGGCATCGTGGACGGAATTGTTTACGCGGGCATGGTCGGTCTGGGCTTTGCCATGACTGAAAATATTCTGTACTACGGTCGCGCCATGCAAAAGGGGCCTGACTTTTTGAAAGCGGTTTGGATTATCCGGGGAATGGCGGCGCCCTTCTCGCATCCCTTGTTCACCAGCATGACGGGCATCGGACTTGGCTGGGCCCGGCAATCGCACAACACCTTCACGAAAATCATGGCGCCGTTTCTCGGCTTCGGTCTCGCTGTACTTATGCACGCTGCCTGGAACGGGTCGGCCGTTTTCTTCGGCGGTGGGGGATTCTTTGTGACTTACTTCATGGTGATGGGCCCGGCATTGATCATCACTTTGATGGTCGTTCATTTTCAACTGAAACGCGAAGGCCGGCTCGTCCAGCAGTTTCTGTACCCGGATTATCAGAAGGGCTTTTTCGATCAACATGAATTTGAAAGGCTTTGCAGCGTGCGCGGCCGCATGAAGATGTCGTGGAGCGCCTTCTGGTCGCACGGGTTTTCAGGTTGGCGCACGCGCAGGCGCTGTAATCAAATGGCGAGCGAGTTGGCGTTCCATCGCAGTCGTGTGGCTCGTGGCTTTCACCGCAATGCGCAGGAGGCGGCTGAACGCGAGGAAGAATATCGATCGACTTTACACGAGCTTCGGCAGCGGTTCGCGCAGCGCCAACAAGGCAGACCCTGAAGCCGCCAAAAAAGTTTCGCGTCCCCAGTGACAGTTAGCTTATACTTGCGCCCGAACTGCGCAGGCACATCTGAACGGTAACTTACCCGTTGAAGATTCAACTTTTACCCAGCTCTTTTGACGCCGCCGGAAGGTCTACTCCGGCTCAGCGACTCACGTGCTTCTTGATTGACGAGCGCGTAACCGTCGACGCCGGCAGCCTGGGCCTCGCGTTGACTGAACCGCAGCGGCGCACCGTGCGCGATGTGATCGTCACGCACCCGCACATGGATCACATCGCGAGCCTTCCGATTTTCGTGGATGACCTGTTTGCCGAGCTAAAAGAACCCATCCGCATTCACGGGACGTCCGAGGTGATTGCCCTGCTTGAACGCGATGTCTTCAACGACAATGTCTATCCGCGCTTTGCGGAGCTGCGGAATCAGCACGGGCCGGTGATGAGGTATGTACCGTTCAAAACCGGCGAGCCATTCACAGTCGCCCACCTCACGGTCCTCGCAGTGAAGGTCAATCACATCGTTCCGACCGTTGGACTGCTGGTTTCTGATGGCCGATCGTCGGTCTTGTTTAGTTCGGACACGGCGGAAACTGACGAGCTTTGGGAAGTGGCCAACCGCGCACCGCGCCTCGATGCGCTGCTGATCGAAGCATCGTTTCCCAACTCAATGCGCGAGCTGGCGAAAGTCTCGAAGCACCTGACTCCAGAGACGATGGCCCAGGAATTACGCAAACTGGATCACAACGGAATCGATATTTTGGCAGTGCATGTGAAGCCCGCCTATCGCGCGAAGGTGATTGAGGAAATCGAAGCGCTGGGGATCGAAAAGTTAAGCGTGATGGAGGCGGGAAGAGTTTACGAGTGGTAGCGGCTAAGGGCTAAGGGCTAAGAGCCAAGAGCTTGAGGATGTCTCTTCACGTTTAGCCCTTGGCACTTTGCTCTTTCCCCTTTGCTCTTTTACCTGACGCGCTCAAATTCTTTCTCAGCATGCTCACCGGAAAAATTCTCAAGCAACACACGTCCGCTCGGCAGCAGCTCTTGTACTCGGAAGGTTCGTTCTGAACCATCGCGGCCCGGCATCAACTCGGCTCTGAACACGACTTCCATGCCCGGTCGCGCCCAGATGTTGCCGGTGTCTCGGTCCGTGCGGCGCTTGCGGTGCGCGTTGCTGCCTCTCATCATCAAAGCTCCAATCGCACCCACCGCGCCCGCTGCCACGGCCACTCCACCTAACAGCCGTTTCGTTGACTTCTTCATGGTCGACTCAGAACGTCACCGCGACGTCCACAGTCACCTTGGCAAATCCACCGGGGAACGTCAACTCATTAGCAACCCTCGTTCCCGCACACAAAGAAAGCGCGACGCCGCTTAGTAAAACCGCGGTTGTCGCGCCTTGATTGTGGAACTAGCCGCCACTCCTTAGTGGCACATGGGAACAAGTTTAGCCGCGTTGCTCGGGAAAATGGGCAAGCCACTCAGAGAGCGTTCAGAGTTAATCTCGGTGAATTGCGCCCATTTCTCGGGAACATCCGCCTCGGGGAAAACCGCCTCTACGGGACATTCGGGGACGCAGGCGTCACAGTCGATGCACGTCTCGGGATTTATGACGAGCATGTCATCGTCAAGGTGAAAGGCATCCACGGGACAGACCATTGCACAATCTGTGTATCGGCAGTTAACGCAGGGCTCAGCCACCACGTACGTCATAAGCGAATCATCCTCCAGGTGTGATTCCGATACTGCGGCTCGAAAAACGCGGTCATCCTAACACAGGGCACCCGTCGCGACGCAATTTCATTCGCGCGATGATGGGGCCGATTTCCACGCATGGATCGGCGCCCCGTCTTTGAAGTCGTAGAATTCGAGATCGATGGCCGCGAACATTTTTGTCAGCATGATTATTTGGCCGGTGTGCATCGAAAAATGTTCGACGACATGGAAGATTGCCGCCAGCGCTGACACGTCGGACTTCTGAATGGTGAAGCGATCCAGCAATCGGTTGACATCAAAGGCCGCCAACGTAGCGTCAACTTCGTTCAGAGTTTCCCGCAAATGCTGGATGAGTTCGTTGCGCGGAATAATTTCACGCTGCGCAAACTCCGCGTCGCGGTCGCGCTGGTCAGGCGAGCCTCCCAAACCGACGACGATCCATTGCCGTACATTGCCGCTCAAATGCAGCAACAGATTACCGATACTGTTTGACTCAGGATTAGCGCGCCACCAGATTTGCTCGTCGCTTAGCAACGCGGCGCATTGTTCGATCTTCGGCAGGTAATCCGTTAGCAGCAGCGAGCGTGCTTCGGAGATGAATGCCTGGCCAACTTCATTCATGCCGAGATTGCCTCACTCCTCTTCAGGCCGTCGCTTATGCTTGGCTTTACGTCTCGCCGGGCTCGCTTTTTCGTCGGGCTTTACGTGCTCGATTGGGTGACCCGGAGGCGCAAGCGGCCGCCGAATCGAACTAATGATCGACTTCTGGCGGCGACGCTTCTTCGAGCGGGAAGACTTCATCGCAGATGCAGGCGGAATCCTGCGCGATGCTATAGCCGCATCCCGAAAGTGTCAATACGGTTTTTGAGAGTGAAGGTGAAGGGAAGCGAAGCTTAGGCTTCGTTCGGCTGCTGTTGGCGCGCGCGGATGAGGTTCTCAATTGCTATCGAGGTTTCCTCACGCTGTCTCTTCTGGAAATCGTTCACCCAACCGCTGACGGTCGAAACCATATCGGTCGGCGTCTTGCGTTTGTTCTGACGGGCCGAACGGCGGTTCGGTTTGGTCAGGACGCGCTCTTCACGCTTAATTACTTTTACAACTTTCTTCTCTGACATTGCTTAATTTCAACGTAACTGCTTGCAGCAGGCCGTTGCTTTCTTGGAAATGAATTTAACGAAAACTAATGACGAAAGTTCCGTGTGGAATTTGCCGTCGTTTTAGGGAAAGCACTACTTAGACGTTCGGCGGAGGCAGTTGGTTGCAGAACGTTAATTGTCTCTCGATTCGGAGGATAGCACGGCAAACCGGCAAAAAGCCACCGAAAATTAAGCGTGAGCCGATTCCTGCTTGGCGGCCATGTCCGCCCGCCAAAGCTTCTTCTGCGCCCGATAAGCCAAAATTCCGAGCACAATCACGCCGCCAATGGCGACGTAAGGCAGGGCGCCTTTCAGCGGCCTTGTCCCAAACTTAACCAGCAAAGCATTGATGATGATAAGGCCGATGCGCATCTCCGTCGGCCCAAAACGCGAGAAGCTGACTTTGAACTCCTCCGTTGTCGCCAGCATCAGGTATGTGTGAAACATGAAAGCGCTGAAGACGCATAGCACCAGGAGCATGTTGAAGAAGGCTCGCTCCGGGATCAGCAAGGTGTAACCGAGCAGAATCGAACAGAGGAATCCGTAGTCGAACAAGTGGTCCATGTAGAAGCCCCACTTGCACAAACCTGTGTCGCGATACTTACCGAGCTTTCCGTCAAAATGATCGGTGAAGTAATGGAGCACGATCATCAGGTTCACCATCCAAAGCCAGCGCAGGTCAAACTTTGCAAGATAACAAAATCCGACAATGCCTAAAGACCAAAACGGCGTCAGCAGGGTGAGGTGATAGGTCTCGATCCAGCTCGGAATGCGCGGCAGGACGACGCGCGCCAGCCGGCGCTCAAGGGGCACCAGCAATCCCGAATTTGATTTGCCGGCGCCGGCAAACTTTTGTTTGCCGTAAACCCGTACCGACCAATCCGGCCCTTGAGTTTCGCTGACTACTGTTACTGCTGCTTCTCCTGGCATTTGATTCACCTCTGCGGAAATGGACCCGTCCAAACATTGGCCTTGAGCAATCGCCGAGCCACGGTTGGGAACGAGGATAGACCTCGGTATGTGCTGGCTGCGTTTCAGACTAAGAAACAAATCGCCGACAGTTGGAGCATATTATCCGGCGGGTGCACAGACCTAATTTGGAGTGCGCCGGCTCGACGGCGCTTTGATCTTTTTAGGCGTTATGGCGGGAGCCGAATAGAAAGCGGCGTCTAGGCACCTCACGCGAGATGCTCGCGCGGGGACCCCGCCGCCGCCGCACTCCAAGCATTGCTAGATAAAGACCACGGATTGCGAAGACGGTATCTCGAATCGTTTCCGGCAACGCATATTGCGGCAGGCGAGCATGTCGTCAACGCGCACCATGTAGTCCCGAGACTTGGCGAACTGAGCGCGTTGGTCTTCGTTCATCCCTCGCGGCGGCGCGGGTTTCTTGCGGCGGGTCAGCCAGCGGACATCGTAATCGCCGCGCTCGCGGCAGAACGGGCAGACAAAGGACGCCCGCTTGGTTTCTTGTTTCTCGTTGAAAAAGTCGCTTTCGCGCATTATTTGTTCATTCCCACTACGGCCGCCCGCTTATGAAGTACGCGGTGCACCGCGTCAATTAGACGTTCAGGATCTATCGGCGCGGGTTCGTAAGCATCGGCGCCGGCGGCTAAAGCAACAGTGGGTAGACCGGTTCCCCATTCAGCGACGGCCAGCACCCCGGTAGCCTTTGTCCCAAGAACTTCGCGAACTTGTATGATTAAGTCCGTTCCGTTTTGGCGCTCATCCAGATGGACGATGACCAAATCAATAAGCGAATCGGTCAGTACCTGAATCGCAGGCGCAGAGTCCGTTACCGATGATACCGCGAAGCCGTTCTGTTCCAGGCGTTGACGCACCGATCCGTCGAGATTTGCGCCGCCGACAAACAGAATATTTTGAGTCATCGCGTCAGCAACCGATATAGAATTCCCACTCTTACCGTTCGCAAAGGTCTCTCAAATACTGAAAACTGTAAATGCCTGTCTCGTGACCGTCGCTCCAGCGAAAGTTCAAAGCGTAGCGGCCGACAATGCTCAAATCCCCGATTTCGATTTCATCAGAGACAGCCTGCGGCCGGAGCGTGCGTTGTCCCGTCCATTCGTCAACGCACTGGGCGCAGGGACAGGCCCGCCGAAGCATCGGAGCTTCGTATTCGCAAACACGACCGTCAGCCCAGGTTATCCGCAAGCGCGAGTTGCTCTCTTGCGAAATCTCTGTCGGTTCGATCGTTTGGCGTTTTTGTGCTGCGTCGATCATAACTAAACAACCATTGCCGCCCGCTATCCCGATTGGCGGGAGCCGGCTGACTTACTGGGCAGTTTCTTCGACTGCACGGGTCACCGCGTCGGCAGTGATGCGAAAGTGCGAGGCCGACCACGCCAGCTTGCCTTCGCGCACAACCAGCACCTGCGGGGTCTCGTGCCGTAACGCAAATCGACTCGCAATCTCGTTCGAAAGAGCGCGTGCCTTCTGCACAGTGACGAGGGCGACGCGCTTTTCCACTTTCGTCATCTCTCGATAGGCCCGCGCGCTGATGCCACAGGTGTCGCTGTGCTTGAAGAGTATGACTGGCTGTTCGCCAGACTGGCTTAAAAGCTCATCCAGCCGCTCGGTATCGTTCAGCTCCAGGAATCCGTTTTCAGTCATAAACTATGCTTCGCATTCATCTTAACTGACCCGCAGGCTGGCCACAATGATGACATCTTAAAAACTGTTGACAACTGTTCTCGACGATCCTAGCCTATACGGCATTCTGACCGCCGATGCTCATCCGGTGTAGGTTTTTTGGCTTCAACCTCCTGCGCTAAAAAGGAGACGTAATGAATTCGACTCGCCCCACTCTGAGAATGTTCTCCGTTCTCTGGATCTTGTTCGCCCTGCTTAACGTTGATAGCGCCCTCAGTCAAAAACGCAGTAAGACTCAGCGCCCTGTTGAGAGCCGCGCGGCTGGACTCGTTGAGGCGGCCGACAAGTTAGCGGACGAACGCAAGTGGCCAGAAGCCATCGACGCGTACAAGCTTGCTATTCGCGTTGATCCAAATCATGCACCGGCGCACGGCGGGCTCGGCTACGCGTACCTGAATACCGGAAATCCAGAACCTGCGCATGCTGCTTTTAAGGAACAGGTGCGGTTGGCCCCAAGCGATGCCGGGGCGCATTTCGATCTTGGGTACTACTACAACTTCATGGGGCGTCACGGCGAAGCGTTCGCGCCGCTGGTAAGAGCCACCTCGCTCGATCCCGCCTTTGCGGAAGCTTTCTATGAGATTGGCTTTGCCTATCTCAGAGGCACCGACTTTGAAAAATCGATCCCATTTTTCAGAAGCGCCATCCGACTCAATCCTGATTATGCTGAGGCGTACTATTCCTTGGGCCAAACGTACGCGCAGTTAGGCAAAGGTGATCTCGCTCAGGCGCAATTGGTGAAGCTGAAGACAGTAGCTCCAAGGCTCGCGTTGAAACTTGAGAGCGAGATTCCAACAACCCTCGCAAATGCTGAAGCCGAAAAAGCTATGCTCGATCGGGCGCGCGCATCCGCGAGCGCTGAAACTCCGCCGGCGCCAGTTTCGGGGACCGCACCGCCCGCGTCTGCAAATCAATCTACTGCTGCGCCGCCGAATCGTGAAACTCTGAACCCGTCGCCGCCTGAGCCCTTCGTCACTAGAGACTCAGCGTCGATCAAGACCCGACCTCGACAATTGCAGGCTTCTCCCAAAATTGAATCCGACCGACCGACAAACCTATCCGGGCCAACCGCGCAGAGCAATAGAATCCAGAACCGGCCGGAGATCCCGAGACGTCGCCAACAGCCAGAGACGATTTCACCACCGGTCTCCTCAAAACCTGTCGGTGATGGCGACTGGACCGAGATCATCCGACAAACAATGCCAGGCGTCGTCAGCATCAGTCTTTACAACGGCGACGGCAAGCTAATGAGTACGGGCAGTGGTTTCTTAGTAGCTTCGGATGGAGTTGTGGTGACCAACTATCATGTTATTCAGGCTGGCAGTGCCGCTGTGGTAACGACAAAACAAGGCGATAAGTTCGAAGTGACAAGCGTGCTCTCTTACGACCGAGCAAAGGACTTTGCGATTTTGAAGATACCGGCTTTCGATCTCCCCACGGTTTCATTGGGTAATTCTAATAACACCGAAGTGGGTGAGAGCGTCCTCGCCATTGGTGATCCCGGCGATCGGAGCGGCTCATTTCCAGCGACTGTTTCTGCCGGCATCATTACTGCGAAAGGTCGCGAGCTGGAAGGTAGCACGTGGTTACAGACTTCAACGCCCGTCTCCCATGGAAACAGCGGCGGTCCGCTTATCAACCGTCGCGCCGAAGCTGTCGGAGTGATCTCAAGAGGCAGGAACATCGACGGGCAAAACTTCAATTTTGCGGTGCCGATAAATTTCGTGCGCGGGGGGTTGGGAACTGCGAGTAAGGTGAGTCTGTCGCAACTGGCGCGCCTCGAAGCAGAGATAGTTCGCGCTGAGCAAGTGGCTAAGTTGGAAGCAATCCGAAAGCTATTTACGAAGTACGAAGATCCTGGCGCAATCTACAGCTTGACGGTTATTAAAGAGTGGCGCGTTCAGCGCGGGCGAAGGACGCTCGATAATGGCATGACGGCAGATGAGACGGTTTTTGCTCCTCAGAACGCTGCGCTGGCGGAAGTTGGAGGATATTTGTCCGAAGGGATGCGGGTCGTTCTCTATTTTCCCGCGCCCGGTGGTGAATTCACCGTGGATGCAATCGAAACCTTTAAGAATCAATTTCCCGAACTGGCCTTGCGAGGGAATCCCGGTTTTGAGGTTAGCCAGACGGGGATGTTCATTATCAATGAACTTCAAGCAAAGGTTTACACAATCGAGGGCAAAGGTCAGAGACTACCGGAAGCTGAACGGAATGTCAGCTATGTTTTCGGAAGTAAAAAGGCAATTGTCCAGATCGATATAGTTCAACCGGAGAGTAAGATCGCCCTCTTGGAGATTCTCAGCCAGCTTGCCAAGTCATTTGAGTTCAACCCGAGTTTCAGTGCTGGCGCTGGCCCTTTAGTGACGCCGTCCGGCACGACTGCGACCTCCGCTGTCGTTACGCTCAGAGATCTTGAGTTGAGCTTCCAGAGTAACCTGTTCGACGAGACGATTCGCAACGCCAGGCGCTTTCTGCAAACAAATCCCAATAGTCCGCAGGCCCATGGGTATTTGGGCTATTCGTTATTAGTTAAGAAGGACGTTGACAATGCTGTGGATCATTTGCTGCAGACGATCGTTTTTGGCGAAACGGTAATGCTTCCCGTAAAGAGACTCAGAGAACCTTTGTTAGGGCATGGACTGGATGAGGGAACAATCACTTTCACGCGAGATTCAATAATTATTAGAACCGGAAGCTCAATCCACGAGGCTAATTTTTCGGCGATCATGGAATCGAGACTGGGTAACTACAACAACACCTGTCCGATTGTGTTCTTAAAGGGAATCTTTTTGGATACGGCGAATAGAAAAGGCAAGCCAGGTGAAAAGGGCTTTAACCTCTTTCCGCCTTCGGCCGGTCTCCGCGCCGTCCAGCAAGGCCAACTCGTTTACAACGTCGCGGTGTGCAACGACGATGGGACGGTACCAAACGCGGCGGTTAAGCTCTTGTACCGTCTTAAGGCAAGAGCCCAATAGGACTCTTAGCGGCGCTTGGATCGCAAACTGCCTAATCGAGGGCCGAAATCTTATTTCCACTCGCCGACCAGGACGAAGGGCGCCCAGTAGACTGGCGCGCTGTAGTTCTTGCCAGCAATCATCGCGAGTTGGGCGTCTCGCATGGCAGAGGATGGGGAAGCGGACCCCGGCGCAAGGAAACGCTTGTAGAAATCTGTCATCAGTTGGGCGGTCGCGTTGTCGGAGACTGACCAGAGACTGACACCGACCGTAGGCGCGCCCGCGTAGATAAACGCGCGCGTCAAACCCATCACGCCTTCGCCGCGCTTCTCTTTGCCCAGTCCGGTTTCGCACGCCGACAGCATCACGAGTGACGGCGCCATCTTCAGGTTGAAGATTTCGTCGGTGCGCAAGAAACCGTCAGCGCTGGTATTTCCGACCAGCGAAAGTACGACGCCGGTGAACTGAGGCCGCTCCACATTCAGCAGTCCGTGCGTCGCGATGTGCACGATGCGATAGTTGGACACGTTAGAAGCGTGAATTTTTTCTTCGCTCGCGCCCAGGTCCATCCACACTTCAGCTTTGGCGCCGCCGGTGCGCGCGTTGGCGGCGATCGCTTCAGCTTCAGTACGCGTGCCGAGCAAACGACCCAAACGCAAAGTCGATGCAGGCGAGGACACCTGCGTGCCGGCGACGTCCGCGACTGCGCTCTCGAGCGCGAGACCTAACCCGCGTGTTTCGCCGGTAGGAGTGCGCGCCACGTTCAGCGCCTTCAGGCGCGCATCGTCCGTACTGAAAACCGGATCCGCGATAACAAGAATTGAGCCGTCTCTGACATTTGCCGCAGCAGACTGCTGTTGTCGGATCGCAGCGATGACTGAAGCGGAAGGCGCGTAAACAATCTCGTTCGACTTGATCAGATAGTTCAAAGACGCGTAATCCGACGCTGCGGGCGAGACGCCCACGCTCCCAGCCACCAGAGCTTCAAAGGGAATGTAGTTGAGCGCGCCGTCGGCCACGATCAGCACGCGCTTGTCGGCGATCAAATTTGCGGCCGGCGCAACCGCAGCCTGATAAAGCGCGTTCGACGCAGTCACGAATGACGGAACGTTCTCGGACGGTCCCTGCGCCAGGCCCAGGCCACGCTGCTCATCAGCCACATCGATGCCAATCAGCCGGCGTTGGAGCTTCGCTGGAATTAGCTGCGCGCGAAAATCGGTCGCCAGCTTGTTGATCTCAGTTTTAGCGGGCAGCTTGAACACCGAAAGCCCCGCGCGCGTCACGGCGAAAAGATACGACGCATCGTTACCGAGCGCGTACTCCAACAGCACCGTGTTGTCGTCCAACACTTTCTGCTGAATGTCGGTGAGCGATGACGGTTGCGTAGCGGTTAACGAAGCGTAACGCGGACTGGCCGTACGAATTTGATTCTCGATTTGATCGAATTCCGTTTGCAGCGTTTCGAGTTCCTTCTCCAGATCGGAGGGCTTCGCCTTCTGATCGATGGCGACACTTACACCGGTCAGTTGCGCCGCGATTTCCTGTTGCCGATTCAGGTTCTCCTGCTTTCGCTTGAGCAAATCGGCCGGCACCCACGCCGTGATTTGCGCGTTTACTTCCGCGAGCATGTCGAGCAGGGAACGCGCGCGCGCTTGTTCGGAAATGCGAAGCGCTTCAGAAGCGTATTCGAGAGCCTTACCGGATAACGGTTGGCCGGCGGGAGAGCTGGTCAGCGCCATTTCGGCGAACGCCGCGACGGCTTCGTCGTAAACCTCTTTAGTTGTAGCCAGAAACGTCGTGCGTGATTCATCCGCACGAACGCTGCCCGCACGAATCTGCTCGATCGTGTTTAATGAATCGCGATACGCGGCGAGCGCCTGCTCGCGGAGCTTGGCGGCATTGCTGTCTTTTTCCTGCGCGGCTTGCAACCAAAGGCTCCGGCCACGACCGCGTTGGGCCGGCCACATCAGATCGAGCCGCTTGTCCTGCTCAGCGCCCTTTTGCGCGGCTTCGTACAACTTGGCGGCGTCTTTGTAGCGACTTTCTTTCAGCGCCACATCGCCGAGGCTGGTGCGCGCAGCGGTACGAAAGCGCCGCGTCTGACCAAGCTTCGCAACCATCGGCAATGAGCCGCCGCCGGCACTCAGCGCATTTTCGAAACGCTTCCTTGCCGTTGGCAGATCGTTATTCGCATATGCGATGCGACCCATGCCGAGTTCGTGAGTCATGTAAACGATTGCCACGCGATACTCGTCCATCTCTTTCTTGACTTCGACAAAACCAATCGCGGTATTTACCGGCGCGGCAATCTCAACTTTGCCGGTCGACAAACTGCCGATGCCGATGCCCAAACCGCTTAAGCGGCGCGTCGCTTTCGCCGCCGCGCTCTCAGGTTTCTTAACCGTCATGCGCAGATACGCCGCTCCGGCCTTTGCCAGGTCGCCCATCCGATAGCTGGTATCACCGATCTTTGCCAACATGAGATTCGCGTTGAAGCCGTTGTCAGCCGTGCTCGCCGCGGTTTCGGCAGCAGCGCCGGTTGTCGTGCCCGCGCGGCTCGCCACGCTGCTGGTCGCGGCTTGCGTTTTCTGATCCTTGTTTGCCGCAGTCGTGAAGGCATCAAAAGCCTTCTCGTAATGTTCGAGCGCAACTTTGAGCTGCCCTTGAACCAGATAGAGATCGCCGAGCGCGTCACGCGCCGCGGCAATGCCGCGCTGATTGTTTGTTTGCGTGTACAGCGTTAGCGCGCTTTGCAGATGATTCAAAGCCCGGTCGGCATGTCCTTGCTTGAGCAGACTGCGGCCGGTTGAAAGAGCAGCGGAAGGGTCGGCTTGAGCTTGAGCGACCGGCGAATCGACGTGAGCGTCAGCCGAACGTGACTCCTGCCAGAGGAAGGTACAGATCGAAAGGGCGAGCGCGAGCGGCGCGAAATACTTTTTGAAACGCATTGTTAAATCCAAAGCGCCGCCACTAGCGGCGCACTCCATTACTTGTAAACCAAATCCAAAACCGTCACGAGCATTGGTTCGTTGCTCGAGGCGTTTATCCGAATCACGGACGGTTGCGGCATTGATTTATCTAAACCCAAACCGCGCGTCATCGCAACTTTTTCTCGTTCCGTTTGCGCCTGGCCAAAATTCTGAGTCGTCGCGACTCTGACTTGGGCTTTCGTTGCTTTCTCGATCTCCGACCAAACGTCCGCCTGCGGTTGCCACGGACATTTGTCTTTGTTTAGCCCGCAAAACGCGACGAGTTCTTCCGCAGTCGGTACACCGGTCAGCGGTTCGCGAGTGACGACAACGTAAATGCGATCCGTGGCCGGGTCTCCTTTAAACACGAACCAGCGCTGATGCTCCTCCGCTTCTTCGCTGGAGGGAACTTCGATCGGCACGTGTGCCTCGATCCAGTTTTCGCCCCCATCGAGACTCCAGTCGGGGAAGATCATTCGGGCCGCTGCACCGTTCTCGCTGCCGAAGATGTAGAGGTAGCCATCGACGTTCGGTTCGAGCGCCAGCCGGACGCGATCGCCCTTCCGGAATTCACGGGTCGGCTCGACACGCAACGCGCGTCCGCTCGGCTCGCGCATAAAGATCGTGTAACCCAAACCAATTGCCGGTTGAGCTTTTTTCGAGACCGGCCGGCTTGTCGCAGTTACCGTCGGGGTGGTTGCGTTGTTGGCCGCGGCATTCGTGTTTGCATTCGTTTTTGCGGGCCGGCGACGATGACGTCGCGAAGGACCTTTCAGGTTGGTCGTCTTCGGACGACTTTCGAGAAACGCTCCGCGCACATCCTCATCCTGTTGAGCACTGACGACGAAAACTCCCGTCATCAACGATGCGATTAATACGAAACCTAACAACACGCGCGATTTCATAAGGAACCTCCGATTCTCAACTCGTCTTGGACCGGTAGCCGTGTCTGTACCCGGAGCGGTAGCGACGGGATCATAGCGCAACTTGAGTGAACGATCCGGTCGCTACCGCTCGCGGTACTGACACGCTCTTTTAGGGTCGAGGTTTTCACTTGTGTTCGATGCGAACTCTAAACATGACGGACGCCTTTTCGGCCTCGTTTTGCGGCACTTTCACGGCTACCATCGGAAACGCGCCGGTTTTGATGACTTCGGTCGTCACAACGTCTGTTTTATGTTGGTTACGAAAGTCGTCCAGTTGCTTCTCCTCGTCAGGCGTCAATTCATGTTCTGAGGGACCTGCAAAGAACTGGGGACTAGTTATTGGATTAGGTGAAAAGACAAACATGAATTCATCAATCCCCGGGTTCTTGACCAGGGTAAGCCAAAAAGTGCTGCTTACCCCTGGAAAGGTGAATTCCAATCCACTCTTGACTGCATTGGTTTTCAAGCCGCTGAAGGCGCCGGGCTGGGCCGAAAGAAAGATCGTTCGAGTATTCGCCGCGCTGGCTCCGATGATGTAGAGGTAGCCGTTTTCGTTCGGCGAAAAGTGAAATCTGAATCCCTCGCCCCCAGCCATCGTAAGAGATTCGCCGGCGAGTATCTTCTGGTCATTATCTTTTGTATCAACTTCCAACCAATAGCGAGCCACTTCATGCATGGGAGTAACGGATTCGGGTCCCGTCGCGGGCGCGGTCGGAACATTCGCCGTTCGCCTGCCCATGAAACTCATTATGGCAAAGCCACCGCCTACCAGCAGCAGCAACACGATCGCAATCGCTCCGATAACGAGGAGTGGTGATCGACGTTTCGATGGAAATTGAACTTCAACGTGAGGCTTTGGAATCGGTTGTTCGGATTGCACGGGTTTCGCCGCTGCCCGCGCGGCCAGCCGACCCGCGTCGGCGACCAGCGTTGGGATCGTCGCGGACTGACTGGCAGCAGGTTTCACTGCACCGCCATCGACCAAGGTCATCGCACCGCGGTCACCGATGGTCGGCGTTGGACGATCGGCAACCGTCGTGAAGCGATCCTGAGGTTGTCTCGCTACTTCAGGTGCGGGTGCGCCCGCGGCCAGTACTGCGCCTTCAACTGACGCCTCCAGTTCCTTTTCGAGTTCGCCAGCGGTGGCTTGTCTATCGCCTCGATCTTTGGCCATCGCGCGCATGAGCGCTTTGCCGAACTCGACGGGAACATTGGACGCCACTTCGTGAAGCGGCTTGGGCGTCAAGGTCACGTGCTGCTTTCTTAATTCCAGAATTGTGACACCGCTGAATGGCCGTTTGCCGGAGATGATTTCGTAGAACACGACGCCGAGACTGTAAAGATCCGCGCGCCCGTCGATTTCCGAGCTGCCATCTTCCGGCAGTTCGCCCCATTGCTCGGGAGACATGTAGTACGGCGTGCCGAGCATCTGGCCGGCGACGGTGAGGTTCGTGCTGCCGGTTTTCTCTGCGCCGGCCACCTCGCGCAGCTTTGCGATTCCCAGATCGAGAAGCTTCACCACCGGCTCGCCGCCGGTGCCGGCCTTTCCGATCATGATGTTTTCGGGTTTCAGATCGCGATGCACTACGCCCATCGCGTGGGCCGCATTGAGCACGCTGATGACCGGCTTCAACGTCGCCAACGCTTCAGCAGGGGAAAACCTTCCGCGCTTCTTTAGCTCGGCGTCGAGCGTCGTGCCCTCGACGTACTCCATCACCAGGTAGATCATCCCGTCGCTCGACGTGCGCAGGTCGTAAACTGTGACGGCGTTCGGATGACGAAAGCGGCGTGCCGCCTGGCCTTCGCGTTGAAAGCGGCGCAGCCATTCGGAATTGGTGCGCATCTCGGGCGGGAGCATCTTGATCGCGACGCGATCGCCGAGCAGTATGTGGCGCGCTCGATAAACGGCGCCCATGCCGCCGCGCCCGAGCAGCGATTCGATCTGATACTGCCCGTCGAGCACGCTGCCAACAAACGAGTGTGGATCTTCCTCCAGGACCTCACCGTCTTTTGGACAGAAGCTAACGCTGTCGTCGTACTTGTTAGTGCAGGCGGGACAAAACTTCATGTGGGAACCTAGTTTACAACGCTGAGGGCGATCGGTGTTAACAAGTTGAGCTGGGAAGCTCAAGGGCAAAACCGATTTTCCATCTGTCATTTTACATTTGTCATCGCCCATTTCTTAACCCAACTTCCAGGTTATAGCGGCGACTCGAAGTGGAATGGCAAATGAAAAATGTCAGATGACAAATGGAAAATGTTTTATGCGTCCGTCAATAAACTCGATCGGCATACTCCGCAGCCATGCGGTCGCTGTTGAAAGCCGGCACCAGAGTCTGAATCGCGCGCTTCATCATCGCCACCCAACGCCGCGGCAAACCGTCAGCATCGCGGTCGTAGAAGGGCGGAATCACTTGCTCCTGCAGCACCTGATACATGGATGCGGCGTCGCGCTGATCCGCATCTTCGTCGGTTAGGGTGCTCACATCGCTAATCGCGAAGCCGTTCTGGCCGTCGTAACCTTCCAGCCACCAACCGTCCAGGATCGAAAAGTTGAGCACGCCGTTCATAGCAGCTTTTTGGCCGCTGGTGCCTGACGCTTCCTGTGGCCGCCGCGGCACGTTCATCCAGACATCGACGCCCTGCACGAGCTGTCGCGCCACTTCCTGATCGTAGTCCTCAATGAACGCGACGTGCTGACGCACAGACGAATCACGCTGCCACCTCAAGAGCTTTTGCAGAATGAGTTTCGCGCCCTGGTCGTGCGGATGGGCCTTGCCGGCGAAAACGAACTGCACTGGGCGCTCGGAATCCGTCAGAAGTTTCGTGAGCAGTTTCTCGTCACTCAACAACAAATCCCAGCGCTTGTAACCGGCAATACGGCGAGCAAAACCGATCGTCAGCACGTCGGGATCGAACATTGTCCGCGCCGCTTCGATGTAACCATCGCTTTCGCCACGCGCGAGCCGCGCATCGAAGCATCGATCGCGAACGAACGCGACCAGACGCTGCTTCAGAAGCGAATGGGCTTGCCAAAGTTCTTCCTCGGAAAGCTTGTCGATGGCGACTGACCACGCGCTGGCGTGACGTGCCATTTCCAGCCAGTCATCGCCGGCCAGACGCTGATAAACCGAACGAATCGGCGAAGCGACCCACGTCGCAGGATGCACGCCGTTCGTGACTGACGTAATCGGGACGTCGTCAGTCTTTTGCTCCGGCCACATCTTTTGCCAGAGCTGGCGCGACACTTCACCGTGCTTTCGACTGACGCCGTTTATTGAGCGGGACATCCGCAGCGCGAGCGGCGTCAGACCGAACGCTGCATCGGCGCCGCCGTTCACCCGACCCAGCGCAAGAAATTCTTCAAGCGATAAGCCGAGCGCGGTTTCATGCCATTTTCCAAAACCCTGTGTGATCAGTTCCGGAGTGAACTCGTCGTGACCGGCGGCCACCGGCGTGTGCGTCGTGAACACGCAGCGTTCGCGCACGCGTGCGGCAGCGTCGGCAAAACCAACGTTTCCCGCTTCAATGATTTCACGGGCCAGCTCAAGCGACAGAAATGCGGAGTGGCCTTCATTCATGTGGAATACTGCGGGCGAAAGCCGTAGCTGTCTGAGCAAACGCACGCCGCCGATTCCGAGCATTATCTCCTGCACGAGACGTGTTTCGCGATCGCCGCCGTACAAGTGACCGGTGATAAGGCGATCAACTTCCGCGTTCTCAGGAACGTTCGTGTCGAGCAGGTAAAGCTGCACGCGTCCGATGTTTGCTCGCCACGCGCGGGCGCGCACGACTCGGCCGCGCATGCTCACTTCGATCATGACCGGCGCACCCGTCGCGTCGGTGACTAACTCAACCGGAAGTTCGTCGGGGTATGTTTCCTTGTAAGTTTCGTTTTGCCAGTCGTCGCTCGTGACGCTCTGACGAAAATATCCAAAGCCGTAGAACAACCCAACGGCGACGAGCGGCAGGTTGAGATCGCTTGCGGACTTCAAATGGTCGCCGGCGAGAATGCCCAAGCCGCCCGAATATAAAGGCAGAGAACTGTGTACACCGTACTCCGCGCAAAAGTACGCGACTGGAGTTTCGCGGCTGACGCGATCCGAAGTGCGCAAACCGGGCCAGGGCCGGGCGTCGCCCATGTAGGCATCGAAGCGATCCGATAGTTGCTGGAGTCGTTCGGCGAATGCCGGGTCGGCCGCCATTTGCGTGAGCCGAAGATCTGACGCATGCGCCAGCAAAGCGCGCGGATTCTGCTCACACTGCTGCCACACGCTCGGGTCGAGGTCGCGAAAGATCTCGGGCCCGTCGGGCGCCCAACTCCACCAGTAATTCCATGCGAGTTTTTCGAGCGGCTTGAGAGTCGCGGGCAGTTCGCGCGCGCGCACGACGGGTTTGGTTTCAGTTTCGACTTCAGGATTCATATCAGATGAGCAAAAGTAAGGCGGCCAACGCCGCCATTGTCAGCTCCGGAGGAGCCGAATGTTTATAGCATAAGCGCGATTCAAAAAGTTAATGCTCCAGGAGGAGCGACCATGTCGATCCTCATGGAGCAAAGGTTATTACTTTGGCTGTCAGACTATAGACATTTCGCGCCTAACGGCGCGAGTAATTGGTACACACTCCTCGGGAGTGCAGCATGCCGGAGGCATGCGTATCCATCCTCACTCAACTAAACTTCTGATTCGCCAAAAACGCCTCGGCGTCGCCCGGCTGAAAGAACACCAAGCGCACTTCGTTCAACTGATAATCCGTGCCGAGAAAATTCTCGATCGTCCGGGAAGCGACTTCCGCCGCTTCGTTCTGCGGATAACCGAAGACGCCGGTTGAGATTGCGGGAAACGCGACCGAGGTAAGATTCTTCTCGACGGCCAGTGTCAGCGAATTGTGATAGCAGTTGGCAAGGAGTTCAGCTTCCTTTCCGCCTTCCTCGCCGTAGATCGGGCCAACCGTGTGAATCACGTAGAGCGCGGGCAGCTTGCCACCGGTCGTGATCACCGCTTCGCCGGCCGGCAATCCAGTCGGAAAACGCGAGCGGCGAATCTCACGACATTCTTCCAGGATCTCCGGCCCGCCGGCACGATGAATTGCTCCATCGACGCCACCGCCGCCCAACAGCGAAGCATTCGCGGCATTCACAATCGCGTCTGTGTCCTGCTTCGTGATATCACCGACGATGACACTGACGCGGCCGTTGAGAAATTGTTGTTTCGGATCTCCGTCCATCTGCCTATTCGGCGGTTGCTTCTTCCGCGGCTACTTCCTCCGCGGCTGCTTCTTCGTCGCGCGCCTCGACGTTGACCTCGTCGAACATGTCCTGACGCCGCAGAGCTTCTGCGACGCCTTTGGCTTTATGCTCAGTCAAGGGTCGTTCAGGGTCTTCGCTGGCGATTTCGAAGACTCGCTCATCAATCATGTACACCCCAAGCGAACCCAGGGTGACGCCCGACGTGACTTGAATGTCGTCCATGTTGTGAATCTTGAAATTGCCGTGCGTCTCGACCCAATCTTCAATGAAGGGATCGCGCAAAGCGTGCTCGGCTTCCGATTCAGTCAGGTAAGCGCCCTCGACAATCAGGCAGTATTCGCGGCCTTTGTTATCAGTCATTGTTCTGGAAAGCGAGATGTGGCGCTAGCGACCAGGGGTCGCGCGGTAGCGCAGAAAGAGGGTGCAGCTTTCTTAGCCGTCATGAGTTAGGCCATTGCGTCGCGAATGGCCCGAAATGTGGGCCTAATTTACCACCGCTGCGTGGTCCAGCGCCAGAGTTTTGATCGCAAAAAGCAAAAGCGCCGCGGAAATTTGCTTCCCGCGGCGCGTGTGATTGTTAAGGGACTGGTTTAGAGGCGAGCGTTGCCCGCCGCTCTCTTACGAAGCGTAGTGGCGATTCAGCTCTTCGCGCAGACGGCGAAAGTGTGAGTCGAAAGTCACAAAGCCGCTGCCGCCCTGGAAAAAGGCGCGGCCGCCAGTTTCGTCCGAGACGCGCTGTAAAGAGCTTTGTCCGTAACTTGCCGCGAGACGGTTGCGGCTGGTCAGGCCCACGGACGGCGCGTAGAACGAATAGATCGAAACATTGCGGCGCTTCGCTTCCTTGATCGTGCGATGGATGTCCAGCGTATTGCCGGCAGCCGTCGCATCGAAACCGCGAGACACATCGAGCCCGTCGGAAATCAGGAGGACCGCGTTGTTACCACCCCAGCTCGGATCGAACTTCTTCAGCGCATCGATTACTTCCACGTACGGATTGAACGACGACGCTGCGGTGCTGGCCATGGGAATGCGCAGCGAATTCGCGGCGCGATTCAGGTCGGTAGTGAACGACTGCCGCACCTGCAAACGACCGGCGGTGATATAGCCAACCATCACGCGCGAGCCCGCGGGAAGGGAACGAATGAACTCTTTGGTGACGCCGATTTCGTTAGCCACCTGCGACGTCAAATTATCCTGAATGAGGATCGCGATATTCAGCGGCACACGCACCGCTTCGGCATCTTTCGCGGACGCGGTCGACAAACCGACGGTGACTAAAAGCGCTAACGCGAAAATGAATGAGGAACTTCTCTTAAACATAGCTTTGCCTTTCAAACTGACGAACACTTCGCCAGAAATCGTTTTTGATTGAGTTGTCTGGGTTGAGTTTAAGATGCCTTTGAGGGCGCTAAGGTTGGCATGGAATCAGTGAGCCGTGGGCGGTGAGCAGTGGGCGGTGGGCGGTGTGCAGTGAGCCGTGGGCGGTGTGCGGTGGGCGGTGTGCGGTGGGCGGTGAGCAGTGGGCGGTGTGCAGTGAGCAGTGTGCGGTGGGCGGTGTGGAGTGGGCGGTGAGCGGTGAGCGGTGAGCAGTGGGCGGTGAGCCAGTGGGCGGTGTGCGGTGAACAGTGGGTGGTGAGCAGTGTGCGGTGGGCGGTGTGCAGTGAGCCGTGGGCGGTGTGCGGTGGGCGGTGTGCAGTGAGCGGTGGGCGGTGGGCAGTGGGCGGTGTGCGGTGAGCAGTGTGCGGTGGGCAGTAAAACATAGCATTGACACCCTAGTGTGATTGGACCTCAGTAACGCCGCGCTCGTGACGAGGGTTTACTGCACACCGCCCACCGCACACTGCTCACTGATGAAGCTTACACACGCCACTTTCATCACACGGTGGGGGTACGCCGAACAGAGTGTAGCGACGGGCAGCAAGCCAGCGGTAGAAGATGGGACCAAGTTTCGTGAACGGCCAAACGCCCATGACAGGAGCGAGCCACTTCCAACGCGGCAGCACGCGAACGACTTCAATCCAGGCGAAGTAGCCTTTGTACCAACGCCCATCCGGTGGTCGAACAAGCATCTGCTCGGCCATCTCCTTGTGCGTATGTGGCGCCGCGCGATTCAGATTTTCCGGATCGTTGTAATCCAGCCATTCCAGCCTTTGATCGCGATCGAGTGGCTCAACACGTTCGCGCGTCCAGCGACAGAGGATGCACTGACCGTCGGTGTAAACTTCGATCTTCGGTTGGGTTGCCAAGGTTGAAACGCGTGTGCTGCGCGCACGATACAACACGGTGCCGTTCGGCACAAAATTGGTCCGACCGCAGTGATCCCAAGACTCCGTCGGCGACCAGCCGCATCTCCGCCGACGGAAATCAGCCGAGCCCGGGCGCCGATATCAGAACGAAAACAAATCTCGGGAACAATTACCGGTGGTCGCTGTCTAACCTCTTCCCTTGACAATCTAGGGAGCGGATTGTAGCTTCTCCAGCCGGCACAATCGACGGATCGGCAAACAATGGCAAAGGTACGCACCGACTTGATGCAAGGCACGTTGGAGCTTTTAATTCTGAAAACGCTCTCCCGCGGCACTATGCATGGTTACGGCATTGCCCAACGAATACACGAAGCGGTTGACGACGTGATTAAGGTCGAGGATGGTTCGCTATATCCGGCCCTTTATCGAATGGAAGAGCGCGGCTGGGTGGCGTCGGAATGGGGTGTCTCGGAAAACAATCGGCGAGCGAAGTTCTATAAACTGACCCGCGCCGGGCGGAAACAACTGGATGGTGAACAGGCGAACTGGCAGCGAATCTCGCAGGCGATTACCAGAATTCTGCAGACCGCATAAGATCTAAATCCGAAAGGTTAGACGATGAAAGCCCTGATCGGCCTATTCCAACGATTTAATAGCCAGCAGGCCAAGCATGAAATCGAAGACGAGCTGCGCTTTCATCTCGATCTTCTTACCGATGAACATTGCCGGCAGGCGATGACCCCAGACGAAGCAAGATCCAAGGCCGAAGAACGTTTTGGCAATTTTGACCAGATCAGGGATGAATGCGTAGAGATCAGCACGAGGAGCAGTCTTCAGACTCGGGCGCTGAAATGGTTACTAATTCTGATCTTCCTGACAGGAGTAGTGGTGCACGGCCTCGCAATAGAGTATCGCGTGACGCGCATCGGCGATCTCTTGATGATGATTGGTCTCCTCGGTCGTTTGTTGGTTTATGTGCGCGGTTTGCACCGTTCAAACCTTTCAGAGGCTACTGACACGTCTCCGTTAAAGTTGAATGATTCGCAAATGTCATTTACCGCTTACGACCAGAGAATGCGCACACCCGTTGAGCGCGTCATTTCCCACAAGTAGATTTCTCTAAGCGAGATCTGAAAAAAGCTAAAACCAAATTCTGAGCTCGGCATCCGGGACTCTTTGCGAAGAGGTGCGCCCAGCTCCGGCAAGGCATCACGAAGACAATGCTTAATATCAAAGAGCTCACCAAAACCTACCCGAGCGGAGTTCAGGCACTGAAGGGAATCTCGCTTGATGTGCCCTCAGGAATGTTCGGCTTACTTGGGCCCAACGGCGCAGGCAAGACAACGTTAATGAAGGTCCTGGCCACTCTGCTCGAGCCTGACTCAGGCACGGCAGAGATGAACGGCGTGGACCTGATAGTCGACAAACATGGGACACGGAAGATGCTTGGCTACTTGCCGCAGGAGTTTGGGCTTTATCCCACGCTCACCGCCGAACAAATGCTTCATTACTTTGCGAAGTTAAAAGGCGTCCACGATAAGAAAGAGCGTGCGGCGTTGGTGGATGCCCTGTTTGAGCGAGTGAATCTTTCGGACTCGCGTCGACAGCGAGTCGGCGGGTTTTCAGGTGGCATGCGACAGCGGCTGGGCATAGCGCAGGCCCTTATTGGTCAACCGGCGTTGCTGATTGTGGATGAACCGACCGCGGGGCTCGATCCGGAAGAGCGGATGCGTTTTCACAATCTGCTTTCTGAAACGATCCGCGAGGGCACGGTTGTGATGCTCTCGACTCACATCGTTTCCGATGTTTCGAATCTGTGCGATCACATGGCCATCATTCGAAAAGGTGAGATCCTCGCCTCCTGTGTCCCGCAGCAGGCGATTGAAGAACTCAAAGAGACGGTCTGGGAAGGAACGGTGTCGCGTGAAGCGGTCGAGGGCGTCAGGGACTCCTGCAAAGTAGTCTCGTCGCAGATTTTCGGTGGACTACCGCGGCTGCGAGTTATCTCGAAAGGAAAACGGCCCAGCGAAGAGTTCGTCCCGGCTATTCCCACACTCGAAGACTACTACCTGAATCTCGTCAATCAACCGAGCTGATGAGCAACGGGCATTCAAGATGAGAAACCCTCTCCACACTCCGTTCGCCGCAGTCTTTCAAAATGAATTGATCCTGAATTCAAAGCGGGTCGCTCCTTACGCGATGATGCTTCTGTTTGCCGCTAATGCGTTCCTCTGGTGGGGTTGGAGTGCAGCAGCGACTTACGGCTGGGCCATTAACAACGACTACAACATTGTCAGGAACCTTGGAGGCTTTATGCTCGCCTGGGGTCTGCCGCTGTTTAATGCGCTGATCATGGGAGATCCGGTCATAAAGGATTTCGATCGGCGTCTTGACCCGTTGATATTTTCCAAGCCGGTAAGCCGCGCGTCGTATCTGCTCGCAAAATTTTCCGCCAACTTCTTCATGCTAGTCTGCTGCATGTCGGCGTTCATGCTGACGTCACTGGCGTCGCAATGGTTCCCGTCAACGCGACTCGCGGTCCTGCCGGTAAGAGTGTTTCCTTATCTCAAACACTTCTTCCTGCTTGTTGTAATTTCGCAACTGTTGCTGGCCGCAATCTTCTTTACTCTGGCGACACTTAAGCGGAACGCAAAAATCGCTTACGGAGCGGCGGTCGCGTTTTACCCTTTCTACATTGCCTTTGGTTTCTTTGTTTTGAGCAAACTGCCGCTCAGTTGGCGAGGGGTCGTCGATCCGCTGATGTTCAGCGCGTTCCAGATTCCGAACGATAAATTTAGAGACCCAAATTGGGTGAACGAACTCGTAATCATTTACAGCCCAACTCTGCTGGCGAACCGCGTAATGCTGGTCGCCATCGCCGGGATACTTCTAGCCATACTTTACCGCCGCTTTTCCATCAGTGAAGTGGACAGTCGCGAGAACTTTGCCGTTCTCAATCTTTCAAGCGCCGGATCAATCGCTAGAGTTGATCCGGAACTCATACCACCGACGCTGAGGGATGCTATTCAAAGCGTTGATGCTGAAGCACGCGTGCGGCAGATCGTTCAAGTTCCTGATGTGGCCATTGAAAACAAAGGCGCCACGGCGAATTTGAGAAAACTACTCGGGGCTACAGTGCTCGAATTGAATCTTCTGCGTCACGAGAGAAGCCTGATGGCGTTGGTGCCACTCTCGATTTTCATCTCGTTCCTGGCACTGCCATTTTCCGTCGGTGGTCAGAGCGCGCCGCCTTCGGCCGCGTTCGCAGGCAGTTCAGCCAGGGGACTCTTGCTGTTCTTGTTAGGGGTGATCGTCTTTTATATCGGCGAGGCCATGCATCGCGATCGCGAGATTCGGGTTGAGCCTGTTCTATGGAGCACGCCCGCGTCGAATAACGTTTTGCTGCTCCCCAAGTTTGTTGCGGTGCTTCTGGTGGCTGCGATGCTACTGGTTCTGCCCGGACTGACCGCAATGCTGACTCAATTTCTCAGAGGCCAGACTCCTATCGAAGTCTCGACGTACCTGATTACCTATACTTTGATTCTGGCTCCCAGTCTGGCCTTCATGGCTGCCGCCAGCATCGCCCTGAACGTTTTGCTGCGAGATAAGTACCTTTGTTACGCAGTTACGATTGCGCTCGGTTCGTCGCTCTTCTATCTGTACAGTCAGGGCTTAAACCACTGGCTCTACAATCCCGTGCTTTACGGACTGTGGACAGAGGCGGACTTGAGTTCGCTGGGCGGGCTTTTGCGCATCCTGGGACTTAGAGCCTACTGTCTGGCAATTGCGGGGTTGAGTCTTCTTCTGGCGCATGTTTTATTTGAACGCAAGGTTAGTCGGAGATCATAGGCACTGCGGCTGGTTATCTTTTCTAATATGGCGCTGAAACCTTCAACTGAAGAGCGCTCCTAATTCTCCTCTCGTGGTGAGACTGTTCGCCGTTCAATGTCATCTATCAGATTATCAATCAGAGTGTAGGCACTGGCGAACTCATCCACATTGCCGGCAGGCATTGCCGCATAAATACCAATTTCTGCTTTCAAAAAATCTTCAAAGTATCCGATCAAGTTACGAATTCTCTCCCAATCCTGGCGGGAAAGTGCGGACGTAAGCCCCCCTTTTATTATCGCGTTCATGAGATATCTAAATTTGGCGCTGTATGTTGATGTGGTTCGTGTGAAGAATAGGGAGTGTTTGTTGTTCCAGTGGTCAAGTTGCTCCTTAAACTCTGCGAAATTCGCTTGATGTTGAGTGCCTGCCCTAATCCTTTTTGAGTACTCACTGAGATAGGCATAAAGCTCAGGATAGCGCTCTACCCTCTTTTCAAAGAGCGCTTTCGCGTATCCATGCTCTTGCTCCTTCAGCACCCTTGCAAGATCGGCTTTGTTCTTCATCGTAGTGATGACAACAGATACAATAACGGACACCAGTGCCGTGAAGACTGGGATGGCAAATTCAGACATGTCCGGACATCCTCCTCTAGGGTGAGTGGTTTTTGCGACACCAAAATCACTCGTTTGGTTAAGTCATAATCCTATCACTAAGCCATTTGCCTTTCGGCGCTCGCCTCGGATAAATTATCGGTCAATCCACAGTCACATCCTGTCTTTTCATTCCGAAATGAAGCTGGGGATGTCTCGCTGGAACTAGATCCTGAAAGGACCAACTCGCTCTTATGAAAGTCTACGCTACCGAAGCCATTCGCAACCTTGCGGTCATTGGACATGGCGACGCAGGGAAGACGCAACTGGTTAGTTCGCTTCTCTACGTCGCAGGCGCCACGCCCCGCTGGGGCAAAGTCGATGAGGGCACGACCACCACCGATCACGACGAAGACTCAATTGCCCGCAAGATCACACTCAACACCGGACTCGCCCACCTCGAACACAAAGAAACTAAAGTCAATTTGATCGACACGCCGGGATACGCCGCGTTCGTGTCGCACGCGCGGCCGGCCGTACGCGTCGCTGATTGCGGCGTCGTGGTGGTTGATGGCGTTAAGGGCGTCGAAGTGCAGACCGAGAAAGTTTGGAATTACGCGAATGAATTCATGTTGCCGCGCATGATGGTGGTGACGAAATTAGATAAAGAGCATTCGGATATCGGAATCGCGCTCGATAGCGCGCATAACGTTTTTAAGAGAGCAATCGTTCCTTTCACTTTGCCCATCGGGAAAGAGCTCGGCTTCAAAGGTGTCGTCGATGTCGTGCATATGAAAGCATACGAGTTTGACGAGCACGGCAAAGCTAAAGAAATCGAAATTCCCGCGGACGGTCGCGATGTCGTGGACAAAACGCGCGAACGAATCATTGAGCTGGTCGCCGAATCAGACGACGCTTTGTTAGAGAAGTATTTCGAGCAGGGCACGCTCGAGGATTCCGATGTGCTGCCGAACATCACGAAGGCGATTGCGGCCAGTAAGCTCTGTCCCGTGTTCGCGGTTTCGACAACGAATCTGGTTGGACTCTCGACGCTGCTCGATCACATCGTCGAATTTGCGCCTGACCCGGCGCATCACGAAGCCGAACATGGCAAGAACGAGAAAGGCGAAGAGGAATCACGCAAGTATTTGAGCAGCGAGTCGTTTTCCGCATATTGCTTCCGCACGATTGCCGACCCGTTCGCGGGGCGCATCAATGTGTTCAAAGTCATCAGCGGCAAAGTCGGCACAGACGCGACCGTCTACAACTGCTCGCGCAGCGTTTCCGAGCGCCTGGGCGCTCTGCACACAATGCAGGGCAAACAGCTCGATAAAGTTCCCGAAGCCAACGCCGGCGACATCATCGCCTGCGTAAAATTGAAAGAGACTCAAACCGGCGACACGCTTTGCGACAAGGCAAAAGCGCTTGTATACGATCCGGTCCAGTATCCCGAGCCGGCGATTGCTTTCGCGATTGAGCCGAAGTCGCGGCAGGACGAAGAGAAGATCAGCGTGGCGATTCACAAGATTCTCGAAGAGGATCCGTCGCTGTCGTTTACACGCGACGCGCAGACGAAAGAGTTTCTGCTCGCAGGCTCAGGCCAGGTCCACGTCGAGACGGTCGTTGACAGACTTAAGAAGCGCTACAACGTCGAAGTGATGCTGCATCCGCCGAAGGTGCCTTACAAGGAAACGATTACGCAGCGCGCGGAAGTACAGGGCCGGCACAAGAAACAGACCGGCGGCCGCGGTCAGTTTGGTGATTGCAAAGTTATCTTTGAACCGTTGCCGCGCGGCGGAGGGTTTGCTTTTGAAGATAAGATCTTCGGTGGTTCAGTGCCACAACAGTTTCGACCCGCGATAGAAAAAGGAATTATTGAGGCCGCTTCACACGGCGCCATCGCCGGTTATCCGCTGGTCGACTTCAAAGTGCAGTTGATTGACGGCTCGTATCATAACGTCGATTCGGACGAGCACAGTTTCCGCGCCGCCGGCCGCAAAGCGTTCCGCAACGCCATGGAAAAAGTTAAACCAACGCTGCTGGAACCGATTATGGACGTTGAGATCGAAGCGCCACAGGAATGCAGCGGCGACATCATGGGCGACCTCAATTCACGGCGTGGGCGTGTTCAGGGAATGGATGCGCGCGGCAAAAACCAGGTCGTGAAGGCGCAAGTGCCGATGTCCGAGATGCTGAACTATCAATCGACGCTGAACTCGATCACCGCCGCGCGCGGCAGTTTCCACATGCAGTTCTCGCACTACGATCCGGTTCCGGGACAGCTGGCCCAGAAGATTGTTCAGCAGGCGAAGGACGAAGGCCGGATTCGCGTAGCCGAAGAAGATTAGACGACTTCCTGGCGTCGAGAGAATCGCCTTCGGTTACGCGTTTCTATCTATGACATGAGTCTAATGACTCCCACTTATCAGATCGAGAACGGTCCGAGCGCTGTTCCTGTCGCCGAATATTCGAACGCCATCGAATGGAAATTCCGTGATTTGCGGGACAGCAAGCCGAGCGAGCAACAGGTGCAGGACTTCTTAGAGCGCAACCCAGCGCTTGTTCCCGGAGCACGCACACCAGGATCGCCTTCTGGACACGCACCGATTCATAACGTTCTCATCGCCCAGCCGAAGCTTCCGGGGCTTAGATCAAAGATCCCTGATTTCATGTGGATAGCAACTCACAGTGAAGCTTGGTATCCGACACTTATCGAGATCGAACGGCCAGACAAGAAGATCTTTAAGTCTCGAGTAGTTCCGAGAGCCGAGTTTACTGAGGCTCATAATCAGTTCGCGCAATGGCGCTCTTGGTTCAGCAAGCCGGAGAATACTCAGGTCCTCATTCGAGAGTATGGGGTTCCGGAGGAGATAATTAGATTCAGGTCGATGAAACTACACATGATTTTAGTTTATGGTCGGCGATCTGAGTTTGAGAATGAGCCGGTTATTTCGATGCAGCGGAGTGCCTTATTTGCTGGAGTAGACGAACAACTGATGTCTTATGATCGGCTACGAGTTGACCATTGCCTCGGCGACGCCATTACAGTCCGCGCCCTTGGTTCGGGACAATATGAAGCGGTCGCGATTCCTCCAACATTTACTCTTGGCCCTCGGTTCGCCGAAAGGCTTTCGCGGATAAGCATGTTAGAAGCCGCCATACAATTAGCTGAGATTGCTGCTGCTCGGAAAGAGTTCTTAACTCGGAGGCTAAGTTATTGGCGTGACTGGGGCGGGACGAAAACAAACGAGCGTCATATGTGGTGAGCAGGAGTGAACTGCACTCAGCTGGCTACCCAAGCTGGGTGGTTTAAGCGGCCTTCCTTTCGACCTTCTTCACACTTCGTTCAATTTTCGGCAGGAGGTTCTGTTTGGCGAGTTTGAGGTCGTAGTGGCTCTGAAGATTCATCCAGAACTCCGGCGTCATGTTGAAATACACGGCAAGTCTTAGCGCTGTATCTGGTGTAATGGCGCGCTTTCCCTGAACAATGTCGCTGACTCGCCCAACCGGCACGTTGAGATCGCGGGCCAACCCGCTCTGACTGATTCCCAGAGGTTTTAGGAACTCTTCCAGGAGGACTTCGCCCGGCGAAATTGCTTTTAACTTACGCGCCATGTCCTTTACTCCCTAATGATAGTCAACTATCTCAACATCTTCCGCCTGCCCCCATCAATCCAACGAAAACAGATTCGAAACTGATCGTTGATACGAATACTATGCTGACCGGCACGGTCACCTTTCAGTAGTTCCAGATGATTTCCTGGCGGATTTCGCAAGTCTTGCAGCGTGTGCGCTGCATTAATCATTTCCAGCTTTCGTCGTACTGCCCGATTAATCGAACGAAATTTTTCTTTGATTGCTGATCGGCAAAGAGCTTTCGCGTCTCTGCGCATCGAAAGCTTGCAATCATTATAATTCCTAAACTGCGATTTTTAGCTCTTCAATGACCGGTGGTTCGGCAGTAAACGGATCAATGGGAACCTCTTCGTTGTCCTTCAACAGTCCTTGGACGTGACAGGAGATCGCGTCGTGCGCCATCTCTCGCGCCTCTGCCAGCGTACGGCCATAAGTGATGATGCCCGGCAAGGCTGGCACGATCACTTGAAAGCCACCTTCGACCAATGGCTCGTAAATGACCCTGTATCCGCGTTCAGTCATCCATCTCCCTCACAATCTCAAGTCTCTTCGAAGTCTAGCAGCAGACCCAAAATCCGAAAAGCTGAACTTGGGTTTAAGACGAGCTAGAGTTTACACGCTGCCGCTTGCTATTATTCCGGCCGTGGAGCGTCAGCCACAGCACTATTCAAACCCGCCCCGGCGTCCTTTCGCGTCTCGCCCTCAACCGCGACGCAGAGTTCCTTCGACTTCCGGTTACATGGTGGCGTCCGCGGCAGCAGCGGCCTCGCTATTCTTTGTACTGTGGTGGATGCTGCAGGCCGAGGACCATCCCTGGGTGCCGGCCGGCCTGGCGGCGAGTGTCGTAATGCTGGTCGCGGCGTCAGCCCGAGAGGTAGTCATGCGGCGCGCGTGGACCCGTCATGTGTTGGAAGAGAACTCGACTCATGGGTTCAATCCGGCACGGCGCGCGGCGCCGGTGAATGCGCAGCGGCAAACTTCGTTCTCGCAAACCGAGGCGCTACGCGTTTTGGATCAGAAGTCAAAAGAAGCCGACGGCGACGGTTCGCTCCCCGAATCTCATTTGAAAGTTTTCCAGTTGTGCGGTGAGTTTCTTGAAACTGCGGATAAGTCACTGGCTTCGCCGGCGGTTTCTCCGGAACGCCGGCTCACGGTGCGCGCGCGACAAGAGCGTGTGCGGGCGCTGCAAAAGCATCACATGCTTTCGTGGGCACGCGATTCGGCTCGCTTGCTGACGCGCCAGGCCCACCAGCAGGCCCGGCTTCATGAGAAAATCGAGAGCGCGAACCGGGCGCTTGACTGCATCGACACAGCTTTAAAGAGCTATCCCGATAATGAAGAATTGCAACGCTCGGGGACGGCGGTGCGCGAGTTTATGATTTCCAGTCGCGTGGCGCATTGGGTCGAGTTGGCTCAGCGCGCGAGTTTCAAAGGCCGCTACCGCCGCGCGATCGATTGTTACCGTGATGCGCTGTTTTACCTGACGCGAGCGGGCGCGGAACATCAAGCGGCCGCCGACCAGATTACTCGTGAAATAGAATTGCTTCGCGCCCGCATGAATACGACCTACGCCGTAGATGCCCAACCCCATAATCCGGGAAGAAAGCGGCGGCACACGGGCCGATGAAGGGGACGCGTGAAAGCTATTACCCGCAAATGCCCCCGGTGTGGTAGCCACAAAATTCGGCGCGGTTATAAGCGCACGCCGTGGTTCATTCGTATGTTTGGCATACGGTCCCTTTTGTGCGATCATTGCAACTGGTTATTCACAGGTTTCGGCATCTTGCTGTCTCCCCGAGCATCCAAGCGCCGTGTGTAGAACGCCAGTCAAACGAAGTCGTCTTTAATTGATTCAGCTCGACTTCTCGAGGTTTTTCATGAGAAATAAACTCCTAATCTTGTTCGCGGTTTTCGCGGCCCTTGGTGTCACTGCCCTGGCGCAGACGCAGAGTGGCGGCACTGATTTCCAACCGTCATCCGTTGATAACCAGGGCATTCGGCGGTACCGGATGGGCGCGGGCGACATGCTCGATGTTAGAGTTTTTGGCCAGCCGGATCTGACCTCGGTGGTCGAAGTGGACGAAGATGGAAACATCTCTTCCCTGCCGTTCATCGAAGATCCCATTCCCGCGAAGTGCAAGAACGAAAAAGAAGTTCAGAAGCTCATCACTGACGCATATTCAAAATACATCCTGAAGCCGCGAGTTAGCGTTCGTATCACAGAGCGCCGCAGCCGGCCGCCGGCCATCGTATTCGGCGCCGTGCGATTGCCCTCACGCGTCTCCATGAATCGCCGCTTGCGGCTGCACGAAGTCCTGGTGACGGCAGGCGGAGTCACGCAGAACGCGAACGGGACCATCGATATTCTCCACACGGAAAATGAGATGTGTGTTGAGACCGAAGACACTCCGACGGCGGTGGCAGCAAATCACAGTAAAGAGTCAGACATCGGCAAACTCGAGAGCTTCAAGATCATCGATCTGAAAGGTGGCTCGGCCGCAAACAATCCGTACATCCGTCCGGGTGACATTGTGATTGTGAACGAAGGCGAGCCGGTCTTCATTACCGGTGCCGTCTTCCAGCCGCGCGAACTCGTCATCAAAGAGGAACTCACGCTGGGGCGCGCCATCGCCATGGCCGGCGGAGCGCAGAAACTGGCGAACACAGCGCAAGTACACATTTACCGGAAGAAGGATGGCAAGATCGGATCGGAAGATTTGAAATTCGATTACGACGCGATTCGTAAGGGAAAAGCGCCGGACGTTCTGCTTCAGGCGTATGACATCATTGACGTGCGGCCGGTCGGAACATTTTCTCCGAAGAGCCTCGGCGAAATGCTGAAGGGCCTGAGTATGGGTACTCTGGGTTCGCTGCCGATGCGGGTACCGTTTTAGGGCCTCGCAGAATGTTCAGAAGTCACGAAAGGCTGGTGCGAAAGCCAGCCTTTCTGTTGTGGTGATATGAATCAGAAGATACAAGCGAAGAAAACTGGAAAACGACGCTGGCTTACCTACTCCTGGATTGTCGGGATTTTGGTGGTCGTGTCCCTCCTCATTTATTTCGAGCGCACGGCGCTGCTTTACGTGCTCGCCACGCTCGGGGTCACGGCGCTGCTTTTGATCGTGGCGTTTGCTGATCTGGGCGGCGACGAGCGTTCGCCTGATACAGCAGGCAATATCGCCGGCCCAAACACTTCCAACCTCGCGAACAAGTAACTGCCCGGACTACGCTAACTCTTTGGCGCGACGTAGCTGCGTCGTGCCTTAACTACCAGCTTGCCTTTAATTTTTTGCGCAGGCGCGCCGACGTCAATCTTCAGCTTCCGCGTGGTCCCATCCCGATTCTTGTTTGTCGAAGTAAACGCCAGGTTATATCGAGTTCGCAGGTGGCTGATTAAGTCGGCGAACGTCGTATTGAGCCTTTCCGGTTTGTCCGAGAGAATCTCGCCGCCGGTTTCATTGGCCAGCGTTTTGATGTCCATGTAAGGAGCGCCCCCGAGCTTTCCGATGCGGGTCGCCCACATCATCATCCCGTTTTCCATTCGTTGTCCGGCTGTTTTTGGCACAATTGCCGAAACCACCGCGCCCGATTCGTAGATTGCCTGGGCCGCGGCCTTGCCCGACATACCACTGAGGCAATCAAAGTCGCGAGTGACGCCGGTGATCACGACGATCACGCGCCGCCCGATCGGATTGCCGGCCTTTTGCACATAATCGGCCGCGGCGCCAAATGCTTTGTTCAAGCAATGGCGCCCATGCTCCTCATGCGGTGGCACGCGGTCCAGCGACCTGGAGACCAGGTCGCGATCGCGCGTGAACTGCTGCAGCAGCTCAACCTCATCGTGATAGCTCATGAGAGCCACCTCATCGCTGGGTTTCAGACGGGCGATCGCTTGTCGTGCCGCTTCACGCACCTCCGTGCCGAATGGGTCGAGACAGGCGCCCCGATCAACTAACAGCAGCATTGAAATCGGTAAGCTGTCCTGGCTGAAATGAGTGATCGTCTGCTGCACTCCGTCCTCTGAAAGCGTAAAGTCCGGTTTTCGCAGATCGCCGACAATGCGGGCGCTTTTCTTTTCCAGCACAAGTGCATCGACGGTGATCAGATCGACGTCTACCTTTAGAACTTCATCACTGCGGGTGGGCACCGAGTTGGCCTGACTGGATGTGGTTCGCGGCCGCGATTGCGACCGCGCGGAAAACAAAAAGGGAAGTGCGATTGCGGCCAGAATTCCGGCCAGCAATACCGTACCCAGTTTTAGCGGTGATGAGGTGAAAGACGGGAGAAAAGTCGGGTTCTTCATGAGCTTCTCCTCCTGTTCTGCGAACGGTTTAAGAATCAGAGGAGAGCCGGTTGTGGTTTTACGCGCTAACCTGGGAAGAGTTTCAGTTGGCCGGAGAGGGCGGAATAATAATCAAATCCGGCGGCTGCGCAAAGAGAAATTTTCGTCTATCGATTTAGGAGTAAGGCGCTTTGGCTTTTCTCGCCGTGTCGATTACAGTATGCAGCGTCCCCGACATCAGTTTTCAGCTTTTTCCGGAGGTTTAGTTCAATGAAGAAGACGAAGTATGCATTCCTGTTCGTCGCGCTCGTGGCCGTGCTGTCCCTGTCTGTTGCCAGTCCGATTCGGCTGACGCAAGCGCAGAAGAACGGTGATGGCGGCGCCAGTTCGCCACTTAAGTATCCAGAAACCAAGACCGTTGAAACCGTCGATGAATACTTTGGCACTAAGGTCGCCGACCCTTATCGATGGCTCGAGAACAACGATTCGCCCGAAGTGGCGGCGTGGGTCGAAGCGCAGAACAAAGTCACGTTTGCTTATCTTGACCAAATTCCCTTTCGCTCGGCGGTCAAGGATCGGCTGACGAAGCTTTTCAACTATCCGAAGTACGGCGCTCCCCAACGGCGTGGTGAATGGTTTATTTCGTCAAAGAACGACGGTCTCCAGAACCAAAGCGTAGTCTACATTCACAAAGGCCTGGATGGCCCGCGCGAAGTCCTGATTGACCCGAACAAGTTTTCCGCGGAAGGAACGTCGCAGTTGCGTGGACCGCAGTGGTCGCCGAAAGGAAAATACTACTTGTACGGCGTGTCAAAAGGCGGTTCAGACTGGAACGACTTGTACGTTTTGGACGTGGCGACGAAAAAACAGTTGACCGACCATTTAACGTTCATAAAGAACGGCACGGGTTCATGGCTCGGTGAAGAAGGGTTTTTCTACAGTCGCTATCCCGAGCCGGAAAAAGGTAAAGAACTCTATAAGCAGAACGAATTCCAGAAAGTTTACTATCACAAACTGGGCACTCCACAGTCGGAAGATGAGCTGGTTTACGAAGACAAGGTAAATCCACAGCGGTTCCATGGCGTGGGCGTAACTGAAGATGATCGCTTTGCCATTCTTTATGTATCGGAGCGCGGCAAGGGAATGGACGGCAACGCCCTGTACTTTCGTGACCTGAAGAAGGGCGAGAAGACATTCACTCCGATCGTGGCGGACATCACGAACGACAGTTACTCCGTCATCGAAAACGTGGGTGACAAGTTCCTGATTGAAACGAACCACGGGGCGCCGAATGGCAAAGTTGTCCTTTACGATCCGGCGACGAAAACCTGGAAAGATGTGATCTCCGAAAAGCCCGAACCGCTGCAACAATCTGGTACGGCCGGTGGCAAGATGTTCGTCACTTATTTAAAGGACGTCACAACGCGCGCCTACGTGTACAGTCTCGAAGGCAAACTCGAAAATGAAATTGTTCTGCCGGGTTTGGGATCGGCCGGTGGCTTTGGCGGCTGGAAAGACGACAAGTTCGTTTTCTACAGCTTCACGTCTTTCAACTATCCGCCGACAATTTTCAAGTATGACATCGCGACGAAGAAGTCTTCGCTATTTCGCTCGGTTGAAATTCCCGGCTTCAATGCAACCGATTACGAAGTCAAGCAGGTTTTTTACAACAGTAAAGACGGCACGCGCGTCCCGATGTTCCTGACCTACAAGAAGGGCTTGAAGCTGGATGGCAACAATCCGACGCTCCTTTACGGCTACGGCGGTTTCAACGTCAACAACACTCCGGGGTTCAGCGCGCTGCGGATTGCGCTGCTCGAACAGGGTGTCGTCTACGCGTCCGCGAACATGCGCGGCGGTGGCGAGTACGGCGAGAAGTGGCACGAAGCCGGCATGAAACTTAAAAAGCAGAACGTGTTCGATGACTTCATTGCCGCGGCTGAGTGGTTGATTAAGAACAAGTACACTTCGTCGAACAAGATCGCCATTCAGGGCGGATCGAACGGTGGGCTTCTGGTCGGCGCCGTCGTGAACCAGCGGCCGGAACTGTTCCGGGTCGCAATTCCGCAGGTCGGCGTAATGGACATGTTGCGGTATCACACGTTCACCATTGGCTGGAACTGGGCGGCGGATTACGGCCGCAGCGATGCCAATGCAGCCGAGTTCAAGGCGCTGCACGCGTATTCCCCGATTCACAACATCAAACCGGGAACAAAGTTTCCATCAGTTTTGATTACCACGGCCGATCACGATGATCGCGTGGTGCCGGCGCACTCGTTTAAGTACGCGGCGGCCATGCAGGCGGCGCAGGGCGGGGACAATCCGGTTGTCATCCGCATCGACACTAAATCGGGTCACGGCGCCAGCAGCACCACGAAGACTTTGGAACAGAACGCGGACATTTTCTCGTTCCTGTTCTACAACCTCGGCGTCACACCGAAGTTGTAAAAACAAACGCGCTCGCGTGGCGAGCGTCAGCCGGAACGCCAAAGGCGTTCGATAAGACAGCCCAGGGTAAGTCCGACTCGTCGGTACTTCACCTTGGGTTTTCTATTTAGACTGATTTCACCGGGCTGGAGGCGCGAAAGAACAAAGGTAACAGCCGCGTCAATTGCGTTTCTTGCCCAAGCGGGCGTTCGCGGCTTTTCCAGCAGGAGTTGCTTCGACCCTATCACTCAACAATGGTAGTGGGTTGATCGCACCACTGCTCGAATACACGCCGAAATGAAGATGGGGCGGCGTATCGGCGGCATTACCGGTTGTGCCCACAAACCCCAACACCGTCTTGGGCGTGACGTATTCGCCGAAGCCGGTGTTCGGCGCGTACGCGTCGAGATGGGCGTAGTAATACATCCTTCCACCTGCGCCCATCACCGAAACAGTTTTCCCGCCGAGTCTATTCTCACCGACGCGCACGACGTAGCCATCTGTGGCGGAAAGCACTGGCGTTCCCCTGGAGGCGAATATGTCCTGTCCTTCGTGCCGGCGCTCGCCGCCACTCCGCGGCGCATGCCACGAGTCGCCAACCTTCTTCTTTGAAACTCCGGCGACTGGCATCGCCAAATGTTCGTCAGGTGCGGCGGCGTAGAGTTGCGCGATGCGTCCGACAAGGATCAATTTATCGCCGACTAAATAGCTCAGTAAGGCCAGCGCCGGGATGATGACTGCGAGTGAAAGTAAACGCCTCTTCATGCTAAGTGTACGATGCAAAAAAGCAAGACGTCCGTTGTGCTGGTAGGAAAAGCGCAAAGCTATTAGAACCGAATAGGAAAGCGCAGGAGCGTCAGGACAAACTTGGGCGACTCAGCCGCAGCACATTGCGGAAAACCTACGGTTTTCCGTGAGACGCACCTTAATAAAACAAATGCGGCGAGGCTAAGCCTCACCGCATTATCCTTTGAGTGACTGAACGGAAAGGCAATCCCGACCAAGTCGGGATTCCGCACTGTCCGGCGGACGGGCCGCGAACGGCCTGCGCCGAAAAGACCAGCTACGAACCAAATCCGCGCTTCCTCATCAAGGCTTCGACCTTTGGATCGCGGCCGCGGAAATTGCGGTAACCGATCGCCGGGTCGACTGTGTTGCCGACTGAGAAGATATTCTTGCGCAGCCGCTCCGAGACTTTCTTGTCGTACGCTCCGCCACCTTCTGTGAAAGCGCCGAACGCGTCAGCAGTAATCACATCCGACCAAAGGTAGCTGTAGTAGCCCGCCGAATAAGCGTCGCTCGAGAACACGTGCAGGAAGTGCGGCAACCGGTGACGCAAGACGATTTCTTTGGGCATCCCAATCTCCGCCAACGCTTCCTTCTCAAAAGTCTTCGCATCAAGCTTTTTGTCACCCAGCAGGTGCAGCTTCATATCGAGAATCGCGGCTGCCAGATATTCAACCGTTGCAAATCCCTGATTGAATGTCTTCGAACGATCAATCTTAGCAACCAACTCCTGCGGGATTGGTTTGCCGGTCTCGTAGTGCAAGGCAAACTTTTGCAGCACCTGGGGTGTGGACAGCCAATGCTCCATTAACTGCGAAGGGAACTCGACGTAGTCGCGCGCCACGGCCGTTCCCGACAGCGATGGATACGTGACGTTTGAATTCAAGCCGTGCAGCGCGTGACCGAATTCGTGGAACATGGTGACGGCGTCGTCCCACGAAATTAGCGTGGGCTCGCCTGGCTTGCCTTTCACGAAGTTCGAATTGTTGGAAACGATCGTTGTGATCTCGCCATCGACGCGCTCCTGAGTGCGGTAAGCATTCATCCAAGCGCCGGAACGTTTGCCTTGACGCGCGAACGGATCGAAGTACCAGAGGCCGATGTGCTTGCCCGAAGTTTTGTCCGCGACTTCCCAAACTTTGATGTCCGGATGCGCGACGGGAACATCAGCCGGGGTGAACTTGAAATTGAACAGCTCGCCCGCGACCCAGTGAATCGCTTCGCGCAGCTTGTCGAGTTGCAGGTAAGGCTTCACCTGGTTCTGATCGAGATCGTATTTCGCCTTGCGCACACGCTCCATGTAATAGCGGTAGTCCCAGGGCTCAATCTTGATCTTCGCGCCTTCTTTGTCGGCCAACGCCTGCATGTCGGCGACTTCTTCATTCACGCGCTTCACCGCCGGCTTCCACACCGCCATCATCAACTCCATTGCGCGGTCAGGCGTTTTCGCCATTGAGGGCTCGACGCGCCAGTGTGCATGCGTTGTGTAGCCGAGCAGCTTGGCGCGTTCGGCGCGCAGTTTGAGGATTTGCGTGATGGCCGCGTTGTTGTCGCGCTCGTCCCCGTTGTCGCCGCGCATGATGAACATGCGCCAAACCCTTTCGCGCAGATCGCGGCGATCGGAGTACGTGAGAAATGGATCGACGGAAGATCGCGTATTAACGATCAGCCAGCCTTGCTGTTTCTTTTCCGCGGCCGCCGCTGCGGCAGCGTCTTTGATGGATTGCGGCAGGCCGGCGAGATCAGCATCACTCTTCAGTTGCACGAACTGATTGTTTTCTTCATAAAGCACGTTGGTGCTGAACTTGGTGAACAGGCCGGCGAGTTCCTGGTTAATCTCAGTCAAACGGGCCTTGGCTTTTGCGTCCAGCTTCGCGCCGGCGCGGACAAAGTTCGTGTAGTAGAGCCAGGCCAGGCGTTGTTGCTCGGCGTTCAGCTTCGCTTTTTCAGGCGAGTTGTAGACGGCTTCAAGGCGCTTGAACAGAGCCTCGTTCTGCGTGATTTTGTCGCTGAAAGCCGCCAGCTTCGGCGACATCTCTTTTTGCACGGTTTGAAAATCGGGCGTATTCATCGTCGATTGCCAGACGTTGTACAACGTTCCGACGCGATCGAAAGTCTGGCCGGCGCGTTCCAGGGCGACGATGGTGTTTTCGAATGTCGGCGCGGCCGAGTTGTTCGCAATCTTTTCGATGTCGGCGAGGTTCTCAGCCATCGCCGATTCCATGGCGGGCTTGAAGAACTCGACCTTCACGAGATCAAAGCGCGGGACGCCGCCGTATGGGCCCTTCCATTCGGCGAGGAGCGGATTAGGATCCGCCGATGGGATCGCAGCCATCCTGGCCGCCTTCGCTTTCGGGTCCATTGCGGACATGCTTACGAGGGCCACCGCGAGCAACAGCGTCAGGAAACCAACTGATGAAATACGCATCGTTTTACTTCCTCTTAGACTGAGATTTTTGGGGATGAGCTTGATTAGTATATTGACGAGTGGAAGAGGTTGTACAGCGGGCTCGCCGGTGAGCAGTGTGCAGTGGGCGGTGGGCAGTAAAACATAGCATTGACACCCTAGTGTGATTGAACCTCAGCAACGCCGCGCTCGTGACGAGGGTTAACTGCACACTGCACACTGCCCACCGCACACTGCTCACCGCCCACTGCCCACCGCTCATAGCCCACTGCTCACCGCCTACTGCTCACAGCTCACTGCTCACAGCTCACCGATTACTGTGCCAAACCTTTTTCTTGGACGTCTTCTTCCGGCGCTTAATCCCGCGGCGGGCCGGCAGCTTCTTTGGATCTGCGGTCGCCGCTTTCTTGACCACGCCGCCTTCGTCTTCAGCAATTTCGGCGAGCGTGCGTTTGGTGAGAACTGAATAAGGCTGAGTCTCCGCGATGTCTTCGCCTTCCTGGACGTACTCATCCTTATGTTTAATCAACAGCCATTGGCGGTCGCGAGTGCGCACCAACACGAACGAGCCTTTCAACTTTTTGCCGAGCAGAACAAATTTCAGATCACCCTTTTTCAGCCCGTCAGAAACTTTCTTCACGTTCTCAGGCGCGTAAACGCCGTAGTCCCAAACCATCACGGTGCCGCCGCCGTACTCGCCTTCGGGAATCACGCCCTCGAAGTCGGCATAGTCCACGGGATGATCTTCGACCTGCATCGCGAGTCGCTTCACTGCCGGATCCATCGAAGGGCCTTTGGGCACGGCCCACGATTTCAAGACGCCGTCAGCTTCCAGCCGAAAGTCGTAATGCAGTTGCGTCGCGCGATGCTTCTGCACGACGAAGATATTACCGAGCTCTGATCGCTTTTCTTTCGGGCCTGGTTCCGGTGTGACGTTGAAGCGGCGTTTCTTTTTATATTCGGCGAGACCCATACGCCTAGTCTAAAGTCCAACGTCCAAAGTCCAAAGTCCAAGAGCTTGGGGCCATTGGACATTGGACTTTGGACATTGGACTTTGGACATTGGACATTGGACTAAGCCTGAGCCGCTTCAGCTTTTTCTTCGAACAGCGAATCCTGAATCGGATCGAGGCCGAGGACCTCTCGGACGCGCGCAAAGCTGCGGCGGTGAATTGGCGTGGCGCCGAGTTCTTTCAGGCAACGGCAATGTTCAGGCGTCGGGTAGCCCTTGTGTGTTTTGAAGTTGTAGCCGGGGTGAAGGGAATCGAATTCAGCCATGATTGCATCGCGCGTGGTTTTCGCAATCACGGAGGCGGCGGCGATGCTGGCGGACAACGCGTCGCCTTTGATGATGCCGCGTTGCGGTGTCTGACAATGGGGAATGCGCCGCGCATCAACCAGAACGAAATCAGGTTGGGAACTGAGACCTTCGACGGCGCGACGCATGGCCAAAAGACCGGCGTGATAAATATTAATCGTGTCGATCTCTTCAACTTCCGCGCGGCCAACCGCCCAGACGATTGCGTCCTGCTTGATTTGCTGGGCTAGTTCCGCGCGGACTGACTCATCCAAAATCTGCTTCGAGTCGTTCAGCCGTTTCAGCTTGTAATTCTTCGGCAGAATCACTGCGCCGGCAATCACCGGTCCCGCCAGCGGCGCCATGCCGGCTTCGTCAACCCCGGCGATGAAATTGAATCCCTGCTCCCACAGATCGATTTCAAACCGAAGCAGATTGTGAAGTCTCTGTCCCTCAGCTCGATTCTTCCGCCAACGCTCGCGAATCTGCTTCGCCACCTGATGCGCGCCGTGTCTTGAATCGCACTCGAGCGCTTCGATCAGGCCCTTTGGCACGGGCCGCGCGCGATCGACGTAACATTGCTTCAGTTCGGGAATTGATTTGGCTAGGATGTCTTCGAGGGTTGCCATGCTATCCAAGCCGCAGATTAACGCGGATACCCGCAGATGCAAAACCTAAAGAGACGGAGCGAGGTTTTTTCTACTCTCCGCGTAACGCTTTTAACGAAGCTGCGTCCAAAACGTAAACATCCGCCGCCGGGATGTCTCCGACTGAAATGGTAAACGCCGGCTTGCTCGCCTGGCGCAAACGCTGAAGCATCGCCTGGTTACTGTAATAAGTCCGCCCGCGAGCATCGATAAGAAAATCTCCAACCGCGAACTTCTCAAGTTCAGATCGCGGAGAAAACTCTGTGCACGACAGATCGGTTCGGCCGGTTCGCTTCGCGTAGTAATCAGCGAGTGAGGGGATTTCAGTGCCTACTCGTGCACCCGGCCGTGCGCGCGCGGCAATCTCTTTCATCGCATCGAACATGTACGCGTCGTAAAACTCATCTTGCGGAAAGTACGCGCCGGCGCGCGCGCCCCCGCTCAGCGAATTCATGTACAAACGGAAATGCGGCGCCGCGCTGGCCGCCGACCACGTCGTTGAAATGATGATGAGCGACACCAACGCCGCCCGCGCATAAATCGGGAGGGCCGCTTGATCGAAGATTCGCCTGAGCACTTTCCCGAACTGGCGTCCGGTAAACTGAATCGCGATCGCCGCCGTGATGATTACCGCCGGCATCAACGAGGTCGCGTAGCGCGTGAATTTTCCGCCAGTGAACGTGAACGTCAGTCCCCAGAAGAATAGCCAAAACAGCAAGAAGTATCGGCCATCACCGGTGGCGCGCCGGAAAAGGAGGACAACCCCGCCCGCGAACGCGATCAGCGCAGCGATGGGGAGCTTCACTCCTAAAAGCACAAAGTAGAAGTACCACGGCTCGCCACGCAGCCAGTCAAACGCGCGATGGGGATACAGAAGGCCCATAAACTCATAGCTGTCGTGGCCCATCATTTTGGAGCCGGCGAACTTCGCGATCGTTCGCCACGTGTCGGGCAGCACAATCGTCGGGTTGCAAATCAGAAACGCCACGCCCATCACCAGAAAGAACTTCAGCCACTTCTTTTTGCCCAAACGCCAACGCGTCGCCGTCATTCCCTGAAACACGTAGTAATACGCGACCGGTATCGCGAATAATTGTGGGACATACTTCGAAGCCATCATCGCGCCGAAACTCGCCGCCGCGGCCCAATAAAAACGATCGGGATTCCGGTGGGGCTGGCTTTCCGCGACCCGTTGTCCGCGCAGCCAAAACACGTTCATCAGCAGGAAGAAAAAGACGACGAAGGTGTCTTCCTTGGCGATGCGATTAAAGCTGATCGTGAGCGGATCAAATGACCAGAGGGCTGCCGAAATTAATCCGACCTCGAGTCCGAACAGTTCCATCGCGATTAAAAAGATCAGCACCGCGGACAACGCCCCGAGAATGGCGCCCGGGATGCGCAAAGCCGTCTCAACCGGGATGTTCAGCGCTGGATTTGAAGCGACAAGTGAGTTCCATCGCTCGCATGCGATGACGCTGACGGTCAGCGCCGCCTTCATCAGCAAAGGATGCTCGCTGTTGGCGGCAGTCAGTCCTTTCGCTCGATATTCTGTGACGGCGTTCAGCTTGTTGAGTTCGTCTTCGCTCAGAGCCTCTTTGCTCAATCCGGCTGTGCGAAATCCCAAACCCGCGAGGACGAACATGCTGAGCATGGCCGCGAGCAGCAAGCGGCTTAAAGACCGCGTTCCAACTTGTGAAAAAAGGTCAGGCCGCAAGCCAGCGGTGACGATCGGCAGGGCTGGGGACAAGTTTCGCGAAAACCTCCAAGGCGAACGCTGAGCCATTACCGAGGGACACAGAGAGAGTGTTAGCGACTCAACAAGCGGCAAAGCTTATCGTTAATTGTTGGCGGGAGCAACCCTTCGTTCGCGCGCCATCTCTTGCCGCCAATGCAATAGCAGGATAGCCAACTGTGCTGTATTTACTGCGGCAGCGACCGCAACATTCTCCTTTCACTCAATACTTCAGCGGCCTCACAGTTGCGATAGGAGCGTCGCAGCATCAGCAACTTAGACCTGAGGAAATCAATGAAAAGAACAACAGCTATCATGGCGATCGTGCTGACCGTAACGGTCTTAACTTCTACCTTGTCACCGGCCGTTTTCGCGCAGCAACCAGCGCGTGGCGACTGGACGGCCGTTCAGTCACTTGGCGCCGATGAGAATCTTTCCGTCAGACTCAAAGACGGAAAGAAAGTCAGCGGCAAATTCTCGAGCGCGAACGATTCAGAGTTGACGATCATTCGCAAAGGGAAGCAGCAAGTGATTACCAAGGACAGCATCGCGCAGGTGCATCACTTGAAACGCAAAGCTGAGAAGGCGAAGTACGCCGCTATCGGGGCCGGCATCGGCGCGGGCGCGGGCGCGGCCATCGGCGGCGCAAAGGCAAATTCGACGAGCGATGACGGCTATGTTTACACGATCGTCGGCGTGGTGTTCGGCGCGGGATTCGGAGCGCTTGGCGGTTTACTTTTTGGTTCTGCTAAACAGAGGCACGTGCTTATTTACGAAGCGCCGTAAGGAACGACCTTTCTTGTTTGTTTAGAGGCGGGCTACTGCCCGCCCGATCTGAACATGTACTGGCGGGCGGTAGCCCGCCTCTAAACGAGAGATAACCGTTTGCCGCCCGTCTATAATGCGCGAGCGTGAGACGCGATGCGCGGAAAAAGCCGCGTAGCGGCTGAATGTTTATAGACTCCCACAATACATATCGCGCTCAGTGAAACGCAGAAGCGTTTCACTGAGGGCGATTCTTTCGTCATGGTCGACGAGTTCTATAAACATTTCGTGCCTACGGCACGATTCTAGAGCATGTCTGCACGAGCGTGTTTCGCACGCGCCGCACCGATTGCGGTCTTAACTTTCTTCTCTTCTTCCGGTGGCGGTAGCACTGCCTTCATGCCGAGCGACTTGATCCAAAGCTCGCGTGCCCAGCCCTTCGTGTGATAGAGGTGCTCGTCCTCTTCCTCTTCAACTTCTTCGTGGGCCGCCTTCAAAATCTTGGCAACCTCGGCCTTGGCTTTCTTAGCCGCTTCGCCGATCAGTTCCCAGTTCTGATGATCTTTGGTTTCGGCGATCACGACACATTCGGCGGCCACTAGTTCGGCTGCTTCCGGCTTGTCGTTTTCCAGCGCCATCTTCATCGCCTTCACCAGAGACTCGCCGTGGTGGCGCACGACCTGGCGACCCGGTGTTTCAGTCTCAGGATCGAGTCCCAACTCGGTAATGACGTTCTGCATTACTTGCACATGATTTTCGGTTTGTTCGAGATACTTTTCCCACTCTTCTTTCAAGTCTTCATTTTGCACACACTCCAACGCAGTGGTGTAAACCTGAACGCCGCCGAGTTCAGTCTCCAACCCCTGATATAAAAGCTCGTTCAGTTGTTGATCGTTCATATCTTCCTCCCAGTAATTTAGATAAATCCTGGGAGAGTAGCTGCAAATCCGAGGCCGCATGCCGACCTTGGCACAACCGTGTGCGAAGCTTGGGATTATGCGGCCTCGGAAAGGAAACAAGCCTGAGGAAAAGCGCACAGTGCTTGAGAACTAGACAAGCGCGGGAGCATCAACGTACGAGACACGTACAGACTGTGAGAGCCGAGCGCCTTCAAGTTCCTCCGGGAATTCCGCCGAGCGGCCGCAACCCTCGGTTTGGTGCGGGACTCAATCCTTATTACAATTCGCGTCGATAACTCCGAGTCAGTACCTGCGTAAGCGGGTGGGTTAATAGTTCAAGCTTAAGCTTGAACACTCGGTCCATCCGCTGATGGCAGCGGTACGGTCGTCTTCTTGGAAGGCCCATTTATTCGAGGTGGAATGATGCTGAAACGTGCGTCAACTTTCGTCGCTGCTGCTCTGCTGATTGCGCTGGCTGCCTTCGCGGCACTGGCGCAAGCTGAACTTACCAAGGAACAGCGCGAACTCGCTGATTACATTAAGGACCATTACACCAAGCGTGAGCTCCACATTCCCATGCGCGACGGTGTGAAGTTGTTCGCGATTATCTACGAGCCGAAAGACAAGGATAAGAAGTATCCGATCATGTTCGATCGCACGCCGTACAGTGTCGCGCCGTACGGACCGAAAGAGTTCAAGACCTTGCTTGGACCAAGCGAGCTGTTCGCGCGCGAAGGCTACATCTTTGTTTATCAGGACGTGCGCGGCCGGTACATGAGTGAAGGCGATTATGAAGATGTGCGGCCTTATATTCACAACAAGACGGGCCAACAGTTTGATGAAACTACGGACGCCTATGACACGGTCGAGTGGCTAGTCAAGAACGTGCCGAACAACAACGGGCGGGTTGGCGTGTGGGGAATCTCCTATCCGGGTTTCTACACTTCGATGACGGGCATCGATGGACATCCGGCCGTCAAAGCCATCTCGCCACAGGCGCCGATCGGAGACTGGTTTCACGGTGACGACACGAACCACAACGGCGCGCTGTTTCTCGCTCAGAACTTCGGCTTCTTTGCTTACATGGGCCAGGTGCGCCCGTCGCCGACGGGTACGAATGACTATGTGAAGCCATATCCGTGGGGCACGCAGGACGGCTACAAGTTTTTCCTCGAAATGGGCGGGCTCGGAAAATCCGGTGATCTCTTTTGGCAGAAATTGGGCTTCCGCTCAAAGCTCTGGGACCAGTTGCTCTTGCATCCCAACTATGATCAGTTTTGGAAAGAACGAAACATCCTTCCGAATCTGAAAAATATTCGCGCCGCCGTGATGACAGTCGGCGGGTGGTACGACAACGAAGATCTGTACGGCGCGCTCGAGACCTATCGTCACATCGAAAAACAGAATCCCGGAATTTATAACGTGCTGGTGATGGGGCCGTGGTTTCATGGCGGCTGGTCCAGGTCGGATGGCGATTGGCTGGGGACGGCGTACTTCGGCGGCAAAACCGGCGCGTACTATCGCGCCACCTACGAACTGCCTTTCTTCAATTACTTTTTGAAAGACAAGGGCAGCATCGCGCAGATCAAAGAAGTCAATGGCTTTGACACCGGCTCGTACGACTGGCGCGAGTTTGGCGATTGGTCACCAACGAGTTCGACCGATACGCCAATTTACCTGCTCGACAACGGCCAGGTGAAGTTTGGTGACGGCGTGGCCGGTAAACGACCACCGGATGGTGCGAAAGTTCACGATGAATACGTTAGCGATCCGTGGAATCCGGTGCCGTACACACAGAAGATCACCCGCAGCTATCCGGCGGACTTCATGACGGAAGATCAGCGGTTCGCGGCCATGCGGCCTGATGTGCTCGTTTATCAAACTGAGCCTTTGAAAGAAGACATCACTGTCGCCGGCAACATCAAGCCTGAAATCTTCATTTCATCCAGCGGCACCGATTCAGATTTCATCGTGAAACTGATTGACGTGTTTCCCGATGACTACAACTATCCTGAGACCGGCAAGAAGTTATCTGACGGTGAACCGGAACGAGTCAAACCGCCGGATAACTCGGCTTGGTCTGTCTTCGGGCCCGGTGGCTATCAAATGCTTTTACGCGGCGAACCCATGCCCGCGCGCTTTCGCAACAGCTTCGAGACGCCGTCCCCGCTGGTCGTGAACCGGCCAACGAAACTTTCTTACGTCATGCCCGGCGTCGTGCACACGTTCAAGAAAGGCCACCGCATCATGGTGCAGATCCAGAGCACCTGGTTTCCGCTGGTCGCGCGCAACCCGCAGAAGTTCATGCCGAATTACAAGCTCGGCACGGACGCGGACTTTCAGAAAGCGACACAGCGTGTCTATCACACTGTGCAATATCCTTCGCGAGTTGTGTTGCCGGTGATGAAGCGATAACGCCTAACACTCCCAGCGTCTTCATGAGTTATGCGCGCGAAGACAAGGCTCGCGCGAAAAAACTCAGCGAATTCTGGCCGGAAGTATCGGAATCAATTGAACGTGAGAAAAACATGCGCGAGAAAGAAAGCCCTTTGACCGGGACCAAGGGCCAGAGCCAGAGAGCTGACCCAGAACGCGTCCCGCCTTCGACTTTTACGCCAGCAGCATTTGCCTATTCCAAACCCGCATGGCTCGACGCTCAACGTGAAAACAAGTTGGCTGACTTAGCTAAGGCAGCTTTTGTTCTGCTCATGTTTGAACAAACTGAGCGGGGTTCCTGGGGCAAAACCTATCTGTTCCGCTATTTGCCCCCAATCCAGACATTGCCGGCGGTGCTTGGGGCGATCACCGGGACCGTCTTCGCTTTAACAACAATCTCTTCGTTATTGGAAAGAGAAGAGATCGAATCAACAGAGTTATGCGGAATAAATCCATGGTGGGTCGATGAGATTCATCTGCGCCTTTTCGGAACTCTCCACAAACTTTTACAACCGGACGGCAGATATCGAAGGCGTGATAGAGAAGGCTCTGTAGAAGGAACCTTAGAGAGGGAAGAAGCGAGACACGCAGCAGGGGCGTGCCTGATGAGGTTGATGTACGACAGGACGCTGGTCGACGGTGTGAAACCCATCGATGGTCGCGACTTAAAAACCATTGAATGGTTGTGTGGGCAATCGCTCGAGGCGGCTTATGATCTTGCGGTCGTCAGCAGACTGTTTTTGCAACTTCCTTTTGTTGATCAGATTCCGCGTGAGCTTCAAAGAAAAGCAGACGACAGACTCGGAGAGGTATTAGGCGCGTTAATTAGTCAAATTGAATCGGCGTCAGGCAATAACCTGATAAGCGAATCTGGTCGCATGGCTCCCTCCACGGAACAATGGAGCACTGTCTGGTACTTGTTGCCAAGCTTGACGCTGTCGTCGGAATGGCGCGCGACCGTGGTTAATCGACTGCGCCAGTTCCTTCGAGCCCGTGCGTCAACCACCCATGCCCCCGATCTTTTACCGGCAAGCGTGAATCGTTCCGAAGGTGGCCCGGGTCAGAGTGTTTTTGGCACCGGCGTCTGTTTACTTTCTTGGCGCATGCTGGAACGTATGGCGCCCGACGATAAAACCAGATCGATTCCAGCTCAGAACATGATAAATCGCTTGCTTGCCTCGCCAGCTGACACGATTCTGCACCCGATGTTTAATCCACCTCTCCCAAAGGTCGAGGGATACCTTGGATGGGGGGCAATTTGCTTAGGAGCCGCAAGTGTCGGGATTCGATTATCGTATGAAGATTGTAGTGCAGCGATAATCTTGGCTAAAAATTTAAACGCCGTCGCTGCTTCCCACCGTTCAGAAAGAGACTTGAAGGCTGACTACGCCGCTATCATTAATGAGAGCAGGCTCCTGCATCCGAACCTTGTCGACCCTGTGGCGCGTGCCACTGCAAGGCTTAGTTTCATCTATGAACCTGTCGAGAGGAAGAAGGACGCAGATCGTGGAATAGATATCTAGTTGGCGGAATTGATTGACTTCACTCTGCTCTCAAGGTATAAGTCCCAACCGAATTTGTTGAGAGTCGAAGGTTTTCGATGCGCTCCTAGCTTTGTTGCAACTGATTCTCCCGAATCCCTCGGTAGTTGCAAGAAGCCTCATGCGCATACTCTAAATGTAAGGACAATTTGTTCGAAAGCTTTGTTGCAGACTGGAATCTGCTCATGCATCAGCCAGGATCTATCCTCTTGGTTTCCTGCTACGAATTAGGGCATCAGCCCTTCGCTATCGCCTCGCCGGCAGCCTTTCTCAAGCGAGCTGGGTACTCACCTAATCTTTTGGATCTCGCGGTCTCGGATTTCGATGAGACTCAGGTTGCTCTGGCCGATTTTGTTGGAATTTCGGTGCCGATGCATACCGCGCTGCGTCTGGGAGTGCGGGCAGCTAAACGAATTCGTACAATCAACCCCAATTGTCACATCTGCTTTTACGGACTCTACGCGTCCTTGAACTCGAAGTTCCTGCTCGAACAACTAGCAGACTCCGTCATTGGTGGGGAATTCGAAGGGCCTCTTGTCGAGCTCATCAAGGTGATATCAAATGACAGGCCGTCGTGCGTCAGAAACTTTGAGATTGACGGCGTAAGTCTTTCAGGCCGGATTCGTGCGCCCTATTTACAACGACTGGCGTTTACTGCGCCAAGTTATGAGGGCCTACCGCCAGTTGAACAGTACGCGCAGCTCGCGCACGATGGCACGCATCGCCCAGCTGGATATGTCGAAGCGAGCCGAGGGTGTTTGCACCGCTGTCTCCATTGTCCTATCCCGCCGATTTATGACGGACGATTCTTCGTTGTGCCGCAAGCCGTCGTCTTGGAAAGTATTCGCGATCTCGTTGAGTCGGGCGCGACCCACATCACCTTTGGTGATCCCGACTTTTTGAATGGCCCCGGCCATTCGTTGCGCCTGGTGCGGGCAATGCACCAGGAATTCCCGCAGCTCACGTTCGATTTCACCGCGAAAGTTGAACACTTGCTCAAGCACCGGTCGCTGCTCCCGGAATTTGCCCAAGCAGGATGTTTGTTCGTGATCTCGGCATTCGAGTCGCTCAGCGACGACGTTTTGAAGAACCTCAATAAAGGCCATTCGCGCGAAGACATCCATGCTGTGCTGGAAGTTTTCCGTAATGTGGGGATCACGCTTCGGCCGACGTGGATGCCTTTTACGCCGTGGACGACACTGGATGACTATATCGACTTGCTTGAGTTCGTGCGGCGCGAACACCTAATTCAAAATATTGATCCGGTTCAGTACTCAATCCGGCTGTTGGTTCCACCGGGCTCAATGTTGCTTCAGCATGATGACATGACAGCCTTCTTAGGACCTCTCGATCAAACAAACTTTGCCTATCGATGGACTCATCCGGATCCGCGTATGGATGAGCTTCAAGAGAATGTTACCCGAACCGTTGAGCAGGCGATTGACTCAAAAGAAGGAACTGCCGAGATTTTTGAAGGAGTTCGCGGCTTGGCGTATGCGGCGCGTGGAGAGCGAGCAATTCCGTTCTTACCGGATTTTGTGCCGCTCCTCGAACCCCCACGATTAACCGAATCGTGGTTCTGTTGAGCGGAGCCTACCAAAGGCCAGTTTGGTCTTCTGCAAATTCAAAAGAGTGACATCGGCAGCCGAGCAATGCTCTCACTCTGAATGCAGCGGAAACGACAAGCGTCTCACTCGCGACTTGAGTAGTGGTTTGGAACCGTGCAAGAGGCGAAGAAATGAATCTCGCGACTCAAGCAAGACAGATACAAGACCTTCTTGAACTGAAATGGCCAGCGATATCCGTCACGTTTAGAAAAGAAGCTCCGACTGGCATTCCGAGAATCAGCGAGTCAGCGCCGTCAGGGTGCAGTTACTGGAAGCTCGCAGCAGAGGGGCAAGTGTTTTACACCGAGGCTTCCGATCACTTCGGCTGTCCGATTGGCTCTTACACACACGGCGTGGATCTTCCTCCCGCGCAGAGTAAAGAGCTCGAAGGCATGATCGAGACGATGGTCGGGCTGAGCTATCTCAAAATGGAAGAGGTGCCAGGAATTCCACGCCGTGAAGAGCCTTTCGGCGTGGCGATCTATGCGCCACTTGCAAAGGCGCCGATCGATCCTGACGTGGTGATCGTGCGCGGGAACGCCAAACAGATGATGCTGCTCGCAGAAGCTGTTAAGGCCGCCGGAGTGAGTAGCGCAAGCGGCATTATGGGCCGCCCAACCTGCGCCATGATTCCCGCGGTGATGAAGACGCAGCAGATGGCAATGAGTCTCGGGTGCATTGGAAATCGGGTTTATAACGAGTTGGGGGATGGTGAATTATATGCATCGATTGCATTACCTGATCTTGTCGATACCCTTACGACACTGAGAACGATTGTGTCCGCAAATAACCAACTCAAGAAATTTCACGTTGCCCGAATAGCGACAAGTAAATAGGGGAGCGTACAAAAGATTCATATGGTCAACGACGAACCACATCCACAGACTGTCCCCCCAGATGAAGCACTGAGTTTTGACGAGGTCTATAAAATCACTCGTCGGGCTAATGAAATTAACCCCAGTAGATCAGCGGTTTCCTCCAAAGAAACTAGAAAATCGGCTAATCAATATCGGCCTTCAAGAATTCTTGGATGGGATTAAAGTCAATGATAGCCTCCAAAGATTTTTCGAAGTTGGTGGGCAACAATGCGATCGCGGGACAGCTTTAGAAGTTTTTGGGTTTCCGTTCAAGTTTACCAGTCAATGGGACGAAGCCACTTTGGCTTTGGGCCATTTCCTGAACAGATTCAGACAGGAGGAGAACACAAAACTGGAAGTGTGTGCTCTTCACTTACTCTCAAAAGGGGAGGACAAAACTCTATCTGACTGGCAGAGCGCAAAAGCGAAGTTTTACCTTGAGCTTCAGAACATGATCTTGCTTCTTAATGGCATTGGCGGCAGGAAATCCCGCATTCGAAGAATTTTTGCATTCAGCGACATCGCTGACATAGCTTTCTTGACCCAGTCAGCGGTTAGCTTGCTTAGTGAACAAATGGCCGCAGGTATCGGAGTGGGACTCTTGTTTACTAACACGTTCAAACAAGAGCCGAAAATAGTTCCTGTCTCCAACGCTCTCATAATAAATTTTCAACCGAATCCTTTAGAAGAATCCGATCATGAATTCAATTTCTATTCGATGTACCAAATCCTGGATGACAAGAAAGGCCATAACCTCCCATACCAAGAGAGGTGTATTACGAAATGGTTTAGGGATTCTGACGATGCCTTCGGCTCACATAAATGGATAGAGCAACTTTTTAATTTGTTTCCTCTGACGGATTGGAACAGGACGGAAAACGAATGGACTAAGTGGCCAAAGCCCGATTATCAGAACGCGAATCGTGTTTACCGTTTGGAAGGTTCCGATGTTCCTGCAGAGAACCAAGTATTCAATAGCACAGTCGTGATGATGGCGAGAGCATTTGCGCAATATGGTGGAGCACCCATTAATGCATTCGATAGTAGAATTAATGACACCGTAGTTACCGGTGATTGGATACGATTGCAGCGCGCCATAAGTGCATTTGACGATCCCGCGTCTCTAGAAATCAGGGCGGTCGATGCGACATCGGTCAAGAACTCTCTCACAATTCATGAATCTGACCCCACATATCGACATTGGCTGAGGACCAGTTTGAGTCGGGTGCTGAGATCCGAAGATAAGACGCCGAAACACCTTAGAAGAATCTATATCCTTGATGATAGTGACCCAAAGGCGATGCGCGAATTTCGCACGTTTATGAGGGAAATGCAGTTTTACTTGGACTATTTCCACTACGAAATCGCGGAAATGTCCGGTGTGATTCAACACGATCAACCTCAAACAAAAAAAAAGGAAGAGCAGAAGACAAGTGGGTCACTTACTGACAGATGGAGCAAGTTCCGAGACCGCGTTCACGTGTATGTAACAACAACCTCAATTTTAGAGGGCTTCGCGAGTGAGGCCGTGAACAAAGACGTGGTTGAAGAGATTGTAAGAATTGACTCGACATCGAATAAGCTGTTGAAGGTGGACTTCATTTCGAGTCGCGGTAAGGATCCCGGCAACGGAATGATCTACAATTTCTTGAATCAAAGAGCAGATCCGGGCGAGCTTCAGTTTAAGGCCTTCCTTTTTCGGAGTTCCTTCAACCCTGGGTATGAAGACAAAATCCTATTTGGCTACTTGGACGATTTAGCGGGTGATCTTCGAACTCGTCAATTGCAATTCAGGATGCGGACGCTGGCAAAATCTATACGCGATTACGAAAAAGAATACGGTCGAATCCTGAAGGCCGAGATCAATGGGTTTCTCAAAGAAAATCAGATTGAGATTGATGATTTGAAAAACGTCCTTCTAAAAGACGAGATATTTGATGAGGCGAAACGAACAACGTTTATTGACATTCGAGCCGCTTTCGAGACTGTTCTATACCATTATTTCGAAAAGCGCTTTTCCTATCTTTACTGTTTCTTAGAACACTACAGCCTCCCGGTTAAATTCTTCGGCCGATTCTCTGATCGAAAAGTGGAAGAGATTGATCCTTTCGTGGGATGTAAGAGTGCCGACATGCTTACCGACCGAATACGTGATGCGGTGAGAACCAAGGGGAAAGCACCAACATTGGAAAAGGTGCAAGGAGGATGGGATTGCCATGACACTTAAAGATTCGGAAGGAATAAGGTTATTGGCCGATCATATTAAGAGCATTTGGGCGCTCTCCGCCGGTGGGATTGCTTTCGGTTCAGGTTTACTGGGTTTTATCTCGAAAGATGTTGCGATCCCATGGTATGCGTATCTTATCTGTCTAATCCTTGTTCTTGCTGGATTGTCTGCCTACACCTATTCAGTTAGGCAAGGAATAAAAGCGCATAAGAAGTTAACTGATGAAGTTTTTAGATCGGAGCAGGTCCTGGTGACTAGTATGAATGCGAAGTCGTCTATAGAGTCCATTCTAAAGACCTATTATCGGTCTCGCCTCGCGTTCTTTCTTGGTTGTCTTGGTTTAGCGATTGGGGTTGTTGGTTTTGCCACCTCGACCAATCTAGTATGGAAAGTTTCAAAGCCAACGCATTTCTCAGTGTTGCTAAAAGGCCCAACAGTCATTACGCAGGATTCCCGAAACATTGAAATCGACACTTTGAGTTTTAGGATCGCCGACCCAAAGTTCTCTGCCGGGGAAATCAGTACCGTTGAAATCCAGAACTTGGTTTTTAAAAGCCGCACGGTACAAACACCTCGATAACATCCTAAATAAACAATGTCCACACTCGTCCTAATGAAAGCGTTCGAGAGCGTGCCGGGTCGGTACGATCTCGGGATGCGGCTGATCACGTTTGGACAGATTGGCGAGTTGCGCCGCGCGATACTCGCAGCCATTCCAGCGAACGCGAAGGTGCTCGACGTTGGTTGTGGCACCGGAGAACTGCTGCCGTTGCTAGCCAGCCGCGGCGCGAGAATCACAGCGATCGACAAATCGCCGGAGATGGTGAAGACAGCGCGCGAGAACGCAGCGGCTGAAGGCATTCTCGATTCAGTTTCAATCAAACAAAACACGGCAATGGAAATCGATCGCTTATTCGCTGACGGCGAATTCGACACGATTGTTCTTTCGCTGGTGATGAGCGAGCTTACAAAGGAAGAACGAGCCTGGGTTCTCAACCAGTGTGCTCGAATCCTGAAACCGAACGGCGCGTTAATAATCGCCGATGAGTTTCAACCAGAGTCAATTTTAAAGCGGATCTTCTTTTCCCTCATTCGGTTTCCGCTTCATTTGACCACCTATGTCTACACACAGATTAAAGGGCTCGAGACAACGAATATCTGGTGGAAAATTTACTACGTCGCAGTCGAGCTGCCGCTTATGTTGCTCTCATTTTTTGCCGGCGAGCCGCTGACCCAACCGCTCAGGACGGGTGAGTTAGTCGTCGAGAACAGACTCAGAATTGTTAGTACCAGCGCTTTTTGGGGAGGAGCAATCCGGCTCTTAAAGATTCAGAAAGAAGATCTGGTTTAGTGAAAGAGTTCCTTCTGGACATTCTGCAACTCTTCTTCCGGATGATTCCCCATCCGACGAAGCCCCGACTGATTGTCTTTGGTAATCCCGACCGAAAATCACCTGTACTGGTAACTGTAAACTCGTCACTGACAGTTCGGCGGTTATCAAAATCGCTTAAGAAGGAAAACTGTTATCTCCTGGTCGCGCCCGCAGGCGGAATCAATGTTTGGTGCGGATCCGTAGGTGGTCGCTTCACCATCGAAAGCATCATTTCGATTATCAAGACCAGTACCATTGAAAGGCTAGTCACTCACCGCAGGTTGATCCTTCCGCAACTTTGCGCTCCCTCGATTAACAGCAGGGAACTGAACTCGAGAGCGGGCTGGACCGCGCAGTTCGGACCTATCAGAGCGACGGACATTCCTGAGTATCTTCGCAACGGCAAGCGGGTGACCCAGGCAATGACTGACATCAGCTATACCGCTAAGGATCGAATCGAGATGGCCACGGCGATGGCCGGCAGCATAATTGTCAGATACTCCCTTTTTCCTCTGCTGGTCTTTGGGCTATGGGGATTTTCGCTCTTTGCCGGTAGCGTCTTTCTGGCCTCGGCAGCATTGCACCTGTTCAACGACAAACTTCCTGAGTCCAACAACACTCGAACGACAATTCTCACCGGCGCCGTACTCGGCCCCGCACTGCTGTGGCTCTCGTGGACCACAGGAGGCGTGGCGGTCTGGGAATCTTTCCTACTTATCATGTTGGTAACCAGCGCCACCCTGTTGGTTGCAAGTGCCCATTCCGGCTATACACCCTTCAAACAATGTAGTTACTCCAGACAGTTTTACGGTTACCCGCCGCTCAAGATCGACATCGTGACTGAGGACTGCACGGGTTGTACACTTTGCGATTGGGTCTGCCCGGTAGACTGTTTTGATACTGCGACGCAGTCAAATAATCGAACTGTATTCATAATGTCGAAGCCATCAAATTGCGTTGAATGCGGTGCTTGTCTGGTGCAGTGTCCCACCGGGGCAGTCATCAACGTCTTCGAAGAGACAGCACAGTTGCGCTGCGCTTAATACAACCTTCACTTGTCGTCCCCCGTGTTCCGAACGGAGAAGTTATGAAAGTCGAACAGAGCGAAAAGGGACTCTTCGAAAAGGGATTTGATGACGACCTCCCTCAAGAGCGTTTGGAAAAGATCGTAGGATTATTTCCCGATTCTGAAACGGTCACCGATCTGTTGCTTGAGTTTCGCGAACAGGACTCTTTCACTGACATGAAGAGAGGGGAGCTTTACCCCGAAGTGATTGGGGGAGTGACCAGGCTGCGACGAACAATCGCCGGCGTCTATGACCTCGACATGGTTCAGGCCCAACCGAATTTTAGTTGCAATGGTTGTATCGACACGTTTCTGTCTCATATACAGCGGTTGGAGCTAACTGACGACAGTCGAAATGGATTTATGGTCGCGACGCCCACTTACTTCAGGTATTACCACAAAGTCGAGGCGTTAAGATTGAAGCTCATGCCCATTCCCATTCTAGAGAATCATCAGTACCCCGTCGACGAGCTTTTGGAAAGCCTGAGAACAAAGAAGCCGAGTTGCTTGATACTCGTTACACCAAACAATCCCACAGGCATACCCATTCCTGATGAGGAGTTGTTTAAGATACTAGATAGTGTTCCTGAAGATTTGAATGTTGCGATCGATCGAACGTGCGCCAACATAGAACCGGAAGTCAGCACTAAGGTTCTTTTGAAGAAGTATCCGCACAAGCGATTGGTGATCTTCCATTCTTTTTCCAAGTACTACGGAATGTCTCACCTGCGGATTGGGTTTTCAGTTTTCTCGAATTCCTATCTGGCTGCGGAGGTAAATCGTTATCTTCCCTTTGGGTTGAACCTGGAGGCGCTCTTGAAAGCTACCTACATTCTGTCAACGCATGGGGAGCTTAAGCCGAGCGATGGAATTCTATACAATATCAGAAGCAACAAGCGCCTTATGAATGACTTTCTCAACAGACACCCAGAATACTCGTGCACGGATTTCAAAAGTAACTATGCAATTTTCTTTTTGCCAAAAGAGATAGATTCACGCGAGTTTTATCGCAGGCTTCAGGGCAAGGGGATCTCTGTGATGCCCGGGCACGATTTGCCGGAGCCGGAGAATTATTCGGTGAGAATACACGTGGGGGGTAACCCGGTTTTCCTCGAAAGAATGATCGAGTCCATCGATAGTTGGGCCTGAGTTGGGCCTGGCCAGGACTCTCGCGCATGCTTACCACTTGGCCCGTCCATTTCATTGAGCAAAACTTATCTCCCAAGACGCGAAAGACCCAACGTCTCAACAGACTGAGCCTCTGACGGAGCCTTCGATTACTTGGAGCACAGATTTTGAGAACTACTGAGCTGGAAATAGACGGCTACGAAAGAGTTGTGTCATGCGTCGATGGCAACTATCGAGGGTTGGTTGCCATCCACAGCACGAAACTCGGTGCGGCGGTGGGCGGCACACGATTCTGGCGCTATGCGAGCGACGAGGCGGCTTTCAAGGATCTACTGCGGTTAGCGCGCGGCATGACTTACAAGAACGCTTTGGCGGGACTGCCGCTGGGTGGTGGTAAGTCGATCGTCCTTCGGGATCGAGCTGAGACTGATCGTGAAAAGATCTTCCGCGCGCACGGCCGCTTCGTGGAAACATTCAACGGGCGTTACATAACCGGGGAGGATTTAGGAACTAGTCCGGCGGACATGGAATACGTTCGAATAGAGACGCGTCATGTCGTTGGCCTTCTCGGGCATTCGGGAGATCCGTCGCCGTTCACTGCGCGCGGGGTATTTCGCGCGATGCAAGCCGCGGCAACACGGCGTTGGGGTTCTGAATCGTTAGTGGGAAAAACCGTGGCGCTGCAAGGTTGCGGGAACGTCGGCTATCACCTGGCAACGCTGCTTCACGCTGACGATGTTCGCTTGATTGTTTCCGACGTCGATCCGATCAAAGTCGATCGACTGGTAAAGGAGTTCGGCGCAGTGGCCGTCGCGCCCGACGAAATTTACTCGGTCGAATCGGACGTGTACGCGCCATGCGCGCTCGGGGGCACCATCAACGACGAAACGATCGCCCAAATTAAAGCTGAGATAATCACCGGCGGCGCGAACAATCAGCTTTTGGACGAGCGGCATGGCGACGAGCTTGCAAAGCGCGGCATCCTCTACGCACCCGACTACGCCGCGAACGCCGGCGGGATCATCAACGGCTGTCGAGAACTTCTCGGTTGGGAGCCGTCACAATCGCTCGCGAAAGTTGATGAGATTTACGAAACGGTCCTCGATATCTTCCGCACCTCTGAAGCCGAAGGGATTCCTACTTACAAAGCGGCGGATCGGATCGCTGAACGGCGTTTGAACGAGAGTAAGTAGTCGATCAAAGTCCTGCGCTTATTCTTCCTTCATCTCTACGATACACTGAAGACAGATGCTTGGGTTCGCGACAGTCTTTTCAGCTCTCTGCAACCGGTGCTTATTTTTACCCGCGGTCCTTCTTGGCTTAACGGATTGGCTGCCGGACTTGACCTGGCAGAACGTTGGCCTGGGAGTGCTGGTCGTAGTGGTCACATTTGTCGTGGCCACCGGGGTTGTTTCCTTTGTAGTCGTAAAGTTACCGGCCACATATTTTCATCCCGATCATGATCGGGAAATTCTGAAAGACAGACATCCGGCCATTCGGTGGGCGGGAATCATCGGTAAGAACCTGGCGGGAGTAATTCTCATTGCGCTCGGCGTGGCGATGTCCTTGCCCGGCATTCCCGGCCCGGGGCTGGTTACTATTTTGTTCGGCGTGATGCTGGTTGATTTTCCCGGCAGGCGTTGGCTAGAGCACAAGATCGTAAGTCGACCGGCAGTCCAAAAGACCATTAATAACTTGCGGAAAAGATTCGGCAGAAAGCCGATGAAGCTGTAAAGGTAAGAGCTCTCGCAATCACGCGATCACCTGCCGTACCGCTGAAGCGGAAGGCATTCCTACTTACAAAGCCGCGGATCGTTTGGCGGAAGAACGACCTGTAGTTAACGCGTAATAGGTTTTGTTTCGTTGTGGTACCCTAGACTCATGCCAAAGGCTAAATCGCGAACTAAGCCTAAGCAACGCCGCTATGCGAAAAAGCGCGATTCGCCCGCACCTGTAGCTGAAGTGCCTATGCACGTGGGCTCGACCGCGAGGCGCCGCACCGGGAACGACCTTCGTCCGCCAACCTTTCCTGGAGAATGCACGAGCTCTAACGGAACGCGGTACGAATATCCGATCATCAGGAATCCATCAGTGCCCGGTGAACGAGAGAAGATGCTTGAAAAGCGAGAGAAGTTAACGTTGGAGGCTTTTCGTATCGCCTACGAAAACCACCGACGCAAATCTCCTTGATGCCGTACTTCACTTACGACACTTCAGTCATAATCTCGCGGAAAGTAATGGAACTCCCTGGCCTTCCTGGTAGTTTTCTGTGGTCCGCGGTGGTATTGACGGAGTTGACCGCCAGTGCGAAAGACGACTCACAACGAAAACTTTATGAGCGACTCTTTCGGAAATATCAGCAAGACAATTCTCTAATTGTTCCAGACGAGAATGACTGGCTTCTTGCCTCAAAGGTTCTTTTCTTGCTAACGCAAAGTCGCCGGCGATCGACCAAAGGTAAGCTAAAGCGACTGCCTGCGGGCGTGTCGCAACGCATGGCGCTTGACGTTCTCATCGCTGTTAGTGCGCGTCGATGGCGTGCGACTGTCGTAAACGAAAACTACGACGACTTCAAGACGATCCAGCGATACTGCAATACGAAGATTGCCAAGGCGTCTGATTTCTTTCAGCGTTAGATTACTTCCCAAATCGCGATGCGCTCAACGTCGTATCCGCCCTTGCCCAGGCTTTCTTGAAACGAGCTTCGACTAAAGCAGCTTCGTCCGTTTTGTTCTGTGCTTTCAGAGCCTGCATCAGACCGTATAGCGCCCAGCCATTCTCACGGTTGCGCCTTAGATCTTCCCAGTAAACGGTTTCGGCTTCAGCCGGCCGATTCGCCGCCAACAAAACGGCGCCGAGCGAATGCCGCGGCGGATAGTGAAACTCAGAAGGCTCTGTGTAAATCAACGCGTCTTCGAGTCGTACTGCTTTTTCGAGGTGCCCAATGGCGTGGTTGTAATTCTTCTTTGCGGCTTCAATCTCGGCGTCCAGAACTTCCCGCGCGATAGACAGAATCGCGCGACCGGTATTCGGCGAAAACAGCGGTTGGTCGAGCGTCTTATCCGCCATAAGCGCCTCCAACTTTCCGAGTTCCTGCTCGGCCTCGCTCGTCTGGCCCTTTCCAACGAAAGCTGTGCCGCGCGCGTAATGCCAGGTGCCGCGCATGTATGCGCTAGTCGCCGGGGGTTCGGGCTCGCGCAGCATCTCGTCCCATTTTCCGAAACGCGCCAGCGCAAAGTAAGGCACGACGCGAAAGCCCGCGAGCAGCGGCACGGCTTTCAAAGTTTCGTCGTCAACTCTCGAAGCCGTCTTGCGCGCCGAATCGATCGCGAGCTTGCTGCGGCCGTCAGCCGTCGCCGCAAACCAGAGGAAGTGCAGGTTGTGCGGATAGTAGGCCATCGGATAGAGGCCCTGGGCGCGACACTGCGAGATGTAATCTTCGTCGGCCGCGATGGCGAGTTCGTTGCTCTTCGCCGCGTCGGCGTAGCGACCGACACGCTGATAGATGTGCGCGGGCATGTGAACCATGTGACCTGCGGCCGGCATCAGCGTCAACAAACGGTCTGCGGCCGGTTCAGCTTTGTAAGGTTCGTACGCTTCCATCAGATGGATGTAAAGATGTAGCGCGCCCGGATGATTTGGGTTGCGCGCCATAGTTTTTTCCGTGAGCGCGACAATCTCAGCAGTGCGTTCGTACGGCATTCCGTCACGCGTCCAGTAACCCCACGGCCGCAAATCCATCACCGATTCAACGTAGAGCATCGCGATGTCGTGATCATCGGGAAATTGCAGATGCACTTTGCGCATCGCGTCGGCGTAAGCGCCATCATTAGCTACGCGGTCCTCAGCTCGCCCGTTGTATCGCGACTTCAGCGCATCGATCAAAGCTTGCTCGCGCGGTGACGCTTTCGCTTTCAGCGAGATCGCTTTCTGAATGGCTTCGAGTGCCTTCGGCTCATTCGCGGGATCCATCGACGCGTTGATATTCGGCCCCAGCGCTAAAGCTTCTCCCCAAAAGGCCATCGCCAGATTCGGATCGAGCCGCGCGGCTTCGCGATATGCGCGACCGGCTTCGGCGTGATTGAACGCGTACGAAAGATTCAAGCCCTGATTCATGAAGAGCTGCGCCTGGGCGTTCTTTGTCGACACCGGAAACTTGTGATTGCCGAGCTTCTGCAGGCGCGGCGCAATCGCGCCCGTCGGAGAAACTGTCTGCTGCGTCGGTTCTTTGTAGTGAACGTGGCTGGGCGCCGATTTCTTCTGGTCCTGCGCTAAGCTGGTTTGCGGAATGGCAACGCAGCTCAGGCAAACGACGAAACTGGCAAGAATGAGTCGTTGGTATCTCATGGACTGATCCTTTCTGGGTGAACTCTGAGTTTTTGGCTTTGGCTTGCGATTGGCCGCAACACGACCTCCCTGACGGTCGGGCTACCGCCCCGCTTTGCGGTGCTTTGCGTCTTTGCGCCTTTGCGTGAAATCGGTCGATCGGCACATTCACGCCAAGCCGCAAAGTCGCAAAGCCGCAAAGTCGCAAAGAATCGCAAAAAATCGCAAAGAACAACATCCGTTTCGGGGGAGGGGATTCTATCGCAACGCTGCTATATAATCACGCAGTTTTTGACGGATGAACACGGGGACTTGTCCTTACTCTTTCTACGCAAAACGCCGTCCGCCACTTTGCGATCAGGCGAAATTGTTTCAAGATCGCACTTCAAGTCGATGAAACGTCTTTATCTCATCGTAAAAGCAAACCTCGTGAAAGGCGCGCTGATCGCTGCCGCCGTTATCGCCGCATTTTCATTGCCGGTCTGCGCACAGCAGACTGATCCGGCGCCACCGGTCATCGTACAGCCCGGCGCGCCGGGCCAGCCGACGCGGAGACTGCCACCATCGACACGCCCAACTCTACCGCCGACTTCGCCGAAAGATGTTGAGTTCATGCAGGGCATGATCATGCATCACGCCCAAGCCGTTGAAATGACAGCGCTGATTGACTCGCACACAACGAACAAAGAGCTACGCTTGTTCGGCGGGCGCATCAGCGCTTCGCAGTCAGACGAGATGGCATTCATGAAGCGCTGGCTCGCCGCCAGAGGCGAACCGGTTTCGCCCGCGACGCCGTCCAGGGATCGGCATATGCCCGGGGTGCACATGACGAGTCATTCAATGCTCATGCCCGGCATGCTCACGCCGAAGCAGATGGAGGCGCTGCGAAAAGCGAAAGGCGCGGAGTTCGACAAACTGTTTTTGGCCGGGATGATTCAGCATCACAACGGGGCCCTCGTGATGGTCAAAGAGTTGTTCGACACTACCGGCGCGGGTCAGGATGCCGAGCTGTTCAGTTTTGCTACGGACGTTGACAGTGGCCAACGTGCCGAGATCAGAATCATGGAAAAGATGTTGGGCGGGGCAGTAGCCCGACCGTGAGGGAGGGCGTGATCCTGGGCATTCGACGAAGCGGCCAAAAAGCGCGCGGAGCGCGCGACAGCATAAAGCCCGGGGCGTAAGCCCCGCGGATAGGTCAGAACATTGAATGAGCCCGCGGAGCGGGCGATAGAGCATTTCCGATTGCCAGTTTCCAATTGCCGATCGGACACGTCGAAAAAATCAGAGATTGACAATTGGAAATGACTCGGCTGTCGCCCACTTCGCGGGCTCGACATGATTTGCTGTCTGAGGTCCTGGGGCTAACGCCCAGGCTTTATGCCATCGCCCACTTCGCGGGCTTTGAGTCTAAGAACTTTCAGAGGAGACAAGATGAATCGAAAATGTTGTGTCGTTTACCTGGTCCTAATAGCCTCGCTTGTTCTGGGGTTTTATTTTTCAAACGGGACGCAGGCGCAAAACCCTACGCCGTCGCCATCGCCAACCCCTGAGAATCCGTTTGCTCCTGAAACGGCGCCGGCTCTGCCGCCGGGAATGACGGGCTCAGAGACGTCTGACCCGCGCGCGAACCTGAAGCCCGGAATGTACGACGCCGGTGAAGCATCGCTCGGGCTAAAGCATCTCTTGCTGCTAAAGAAGCCCGACGCTTTTCAACTGGGCTCTGACAACCCTGAAGATCCGAAAGTGCAGAAAACCCTGGCCCAACTGGGCATTGGGGACACCTCGAAGCTGGAAAAGTCCGCCCTGCTGCCTACGGCGCAATTGGCGTTTGCCAACTCTGACCTGGCATTCCAGGGCAACCGCCTCTTCATGGGAAATTTTTACGGCTTGAATATCTATGACATCTCGACTCCTGCGAACGCGCGCCTTTTGACTTCGATAATCTGTCCGGGAGGACAGAACGATGTGTCGGTGTACAAGAATCTCTTGTTCATGTCGGTTGAGATGGCGAACGGTCGACTCGATTGCGGCCCTCAGGGATTTTCACCGGGTCCGCCGCCACCCGCGGGACAAGAGAAGGACCCGCCTCCGCCGCCCGCGGAAAAAGATCGTTTCCGCGGGGTGAGAATTTTCGATATCGCCGACATCAGCAATCCCAAACAGGTGGCCGCCGTGCAAACTTGCCGCGGCTCGCACACGCACACCCTCGTCGTCGATCCTAAAGATAAGCGAAACGTTTACATCTACGTTTCGGGCACCTCTTACGTGCGGCGAAATGAAGAGTTGGCGGGCTGCTCGGGCGAACAGCCGGAGAAGGACCCTAATACGGCGCTCTTTCGCATTGAAGTGATCAGGGTGCCGCTGGCGGCGCCGCAGAATGCGAAAGTGGTTTCCAGTCCACGCATTTTCATCGATCCGCGCACCGGCAACGTCGCGGGACTCAGCAGCGGCCCGGTGCACGGCAAGGCTGGTGAGGCAATGGAGAAGCCGTCGCTCACCAATCAGTGTCACGACATCACCGTGTACTCGCAGCTGGGATTGGCGGCCGGCGCGTGTTCGGGAAATGGAATCCTCCTGGACATCAGAGATCCAGTCCATCCGAAACGCGTGGATGCGGTCAACGATCCAAACTATGCTTATTGGCACTCCGCCTCGTTTTCAAACGACGGGAAAAAAGTCGTCTTCACCGACGAGTGGGGCGGCGGACTGGGCGCGCGCTGCCGCGCTAACGATCCGAACAAGTGGGGCGCTGATGCGATTTTCCACTTAAAGAACAGAAAGCTGAGCTTCGCCAGCTACTACAAATTGCCGGCGGCCCAGTCGGACAGCGAAAACTGTGTGGCGCATAACGGCTCGCTGCTCCCGGTGCCGGGACGCGACATCAAAGTGCAGGCGTGGTACCAGGGCGGCATCTCAATCATGGACTTCACCGACGCTGAGCATCCGGTCGAAATCGGTTACTTCGATCGAGGTCCCATCTTTCCAAACCTGCTCGTGCTCGGTGGCCCCTGGTCAGCCTACTGGTACAACGGCCACATCTACGCCTCTGAGATCGCGCGCGGTCTCGACGTCTTTGAGCTGACACCGACAAAGGATCTGACGCAGAACGAGATCGACGCCGCGAAGACGGTGCGGATGACTGAGTTTAATGTGCAGAACCAGCAAAAGATCGTGTGGCCGCGTAAGTTGATCGTGGCAAAGGCTTATCTCGATCAGTTCGAGCGTTCCGAAGGTTTGCCGGCTGATCAGATCGCGACACTGCGGCAGGCGATCGAAAACGCGGAAAGTTCAAACATGAGTCGCGCCTCGCTTGCGAAGCTACGTGGCCTTGCGATGTCGGTGCAAAGGAACGCGGCAACGGCGAAGAGCGCGGCCGATTCAACTCGGTTGCGGGCGTTGGCGGAGATTTTGACGAGACCGGTGCGGTAGCGACGGGTTAGCCTGCGGAGCAGGCGTCAGCATAAAGCCTGGGGCGCAAGCCCCAGGTACAAAGCCCGTCAGATCCCCGAGCCCGCGAAGCGGGCGACAACATCAAAGTCCAAAGTCCAAAGACCAGGAGACTCATCAATCCCTTTCCTACTACTTCAATCGTGCGAACGGCATGTCGCGCAGTCGTGATGCGCCCACATGCATGCCATTGACCTTTCCATTCTTGTCCCGTGTGAACCAGACAATAAATCCCTGCACTGAGAAATGATCCCGATAGAGCGGCTGCATCGGCAAACTCGTGGCCGGGCGCTGCTTGATCAATGCCTTGTCTGCCTCGACAGCGACAGTCAAGGTTGCTCCGGCCTCTGCGCTAAACCAATCTCCCTTAAATGATGCAAGGTCCGCGCGCGTTGGCGTCCACTCCGTCTCGCGTGCGAAGCGTCTGACTTCACCATCGGTATCGACGGTTTCAGCAAAGATCGGCTTGCCGTCTTTATCCAAAGTAAACTTCAATCGGTTATCACCAGCAACGAACTGTCCGCCACCCATCGGTACAACGCGCCCGCCACCCCATCGCGACACGCCGTTTTCGAAAGCGAATCGTGCCGGCGCATGCGTCTTTTCATTCCGCCAAATACCGACAAGTTTCTTCAGCTCTTCCTCTGAAACCTTGGGCGGTTCGGCCTTGGGTGCTTCGGAATACGGTCCGAAGATCTCGTCAGTTATGGCTTCGGCGATTCCACCTGCGCCTGGTGAAGTGCCGTTACACATGACACCGACCGAGAACTTGTTGTCAGGCAAACGCGCCATAAAAGTTTGATAGCCGGCAGTTGCGCCGCCATGCGAAACATCCTTCAATCCGTGGTGCGTCCCGACCTCGAGTCCAAGCGCGTACGCAATCTTCCTCCCGTCATTCAGGACTCCCTGAGTCTCTAAAGCATTGACCAGAGGCGCACCCAGCGACTTTGATTCAAACATCGCGTTCCATTTCATCCAATCGCCGACCGTCGTGAGCATGCCGCCGTTTCCATAGACATTCATGAAAGGCATATTAAGTCGCCAAGGTCCGGTGCCTTGCCGTGAATACGCCTGCGCGCGACCCGGCACAATGCGCTGGTAGTCGTCTCGCCACGAACTGTTCTTCATCCCGAGCGGTTTGAATATCCGCTCTTCGACGAACGCTGGAAACTTCTGTTTCGAAACGCGCTCGACGATTATCGCCGCCAGGTTGTATCCGCTGTTTGTGTACGAGTATTCCGCGCCGGGCGTGAAGTTGAGGGCGCGCTGATGAATGATAACGTCAAGTGCGAGATCCTGAGTGACGACTCGATCGCCCCGACCCGCGCCGGTCAGACTCAAAACTGAGCCCCAGTCGCGCAGACCGGAAGTGTGATTCAACAGATGTCTGATCGTTAGCGGATAACCGTAGTCGGGCAGTTCGGGAATATGTTTCATAACCGGATCGTCGAGACTGAGCTTTCCACCCTGTTGCAGGAGTACGATCGCGGCCGCAGTGAACTGTTTCGCGACTGAGCCTGACTCGAAAACTGTTTGCGTTGTGTTCGGAACGTTGTGCTCAAGATCGGCAAGTCCGAACGCCTTTTCGAAGACTGTCTCGCCATTGAGTGACACGGCGGCCGCGCAACCAGGTGCTGGTCCGACGTACGCCTTGGCAAATTTCTCGAATGCTCGTTCCGCGCCGGCAACAACTTTCTCTTTCGTTGGAACCTGGGCCCAGGTTGCGGTTGAAAGAGACACAACCAAAGCGAAAACGAATAAGAAGTTCTTTCTTCTCATAGAGTCCATCCACCTTCTTTATTACAAGCATTCGGCCATCGACCGAAAAGAGATTATCCACAGATTACACAGATTACACAGATTACACAGAACGTTTTTTTGTCTTTGGTCTTTGAACTTTGAGTCCGTGGTCGTGCCGTCTGCCGCCCACCCTCTAGTTCCTGCTGTCTGTTGTTCTTAATCTGTGTATCTGTGTAATCTGTGGACGATTCCTCTATGGATTATTCCTTGTGAACACTGAACTCTTCATCCCTTTGCTAACCGTCGGCGCGACCTTGTTGCTGGTCGTAACCGGCCTCCTGAATTTTTCCGTCTTCGTCAGACAATTACGCGCCGCGCGGGATCAGCTTGAGACAGCGCGGCGGCAGCTAGAGAGCGCCCGCCAGCAGCCTCAGATCCAACTGGTGCAGCGAGCGATGGCCGAGACGTCCGACCATCTGAAAATCCTGATCGAGAAACCATACCTGCGCCCTTACTTTTATGACAACAAAGTCTGGGCCGAAGGCGACGCGGCGAGCCTCAATGAGGTAAAAGCAATGGCGGAGTTAATCCTGAACAACTTCGCCTCCGCGATCATTCATTCAGCCGTGTTCCCGGAATATCCGGTGCGCGGCGTTGAAGAGACGATCAGGTTTCATCTGCGTCACAGCCCTGCCCTGCGGGATTTCCTGATGGAAGGTTTCGACCGGTTCCAGCTTGCCGGCCTGGCGCTAGTCTGTTTGAAGAATGAAACAAAGGCCGACGCCGAACGGGACTTGCGCGAACTGATCTCAACAGCGGGCGTGGATGTGACAGAGAAGGCGCGTCGCGAACGGCTACTGCGCCATTTGGAGTCTGCGGACGCAGACATAGCGCATCCACTGGAATTGGCAAAGTACAGCCTTGAACGAGCTGGCGTGTCAGATTAGTGCGCGAAGCGCACGTCAGCATAAAGCCTGGGGCGTTAGCCCCAGGTACTAAGGCCCAACAACAATCAAGCCCGCGAAGCGGGCGACAGAAATATGGAGTGCGCTGGCAGAGCACGGGGGTCCCCGGCGCGGCAGCCGCGCTGGGGTGGTCGTAGCGGCGACAGCGCTTTGGATCAAACTAATCCTACACGCATCTATCGTTGGAAGCGGAAAATCCAAAGCGCCGTCGCCGTCTCGACCAGTCGAGACTCTGCCGGCGCACTCCAAATGTGACCTGACCGCTCCGCAGGCTAAGATTCACGAACCAACATGACAACATTTACCTACGATCAACTTCAAAAACTCGCCGGGGACTTCTGGACCTGGCGCGCCGCCAATCAACCAATATCCAGTGATGACATTCCACGCATTGAGCGTCCCGACGGTTGGACACCGGACTGGTCTCGCAAGGCAATTGAGCGGCGTCGCGCGGAGCTGACTGGTTTCCGGAAACGTCATCAAGACATGAACGCGAGTTCGTGGCCAGTGCCGCAGCAAGTTGATTACCGCTTGATTGGATCGGCGATCGCGCGCGTGCATTGGGAGTTGAATGTTACCCGCGGACAAGAGAGCAATCCCGGCTTCTATGTCGAGCAGACTTTGGGGTTGTTGTTTCTGTCTTTGCTGACACCACCTCCATTCGGGGACGCGCGTAGCCGCCTAATCGTTCGTTACCTCAAAAGCTTCAGAGGCACGGTCGCGAGCGCGAAAGAGAATCTCGCAGGCAATGCAATCAAACCGTTTGCGCTCGCCGCGCTTGAGAAGTTAGTGGACGTCAGGTCCCGGCTCACGAAAGTCGGCACCGAACTTGGCCCGTTCCTGTCAGGCGTCGACCGATCGGAATTTGACCAGTCGGTCATAGACGCAATCACTGCGCTCGAATCGTTGCACGATTGGTTGACTGCTGAACTCGATGGAATGACGGAAGAGACGGCCGTCGGCCGCGAGGCTTACATCTACTTCCTCAAGCATGTCGCGCTGATGCCATTCACGCCGGAGCAACTGCTGGTCATGGGCGCGTACGAATGGGAGCGCTCGGTTGCGTTCGAAACGGTTGAGCAAACTCGCAATCACGGCCTGCCGGAACTCGACTTGTTTGCCGATCAAGCGGCACAGATGGCGCAGGAAGAATTCTGGGAAGGCGAGGCGCGGAGCTTTCTCGAAGCGAAGAACATTCTCACCGTGCCTTCATGGATGAAGCACTATCGCAACCTGCCGCTGCCGTCGTACGTCGAGCCCTTGGGATTCATGGGTGTGACTGACGATCTCACGTCCGACACCAGACTGGATGAGGATGGCGTTAGTTACATCAAGCCGCCGTCTCCCGATCTGGATTACTTTTCGTTGTCGATCGCCAAAGACCCGCGACCTTTGATCGTGCACGAGGGCGTGCCCGGCCACTACTTTCAAATGACCCTCTCGTGGGCGCACGAAAACAAAATTCGCCGCCGTTACTACGATTCAGGTGCGAACGAAGGCATCGGATTTTACGCCGAAGAGATGATGCTGCAGTTTGGATTCTTCGACGATAAGCCAAAGCTGCGCGAGATTATGTACAACTTCATGCGCCTGCGCGCGCTGCGGGTGGAAGTGGATGTGAAGCTGGCCATCGGCGAATTCACAATCGATCAGGCCGCCGATTACCTGGAAACGATCGTCCCCGTCGATCGCGGCACCGCGCGTCAGGAAGCGGTCTTTTTCGCTTCTTCACCCGGTCAGGCAATTACTTATCAGATTGGCAAGCTGCAGATCGTGAAGTTCCTCGCCGACGCGCGGCTTAATCAGAAAGAGAAGTTCGAGCTGCGAGCTTTCCACGATTATTTGTGGCTAAACGGAAACGTTCCGATCGCGTTGTTGCGTTGGGAGTATCTTGGGTTGAGTGATGAGATAGGGAGGCTGGATGCGTCGTAATGAGGTCAGTACACCTGCTGCCGCTCCTCTCCCTTTGGGAGAGGTTGGGTGAGGGTGCGTAGCATCGCGGGTGGGTTAATGAGGCGCGAAGCGCCGAGATGTAATAGCCCCGGACCGTCAGGTCGGGGTCACGGTCCCCAAAGAAACAATGAGGCCCGATAGGGCCGACATGATGATGCCGCACCTTCGGCGCTCGACTGTTTTGAAATACTCGTCAACAACGGCCTGACGGCCTTGGCCATTACCAATGCGCCCGCGTCAGTGCGCGTAGCGCACGAAAGCATAAAGCCTGGGGCGTAAGCCCCAGGTACAAGACACCAATTAATTGAGCCCGCGTAGCGGGCGACGGCGCCACATGATTCGTCTGTCGCCCGCTCCGCGGGCTTGCTCCGTTTCCCAACCGCAACTGGGGCTTACGCCCCAGGCTTTATGCTGACACCCGCTTCGCGGGTTGTATTCCGCGGGCGCAGCTCCCCTGTCACCCTTTCTAATGATTTTAACGCCAGCGGGCCAAAGTCACTCGAAAGGATGACGACAAGTGAAGACTTAAAGACTATCTTCCACTCGATTTAAAAACGCGGAGGAGTTCGACGCCATGAAAAAGACTGTTCTGTACTTCGGATTGCTTTCGGGTGCGATCGCGGCCTTGATGATGTTCGTCACGATACCGCTCATCGGTCGCATTCCATTTGAGTACCTCACGGTTCTCGGTTACACGACCTTCGTCACCTGTTTTCTGATGGTGTTCGTCGGCATCCGCTCTTATCGCGACAAGGTTGCGGGCGGGACGATCACGTTTGGACGCGCATTCAAAGTGGGAATTCTGATTACGCTAATCTCCTGTGGGATTTACATCGTGACTTGGGAGTTTGTTTACCACCGGTTCCTTCCAGACTTTCTCGATCAATACTCAAACTACATGGTTGAGAAGATGCGTGCCCAGGGAGCGACGCCGGAAGCAGTAAACCAGACGATTCAGGAGTACGAGCAATTCAAGGAGTGGTACAAAAATCCTTTCTTGCGCTACGCCATGACGCTGATGGAGCCTTTCCCGGTAGGACTGTTGATTACCGTAATCTCTGCTCTGATTCTTAGAAGGAAGCAGCCTCCTCACGCCGAAGGCGTGAAAGATGGGAGCCAGGGGTAAGTCCCGAAGGTCGCGCCAGCCCTGGATCAAGTCATTATTATTCCCAAGCCCGCGAAGCGGGCGACAGAATTTGGAGTGCGCTGGCAGAGCACCGGGGTCCCCGGCGCGGCAGCCGCGCTGGGGTGGTCGTAGCGGCGACAGCGCTTTGGATTCAAACTCATCCAATACGCAACTATCGCTGGGCGCGAAAAGATCCAAAGCGCCGTCGGCGTCCCGACAAGTCGGGACTCTGCCGGCGCACTCCAAATGTCACCCCTCCGCGGTTGTCCATCACCCATCACGGAATCAATAACAACTTCCCAGTTGTCTTTCGTCCCTCCAGGTCGCGGTGTGCTTGCTGGGCCTCGGCGAGCGGATACCGGTGGTGAACTTGTATTTTCAATTCATCATTAACAAGCATTTGCAGCACATCGCCCGCGCGCCATTCCAGTTCCTCTCGAGTGGCGGTGTAGTGCGCGAGCGTCGGTCGCGTGATAAACAGCGAACCCTTCTGCGACAGCTTGATCAAATCGAACGGCGGCACCGCCCCGCTCGCGCCGCCAAACAGAACCAGATATCCACGCGGGCGCAGCACGTTCAGATCACGATCAAATGTTGCTTGGCCCACGCCGTCATAGACCACGTGAACACCGAGACCATCCGTCAGACGTCGCGTCTCCGATTCAAAATCAGATTTCGTATAGACGATGCACTCGTCCGCTCCGGCCGCGCGGGCCAGGTCAGCCTTCTCTTCATTGCCGGCCGTGGCGATCACGCGCGCGCCGAGACGTTTGCACATCTGCACCAGCAGTTGGCCGACGCCTCCCGCTGCCGCATGAATCAAGGCCGTCTCATCCGCTTTGATCGGATATGTGCTGCGACAAAGATAATGCGCGGTCATGCCTTGCAGCATCGCCGCCGCGGCCGTGTCGAAATCCAATTCTGCCGGGACCTTCACGAGGCGTTCGGCGGGAACAGAGGCGTATTCACCATAGCTGCCGGGAACTCCGCAGTACGCGACGCGATCACCCGGCTGGAGAGTCGTGACCTCAGCGCCGACTTCCGCAACCACACCCGCCGCTTCCTGTCCGGCAATGAATGGCAGCGGCGACGGATATCTGCCCTCACGAAGATAGACATCGATGAAATTGATTCCGATCGCCTTAATCTCGATGAGCGCTTCATTCGCCTTTGGCGAAGGCGCCGGCAGATCGGCGAGGGTGAGCACTTCGGGCCCACCCGTTTGCGTAACCTGGATGGCTTTCATATTTGGGGATCGTAATTCAGTCTGAGGTATTACAGAAATGTCCCGGACAGCGCGCAGTAGCGAGCCTGCGGAGCAGACGTCAGCTTAAAGCCTGGGGCGTAAGCCCCAGGTACCGTACCTACAAGGAGGTTAAGCCCGCGAAGCGGGCGACAGAGGTACGGAAAACCGACTCACAGCCAGGAAATCCAACACGCGTGTTCATTGATCGATCGTCAGGTATCTTTAGAGCTATCGCCCGCTCCGCGGGCTATCATCTCTGATCGAAAGCATTCTTGGGGTTCCGCTCCGCTCCACCCCAGGCTTTACGCTGACACCCGCTTCGCGGGTTGGAACATGTCCTGCGGCGGATGCGCTGCGCGGGCTAGCCATGGCAGAATCGAAGGCCTGGCCCTATTCTTCCATTCCGGAGCAAATCCTCTCCCTCTGGGAGAGGGTAGGGTGAGCGTCTCGGCGAAGTCGAGAATAGCGACGTGATGAGGTCAATTAACTACATCAGTTGTGAGTTCCATTAGTTTTGGAGAAACCCAGTTGACGCTGGTTGGAAAGGTTCGCGCTATGTCCAGAACGACAATCATTTCATTGCCGCGAGCGGCCCGAATCTACATTGCGACTGCGATAGTGGCGCTGATGTTAATGACAAACATCCACCCCTCTGCACAAGACCAAAGCTCCCACGAGAAAATCTCCAAAGCCAAAAACCGGCTCGCCCAGGTCAAGCCGGGTCGATCGGTTGTGCGGAGCCAACACGCAATGGTGGCTACCAGCCAACCGCTCGCCTCGCAGGTCGGTCTTGAAATTCTCAAACGCGGTGGCAATGCCGTCGATGCGGCGATCGCGATGGCGGCCATACTCAATGTAACGGAACCCATGATGACCGGAGTAGGCGGCGACGCCTTCATGCTCGTTTACTGGTCGAAAACGAAGGAGCTGAAGGGCCTCAATGCCAGTGGGCGAGCACCAAGGGCCTTGAGTCTTGATTACTTTGCCAGGCGAAATGTGACGCGGATGCCGGAGTTCGGCATGGAAAGCATCACTGTCCCGGGTGCGTTTGATGGTTGGGTAACGTTATTGGAAAAGTACGGCACCATGAAGCTTTCGGATCTGCTCGCGCCGGCTATTGAATTTGCGGAGCACGGGTTTCCAGTCATGGAGAAGACTGCTGAAGATTGGAACGCCGAAGTGACAAAGTTGAAGAAGAATCCCGCGGCGGCAACTAACTACCTGATTGAGGGGAGAGCGCCACAGCCCGGCGAGATCTTCCGTCAACCGAACCTGGCTCGCACCTTCCGCACGTTGGCCCGCGGGGGGCGCGATGCTTTCTACAAAGGTGAAATAGCGCGTGGCATAGCCGACTATTCCAAAAAGCACGGGGGGTTCATTTCCGAGGCAGACCTGGCGGCGCACAAATCAGAGTGGGTAGAACCGATCTCGACCAATTATCGCGGTTACACGGTCTATGAAATTCCACCGAACGGACAGGGGTTAACTGCGTTACTCACGCTTAACATTCTCGAAGGTTTCGATCTTGCAGCGCTGAGTTCACAACCGGATCGCTACTATCACACGCTGATTGAAGCAACCAAACTTGCCTTCGCTGATCGCAATCGTTACATCGCTGATCCGGCTTTCTCTAGAGTGCCGGTAGTCGAGTTGCTATCGAAGGACTACGCTGCCAAACGACGCGCTCTTATCAACCCGGACAAAGCCCTGGATTCACCATCACCCGGTGAAATCAACCTGGGCAGCGACACAACCTACTTTACGGTCGTCGACAAGGACGGCAACGCTGTGTCGTTCATTAATAGTCTCTTCGACGCTTTTGGATCAGGAATTGTCGCCGGCGATACGGGAATCGTTCTTCAGAATCGGGGTAGTTCGTTTTCACTCGATCGGGCCCACCCCAACCATCTCGTGCCGGGCAAGCGTCCTTTTCACACGATCATTCCGGCGATGGTTTTCAAAGACAACAAGCTGTTCATGTCGTTCGGCGTTATGGGAGGCGGCATTCAGCCCCAGGGACATGTCCAGGTGCTGGTCAACATCATCGATCTTGGGATGGGGTTACAGCAGGCGATTGATGCGCCGCGCTACCGTTATATGAGCGGCCGGCGCGTCTTGCTCGAGGATGAAATTCCGGCTACGGTGATTGACCGGCTAATCGCCCTGGGCCACGTGCGGGCTTCACCTCCCGGCGTACTGAGATCATCGATGGGTGGCGGCCAGGCAATCATGATTGATCCGGTGAACGGGACTCTCATGGGCGCGTCCGATCCACGCAAAGACGGACTGGCTATCGGTTATTGATCCAAACGCAACCCGAAGGGTCGCAAGCAAGTAGCGGTGGTGGAAGCCCTCATTGTGCAGGGAGTGAACTCATGGCGGTCTTATTTCAAGCGACGACGATCTTGAGACTGAGGCGCATGCGAATAGTTGGCATTCTGCTCGTGACGGCGTTAGCAGCACCGGCGCTGCTCGGCCAGTCGCCCCCAGCCGATCCCTGGCTCGACTTTCCCTCGTACGACTCCACCATGCTCTGGTACCTGCGCCAAGGCGCAAGCGTCAAGGAGGCCAAGCGGCTACTTGCGCAAAACTCCGCCTCACCTGAGACCTTCAGGCGTCTCGTCGGTGCTGGCCGGCGCGACGATGCGTTGTTGTTATTGAAACGAACCCTTGAAGTAGCCGACGCCGAACAAACGATTGCCGCAATGCATGCCCTGAGCGAAACGGTGTTCCAGTTTCAGCGGGATCAAACGCGCTCATACACCGAGACCATTCGCCAACTGATTGGTCCTGCGCGCGCTCTGGTCGCCAGGCTCCCGCGCGAAGACGCCGCCCGCCTGGCGCGGGAGATGCTCACGATCGACGCCTCACTCGAGAGGGGTCAAAGTCCGAGCTGGACCGACAGGCTGACCCAGTTCGTCCGTGATTACGACGGCACTGAGGCCGCGCTGCTCGCCCAAGTCGACTTGCTCATGTCGGATCCCAGGCAGATGCTGAAACGGGTCGCCGATCTCGATCAATTCGCCAGGAACCATCCTGGCACGAACGCCGGCGCCAAGGCGCTCTTCCAGGCAGGCTGGGATCTCCATGTGAACGTCGCAATCACTGGAATCGAACCGCGTGGCTCTGATCCGACTGAGCGCCTCCTGCGCGTGGCGGCCATCGTCAAAGAGCTGGAGAGCGGCAAGTTCCCGCGCAGTGAATGGGTGGAAAAGGCACCCTCACTCATGATCGGTTTCTTCGTGTCCGACACGCCGCCGCCGGCCTATTCACCTGCGAATCTCGATCGGGCGATCGACGCGTACGCTGACTTCGTCCGAACCCACTTGCAGACATCAGCCTTAGGATCCCCAGACGACAGCCTGGGCTACGTCATCACGAGCAAGATGGGAGGTTTGTTTCAGTTGAAAGGCGACCGCGTTGGCGGGATCGAGCGGACGCTCGACGATCTTGAAAAGGCGGCGCCAGATCCGGGTGCGGTGCAATTGTTACGCGCGCAGTACTACGGCCGGCAGTCATCCGCGGGGCCTGAGGCAGATCGAGCGGCGATGGCCGCAAAAGCTCGGGCGGCGTTGGCCGCGCTGGCCGCGGCGAAACGCGGTACTGCATCTCGGCAGGCGCTCGCGTTCGCGGCGGCATTTGACTACTACCAGCGCGACTACGCGCGCGCTCTACCCCAGTATCAACAGTTTGTCTCGCTGTATCCGTCGAGCGCATACGCGCCGATTGCGGCGCTGCGCATCGGTGAGTGTTATGAGCAGACGAACGATTGGCCGAAAGCCGCCGCGGCCTACGCTCGTGCGGCGGCCAACTATCCGAATGAACCGTACGCCCGGGTGCTTGGCGGCGCGTTTGGTTCGCGCGCGCTTGATGCGCTCAATCGATTCGAGGACTCCCTGGCGGCCGCCACGCGGGCTTTGAATGGCTGGGACGCAGACTACGGCTTCGAATACTCGATCAGGTCTTCACAGGAGACGCGGCCCGGGGTGACGACCGGGGCAGTTACAGATCGACTACGCGTCACCCGTGATGCTCTGAGGGTGCGTGTCAGCGCACTCGAACGCGACCTTCGTAATCCCGGAGGCCGGCTGATGGCGCGCGGTCGGTGGGAACTGGAACAGAACCAGTTCGATGAAGCGAGCAAGACGCTGACGAAGTTCATGCGGCAACAACCAAAGTCGCCGGCCCTGGCGGAAGCGCAATTGCTGGTGCATCGAGCCGAACTCGAGTCAGCCCTCGATCTGGCCGCCGTCGAAGGCGCGCACTATGACCGGATTAAGGCTGTCGCTGCGCTGGAAGCGATTACGAGAGAACCGTTTGATTCCTACGTCGCGACTGCGGCGCTGGCAAAGGCCGCATTGCTGGTGACGGAAGGCCAGGCTGATAACGCGGAAAAGCTGATGGCGAAAACGCTGGACTCGTGGGTCGCTAGTCAGCGCGAACTCGCGGCGCGGCCGCCGGCACTGAGCATCGAAGCCGACATCGCTGAAATTCGGCAGGTTGTATTTCGGCCGCTTGGCGATCTGCCGGTCTATGGTGGCAAGGGGTGGAATGCGTTCAGGTTTCCCGACGCGCTACCTCGCGTCGTCGTCGTTCGCGCAGATCTGGCAGTCAAGACGCCGGATGGCCAAGTTGGCCGCCACACGGTCTATCAGAGATTTCCCGATCTCGGTCACGTGTTAATGCTTACTTCCGACGAGCTTTCGCTGGTGGCGCGGCTGATGCACACGATTGGCGGAACGAAGAGTCGCGCACCCCGCCAGGTCATGGAAACACCAAATCAACCGGTCGGTGATTCGATGCAAATCCTTTCGCTGTTTGGGCGGTTCTTCCCAGCGACACCTGGGCACTGGGGCGGGTGGGAGCTCGAGACGTATCCGCAAGTGACCCAGATTGAGTTCGTCAACGCCGAACGAACCAAAGCGAACGCCAGCGTCACAATCGGCTATTCGGGGGCGACGGTGGTGCTCGAAAAGATCGATGGTAAGTGGCGCGCGGTTCGGCTGACGAATCAATGGATAACCTGAGAATTGAGAAACTGGATCATCCACAGATTATGCAGACTCAGAAATTGAACCATTGATTCAATGGTTCAATGATTCAATTCGCTAATCGGTGTAATCTGTGGATTGATTCCCGATGAACCTTGAAACTCCGAAAACACCGAGTCTCGTACTCGACGTCTCGAAGGTTAAGCGCAACGCCGCACGCATGAGCCAGCGCATCAGGCAATTTGGTGCTGATCTTCGACCGCACATCAAGACTCACAAGTGTATCGAAGTTGCTCGCATTCAAACTGCCGGGCACTCCGGCGCGGTAACGGTCTCAACCCTTGCCGAAGCGCGGGCGTTCGCCGCGAATGGATTCTCAAAGATCACTTACGCCATACCGATCGAACCAGGAAAATTTGCCGAAGCGATTGAAATCTCCAGAGATTGCGAACTGTCGTTGATAACGGACGATTCTGATGTGCCAGATCAGCTGAATGACGCGGCCAAACAGTCGAACGTTCATCTGGGTCTCTTTCTGAAGGTCGATTGTGGATATCATCGGTGTGGTGTCGAGCCGACTGACAGAGCGGCTACCGAGATTCCCCGCCGAATATCTAACGCGTCAAACTTGCGGTTTGCGGGAATCCTGACCCACGCCGGTCACAGTTATCATTGTCAGACAAAACCAGAGGTGTTGGCCCTCGCGAAACATGAACGCGATGTGATGGCCGGCTTTGCCGAGACGCTCCGGCAGGAAGTCGGCCAGGTACCAATCGTGAGTATTGGCTCAACTCCAACTATCACGAGTGTCGATCATCTGGACGGCGTCGACGAAGTAAGGCCCGGAAACTACATCTTTTTTGACGCGTTCCAGGCGACGCTGGGTAGCTGCTCATTTGCCGACTGCGCGCTTACTGTCGTGGCTTCAGTTGTGCACCGTGACAGAGCGAGACGAAAAGTGATCATCGACGCCGGAGCCATCGCGCTATCGAAGGACCGCGGTCCGGTGAGTCTCAATCCGGATTGTGGCTATGGAAGAGTCCTGAACCTCGCGGGCGAGGACCTGAATCTAACAGTCAGCGAGATGTCGCAAGAGCACGGCGTTGTAATGGTGAAGGATGAGAACACTTTCGACCGTCTGCGAGTTGGTTCGCGCGTTAGAGTTTTGGCAAACCATTCATGTCTGACAGCGGCCCAACATTCCTACTACAACGTGCTTGAAGGCGAGAACGTTGTGGACCAGTGGAAGATTCATACCGGCTGGTAGGCGCGAAGCGCCGAGATGCAATAGCCCCGACCGTCAGGTCGGGGAACCAGGTTCGCACAAATCAATGAGGCCCGAAGGGCCGGAATGATCATGCCGGTCCTTCGGACCTCGCGAACAATTCCTAACGACGTAACCCCGACCTGACGGTCGGGGCTATTTAATAACGGTCCTTCGGACCTGGGCGCGAACTCAATGAGGTCAGGTGGTGCGAAGCTAGAATCGCAGAATCGAAGGCCTGACCCCATTCGATCCTTGGGCCGTCTTCTATGCATGAGTGGGACGTTATTGTCGTTGGCGCCGGGGCGGCGGGTCTTTTTTGCGCAATCGAGGCGGGCAAACGCGGGCGTAGAGTCTTAGTAATTGAACACGCCGACCGGGTCGGCAAAAAGATTGCCATCTCCGGCGGCGGCCGTTGCAACTTCACCAATACCTGGACCAGCCCCGATAACTTCGTTTCCCGGAACCCACACTTCTGCAAGTCAGCGCTCGCCCGCTACACACCCGCGGACTTTATTGCACTGGTTGAAAAACACGGCATCGCCTATCACGAGAAGAAACTGGGCCAACTCTTCTGTGACGGCAGTTCGCAACAGATCATCGACATGCTGCTCCGGGAGTGTCACGACGCTGCCGTGGAGATTCGCTGCGGCTGCGAAGTCCGTCAGGTGGACCGCCACGAACCTGTTGCAGAGCGCTCGTTCATGCTGCAAACCGATCAAGGCACTTTTCACTCCTCTTCCGTAGTTATTGCCACTGGCGGGTTATCTATCGCTCCGCTGGGAGCGACCGACTTCGGTTATCGCATTGCGCGACAATTTGGGCTGCGCATTGAAGAAACACGCGCCGGCTTGGTGCCTTTAACGCTGCCGGCACAGATTCAGAAGCAGTTGGCGGCGTTAAGCGGAGTCTCGATTGACGCCCTGGTCACTTGTCCCGAGTCTCCATCGTTTCGGGAAAACATTTTAATTACACATCGCGGCTTGAGTGGGCCGGCGATACTGCAAGTTTCAAACTACTGGAGCCCCGGCGAGTCGATCTCAATCAACCTGTTACCCGATGAAGACGTAATGGAGGTCATTTCGGCGGCCAGAATAATCGAGTGCGATTCAGCACCAGGTTCTGCCCAGGGGGCGACACAGGGCGCGACGAAGACAGGAGGACCGAGCTCCCGGATTGAGCTGGTCAATCTCTTATCACGTTACTTGCCGCGACGGTTTGCGCAGGCCTGGTGCGATCTTTACGGAGCGTCCCGGCTGCTGCAACAGTACAACGGCAAGGAGCTTCAGGAAATTGCGGATAACATTCACAGGCTCCAGCTTACGCCAGCCGGAACGGAAGGTTTTAGAAAAGCTGAAGTGACAGTCGGAGGCGTCTCTACCGCGGAACTCTCGTCACAAACAATGGCGGCCAGGCGCGTTCCCGGGCTCTACTTTATCGGCGAAGTGGTGGATGTGACGGGCCAACTGGGTGGCTACAACTTTCAGTGGGCCTGGGCCTCGGCTTTCGCCGCCGGTCAGGTTGTGTAACTTGGTTATGGGATTAGGCGCGAAGCGCCGTCATGTAATAGCCCCGACCGTCAGGTCGGGGAACCATGTCCCCCCACCAATCAGTGAGGCCCGATAGGGCCGGAATGATCATGCCGGTCCTTCGGGCCTCCGGAACAATTCTTAACGACGTAACCACGGCCTGACGGCCGTGGCTGCTTAATACCGGTCCTTCGGACCTGACCGGATGGGTGAGGCGCGAAGCGCCGTTATGTAATCGCCCCGACCGTTAGGTCGGGGAACCAGTTTCGCATAAATCAATGAGGCCCGAAGGGCCGGAATGATCATCGCGGTCCTTCGGACCTCCGGAACAATTCTTAACGACGTAGCCACGGCCTGACGGCCGTGGCTATTTCATACCGGCCCTACGGGCCTATCTATCCGCCATCACCAGCCGATGCAAGAATTATCACATTGCGTACTCGGTTATCATTTCCTCATGGCAGGAAAGCATCTAAGTTTGCTTGTTCATTTTGTCTGGAGCACCGCGGGCCGAGAGCCTTGGATTGGATCAGATTGGGAAGATGATCTTTATGGAATCATCGGCGGTGTAATGAAGAGGAAGAATGCGAAGCTAATATGCGCGGGCGGAATGTTTGATCACGTCCATCTCTACACGTCACTTCCGTCAACGATCTCCATCGCGGATTTTGTGAATGCCGTGAAATCCAATTCGTCTCGCTGGATCCACGAATCCTTTGCTACGCGCAAAGGCTTTGCGTGGCAGGAAGGTTACGGCGCATTTACTGTAAGCAAGTCAGAAGAGCAGAGAGTAATCAGGTACATTCGAAACCAACGTCGCCATCACGCCAAACGAAGTTTTAAGGATGAGTTCATCGAGTTCCTTGTTCAGAATGAAATTGAGTACAACGAAAAGTACTTATGAGATTAGGCGCGAAGCGCCGTCATGTAATAGCCCCGACCGTCAGGTCGGGGTAACGGTGTTGGATAATCGAAGGAAGTCCGAAGCGCCGTCATGTAATAGCCCCGGCCGTCAGGTCGGGGGTAACGAGGATTGCCGGTCATCCACAGGCGCGAAGCGCCGTTATCTAATAGCCCCGACCGTTAGGTCGGGGAACCAGTTTCGCACAAATCAATGAGGCCCGAAGGGCCGGAATGATCATGCCGGTGCTTCGGACCTCGGAAATATTCTTAACGACGTAACCCCGACCTCACGGTCGGGGCTATTTCATCTCGGCGCTTGGCGCCTCAATCTCTCGCGGCACCGATCTTAGTCAACACCAGGACAATCTCAGTTGAGTCAGTGCCAATCTAAGTTGAGGCCGGGGCGGTCCTAATCGACCGCGGACAAAATGGAATCGAGTTCGGCTCAATCTTAATTCAGGTCGAAGTAATCCGAGTCGCGTTCCCACCAATCCTGACTTAGCCAAGCGCAATCTAATTCTCGCTCAGACTAATTTAAGTTCCGGTCGAACTAATCCGAGTCTCGCTCGGACTAATCCGATTCACGCGCGGCCAAATCTTAATTTGGAGCAGAACAATCTGAGTTTAGGTCGGACTAATTCGAGTCTCGTTTCTCCCAGTCTTCGTTTAGAGCGCACCAATCTGAGTTGAGCTCAAGACGATTCGGGGCCACTGGTTAAGAAATGTTAGGAAAAACCGACTTTTTCACCCTTATAGGTTGCAGAAGCAGCCTTGGTAAGGATTGAAATCGCAAAATCGCAGGCGTGACCCTGGTTTAGGGTCTTTTGAAATTCTTTCCAAGAAATTTCCGAAAGGAAACGTAGCGCAGGGTGGGTTTTCTCGTCTAATTCTGTCGGTGTACGAGTTTTTGCTCTAAGGAAGCGCGTTCCTCTTGTGTGGCTTTTACTAACCACAAATCGTTAAAAGCCTGGGTGCAGTAGTACCACAATAGAAGCGGCCCAGTGACAATAAGGCCGAAATTACTAATCTGAACTTGTTCCGCTTTTGTCCACTCCAGCTTCGCCTCGCCAAAGGTTTCCCTGCGTACCTTTACCAACAACGCGCTTAATGCCTTCCCAATGGCGAGGTAAACCAAGGGAGTGACTGCGACAACAATCAACGCTAGAAATAATGCGATTACGACTCCACCACCATCTTCGGAAATCAACCAGCCAATGAAAAGAGTAATGGCGGCCAGTGCCACGCCAACAAAGATAGCTATCGCAATTGCCGGAAAACCAAAGAACGGGGTCAGAAAACCAAAGAACGGGGTCAGGCCTCCGATTCTTCGATTCTTCAACTCCTTGATCCTGTTCAAATTGAAGAATCGAAGGCCTGACCCTCAAGGAAGACCCTCGGGGGAGATGGACATCAAACAAGGACATTGCCGATTGCCGATTTAAATCGCGGACGGCTAGGGAAGGGGAACAGGCCTGCGATTTTGCAGTTCTCAAAGAAGCGTGTGAGGAGCTCACACGCGCCCACACTTCTTTGACTATCGGCGTGAGTGCCGAGGCATTTTTTGCTTCTTCCGCCAACAAACTCGTAGTGTGACTCAAATAGTAGCCGCAGTAGGTGATACCTCTTGACAAGGGTATTGCCTAGGATTACTGTGCCTCCTTCTCAATGTTGTCGGCCCTGCCTGAGGCAGTGGATTCGTCCTTACGTTAGACCAGCCTTATGCCAGACCGCTGACAATGGGTGCTTGTCAGATGCCATGTTTCATTCTTGACTCTCACAAATCCACTACACTCGGCACCCCCTGTCCTTGAGCTTCGGAGAACAACTCAGATGAGCTATGACCAACGTCCCAGGAAAATATTTCTTAGTTCAACCTGCTTGGATCTGATCGATGTTAGGGCAGAACTCAAACGAGAATTGGAGTCGCTCGGATACATCGCATACACCAGCGAGACGAACGACTTCCCGGTAAATCCTCAGTTGTCTCCGGTTGATAACTGTCTTGAGGTGGTAGAGTCATGCGACATTTATTTGCTTGTTATTCACTCCCGTTATGGGGGCGAATATGACGGAGTTCGGAAACTTCCGAATAGTCCCGAAAGACCGCCCGGCGGGCATGTGTCAGTCACTTTGGCGGAACTTTTAGTCGCGCGCAGCAAGGGCCTAGAGACACGAATTTGGGTACGTGATGCTATCTGGAATAGTCGACCGGTTTTTCGGCAGGCAGATTCAGGCTCCGCGAAACAGATCGGGTTGCCTGCGACTGTGGAGCCGGCTGTCTATGATTTTCTGGATTTCCTGCAGAATAGCACTGAAGCTGGCAAGCTGTGGATCAATCAGTTCCACGACATAACCGACCTAAAGACCTCAGTCGCGACATGGCTCAAAGATCGGGCATTCTCCAGTGAACGCCAATTTAAAGAAGAGGTTGTCACTCTATTCCGGCTTCTAGGGTTTGAATTGAACCCAGACGAGTTGTTGACGCCGACGGTCCAGAGAGTACTGGCTCGTAATCCTGATGATAGCTTCGATACCGAATATGCTATTTGGACGCATTACAATCCATCGAACCGGGCCGCTTCATGGAACGATCTTCAGATAACCGTGTTACAGATTCAGAACGACCTAAGCTTAGGTAGGTATGAGAAGGCATTTCTTGTGACGAGCGGAAGTTATTCTCCAGACCTCATTGACAATCTGGCCGATCGCAATCTGAAACGGGATCTGAAGTTACAAAGTTTCAACGATCTTCTTGGTGGTCTAATCAATTTTGATCCATATCTGAGGCGGATCGTTCATGACTATGAAAATTATTACGAGTACGCCGATCCGGCAAGTGATAGAGATCCAATCATTTCGATAATGCGTCGCTGTAATCTATTCAAGTTTTTCGTGCCACTTCGTGCGCGAATGGTAATGAATTCACGACGCAAGTTTGACGGTGAACTTGAAGCTTACATCCTCGGTTGGTTGCAGGAAGACGGACGCAATCATCTTACAATTCTGGGAGATTTTGGGACTGGCAAATCGTCCTTTGCGCTGTGGCTCACTTATACGCTTGCTAAAACGATAATTAAAGAAAAATGGCATGGCCACCGCATTCCGGTTTTTATTTCTCTACGCGACCACGCGGGCAAAATCGACGTTCGCGAAATAATTACCAACACGCTTATCAACAACTATGACATGCGCCACGCCGACTTCAAGAGTTTTGAGAGACTGCTTGAGGCCGGTCGGCTGTTGATCATTTTGGACGGCTTTGATGAAACTGCTACTTTGACAGACAGGGCCAGTACACTCCGCATTCTCCGAGGACTCAATTCGTTAGTTCGACGAAACTCCAAAGTGATTTTGACGTGTCGCAGTCACTATTTTCGCACTGATGAAGAGACCCAATCAGAACTAAATCGTAGTTTAACTCGCGAAGAGACGGAGCTGTTCGCTGAACAGAAAGGAAAAGAGAACTTCGAAGTGGTTCAACTGAGAGAGTTTCGGCGAGATCAGATCGAACTATTCCTCGAGCGTCACTACGATGGCGATCAGGAAAAGGCTAGGTCCACTCTATCAAAGATGCAAGCAACCTATAACCTCACCGACCTTTCGCGTCGGCCGGTTATGCTAGAGATGATTCTAAAAGTTTGGCCCAGGCTACTTGAAAAAAGTAAGGAGGTCGAGGTCACTCCGGCGCTCCTGTATGGCGAATACGTGGATGCATGGATCGATAAAGTTGCGAAGGGTAACGAAGACTTGATGGATCCCTCTACAAAGAGGGCTTTTTGTCAAGACCTCACTAAATGGATGTATCGCGAAAACCGAGAAATGCTACCGTATACGGAGATTGAGAAAGTAGTCAGAGAATACTTCAAGGATCGTCCTCCAGCGGTGTACGCAGCCCTTGATACAGAAGTAAGGACTTGCACTTTCCTCAACCGCGATTCAGTTGGAAATTATCAATTTGCTCATCGATCTTTTATGGAATTCTTTGTCGCCAAGTCATGCGCCGAGGAGTTGCGAACAGGACAATACGACTTGCTTAAATTGCGACCGCTTTCGCCCGAAATCGCAAACTTTCTGCGGGGTTTTATGAGCGATTGTGATCTCCTCTGGTCAGCTCTCAATTGGACAAGCACGAAAGATGTTGATGAGGCGGGCTATGTCGGCGGGAATGCGGCCACGTTGTTGGCATTGATGGACCAGTCATTTAAGGGCGCAAAGCTAGAACGCACGGTCTTGCTCGCGGCCGATTTGACCAATACCGATATCAGCGATGCAAATCTAAGCAACGCGATCCTGCATCGATCACGACTCTTCAATGCAACGCTTGATAGAAGTGACTTTCGATACGCGGATTTGTCTCAGATCAACATCGGTGAATTAGGAGCCATATCCTGTTTAGCGTGGAGTCAGGACGGGAACTACTTAGCCATTGGCGGCGAAGATTTCAACGTTCGTCTTTTAGACTATACCAACAGGAAGTTTGGAGCTTTATTCCGAGGGCACGGCAAAACTGTCGTCGATCTGGCGTTCATTCCGAACTCTAACCTGCTTTGCAGTGTGGCCGACAATCTAATTATCTGGGATATCGCCCGAAGTGCGATATTGGTAAAGATTTCATTAGAAAATGCGGATCGGGTGGAGCTCGAAGGTATTAACGTTGACGTTCGTCTTCCGTTCGTAACCATAACCGGAGCAGAGAATTCGTTTAGCCTGAAATTGAATACCTTTAAAAGACGATCATTCTACTCGAACGTCCCTCGCTTCTCAGTTGAACTAAAGGGAAGCAACAGAATTATTATTAGAGACTGGGCCAAAGCGGGCGTGGAGGTCTTTTGCTCTGAGCCGCATGATGGACAGATCACAACCGCATGTTTCGCTCCTACAGATTCAGCAATCGCCGTCGGCACGACGGAGAGAAAGGCGTATGTGTGGGATTGCTTTACCGGTTCGCTTGTATCCGTGTTTGAGGGTAAACCTGTCTCCTGTAGAGGTATGAAAATCGCAGGAGCCAAAGGGCTAGATTCCGGCGGTTATTACGTAGAGAATAATACGTTCGAAGGAACCTTAGCAGAGTGGCTCATTGAACGCGGTGCGTATGGTCCAGAGTTAAGTGCGATTATCAAAGCAATGAGGGCTTTGCTTGGGCGATTAGACTTCAATAGAAATAGTTTAGACAGCGCAGCAACAACCGCACATGGATTTCTCATTCAGCTTACCAACGAATCGGTTACGCGTAGCGTCGAAATTGGCAATATTAGAGCAATCAAAGATGACCTCGACTTCTTTGAGGCAACTTCGGAGGTTGAACGAAATGACGTCGCGCGGGCGCTCACCTTAATCGAGAAGGGACTTGTCGAAAGAATTATGATCGATTTCCCGAATAGATCCCACAATTCAACTAATGAACGACTTGACACACTGATTGAAGAACTTTCAATGGCACCAGGGTCCTATTACATATTGAACAAGTACCGAGATTTAAGTCAGCTAATTGGTGCGGTTAGAGAAACTGATCCAAAAGCCGACTTATTTGTCGAACGTGTGGAGCATTTCGTCCAGCAGCTTGACACGTTGTTTTACAACAATCGACACCTAATTCAAGGCGGATTGCGTAGCTTGTCCAGCTTAAAGGAGGTATACCAGGAGCGACAAAGGGCAAAGGTGAAGCTGGTTTCAGATGCGAAGACGTTAATTAGTTCGTTTCGAAAGTCTGATGTGCTTAAACTATCACCACTACTGAATATGACTGAATAAGCCGTGGTTATCAATTTCGTGGTCCCCTACCATTCGGTGTTAGCCTAAACGTAGAATGATCTTGGTCACAACGACATCTGCCAATAAAAATGGTTTGCTAATAACTGCATAGGAGAAGGCGCTGTTTCGCTGACCCCCGTTGCTCTTAACCCATTCGGCCCCTCCACGATCGTATCCAATCACTTAACGCCACGATCGCGCTAACGATTCTCGATCGCGCCATCCAAGCCGAAGTCCCGCTTGCTGGGCCCGCCGCCCTTAACCGAATCCTGATGCATCGTGACTCCGCCCAGCTGGTGAATCGTAAATGGTAAATCGTGAATAGAAGAGCGGGGTGACGGGTATCAGGTGTCGGGTGACGGACAGCAGAAGGCAGAAGGCAGAAAGCAGAAGCGACCTAAGGCTAAGACCTAAGACTCCCAGGGGAGAGGGACCATGCTAACGCTCGGGCTACCTGCCCAATCCCGGCGCCGTGCAAGATCAAATTCAGGGAAACGTTCTAATCTCGACTGCGTCGAGAACCCTCACCCTGCCCTCTCCCATGGGGAGAGGGTGTAATCTCGGTGCGCAGGCCGCTGGCCTGCCAAGCAGTCCGGAGGACTGCGTACCTATGAAGAAACAAAGCCTCTCGATCTGCTGCGTTACGCTACTGGCCCTTCTAGCGCTTTCGCCAGCGTGGTCACAGGGACAAAGTACTCCGGGTGCTCAAGCGGCAAAACTGCCGGACAAGATTCTCCAATTCCTCAAGGGGAGCGAGATGCAGAAGCGCCGAGCAACGTTTACCGGCGAGATCGATCCCATCTCGGAGAATCTGAAACATCTACTAGGGCAGCTCTATTTTCATCGCTTTACCATCGTGCACATGAGGATCAACCGTGACATTAGCTTCACCACTACAAAGCTAATCGTCGTGTCAGATGCAAACACCGGCGACGTCGTCTCTTATCTCTGGCAAGGCGGGTATGACGTGCCGTACTCATTCAAACAATTGCTGACCCACTATCCGAAAGACGTTGGGTTAAGAAATTCTGACGTATTGAGCACTGCCTTCGCGCGGTTGAACGCGCTGGCTAACCTGGTTGTTTATCCGGATCGGGCCTCTAATACGGGTTACCGGATGGGCATCGGCGGGCGCGTCGGTGCGCTGAGTGCAAAGCAAAAGGGATCCCGTATGGAGCTCAGCGCGGAGTTGATTAGATCATTAGGGCCCTCCCGATTGCTGACACTGCAGATGGAAGAGAGTGATGAAGGAGATAGGGACGGGTACAATTACGAAGGGCACAAGTATGGACGCCTGGCCACTATTGACAGTGAAACCGGGAGAGAGATGTAGCGGGTGACGGGTGTCGGGTGTCAGAGGTCAGAGGTCGGAGATCAGAGATCAGAGATCAGAGGTCAGAGATCAGGTCAGAGGTCAGAAATCAGAAGTCGGAGTAGTGCGCGGCGCGCACGACAGCATAAAGACTTCCACCTCAACCGAGATGCTCGGCTGGGGACCCCGGCCTTGGGGCGTAAGCCCCAGGATCACAAACCCAAGATAATCCCGAGCCCGCGAAGCGGGCGACAGATATTTGGAGTGCGGTGGCAGAGCACCGGGGTCCCCGGCGCGGCATCCGCGCTGGGGTGGTCGTTGCGGCGACAGCGCTTTGGATCCAACTCATCCGACGCGCTTCCATCGATGGGCGCGGAGTATCCAAAGCGCCGTCGACGTCCGGACAAAGTCGGAACTCTGCCGGCGCACTCCAAATTGATTGCGCCCCTTCAGGGCGCGGATTTTCTTTCTAAATCGATCCAGGGGTGGCGCGACGTGCCGTCGCGTACCCCTGGCTACCTTCTTTCACGCCTTCGGCGTGAATACCCGGTCGCTAATCTCGACTTCGTCGAGAACCCTCACCTTAGCCCTCTCCCAGGGGGAGAGGGAATAAGCTCGCGGTACTGACACCCTGACTCTAATTATTTTATTCCCGGAAGCGTAGACCCTTGAGATCCTGCAGGAGAATGCCGGCACGTTGGGCTCCGGAGGGAAGTTCGAAGCGCACATGATCCCCGACTTGCAAACGCCTCCCCTGGACATCAGGAGCGCCTTGATAGTAAGCAGCGACTGAGATGTGCATGAGTTCTTTGGGCTCGAGCACTTCAAAATGAATGACGTCGGAAACCAGCACCTTTCCGTTTCCGAGATCGTCGGTGTAAGCCTTTGGCTCGATCTTCTTCACGATCGCTGACACCTCGCGGTTTTGCGTCAGCACGCGAAAGCGCAGGGCGCTCGGCTGCATCGCATCGTGGTAGATGGTCTGGTGCGCGGGTACCATCCGCGTCGCATTGATAAGCGGTTCGCCGGTGTTCAGGTTGCGCGCGTAACCAGGAAACGCGTCGCTCGTGATCATCACCGCAAGGCGATGTCCTTTCTTCACCTGATGCGCGGTGTCCCAGAGTGCGATGGTCGCCTTATACACATTGCCCGGCGTCAGCAGTGACGGCTTTTCCCAGCCGGACAAATAACGCGCGCGAATCTTGCCGCCGATACCTATCGCACGCATCGTGCCTTTTTCATCGATATCCACCAGCGAAGCAAAGAAGTCCGTGTCGCGCGCCGTCGTCGCAAAGCGCAGATCGAGTTCAATCGGACCGCCAATCTCCAACGGCTCGGTCATCGGCGCCGTCCGGTAGATAAGCACGCCTTTTTCCTTCGGATCGAGTTTCACCACGGTCGAGGCAGCCGCGAGCAGATCGCCGAAGTCCTTGCTGTTTTTCATCTCTTTCGGGATCTCAGTAGTGGCTGGATCATAAGTGTAGCGATCTGGTGACTGCTTCCTGGGAGCTGTCGGGAGCAACTCGCCGACGCCGGCAATTCCGTTAGCCGGCCCGCGGGAACTCAGAAAAAGGGTCATCTCGCGCGAGCGTGCATCAGGCCAATCGTTCAGCTCACGCCACTGATTGATGCCGGTGACGAACACGCGCACCTTCGGCTGCCGCTCCCAATTGACCTGTTTCTTCTTCAACCAGGTGTCGAAGAAACGCAAATAGATCGAATCGAGATCCATGATGGCTTCGGGTCCGTAATCGACGTCGCCTATGCGCGAAGTGCTGTTAAAACTGTGCGTCCATGGACCATAGATCAACCACTGGTTCTTATTTCCGAGCGCCCGCATTCTCGCCCAGTTGAGTTTCGTGCCGATGCCGTCGCCGTCCCACCATCCACTGATGTGCAGCACCGGAATCTTGACCTTGTCCATGTCAGACATGAAGTTCGCGTCCGCAAATTGAGACGGCGTTTGCTTCTCGAGCCACTCGTTAAAGAAAGGAATGTCGCGGCCAAATACTTCGTCATCAACTTTTGATAGCGGCAGGGTCTTTAGCTTCTCGAGGTCTTTGGGGGTCGCGGGGACTGCGGGCACCTTCTTGTCTTTGACGAAGTTGGCCCACCAGAGCGCGCCAAACAGCATCGGCACGCCATGATCTATCGGGAAGTTGAAAAAAGGATCGGGGGGCGAGACCTGCGGCACGATGCATTTGAGCGCCGGGTGGGCTTCGACCGCGGCAGACCATTGCACGAATCCGACGTAGCTGCCGCCAATCATTCCGACATTCCCGTCAGACCAACTTTGTTTGGCGATCCAATCGATGGTGTCATAGCCATCTTTGCGCTCGTGCACTAAGGGCTTCCACTCGCCGTCGCTGTCGTTGCGCCCGCGCACGTCCTGTGCGATGTGCACGTAACCACGCTTGGCCCACCACTCGCCTCCCAGCTGCGACAGAGTTTCGCGGCCATATGGCGTGCGTTCGAGGATGACCGGATGTTTGGCATCATCAGCGGGACGCACAATATCGGCGACGAGGTCGACGCCGTCGCGCATTTTGATCTTGACGGCCTTCTCAGCCCGCGTGGTCATTACCGGTTGACTCAGTTCCGGATAAAGTGTCGTCGGATCAACCAGGAAGCCTTCATGACCTGAGGCAACGGCTTGCAACCGCTGAGAAGGGACATCCCACGCGGCGAATTGGCCGGCTTCGGTGAGGTACAGATCGAACTCGACCGTTGCAAGGCGCGCAAGGTAAACATTCGCGACCTGTTTCTTGCCTCCTGTCTCAACGGTGCGCACCTTCTTTTTTGTAACTTCAACTTTGACCGTGGCGGCGCCATCAAGGACGAAGATGTCGATGTTCTGAACGCCATCCTTCGTGGGATCGAGAACTTTGGCCCAGGTCTGACTGAGGACCGGATGGAGGTTCGCGAACAGGACGCTCGCCGGTTTGTAGTCGACGGTGCGGCTGTTTGTGCCAACAGTAATCTGCGCCTTGCCGTCTTTGGCTGAGGTCTTCGCTTCGGTGCCTGCTTGTTGGGTGACCAATTCGAATTCGGTGATCAGCCCATTCACCATTTTCCCCGTAAGCCGGCTCTTGAGGGACTGACCCATGATGTTGAGCTCGGTCACGGATTCGAAGGTCCCATCGGGGCTAACAATATAAGTACCGGTACCTGCTTCGTTACCGCCGAATCTCCATTTGAGGCTTTGTGTAGTCTGGGCAGCCGTTGAAGCATCGGGCGCGCCGGTGGATTGGTTTTGACTCCAGGCTGAAAGCGGCGGACGGAGCGTTAAGATCACCGCCATCAGAACCAACCATGCGACTTTTCGGGCCAACGGTTTCATAAAAGTTTCCTTTGTTGAGAGATTAGCTCGGGGAACACCGAGACTTGAAATAAGACCCACCTCAATTCGAACTGGTATTACGAGTCACTGTAGCAGAAGGTTTGCAGAGGAACATGACTGGGTGACGGGTGACGGGTGACAAGTGACGGGTGACGGGTGGCAGAGGTCAGAGGTCGGAGATCAGAAGTCAGAGATCAGAAGTCGGAGTAGTGCGCGGCGCGCACGACAGCATAAAGACTTCCACCCCAACCGAGATGCTCGGCTGGGGACCCCGGCCTTGGGGCGTAAGCCCCAGGATCACAAACCCAAGATAATCCCGAGCCGCGAGGCGGCGGCAGCTATTTGGAGTGCGGTGGCAAGCACCGGGGTCCCCAGGCGCGGCAGCCGCGCTGGGGTGGTCGGAGCGCGACACCGCTTTGGATATTTGCCAATCAATGACCCAAAGCGCCGTCGACGTCCCGACAAAGTGGAAACCTGCCGGCGCACTCCAAATTATTGCGCCCCTTCAGGGCGCTGAATCTTTTTTCTTGACCCGATCCAGGGATGGCGTCCCGACAAATCGGGACTTACCCGCTCCCACTCCACGCGGGATGCCCGCGTGGGGACCCGGCCTGGCTACCTTCTTTCACGCCTTTGGCGTGAATACCCACAGAGAAGAGCAGCGGCTTAGGACTATTTCTGCGGATTAATGCGGCGGGCCTTTCCTGCCTACTGCCGACTGTTTTTCGCAGCCCTGGTGAACGTGGCGCCTCCGAAATTCAACGACACGAGCTTGCCTTCGGCATCCCTCACGAAGCTGATTACTTCACCGTTTCCTCCGGGCAGCATCACGATGCGAATGGTGTCCTTTTCCGTGTAAGGCGTGGCGACTGCGTTAAGTTTGCCCATTCGGAAGGCGAGAGATTTTTCAGTTGCGGCGATCTCGATGGTCCCCAGGATGTCGTGCTGATACTTGCCGGCATAGTCAGTGAACGGTTCCGAAAGCAGCCATTCTCTCTTTGCCCGGTTCGCGGCTTCAGCAGCGATACCCTGCTTTCTGCTCTCAACTCTCTTAACGGTCTCCTGCAATTGCGTTTCGTAATCAGCCTCGAAATTCTCCGTTCGCAGCCACGAGTCGTAAGCATAGGCAGCCAGCATGTCCGCCAGTCTTCCGCCTATCGCATCGTTATTTACGAGCACGCCGACGGCAATTCTCTTGTCCGGCATGAATGAGACATGACTGCGGTAACCGGGATAGCCGCCATGATGATAGATGACCTTTTCGTTGCGGTACTTCCCGATCTGCCAGCCGAGCCCGTATTCACCATCGCCTGAAAATGGCGGCTCGTTGCGCGTGCTCGCTGTGAGTCCAGTGTGCGCATTGCGGATCAGATCGGCCGGCAGCACTTGTTTCCCGCCGAGCTTGCCGCTGTTCATGTTCAGGTTAAGCCACCGGCCCAGATCCGAAATGCTCATGAAGATTCCACCGGCCGACTGCATGTTCTCATCGGTCTTTTCGAGTTGGCTGCGCACCATCTTGCCTGCATTGACTGCATCGGTGTCGATGACGTACGGCGCCGCGATCTTGTACTTCCTGGCGCGCGCCTTTGAAACGTACGCAGTCGTGTGTTGCAAACCCGCGGGGGTGAATATGCGCTCCTGCAGCAGGTCTTGCCATTTCTTGTGCAGATGGTAATGCAGCGCCAGACCGTAAATGTTATAGCCGAGGTTGGTGTAATTGTATTTGCCGAAGTTGGCGTCATTAAGAGTGGTGCCTTCGGCCAGGACGCGATCGAGTTCACTCTGGTCGATCTGGCCCGTAAAGGCGAGACGGTTGACGAGCGGACCGTTCCGCAGGCCGCTCGTGTGCGTCAGGAGATCTCGGATTGTGATCTTGTCCGGTATGGCATTTTTGAATTGAATCCCCGGAGTGTATTTCGTCAAAGGATCTGAAAACTTGATCTTGCCTTCCTGATCCAGCATCGCGGCCGCCAGCGCCGTAAACGATTTGGTCGAGGAAGCGATGTAATAGAGCGTATCGGTATCGGCCTTTAGACCGGCTTCTTTATCCGCTATCCCGTACGCGCGAAGAAGGATCGGCTTATCGTCCTTGATCACTACGATCGCGATGCCGGGCAGATCGGGAAAGCTCGCAAGCGTCTGACGCACTCGCGCATCGTACGCGGCGGTGAAATCCTTTTCCGTTGGCGGGGGCAAGGTCTGAGCGGAAACGAAGGCGCCGGCAGAGTTCACCAGCAGGGCAACGAGCGAGATAACGATCGCTTTCTTCATAGGCTCTCCTGTGAAAAGAAATGTTTTCGAGGTCGTTATTCGGTACGACTCACGAACCGGGAAGGTTCCCGTCAATGCTGAAGTCAGAGGTCAGAGGTCAGAGGTCAGAGGTTAGAGGTCAGATTACTCCTCGTGAAGTTTCGTGTTCACTTCGTGTTCGTTCCCTATCGGTGTTACCTTGCGGTTAAGACGGTAGTCGACTAGCCCAAGAACGGGAACTAGAAATGCTGGATGTCTAATGTTGAAGGCTCGAGCTGCATACTTCATACAATGAAGCTTCGCATCGTCTTACTGCTAATCCTACCGGTTTTACTACTCGCGCGAGCGAAGCCCGATCGCATTCCACCTCAGCTAGCCTTGACTCACGTCACGATCATCGATGTTACCACTGGGGAACTCAGACGCGACATGACGGTCGTGATTACTGACGATCGCATCTCGGCAATCGGAACCAGTACTAAGCTTTCGGTACCGGCCGGCGCGAGCGTGATTGACGCCACCGGCCAATTCCTCATTCCGGGTCTGTGGGACATGCACGTGCATTGGTATAGAAGAGACATGTTCACTCTGTTTATCGCCAATGGTGTGACGGGCGTACGGCAGATGTTCGGAAACTCCGATCTGCTGCGCTGGCGTGATGAGATTGCCAAAGACTCGCTGCTCGGCCCTCGCATGGTTGTTGCCAGTCCGATCATCGATGGACCGGAACCCGTCTGGCCCACTTCGATCTCGGCGGGCAACGAAGAGGAAGGTCGCAAGGCCGTCAGAAGAGTTAAGCAGTGGGGCGCAGACTTTGCGAAGGTCTATGCGCTCTTGCCGCGCGACGCTTACTTCGGTATTGCCGATGAAGCGAAGCAGCAAGGCATCACTTTTGCTGGCCACGTTCCGTATTCGGTGTCTGCGCGAGAAGCTTCGGATGCGGGCGAGAAGAGCATCGAGCATCTGACGGGAGTCCTGATCGCATGCTCTGACAAAGAGAAGGAGGTAAGAGGCGAGCTTCTCAGAACGAGGTCTCCAGATGCGCGTGCCAGGGCCGTGGCGACGGCGCTGACAACCTACGATGAAAAGAAGGCGGCAGACCTGTTCGCGCGCTTTGCTAAGAACCAGACGTGGCAGTGTCCGACGCTGACTGTCCTGCGCAGCAACGCATTTTTTGATTATGAAAAGTTTTGGCAGGATGGACGGCTCAGATATATCCCAGGACAACTGCAGCAAAGGTGGAGTGTCCGCCGCGATCATCGCAGTGAAGACGCTAAAGCCGGCGCGAAGAAAGTTCTTCAGAAGGAATTCGAAATCGTGGGCGCGATGCAGAAAGCCGGCGTGCCAATCCTCGCTGGGACTGATACGGGCAATCCATTCTGTTTCCCGGGTTTCAGCCTGCATGAAGAGTTGGCGCTCCTGGTCATCGCCGGCTTGACCCCGGTCGAAGCTTTGCGCTCGGCCACACTTAATCCGGCGAAGTTCTTTGGCAGGGACAAAACGCTGGGGACCATCGAGGAAGGGAAGATCGCCGACCTGGTCTTGCTCGGCGCGAATCCGCTGGAGGACATTCGCAACACGCAAAGAATCAAGGCCGTCGTGTCAAATGGCCAGCTATTTGATCGCAAAGCTTTGGACAAGCTGCTCGCCGATGCGGAAGGCGCGGCAAAACGGTAGGTAAGCCCGGCCCCGCTCTAACCCAAACCCATAAGTTTTCTTTTGCTAACCACGCCGCCCTCAACCCGATGACAGCTCCGCCTCTTCCCGAACAGATCGAACTCCATCGCGATCGCATGTGGCGGCGGGACGAAGACCTCCGTGTTGAAAGCGCGGTTGACGCGGAACGTTTCATCGAAGACGTGGGCTTTGCGAATACTTTGACTGATACGCGGCGCGCTGGATTCGACACAGTGAGCCGGTGACTGCCTGCTTCGGCCATTTCGACACCGGATATGGTAGTCTGAGTCAGATTTTCTGAAGGAGTTTAGAGTTTGGACGCCACACAAAAGCCAAGTAAAGATCTTTTCGTAGTCTCCGTTAAAAAGGGCCGAGAGAAAGTGGAGAAACTACTAAAGGATCTCGGTGAGGTCGAGGAATTGCAGGGCAGCGATAATCTACTGCTGGTGCACCTGCGGAAAGGGACTTCCGCCGCGAAGAAGGCGTGGGAGTCGGTTCGTAAAAAGCTTGGAGAGGAAGAAGTTGTCCATCCGGTCATGGTTGACGAGAGCGGACATCATCAATATCCCACGGGACAGATCAATGTCCGTTTTCAGTCTGCGCCGACGGATGCGCAGTTGAAACGGTTCGCAGCCTCGCACGGAATGCGTTTGCACGGTCGTAATGAATACGTACCGGAGCAGGCGACCTTCGAACCGCTGAAAGCCAGCGAGCAGTACGTCCCCGACTTGGTGCAGGAAATCTCCGCCGAGACAAACATCAAGCAGGCCTGGGCCAGTACTCTCGCACGTTTCGAGCGCCTTTCAGACCGCCGGTAACTTTCTGAGAGCAGCGTCGTCACCGCTTCCTAAACACGATAAAAGCCGGAGCGCGTTAAGCGACCCCCGGCTTTTTCGAATGCGTACTTGAGTGCGCCGGAACTCAGCAACACTAGCGACTGCGCTTCTGGTTCTTCTTCGCAGACTTCTTCGCCCTTTTCCGGCTTGCTGCGGCCTTTTTGGCTGATGAGCCCGTTGCCCTGGATGCGCCTTTGACCGCCTTCTTGGCAGCCTTGCCCAAGCTGAGCGCGGCTGCGACTGCACGCCCGGCGTCGATTCGGCCAAAGCCAAACTGGTTGCTGTGCCCGTTGGCATCATAGCCGCTGCCGATCTTTTCAGCGGTTGAAGTAAGCACATCGCGCAGATCGGTACGCGTTAGATTGGGGTTAGCGGAAAGAACGAGCGCTGCAACTCCGGCCGTGAGCGGCGTGGCCGATGATGTACCGCCAAAGTTGTTGGTGTGAAGTCCATCCACACCACCTCGGTCCGCCCGTCCCACGTTAAACCCTCGATTAGCAGTTGAAACATCGGCAGTGAAAATGCCGCGCACCCCGCCACTTGAGGGGGCGACCATGGCAATCTGCGGACCGACGTTCGAGTAGTCAGCGATTCTCGCCTGATCCGTTGACGCGCCGACCGCAATCGCGTTCGTGTCTCTGGCTGGAAAGCTGACTGGGCTCCCAAAATTGTTTCCGGCTGCGCAAAAGACCGCCGAGCCTTTGCCCTGCCGTCCAATCGTGCCTGCATCTGCTAGCGCCAATTGAATGTCAGGACTAGAACCGCCTGACCAGGAGCACGACAAGACGTCCGCGATGCTGGCCGCGAAGCGGATGGCGTCGGCCACACGGTTTGACGGGGCCAAGTCGTCAGCGTGAAAAACCTTCACCGCCAGCACTCGGCAACCCGGAGCCGCCCCGATAGCACCGCCGCTGCTTCCAGGCGCGGCAACCACGCCGGCGCAGGGAGTTCCGTGAATATCGTTACCCGCCATTTGATCGAATGGATCGCGGAACAGTTTAGGACGCGGATTAAAGTGATCCGGATCATCGTCGCGCAGGAAGAAGTCGCGGCCGACTTTGTTTTTGGAGGCAGAGTCTGGGTTTTTCCAGATTCGGGTACGTAAGTTTGGATGCTCGATGTCTACGCCGTCGTCGAGCACTGCGACTACGATGTTGCTGCGTCCGGTGGTGATGTTCCACGCCGCACGAATATCGACATCCTCTCCCGCCGTAGCTCCGCCGCCTCCACCATTGCGGAGATGCCACTGCTCCGACCTGATCGCCGGCGTGGCCTGTCTGTTGAACTGGGAAACGAAATTTGGCGCAGCGAACACGATCTCGTCCATCTCCGAAATATCGTTGGAGACTTCGAGCAGCTTTTCGCCTGAATACTTGCGTTCCGGGTGGTAGACAATTACCTGCTCCTCGATGAAAGGGTTGACTGACCGTACCGTGAAATTGTGTTTTTTGAGGATGGCATTCCTTTTCTTTTGAGACACACCGGGCTTGAATCTAAGGGTGACTTCACGGTAGATGACATGAAGGAGCCCAGTGTCTGATTCGCGGAAAGCAACCGGCGGCGGACCCTGGGGCAGCTCGGCAGCGAGAGCCTTGCCTTCGCGTAGACCGATGTCAAAATGCGTGCGGCAGGCGGTTGCAACCAGCACCGCAGCGTTCACAGGATCGCGCGAGCGGTTGACTGCAGTTCTGACCGTAACGGCTCGTGTGGCCGCGACATTCACAACTTCGGTTTCGAGTGGTTGAAGGTAGATACGTTGCTTATTTGCGTTCAACATGTACATAAGGTTGCTCCTAATCTAGCTGGGAAGTTGCTGTACGCAATCGAGAGTTTCTGGTTTTACAGATTGGAAAAACCGATTGCCTTCTTAGGAAGTCATTGACGTGCGGTTCGACTTAACAGCGTGAAGGAAACAGTGATGAGTGGCCAAACCGTGGCGTGTTATTAATGGATTGTGAGGTGGAAGTCAAGAAGTTTTGCAGCCGACCAACATGAGAGTCTTTGGCGAGCATCAGGCCTACGATTCGCAATGAGCAGAGGAGCCACCCTATACTTCGTCTCTGAGCGAAAAATTGTCCAATCTGCGAATCGCAATGTTTATGACCCTTCCCCTTTTGGTAACCCCACGCCCTTAACCCAATGACCACTCCGACTCTTCCCGAAGAGATCGAACTCTATCGCGATCGAATGTGGCGGCGCGACGAAGACCTCCGCGTTGAAAGCGCGGTTGACGCGGAACGTTTCATCGAAGACGTGGGCTTTGCGAATACTTTGACTGATACGCGGCGCGCTGGACCGTCGTTGTACATCGCGGTATGCGGTCGGAGGGATGTGAGTTTGCCGCGCAACGTGCAGAAGGACGAAGAGACGCGCCTGACCTGGTATCTCAAGGATGAAGTCATGCGCCGCGGTCGCGTTTACTACGCGAAACTCGCGGGCGGTCGCTCGATGTTTGTCGCACCGCGCTTGATTAGCCATTTCGCCGGCATCTGGATGCCACGAAGGAAGGACGAGCCCGAAGTTTTGTCAGACGCAGCCCAGCGGGTTTTGAAAGTACTGCGGCGCGAACACGAACTGGCCACCGCGGACCTGCGCGCTGAAAGCGGAGTTGCCGAACGTGCGGCATTCACACGCGCCCTTGATGAGTTACAACGCGCGATGAAGGTGATCCCTCAGGATGTCATCTATCAACCGTTTTCCTACATCTGGATGCTAGCCGAAGACCGGTGGCCGCAAGAGCTGAGAAAACGGGTTGCACGCAAGACAGCCCTGCGAGAGATCGCTCGAGCGTATTTGGCGAGCGCCGGTATGACTCTACTCGGCGAGACCGCGCGCGCTTCGGGTTTGAGTCGGGTTGAAGCGGGACTTGGAAATCATCAATTGGTAGATGAAGGATATGCGGTGCGTGTCAGGCAGGGGGTGTATGAGTTGGTAAATCGTAAATGGTGAATGGAAGAAGGGTATCGGGTGTTGGGTGTCAGCGACAACGAGCCGCGGAGCGGCGGCGGATATTTGGAGTGCGGTGGCAAGCATAGCGCGACACCGCTTTGGATCAAACTAATCATCCAAAGCGCCGTCGACGTCCCGACGAGTCGAGACTCTGCCGGCGCACTCCAAAACAACTCTGCGTCACGGCGGCTAACTGCTAATGAACTCCGAGTAAATTGATCAGGCCGTCGGCGAGCGCCCCACGCCAACTTAAACCATCGTGGCCGCCGACGAACTGCTGATAATGAACCTGATACCCTTTTGCCAGTAACACATCACGCAAGTGACGCGTGCTTTCCAGGATCTCACCGCCACCGCCGGCGGTGTCGGCTTCAAATGTTCCCGCCGTTAGATAAAAGCGCAGAGGCAGTTTGGGACTTGCCAGGAATTCCTTAACCAGGAAGTTGCCTTCGGTCGTAGCATCCCGCGAACCGTCGCCGCCGCGTCCGCCGGAATCAGGACAGCGCGCACCACAGATTCCATCGTTATGTTCGGGCGACCACCAAAAGGCGCCGGATCGGCTCAGTACGTTGCCAAAGACCTTGGGGTGACGCCGAGCGACGTACACTGATGCAAGACCACCAGCGCTATAGCCAGTGACAACGGTTTTCTTCGGGTCCTTTGTGACGTTGTAGTGTGATCGAACCCAGGGAACAAGTTCCTTTGCCATAAAATCCGCGAACTCATCGCTGGCGACGAGATCTACCAGACGCCGGCGGGGAACATTCTCAACAAATACCGCAACGGTCGGAGGAATTTTGGAAGCTGCAATCAGATTGTTCAGCGTCGTCACTGGAGACGCATCGTTCGCCAAGTCTTCGCCGTCGAACAAAATCAACAGCGCATTGGGGGGGCCATCTGCTTTGTAATTAGCCGGCGTGTAAACAGAAAACGGCCGGTCAATTTTTTGAATGGCGCTCTTGATGGTTTGTTTCTCGACGCGTCCTTCCGCTACTCCGGGTTTGCTGACGAGCCATGGTTGCGGCGCAACTCCAGGCAACTCCGCCACGCTTCGACATCTGAACTTCTATCGTCACGCTTTCAAACAACCAAGCCTAGGCCTGCAACACGACGCTGAAAACTTTTACTTCTGCCAGATGAACGAGCGTGGACACTCTGAATTGATGAAGCTGAACAAGAAAAGCGGTGAAGTGTCTCAGCTGGCGCCGTCGATTAATCACACGATGGAATTCGTAGTAGCGGATGGAGCGGTCTACTACTTTGATGACGTACCGAAAAACGGTTCGTTTGGACCAGTAGCGGTGCGGCGAGTTTCAACCGGCGGCGGCGATCCCATTGAACTCGATCAGGGAGAGGCCGGTTGGCTTAAATACCTCGCGGTTGATTCGAAGCAGCTCTATTTCACCGACATCTCGAAGGTTTACGCACTGTCGAAATGATTCTCACTGACTCCTTAAAGGATTTCGCATCGTCAGATTCAACTCAACCGGCACGCACCGTTTGAAGCTGAGCAGAAACTTCTTGTATTTCCCGCACACATAAACGCGGCCCGTCACCGGCCACGTCTCTCTTGAGTTGCTCCACTCACCTACGGCCGCGAGCGCCGCGACGGGTGTGTAGATAAAGAATCGCAAAGGCTCGTTCAGCGTCAGAGGTTTCTTTGTCGGCAGATCGAAAGCACGTTGGTATTCGTCGATTTCGATCGAATGATCGTTGACCATCATGTCTTCGAAGAGAAGGAAATCGACTTTACCGCTCTGTTTGATCGGCGCGACCACGACCGGCACATTGAAAGTGATTCCGAGTGGGCTAACACGCGCGATGGAAGGCGAGCCGAAGGTAATCAACTGATCGACATCGGATCCCGCAGTTGAGGACGCCGTGCTTGTTTGGTTTGAAGACGAAGTGTCGGGCCTACTCGCGGCAGCATCCTGGCCGCCGCCGGAACCGTCGTCGGATTTCGATGGCTTCTTCTTTTCAGTAGATTTCAGCTCAACCGCAGCACGTTCGACTTTGTAGCCGCGAATTTCTTTTCGATACGGTTGGCGTTGCGCCCTAACAGAATCCGCGGCCGCGAGCAGCGCAAACGAACAAAACAAGACCACGCCGAAGGCGTGAAAGAAGGTAGCCAGGGGTAAGTCCCGACTTGTCGGGACGCCACGCCTGGTAACGAAGGTTGATGATCGGTCGCACCCTGAAGGGGTGCGAAAAAAAGACGGTTGCGGTTGATGTCCTGGCACCCCTTCAGGGCGCGGAACTATCTCACCAAACGGTTCCAGCGGCGGCGCGCTCCGCACTTCCACCCCGTCGCGGATGCCGCGCCGGGGACCCCGGTCTTGCCCCTGGCTACCTTCTGCTGCCGCTTCGCGGCTCAACGACCTAAGGACGTATCTTGTAAACGACTGTGCCTCAACTTTCATTCGCTTCGATCAGTCGCGCCAAATCGATCATCAGCGCGACGCTCCCGTCCAACATTTCAGCCGCGCCAGAGATGCCGGGCCACAGGCTGGAATATGGCCCGAGGCTTCGCACCAATGTCTCCTGCTGCCCCGCGATTGCGTCAACCGCGATGGCGACGTGATTCTGATGTGCCGCAAGCCCTTGCCGATGCTCGCTCGGCTGGCACACGAGAATCGCGCGCGGGCTGTTCGAAGGCGCGCCATTTGCTCCGGCCAACAAACTACTCAGTCGTAACAAGCGCAAGTTTTCCCCTTGCCACTCGACGTGCTGCGCATCATGGGAAATCTGTCCTTCGGACAAGCTGACTCGATCGGCAACGATACTTGAATCGAAACAGTAGAACTGTTGGCCGCCGTGGACGACGACGCACGGCACCAGCGCGAGCGTCGCCGGAATCATCATTGCGAAGGTCGCACCTTGGCCCGGTTTGGATGTCAGTCGCACTTCGCCTCCCGCTTGCGTCATCGCGCGATCGACAATCTCCAGGCCAACACCGCGGCCGGAGAGATCCGAGGCATCTGCTGAAGTTGAAAACCCGGGACGAAATATCAGGCGCAGTGCCTGGTCACTGGTGAGATCTTCGGGCTGGCTGACAATGCCTTGTCGAGTGGCCGCCTCAGCCACCTGCGCGAAATCGATGCCGCGGCCATCGTCACTGACGACGATGTTGATCCGGCTGCCTTCGCTGAAGCCCTGGAGTTTGACCGATCCGTTCGGCGACTTGCCGGCCGCGCGTCGTTCTTCAGGTGTCTCGATGCCATGGCTGACGGCGTTGCGAACCAGATGCATCAGCGGTTCAGCCACGAGATCCGCCAGCGACTTGTCGATGCCGACATTGCCGCCGATGATTTCGAACTCGATGTCCCGGCCGAGCTGTCGTGCGGCCACGCGTCCGGCGCGTGCCGCAACGCCGTTCAGCAAGTCAGACAGAGGTACCAGACGCAACTTGATCAGACGCTCTTCCAGGTGCACGAATCTGCTGCGCAAATTAGACGCGGTGGAGCTGGGCGCGCCGGTTGCGGCCGTGTTCTGCAACGCGGAGAGCGCGTTCGTCGTGTCGCGCAAAAGATCGGTTACCGCCGACGTCAGTTCATCCAGTTCGTTGAGCCCGACCCGGACAGAGGTCGCGCTTGGCACGACTGGCGCGGGCAACACGTTCACTGCGGCCGCAGCGTTCGCCGCGGCGTCGGGCGAGGCAATAGGAATCTCTTTGACGTCGAAAGTGCCGAGTTCAGTGGCGCGCGATCGAGTGAGATCAGAGATAAGTTCTGCCGCATACAGCAGACGAAAATTGATCTCTTCAGCCGTCGAAGCGGCGCCGGGAATAGTTGAAATGACTTCACCAGTCTTTCCGAGGAGCTTCGTCAATTCGCGAAACTGCGTGTCGAACGATTCAATCGGGAAACCTGCGTCGACGATGAACAGTTTCGCTCCTTCGCGGACGGCTTCGCGCGTATGCTGTAAGTCATACTCGCTCAAAGAACGCGAAACATCTTCGGGCAGAGCTGAACGCAAACTTCCGGCAATCGTGCCTTGCTGCGATGCGGCTGCGGAGACTGTGTGCAAGCGGGCGATCAGCGCTTGTGAAGCCGATTCGTCGCCGCGACCTGAGTTGGCGATGGATTCGGCGATGGCGTCGGCTGTGTCTTCGAACAAGTTGAGCACCGCGTCATCAATCGTTATCCGTCCCAGACGAACCGCGTCGAGCACGCCTTCAAATTCGTGGGCAAGTTGACTGACGTTTTTCAATCCGACAGACCCGGCCGAGCCTTTTAAAGTGTGCACGTGACGAAAGATGCGCGACGCAAGTTCACGCCGGTGACGTCCCTGCGCGCGCAACGAGCGGAGTTGTTGAAGATCAGCATACAGCCGATCGACGATGTCTTTGGCGTCCGCAATGAATTGGTTCAGCGTCGAATCCATCGACGCGCAGTTTAGCTTAAAAGTGGGGGCGTGGGATTGGGAATTTGTGTGGGAAGAGAGCCGCAGAGCGGCGAAATGTTTATAGAGTGGATCTCTTCGCTTTAACTTTCCGAATTGAGCAGATTTATCCCATCTGCTCAATTCGGAAGAAAGGCGCAGCAGTAAGGATCAATTACTATAAACATTTCGCCGCTCTGCGGCTTGGACCTGAAAACTAGGATTCGACTTCAGTCGTAACCGTACTCTCACTCTCGGGTCGCTCCTGATCCAAATCACGCTTGATGGCGTCGAGGATGCCGTTAATGAATTGGGTTGCTTCGAAAGTCGAGAAGCGGCGTGCTACTTCGAGCGCTTCATTTATCGTGACGGTGCGCGGCGTGGGTTCGTAAAGAAACTCGTAAACGGCGAGCCGGAGGACGTTCCGATCGACGGTGGCCATGCGATCGATGCGCCAATGCTCAGCGCGTGAACGGATGCGTGCGTCCACTTCGTCAACGTGCGCGAGCGTCCCTACCGCCAACGCCGTGGCAAACTCGCGCGCCTGCTCGTCCATCTCGTCGTCAGACAATTCAGACCAGAAGGTGCGCGCCAGTTCATCCGGACTCGTCGCCGCTACATCAGCCGCAAAGAGCATTTGCAAGGCGCTTTCACGCGCCTTACGTCTTGAACCCATAACTCAATGGTCAGTGGTCAGTAGTCAGTGGTCAGTTGCTTGTTGTAACCCGCGCCAATCGTCTGAGCTCAACTACAACTGACAACTGACGACGGACAACTGACTGAAAAACTCATCACGTCACAAAATTTTCTCGATAGAGATTCGCTAATTCCACCGCCGCCATCGCTGCCTCGTAACCCTTGTTGTTCTCGTCGTCGCGCGCGCGTTCGTCAGCCTGTTCGACATTGTCAGCCGTAATCACGCCAAACAGCAAAGGCACGCCGGTTCGCAAACTGGCTTCGCTAATGCCGCGCGCGGCTGAGGCGGCAATGTATTCAAAGTGCGGCGTGTCGCCACGAATTACGACGCCCAGACAAATTACTGCGTCGAACCTCTTCGATTCGGCGGCTTTTTGTGCGCACAGAGGAATCTCAAACGCTCCCGGCACCCGGAACAACTCAACCGCGTCATCAGGGGCCGACGCTTGCTTCAAGGCCTTTTGCGCGCCGTCTATGAGCCGCGAAACGATCGCATCGTTCCAGCGGCTCGCGACGATTGCAAAGCGAAAGCTGCTCGCGCTAGACGAACCACCAACGACCGCCGGCTGTGTTTTCTTAGCCAATTTTTGGTTGCGATTGAAGCGGATCGAAGTATAGTAGCCGCTGCAAACGTTGCCAACCTCGGTCCTGCAGAACCTACTCGCGAATGTCTGCCGCGCCTTCACGAAGCGCTGACGGATCCTGGTTTCCAAGCGCTTACGCCCGCGTCAACTTTATGACTGATACGAAACATCCTACCAGGAGGTAAGGGCAATGCCGGACATTCGTTACATCGACAAGGACTTCGTTCGGTTCAACTTCTCAAAAGCCGATGGCACGGAAGAGCAGGAGACCCTGGCCTTTGGCGACAAGGTGGAGGTCTTACAGGAAGCCAGCAACGCCAGCACGCCAAGTCGCATCCGCGCGCTGGAACTTTTTGGCGGCACACTCGAAGGCACGGTCAAGGGAAAGCCTTTTCGTACTCGCGACAAGGGCGTGCTGAGGTTCTCGATGGTGGACGTGCAGCAAGGGGACGGGCTGATTTTGGAAACTCCTCCTGACGAAAACCATCAGACCAAACTCGTTTTCATCGACGCCGGCCACAACAAATTGTTTGCGCGTCACGTCGCCGCTCGCTACCAGCACCGCCAGAGCTCGAAAACAAATCCGCTCGAGGTGGACTTGATCCTGATCACGCACGGCGATGCCGATCACTTTGACGGACTCAACGACATCAAGAAGTCTGAAACTGAGCGCGGCCTTGAAGCGCGCAAACGGCTGTTCATCCATCCTCGGCGTGTTTACCACAATGGCCTGGTCAAAGCGTCCGATTCTGATTCTGTGGAAGAAGAGGAACTCTTGGGCCGAACTGTTACCGTGAACGGCACGCCGATGATCGTCGATCTCTACGACAATCCGGGCGACGCTCCCGAAGATTTGCAGAATAGCCCGTTCAAACGGTGGGTGGCGACGCTCAAACATTGGGCGGAGCGAGGTCCCATCGAGTTCAAACGCGTGGCTCACGGAATGAATGCGGACGAACTGTTCAGCTTTCTCGGTTCGGGGATTAAGGTGGAGTTTCACGGACCCTTCACCTCAAAGGTCAACGACAACGGTGTCAGCCGCGATGCGCTGCCTTTCTTACATAAGCCGCCGAAAACTGCGCTGATTCACCTGGAAGAAGGTGGCCCCGTATCCGAAGGCTTCTCGGCGTCGCACACCATCAACGGACACTCCGTCGCTTTTCGGCTCACTTATGGCAACGTGCGCTTTAACCTTACGGGCGATCTCAACCAGGAGTCGATGGCCCTAATGCGCGAAAAGATCGGTTTGGACAATCTGGAAGCCGAGATCCTGAAGGCGCCTCATCATGGTTCGCACGAGTTCGATTTCAAAGCCCTGAAGGCGATGAAGCCGGTCGTGTCGATCATTTCGTCAGGCGACGAGACCGAGCTCACAGAACACATTCATCCGCGAGCCACGCTCGTGTCAGCCCTGGGCAAAGTCAGTCGCGGCGAGACGGGAATCGTCCTCTGCACCGAGTTAGCCGCCTTCTTCAAGATGCGTGACTACTCGCACACGCGACCGGATATCGCTAAGTTGTACAAAAGCGCGGGCGACGACCCCCTTACGCGAGCTAACCTTCACGAGTTTTACAAGGTGTTGCGCCGCACCCCGGAAGACCAAAAACTGTTGGCGGATTATTTTGGTTTCGAACGGACGAACTTTGGAATAATTCACATCCGCACTGACGGCGAGCGCGTGCTGGTCTTCACGCACAGCGGTAAGAAAGGCGGGCGCGAAGCGTACCGGTTTACCGTCGGCACGGACCATAGCATCCGTTTCGCGAAAGATGTCTCAACCGGATAGCCCGGCTGGCATGTGTATTATGTTTCGCAAGTTCGAACCTGGAAGGAGCACTCAGCGTTTTGATAGCCAAACGTCATCCAATTAGTAGTCACAGGTGGAGAGTTCTCTTAGCCTGCTCGGCGATTTTACTGGCGGTAATTGCCTCGCGATCAGAGAACTCCGGCTTCACGACGACTGCCCAGCCGCGAGAGCCCACACTTGTCTTCGCCATCTCAGGTGAATCAGGAGAGGGAAATATGGACGCCGTCGCCCTCGTGAGCGGACGGCAGTTCAAACCGCCCTACCGCGAAGAAAACAAACCAGACGAGACCGCCTTCGCGAAAAACTATTTCGCGACGGGTAAGACGTATCGTCTGATCTTTGGCGGCGGTGACGCAGGAACCGTGACGGTGAAGAAATGGCGCGAAGGCTGCAACAACATTCACTCTGAAGTGACCATGGCTGGTGGGCCGCAGCTCGGTGGCCAGGTCCGAGCGCTCGCGACAAATTCAGACTCACTTGGAAAGCGTGCTTCGTCGCGACGCGCGCCCAGCGCTGAAGAGCGGGCGGCAGTGTTGAAGCTGGTCAGGACCATTTACCGGCAGCGTCGCACGCCGGCGAATCTGCTGAACTCGATCAAGGTAACGAATCTGACGGCGACAGACATCGACGGCGACAGCAAGCCTGAGTTCGTCGGCAGCTTCATGCTCACCACCCGCGGCCGCGCCAGCGGTGGCAGCGAAGGGCCCATCAACTTTGAGCGCGACTTATTCCTGATTGCGAAAGGCGGCGCTTCGGCTGTGCGCGGAGACTTCGTCAAGTTTCAGGCGTATCGTCCGCCGCCGGAACAATTTCTCTCAAGCATTGATTACGTGGATCAACTCGACGTTGATGGGGACGGCATCGGCGAAGTCTTCACAATCCAGGGCGGCTTCGACGCGTATGCCTACGTGATTTTCAAGAAAGTTGGCGGGCGTTGGCGGGAAGTTTACCAGGGCATCGGCGACGCGTGTTGACGCGTCAACTCAATTCGAGGAGCGCCCTTACTTTTGCGCGTTCGTCGACGTCGCGAACTGGCGTTGGTAGAACGAGAAGACGTATTTCTTTTGGGCAGGCGGCCCGCCGAAGATACTGTCATTAAAGTCGTATCTTTTCATTTCCTGCCACGCCTGATCGGCGGTGTACCCGTCGTGAGTGATGCGATAGATGCCGGTCATCGCGCCAGTGCGGTGACGTCCACCCTTGCAGTGAACATACACGGGCCAGTTCGCCGGATCGTTAACGAGGTCCAGGAAATAGGCTGTCTGCTCCTCGGTGGCCGCGACACGCGTCTTCAGAGGAATCCGGAAAAACTGCATGCCTAAGTCGCGGACCGAGGCTTCTGCGTCCTTCTTAAAATCCGAGCGCAGGTCGATCACGGTCTTAATTCCAAATCGCTTCAGTTGCGCAAACTGTTCCGCAGTCGGTTGCGAACCGCGATAATAGTGTTCATTGACCTGCGCAAAATTTGGGATCGAGACGCCGGGGACTTCCGACATTCTAGCCGTCGAAGCATTCCAAACGACCGCGATCGCGAATATGCCTATTGCCAGAAGTGCGTAGCGCAGGGTTAGAGCTTTTCTAATCATCATGGCTTTCGCAGGGTGCCGCTTATTCTTATCACAGACTTAAAGAGATCGCATCCGCCAGCGCAAATCACAAAGCCGCCAACGCCTTGATTCGCTCGCGCAGGGCCTTCACGAAACCCTTTCGGGTTGCGTCGTCATAACCCGCGGCGCGAAAGGCGTCATCAATTTGATCGTCGGACAGCCGCGCAAGCATCTGCCCAATCCAGCGCGCGTTCTCCAGCGGAATGTGACGCATCGCCTTTTCTTTGTTCGCCTGGCTCTTGCCGTAACTCGGTTTGAAGAAGGAAGCGAACTTGCCGGCGCCTTTTGGCGTGGTGTTGTAATCGAACTCGACGATGCCCTTGTCGACGCCGACAATGAATTTACTCGTTTGAAACTCCGGCAGCGAATTCTTGATGCGCTTGCCGCCCAGGCCGCCGACCTTGCCGAGCGTTGCGCCGATGTCGGTGACCACGTAACGCGCTTCCATCTCGCCGGTGCCGGCGTGCTTATCGTAAAGGACGCGATTGTTTTCCAATCTCGTGTCGTAATTTGCGAGCAGCACCATCAAAACCTTCAACCCGTCCAGTTCGCGAGTTCCCACGAAGGGGTTCTTCAGCCAATCCCAAATCGCGCCGCGCCTGACACCCTTACGTCGCGGTTCGAAGCGCGCGCCGCGGACGACTGATCCGTTAACGAATTCATCGCCACGTGTAAGTCGCGGCAGGTTCGTTATCTCGGCGCGCTCCAGATAGTAAGCCTCTTCCGCGAAGTAGCCCATCGCCCACACCAGCCGCGTCGCCACGGTCTCTGACTGCGCCTCGACGCCGAACTTCACGTTCCAATTCACGCCGCGCGCATCCTTGACGCTAAACTTTGGCGACGCGCCCGTCGGGTCTTCTTCGACGAAGGTGAACGGCGCCACCGGCGCCAGGTCGGCTGCGCCTGGCCCATAGCGCAGATCACGCTTGGAGATGTCCCCGGGGTCGCGCCACAAAATCGGCGTGCCCGTCGGCAGCGGCTTCTTTGTCTTCGGTTTTTTAGCTTCTTGCGCAGCCGCGAGCGGGGAAAGACCGACGATCAAAACGAGCAGAAAGAAAATTGACTTGGATAATTTTGAAAGTTTCATGAGAGACGACCTGATTAATGGTTAGCTTCCGGCGGCGCGCATTATAGCGCAACCGATTAGCGGAGTGAACGTCTTTTTGAGACTGTTGATGAGCTTACCAATCTTCTTTGGCGATGTATTTCAGAACGTGCTTGATCGACGTTACGGCGAAGGTGCCGTCGGTCTTGCGAACGGGAATGTGCCGGTAGCGGCCGAGCGACATCTTGCTAAGCGCGGTCGCGACTGAATCCGTCTCGCGAAGCGTTTCCGGATCCGGGCTCATCAATTCTTTGACCGGTGTCGTCGGTGCGAGTGCTTTCTTCCCGGTTAGTTTGTTAAGGACGTCACGCTCAGTGAAGATTCCCAGCAGCTTGCCATCGTCAATCACCAGCGCGCAGCCGACGTGCGCGGCCCTCATTTTGTCGATCGCTGCGACGGCCGGCGTGTCGGAGGTTATGCCGACGAATTCCTGTTCGATCTGGTTGAGATCGTCCTCCATCACTGAGCGCGCGAGACCTTCTGCGCGATCCGCCCGCGGCACGTCGAACTGGCGCAGCGACGTCACGCACTCTTCGCAACGATCAGCGCCTTCGATGTTGTCGTAACCGCAAGATGGACAGAGCATAATTTAGATTGCGGATTGCGGAATTCGGATTGCGGATTTGTTTGAACCGCGGCGGTTTCCGTTTGCGCGCGCCGTTCGTATTGATGAAACGACCATCGAAACAATTTCGTTCGTCTCTTCGAGCAGCGATTTCACTCGGTTCTGCTTTACCAAGCCACAATCGATTAGCATTTCAATCCAGTACAAAATTTCGTCCGCCTCTTCTTCGACAATCCCCATTTTCGCGGTGAAGTCTGGTCGAGATCGGGCCCGACACGCAGCACGGTAGTTCGCTCCGACGGAAGTTCCGCACCTCAGAAGTTGTTTGCCAATTACATCAGCGGTCCGCGTACTCGGTAATGATTCAACCAATCGGATGACTCTGAGACCAAGCGCCCTTGTTCGCTGCTTCATTTCGTCGGGAGTCATAACGCCAATCCGAAATCCGAATTCCGAAATCCGCAATCATTCCACGGTCCACATGTCGCCGCTATAGAGCAGTTTGTCGAGAGTGCCCGGACCGGACTTGGCGATCGCAGAATCAATTTGCTCGGTCATCATCTGATCGTAACTGGGTCGCGTGACCGCACGGAAGATGCCAACCGGCTGCGGAAAATCGGGCTGCTCCATACGCGCGAGCATGAAAGCGACGGACGGATCCTCAAGGTTAATGTCATGCACCAGGAGGTTGGCTTCGGTGACTCCGTTCTCGCCGATCGTGACTACTTCGGGATGCGCGCCATTCATTCGAATACCCTGATTGCGGTCCTTGCCGAAGATCATCGGCTTGCCGTGTTCGAGATAGAGCACCTTATCCTGTCGCACACTGCGCTCAGCAAAGTAATCGAACGCATGGTCGTTAAAGATGTTGCAGTTCTGATAGACCTCGATGAAAGAAACGCCCTTGTGCTTTGCCGCCGCCTCGACAACCGCGCCCAGGTGCTTCACGTCGATATCGATCGAACGCGCGACAAAGGTGGCCTCGCTCGCAATCGCCAGCGACAGGGGGTTCACCGGATAATCAATTACGCCCATCGGCGTCGATTTTGTGCGTTGGCCAAAGACGGAAGTCGGACTGTATTGGCCTTTGGTGAGGCCGTAAATCCGGTTGTTGAAGAGAATGTAATTGACGTCCAGGTTGCGCCGCAGCACGTGCATGAAGTGATTGCCGCCAATCGAAAGTGCGTCGCCGTCACCGGTTATCACCCACACGCTCAGTTCGGGATTCGCGGCTTTAATTCCGGTGGCAATCGCGGGCGCGCGCCCGTGGATGCTGTGAAATCCGTACGTATTCATGTAGTAGGGAAAGCGCGACGAACAACCGATGCCCGAAACAAAAACCACCTTCTCGCGCGGAATGCCGAGTTCAGGCATCACTTTTTGCACGTTATTGAGGATGGCGTAGTCTCCACAGCCGGGACACCAGCGCACTTCCTGATTCGAGACGAAGTCTTTCTTCGTCATCTGACCCGGCGGAGGCGCGATCTGAAAGAGCGCCGCGCCGCCTTCGCTTTCCGCCGAAACCGAAGCATCGACGTTCACGCCGTGTCCGTTGCCGCTTGAACCGTTACCTTGTGTACTCATGATTGCTCCTGAAAAGTATTGCCGCGTTGAACTGCGTCCAGCAGCTCTAAGAATTTCTCTCGTACGTACGGATTAAGTTTTTCTGCGAATTCACTGGCGAGCCCGCGCATTTTGATGAGTTCCTGAACATCGGCGAGATCTTTCAGCCGATCCGGAGCTGTCATGCCGGAAGCCAACTTCAGTTCAATAAGCTTCTCAAGAGTCGCAAATCGAACGCCATCGATTTCTATAGTAGCCTCGGGTGGCGTCGGAAAACTGACCGGCTTTGGCTTGCCGTCACCCGGGTATTCGCCAGATGCAATTACGTCGATCCTAACTCCATCCCTGGTTGAGCGAAGCCTTTTCCTCGCTCCCGGAAAAGCCGGCACGTATCCTAGTCCGATGAGCTGTTCGTGAAACTTGTTCAATCCGTCCGCTGTGAAAACCAGATCTATTTTCTCGGTTAGCCGTGGATATCCGTGCGCGAACAGTGCCAGTGCGCCAACGACCATATAGTCGAGTTCATGCTCGTTTAGATCCGCCACGATGTGCGCTAGGGAGCGGTTAAGAGTGCCTTGTCCCATAAAGTAGCGAAGGGCTTCGTCGTAAGACTCAACGATTGATTGAGAAGTTCCAACTGGATTAGACGTGGCCATTGACGTAAAAACTCCTCACCACGCGGTAAACGGGAAGTAACCCGTCTGCCTTCGATTGTTACTTAGCTCGATGTCAAAGTTCCGCGTTCGCATCTCACAAATACTCTTCAACCTTCCGGATAATCTCTCGAATCTGGAATGGCCGGCCTTTGACCTTCGAGAAGGGAACTGCGTCAATTAAATAGCGCGCGCGAATCATCGTGCACAGCTGGCCCAGATTCATTTCGGGAATGATCACGGTTTCGAATCCGGAAAGGACCTGGCCGAGGTTTTTTGGAAAAGGATTCAAGTGACGCAGGTGCGCGCTCGAGACTGATTTTCCTTCGTGACGCATTTTCTCGACAGCGGAAGTAATCGAGCCGTAGGTCGATCCCCAACCCAACACCAAAACTTTTCCGGTTTCGTCGCCGAATACTTCGACCGGCGGAATGTCCGCGACGGCCCGATCAACTTTTTCCTGGCGCAGCTTCACCATCAAGTGGTGATTCTCGGGATCGTAATTAACGTTTCCGGTGATGTGCTGCTTCTCGATCCCGCCGATGCGATGCTCCAAACCCGGCGTTCCGGGCAGCGCCCACGGCCGCGCGAGCGTCGCTTCGTCGCGCGCGTAGGGCATGAAGTTCGATGGGTCGGTGGTGAATTTGACGTCGATGCGCGGCAGTTTTTCTATCGCCGGCAAGGCCCAGGGCTCAGCGCCGTTCGCGAGATAACCATCCGAGAGATAGAAAACCGGCACCATGTATTTGAAAGCCAGCCGCACCGATTCGATCGCCATGTCGAAGCAGTCAGCCGGAGTCGCGGGCGCGATCACAATCGCCGGACACTCGCCGTTGCGTCCCCAGACGGCCTGGAACAGATCGGCCTGCTCGGTTTTTGTGGGCAAGCCGGTTGAGGGACCACCGCGCTGAACATTTACAATCACGAGCGGCAGTTCCGTCATCACCGCCAACCCGATCGCTTCCTGCTTCAGAGCGACACCGGGCCCCGAGGTTCCCGTCAGTCCTACGTGACCGGCGAAGCTCGCGCCGATCGCTGCGCACACAGCCGCGATTTCGTCTTCAGCTTGAAACGTCTTGACGCCGAAATTCTTGTGACGCGCCAGCTCGTGCAAAATGTCCGACGCCGGCGTGATGGGATACGAGCCGTAGAAGAGGGGCCGTCCAGCCAGTTCGGCGGCGGCCACAAAACCGATGGCGGTCGCTTCGTTGCCCGTAATCTTGCGGTAACGTCCCGGCGCGATGACGGCCTTTTTAACCCGATAGTGAGTGGTGAAAACTTCGGTCGTTTCAGCGAAGTTGTAGCCGGTCTTCAGCGCCACTTCGTTTGCCTTGACCAGCTCTGGGTTTTTCTTGAACTTCGCGCGCACCCAATCGAGGGTCGGCTCAAGCGGCCGATCGTAAAGCCAGTACAAAACGCCGAGCGCGAAGAAGTTCTTGGAGCGGGCCATCTCTTTACGTGACAGCTCAACCGCGCCTTTCAAGGCGTTCATGTTCAGCGTCGAAATGGGCAGCTGATGCACGCGATAACCGGTAAGCGTGCCGTCTTCCAGCGGGTTCGAGTGATACGCGGCTTTCTCGAGATTGTCTTTCGTGAACTCATCAGTGTTGACGATGACCGTGCCGCCTTCTTCCAGGTCCGGCAGATTTACTTTCAGCGCCGCGGGATTCATCGCTACCAGGACGTTCGGTTGATCGCCCGGCGTGCGAATGTCGTGATTGGAAAAATTCAGCTGAAAACCGCTGACGCCGGGTAAGCTGCCCGCGGGCGCGCGAATCTCGGCCGGAAAGTCGGGCAGCGTCGAGATGTCGTTGCCCATGATCGCGGACGTGTTCGTGAACTGGGTGCCCGTCAACTGCATGCCGTCGCCCGAGTCGCCGGCGAAGCGAATCGTGACGGTGTCGAGTTCTTCGAGGTTTTTGTCGATGGTTTCGACTGGTGGTTCTAAGACTGCGCTCATGGGTTATTTCAATAATTCCTTTCGGATGAAAACCGTAAATCGTTAATCGTAAATCGTGAATAGAACGGCGTCGCTATTTACGATTTACCATTTACGATTCACTTGTCAGCCTCCCTCAACCGTATCCATCACCTGCGCGGGCAGCGGCGGCAGATTCATGGTCGCCTTCGGATAACACTCTGCCAGGTAGGTGATGATGTCGAACACGGAGATCAATCCAATCAACTCGCCCTTCTTGATCAGTGGGATGTTCCGAAAGCCCTTTTCGTTCATCAGCTTCACCGCATCGCCCACGGTCGCGTCCGGCGAAAGGGTCTCGACCGTAGGATGCATCCACTGCGAAATCGGCGAATTCAAATCGACTTGTTGGCCGATGATTTTCGTGAGCAAGTCGCGCTCAGTAAAGATTCCGGCGACGCGCCCATCGTCGGAAACGATTACACAACCGCCTTCGTCGCTCTTCATGGCTTCTATTGCCTGAGACAGAGGAGTGAATGGAGAGACCGCGACATAGTCAGATGTTTGCAGCACGCGCACTCGCTGGTCGCGCGCCTTGGGAAGCTGGCGGTCCCGTGACCCGCCCTTACGCAGATCGTGTTCTTCTGTTTTTTGATCTTCCAGCATCCGAAGTTAATTCTAACTCACTTCCGTTGAGGGCCGGGAAAAGCCCGTCATCTTATCACAGGAAAAGGATGGCTGGATGTGATCCGCGGCACGAATCGGTTGTGTCCTTCTGCCTTTGCGATCCTTTGCGACTTTGCGTCTTTGCGTGAGATGCCCCTTAGTAGACGATGGCTGGTTCACGCCAAGGCGCTAAGGCGCAAAGACACGCAAAGTAGGACACGACCGCACGAATGAGGGGAGGGCAGAATCGGGTGCAGGCCATCATCAATGACCAGTCAGTTCAATCGCCATCAAAGTCAGATCGTCCGTGATGGGCAGGCCTTCCGCGAATTTCCGCGCATCATCAACCACCTGCGTGATGAGAGAGTCAGTCGGATGTTCGTGAAACTCGTTGAGCATCATTTGCAACCGGTCCTTGCCGTACTCCTCGTCGTCATGATTTCGAGCTTCAGAGAGCCCATCGGTGTAGAGCACTAACCGGTCGCCCTTTACAGCATCAATCGTGGTGGCGGAATAAGTCTGGTTGCAGAACATGCCGAGCGGCAATCCGGTCGCCGGTATCGGCGTGACTTTACCGTCGTGAAGATGCAGCGGCGCACAGTGGCCGGCGTTGCAAATCTCGATCGTGCCGTTCGCAGATGCTTTGCCGCAAACCAGCGTCGCATAGTAAGGACGCATGGTTGTGTCGGCGAATACTCCATTGGCGCGCTCGACCAGCTCGGTCACCGACAGACCTGTGTTGATCAAGCTGCGAAAGATTGCGTGCAGGCGGCTCATCAAGAACGACGCGGCGATCCCTTTGCCTGACACGTCGCCGATCATGAAGTAAAGTTCGCCCGAGTCAGTGATGATCAGATCACAGTAGTCGCCGCCGACGAGCCCTGCTGGTTGGTAATAATGGGCCACTTCCCAACCGTTGAATTTGAGATTTTGTTTCGGTAGCGACTCGCCCTGAATCAGCCACGCGCGATCCAAGTCACGCTCCAGCTCTTCCAATTGGTGCGGTGTCAGGCAGCTCAGACAGAATCGGGCCAATGGATCAGCCGTCATCGCAGCTTGGCCGATCAAATCGTGACAGACCTGGCAGACGCCGTAAGATTCAGCGCGGTTCAGATTCTCAATCGCCGACTGAACTTCGCGCAGCAACCCATTCAATTGAAAGTCTCCATTCGTGGTTTTGGCGGTCGCTTCCAGACGCATACGCCAGTTCAGTAGTTCGGTTCGCAGGTCGGGATTGGTGGCTTGGATAGCAGCGCTCATGGTCGTTCCCCTGTCGTTTGTCGTAGCGGTTTTGACGAGAAAAAGAGTCAGGTAATTATACGCTTTTTCCCGCTGTAGAGTTCGTTTTCACGCGCGCATTCTTCCGCGAAATTCCGTCTAAATCTATCCGGTTTTTGGAGCGAATTTGGTGATCTTAACTGGCCTGCGCGCGTCGGGTCTTATTCCGCAGATTTTCAACGATTTCGGGGAGGAGCTCGAGGGCTTGATCGATGTCGCGTTCCACTGTGTAACGGCCGAGCGAAAGGCGAATCGATCCAAGCGCGCGTGATGTGGGTACTTTCATCGCGGTAAGCACCGCCGATGCGTCCGCGGACTCGGAATGACACGCGGAACCAGTCGAGACGCAAATGTCTGCGGCGTCCAACCCGGCGACGACGTCCGGGCCAAGAACGCCATCAAACGAAATGTTGGTCGTGTTGGGTAATCTTGTTTCGGGCGCAGTCGCGCCGTTAACACTGGTGCCGGACATCGTCTTGAGGATCGTGGTCTCCAAACGATCTCTCAACGCCCGGACTTGTTCGTGTCCCGTGAATTCTCGCGCCAACTTGCTGGCGCGACCCAGCGCGACAATATTCGGAACAGCTTCTGTGCCCGAGCGGCGACCGCGCTCCTGACCGCCGCCAATTACAAAGGACGGCAGCTTCACGCCTTCGCGAATGTAAAGTGCGCCGATGCCTTTTGGCGCGTAGAACTTGTGGCCCGAAATTGAAAGGAGATCGACTTCCCAATCGCGAAGTTCGATCGGAATCTTGCCGACGGCCTGGACACCGTCAACGTGGAATAGTGCGTCGGAATGCTCGCGAACGATGCGTCCGATTTCTTCAATCGGAAACAGCACGCCCGTCTCGTTGTTCGCCAGCATGACCGAAACGATGCCGGTATCGCGTCGCAGGGCCCTTCGCAGATCGTCAAGATCCAGCGAACCTTGCTCATCGACTTCCAGCCAGGTGACTTCGTAACCAATTCCGGCAAGATGTTCACAGAGCTTCCGCACGGCTTCATGCTCAACGCGTGTCGTGATGATGTGACGACGGTTCGGATGCTGCTCGAGAAATCCTCCTATCGCCCAATTATTTGATTCAGAGCCGCAGGAGGTGAAAGCAATCTCGTCAGGGTCGCGCGCGCCAAGCAAATCCGCAACTTCCTTCCGCGCCTGTTCAACCGCCGCGCGAGACTCGCGGCCGAGCGCATGCCCCGAAGACGGATTGCCGTAGTGCGAAGTCAGGAAGGGTTGCATCGCCTCAAACACTTCAGGCGCAACCTGGGTGGTGGCGTTGTTGTCGAGATAAATCATTGATTGAACTGCGGAGTATAACCGATACTCTTCGGCGGTTATGAGAACTCTTTGCGTAACTTTGCGTCTTGGCGCCTTTGCGTGAGAGCAGTTCACGCCAAGTCACAAAGACGCAAAGCAACGCAAAGCGATCCTGAATGTTGGCGATCCTCTACTTAGCTGCTGCCACCTACTTCGGCGATTGCATCTGCCGTCGATTCTTTCGCTTCATCTCGCTTCAGCATCGTATCGCGACTGCGTTTCTCGTGGGTGTGCTGCTGAGCGCCTGGATCACTTTCCTCGCCGCCATTGCATTTCACAAGACCAGCCAGCCGCTGATCGCAGCGAATTTGGTCTTCCTGCTGTTGTTCGTTGCGGTCGCGCTATTTGCTCGGCGATGGCCGGCGAAGGTGGAAAACGAACAACTGATCCGTCCACAAGGAACGATGCAATGGGATCTGATTTGGCTCGGCGCGTTTCTGATCTTCGCGACGTGGCTGATGTTCGCGACGCTGGGTTTCAAGAATGGTCAGTTTCAGATCGCTTTCAAGGCCTGGACAGACTTCGGCGCGAATGTTTCGGTGACGCAGAGCTTCGCGCTCGGTCGCAACTTTCCGCCTGAGCATCCTTTCTTTCCGGGCGAACTCATCCGCTACCACTTTCTGTTCTGGTTCCAAACCGGAAACCTCGAGTTTCTCGGCCTTAATCCTGTCTGGAGCATCAACATTCTCAGCATCCTTTCGCTGCTGGCATTGCTGATTCTGATCATGACGTTCGGCGAGATGCTGTTCCATTCGCGCGTGGTCGGCCGGATCGGGGCGCTCCTGTTCTTTTTCTCAAGTTCGCTTTCGTATCTGCCGTTCCTCAAATCGCAGTCGAGCATTCGTGGGGCGGTGAGTTCGATTGTCGGAGCAACAGAGTTTCTCGCGTCTGGTTATCCATTTCGCGGCGAGACCTGGGGCGTCCTCTCCGCAAATGTTTTTGCCTACCAACGCCACTTGATCAGCGGCATCGGACTTTTATTTGTCGCGTTAATATTCGCCGTCGAGCGATACCGTGCCTGGATGGCCTCAAAGAAAGAAGAACCGCCCCTCAGCGTTGTCCCATCCACAAACAACGACGACGTGGCATCCGGAGAGAGCGCCAACCCGGATGTCAAAGACGCGATCGACCTGAAACAGCCGCGGTTCGAATGGCTGAAGGCAAAATGGAAAGGATGGGTGCTTGCAGGCGCGATCCTCGGTCTGCTGCCGTATTGGAACAGCCCGACCTACATCGCCGCGCTCGCGATCTGCGGCTGCCTGTTGATTTTCGCGCCGTTGAGATTGGGCACTGGGCTGTTGCTCGCGACGGCGATTGTCGTCGGGCTGCCGCAGGTTCTATTGCTGCGCTCAGGAAACACGCTGACGTATCCACTTTTGAATCCGGGTTACACGTTAGAGAACCCGACACTTTGGCTGATGCTGAAGTACCTGGGCTGGACGTTCGGTGTGAAATGGATCCTTTTGGGCGTCGCCGTGGTTTTCGCAAGCGGCCTTCAAAGGCGACTGTTGTTGGCGCTGTCCAGTCTCGTCGTCATCGTCTTTCTGTTTCAGCTCAGCATGGATGTCTTCAACAATCACAAGCTGCTGAACATTTGGGCGACGTGCGTGAACGTCTATGCAGCTTTCGCGTTGTGGCAAATTGCGAAACAGAAGATTGCGGGAATTGCTTTGGCGATTGTTCTTGCGATTGCAACGGTCTTTGGCGGAGTGGTCGATCTCTTTCCGCTGCACAATGATCCGATGCTGGCCGTTCCTTACAAAAACGATCGCCTCAGCCAGTGGCTCTTAGACAATACTCAGCCGCGCGATGTATTTCTGAGTCACCAACTGCTGACGCATCCGATCCTCTTTACCGGCAGAAAGCTTTACCTCGGCTACACGTTATTCGCGTGGACGGCTGGGTACAACGTGCCTGATCGCGAGGCGTTATATCGGCAAATGTTTGAGGAACACGATCCGGAAGCGTTGAAGAAGTTGCTGCGCGAAAACAAGATTGTCTACGTCGCGATCGACGACGGCTTGCGCAAGAACGAGTCGCTGCCGGATTTGAACGAAGGAGTTTACGAGCAACATTTCCCGAAGATCTTCGAAGACACCGCGCAGGTTTACGACAACCTCGTGATCTACAAAGTGCCCTAGTGGCACAGACTTCAGTCTGTGATTGTCTTTACTTTGGAATTCACAGACTGAAGTCTGTGCCACTGGTTCGACAAATCCCTTGCTGGTTCGCATAATCGACGTATGTCTCAGTTGAATGAAAACGTAGTGCTTGATGCGCTACGGCAGATCATAGATCCCGATCTGCACAAAGATATCGTCACACTTGGCTTTATCAAGGATCTCGCCATTCGGAACGGCGATGTTTCGTTTCGCATCGTGCTGACCACGCCTGCCTGTCCAGTCAAAAGCGAAATGGAGAACGCCGCGCGTGAACTGGTGGGCGCTATTCCAGGCGTCCAAACCGTCAACGTCACTATGGACGCCGAAGTGCCGAAAGGCCGCGGCCTCGGTGACAAAGTCTCCGTCCCGGGTGTGAAAAACATCGTCGCGGTGTCGTCAGGCAAAGGCGGCGTCGGCAAATCGACGGTCGCGGTGAATCTTGCCGTTGCGCTCGCGCTCGACGGCGCGAAAGTCGGTTTGATGGATGCGGACGTTTATGGGCCGAACGTGCCGATCATGCTTGGCGTCGCGAACGCGCGGCCTGAAGTTGAAGTCAACAAGCTCATTCCCGTCGAAGCGTACGGCATTAAACTGATCTCGATGGCCGTCCTTCAGCCGGGTGACAAGCCTTTGATTGTCCGCGGCCCAATTCTGCACGGGTTGGTGAAGCAGTTTCTTTCGGATGTGAAGTGGGGCGAACTCGATTACCTGATCGTGGATATGCCGCCAGGCACTGGTGACGTCCAACTCAGTCTCGCCCAACTCGTGCCCGTCCAGGGCGCGGTGCTGGTGACTACGCCACAGGAAGTCGCGCTCATTGATGTGCGGCGCGCGCTGCGCATGTTTGAAACAGTGGCCGTGCCCGTCCTCGGCGTGGTCGAGAATATGAGTTACTTCATCGCGCCGGACACCGGGAACCGCTACAACATTTTCGGTGAAGGCGGCGGTGGAAAACTGGCTGCACAGTACGGCGTGCCTTTCCTTGGCTCAATTCCAATGGGCATCGAAGTCCGCGAGGGCGGCGATAAGGGCGTGCCCGTGGTTGTGGGTCAGCCCGACTCGCCACAAGCTCAGGCTTTTCGCAAAGTTGCTGAAGAAGTGGCACGGCAAGTCTCGATCGAGGCGATGAAACCGGAGCTTGTCGTTTTAAAGAAATCTCAGTAGAATCCAAAGTGTACTTTGTGCTTAGTTCTTAGTGCTTAATCCGGCTTTAAAAGTACAAAGCGCTAAGTACAAAGATCTTAATAAACGACTTTCAGAAATATAGAACGGAGTAAAATCTAAAAAATGTCAGCTAATCCAGGAATAACGACTTCTACAACCCCCGCGGCGCCGGGAGCACCTTCGGTGAACTTGAACGTCACCGAACCGGCGGCCATCGAAATTAAGAAGTTTATGTCGAGTGAAGAAGGACTGCCGGAAACCGCCGGGCTACGCGTGCGCGTCGTGCCGGGCGGCTGCTCGGGATTTCAGTACAGTTTGAATATCGAAGAGGATTCGCGCCAGGGCGACTTTGTGCTCGATGAAAAAGGCGTGCGCCTTTTCGTCGACATGTTCAGCGCGCAATACCTGAACGGCGTCCAAATCGATTACGTCACAAACGTGATGGGTGCAGGCTTCACCTTCACTAATCCGAACGCGACCGGAAGCTGCGGCTGCGGCTCTTCGTTCACCGCATAGTCAACTCGTATTCTTTACATTGAAAACGACTCGGCCTGATACTTCGGTGTCAGGCCGTTTAGTTTTTTGTAGGTTAGGGGAGAGGTTGGCGCGGTCCGCAACCCCACCCCCAACCCCTCCCCGTTCACGGGGAGGGGAGGCGATTCCCTCATGCAGATCATTCAAGCGCACACACCGGAACACACCCAGCAGGCGCGCGAACTTTTCCGCGAATACGAAGCTTGGCTTGGACTCGATCTGTGCTTTCAGAACTTCGAAAAAGAGTTGGCTGAATTGCCCGGAGCTTACGCGCCTCCAACCGGACGACTGCTGCTGGCTTTCGAAGACGATCAGTTGGCGGGCTGTGTCGCGCTGCGGAGACTGAGCGATGGCGTCTGTGAGATGAAGCGACTGTTTCTGCGGCCGGAGTTTCAAGGAAAGGGCCGCGGGCGACAGTTAGCACAGCGCATAATGAACGAAGCGCGCGACGCCGGCTATGAAAGAATGCGCCTCGACACGCTTCCTCAGCAGATGGGAAAAGCGATCGCGCTGTATTGGTCGCTCGGCTTCAAAGAGATCGAGCCTTATTACGACAACCCGGTGGCCGGCGCCATATTTCTTGAGCGCGACCTTAAGCAACGAACAGTTGATATTCTCGACTAGTGAATGATGTCTGGCGGGCGCTTTCCGTTTTATTGATCCGCCTACTTCTTTAGCAGCTTCCAGCCAGTCGGCAGCACCGCCGCGGCCAGCGTGATCTTGATGATATCGCCAGGAATGAACTTCAGGACAGTGAATTGAAAAGCGACGAGCGGCGAAGTCTTGGTCAAATACGAAAACCAGAGCCAGCCGCAGAGCATGATCACCAACGAGCCAACGAACATCGCGGCGACCGCAGTCAAAAACTTTCGATCCCAACCTTGCTCAGCGAACGCACCGGTGATGAACGCGGCCGCGGGGAACGACAGAAGGTAGCCGCCCGTCGGTCCGAACAGATGAGCTAATCCAGCGCCGCCGCCGTAGAAGAACGGCAAACCACTCGCGCCTTCAATCAAATAGGCAATCATTGCCATCGCGCCCAGACGCGAACCCAACAATGCGCCGGTCAGAAGCACCGCGAAGGTTTGTCCCGTAATTGGCACCGGTCCGATCGGAATGACTATCTGAGCGGACAGCGCCGTCAGCAGACTGAATCCGATTACCAGCCCGACCTGGCGGACGATATCTAACGGGGCCAGGGCAACTTCCAGCAGGGTTTCGCTTTTTGCGATTGATGTACTCATGTTTAGTCTATGGCCGGACACATAATACCGGACAAGGTGCGTTTCGAATAATAAATTCAGCGGTGCCGGTCAAACGCTCGTCGCCGCCGCAGCACAGCGTCGTGGTGATCGCGATCAAGTCGGCCTTGTGGCGGCCGGCATGTTCCACCACGGCTTCGGCGACGCCTCCGTGAACGCGCCGTACTTTGCCGAACATCTCCGGCGCGGCGACTTCTGCAAAAAACTGTTCCAGCTTGTCTTTTCCACCATCCGCCGGTTCTTCATCGCCCTCCGCAAACACGCAGAGCGTTTCCACTTTTGCTTTTGTCTTGCGCGCAATCGCCGTCGCCACCGGCAAGATCACTTTAGATTTCTCTGAAAGGTCAGTCGCGAAAACGATCGTCGCAAAGCGATCGATCGGGCGAGTCGTGCGTCGGGGACCGTGCAGCCTGGCGATAATCGTGGGCACCCTGGAATCACGCGCCACCTGCTCAGCCACGCTACGGCCCAGAAAGAATTGCGCCACATCCGAACGGCCATGTGAAGCCATGACAATCAAATCGCCTTCCCGTTCGGCGGCGCAGCGCATGATGACCTGGGCCGGATCGTCATCTTCTTTCGGGATGATCGTTTGGACCACCCGAACAGCCGTCGCACCGGTCGGCAGAGCAGGGAACTCATAGCGTGAAGTTTCGGTGATGTGTGGATCGCCGCCGTGGGCGATGTGGATTGATTGCACGACCGCATCGAACTGCGCCGCGATAGCCACGGCCAGAGGAAAGGCGCTGTTGGCTACCGATGAGAAATCAGTCGGAAACAGAATCGAGCGAATCATGACAATCGCGGTGTTAACAACGACAGAATAAGACTTCCGTGCTCACGTTGTCACTAAATCTTAGTCCCCATCCTCGCGCGAACCTCTCGAGGGAACCGTCGGACTGGCCACGGTCTCACCGGGCAAGACATGCGTGGCGTTCGCATCGGCTGCGTCCAACCTGTCCACCAGACGTTCGCCATGTTCCAGGCAGAATTGCAGCGTCGGGTCGGTGTAAGACTGCCGGCATTTTGGACAATATCGGACCGGCGAAACGCCGCCGTAAGCGGTGACTGCCTCTGCCGGAACACCGTCGCTGCCGATGCGCATCTTGTGGAACGAACGCCAAACGAAGTAGAGCGAGACAAGAAAGAAAACTGCCGCCAGGATTCGGCTGATGACCAGACCGTTCGCGCCGAACTGACCGGTCTCGCTGCTGACGCTGACCGCCAACTCAACCGCCAACAGACCGAACAGCGTGGTGAACTTAATCACCGGGTTCAGCGCCACTGACGAAGTGTCTTTGAACGGATCGCCCACCGTGTCGCCGACCACGGTTGCGTCGTGAAGCGGCGTGCCTTTCATTTTCAGATCGACTTCCACAACCTTCTTGGCGTTGTCCCACGCGCCACCGGCGTTGGCCATGAAAATCGCCTGGTAAAGTCCGAAGACGGCGATCGAAATCAGATAACCGATAAAGAAGAAGGGCTCCACGAAAGCGTACGCCAGCGTCGCGAAGAACACGCCCAGAAAGATATTGAACATGCCTTTCTGTGCATACTGGGTGCAGATCTGGACCACCTTCTTGCTGTCTTCAACTGAAGCTCTTTCGGCGCCTTCTTCCAGCCGAATGTTCGCTTTGATGAACTCCACCGCCCGGTATGCGCCGGTGGTCACGGCCTGTATCGATGCGCCGGTGAACCAGTAGATGATCGCGCCGCCGGTAATCAAACCGAGCAGAAACGGCGCATGCAGAATCGAAAGACTTTGCAGAGCTTCCTGATCTCTTAGACCGTCAGTCAGCGTCATGATGATCGAGAAGATCATCGTCGTCGCTCCGACCACCGCCGTGCCGATGAGTACTGGCTTCGCCGTGGCTTTGAACGTGTTGCCCGCGCCGTCGTTTTCTTCGAGCAGGTGCTTGGCGCGCTCGAACACGACCGTCACGTTGTGATCGCGCTTCAGCTCTTCAACGATGTTCGGCTGCTGTTCGATCAGCGACAGTTCGTAGACCGACTGCGCGTTGTCCGTCACGGGGCCGTAGGAATCGACGGCGATCGTCACCGGCCCCATGCCGAGGAAACCGAAAGCCACCAGGCCGAACGCGAAGACCGCCGGCGCAGCCATCAACGCATCCAGACCCAACGTGCTGAAGATGAACGCGATGGCCATCAGGCCCACGATGCTGATGCCGAGCCAGAATGCTGAAAAATTTCCGGCAACCAGGCCCGACAGAATATTCAGCGACGGCCCGCCTTCGCGCGAAGACGTCACAACTTCCTGCACGTGCCGCGAGCTGGTCGAAGTGAAGATCTTGACGAGTTCGGGAATGACCGCGCCGGCCAACGTTCCGCATGAAATAATGGTCGCGAGCTTCCACCAGAGACTTGTATCGCCGCCGAGGTCGGGGACCATCAGGAACGAAACGATGTAGGTCAGGACGATCGAAACGATCGAAGTGAGCCACACCAGCGTCGTCAAAGGCTTTTCGAAGTTCATGTCGCCGGCATTGCCGTAGCGAGCTTTCGCGATCGCTTCGTTGACGAAGTAAGACACCGCGCTCGAAACCAGCATCATGATGCGCATCACGAAGATCCAGACGAGCAACTGCACCTGAGCAGTCGGGCTCGGCACTGCGAGCAGAATGAAGGTAATCAGCGCCACGCCCGTCACGCCGTAGGTTTCGAAACCGTCGGCGCTCGGCCCGACTGAGTCGCCGGCATTATCGCCAGTGCAGTCGGCAATCACGCCTGGGTTGCGCGCGTCGTCTTCCTTGATCTTGAAGACGATCTTCATCAGGTCAGAACCGATGTCGGCGATCTTGGTGAAGATACCGCCCGCAATTCTCAATGCCGCCGCGCCCAATGACTCGCCGATCGCGAAACCGATGAAGCACGCGCCTGCGTAGTCACCCGGTACGAACAGCAGAATGAAAAGCATGATGAGCAGCTCGACGCTGATCAGCAGCATGCCGATGCTCATGCCGGCTTTAAGTGGAATTGCGTAAATTGGATAGGGCTTGCCTCCGAGACTCGCGAACGCCGTGCGCGAATTCGCAAACGTGTTAACGCGGATGCCGAACCAGGCAACGCCGTAGCTGCCCGCAATGCCGATGAGACTGAAAAGGAGAATGATCGGAACCGTCAGAAAGACCGGGTGATCCGGCACCGGCCGCAGGATTCCAAAGTAGGCAATGACGATGGCCGCGATGAAAACCCAGAGCAACATGATGAACTTGCCCTGCGTAATCAGGTACGTCTTGCAGGTCTCGTAAATCAGCTCAGAGATTTTGCGCATCGAGTGATGCACCGGCAGGTTCTTCAACTGAATGTAAATCCAAAGGCCGAACAGCAGACCGAGAAAACAGAAGACGATGCCAATCAGCAACAGCCGATGTCCATCGATACCTCGGAACGTGACGCTTGAGAGGTCGGGCAGCTTGAGGGCGGCCTCACCGCCGCCATGCGACTGTGCGAACGCGCTCGGCGCCGCGACGGAAAAAGCAACAATTGCGAATAAAAAGCTAATGATTCGGCGGCGCTGCGCCGCGACAAAGTTCGACATCGATTTCACGATCAAAAAAATCCTTCCTTTTCGTTTGGGCGATAGGCGAGAAAAATGCCTGGCTGATTAAAGGCGTATTATTGCCGATTGGCGCAGAAGTGTCCAACCGAGGCGCCCTTCGGTGGTGCCCCAATTTCAGATCTCTCTGCGCCCCTCTCAGCGACCTCGGCATCTCAGTGGTGAATATTGCTCAAGAATACCTCAGCGCCGAGGCGCAGAGAACGCTGAGGTAGCGCAGAGAACACAAAACAAAACCGTCACCACTCTGAGTGACGGTTTGCGTCCGAAGACAAGAATTTGAATGGATTAGTTTCTAATTTCTTTTTATCTGGCTTTGCTCGATCGCGCCACAATGTCGCCGGTAACAATGAGGTTTACCGGGACTCCCTGGAAACGCGCCGGAACGCGGTCTTCGACGCTTTCCTTACTTTTCACATAAACCCTAAGCACAGAGTCTCCGATGCCAAAACCCTGAACACCCGCAAGCTTGCCGAAGCGTTCCTTGGCCTTCGCCTTGATTGCTCGCATGTCCGGCATAGGTTCTGTTTTCTTGGCTTGGTTCTGTCTCATGGTTGCGACCTTCACTTTCACAGCCTTACGAGCTCAGGACGGTAAAGTTCAGCATTCTTGCCCAGGCGATTCACTCGAATCCCGCGTACCCGATATCGAGTTCAAGCGCGGTAGCTGCTACCAAAATGAGTCACTTCGCTGGTGACAAACTTCGTTAACGCGGCGTGTTTTCAAGGGTTTTCCTCGAAAAACCAACCTCCAGCCGATACGTCGCAAGATGGATGCCAAAACATGTCCTGAAGTGGCATTACGAGGGGATGTCTAAGATCACAGATAATCATTGAATTGTCACCGAATTTCTCATATCCTCCGCGGTTGAGACTGTACTTGCTGGTTGAGCAATGGCTGATTTGGCAGCCAAGCTTTCGCCAGGTTTAGGCTTCACCCGCTGGCCATTCCCTTACTTGGTCAGCGACAGTTCGTATTCCTCTTGGAGAAATCTGAATGGCGACCCCAGAATCCCACGCCTATTACAGCGGATTGTCCAGAGCGCGGCAATATAAAGCGGAGTTTCTACGCATGATGTTTGGGGCGTCAGCGGCTACGGCCGCCGCCGCTCGTCATAATCAGAAGTTGTCGGTTTTTGACGTGCTGTCGTCGCGGCGCAATAACATTATCGGTCTCGGATTCGGATTGAAAACGACGAAGGACGGGACATCTGTAAGCGACGAAGAGGCTGTGCGAGTTTACGTGCCCGAGAAATTGCCCGCCACGCAGTTGTCTGCCAGCAGCCTCATACCAAAGTCGGTCAATGGATTGCCCACGGAGGTTGTTCCGGTTGGTGAACTCGTAGCGGCTGTCCGACCACAACCTTGTGGCGTATCCATCGGTCATCACGCTATCACAGCTGGTACACTAGGTTGTCTCGTGCGAAGAAGAAGCGATGACGGTGCGCTGTACATTTTGTCCAACAACCACGTGTTGGCGGATTGCGATCAGGCGGCACTTGGTGATTTGATCCTCGAACCCGGTCCTGAGGATGGTGGAACCATCGAGGATCCGATCGCGGTCTTGTCGGACTTTGAACCTATTATGGATGGTAAGCCCGCAATCTTTGACGCTGCGATTGCGAGACTTCTGGATCCGCAATTCGTGACGAGAGACATTCGAGGCATTGGGTTTGTCCAGCCCCCGCCACTGCAAGTTCTAGTCAATCATCTCGTTTCCAAATCTGGTCGGACTACTCAAGTGACCCAGGGCCGGATTGTTGGTTCGGCTGAGGATGTGTCTGTTAATTATAGAGGCTGTGGCTTGGTCAACTTTGAAGGGCAACTGGCCATAAATGGGCTTCGCGGACCGTTCGCTCTACTCGGAGACTCGGGATCTCTGGTGGTTGACGTGGATTCAAGGAATCCCGTTGGGCTCTTTTTCGCGGTAGGCTTGAGAGGAGAAGAAACGGCCCTTGCGAACCCGATCCAACCAATTCTTGATCGTTTTGATTGTGAGATTATCTAGTCGATTTGGTGTCGCCTTACGCGAATTTAACAAACGCTGAGTCTACGTGGTTGCATCAAACAAGGCACGTCTAGGGATGGAACCTCGTGAGACCAGTGCAACGACTGCTACGGCAGTCAAGGCCAACCTGCCCCTGGACCGTGAGGAATAGATGGGTCAGCAGTTAGCTAGACAACAAACCGAACTCGAAAAACTGCGCGCCGTGAAACGAGCAGCCAAGGAGCAGTTCAGCGGAATCGTCGGTGTTACCGGCTTCGGGATCGGTGAGCACACCATCCGAATCTATGTAAACGACCCGAATGTCACGCACAAGCTGCCTGCGGAATTCAGGGGAATTGCAATTGACGTTGTACTGGCTCAGGACTTCGTGGCGCGTTGATTGTAAAATGCGGTGGCAAAGTCGACTGTTAGCCCCCAGAGGCTATCGTGATAAGTCGGCTCTAGGTAGCCCTTCTGGGCCCTTTGTACTACGCGGTGAACCTCATTAGCGGAATAGCCACGTCCCGAGTTTGAGGTTTTAGGCGTACCGACCGCGACGCAGCCGGTGGCGGATCATCACGCGTCAGCGAGCGCAGCTTCCGTCAACTGCGGCGTCTTCCGCCCGCCAATCCATTTGCGAATCGAATCCGCCAGCACGATTACGGCTGCGGTCATGATAAGCGCCGTCAGCGAAGTGTTGATGTAGCCCTGCGTCGAGGTCAGCGGGTTTAGCGCCTGTGGCCAAAAGATGTCGCGGATCGATTGATAGCCGGCCACCAAAGTCGTGCTGCCGACGAAGGACAATGGCACAAGTGTCACCCAGGCGTAGCGCGCTTTACCCATGTTTATAATGACTGTCGTCGCGACGCACAAAGCGACCGCCGCAAGAAGTTGATTCGCGATACCGAACATCGGCCAAATCGTCGATATCGATCCCGTCCAAATGAATGCTGCCCATGCGGTGACGACGAGGGCGCTGGTGACAATCGATCCCGGTAGCCAGTTTGGCTGTTCAAGCTTGCGATAAAACCGCCCGCCGAACTCGCCGACAAGGAATCGGGCCACCCGTGTCCCTGTGTCGATCGTGGTGAGGATGAATAACGCCTCGAACATGATGGCGAAGTGATACCAATACTTCATCAGTCCGCCGAGCCCGGGTATGCCGTCGAAGATCTTTGCGATGCCGAGGGCCAGCGTCACCGCGCCGCCCGTCCGTCCGCGCACTTTCTCGCCTGACTCTGCTTCCAGCCGATCCAACTCCTGAGGCTGAATGTTGAATCCTTCCTGGGTGCGCTGATCGACCATGCGCACGTACTTTGCGCGCTCAGTTTCGTTGCGCTGCGCGGTGTTGATGGCGAAGTAGTCTCCGGGAAACAGAGACGTCGCGGCAATCAAGGCCACGACACCGACGGTGCCTTCCATAAGCATGCTGCCGTAGCCGATCATGCGCGCGTCAGTTTCCTTCGCAATCATCTTGGGCGTGGTGCCGGAGGAAATCAGGGCGTGAAAACCGCTGATGGCGCCGCAGGCAATGGTGATGAACACGAATGGATAGACTTTGCCGGCGACGATTGGGCCGCCGCCGGAGACGAACGGCGTGATTGCCGGCATCTGCAAGGTTGGCGCGACCACAATCACCCCGATGATCAGGAAAGCGACGGTCCCGATTTTCAGGTACGAGGAAAGGTAATCGCGCGGGCAGAGCAGCATCCACACCGGCAGCACGGAAGCGATGAAACCGTACGCCGCCATTACGATGATCACTTTGTTCGGCGAGAGGGTGAAGGTTGCCGCCCACGATGACTCAGCAATTTCTCCGCCCAACCACACGGCGAACAGTAGTCCGATCACGCCGATGATGGTCGCTTCCGTAATCTTTCCTTTGCGGAACTTGTACATGTAAAGCCCCATGAACAAGGCGAGCGGAATCGTGAAGCCGACGGTGAATGTTCCCCATGGCGATTCGGCCAAAGCGTTCACGACCACCAGCCCGAGTCCGGCCAGCGCAATCACCACGATAAAGAGAATTGCGAGCCCCGCGACGAAGCCTGATAAACCGCTGATTTCAGTCCGCGCAATCTCGGCAAGCGACCTTCCGTTGCGTCTGATGCTGGCGACCAGAATCATGAAGTCGTGCACCGCGCCGCCCAGGCAGACGCCGATTACCAGCCACAGCAGTCCTGGCAGATATCCGAATTGCGCGGCCAGCACCGGCCCAATCAGCGGCCCGGCGCCGGAAATCGCGGCAAAGTGATGGCCGAACAAGACCCACTTGTTGGTCGGGTAATAGTTGTGTCCGTCGTACATCGTCTGCGACGGCACCGGGCGCGAGTCATCCAGCGCCAGAACCTTGGCGGCGATGAACGCTGAGTAATAGCGATAAGAGATGGCGATGACGCACAGCGCGCCAATGATGATTGGAAGGGCACTCATTTGGGAGTCTCAATTATCACAGCCGCGTGGTTTAGCTCAATAGCTTTGTGCAGATCGCCCGAGCTGGAGTGTCTAAAACCTGTGCTTGTCTCGATTTCGTAGACACGTAGTTTAGGCGGTTGAGCGCAAACGCTGCTCAAACTGCCAGGGGCTGAGAAAGCCCAACGCTGAGTGGCGACGTTGTCGGTTATACCAAACTTCAATGTACTCG
>JBASRE010000012.1:0-2024 GCA_049273695.1 Pyrinomonadaceae bacterium
GCGAAGCTTTAGCGGGTACAACCCTAATATCCCACCGAGGCTGCGCCGCGGTAGATAATAATGAACAAGTCGAGGCATTATAGCGGAGGCTTTGAATATTCCGGCTCACTGAAGCTGACCACGTGGGCTTCGCCAGACATCCACGGACGCGGAGTCATGTCTCTGGGACGGTTTGCGCAATCGAAGGATGGCCGGATTCAAGTTCCGCAGACAGCATCAAGTGGGAATGTATGTGATTGACTTCTATTGTCACGAAGCCAAGCTGGTAATTGAGTGCGATGGAGCTATTCATGCCAAAGCTCAATCTTGGCAGCACGATCAAAATCGCGAAGCATACATGTCTTCACTTGGACTACGCACGCTGCGCTTCACTAATGAAGAAGTATTGAACGAGACTGAACGAGTGTTGAGTGTGATCCGCGATTATCTACGCGCGGCACAGCCGCGCGCCAGTGATCAAGAAGGTAGTTCTCGCTAAAGCTTCGCTCCCTCACCCCGGCCCTCTCCCAAGGGGAGAGGGAGAAATGAAAATCATCGCCGACGGCGACAACAACTGCGGGTTCCAATGCCGCTTGTCCTTCATGTGCTGCACGTGACAGGAAGTGCAGTTAGGTTTGTCTGAAGCAATCACCTGCCGCTCGGCGCGCGGATCGAGATCGCCATTGTGGCAGGTGCCGCAGCGCGTCCGCGGTGTCTCCCGATCCGGCGGATTCTGCGTCGCGTGACAGCTCGAGCAGCTCAACTCGCCTTCCTTGTTCCCACCCAGTCCGCGCGTCGCTTTCACCCGGTAAACGTGCACCGCGTGGAATTGTTTGTTGCGCCACTGGTCTTCCGTTTCCGTCGGTAGTCGCTCGAGCTGCAAAGTATCCTTCCGCTGCGCCAGTTGTTCCGGATCCAGTCCCGCCCAAACCCACGTGCCGTCGCGCACCGGATAACCGATCGTGCCGCCGTGCGGCGTCCGCACTGTCTTACCGTTATAAGTCTTCTGGTTCTGATCGTTGTGACATTCAAAGCATGAAAGCAGCGCGCCATCCAGTGCGTCGAACGCCGCTCCGCGATGCTCGGCATGACAACCGACGCAGCCGATGCCCGCGTTCGTGTGAGGCGTGATCACGGTGGCGACAAACGCGTCAGTCGTGTGACAGGAGGTGCACTTCTGGTCGATTGACGTGCGCAGTGCGTGACACGATGTGCACGAACCGGCGTTTGCCTGCGCCGCGATCGGCGGCGTCATGCGCATCGTCGCCACAGTGTGGGCATCAGAGATCGGCGCCGGCGCGAAAGCTGCCGCATAGAAGATTGCGCCGCCACCTGCGACTAATGCCGCGACGATGCCAATGATTACGACAACGGGAATTGGCCAGCGTCGTTTCAAGTCAGTCGTCGGCGCCCAAACGGATTGCGCCTTTCCGCTTGGCCGGCCGGTGACGGGAAACAGCGGCGAAGGCTTCACCGTCTTAGTCGCCGCGGTGATCCGCTTGTCCCAAAAGACGTCGAGAGCTTTCGAACCTGAGGCGGGGGGCGGTGGTTTTCGCGGCGCGGGCTTTTTGTGCGCGGCGGCGTTTTCAACATCAAGCGGCGCGCTCGGCAGCCGGATCGTGGCCGGCAAGTCCCAAACGCCGGTGCTTTCTTTGCGGATGATGGCCTCGCCGGGTGTCGCGCCGATTTGAATCGAGACCTTGATGATGAGCACACTTTCGATCAGATCGATGTTCAGCACAAACGGGCCGACGCCCAACACGTCACCGTCGGTGAGCGCCCGATACTCATCAACTTTTTCACCATTCAAGACAATCGGATTGGTCGAACGGAAGTTTCGGATGTAGTAATCGCCTTCGACGTTCGTGATGCCGGCTTGCAGGCGTGAGACGGAAGGATGGTTCAGCAGGAGTTCGCAAGTCGGCAGGCGGCCAACCAAAACGCCTTCGGCCACGATCGTGACCGGGTCGACCTGAAGGTCTTCTCGAATGATGACGAAGGTTGCGTCCATCGTTGGTCAGTGGGCAAGTGGCACAGACTTCAGT
>JBASRE010000026.1:0-4151 GCA_049273695.1 Pyrinomonadaceae bacterium
CGTTGAGACATGACTGAAACCTCTTTCCAAGGCATCGCTTTTCCTCCTTGCGAGGCTAAAGCTAATCCTTAGTCAATGTGTAAACCATGTCTCCGAACACCTGTAAACTATCTGTCCGGTCTATACAACGGGCGCGACAACCCCACCCCAGCCCCTCCCCGCTTGCGGGGAGGGGAGAAAAGCCTTCCGCCATCAATGCGAACCATTTCTTAGGGCGCGCGCGGCCGCGTACGCCAAACCCAGGCCGGTTGCGAACAGACCGGCGGCGATGAAGGGATGCAGAGAGCCTTTTGTGTAGAGGCTGCTTTCTGCAACGTGACCTGAATACGAGCCGCGCTCCAGCAGCGAACCCGAGGGATGATCCAATCCGCTGTGATGACTTGCGCTTGGGAAGTCCTCCTTCTGCGCGTCAAACATCTGAAATTCCATCACTTTGTCGGTGAGCCGCGGCGCGACGAACGCGCCAACTGTTAGCGCCCGCCCGGCGCCACCCACATAAATATCGCGCACCGGATGCTCGGCCGCGTAAAGAATTGCTTCGGCGACTGGCTCAGGCGCGTAAACCGGGGGAGGGTTCTTCGGCTCTTCTCGCATGTAGTTCTTCGCATGTTGCCGGTAAGGCGTGTCGATCGATGAAGGTTTGATCAGCGTGACGGAGATTGGCGCGCCGTCGTGTTCCAGCTCCATGCGCAGAGCGTCGGTGAATCCTTTGACGGCGTGTTTCGAGGCGCAGTATGTCCCTTGAATAGGGACTGCGCGATCAGAGAGCACACTGCCGACATTGATGAGTGCCCCACCGCGTCCCTTCAAGTGTTTCGCGGCGGCGAGCGAACCGTAAACCAGGCCCCAATAGTTCGTGTCGAACAATCTTCGATGGTCTTCAACGTCAACGTCTTCCATTTTTCCGTAAATCGAAACGGCGGCGTTGTTCACCCACGTGTCGAAGCCGCCGAACTTGCGAATGGCGAGATCGGCGATGTCCTTTACCTGTTGCGGGTCACCGACGTCGGCAACGGCGTATTCGGCTTCTCCCCCGCCCGCGCGTATTTCTTCTGTCAGTTCGCGCAGCGCACCTTGCGTGCGCGCCGCCAACACGAGCCGCGCCCCGCGCTTCGCCGCCATGCGTGCCGTGACCAGACCGATGCCGCTCGTGGGACCCGTGATGACGATTACCTGCTCAGATAACTTTTTGAGATTAGGTTTCATAGGAATACGCATTCCGACCGCTGCTCGCTGCGACAGCGATTCAGAATCGGACGAAATAGGCCTTGTGGTGGGTAGAGAGCAAGACAGATGCCAGCCGGCGAGCTGCGCTTACTTTGGGATAAAAAGGATGCCGCTTGGTTCTGGCCCCTCTCCCCGTTGGAAGCATTAACTTACTTGAATCAACTTGTTCGCAACCCGAAGGGTTGCTAGAGAGTAGCCGGGGGTCCCAGCGAAGCGTAGACCCCCGGAAACGTCGGTGCAGAATTCGGTACCCTGAAAGGGTGCCAGACGAATTCTTTGACCCTTTCAGGGTCAAAAAATCATGGACACTCTAACCCGGGCGTATCGCGCTGCGCGCTCAACCCCCGGCTACTCTCTTTCAGCCCTTCGGGCTGACCGAAGTTATAAACAGCGTTGAGAGATGAGTCAGGTAGTTATTGCCGGTTGGGAGATCGAGCGAAGCTCTACGTCCTTACTCCTTCGTAAAGACAGTTACGCGCCCGCCTTGTCTTAGCGTCATCTGATTCTTTGCGGCGTCAAATTCCACCACGATTCCGGCCGCGTCGAACTTAAATTTATCCGGCGCCGTCGCGTCGAGAGGAAAGACCGATTGCCCCGTGGCCTGCGCTTTGAGGGTCGTGCCCTCTCGCGTGACCGTTATTTTCAGCGGAAACTCAGTGCTCGCATAAACGCCGACGTATTTGTCCAGCACTTCCGCGCTGACGTTGACGGTTTCAAAGGTCGGGATGGTAAACGGCTTGCCCCAATAGATGTCCATCACGCCGAGGATGACGCTGTTAGGCGGATAAGCCCTACCGTTTGAAGTGTAAGCGACCGCCAATTTCTCTTCCGGTAAGTAAAACAGCATCGCGTTAAAGCCATCGATTCCGCCGCCGTGACCGATGACCGTCTTGTCACTGAGCGGAAACGGCATCATTCCAAAACCATAACGGTCTTTGAAAGTTTTCATCCGATCCAGGCTCACCTGGGAAACGAGTTTCAGATCAAACAAAGCGTTAATAAATTTCGTCAAGTCTGTCGGCGTCGAAACCAGCGCACCCGCGCCGCCGGGAATGCTCAAGTCGGTTTCGGTCGCAACCTTCCAGCCGTCGGCGTAATTGAATGAAAAGGTCTCGTTATTCTTGACGTTGGTCTTGCCGCCGATATACGTGTCCTTCAAGCCGATCTTCGAAGTAATTCTCTCCTTCAAAGCGGTTTGATAAGGCTGCTTGCCGACCTTCTCGACGATGTAGCCGAGCAGAACGAAGTTCGGGTTGCTGTAAGCAGCTTTGGTGTCCGGCTCGAAATCGGGTTTGCCTTTGGAGATAATTTCGACCAGTTCGGCCTGAGTTTTCGGATTCATCAGCCACGTCGGAAAGTCCGGGTCGCTGGTGAAACTGTGAATACCGCTTCGATGACTGAGCATCTGTTCGATGGTGATTTTCGAAGCGTTCGGAATCTGCGGATAAAATTTATCGAGCGTGTCGGTCAGCTTTAGTTTTCCTTCTTCGACAAGCTGCATCACCATCACGGCGGTGAACATTTTGGTAATCGAGCCGATTCGGTATTTGGTCGTGACGGCCGAGGGGGTCTTTTCGGCTCCATTGATGTGGCTGTAACCGATGGCGCGCGTGTAAAGAATCTTCCCGTCTTTGGCAATCGCCAGACTTCCCATGGCCTTGTTCTTTTCGGCGAGTGTCTCGAGAAATTTGTCGAGCTTGGCTTTATCCAGAGTTTGCGAAAAAGCCGCGCTGGACAGTGCAATGATTAGAAGAGCGGTTGAAAAAAATCTGAGTTTCATTTGAGTGCCCGTATTCCTTTTCGATTCGTGAGATTCCGGCGCTATGGTGGCGCAAAGAATGTCTTTACGAGGCGGGAACGATTTTGTTCGGCAAATTTTGTCTTAGCGAGGCAGGCGCAATCGTAGCCTCCTAACTCGCCTTCGCTCTGTGTCTCAGTGAAATGCTCCGTGTCTCTGTGCTGAGTTTTTTGGTTGGATATTTCACCACAGAGGCACAGAGAACCCACTGAGACACAGAGAACAACTTAAAACCGGACACTACCCCCTCAAAAAATTAAGCCGAGCGAATCAGCGATTCGTCTCGGCTTGCGGTTTGACGGAACCTTGAGTAAGCCAAAACGCCCAGGGCGTTGCCCTGGGCTGGATTTGCGAACGCCTTTCGGCGTTCCATCCAGGTGCGGAACCAGAGTTGATTACTCAACACGGTTATCGCTCGCGGTTTTACCTGCCTACTGCTTACTCCTTTGGCTTTGGTTTTGGCTTTCCCTTAATCTTGCCGATCTCTTCGACTGTGCCGTCGAGGTTCATCAACAGAGTCGTCACATCGAGGTCCGCACGTCTGCTGTGAATGGCCTTGGCAAGCCTATCCAATTGCCGTTTGTGGACCCTGGTTTCTTCCCGGCGCTGCTCGTCGGTAGGATCCGGCGGAAAATCTCTTCCCAGCAGAAGCTTGTACGCGCCGCAATTGCGATGGTCCATGATAATCACCTCATGGATATGGTGGAGGTCAATCGCGGTCTCCAGATGTTGCCAGAAGGTCCGGCCCCAATTCCGATACGTCCTGTTGTTCACGCCCAACGACGCGCCTGCCAGGATCACATAATCGTATCTGTTCAGCAGGTGCCGTTCGTTCTGCATATATTCCGCGGTGTCATGGACCAGGCGGTAATCCATGCAGCTCAGCAAGAGAGCATCAGTGTCGCCCTCTCCTTGAGGCTTGGCTTGAACCGGTACAGCCGGCGAGGCGATCACGTCGGCGGGCCGGTTTCCTAGAGACGTTACCGTGATAACACCCGCCAGAAGTGCGAGTGCAATTACCGCGCATGTTCTTTTCATATGTTTCTCCTTCGCGAAAGTGGCGCTTGGCTAACAGATCACCGTGGGAAGCCAAACCTCGGCGCTGACTTAGTGTGAAGTCTTGACT
>JBASRE010000042.1:0-450470 GCA_049273695.1 Pyrinomonadaceae bacterium
CTTTGATGTGATGAAGCAGGTGCCCTTTCGAACCGCGAGCGATTAGACTTGCGGGTGACACAAAACCGAAAGGAGACACCTGCTATGGACTACAGAGTATATTGCGGCGTCGACTTTCATGCACGGCAGCAAACGGTCTGCTCTTTGACAACTGAGGACGGGGTGATGTCAACCCACGAACTCAAACATCAGAACAAGGCTGAACTGAAAGCTTTCTATGCACAGTTCAGCGGACCAGTATTAGTGGGACTGGAAGCCAGCGGTTACAGTCCCTGGTTCGAACAACTGCTGGAAGAGCTCGGCCACGAAGTGTGGCTGGGCGATGCCACCGAGATTCGGCGGCGAGCGCGGCGCCGTCAGAAGAACGATCGCCGCGATGCCGAGCTGATTCTCGACTTGCTGCTCCACGGGGAGTTTCCGCGGATTCACCGGCCGTCGGTGACCAGCCGCGAGATTCTGCGCATGCTGCGGTACCGTCACAAGCTTGTGCAGATGCGGACGATCATCAAGAACAGCCTGCAAGCGTTATCGATCCAATCGGGACTGTCGTTGCGGGCTAAGTTATTCACCCGCGCGGGCCTGGCGCAACTGCAGAGTGTCACGATGTCGCCCATGATGCAGTACCAACGCGAGCAATGGCTGGCCGCGCTCGAGCCTTTGAACCAGCGCATCCTGGAAGCCGTTACCTGGCTCGAACAAAAGGCGGCCGGTGATGAGCGTGTCGAACGCTTACGCACTCATCCCGGCATCGGGTTACTGACGGCGCTCGGGCTGGTGCATACGCTCGAACCGATCGCGCGTTTTAGCAATCAACGCAAAGTGGCAGCTTACGTTGGTTTCGATCCCAAGGAGCGTTCGTCAGGAGAAAAGAAACGCTATCTCGGGATCAGCAAAGCCGGCTCTCGGGTGCTGCGGTTCCTCTTGATAGAAGCAGCCCAGACCACCTGCAAAGGCGACCCGGAACTGAAGCGCTTCTATCTGCGACTGCTCCACCGGCACGGTAAAGCTAAAGCGAAAGTGGCGGTGGCCAGGAAGCTGTTGATTCGCAGTTACATCCTTTTGCGCGACCGCATTGACTATGCAGAGTTCCAACGTCGCGCTGTCGCAGCTCGGCTTGCTCGGCAAGACGCATAGGCCTAAAGTGCCTGCCACTTTGATTGAGCAGCCAGCCTCTGTCATTACCAAATGGTCACGGCAGAGAGCGCATCGCACCTCATGGAATATGACCGAATAGATGATTGATCGCAGCGCGCTGTCGATCTACTGAGTAACGCTAACGACAACTAACTCGGTTTTGTGTCAACGAACAAGCGGACAAATCGAAACTTGCTCAACTGCATCCGGCGGGATGCTAGTAGTGTCCGTTTGACAGCAACGTCTGCTTCATAGATGCGTCTTAGCGCCTTTGCGTGAACCGCCCACTGTCACATAAGGCTATTTCACAGCCAAGACGCAAAGTCGCAAAGGATCGCAAAGGGATCAGCGTCCGAGGGCTCTCATCTCGTTGACCAGTACGCGTCGGCCGGAGCTATCGGTATCAACTCGAGTTTCACCACGGCGAGTGAAATTCTCGATTGGAGGTCTCGCCGGATGCACAAAACGTTGCTCGTTCTTCGTCATCAAGGGTTCCGCAGTCTCATAGGACTCCGCGAAATCGAAGGACGGGTTGTGCCGGAGACATTCTGTCGTAGGTTGTTGCGAGAGCAGGATCGCGATGCGCTCGTGTTGGGGACAAGCGCCCATCGTGATCTGGTTCGTGTTCGGATCGAGATCGACGATCGCGACGTCTTCCGGCTGAACAAATGATTTGCCGCCGAGCTCCGGTCGCAGATCCACGACAGACTTCATGAAATCCATCCAGATCGGCAGCGCTGCTTCTCCGCCTGTCATTCCCAGTTGTTCGTTGTCGTCGAAGCCAACCCAGACCGCGACGACCAGGTTCGGCGTGTAGCCTACGAACCAACCGTCGCGTGACGTGCCCGTCTTACCCGCAAGCGCAGTGTTCTTGATCAATGCCTGCGCGCGCGTCGCGGTGCCGCGATCGATGACGCCTTCAAGCATGTTGGTAACGATGAAAGCTGTGCTCGGCTGAATTGCTTGCGCGCCCGGCGGTACTTCGCCGGCCTGTTTCACTATGCGCGGTTCAATGCGGCGGCCGCCATTTGCAAACACGGCGTAAGCCGCAGCCATTTGCAACGGCGTCACTTCGGTTGTTCCGAGGGCCAGCGCCGGAAACGGCTCAGGACGTGGCAGGCCAAAGTCGCTGGCGATGTTTGCGGTGCGCGCGAGTCCCGTCTGCATCGCGACATCAACGGTGACAACATTCAGCGAGTTGATGAGCCCGTCGCGCATCGGCACGTCGCGCATCGAAAAGCCGCCGCCGAAATTCGCCGGACGATACTTTGACGTGCGGTCGTAGGTGAACGATCGCGGCGCGTCGGTGAACTTCGCGAGCGGCGAGATACCGCTTTCAAGCGCTGCCGCATAAACGAATGGCTTGAATACCGAACCCGGCTGTCGCTTGGCGTCGGTCGCGCGATTGAGTTGCGATTCGGCATAGTCTCGCCCACCCACCATTGCCAAAACCTCGCCCGACTTGGGATCGAGAGCCACCAGCGCCACCTGCGGCGTTGCGCCGCGCGCTTTGTAAGTCTCGTCCAACCGCGCGAGCTGCTTCCTGATCGCTTGTTCGGCGACGGCTTGAAGATCGAGATCGAGGGTGGTGACGAGTTGCTCGTCGCCGGCGGGTGCCGCTCGATTCGCGTAATCAACGAAGTAGGGCGCTGACGATTCACGCGCCGGATCGAAGTTAGCCAGCGTCAAAGGTTCTTTCGCGGTAGTGGCTGCCTGCGCGAGAGTGAGGTGACCGTCGCGCACCATAGTTCCCAGGACCGTGTTGCGTCGCGTGCGTGTTTCGTCGGGAGCGCGCACGGGTGAATAACGCGCGGGGCTTTGGATCATTCCGGCCAACGTTGCGGCTTCCGCGAGCGTTACATCCTTCAAATCTTTTCCGAAATAGACGCGCGCGGCTTGATCGACGCCACGCACACCAACGACATTCCGCTGTCCCAGGTAAACTTCGTTGCAGTACAGCGCGAAGATGTCTTGCTTCGACAGCCGCCGTTCCAAACTGAATGACAGCATTGCTTCAGCGTACTTGCGACGAAAGGTTCGTTCCGGCGTCAGGTAGGTGTTCTTGATGAGCTGTTGCGTGATGCTTGAGCCGCCTTGCCCAATGCGTTCTTCGCCGGCGTTTCGAATCAACGCGCGGCCAACGCCGAAAATGTCCAGCCCGTGATGATCAAAGAAACGGCGGTCTTCGATTGAGGTAATCGCGTGCACCAGCACCGGCGGAATGTCTTTGAAAGTTAGTTGCCGGCGCGCCGCGCCTTTCGTGAGCGCGTCGTTAGTGAGCGACTCAGGCGCGAGCGTAAATGAATCGAGCGTCACGCCGTCTCCGAGTAAATCCTTGATACGGCCGTCGCGATCGAAACTTACACGAACTGCTGCCGGGACCGTTTCGCGACTGGTCGGCTTGATCTCGATGGCGGCGTCTTCAACGCGAAAGCTGCCGTTCCAAACTTCGCTCACCGCATCGCTTTCAATGTATCCCGCGCGACGCAGCGCGACAGCCAATCCATCGCGCGTCAGTTTTTGCCCGGGTCGAAGCGTTCTTGGCGCGGCGTAGATTCCGGCGCGGCTGGTGAGATAGCCGTGGGTCAGGCGTTCATCAACCACGCGCGCGTACGAGCGGTACGACCTAATCAGCAGAACCGAGAGAGAAATTGTCGCGACGGCACAAACGACCGCCGCAATTCGTAGCATGCGACGAAGGACAAGCCGGTTGCGGCAGCGTTGGGCTGTGGACCTCTGCCGCAGTTGAAGTTTTTCGGTAGCGCAAGTGGCTAACTTGCGAGCGCGCAAATTAACTATTTGCGCCACCTCGAATTCGGCGTTTGAAGAAAGTTTGGGGCTTTGCTTCTGTCGCGAGAGTCTTCCCGTCAGCAGACGCAAAGCCACCGAGGCAAGCGCTGAGCGATCCATCAGTTCAATCCGTTAGCTCTAGGAAACGGTGAATGGGGGCGAAATTCTTGGAGGGAACGTGTCGCTTCAATAATGCGGCACGGAGTCAGTACCGGGTGATCTGTTCGAGTGTCTTTTTTGTGATTTCTCTGTGTCTCACGGGGCCCTTTGTGTCTCTGTGCTTAGATTCTTCGAAAGACGCACCATAGAGACACCGAGAAAACTTAAAGAAGAAGCCACTTCGGTCAAACTGCTGACACCATCGGCTCCCGCTGAATCAGCGATTTGATTTTATCCATCGCCGCGCTGGCCGCTTCGTACCCGAGCTCAACCAGCTCGTCAGCACGCCGCGTTTGATCCCAGCGAATGTGACCGACTTTTGGCGTGATCAGTGCATCAGCGTTAGCGCGATCCTGATTCGCGACGACTTTTTCGACGGCAACAAAGACGTGCGCCATTACACCCAGCGCTGTTTTCGGCCCCCGAAAGAATCGGGCCCCGTCAAAATTCACATCGCTCGCGATAACGTAATCGACGTCGAATGCGCGCACGTGGCTGATCGGCAGGCTCGCGACCAGGCCTCCATCAACCAACCACCGGCCGTCCGGATCGCGAACCGGAACGTAAAACGCGGGAATGCAGGTGCTGGCGCGAATCGCAAATGGCACGTCGCCTTCATCGCGCAGGACGACTGCCGAGCCCCTGTGCAAATCCATCGCGAGCGCGGCGAAAGGAATCTTGAGATCTTCGAACCGCGTGACCGGCAAGATAGCGCGCAGAAAAGTTTCCATGCGCTGGTTCGATTGCAGCCCAAGACGTGAGAAAGAAGGCCGCCCCGTGTGACGCCAGCGAAATTTCTTCGCCAGGTCTTCGAGCTGGGGAATTGAAAGCCCCGCGGCGTACGCGCCGCCAATCAATGCGCCGGCCGACGCGCCCGCAATCGCGTCGATGGGAATGTTGTTTTCTTCGAGCGCGCGCAGCACGCCGACATGCGCGATACCGCGCGCGGCGCCACCAGAAAGGGCGAGACCGATTCGCGGGCGGGAGGTGCGTGGTGGTTCAGTCGTGTTCATCAGAACATTTGACATTTGGCATTTGACATATGAAATGTGCCAATTGCGGATTCGACAATGAGTGCTCGCTACAGTTAATCGCCGAAACGATTTGTTGGATCTCGGCTTTACATCTCTTTTTCAAATGACCAAATGTTAGATGTCAAATGCCAAATGTAAAATCGTGAGCTGTCCCTACACGGGATTCAACACAACGATCTCAGTTCCCGGCTGCTCGCGCAATTCGTCAACGAATTTGTCGATTTCGGCTTCAATCTTCTCTTCCATTAAATCGCGATTAATTTCGGCGCGCACCTGTTCCAGGGTCGGAACGATCTGCCCGCTGTTGCGCAGGCGCCCGTACTTTTGGTTGTAGCGATCCTGAATTTCTCGATCGGTGACGACGGCAAAGGCGCGGAAGCGAAAATCGAGGTACTGCTCGACCATGACGCGATCGCGCAGAATCAGATCGAGTTGCTCGCTCGTCAGTCCGACACGAGTCATCCGTTGCTCGAGTCGCGCCGCGGATCCAAATGCCTGCGCTAGTTCGTTGCGTTTCTTGATCACCTCAGCATCGCGGGCCGCATTCGCCTCGGTCGTATCGGCACTCGGCAGCTTGCGCGCCTCCTGCAAAATCAGCAGTTGATCTTCAACCAGTCGCAATGCGCGGTTAAGTTGCGCTGAACTGGGCCGCTCAGAGGATGGCGTATCTGGTTCGAGCGCCAGTTGCCACACGAGATCCGAATAGGCAATGAGATCGGGCGTCGCGCGTGTGCCGTTCGTCACGCTGGCGACCATCTTGTCGGGAATGGTTTGCGCCTGGGTCGCGGCGCAAAGAGCGAAGAGTAAAGAGCAAAGGAGAAAAATTGAAAATTGAAAATTGAAAATTGAAAAATGCAAATTTGGACAACTTGGTTTTTGGTCTTTGGTTTTTGGACTTTGTTTTTTGGTCTTTATGAAGAAAGTTGAAAACCTGGCTACAGAACGAATATCAAAGCCCCAAGACCTAAGATGTAAGAGCAAAGGCCTAAGACCTAAGACCAAAGACCAAAGGCGTCGATTTTCAATTTTCATTTTGCACTTTTCAATTTGCATTGCTTTTCTTTTGCACTCTTTGCTCTTGCCACTTTGCTCTTACCCGCTAAAACGTCTGCGAGAACCTGAACTGGAATTGTCCCTTCTGAATCTGGAACACGGTTGTGGTCGGATTTGGCGTGTTCAGATTCTGCGGGATCAAGAACCGCGACGGATTCAAAAGAAATCCATAGTCCACCGCGAGCGCGCCGCCCAGAGGGGTCTTGAATCGAAAACCGAGTCCAACCGTATGACTCCAACGCACCCGCAGGTTTTGCGCGTTCACATCTTCGACGAAATTGCCTGACGGCGTGATCGGCTTCCGGCTAAAGATGTCTCCGATGCTCCGGAACACGTTGCCGCCGTCATAAAACGGCACGATTTGCACGTCGCGGGTCAGCGGGATGCGCGCTTCCAGATTCGCTACGACCTCAGCGTTGCCGCCGATGGGCACCGTAAATGGATCAAGTCTAATCACATTATCGTCTCGGTCGCGGAACTCGCCTTCCGGAACGATCACCTGGCGCGGTCCGGCTTCTTCAAACGGATATCCACGCAGCGTAGTCGAGCCGCCCGAGAAGAACCGTTCGCTGATAGGTAGCAGGCGATCGAAATCGTCGATGCGGCCATTGCCATTCTTATCGCGCACGTCAAACAGCTGCGCCAGCCCAACCGTCAGGTTCCCCGCCAGTACGGTGCCGCGCGGTCCGAACTTGTAGTAGGTGCGATACGTCGAAAGAAAACGCATGAACGAAGTGTTGCCGCCCAGGGCCTTCGCCGCCCAACTGAAATCCCCCGACAAGAAATGCCCGCGCGTCGCGTCGGTTTGGTTGTAGCGGCAGACCTCGCCGGAGCGAATACGCTCATCCTCGCCGCTAACGACGACGCCCGGTAAACGCCGTTCGCATCGCTCGCGCGTATCCATGACAAACGAAGTTCCGAAGCGCGACATGCGCACAACTTGATCGGGCCTCAGGACGTCTTTGAGCAGCAGACTCTCGATGTTGCGGAGGCGTACGTCCTCGTACACGTAACGCAGGAACAGGATGCTGTGCCGTTTCTGGCTGAGGACGCGCTGCGTCTCAGCCGTGAAAGTCAGCCGATCGATTTCAGCGTCACCGGTACGATTGCCAAACTGGTCAATCGGATTCCCATCCTCATCCACGCGCTGCACGATCCCAAACGTGCCGCGATCGATTGTTGAGCGGAAAAAGCGCGTGATCGTCGAATCGCGGAAATATTGAAGCGACAGAGCGAGCGGTGCGAATTGATCCTTGCGATAGCGAGCGAACCGCGGGTCGAGAAACTCGAAACGGACGATCTGCTGACGTTGGCTGCCGCGCAGGCGAACGGCCGCGGTGCGCAGCTTGTTCATGAAATTGACGTTCGTCAGCTCCATCAAACCAAGCGCGCCCGTGTCGGTCGAAAAGCCGCCGCCGTATTCAATCACCCGCGGCTTCGTTTCTTCCACATCGATGACGAGGTCGTATTTTTTCTCGCCCGTCGGCGTTTCACCTGCGGGCTGTTGGCTAATCAGAACCTGCCGGAAAGCATCGGTCATGTACAGCGCGCGTTCGGCTTCGGTGATGCGATCGGCGCGTAAAGGATCGCCGGGATGCAACGGAATCGCGCGAATGATCGCGTCGCGCTTTTTGCGCTGCGTACCGGCACTGCCGGTCACGCCGTTGACCAGAATGTCGTTGACGATTGCTTTGGCGCCTTCCCTTGTCACGTTAAAGACGACGCGCACTTGTTCGTCTTCGCCCTGATTTGGCAATTCGTCAACCGCGACGCGGATGTCGGCCTCGATGTAGCCTTCGCGTGCGTACAGGTTCAGCAAGCGGGCCGCATCGCCGCGCACCTGCGAACGCGAGTAAGGCGCCTGCTTCACAATCGAGATCTCTTTTTGCAGACGCGCCTGATCGAAAACTGTCGCGCCGCGAACTTCGGTTTCCGCGACGCGCGTCAGCGGCCCTTCCTCGACATTGAAGGTGATGATCAAATCTTCGCCGGCGAGCGAAATACCCTGCAGCACCGTCACTTTCACACGCCGGTAACCCACTTCTTTCATGTAGGCTTCGACCGTGCGGCGGTCTTCTTCGAGCATCGCGTTGCTGGTAAAGCCGCGTCCCAGTCCGCCGATGAAGGGGAGGAACGAAAGTGCGTTCGCCTTGCGCGACTTCAGGTAATCGGCAATGTCCTCCGGCGAAACTTCGTCAGTTCCAGTGATGCGAATGTCGGTCAGTTTGAGCTGGCGGTTTAGCGTCACATCGTAGGTGACATTGACCGTGTGACCGGTCAACCCCTCGGGCACAAGGTTGCGGCAGGTTTCATTCGATCCGTTGTCCACGGTGTTTGGCCCAGGCGGAGTCACCGTGCATACCGGCGTGATCTCAGCAAAGAAGTAGCCGTCTTCCTGCAAACGATTGCGCACGCGGCGCCCGCCTTCTTCAATCACTGAGTAGTCGAGATTGCCTTCGCGCTTCAGCGGCAGCAACTCGCGTTGGGTTTTCTCTTTGAGCTCGTAGTTCTTAAAAGCAATGGTAACGAGCGGACCGGGACTGCCTTCGACTTTAATGTTGATCTCGTTCGTATCGGGATCGCGCACGACACGCGGGTCGTCCAGCGTTGGTGATAGAAAACCTTTGGCGAGCAGCGCTTGCCGAATCCGGTTCACGTCTTCGCCCAGTATGTCGCGCGTAAACAGCGCGCCGGGCTGAAGTTTCAAAGTCGGACGGACGGCTTCAACGTCAAGTTTCTGGTCGATGATAAATGTCGCGACGCGCGCGGGCGCGCCCGGCGTTACCGCGTAGATGACGCGCCGCCGCGTGCCGGTCGAGTCTGTCGGATCAAGTTCTTCAGTATGTTCGACGGTCGCGTTGTAGTAACCACGATCGCGCAGATAAGCCTGAATCTCGTCGGCGTTTCGTTCGATCGCCTGCAACGAAAATCTTCGTCCGGGCTCAAGCAGATTCAGGCGCGCCCGAATCTCGTCCGTCGCGATCGGAACCCCGGTCGCCTCGCCCACGCGGACGGTGACTCCCGCAATCACCAGCTGTCTCGTGATGACAAAGCGGACGCGAATGGGACTGTTCGCGCTGCCCGGCTGAACCTCGGTGACTTCGATGCGCCCGTTCGCGACGCGATCGGAAGCGAACAAGTCGTGCAGCGACTGTCGCGCTGCGACCGCCGTGTATTCACCGCCGCTTTTGATTCGCACCACCGACAGGAACTCAGCTTGAGCAGAAGGATCGGCCGGCGTGCCTTCGAGCACGACGTCGACGGAAGCAATGGGACGGTGTTCGTAGTCACCAACCTGAGCACGGGCAGCGGAAGGCAGAAGGCAGAAGGCAGTAAGCAAAAGGCAGAAGGACAGTAGACAGCGGGCAGAACGCAGAAGGCCGAAAGAGACGTCTCGTCCCTCTGCCTTCTGCTTTCTGCCTACTGCCTTTTGCCTATTGCCCGCTGCCCTCTGTCTTTTCAAAATCTCTTCCTGAACCTGATCTCAAAACTGAAGTTGTTGTTGCGGTTGCTCAGATTCCGCTGCGAACCTTGTTCGTACTGCGCGATGAATGACAAACGATTCGAGACGCGATACTCGACGGCCAGCACATGGTTCGGATCCGACGCCAGACTGGTCGAATAGGTCACCGTAACGTCCTTGCTGATGCGTTGTCCGACAGTAAGTCGCGCCGTCGGTGTCGCGCCGGTTCCACTGATAACCGGATTGATCTCCAGCCGGCTTAAACCGAAAAGTTTATTGGTGGCGCGCGATATCGGCGTGTTGATGATCGCGTCCGTTAACAAGCTCGCCGCGGTGCCCAAGCCCGACTGCGCCAGCACCGAAGTGTTCTGCTCACTCGAAGACAACGAACCAGTCAGAATCAACGAAACGACGTCAGCCTGCGGCAAAGCCGGCTCAGAACCGACTGTGGTGTTCGGATTCGAAAGAGGACCAGTGATGGCCACCCTGACGCGATAACCGCGAATCACCGATTCACCCGCGATGTTGAGAATCGGATCGGCGCTGAGTCGTCCCGGAAAATCGACCAGCCCACGCGTAATCTCGTAAGGACTGTTGCGGAAGTTCAAAGTGCCACTCGTCGCCGTTACCCGGCCTTGAATAACGGGCGCGCCGATCGGGCCATCGAGACGCAGGTTGATGGACGCGACGACGTTGCCGACGTTGTTACGCATGACGAGCGCGTTGCGTCCTTCAACCCTGAGGCCGCTGAGCACCGCGGTTTCGGCAAACGAGAACTGGCCGCCTTCTTCGATGGTAGTCTCAGGCCGTTGATCGATAAGATCTGCGAGATCGATGTCCTTCGTGTACTCAGTCCGCTTCACGTTCACATAGCCGGTGATGAACTGATTGGTCATGTCTCCGTTCAAAGAAAGATCAGCGGTGACGGTTGAGCGAAAATCTTTCGGATAGTTGAGCGTCACATTCTCGCCGCGCGCGTTGAAGGCAAAACGTCCGCGCGCCGAGCCGGCCAGCAAAGCGCCGCCCGATACCGTAACTTTGCCGCCGCCCAACGTTCCCTCCAGCCGCTCGATCTGGGCCTGATTCGAATTGAATCTGATTAAACCCTTCAGATTTGAAACCGTGATCGTCTGGTCACCCGAGAAGACGGAGATTGAGGCGCCGTTAACTTCCCCGGTTCCCAAAAAGCGTGGATCTTCGTAGCTGCCGGTGATGCGCAGCAAAAGCCTCGCGACTCCCGAAGAGAAAACATCGGGCGACAAACCGCTGAACACCCGCAAATTCACATCGCCATCGATGGCCAGGTTTTGACGGCCGCCCGCGCCGATGGCAACGGTTCCGGCCACCTTCACGTTCGTTCCCGGACCGGTAAAGCGCGTCTCGCGAAACGTGACTTCATTCCCCGCAAAATCAATGACGAGGGGACCGGTCGGCGCGAGCTGAACGTCAGCGACGCTCACGGTTAGTTCAGTGAACGTGGCTGAGCCGGTGAGACCGCGCCACGAAAAGACCTCTTCGCCCTCTTCGTTTTCAGTCATCAGGTTGCCGGAGAGTTTCAACGTGCCGCTCGCACGGCCGGTGACGGGAACTTGGGTTTCGGGCAATAGGATCTTCAACAGCTGAGTCAGATCCGCGCCGGTAATGTTCGATTCGACGGCGGCCGGAAGTTTTTCGTTTGAGAGATCGACGCGCGCGGTGACCGTCTGCGGCTGCTCGCCAAGTAATCCGGTCGTGCTGAAAGTAATGTTGAGCTGTTTGTTCTCAGTGACACCGGCAAGTTTCAACGCGCCCGCGGGTCGGTCGTCGATAGTGACGTCCGTGCTCTCGGCGTTGAAGTTGATTTGATAGCTCGTGATGTCCGTGAAAATTCCTGACGCGGTGGCCGTCAGCTTTGCAGTGCCGCCGAACTTCGGCATCCCGGGACGGTCCGCGAGCGCTGCCAGCCGCTTGATCTGGACGCCCTCGCCGCTGAACTTCACGTCGAATGCCTTCGTTTCCGTGTCGTACTTGCCGCTCCCGACTATGTGCCCGGCATCGAAGGCCGCGTCAATGCTCTCGATGTTCACGGTCGAACCGGCAAACGTCGCGCGCGCGGTCAGACTCTGAAGCGGCTCGCCGGCCAGACGTCCTTTGCCGAAACGCAGGTCGGCAACACCGGTCATCTTGTTGGGAATGCCGCTGATTTTTACTGAGCCTGACGCTTCGCCTTCGGTGTTGACGAATTGACCTCGCGTGCCACCGGCCATCGGCAGGGCAGCAAGCAAATTGGCGGTGTTCATTCGATCGAGCGTCGCGTCGATCGACGTGTTGCTTTCGCCGGTGCGCGGAATCACCAGCGCGAACTGCGCGCCGCCGCCGTTCGGCTGAATCAGACGTCCGTTATTCACTCGCGTTTCAGTTGCCGTGGTGGCGATGTCCGCGTTTAGCGATCCGAGGTCGCGTCCGTTGACGATCAGCGAGCCAAGTTCGGCATGACCGGTGACCAGCGGATCTTTCAACGCGCCGGCCAACGTGCCGTTGAAATTTAGTTTCCCGGCGAGATCGATTCCGTAAGTGCTAAATTGCTCTGCGACGTCAGACAAAGCGCCGGAAGAAATCAGCAAGTGTTGAATCTCAGACGCGTCAGTTGAAGCAACATCGACGCGCAGGTTCGAAATCGGCTCTTCGATCGAGAACTGCCCGGAAGCGTTGAGTCTGGTCGCGGTCGTTTGCAGGTTCGCGCGCTGAATCTGAAAGACTCCGCGATTGGCGGTGACCGCGACGTCGCCAGAGAGCGGCGCGAGATCGGTGGTGGAAGGCGCCCCCTGTAACTGCGCGTTCACGTTTCCCGTCGCGGTCGCCAAGTCTTTACCAGTGAAAGTCAGCTCCGCGCGACCGGTGGCGCGACTGGAAACGGGCACCGCGCGTCCCGAAAGAACGGCGATGATCGCGGCGAGATCGAAATTGTTGAAGTCGGTCGAGACTCGCGATGCGCCTGTTTTTGTCAGCGCAATCGTGGCGTTGCCGCTGGCGCGTCCGTCCAACGCTTCAGCGACGAAATCCTTCAGTTCGATCCGATCGCTCAAGGCGACGACCGCGGCACGCGCCGGGCCAAGTTTCATTTCGCCGAGCACGCCGCCACCCAAACTCAGATCCGCGCTGGCGCGATAACGTCCGGAAGGTTCAAGCGTAAAGGCCGGCCGCGCCAGTTTCACATTCTCGACCTGACCGTTCTCAAGCTTCACCGTTCCCGCGTTGATGTCGTTGGTTGTGCCCTGAACGCGCCCGTTGCGAATCGCCAGCCTCACGCCGGCAATGTTGATGCTGCCGGTTTGCGCTCCCGATGCGTTGATGGCGCCGACTTGCACTTCCTGCACGGTGATGGTCGTGACGTCGCCCCGACTGTTCGCGGCGATGTTCTTTGCGGTCACCCCATCGATGGTCGCGTCCTTCGACTGAATCTTGCCGGCTTTCGCCGTCGCGGCAGTCGCAGTTGTGACACCGTTTTCGGATCTGACGCGAATGTCGTTGGCTTGGATACCTGAGACCCGTGCGGTTGCGGTTGTGAGCGTGCTGCCTATTAGTTGAGGAGCGGACGCGGTGAGAATTCCGGCGCGATATTCAGCGACGGCATCGCGCAGAATTAGTCCGGTGATCGTTGTGCCGTAACTCTTCTCAGCCGCCGCGCGCAGTTCACCGACCCAGCGAAAGTCTGAACCGGTGCCCATCACCCCGCCAGTCAATTGCACCCCGTTCAATTGAAAGTCGCCGGCCGTCAGAAGCTGCGCGACTGCGCGTCCGTTAAAGTCGTAGCTTTCACCCTGGCCCGATCCTTTCGCCGTGACATTCAGCCCTTGCAGACGAATGTTGCCGGCGGCAAGCGCATCGGATTTCACGCCGCCATTGATCTGATACTTCTCGCCTTCACCGGTGATCGTCGCGGTGAAGTTGCCAACGCCGCGCAGCGCCGTGCCGGTCGCAAGCACATCGGAAAGCTGAGTGAGATCGACCGTGGAAGTAACGTTGAAGTTGTATTGCAGCTTTCGCCAGTCACCCATCACGCCGCTCAACGTGGCTTCAGCGACCGGTGATCGGAGCTTCAACTCGTGAATCTCAGCCCTAATTTGATTGACACGGCCACGCGCTTCGATGTCGATGTTGTTGATGGGGCGGCCATCGTACGCGAGCGTCGAGTTAGTCGCGCTCATCGTCACCGTGTTCATCCAGCTTTCGGCCGGCGCGTTCGGATCGTCAGGCTGAATCGTCGCGCGCAAGTTGCGCGCTTCGCCCGACAAACTGTGCAGCGCGTCGCCATAGTGAATCAGCGCATTCTTCACATCGATATGCGCGGTTGAGTACGCAAACAGAATTCGTTGGTTCGGTTCGGGCGGCGGCATCCGTAAGTTGCGGAAGTTGGATTGCCCTTGCGCGTCGAAGTTGACCCACAGCTCGAGCCCTTCGATCTGCAAATCCTTCAGGTTGATGTTGCGCTGGAGGTTGAGCGCGTACAGGTCCTCGATGCGGACCGTCGCGACCATCCGATCGATCTTGCCGAGCTTCTCTCCGGTTTGGGCGTCGTAAAGTTCGACGCCGAGCATCTCGACGGTTTGCGGTCCGGCGGATAAAACGGTGCGGAACTCGCGAATCTCGGCGCGCACGCCGTACGTCGCAAGCGTGTTCTTTACCTGACCGGCGATGTACGCATCGACGTAACCGAACCGGTAACTCAACAGGCCGATCAGAATCAGCGCAACGATGCCGACCGCAGCGACGATAGCGACAATGATGGTGTTGCGGCGGTTGATGAACCGGCGCCGGCGTGAGGGCGACGGCGACGCGCTACGTTTAGTTTCGGCAGGCTCTTGATCGTTCACAGGCATTAACCGGCAGTCGTGACCACGGCTGAACAGTAACTGAGATTTTACAGGAGAGCCGTAAAACTAGAAGTCAGAGGTCAGAGAGTCAGATGTCAGCTACCGCTATAAAGTTTGACTTCTTATGTCTGACATCTGACTTCTGTCTTTTCTAAACTGAAAACAGGGGAAATTCAAGGCAATAGTGGCACAGACTTCAGTCTGTGATGCTTTTGAGAAAAATGCGTCAGCGTACTGTCGCTTCTTCTGAGTCACAGACTGAAGTCTGGGCCACTTCAGACTCTGCGGGGGAGCCGAGCGGGACGTTACCAACCACTTCCAATTCAAAGCCTTCGATTGCGGAAATCTTTGGGGGGTGATTTGTCAGGAGAAGAATCTTCCGCAGACCAAGTTCATGCAGAATCTGCGCGCCGATGCCGTAGTCGCGATTGAGCCCGTAGCCGGTTTCCGCGCTCGCTTCGCGTTTGCTGGCGCCGCGCTCCTGCATCAGCGCATAGGTCCGCAACTGGTGAATTAGATCCAGACCGTGCTCGCTTTGCCGCAAGTAAAGCACGACGCCCAGGCCTGCTTCCGCAATTTTCTCCAACGCGCGCCGAAGCTGGTAGCCCGTGTCGTCGATGGTCGAGCCGAACATGTCGCAGGTGACGTTCTCAGTGTGGACGCGCACCATCACCGGGTCGTCGGTGCGCACGTCGCCCATCACCATCGCCAAATGCACGTCCCCGTTGATTGTGTTCTCGAAAGCGATGGCGCGAAACTTTCCGTAAACCGTCGGCAGATTAGTTTCGACGGCGCGTCGCACGAGCACTTCCTTTTGAATTCGATAACGAACGAGATCGGCGACGGTGATGATCTTCAGGCCGTGCGTGACCGCGAAGTCCTTGAGCTGCGGCATACGCGCCATCGTGCCGTCTTCGTTCATGATCTCGCAGATGACGCCGGCGGGATAAAGACCGGCAATGCGTGCGATGTCCACCGCCGCTTCAGTCTGGCCAGGTCGCACCAACACGCCGCCTTTTTTCGCGCGCAGCGGAAACACATGACCCGGTCGCGCCAGGTCCTGCGGCTTTGTGCGCGAATCGACGGCCGTCAAAATCGTCGTCGCGCGATCGGCGGCCGAGATTCCCGTGGTCACGCCCCGGCGGGCTTCGATTGAAACTGTGAATGCGGTCCCGAGAAATGAAGTGTTGTCGGCCACCTGCGGCGCCAGATGTAATTCGTCGCAGCGATCTTCAGTCAGCGGCAGACAAATTAGCCCGCGCGCATGCCGCGCCATAAAGTTGATGATTTCAGGAGTGACTTTCTCAGCCGCGCAGACCAGATCGCCTTCATTCTCGCGGTCTTCATCGTCCACGATAATGACCATTCGCCCTTCGCGAATGTCGGCGGCGGCGTCGGGAATGGAAGCAAAAGACATTTTTCAAATACTGGTCTGAAATCTGTAATTTGGAATCTGGAATTCGGTTCGGAATATGTTAACGCGCGAGACGGATTTTGGCGACCGGCGATGCTATCTCATTCACACCTCGCTTCAGCGAGGTGATCGGCGTGACCTTTTTCGCCAACGGTTTTAACCGTTTTCAAGAAAAGCCGTTGAAACGGCTCAAGTCGTCCCCGCCCCGGCGCCACCTCGCTGAAGCGAGGTGTTACTGAGAATTCGTTCCACATACTTTGCAATCACATCAGCCTCGAGGTTGACCTCGTCCGCCGGCTGCAGATGCGAAAAGTTTGTCAGTTCCAGCGTCTTTGGAATCACGGCGATCTCGAAATAGTCGTTCGTGAGGTTAGCAATCGTGAGGCTGATGCCTTCCACCGCGACGGAGCCTTTTAAGACTAGGTAACGGGCAATCTCTTTCGGGTACGCGAAGCGAAACGTCCACGAATCGCCGTGATTTTCCGAAGCGAGAAACTTCCCGCGTGCATCAACGTGCCCTTGCACGATATGCCCGCCGAGCCGCGTGGCCGGTGTCACGGCGCGTTCGAGATTGACCGGCGAGCCAGCCTGCAGTTTGCCCAGCGTCGAGCGGAACAGAGTCTCTTTCGAAACGTCAGCCGCGAAAGAATCCGGCGTGACTTCGAGCGCGGTCAAACACACCCCATTAACTGAAATAGAATCGCCATCACGCGAACCTTCGGTGACCGCGCGCGCTTCAATAACGATGCGTGCGTCCTCGCCGCGACGTTCTATTTCGCGCAGGCGTCCGAGTTCTTCAATGATGCCGGTGAACATAAAGCGATTTCGAATTGCGGATTTCGGAATGCGAATTTTAGAACGCTGACCGCAGGAGCCAAAACACCACGAGCAACACGAATCCGATGACTGCTGGCGCTAGAGGAAAGACGACCATCCAGATCGCTTCATTCTTGAACGTGAACGTTGGAATTCTCATATTGCGGTCCTTTCCTTCACGATCACCATCATCTTCTGAAACACGTCCTCAATCGACATGCCGCTGGAATCCACAATGATGGCGTCTTCAGCCGCGACCAAAGGCGAATCCTCGCGGGTCGTGTCGCGGCGATCGCGTTCAGTGATGTCAGCCAGCGTCTGCTCGTACGTCGCCGCCGGATTGTGTTCACGCTCTTCTGCGAGCCGGCGTTCCGCTCTTTCTTCGATGGCCGCATCGAGAAAGAATTTTACGTCGGCGTTGGGAAAAACGACCGTGCCGATGTCGCGGCCGTTCATCACTGCGCCGCGCTCGCCCATCGCACGTTGCCGGAGCACCATCGCGCGGCGTACGGCCGGAAATGTCGAGACGATCGAAGAAATGTGTGTCACATCTTCGTCGCGAATCCGATCAGACACGTCACGATTGTTCAGCTTCACGCGTAATGAATCCGGATCGCCCGCGAGATCGATGTCGCTGCGCTCTGCCAGGACCCCCACCGCGACATCATCAGTCTCTTTGATCGCAGATTGGATCACCGCTAGCGCGACGGCCCGATACATTGAGCCGGTATCGATGTAAAGCAGGCCCAGCTCGCGCGCCAGCATCCGGCCGAGCGTGGACTTGCCGGAACCTGACGGGCCGTCGATAGCGATGATTAGCGGTCGCGACATCTGCTCAGCAGAATACTATTCGCAGCACGCGCGGTCGACAACCTTGTCCGTGATTTTCGCTGAGGTCAGCGGTCGCACGGGAGCATCCGCTCCCGCTCACCGGTGGTCTGGGATTAGTCGCCGTCAATTCATTATGTGGTGGGATCTCAACATGATTGGCCCATTGAACGGGTAGTTCGCCGACCCACCAGTCAGTACTACCTGGGCCATATCGATTTGGATCATGGTGCGGATTTCCGGCCGGTCTATCTGCTCGACGAGCGAGAGCGCTCGATCGAAGTCGATCCGGCCGAGGACGGTAAGGATTTGGTTTAGTCTGCTCACGATCATGCCAAGATTATTCACGCCCGGCATTTCCCATTCGCCGTCTTTCAAATAGCGAAAATCTATGCCGTCCAGGACAGCAGCGGCCGCCAACAACTCATTCAGCCGAATGATCAATGGCTGAACAATCGCAAAGGTCTGATCGGGGTCAATCGCTGCGTAGGCCTGGGCCAGGCGCAGTTGGGCCTTCACTTGCTCTGCTGACGGCGGCATCGCCGTGACGAGAATCTTTCCGTCATTTAGCAGCTCAAGCGCCTCGGTCTTATTAGTAGCGGCAAGTGAATTCGTGATTTGCGCTATTAACTCGACCTTTCGCGTTATCGTTCGGGCTTTCTCAATTAAGGCGCGCGCGGAGGTCAGCTTGTCGTCGCCTTTTAAATTTCTCGCACTGTGCGCCTCGAGCTGATCTTGCATCTGCCGGCGTTGAAACAGATCCGGGATCATCTCGATGATTTCTTTGGCACGAGTCACATCCCCGCTTGTCAATGCTTTCCCAGCCGCATGCTGATACGCCATAGTCTTGAATTCAGATGGTTGCTTTTCAGCCAACGCCAGGATGTCGTCGATGCTTGCCGTCTGACTGAGACGACTTAGCTCTTTATACATTTGCATGCCGGGATCGAGCGTGCGTTCTACCGTTCGCGACCAGGTACGGAGGTCTGTGGCGCGAGAAGGGGCATACTTCTCAACCAGCGGCATAAGCCCATCCAGGTGGTGATAAAAGTTTTGCGCCATGTTGATGCCGTTCTGCGTTTCGCGATTGAGGCTGAGTATTGAAGAAAGCACCATCGTGAAAAGTTCCCGAAACGTCTCTTCATCCGCTTGTGGTGGCTGGAACGAATTTAAAAGGTGCAAAGCGTAATTTGCCGACTCTGAATTCTTACTAAGGTCATCGCTTTTCAAACGGGCGACTATTTCGCCATGGAAACCTTGCGCCGACTTAACGTCCTTTTGCGCCAGTTGCGACAACAGCGAACTGAGGTTCCAGCTAACACCACGCGACAGGCTGGCGCGTGCAATTCTTAACGCGAGTTCCGGATTCTTTGCGACAATGAGATTCGCCAGAGTAAGCTCGAGGCTGACTTCGTGCTGAGGATGCCCTTGGCGGGTGACCGCCGCGGGTAAGCGAGTTTGTCGAAGTACAGCCAGCGCCATTTCTGGATCGTGCGCGGCGATTCGCATCACCAAATTCTGCCGAAGCTCCTGGATCCTGGAAACGTCCTGATAACGCTCGATGTCGCCAAAATCTGTTTCGGCAATATGCGTCGCGAGTTGCGTGGCTGCGGCACTGAACAGGGCGCGCGCGCGGTTTTCATCCCTCCGCCACAGCAAGTCCGCAATCGCGGCAGACGCCCGTATTCGGTTCACGGCTGAGTGAAACCTGGCAGACTGCTCCGAAATCGACTCGAGCAAATCCAATGCTTTCTTTTCAATCGCGGGGTCAACCGTGGGCGAGGGTGAAGGGGCAGGCGCACTGTTTGGCCGATGTTGGATCACTTGCCCATGCGTTGTTTGCAAGATCAGCAGAACCAGAGTGAGAAGCAGGAGCAATGCGAGTCGTTGGTACATCGCCACTTCCTTTCTTATAACCGCGGCGCTTGGGTTGAGAACGATGAAACGGGCCGAACTTGCGAACGCCGGTGTTCTCTTCAAAGTGATCTGACGAGTGACTTGATTCGTTGTTTTGAAGCGCCTAATAACCTCGACGTTTCCCGACGGCCACAAAAATTGTCCGACTAACTACTGGACGCCCGGTTTTGAGAATTGTTCCGTAAGTTAGCAGACTTAAAGCCAGTCAGGCCCTCAACTCCGTCCTTTTCGTGGGCTGCGATTAGCCGGATGCCCGACATTACTTCACCACGATGTCACATCTTACCGGCCAGCTTCCTGGCCCGATCGCGACAAGTCGTGAGCAGGTTGTACTATTGCCCGGCAACTAAATAGACTACAGACGTGACGACGCCCGACATTCAACCCATCCTCGACCGCGCGCTCGCCGGTGAACGACTGACCACTGGCGACTGCACGGCGCTGCTCGAATCGCACGACGTCGCGAAAATCGGCGCGGCGGCGGACGAGGTTCGCAAGCGTAAGCATCCCGACAACATCGTCACCTACATCATCGATCGAAACGTTAACTACACGAACGTCTGCAACGTAGTCTGCACGTTTTGCGCGTTCTATCGACGGCCGGGCGCGCCGGACACTTATGTGCGCACGCTCGAAGAGATTTGCGAAAAGATTGACGAGACAATCGCGTTGGGCGGCACGGGCGTTCTGATGCAGGGCGGGTTGCATCCCGATTTCGGCATCGAGTGGTATGAAGATCTGCTACGAAATCTCAGCGCGAAGTATCCCGGATTTCAACTGCACTGCTTCTCGCCGCCTGAGATTCACAACATCCATCTGATAACCGGGCTCGATTACGAAACGATCATGCGGCGGCTGAAGGACGCGGGGCTTTACAGTCTGCCCGGCGGTGGCGCCGAGATTCTCGATGACGAAGTTCGCAAGCGCGTCGCGACAAAATGCACGACGGACGAATGGCTCGACGTCATGCGAGCTGTACACAAAGTTGGATTACGCTCGAGCGCGACGATGATGTTCGGCATCGGCGATCGCGTCGAGCATCGCGTGCGTCACCTGCAAAGGATCCGCGATCTTCAGGATGAAACGGGAGGCTTCTTCGCGTTTATCCCGTGGACGTTTCAGCGTGAGAACACCGCGCTGGGACGAAAGATTAAGGACGAGCCAACCGGAATTGATTATCTGAAAATGCTCGCGGTTTCAGTGCTGTTTCTCGACAACATTGAAAACTTCCAATCGTCCTGGCTGACGCAGGGCCTGCGTCTCGGACAAGTCGCGCTGCGTTTCGGCGCGAACGACATGGGCTCGATCATGATCGAAGAGAACGTTGTCTCGGCCGCGGGAGCGCACAATCGCGCGTCGGAAGAGATGCTGCGTTACTTGATCACCGAAGCCGGGTTCACTCCCCAGCAACGCGATATTCTTTATCGTCACGTGTCGCGCGCCGAGCGCGAAGCACGCGAGCAGGCATTCACACCTCAAACGACAAATTCACGCCAATTGAAAGTAATGACGGTGGCGTAGTTTGCTTTATCTCCCTCTCCCTCTGGGAGAGGGTAGGGGTGAGGGAGCGAAGCTTTAGCGAGAACCACTCTTTTGACCTCCAGCGCGCGGCTGCGCCCCGCGTAGATGATCGCCGATCGCACTCAACACACGGTCTGTCTCATTCAACACCTCTTCATTTGAGAACCGCAGCGTGCGCAGTCCAAGAGCCGACATGTATGCCACACGATCCTGATCGTGATGCCAAACTTGCGGTCGGGAGTGGATGCCGCCATCGCACTCAATCACCAGGCTGGCTTCATTACAGTAGAAGTCAACAATGTACTGGCCAAGTTGATGCTGCCGTCGAAACTTGAATCCGAGTAGCTTCCGGTTGCGCAATCTATCCCAAAGAAATACCTCGGCGTTGGCTGAGGTTTGACGTAATTTCCGCGCCCTTCCCAGCGAACCGGAATACGCGAACCCTCCACGATACTGCCGTGACTTGTGCATTCTTATCTACGCGCGGCGCAGCCGCGCGGTGGAAGTTAAGGTGGGGACCGCGCTAAAGCTTCGCTCCCTCACCCCCCTCCCTCTCCCAGAGGGAGAGGGAGAAATCCCTGACCAACGACTTAGGCGGATTTCACTTCGCGGATGCGGCGGCGACGACGTTTGTGTTCGTCTTCCTCCGGCATCTGACGTTCTGGTTCAGCAACGAACAACGGCTCCATTTTAGAACCCTTAACTAGTAGGCCTGTGCCTTCAGCGGTTGGATTTACTTTGGCGGACAGGACCCGCGATACGCGCTTCGGCATCAGCGCCGGAGCAATGGATGCGGCTGATTCCGCCAGGGCAACGATGTCTCCGCCGCCACGCCAGTGCTCGCGCACGACTGTGTCGTCAGTGCGACCGATCAATCGCAGCAGCGTTAGTGCAACCAGGAATAGATCGTCGATCTGCCCAAGAAACGGAATCATGTCCGGCAGAAAATCAAATGGAATAATCGCGTAAATGACCGCGGCAGCGAACAACGCGCGCTCAGTGACCGGCACGCGCTTATCAACCATCAGTCGCCCGGACAGCGCAATCATGTTCGGCAGAAACATGAGCAAATTCTTCATGCGGCTTTTAAGTTTGAGTTTGGACATCGTGGGTAATTAGTTGTCAGTAGTCGGTAGTTAGTTGTCAGAGTTAGTCGTCCGAGTTAGTTGTCAGTTGAAATACGACTTACTGAAGAGGCTCGTTCCAACCTTTCGAGGAGTCTAGATCGAGCCGGTAAACCTAGCAAGCTTTCGGCTCGAACGATGGTCATGGTAAATTTGCCCCGCTTTCTTCTCAAAAACAACTGACCACTGACAACTGACCACTGACAGTTACCGTGTCCATTCTCGATCAAATCCGCCAGCGTGCTGCTTCTAATCAGCAACACATTGTTTTGCCGGAAGGTGAAGATCCCCGCACGTTAATCGCCGCCGGCGCCGCAGTGCGACAACGGCTGGCGCGAATTACCGTGCTGGGATCGGAAGGCAAGCTTCGGGAAGCGGCGCGCCAGTCAGGCGCCGACCTCGGCGGCGTCGAAGTGATCGATCACGTCCGCTCTAACGACTTCGAAAAGATGGTTTCGTTGCTGTACGAAGCGCGACGCGCAAAGGGCATGACGCTCGACGAAGCGCGCAACGCTTTGCGCGATCCGCTTTACTACGGAAACCTGATGGTGCGCGCCGGACGAGCTGACGGTTCGGTCGCCGGCGCGACGAACACCACATCGCACACCGTGCGCGCCGCGCTGCACTGCATCGGGGTGCGGCCGGGCTTCAAGCTGGTGTCGAGTTTCTTCTTAATGGCGCTGCGCGACGAAAGCGTCGGTCACAACGGCGCGATGATCTACGCGGACTGCGGCGTCGTGATCGAGCCGACCGCCGCCGAACTCGCAGAGATCGCAATTGCCTCAGCCGATTCTTGCCGCGCCTTGCTTGGCGCCGAGCCACGCGTCGCGATGCTCTCGTTTTCAACCAAAGGCAGTGCGAAACACAAACTGATCGACAAAGTTGTTGAAGCCACACGGACAGTTCGCGCGCGGGCGCCGCAAATCGAGATCGACGGCGAGCTACAAGCCGACGCGGCGCTCGTCGCGGCAATCGGTCAATCGAAAGCGCCTGGGTCGCCGGTCGCGGGCCGCGCCAACGTGCTCATCTTTCCCGACCTACAGGCGGGCAACATCGCGTACAAACTGACCGAGCGTCTGGCTGGAGCGACGGCTATTGGCCCGATTTTGCAGGGCTTGGACCGTCCTGCGAACGATCTTTCCCGCGGCTGCAAACCGGAAGATATCGTTGACGCCATTGCCATCACTGCCGTTCAAGCTCAGGCGAGAAAATCCGGCGGTTGAGTTTCCGAAGGCAACGGCCCGGCAGCCGCGCACGCATCAAACCCTCGCACACCTTCACCAGTTGAGGAGAACAATTTGCGCCGCACTCTACTTATTATTCTTGGTTTGACGCTGCTGATCTCAGTCGCCGCCAGCTCACCCGCTCAAACTGCGAAACCATCGCCGACGCCGCCCCCCGAAGATAAAGAAGGCCAGGACCCGGTCAAAGTCTTCACCGAGGAAGTTCGCCTCCAGGTAATCGCCACGGATCAGGCCGGCAACTACGATGCCGGGGTGGAAATTGACGAGGTGCTGGTTTTGGAAGATGGACAACCTCAACAGATTCGCAGCATTCGCCATCTGCCCAGCAACGTTCTCCTGTTACTCGATACCGGAAATCAACTCGGGTTAAAAGATACAAACGCGACGCGAGCAGTAGCGATGCGACTGATATCCCGTCTAAAAGAGGGCGATCGATTTGCGGTGATGCAATTTGCGATGCGGCCCGAGCTTTTGCAGCCATGGACGACGGACAAGGTGGCCGCGGCAAGAATTCTGAAAACAAAACTACTCGCGGGAAAAAGTAGCCGCCTGAACGACGCTCTGGTCGCGGCCGCCACACTATTCAATGATACGCCGCCGGGAACACGCCATCTTGTGCTGGTCACTGATGGTGTCGAAGAACCCGGAGGCAAGACAACGCTCGCGAAGGCTTTGCGCGAGCTGAACTCGACGCAGGTTAGCGTCCACGTGATTAGTTACACTCTGCTGGCGCGCCTCACTCTCGCCGGACAAACAAAGATCGTCAAAGGTGGCGATGGGAAGCAGCGCGACGGAAATCCTGCCAGCAATCCCGTCGCGAATGGCGATCCGACCTTGCCGCCCGGGAGCACTCGAACTCCGACTTTCAAATTAGGCACCATCGATCTCGATTTTCCCATGCGCCGGAAACGCAAAGAATATGAGCGCTCGACGCATGAGGGCGAGCGCCTTCTGACTGAGATTGCCCAGGAGAGTGGCGGGCGGATTCTGTTGCCGGACTCGGTCGAGGCGATGCTTGGTCAAGCGGACTCGATCGCCCGCGACATCGGAGCGCACTATGTCATTACGTATCGGCCGACAAAACCGCTCGCCGATGCCAAGCCCGGCGAATATCGTCGGATTGAAGTGGCTGCACGCCGCGTCGGCCTATATCTGCGCAGTCGCCGCGGGTATTTTGTGCCGGCTCAGCAGTAGTCCGGTACAGGGTGCTACTCTCCATGCCAAAAGAGTCTCATCGGCGGCGAATTCTTCAAATGATTTTCTTAATTGAATACGATCGAAAAAAGGGTAAGCTCATCTCTTTTCAAACGTTCGAAGACTGCGAACGAGACGAAGCTCAAGAAACTCGCCTCGATCTCGAGCTGCGTCTGTTTCGACGCGGAGTTGAACGTGAAGTAGTAATTTTAGAAGCTGAATCCGAAGAACTCATCCGAAGAACGCATGCGCGTTATTTCTACACTCTGAGAGAACTAATCGAGAAGTTCAAATCAGCCGTCCCCGCCGCGTAGCGGCGAAATGTCTATAGAACCGCGTTGAGAATGACTCCTAAGCTCCGTAGGAGCGAAATATCTGTCGCCCATAAATGGGCTCCAACTTTTTACTGAACGCGATTCTATAAACATTTCGTCCCTACGGGACGCTTTGAAGATTAGCTACTCAAGAGAGATGATTCCGGCGTGTCAAGTTTTAAAGCTGCGTTCAAAAAACTCATACCCTCGGTTGTCGGAATTGGCTTGAGGCGAAGTGCCGACAATTACCAAATACTCGGCACCGGGTTCTTTCTGAGTTCGGACGGATGGATCGTTACAAACCGTCATGTTCTTGAAGCTGTTGCAGACTTCTCCCCCAATGGCAGCATAAGAATCAAAAACAATGCAACGGTAGTAATGTTTGTTCAAGCTCCGCCAACTCCGGAGTTTCGTTCGGTAACGGGCATTATTGCGACTCGAGTTTTAGCGGTGGTGGCACCGCCAAATGCCAGTATTGAAATTGCTGCGGCAGCCGAAAAAATTGCCAAGGGAGAATTTGTGCCACCGAAATTCAAGGGTCTCGATCCCGAGATAATTCACGCCGACACTTTGGATGTAGGCCTGTGCCAAATTAATCCTAAAAGCCTTCCGCATGAGGCGCTACCTCTATCTCCGGCAAAAATCGTCGATTCGAAACATGTTTCCGAAGGCACCACGATTGGAGTGATGGGATTTCCAAGGGGTCTATCCCTTAATGAAACTTATTCGTCAGTGTCTGACATTCAGTTAACACCACTCTTGCAGGTTGGTGTGATTTCGGGGAAGTTGCCGATGTCTGGTGATCCTAACCCAGATCGATTTGTACTCGACATCATGATTAATCCGGGAAGTAGTGGCTCGCCGGTTTTCCTAGAAGATGGCAGCGTGATAGGGATTGCACATGCTACGCGGATTGCTTTTCATCCACTCCAAGTTCTTCAGGAAGATGGAGTCACTGAATCTGAACGCCACGGAATCTCGATTCCAATTGGACTTGGTCTCGCAATTCCGAGCACGAAATTTCCTGAGGAATGGCTCGGTGGAAAGTCCAGGGAAAAGCGAAAACGAAAATAGCCTCTCGTTTAAAAGTCATTCGAGGCGCTCACTTCACACCCGCTAGCGCCAACTCCAACAACAGAATCTTCTTAATCCCTTTGTAGAGCGGTTCGATTTCGCAGTTCTCTGTCAGCGCATGCGTGGCTTCACAGGGGCCGGCGCCGGTTGAGATCGAAGAGATGCCTGCGATCAGAACCGGACTGGAATTGTTCGAGCCGGCGTTGGTGATGGGCGGGTCGAATCCCATCACGCGATGCACGGCTTCGGACATGCGCACGAGATAAGACTCGCGGTGTCCGGGAATCGAAGCCGCCGATGATCTTGAGATCACGTCGGTCTTCACGGTCATCCCTTCACGCGCAGCTTCTTCGTTGAGAATCGTTTGAATCTGCTTCTCGAGATCGGCGAGCACATCATTGCTCGTCGAGCGCAAATCAACCGTGAACCACGCGTCCGCAGCTTTTGCGTTGACCACTTCCGCGCCGCCCAGCATGCCGATATTCAGATTCGACGAGGGGTTGGTCGGGACTTTCAACTGATAAATGCGATCAATCGCGCGGGCCAGCGGCAGCGTCGCTGAATAAGGTGGCGTGCGCGAACGCGTGTGCCCGCCCGGGCCGATGAAATGATGGCGGTACCAGTTGATGCCGATGCCGGCGTAAGTGAAACCCTCATAGCCGCCATCGAGCGCGATGTAGTGATCGACCTTGCCCTTGTTCGCCTGAATGAAAGCGTTCACGCCTTTGAACGTCGTCTCTTCCTCGACCGTGAAAACAAAGATGAGATCGCCTTTGGTCTTGATCTTCGCTTCATTCAACGCGCGGATCGTGGCCAGCAGTGCTTCGATGTTGCGCGTGTCGTCGCCAACTCCCGGCGCATAGACTTTCCCATCACGCACGGTCGCTTTGATTTGCAGGCCCGGTTGAAAAACTGTGTCGAGGTGCGCGTCGAACACGATGCGCGGCCCGCCGCTGCCTTTGCGCACAGCGATTAAGTTGCCCGCTGAGTCGTAGCGCACTTCATCGAGTTGATAACTGCGCAGAAGCTTTTCGATGTATTTAGCGCGTGGTTGTTCGTGGCCTGAAGGCGCATTGATTTCGGTAATCGCGATCCATTCGCGCAGGATGCTTTCCTTGTTGCGATCGATGTAGTCGTTAGCCGCTTTGACGTCCGGCCGGTTCGTCAGTGCGGTCACCTGATCGATGTACTCCTGAACAGTTTTGACCTGGGCGTAACCGACGAGCGGTAGAAGTAAGATCAAAAGCAGTGAGCGAGTCCAATTATTCATGCAAGTGTTTCTTTCAAGGTCGAATATAATCCGAGCTTCGTGATTCTAAACACGAGTGAAAGATTCTGTCGCCCCTCCGGGGCTCAAACCTTTGGGGTATCTCTACCCCGGGCTCACGCCCGGGGCTACCTTCTGCCGCCGCTCCGCGGCTCGTTGGGTGGTCGATTCTAACGCATGACCTCGTCTCAACGTCGGAAATCCGAGCTTGCGCCTGGTCCGCTGGGCGTCTGGCTGGATCGAGCGATCATGGCGACGCTTTTTCTGTTCGCGTTCGCCGCGCCCATCTCGATCGCGGCCACGCAGTTTGCGTGGGCGATGGGAATTCTGTTCTGGCTGTTGCGGCTTGCGGTTTGGCCGCGACCGAAACTGCATCGAACCCCGCTGGATTATCCGCTGCTCGCGTTCTTTATCCTCACCGGCCTTTCATCTTTTCTGTCTTACCAGCCGCTGGTTTCGATCGGAAAGTTGCGCGGGGCAATGCTGTTTACCATCGCTTACCTGTTTGCTCAGCACATTGGGACGCCGCGCCTGCTTCGCGCGTTGGTAATCGTGCTGATTTCCGCGGCAGCGTTTAGCGGACTCTTTACCTTCGGAAAATACGCAATTGGTCGCGGCGTCAAAGTTGGCGACGTGCGGCCGAACAGTCCTTTGAAAGCGGCGCGCTTCGCCACTCGTGAGAGGAACGATCCCACGCCAATTCAGAGCGGCGACACGATTGAAGAGATTAATGGCGAGCGAGTCTCGAACCCGGACGAACTTGTCGCGGCGCTTGACCGGTCGCCGGCAGACAAGCCGGCGCAAATCAAAATCTATCGGGTCGAGTGGAATCCGATCCTGCGCCTTCCGCGCGATGGCCTACTGCCCGGCGCGTCCGCCGAAGAGCGATTGGGAATCGGAACGTGGAGCCGCGGCCGCGATCGTCGTGCGACGGGATTCTTCAATCACTGGACAACGTACAGCGAGAGCCTGCAATTGCTCGCGTCGCTCGGGCTTGGCCTCTTGATCGCTTTGCCGCGCAAACGAAGCAAATGGACGGTACTTTTGCTCATTGCCCTCGCCATCATGTGCGGAGCGCTGCTGCTGACGGTAGTGCGCGCATCGTGGCTCGCGTTTCTTGCGTCAGCGATTGTGATAGCGCTGCTCGGTTTGCGTTGGCGGGCGCTAATTATCGTGGGCGCCTGCGCCGTGCCGCTGGTTGTCGCGGGACTTTTCCTGCTTCAACAGAAGCGAAACGTTGGCTTCTTCGATTCGAAAGACGATTCCATTCGCTGGCGACAGACGGTCCAGCGTGAAGGTCTGCAACTTCTGAGAAGCAATCCGCGTCATCTGCTCGTGGGCGTGGGGATGGATTCGCTCAAAGCGCACTGGCGCGAATGGAAGCTGTTCGACAACGGGCGACTGCCGATGGGCCACATGCATTCTGATTATCTGCAGATCGCACTCGAACGGGGCGTGCCGGCGTTAATCGCCTGGCTGGCTTTGATGGCGCTTTACGCGCGGATGCTTTGGCGGCTGCAGCGACAGCTCTCGAAAGAAAATTGGATTGAACGCGGCGTGGTGCTGGGTGCGCTGGGCGGACTCGTCGGTTTCATGATCAGCGGTCTCGTCCACTACAACTGGGGCGATTCCGAAGTCGTAATGATCTTCTACCTGATCATGGGTTTGAGTTTGGTTGTGAATCGAGTGCCGGGACTTCAGCATGATCCAACCAGAGGGCACAGAGGAAGCGAACTATAACGTTTAGAGGCGGGCTACCGCCCGCCGTTACCCGCCGAACAAGAAAAGGCGGGCAGTAGCCCGCCTCTAAACTGTTTTATCTGTTGTCTTAATTCCTTTGCGACTCTTGGGTGATTGTTCACGCCACTTCGCGCGGCACTTCGCTCATCAAGGCCAGGATGTTTCCTTCTGAGTCTTTGAAGTCCGCGAGCCAAAGATCGTACGTCGGCATCGGCGCCACCAGGTGAGGCTTCACAATGAACTCGACGCCGCGCGCATTAAAGACTTCGTAAACCTTCTCAATGTCATCAACCTTGTAGTAAATGATCGACGCGGGATGATTTATCTCTGGTCGATCAGCGATGCCCAGCATGAGGCGAATGCCGCCGCATTCGAAGAAAGCCATGCCGGGCGGCGCTTGGAACAAGAAGGTCATCCCGAGCATGTCGCGGTAAAAAGCGATCGCGCGGTCGAGGTCCTTAACGTTGACAAAAATCTGCCCGATTTGCGATAGCGTCGGGCCAATCGGAATAGGCGCGGTCACGACTGTTCTCCTGTTTGCTGAATTGACATCACAGACTGGCAAAGAACTTTCCCGAAAAGGCCGGACTTGTAAGTTTGGCAAATTCCAAAGCCTCTTGTTTGAAGAGATCTGTTTGATTTGCTTCCCTGATCACTTTTAAGTGTTCGCCGAAGGCGTGGATAAGCGCTCCGATGAGTTCTTGATTACAGGCGCTCTTGTAAATGAGTATCGTGGTGCCCTCTGCATAATCAAGCTCTCCAATACAACGTGCATCTTCCCCGCGAAGCTGCTGGAGCCGAAGATGATATTTGTTGGAGAGAAAATGCTGGTGTTCATTAGGACGATCTTTCCAAAGTTGCCGGTAATCATTCCACCGAAGCAATGCATACACGTCAAAGTCGAATTGCCTGCCCTGGTCAAAACGAAGCTCCCATGCTGCCCGTCTCAGAAGTTCAGTGACTGAGTCTCTCGCGTCTGTTTTTAACTTGTCCGGCTGGGTTGCGGTTTTATCGGTTGGCAATTCCTCAGTAAGGCTTTTCAGGTCATCTAAAAGGAAGGCCACTCTGGTTGCAGAGATTTTGTCGTTGGTAACAAACTCGAGTATTTGTTCCTTGTCGGCTCGGATTTGAGTCTGAATCTTGTTCACCCGATCCTGAGTCTCAGCGTTCACCCGCGCTGCTTCTTCGATTTCTCGAGCCCGCTGAGTGTTCCAGGCAGTGAGAACAAGGCCGGCAACGGCGACAAGAGTCGTCATGACAGAACCAAGCTTTACCAGTCTGTCAGTCCAACTATTTTCGATTTCCAACTGCCTGATTTCGAGCTTCAGTTTTTCTCTTTCCAGCCCTGTATTCAGGTTCTCGCATGGATCGTTCTGCTCGCACATGTGAGTGACCTCCAACAACGGCGCTTAGCGGACGGGCGACAGCCACGGATCATACATTCTTTTGGCTCATGATCAAGATTCTCAGCTTGCGGCGGTAACGTCCTTGCGCGACAATCACGCACATCATTAATCTGGCGGAAGAGGCAACAGTTTCATGCTCCGAATAGTACGGACAACTTCGCTATCGATTGCCTTGCTGTTCGTGTCCGGCTTCACGGAATGCTACAAGCCGGTGACGAAGACGCAGCTCCCTCCGCACATCAAGACCGTCGCCGTGCCGGCGTTTCAGAACAACGCGCTGCGGTTCAAGATCGAGCATCGCTTCACCGAAGCCGTGATGAAAGAACTGATTCGCCGCGGTCACGGGCTGCGCGTGCAGAGCGAACGCGAAGGCGCCGATGCAGTGGTCGACGGCGTCGTGAAGAGCTTCAATTTCTCAGGCGTGTTGTTGGATGACAAAGCGCGCGCGCGCATCTTTGAGGTGACGATCGTGGCCGCGGTGACGGTGCGTGACCAGCACCAGAACCGCGTGCTTTACGACAATCAGAACTTCGTGTTTCGCGGCGAGTTTGAATTCGCGAACGACCCGCGCAATTTTTTCAATGAAGAGGATCCGGCGGTCATGCGCATGTCGCGCAGCTTTGCCGAATCGATTGTTTCGACGCTGGTTAATGGATTTGGCGTGAAGAATTAATGCCCGTACGCAGCCGCAAGGAACTCCTGCAATCACTCAAGCAAGGAAAGATCGAACCCGTCTATTTTCTTTTCGGGCCTGAATCGTATCTGCGCGACCAGGCGGCGCGCGCAATTGCGGACGAAGCACTGCGCGAAACTCTGCTGCGCGAATTCAACGACGCAACGTTCAGTCTAAGAACCGGCGACGCACGCAGCGCGATTGCCGCCGCTGAGCAACTTCCGATGATGTCGCCCCGACGCGCCGTGCAGATCAGGGATTTCTCAAAGCTGAACGAAACGACCGAAGAAATTCTGCTGAGCTACATCGACCGGCCCGTTGAAACGTCCGTCGTCATCTTCAACACCGATGACTGCGATAAGCGCAAGAAGTTTACGAAGAAGTTAATGAGCGGCGCCGCTTTTGAATTCCCGCCGCTGAACAATGCCGAACTTTCGGTGTGGGCGAGAACACACCTGGCGGAATTGAAAGCCGACGCCGCGCCCGCGGTCGTGAGTCGTATTGTCGAGCTCGTCGGTTCGAACGTGCGGTCCCTGGCCAACGAACTGAACAAGCTCGCCACGGCGGCGCTGCCTTCAACAAACATCACTTTAGACCTGGTTGAGGAACTGGTCGGTCGTTCGCGCGAGTTGATGAATTGGGAGTTGACTGATCACATGCTGTCGCGCAACCGGGCTCGCGCAGCGAAGACCCTGCAACACCTTCTGGACGATGGCGCGCCGCCGGTGATGCTGATCGGTTTGATTGCCAGCACGTACCGGCGCATGGCTCTGGCTCACGCGCTGCTTTCAAAAGGGGCGCCGCCAAAAGAAATCTTTCGCCAGGTGCCGATGCCGCCCTTCAAACAATCCAGCTATCTTCAGATGCTGAACCGCGTCGATGGGCGCAGAATCGCTCAGCAAATGGTCCGGATTGCGGAAGCAGATCTCGGAATCAAAACCTCTAAAGCAACTCCACGCATGCAAGTCGAGCTACTCGTCAACGAGTTGATGAACTAGCTGTCATCACACTGGCGGGTTGACGCTCACCACACAACCGCACGAAGAATATGACTTAGGAAAATGGAAAGAGTAAAAAGAGCAGTTCGGAGGATAGACCCAGCACGTTATAAGAGACTGCTGTCTCAAACGATGCCTGTGATTATCGAAACTGAAGATGAGAATGAACGAATGTTAGAAGTCATCGAGAAAATAATGGATAAGGGCGAACGATTGTCGCCCGAAGAAGAGAAGCTCTTAAAATTACTTACTCGGCTGGTTGAAGATTTTGAGGAGCGATACTACCACCCGCGTGACGCGACTCCCTTAGAAGTACTTCAACACTTAATGGAATCGCGCGAAGTAAAGCCGACTCATCTCTGGGAAGTGTTCGGTTCGAAGGGAATTGCTTCTGAGGTACTTAACGGCAAGCGAAGTATTAGCAAGACTCACGCGAAAGCCCTATCAGACTACTTCCGCGTCCCCGCAGATCTTTTCATTTGAACTTTAGCCCGGGCCCGTCACACCTCATCCAGCATTACTTCATCGACATAACACCAGCCCCAGTCTTCGCCCGGTTGAAACGATTTGATAATCGGATGACTGGCCTGTTGAAAGTGTTTCGACGCGTGTTTGTTCTGGGACGAGTCACAACAGCCGACGTGGCCGCACGTCTGGCACATCCGCAGGTGAAACCACGTGTCTCCGATCTTCAAACAGTCCTCACAACCGTCGGCGCTGGGCGTCACCTCTCGAATCTGATCAGTATGAGTGCACTCGCTGTTCATGCTCCCCATCATAACTTTGGCTGCCCTTTGTTGCACTGCGCCTGTCGGATGAATCCTGCGTTAAGGTCACCCGGTGTGCATCTCATTAGCGCCTGAAATTACCGCTTTCGGGCGCATTTCTTGATTTGGCCGCCGCTGGCACCACGGTTGCACAACTCTTTTCGCGATGACAGGCAAACTTCAGAGTTGGCCCGGCATCTTGGTTGTTCCCCCAGATACAACCGTAAACCAGAAACAGAGAGACAAGACATAAGAAAGAGGATTTCCTTTAATGCGTAAACTTTTATTCTCAATGATCATTATGGCCTGCGCGGCGTCGTTTTCTTTTGCGCAGAGCGATGATTACAACAAAGTGGACATCTACGCCGGGTATTCACACGCGCGCGTGGATTTCGGCGGCAGCGATTTTGAAGGCTTCAACGGTGTCGAAGGCGCCGTGACGGGCAACATCAGCCGCTACATCGGTCTGAAAGGCGACTATGCTTTTCACTTCAAGTCGTTCGACGCTCCTGCTCCGTTCAACGTGGACGCCAAAACGCACACGTTGGTTGGTGGAGTTCAGTTCAAAGACAACTCGAAAGACACCAAGGTCAAGCCGTTCGCTCATCTGATGGCGGGATTCACTGCTGCGCGCGTCAGCGGCTTCGTTAGCGATAGCGAAACCGGTTTTGCCGGTGTCATCGGCGGCGGCGTGGACATCAAGATTAGTCCGCGTGTCGACTTCCGTGCGATTCAGTTCGATTACAATCCGACACGTCTCGGCGGAGGAACTCAGCACAACTTTCGCGTCGGCATTGGCGTCGTTTTCAGATAACAGCTGACAGCGAATTCGGAAAATAGAAAAAGGCTCGGACTCGATCAGATCGGGTCCGAGCCTTTCAGTCTTGAACGCTCTTGTAAGCCCCCTGGCCGTTACTGATTCCAACCTAAAACGAGCGATCTCCCCCTTAAATTAATTTCTTGCAGCGCCGATTAGCCTTTTGCTATGTTGGTTTTGCCTCTGCCCGTCCTGGGCTTTCTCTCTCACGCCTGACTTCGACCGAAGGAACTCTCCATGAACAAGAAATGCCCGAACTGCGGTTTTATTAATTTTGTCTATGCCGAAGCTTGCCACAAGTGTGAAACCGTCCTGTCAGAAACGACTGTTCGGTCGGCTTACGATTATCCAGCGACTTATCGCGGTGGTGTGAACGCGCCTAGTCAGCCCTATCCAACCAAAGGCGGTTTCTCGGTGCTTGAAAGGATTGGTTTGCGCGGTGTCGGGATCATCGTGCTGGCGATCGTCGGCGCATTGGTGCTGGGCACGATTGTCCGGCAGCGGAAGGTCAAATGGATCGAGTACCGTCCCGATGATTTGGATTTCACGGTGATGATGCCGAGCAAGCCCACGAGAATGGAGCCGGTCCTAACTCCGCTGCCAAACGGCCACATGTCCAACCACACGTTTGTGACCGGCGTACCTGGGCAAGGCACAGCGATGCTCGTTTACGTGGACTACACTGGGGCAGTCATCGAAAGCGACCGCATTTCGGAAGCGCTGGACGCGACCATGGAAGAATTTCTCACGGTAACGAAATCGACGCTGGTCGCGAAGAAATCGATCTCGTATCAAGCAATGCGGGGACTAGAATTTGAAGTCTCGCCGCCGGCCGAGGGTTCAAGCAAAGTCAGTCGTGGTTACGGGAAAATATTTTTCAATTCCAATTCGTCTCGCCTCTTTATCTTTTCAATCACAGCGAACGAAGGCAGTGACTTATTGGCGGGGAAGGACAAGTTTTTAAATCCCCAAATACAGAAACCAGGTCCCGCTCGGAAGCCAGTGGATCCTCCAAACATCACCCTTGTTCCTCTTCATTAATCGCTCGATTATCAACCCTGCCCTGGCGATCTCAAATAATCGTCCGTCTTATCCAGCCAATCCTGTCGCGGCGGACTGAAGACATCGACGTCGAGCGTGTCTTCCAAAGCTTCTGCTTTATGCGGCACGTTCGAAGGAATGTGCAGCACCTCACCGGCCATGACATCGATAACCTGTGACTCGTCCGCGCCAATCCAGAACCGCAGGCCGCCTTCCAGGATGTATGTGATCTGTTCGTTCTCATGGAAATGACGCGGCACAATGCTGCCCTTCTTCAGGTAGACGTGCGCCAGCATCATGCGATCGCCGGTGATTAGCCGACGCGCGAGCGAATCCGAGAGAGCCTCGATCGGCAACTCATTCCAGCGATGATGTGTGACGGTGCGTTCTTCCATCTTCAACCTCGTTTGGGGTCAGTGAACGAGCGTCTGAAGCTAGCTCAATTGTGAATGTAAGTAAACGGCTCTTTTGGAGTGCGCCTTTTGGAGTGCGCCGGCTTTGACGGCGCTTTGGATTTTCTTGGAGTTTGAACAGCGGTTTGAGATCCAAAGCGGCGTCGACGCTTCGCTCTGCCGCCGCACTCCAAGGAAAGCGGCGTCAAGCCGCCGCACTCCAAGTTCGGGAACATTTGGGTAACCAAACCGTGTGCATTAACGTCTAAAGCTGCTAGAACACCGCTCTCCGCCTATTCCGAAACTTGAGGACATTATCATGAGTAAGTTAACCGCCCGTTTGCCCTTAATTGCGGCGTTTCTCCTCACATTCGCCTCATTCACGGTGGCGCAGGAAGCGACCCCCGACGCCGCGAAACAGCAGGAAGAGAAGGCCAAGCTCGAAGCCAAAGCCACTGCTTTGCTGGAACAGATTGTCAGCGAATCGCAAGGGCTGAAGCTGCCGGAGAATCGCATTCGCGTGCAGATCGTCGCGGGCGATTTGCTCTGGGATCGGAGCGCGGCGCGCGCGCGAACTTTTTTCACGGATGCGGCTTCGATAATGGCGAACACCATGGCCCAGTCCGACGATTCCGAAAGGCGCGACTTCGGCATGCTCAACGCGCTCAGGCGTGAACTGGTTCTCAGTGCCGCGCGCCACGATGCAGAACTCGCTTATCAACTGCTGCGGCAGACGCAACCACCCGCGGGCATGAATGCCGGGAATCGCCGGCGCGGCAATTTTCAGTTTCCTGATGACAATCTCGAACAGACGCTGCTGACGGTAATCGCGGCCAGCGATCCGAAAGTCGCGTATCAGAAAGCGGCCGAGTCTTTGGACAAGGGCGAGTATCCCGTATCGCTGAGTCGCGTGCTGTCCCAGCTTCAGGCGAAAGACGAAGAGGCGTTCAAGAAACTTTCCGAAAAGACACTCAACCGTCTGAGTTCAGAAAATCTTTTAACCAGTGGTCAGGCTGTGAACGTGGCCATGAGTCTGTTGCGACCCGGGCCACAAGCGGCGACGACTTCGCCCAGTCCGGCGACCGCCGCGCGTGCGAACAACTCAAGCGTGCTGGCGGAGTCTGCGTTCCAGGGGCTGCTCAATAACGCAGTGACCGCGGCACTGACGGCGACGCCGCGCACGAATACTGGCGGTGGTGGCGCGAACAATCAGCGTCGCCAGCCCCGCCGCGATGCGGTAACGGTTAACACGGATCCGGCGCGAACCAATCAACCGCAAGTTGACCCGGCTCAGGTTCAGCAAAACAACGCGCGGATGCTGCTGCGTAGTCTCCAGGGCATGCTGCCGCAAATCGATCAGTACTTGCCTGAGCGTGGCCAGGCCGTTCGTCAGAAGCTTACGGAACTGGGCATGAGCAATTCCGACGGTTCGGGAATGGCACGGTTGGCAAATCAAATTCGGAGCGCGAATGGCGACAGCGAAAGCTTAGTCAACGCCGCGGCCACGGCCCCGCCGCAGTTGCAATCCCGGTTTTACGAAGAGGCCGCGCGTCGGGCGGTCGATGAAGGCAACACGGACCGCGCGCTGCAGTTGGCGAACGATCACCTCGATGAATCCAACCGCGCGCAGATCATGCAGGCCATCGACTTTAAGAAGATGACCACGACCGTTTCTGAGGCAAAGCTTAACGAAATTCGGCAGAAGATCGCCGCACTTTCCTCAGACACCGAGCGCGTGAAGTATTTGGGTGACCTGGTGTTGGCGACGCAGAAAGACAATCCGAAACTAGCGCTGCGTTTTGCTGAAGACGCGCGCGTAATCGTCACCAAGCGCGCGGCAGACTATCAGGACATGGAAAACCAGATGCGCGTGGCGGAGTTATTTGCGGGGCTCGATCCGAAGCGCAGCTTTGAAGTGTTAGAGCCGGGCATCGCGCAACTGAACGAGTTGCTGGCCGCCGCGCAGGTCTTAAACGGATTTGAAGTGCGAGTGTTTCGCGACGGTGAACTGCCGCTGCAGGGCGGCAGCGATCTGGGTCGCATCGTGGCACGATACGGCCAGCAACTGGCATCGCTCGCGAAGATCGATTTCGAGCGCGCGCAAGCGACCGCCGATCGATTCCAATTTGCTGAGCCGCGTCTGATGTCGAAACTATCGATCGTGCAGGGAGCGTTCGGCGTACGGCAGACGTCGCCTGAGAATTTCCGGCGGTTCGATAATCTTCGGTTCCTGACGCGCTAGTCGCGGGAGCAGAGAGCAGAGAGCAAAGAGGTAAGGGCGAAGAGCAGAGAGCAAAGAGCAAAGCGCGAAGATCAAAGCGCAAAGTGCAAAGAGCCAAGTGCAGCGGTAAGGGGGCAAAGCATCAGTAGTGCACTCCACGCTCTTAGCTCTTAGCTCTTAGCACTTACCGCTTTGCTCTATGCACGCCGACGCGAATGCAAAGTGAACACGCGTGTTCCATTTTCGCCCCACCTTCCGGAAACACAGAGAACCGCAGCCATTCACAATTCGTTATCCTTTCAGGCCGTCATGGTCTGTTTATTGCCTTAATCAACATAAGTGAGACATGCGACTAAATCTCCGGGATCTCGTCTTTTGGCAAAAGCGCTAACCGCGGCGCTGCTTGCCGTGTTCTGCTTTCCCGCTGCTGTCGCGCAGAGCAACAAAACCAAATCGCAAGCGAACGTCAAACGTCCGCCGGCGTCTTCCGAGCGGGAACAACTCAGAAAGCAATACATCGAGACTACGAAGGAATACAAAGCCAGTCTGCAAAAGCTGATCGACTTGTACAAAGCCAGCGTAAAGAAGGCCGAAGTCCGCCGCGATAAGTCCAGAGAGCTTTTCAAAGAAGGATTGATTTCCCGGACCCAGTTTGAAGAGAGCGAACAGGCGGTAGCTGACGAGCAACTCAAGATCGCCGGCGTCCAGAATCAGATGAAAGGCGCCGAGACGCAGATCTCGCAAACGCTGCTGGAAATGGAAGGTGAAAAGGAAATTGCCAGACTGCGGCTGAAGCCAAAAGGCGGCTTGATTCAGACGACATCATTTATTCGCTATACCGGCGCCGGCAGTTGGGCCATCTCACAAGCCGGTAAGCTCGAGCAGTTCTTTCAACAGACTTTCAAACGTCCACTGCCGATTGCTGTTTTCGGGCAGGGCGCGATTCACAATCGCTGGCATTTGGATCATCGCAACGCGATGGATGTTTCGCTGCATCCGGATGGAGCTGAAGGTCAGGCGCTGATCGATTTCATGCGCCGCAATGGAATTCCCTTTTCCGCATTTCGCGGTGCGATTCCCGGCGTGGCTACGGGGCCGCATATTCACATCGGCCGGCCCTCACATCGGTACTGAAGGTCCGAACGACCGGCACGCTCTCACACGAAAACGGGGAACACAAAGCGATCAGCCGCCGTATAGCTGGGTCATCAGCGTATGACACCGCAATCCGGATCCAGGCAAACTCTCACAACGCGAAGCTCGAAACGCAGCGCCCCGTTTGCCGGCAATGTGCGCGTGAGCGAAAGCCTCTATTCGCCAGGAGACCAGCAGGACAAGCACGCGCATTCGTACGCCGCCATTTCAGTGGTACTGGCCGGATCGCTGAGCGAGAGCGTGGGAAACAAAGTTGAAGACGCTTTTCCTCTTAGCGTTGTAGTAAAGCCCGGCGACACCGAACATGCGGATCGGTTTGGAACCATCGGGGCCCGCATGTTCTCGGTCCAGTTTGAGCCGCCAATCATCCAGTCGCTTCTTGACGGCGATCTAAAACTCAGTCGGTGGCATTGGGTTCATGGCGGAGCGGTGGCGCGCTGGATGTTGTTTCTCTTACAGGCATACCGGCGCACAGCTCTCCCGCACGAAGAACTCGAGGACATTGTGTACGAAGTCCTGGCTTCACTGCCCACTGCAAAGTCGATGCGAGCGGGAAGTCCTCCGCAATGGCTTGCACGCGTCCGGCAAGACCTGGACGAAACATTTTGCGAGGGTGTCCGCGTTAGTGACCTGGCCGCGCAGGCAAATGTCCACCCCGTTTATCTTGCGCGCGTGTTCCGGCGCTATGTCGGTTGTTCGATTACTGATTACCGGACGCTCTTGAAAGCGCGGGCTGCCGCGGAGCTTCTGGCTTCGTCCGGCCTACCGCTGGCGTCTGCGGCCCACGACTGTGGATTCGCCGATCAGAGTCACATGGGCCGCTCCTTCAAAACAGTCACCGGGTTGACTCCGCGTGATTACCGAACAATCGTGAACGGCTGTCGGCGAGCTGCTTGAAGCCTTTTTCTTCGCGTCCATCACTGGTTTCAACTGTTCTATATCAAATTACGCGCGCAAGAGTATCTTGCCGAATCAGGCGGCGGAGCCATCTTTCTTTATCGAACTCGGAGGTACTCAACGTGAGAAAATTAATTGCGGCAACCCTACTAGGCGTGATCTCGCTCAGCACGGTTATCGCCCAGCCGAATCAATCCGCTTCACGAGGCGTGCAAACGCCGCCCAACCTCGAGACGTTAATAAGCGGCCTGCATAAGGGCTTCTACCCTGACCAGATTGCTCCCGGCGCGGTCGTCGTTGTCGTCAAAGACTCGCGCGTGATCCTTTTGAAAGGTTTTGGGTACGCCGATGTAGAAGCCAGGCGGCCAGTCACGCCGCAGACTGTCTTCTACACCGCCTCGTCATCGAAACCGTTCCTGGCACTGACCGTGGCTTTGCTTGATCACAAGGGCACGTTGGATCTCGACGCGCCCTTGAGCCGGTTTATCCCAAACGTGAAACTGCAGGCTCCGCTGTCACCTGACTCGATCAAGTTGCGCGACCTCTTAACCCATTCTCACGGAATCTCTGGTGGGCCGGCGGATTTCAGAATGACGTTGACAGGCCAGGGCACGACGTCACAACTCGTAGACGCGTTGGCCCAGCATCCGGCGGCAAAGTCCGGCAAAGATTTCGTTTACAGTAACATCGGTTATCAAACGGTGGGTTTGGCTTTGGAATTATCGCAGAAGCAAACCTGGAAGGATCTTGTTCAGCAAAAGGTTATCAGCCCGTTGGGAATGAAGGGAACGACGCCGTACCTTTCGCGCGCGAATAGCGAGCAGCTCGCGATTCCTTACGAAGCAGCCACGACGGGTTATAAGCGACTTCATTACGCTAAAGCCGATGCAAACATGCACGCCGCTGGAGGCCTGGTTACCACCGGTGAAGACCAGGCGAAGTGGCTGATCATGAATATCAATCGCGGCCGACTCGGACGCGCGCAGATTTTTCCCGCGGCCGTGATTGCTGAGACCCATCGCCGGCAAGTCGATCAGGACACGCCGTTCTCGTGGGTGCGCCGGTACGAATATGGACTCGGTTGGAACATCGGATCGTATGAAGGCAATAAGTTGGTTCACGCACACGGTGCATTCTCAGCCTTCTATGCGCACGTTTCGTTCATGCCGGAACACCGGCTCGGCGTCGCGGTCTTAGCCCACGAGTCACTGTTGGGTGATCAGTTCGCGGAAAACGTGGCGCAATACATTTACGACAGTTTTCTAAAGACACCCGGCGCAAAATACCGATGGGAGAAACGAGTTGCGGCCGCGCCGCAGACGGGAAAGAGGTACCGTGAAGGCCTGGCGGCGGAATACGCCAGACGCGCCGCGCGTCAAAAGCCGCTGCCGCATCCGCTCGAGTCTTACGCCGGCATCTACGAGAGCGCCGAGGGTGATCGAATGGAGTGGAAGGTGGTCAACGGCAAGTTGGTCGTAGCGTACGGACCATTGTTAAGCGAGGCTGAGGTCTATGACGCCGCCAAGAATGAACTGCGGGTAGAACTAGTGCCCTCAAGCGGCAACGTGATCGGGTTCACATTTTCCGGAGACTGGGCGGAAGGTCTGACGGCCGGACCAATAAAATTCAAGCGTGTGAGATAACAGGCAGTCGCCGCGCGCGTACGCCTCACTTAGTAGAACGCTGCGCACGCAGTTTCTCAGCCGCTATCTTCAACACTTCCTGCACCTGCTGATCCCAGTATTGCCAATTGTGACTGCCCGGCAGTTGCCGGTACTCGTGCGCGATTTTCTTCTCGTGCAGGAGCTCCGCGAATCGTGCGTTGTCGTTGGCCAGCACGTCTTCCGTTCCGCAGTCGAGATAAAAGTAGGGAAGCGCAGAAACCCGCGCCGCGGTCGCGCTGCGCGCGAGTTGGTGGATGTCATTAGCCTTCCGCGTGTCTGAGCCCATCGGGCCAAAGACGCCGAATACCGAATCGCGGATCGCCTTAAAGTCCTTCAATTCTTCTTCAGTCCATGTGGCGGGACGCAAAGCGCCGCTCATCGATCCGGCAAAGGCGAACGTCGCCGGATATTTCAAACCAAACTTCAGCGCGCCGTATCCGCCCATCGACAAACCGGCCACACCGCGGCCATAGCGACTCTCGATTGTGCGATAACGTTTCTGCACGTCGGGAAGAAGTTCCCGGATGAAGTAACTCTCGTACTTATCGCTCGCGACCGTCGCGCTGTCCGTGTACCAGCCATCGTTTCCTTCCGGCGTGACTATGATGATTCGATACTTCGAAGCGTAATCCGCGACATTCGAACGCGTCAGCCAGTCTGAGTAATGGCCGGTCAATCCGTGCAGCAGATAAAGGACCGGATAGCGCGTAACCCGCGATGCGCGATAGTCCGCCGGCAACACAACGTTGTATGGAAGTGTCTTGCCGACCAGCGTGCTCTGAAACTGGACCGTTTCGACCGCAGATGAACGCGATGACTGAACTAAACCAGCCGCTGATACTGAATGACTTTCGCCAACCGGATGAATCGGTCCTGTGGTGAGCAGGACCAGCACCGGCAAGCAGATGTGACAGGCAAGTACGAGAAGTTTCGACTTCATTGAGAAATAGAATTGAGAGGCGCATCTACGGAACGCGTGTCTGTGACATCCACGATTCGTAAATTTGCTTTTGTCCATCGGTCCGCGACGGCAGTTGAACAATCCGGTAAGGCACGTTGAGATGGCTACCCAGTTTTATTTCGAATGTCCGCAAATCTTCGTTTCGAAATACTGTAACGCGAACCACGGTGTCCGGTCGTTTGGCGCGGAGCAGCGTTTCAAACAGCTCTTTGTTGACCCGAACACCGTCGAGGGCCAGGATTTGATCTTTAGCGTTCAACCCCTGTTCGTGCGCCGGACTACCCGCACGCACGCTCTTTATCGTTAGGGCGCCGTTCGTTTCTTCAAGATCGGCTCCCAGGTAACTTGTTGCCGGAACAAGAGTCATCGCGCCAGCGCCGCTTGTATCGAGCGCTAAACCCGCGGCGGAAAGAAATTCGTTGTACGGAAGCTCTTCGCGCCCACGGACGTAGCGCGAAAAAAATTGTTCCAGGCTGCTACCGGCAATCTGCTCGCAGATTCTTTGAAAATCCGCCGACGTATAGTTTCGGTTTTTCTTTGCGAACTCCGCATTGAGGTTCCGCATGACATCGTCGAGAGATTTTGCGCCGTTTGTCCGCCGGCGAATTTCGAGGTCAAGCAGCATTCCGAGCAACTCGCCCTTCTCGTAGTACGAGACCGATGAATTGATCGAGTTTTCATCCGGCCGATAGTATTTGATCCACGCGTCGAAGCTTGCTTCCTCGACACTCATTAGCCGGCGGCCCGGCTGCTCCTGAACGATCTGTATGTTCGCGGCGAGAATTTCGAGATACGTGGCATCGGATATCAAACCGGCCCGGCGCACCATCAGGTTGCCGTAGTACTCTGTGATTCCCTCCGCGACCCAAAGCAGCCGCGTGTAGTTTTCTTTCGTGTAATCGAACGGGCCCAGCGGGTCGGGCCGAATTCGCTTCACGTTCCACAAGTGAAAGAATTCGTGTGAGACCAAAGAGTTGAAGTTGAAGTATGCGCGTTCGGTGGTAAATGCATGGCGCCGAAAGCCAAGCGCCGTCGAGTTCAGGTGCTCGAGACCACCGCCGGTGTTCGCCCGCAGGTGCAGAATGAACGCGTAATCCCGGTAGGGAATTTCGCCGAACATCGCAATTTGAGCATCGACGATCCGCCGCACACTGTTCAGCAGACGATCGGGGTTGTAGTTGCCTTCGCCGTCGATCACGATGCGATGGGGCACGCCGCGCACTTCGAATTTCAGCTCTTTAAAATCGCTAACTTCGACGGGCGAATCGTAAAGCACATCGAAATTGTCGGCGCGAAAAGCCCAGTGCCGGCCGGCCATCGGCGCGCCGGTAGAGGGCAGGCCGGTCGCGATCTTCCAGTTGCCGTGGGGAATGATGTTCAGCGTGACCGGCTGGTTAAGCCCGCCCTCCGGATACATCAACAGCGTCGCGTTGTTCCAAAACGCGTGATCTGAATTCAGTTCGCTGGTCCGCACCGTCAGTTCGTTAGCGTAAACACGATACGTGACTCGATAGTCGCGGGCGCCGCCAGTCTGAATGCGCCAGGTATTCTTATTCGTTTTGATCCACGGCAGGGGACGATCATTTCGATCGAAGGCCGCAAACTCCTGCACGTGCCGCGCGAATTCACGCACCATGTACGAGCCTGGCGTCCACACCGGCATAATCAGGTTTACGTGCGACCTGGTTTCGGTGCGCTGCACTTTCATTTCCACGTCGAACAAGTGCGTCGACGGTTCTGGCATCGATACCGTGAAGGAAATGTCGGGTTGCTTTGTTGCTTGCGCCAACGCGCCTGAGGCACAAATCAGAACGAACAGCCAAAGTCGCGCAACAGCGAGGCATCTATTCCCGCGCATAATCTTTCGATTCCTCAGGCGAAACGATACCGGAAATGAGCGGTGATATCTACGTCAGTCAGAATTGGAGTCCTTGGTCCACTTTTGACCCTTCTCATTCACACCGCGGCTTTAGCCCGGTGGCAACTGGCGGCCCAAAAAAGGGGAAACCGTTTAAACGGTTTCCTGCGCGGCCCGCTAAACTGATCGCCGCGCTAAAGCGACGGCGAGAATGAGAGCTCTCTCACTGAACCAGTACACGATATCGACATCGCACTCCACCGTCCGCGGGTTGGAAACTAGGCGACACGCCGAAACAGATTTATAGTTGGGAGACGATTCACACAATCAATTCTTGAAAGGCTAAGAGTCATGCTTCGTAAACTGACTGCGACCTCAGCCACATGGGCCATGCTGCCTTTACGGCTCGCTTTGGGAGTTATCTTTATTGCCCACGGCGCGCAAAAAGTGTTCGGCACCTGGGAGGGGCCGGGGCTCCGGGCGTTCATGAATTTTCCGGCGCCGTATCCATTTATGCGACCGGCATGGCTTTGGATGGGCGCGGCCGCTATCGCTGAACTGGTTGGCGGAATCCTGGTTCTGCTCGGCTTGTTTACGCGCGTCGGAGCTTTTCTTATCTTCTGCATCATGCTGACCGCGATGCTGGGTGTGCACTGGAAGGGCGGCTTCTTCATGTCGAATATGGGCATCGAGTACACCTTGGCGCTGGTCGGGATGGCTTTGGCGCTTCTCATCGGCGGCGGTGGTCAGGCGTCCGCCGATCGAATGATCAGTCGCCGGTGAAACCACAAAGTTTCGGAGTTTCGGGGCGACAGTTTCGAGTTCCAAGTTTCGGGTTTCGAGTTAATATCGGGTAACGCCAAGTTGTGCGGCTAATTCCACAAGCCTTTGTGTGGAGAGGCCAACAAACTGTTCATCAACACATGCCGGCAGATTCTTCTAACCCGAAACCCGATACCCGAAACTCGAAACTGTCTGCTCCTAACTCGAAACCCGAAACTCGAAACTCGAAACCGTCTTCCCCTAACTCGAAACCCGAAACTCGAAACTCGAAACTATTCCTGAAGCGCTCACCCCTCCTCGTAATCTTCGTCACCGTTTTTATCGACCTCGTCGGGTTCGGAATCGTCATTCCCGTGCTGCCGTACTACGCCGAAGGCACGCGATTTGGAGCGACGCCGCGCGGAGTGGGCCTGCTGTTCGCCTCCTACTCGGTAATGCAATTGATTTTTTCGCCGGTGCTGGGGCGCCTGTCAGACAAGTACGGGCGAAGGCCGGTCCTTCTGATCAGTCTGTTGGGCACCAGTCTCGGGTTCTTCGTCATGGGGTTTGCGACGACGCTGTGGATGCTTTTTCTCGGAAGAATCATCGACGGCATTTCCGGCGGAAATATTTCAACCGCACAAGCCTACATCGCTGACGTCACGACGCGGGAGAACCGCGCGAAGGGAATGGGATTAATCGGCGCGGCTTTCGGTCTTGGGTTTGTATTGGGTCCGGCGATCGGCGGCATAATGAGCCGCTGGGGTGTACATGTGCCATTCATGTTCGCGGGCGCACTCGCTTTCGCTAACGCAATACTTCTGTATTTCACTCTGCCGGAAACTGTGACGCCCGATCATCCCGCACGCGTCTCTGCCGCCACCGGCCGGAGTTGGACTCAAGTAATAAACGCATTCAAAAACCCGCGCCTCAGTCTGGTCCTGACGATCTACTTTTTGTCGGTGGTCGCGTTTTCCATTCTGACGGCGGTGTTCACGCTCTTCATGGTCTTCCGTCTTGGTTACGACGCGTTTCAGAGCGGCTGGATTTTCGCGTTCGTGGGAATCATCTCGGCGGTCGTTCAGGGCGCGTTGATCGGAAAACTGGTGAAGCGTTTTGGTGAGGCGAAGCTGGTGGTGGCAGGAACGCTCATGTTCACCGGAAGCCTCTTAGTCGTTCCCTTTATTGGTCCGGCGATGGGACTACTTGGAATTCTAATCACCGGCGCGATCAATTCAGTGGGAAACGCTTTGAACGCTCCGTCGCTCACCAGTCTGGCATCGAAGTGCGCGGGCGCCAGCGAACAGGGCGTGGTGTTGGGTGTCACTCAATCAGTCGCCAGTCTCGGCCGCGCTGTCGGTCCGTCAATCGCAGCGTTTCTGATTTACAGCACCATCGCCTACGTTGGCGTCGATCGGCTACCGCACCACATGAGCGATTCGTCGATCTTTCGCACCTTCTGGACGGCAGCCCTGATTCAGTTCGCCGCGTTCCTGGTGGCGATGTACTTTGCGCGGGTTTACGGCCGCAAAGACGTTACCTCTCAGGCGGTTGAGGTGTCGTGAAAGGTCTTACGCCTTCGGACTAGCGCGATTTAAGAGGTGTTGGAGGAAGCATCATGGCGAAGCGACTTGGCACGGTTTGTCTGCTCCTGATCCTGACGGCAACTAGCGGCCAGCCACAAGAGAAGGAAAAGGTTTCGGCGAAGGAAATTCTGGCTCGGATGGTTTCGGTCTATGGAAGTTGTAAAAGCTACGTGGACAAAGGTGAAACCAAAGAAGTCTTTTTTAGAACGGGCGGTAGTCGGGTAGTAATCAAGCCCTTTACCACGGCCTTTGTGCGACCGTCGCATTTTCGTTTTGAATTTACCGAAGACGGCGATCTTCGGCCGCAAAGCCTCGTGGTGTGGCGTGATGGCGCTTCTATCAGAAGTTGGTGGTCCATAAGGCCCGAAACCAAATATTACGAGACTCTTGCGCAGCCCGTGGCGGAGGCGACAGGAGTTTCGAGCATGTCAGCCGTCTTAGTCCCAAGCATGCTTTTCCAGAACTTGATGGATAGGCAGATCATACAGTCGCTGACGGACTTGAGTTTAGTTGCTGAAGAGAAAGTTAACGGAAGAAACTCGTATCGCATCCGGGGGAAGACCGTTATCAACACATGGTTCACTATTTGGATCGATAAGGAGACGTTTTTGCTCGTCAAGCTGTTCCAAAAAAGAAATTTCGGTGATCAGGATGTCGAACTCACAATCCGGTACGAACCGAAAATCAACTTAGATGTCCCGTCTGAAAAACTTGCATTCAAGCATTAGTCTTTGCGTTCGAGATGAACTCCGTGAGTTCTTCAACTGCCGGCAAAGCGGTCCGCCCACCTAACGCACGACACTTCAAAGCAGCTACTGCGTTTCCCATCTTAAGGCACACTTCGATGTCTTCATCGCGCAACATTCCGTAAATGAATCCTGCGTGAAAGGCATCGCCTGCGCCGGTGGTGTCGCGACAGGCGCCGGGGACCGCGAACGCGGGTGATTCGATGAATTGGCCTTCGCAGTAAACCACTGCGCCGCGCGCGCCAAGCGTCGCGCCGACTATTGCGCAGCCGTGACGCGACTTGATGTCAGCCAGGGAGTCCCGCAGATCGCTGATGCCGGTCAGTCGATGCGGAAACTCCGAAGAGGTAATCAGCACATCAATCAGCGGAAGCAATTCCGGCAGGCCTTCGTAGATGTTGTCGATGTCTGCCGTGACGATCGCTCCGGCATCGTGAGCTGCACGCGCCATGGCTACACAAGCCGGCGGATCGTGAGCGTCGATGTGCAGCACGCGGCCGCGTGCGGCTAAATCGAGCGGCACTTCATCGGCGCGGTAAGAAAGACGTTCGTCGCGGTCCCAAATGATTGTGCGTTCACCAGAACGTTCGTCGATGATGATAAAGGCGATCTGATTCGTCGCACCATCAATCGTCTCGGCATGATCGACGTTGACGCCTATTGAAACCAGAGACTCGCGACCAAGCCTTCCCGCGTCATCGGAACCAAACCTGCCGGCATACGCCGTCTTCATCCCAAGCCGCTGCAACGCCACCATCGCCGTCGCCGTCTGCCCGCCCGCAGACTCTTTGTGTTCCGTCAATCTGGTTTTCGTGTCGAACCGCGGATACTCCGGGACGACGATCAAATGATCGACGGCATTCAGGCCGAAGCCAACGGCGTCGAAATCGCGGTTCTTAAGGATTTTGAAAGGCAGGAGCATTAGCTGATTTGATTCTTGCCAAAATCCAAGAACATTTCAGCTCTGGCGATTTGTTCAGCCGCTTGGGCCTTGGTAATGCCGGGCCCGATGTCATAGTCGCCCACATTGCGGCTGTCTGACGCCTCAATCAAGTACCGGTGATATTCGGCGGGAGCTTTGCCAGGCTTTGCAAAGTGTTCACCGAACTTAGCAATTACGGCCGAGTGTTTCGAAAAGGCCAACCCTACGGAAAGCAACAAGGCTTCAGTAATGTAGAACATGCTGAAGTAGGCGCGGGAGGCTGCGAAATCAAAATAGTCTTCTTCGAGCAGAAGCCTTGCGGCTTCGAGACTCTCTTCAGCTTTCTTTAACAGAGCGGACTGTTCCGCAGTCAAACAGCTACTCCTTCACGACGGACGTTCAAAAGAATTGGGCTCTGTTCAGTTGCGTACCGGTCAGCGGAAACGAACAGGCATGACAGAACGACATTGTTTCGGAGAGACAAATCGGATACGAAACCGCCGGTACGCCGAATCTCTTCGCCAGGATTTACGTCACCGTCGAGCACGACCAGAATGTCTAAGTCGGATTCCGATTGGGCATCCCCTCGAGCTTGGGAACCGTACAACCAAACGGAACGTAAACGAGCGCCGTACACACGCTCAAGATGGCGTCTCAGCTCAGCAAGGATGTTCTTAATCGGATTGGCCATACTCGTTCGAATGAGTTTAGCACGACCGGATTGGCTGGTTTCACCTCAAACCGTGCTAACGATTAAGATAGGCTAAGGAGAATCGTGACTCTCGACGAAAAGCTCAAAGAAATTCCCCGGTCGCCGGGCGTCTATCTGTACAAAGACGCGGCCGGAAAAGTGATCTATATCGGCAAGGCCAAGAACCTGCGCAACCGTGTGCGCTCGTATTTTCAGACCGGTCGCCGGGGCGAATTCAGCTACGGCATCAAGACTGAAGAGCTCGTCTACCAGATAGCCGACGTCGAAGTCATCGTTACGGACAACGAAGTCGAAGCTTTCATCCTCGAAGCTTCACTCGTCAAGACGCACCAGCCGTATTTCAACTACAAGCTGAAAGACGACAAGTCTTATCCGCACCTGAAGCTCACCGTCAACGAGCCCTTTCCCAAGTGCGTGATCACGCGGCGGATCCAAAACGACGGCGCACTCTACTTCGGACCGTTTCTGCCGGCGTCGATGGCGCGCCGGACAATCGATCTGATCAATCGGACGTTTCAACTGCGCACTTGCGACATCGAGATTGACGGCAAAGCTCCGCGTCCGTGTCTGGAGTATCACATCAAACGATGTCTGGGGCCGTGCGTGAAAGGCTTGTGCACGCCGGAAGAATATCAGGAAGCCGTGCGTGATGTGCGCATGTTGCTTGAAGGCCGCAACACGGAACTGGCGGACAAACTTGAAGCGCGCATGATGCACGCGTCGGAAGCGATGCGCTATGAAATCGCCGCCAAGTATCGCGATCTACGGAAGACAGTCATCAAGTTGTCCGAGCAACAGAAGATGGCGACAACTTCGGAAAGCGACATAGACATCTTTGGCTATTATCGCGAAGGCAAACGGCTCGCGCTGCAACTGTTCACGATGCGCGAGGGCGATATCGTGGGCCGGCGCGAATTTTTCTGGGAAGACCTGCCGGAAGAGGATTTCAGTCCGGCTGAGTTTCTCAGCGAGGTGCTATCGCAGTATTACAGCGCCGCTGACCGCGGGCCGAGCATTCCTGCCGCAGACCTGCAAACCCATGACGTGAGCCTTTCCCTGCTGCCGCGCGAGATTCATGTCCCGATCAATTTCGAAGATCGCGAACTGCTCGAGCGCGCACTCAGCGAACGCAAAGGCCGGCGCGTGCACATTCTCGCGCCGCAGCGCGGCGAAAAGCGCGACATGATCGATTTGGTCGAGAAGAACGCGAAGCTCGCGTTCGAACAACGTTTCCGGGTGCTCAAGCCGGATATGAAGCGTGTCCTCGAAGAAATGCAGGAGACGCTCGAGCTGCCGAGATTTCCCGCCCGAATAGAATCATTTGATGTGTCGCACATTCAGGGTTCGGAGAATGTCGCGGGCATGGTGGTCAGTGAAAACGGAAAGATGAATCGCAACGAATATCGGAAGTTCAAGATTCGTTGGAAGCAAGGCGCAGACGACTTCGCTTCAATGCACGAAGCGGTGCTGCGTCGTTATCGCCGTGTGCGCGACGAACAAAAGCCGCTTCCCGATCTAATCATGATTGACGGCGGCAAAGCGCAATTGAACGCGGCCGCCACCGCAATGCGTGAGCTCGATCTGGAAGCCGTGCCGATGATTGGCGTCGTCAAGCCGCCGCTTTATCACAATCAAGTCGCCTATCTTTTGGTAAAAGGCCGTGAAGATCAGCCGGTGTACCTCGATTCTTACTCGCCGGTACTGCGTCTGATTCAGATGATTCGCGACGAAACGCATCGGTACGCGGTCACTTATCACCGCAAGCGGCGCGAGCTGCGCGACTTCACTTCCGAGTTGTCGGCTATTCCGGGCGTGGGCGACAAGCGAAAAACGCGCCTGCTGCGTCACTTCGGATCGATTCACCGCATCTCAGAAGCCAGTGTCGAAGAGCTCGCGCCGTTCGTCGGCCGCAAAACTGCAACCGAAATCAGCGAACACTTCGCGAGACAAAGGGCCCTGGCGGAAGGCGCGAACGCCGCGTAATGGTCGGACGTATCATAATCGTGGGACGTACCATGCACGCGTTTAATGATCTCTTTCGGCAAGGCTCGTTACGTTCCAGTTCAAAGTCTGGACGTCCGTGTTCGTCGCGGAACTCATCTCTACTTTGAGTCTCTCTGTGACATCTCAGTGTTTCTGTGGTGAATTGTTCACGCGGTATTCTCACCACAGAGGCTCAGAGTCACGCACCGAGAAACACAGAGAAGAACGGCGACGCATTAAAGTTTGGGTACGCACGCGTCCCGCGTGCTGGCACGCCAGAGGCGTGCGTACCGTAGTGGAAGGTTTGAAATCCCGCCTTCGGGGCGCGCTATAATCGGCCATGCTTTTGTCCCGGTGTCGACGAATACCCATGAGAACAATTGGCTCATTGCTGACTATTCTGTTGGTTCTCTCTCCTGCGTTCTCGAAAAATCAGCCGCCGGAACCACAAGACAATCAGGTCAACCTTGAGGGATTCCTGACCCAGGGTGGCGTCGTTAATATGATTGAAGGCGAAGCCGCTTACACTTCGCCAGACGCGCCGCCGCAGACCATTCTGCCCAACCAGCAACTGAAAAATGGCGATGCGATTCAAACCGGGCACAACGGGCGGGCCGAAATCCTACTCAATCCCGGTTACTTTTTGCGGCTGTCCGCGAACACTCGAATAGTCTTTCTGGATTTTGCTCCGGGCAATCTCGCACTGAAAGTCACCAGCGGGTCAGCCATTATCGAGATCGTTACGGTCGAAACGCTCTACACATATTTTGGCTGGGAGGAGCCTGATCCTGCTTATTCGATTTTTTACGATTCGATCTCGGTGAGCTTTCCCCAAAACCGATTCAGCACCGTGACTGGTGGCATCTACCGAATCGACGTAGACCCGGACCACGAAACTGAGTTGAGGGTCGCCAAGGGCCGGGCTTTCTTTGCCGGTCACCGCGTCGAGAAGGGAGAGTCAGCAAGCTTCCGAAGCGGCGCCGCGACCGTCGCGAAACTCCAGGCGGATGAAACCGACGCCTTTGACGTTTGGAGCCGTGACCGCGCGGAATTCTTGGTTAAGACCAATCAATCTCTCAAAAGGATCCAGCCGTTCAGGGCCATTCGGGCAAACGTTCTCAGTTACCTCAACATCGAGTTTGACGATGAGGACGAAGAGCTCAGTAGAGGACGCACGGTGTCAGTGTTGGGCGGTTTGGTTAGCTTTATTCAGCCGGGAGTTTTTGTGCTCAGGGAAGGCGAACAATGGACCAGGCTGGAACCTCGCGCCGAATTGAAATATGGCGACCGGGTGAGAACCGATGCCGACGGTCGTGCGCAAATCAACTTGTATGGAACTTGCTCTCTCTTTTTGGGAACCAATACAGAGATTATTTATGGAGTTCGACCCGACGGTGATGTGGCGGTAAAGGTCTTGCAGGGTTCGGCGCTGGTCCTTTTTGCATACGGCGACAAGGAGAAAGCCGCTCGGCCCGTGATCAGTTTCGCGACCCCGCAGATCGAATACGAAATCCTTCGAGACGGAATCTACCAACTGACGGCGGGCAGTAACGAATCAGAAATGAATGTCTATAACGGAAGGGTGAGAGTTGCGGGGCGCGAAATTAAGAAAAACAAGAAAGTGGTTTTTCGAAACTCCCAACAGGAGATCCACGATCTGAGCAAGAAGTCGCGCGACAGCCTTTACGTTTGGAGCTTAAAAAGAGCATCGGCTTTGACCCGGTCGCGCCGCGTCAGACTAAACGGCATCTGGTATTTCCACAGCGCGGCTAACGTTCACACCTACGTTCCTGGCACGCGCGTGTTTCGCTCACCTTATGGCGGCGAATATCAGGTTCAGTTAATGCGGAGATTTCGACCTCGATTCCCCGGGCGATTCGATAGATTCCCGTGATGAAAAATCCAGGTCGCTTACCTGCGCTGCGTCACTTCGGATCGGTTCACCGCATCTCAGAAGCGCGCATCGAAGAGCTGGCGCCGTAACCTTTGAACGGCGTAGCGATCAATTTAGGAGGATGATTGAACGGTTGAACAAGGCGCAATCCGACTTAATGGTTGCTATTAATCAAAAGTTTTCCACGAACTAAGACCGTCACCCGGCCACAGGACAACTCATGGAATACTTCATCTACATATCGGATACAAAACTAGACATGCTCCTCTCTCAAATCAGTCCTGAACAGAAGGGACGGATCGAATCTGATTTGAAGATCGACTTTAAGTTATTCGGCGCGGCGCGGAAAACTGTGGTTGACAACGAGAAGAATCGTCACGTTAAGCTCGAAGTTGTGGCCAGTTTTATTCGCGACTTCGGAAACCTGGGTACTGTGGACGCGCCCGATGAGTATATCGAGGACAGCCTCGAAGTTCGGTGGGGACCATTCAAGGGCGCATCATCGCCGGTCGTGTATTTTGGCGGCATGACTTCCGAAACCATAGTCGGACTCGGAGGTTCTGTTCATCATGTGCTCGGCAATAAGGGTCAGGGCAACGCCTTTTCAGGGTCGGTCACTCCTTTTCTACTGGCGTATCTTGAAGAGCACCTCGATATTCCTTCAGATCAGGGCGCATTACCTGAATCATCAGATATGTCCCTGCGCGCTGTGCACCTGGCAACGAGCAGTATGAAAGGTCCCAAGCAGCGAATTCGATTCATGGCTAAGAAGCTGCTTTACGGTCCCAGCCCTTACCCGGACCGGGATTCAAGGTCCGACATGAGCGTGCTGTTGGCAACTCCGATATATGTTGCTCTCGAAGAATGATGGCGCTGAAGGGCGCTTGCGCGCGCGCGGTGGAAAACGCGAGCCCAGCTTAGATCTTCAGATCGAAAGGGACGTTAGGTTGCATGTGCATTGAAGACGATTGCCCGGAAGACATTTCCAGTCGACGCTCATTCTTGACTGGCGCGACGGCGACGCTTGCCGGCTTCGCGTTGCTAAACGTGACGGACGCAAACGCGCAAACTCAGAATGCACCAACGCGCGTCCTGGATGACCCTTCCATTCAACACAACCGTGTCGTCTTCAAACATAACGGCGTCGAAACCATCGATGGCTACCTGGCGCGACCGAAAGCCGACGGCGTCTACCCATCGGTGCTGGTGATTGCGGGAAACCGCATCACCGAAGAATACATTCCCAACACGTGTGCGGCGCTGGCGGTGGCCGGCTTTGTCGGGCTCGCGCCGAACATCTTCCATGTTTTGCCCGACACCGCGAGAACGCTGGCGGAAATGCGTGCTGCTGGTGCAAACCACACTGATTTTGATGTGTTGGAAGATCTCGATATCGCCGCGGATTATTTGCGGCAGCAATCGTTCGTCAAGACTGACACGATGGGCGTGCTCGGTTTTTGTTATGGGGGAAAGATCGCGATGCTCTACGGCGCGCGTTCACGACAAATTGATGCCGTCGTTCCGTTTCATCCGGGCGTGACGAAGGCCAGCGACGTGAAGCGGCTAAAAGTTCCAGTGCAGATTCATCACGGCACGGCCGACCAGGCCGTCGCATTAGCTGAGAGCCAGCGGCTCGTGAAAGAACTGAAGGGTCAACGGACGCCGGTTGAGCTGTTTACGTATGAAGGAGCAGGTCACGGTTTTCTCGCTTACACGCGTCCGACTTATAACGTCGAGGCAGCGAAGCTGGCTTGGCGGCGCGCGATGCCTTTCCTGCACAAGTATCTTGGGTCCTAATCGTTCATAGGGTGGCACAGACTTCAGTCTGTGAATCCGACTGGAAATCACAGACTAAAGTCTGTGCCACGCGAAGGGGAATTCAGATGCCACGTACTCTCATTTTCATACTCGCCCTCTTTATTGTTGGATTGTGCAGCGTTGATGCCCGCGCTTGCAGTTGCGCAGGCCCAAGCGCGCCGTGCGAAGAATACTGGGAAGCGACGGCGGTTTTCATCGGAACGGTAATCGAAGGCCGGCTCGTCACCGTGAAAGAAAGCGACTACGAACACCAGATGCGTGCCGTGCGCATCTCGATCGATGAAGCATTTCGCGGCGTGGAAGGTGCGGAGGTCGAAGTGTTGACCGGTTTGGGTGGTGGTGACTGTGGATTCGGCTTTCGCCGATCGCAGCAATTTCTCGTCTACGCTTATCGCCACGGGAGTGACCAAAAGCTGCACACCAACATCTGCACGCGCACGCGAGCGATATCTGAGGCCGATCCGGATCTCGTGTACATCCGCGGACTAAGTAAAGCCAAAGCCGGCGGCACGATCAATGGCAAGGTTGTACGCAATCGCAGGAACGAAACAGGCGGCTCGAATGGTGAACCGCTCGCCGGCGTGAATGTCACGATCGATGGTCCGCAAAAGGCGGAAGCGATCACCGATGCAAAAGGCGAGTTTAAGATTGAAGGTATTCAGCCCGGTGAATACACAGTCGTGCCGGCTGCACCGAAGGGACTCGCGACGCGCGGTCCTGATACAAAAGTTAAAGTCGCCGACCGTGGTTGCGCCGCGGTGCACTTTTGGCTTGAGTCGAACGCCCGCATCAGCGGACGTGTGCTCAACCCGCAGGGGCTTCCAGCCGCTAAAGCTGAAATCGTCCTGATGGAGGCTGACAAAGAATGGTACCGGGGATACACGGAACATGCGTACGCGGATGAAGACGGCTCGTACACCTTCAAACTGATCCCGGAAGGGCGTTATGTGCTGCGAATTCGTTATGACGGCATGACCAGTCAGAATCGTCCTTTTCCCGTGATGTATTACCCAGGCACGCCGGACAAGTCTCAAGCACGAGTCTTTACTATCAAGGAAGGCGAGACGATTGACCTCGATATTAAGGTTCCGCCGCTACCGTCTGAAGTCGAAATTCGCGGACAGGTTGTTTGGCCGGACGGCAGGCCGGCGACCACAGCGAAGGTTGGTTACGGGACTGAGGGGATAGCCTATGCAGTGCCCGTTGATGAACAGGGACGATTCAGTTTCAAAGCTTACAACGGGATATCAATTGGCCTGAGCGCATACGTGGAAACTGAGAAAGGTAAATACGTTCGCGCTAATGCCGGTCCGATCAGTGCCGGTGTCAACACTGAGCCGGTTAAGCTTGTCCTGCAACCTTCGCCGTAAAAAAAAAGGCGGGCCACGCCCGCCTCTAAACGTCCCGATAAAACCTGCTTACCCCCGCGCTTGCAACCCGTTCCCTCGCAACGCATCCAAATCTCCGAAGCGATGAACACGAAACGCCTGGTGCTGTTCGCGGCCTTAGTCCTGCTGATTGCTGTTGCAACCAGGGCGCAGCCCGGTTCGGATCGGAACCGGTTCAGTCCGTGGAACACCTGCGAGTTTGCTCACAACGAAAGCGACAAGATTTTTGTGGGACGCGTCATCTCTGTGGAAAGTATTCCGAATCCTTACGCTCCCAACGTCGGTTCACGTTGGGATAAAGTTCAGGTGGCGATTGAGCTTGGACTAAGAGGTCCGCTCAACGGATTAGTAGAACTTTACGTTCACCAGGGTTCTGGCCACCCTGGTCCGCCGCAGCCGAACAGCCTTTACATCTTTACTGCATCGCATGTCAGCAGCGAAAGGTTTACCGGACTGTTCTCTAAACGATGGAGTACCCCAGTCGGCGAAATCTCTCTTGAGTGGCAGCTCGCATTCGAACGAATTCAATCGATTCTAAGCGGCGTGCCGGAACCCCGCGTGGTCGGCACCGTCAAAGAGATCACCGGAAGATTTGAGTACCTGAGTAATCGGCCGTTGTCAGGGGTGTCTGTCGTGGCCAGGGATCAGACTGGAAACGAATTCAAATCCACGACCGATGGGGAGGGCCATTTTCAGTTTGATGAATTACCAACCGGCAAGGATCCAACCAAGCATCACAGCGAGTTCATGCCCGAAACAAACTTTTCCGAATTGCCAAGTGGCACTTATGCGTTCTCAGTAGTCTTACCGCAGAAACAAGCTGTGCACGCAAATGGGAGGCTAATCGAAGCGGGCAAGGGAGCATACATACAAATCGGAACTTCATTGTGCAGCAAGGAACTGAATTTCGTGATCGAGCACGCCGGCCGCATCACAGGACGTATCGAACGCGAGCAGGGAGACTGGGCCTTCGGTCAACCTCTGATGTACTTGTACTACGTCGATCCGAAGACGCGCGAAGCCCATTCCCGCGACACGGCTTTGGTTCCTACCAAAATATCGCTCTCACAAACCGACACGGGAAACGCGATTGATTTTTCGTTTGAACACGTTCCCATCGGCGTTTACGCGCTTGTGATTTCCAACATCGATCCGGCCGGTACGGCCGACACGATTTACTACCCAACCAGGGATGAGCGGCCGAACGAATCTCAACTCATTAACGTGACAGCGGAAAAAAATACGAGCGTCGTGATCAAGCTCCCGTCGTTACCGGAAAGGGAAATCTTCGGCGACGTCAGTCTGCCCGACGGGACCCGCGTCAATGCCACTGTGCGACTGATCACCGGGCGCGATGCAGATTATGAACCTCCGGCCGATTCGCTGATTAACGCCGATTTTTCAGGCAAAAACGAGCAGCAAGCAAAAGACGGCCAGTTCCGCTTTCGTTATTCGCAAGGCCGGCATGTTCGAATCTTCGCGTACTTCGACACCGTCAGAAATGGCGAATCAGTACGCCATTTTGGACGTAGTGAGAAACTAGTTGTGGATGGGAATCTTGGCCCGTGGACGATCGTCCTGGATCACATCGCGTTCCGCGGTCAATGATTGCTAAAGCCATCGCTCACCGCGGTTTCAACGCGATTTAGCTTTCCTTCTTCGGCCGTTCGTTCGCTTTCAAAACTCGTTTGCGCAGGCGGATTGATTTCGGCGTGACTTCGACCAATTCGTCATTGGCAATAAATTCCAAAGCCTCTTCCAAAGACAAGTCTTTCACCGGCACCAGGCGCATGGCTTCGTCCGAACCCGACGCTCGCATGTTCGTCAGTTTCTTTTCCTTGATTGCATTCACATCCAAATCAACGGCGCGCGCGTTCTCACCGACGACCATGCCTTCGTAGACTTTGGTGTTGGGCCGGATGAAAAGCACACCGCGCTCCTGAAGGTTGTAGAGCGCGTAAGTGGTCGAGGTGCCCATGCGATCCGCCACCAGCGAGCCGCTGCCGCGTCCTTTCATCTCGCCCATCCATTTGTCGAAACGCAGGAAGAGCGTATTGAGTAACCCGGTGCCTTTGGTTTCCGTGAGGAACTCGCCGCGAAAACCGATCAATCCGCGCGATGGCGCTTCGAATTCAATGCGCACGCGGCCGGTGCCGTGGTTTACCATTTTCGTCATCTGGCCTTTGCGCCGGCCCATCGCTTCGGTCACGACGCCGATAAAATCTTCCGGACAATCGACCACGACTAACTCGACCGGTTCATGTAGTTCGCCGTTGACCCGGCGGGTAATGACCTCGGGTTTGGAAACCTGAAGTTCGTAACCCTCGCGCCGCATCATCTCAATCAGGATGGCAAGCTGCAGCTCGCCACGGCCCGAAACCTTGAATTGATCGGGCGAATCCGTTTCCTCGACGCGAATCGCGACGTTGCCGAGCAGCTCGCGTTCGAGGCGTTCATTGATCTGACGCGAGGTGACGAACTGGCCTTCGGTGCCGGCAAACGGCGAGTTGTTCACCGTGAAGATCATCGCGATGGTAGGTTCGTCCACGGCAATGGCGGGCAAGGGTTTTGGATTGTCGGGATCGGTGATCGTCTCGCCGATGTTGATGTCTTCGACACCGGCCAGCGCGACAATCTCGCCCACGCCGGCAGTTTCAGCCTGGACGCGCTTCAGGCCTTCGAAAACGTAAAGCTCTTTCACTCTGGTTTTCTTGACGGCGCCTTCGTGTCCGGCAATCACTACCTCCTGGTTGCGCGCGATCTCACCCGAGAAGATTCTGCCGATCGCCAATCGCCCGACGTACTCGCTGTAGTCCACATTTGCCACCAGCAACTGCAGAGAGTCTGTGCGCAGCGCCCGCGGCGCCGGAATCGTTTCAATGATCTGATCGAACAGCGGCTTCAAGTTTGCCGAAGTATCGTCAAGTTTGTTTTTGGCCACACCATCGCGCGAGATGGCATAAAGAATCGGAAACTCAATTTGCTCGTCGGTCGCATCAAGATCCAGGAACAACTCGTAGATCTCGTTCACGACTTCTTCCGGGCGCGCGTCATGCCGGTCGATCTTGTTGACGACCGCAATCGCCGGCAATCTTGCTTCCAGAGCTTTGCGCAGCACAAAGCGCGTCTGGGGCAAGCAGCCTTCGGCCGCGTCCACCAGCAACATCACGCCATCGACCATCTTCAGAACGCGTTCGACTTCGCCGCCAAAATCGGCGTGTCCCGGCGTGTCAACGATATTGATTTTGTAATCGCCGTAACGCACGGAAGTGTTCTTGGCCATGATGGTGATGCCGCGTTCGCGCTCGAGATCCATCGAGTCCATGACGCGGTCGACGATGGTTTCGTTGTCACGATAGGTGCCGGCCTGCTTGAGCATGGCATCGACTAAAGTCGTCTTGCCGTGATCGACGTGGGCGATAATTGCGATGTTGCGAATCTTGTTTGTATCCATTACTCGTTCCGATAGTGAAGAAAACTCACCTGAAGGCAAACGATAAGGATAGAGGGGTGGGCAGCAAAGCACAAACCGGCGACTGAATTGAGGGAGGAGAGACCGCTGTGGCACAGACTTTAGTGTGTGATCTTTTGCGTTGAGACCACAGACTGAAGTCTGTGCCACTTATTTGAGCTGATGGGTAGTCTGATCTGGCGATCAGAAGCTGAGCCTGACGCGCAGGCTAACCTGTCGATTGCCGCCCGATGAAGCGCTGGCGCCGGGTCCGAAAATGAACATGCTGGAAGTGTTAGTTGATTGCAGGAAGAACGGTGAAGCCATGTTCCCCACGGGCGCGGCCCGGTTTGTGTGATTAAGCACGTTGCTCACGTACACGGACAAAACCAGAGAGTAGGGTCTTTGCGGCTTGGCGGCAGGGGTTGGACTGGCCGGCGCACCCGCCGCAACAACCGGCGCTGTCCCGGTCGCGGCGATAGGCGGCGTTTTGGGCGGAGTGGCGCGTCCGAATTTGAAGGTCTTGGATGCGCCCACGTTCATTGAAAAGAAAGTCGGCCCCTGCGCAAAGTTGCGAGGAATTATTTTCTGATCGGGCGTGGGATTTGGGTCCAACGCACCATACGGAGTCATCACCACGCCGGGTTTGTTCAGATCAGTTGCGAACGCCGGTCGCTCAGAAAATGATGTATCGCCGTTCGTATCGCGTCCCGCCGTGATATTGAACGGTGGACCGGAGTTCGCAATGATGAAGGTATTCAGACTGAAGCCTGACTTGGATTGATAACTTGCGCCCGTTGAAAACCAGTGGCGCGTGTCAAAGTTTGCGCGTGCCCACTCGTTACTGTAATCGTACGCGTCGAAAGGCGACCCGGTGGTTCCCCAATCGTTACCGCGCGAATAGTTCAATGAGTAGTTCGTCCAAAAATCGATCTTACCGGCAATCTTGCCGTTAGCCGACACGCTCAGGCCGTCGTACCTCGAACGGCCGTCAGACTTGTACTCGTAGATGTTGCCCGCAGCGATACCAAAGGGTCGCACACCGCTGGTAGGAATTGCGGGATTGAAGGTCCCACCCAACGGCGAATTGATATTTAGGGTGCGAACCGAACGTCGTGTCTCGGTATGTGTGTAAGTTAATTGAAACTGAAGCGTCTTCGAGAGCTGGTGCTCCACGCCAATAGTCGACCGGAAGATTTGTTCCGGCGCGAGGCGGGAATCGAGGACGCGACGGGACCCGGGCACTGAAAAAGCATTCAGAACACTCACCGGCGGTACGACCGGGAACAAATCAAGCACAGCCGGATCGGTAACGGTGAATTGCTGCTGGTTGATGCCGTTGAACCGCGTCGTCTGCAGCGTGAAGTTCTCGCCAAATCGCGAATAAAAGACGCCAAAGCCGCCGCGAATCACCGTCTTGGACTGACTGGGAGCGGATACCTTTGCCGCGGTTTCGCCTGCTTTCGCACCCGCAGAATTCTTATCCGTGCCGCCCTTTCGCTTACCAAACACTGGCGACCATGCGAACGCTATGCGGGGCGCCAGATTGAAATTGCTGCTGATGTTGTTCTGATTTTCGTAGCGCAAGCCAGGCGACAGAGTGAAATTTGGACGGACCTTCCATTCGTCCTGAAAATAGAAACTCACGTCTGTTTGTGTGACGGAAGCTTCAGGATTACCGCCGGCGATCGAAAACTGGGTTGCGCCACCGCCGAGCAGTCTGATTTGCGTCGCGCCGAGATTCTGTCGTTGAAATACCAGCGTCCGGCGATAACGCTCAATGCTGGTGAGCTGAATCGCCGGCGCGCCCGGCACGATTTGATCGTTGGCATCCAGCGTGGGCCCCGTTCCGCCGGTAAACGTGTAAGTGCCACCGAAATTCACTGGCGAGATGCTTTCGATTCTTACGTATCTGACCCGTGCGCCCACTTTGAGAAAGTGACGTCCGTAAGTCCAGGAGGTGAAGTTTTGCAACTCCGCGCGATCGTCTTTATTGCTCGTCGAACCTACCTGCGATCCGCCGCCAAAGAACGATTCAGAGACATTCAGCCCCGGCAACACATTGTTCGCCGTTTGCCGAAAGATACGATGACTGAATTGAAATCGAGTTTCGTTGATGGTCCTCTCATTGATGAGCGCAGTCTCAGTAATCTGAAGTGTGTGTGACTCGTTACTGGTGCGATAAGCGCGCGAAGGTAAAGAGAATCCGCCGATGCCTTGTGGATCTTGTGACGAGCGCCCGTATTGATAATTCGAGACCAGCGTGTGCTTCTTGTTGATCTTGAGATCGTTTCGGAAGCCAAGATTGTTCGAGACACCGGGAATGACAAAAATCTGATTGAACCCGACTGGCTTCAGCGTGACCAGATCCAGGATCGTGGCATTGACGACCGTGTTCGTGAAGTTCTCGTAGCGATTGATATAGAAAGTGAAAGAGGCGCGCTTCTTCACCAGCGGACCAGTCAGGCTGCCTCCCCACTGGCGCGTTTGGAAAGGAGCGCGCACTTTGGCAAACGGATGTCTTGAGTTCAGACTCTCGTCGTTGAAATTAAAAGTTACTCCACCATGGAATTTGTCGGTGCCCGGCTGAGTAAAAATCTCGATGCCTCCCCAGCCCGGATACTCATTCTCAGCCGCGTAGGGATTCTGATTAATGCGAACCTCACGAATGGTTTCCTTTGGCGGCATCTGACCATTCGAGAATCCGTCAACCTTAACTTGTGCGCCGGCGCCTCCTTCGCCCTGTGGCGGGCCGGCCAACGCCTGTAGTGCGGCGGCGAACGCTTCCGGATCATCTGGTAAAGCTTCCAACTCGCGTTGACGCAGAGTGATCGCGTCGGCATTGCGGTCGGAGTCGGTGCTTATGGCGCTGTTGTCGATGACGACTGTTTGTTCCACTGAACCGATCACCAGCTCCAGGTTCACCGTCGAGGTCTTAGCGGACCGCACGCTAACGTTTCTTTGTTCGAGTGTGCTGAACCCCTCCGCGGTCACCGTCAGATCGTAATTACCGGCGGCGAGAGAACGAAATTCGTAATTACCATTCGCGTCGGTATTGACCGTGCGGGTTTCGCCCTTGCTGTCCCTCGCCACCACCGTCGCCGTGACGACAAGACCACCAAGCTGATCAGTCACTGTACCTTTGATTGACCCGGTGTTCGGTTGTGAATTGGTGGTGACCGCGGCCGCGAGGAGCAGGAGACCGGCGAGTGAGAATTTGAGAGATACGAAGCTTTTCATCACAGCTTCCCTGGGAGCAATAAGTCGAACTATCCGTTACATCAATTCAGAACCGTGCGGAGCAATGATCCGTAAAGTTGGGATAAAGATCTGGACTTCAAAGCTTGTACACGCCTGCGTGCTGAAACGGTTTCATTAAGTTGAAAGGGGCGGCGGTAAGTTAGCCCTCGCCGCCCTCAGTAGTGATAGCGACAAGCGACGATTCTAATCTTTTCGTCCTTCACCTGATAAACGAGGCGATGTTCCTGATCGATGCGGCGTGACCAGCAACCCTTCAGTTCGTGTTTCAGAGGCTCAGGCTTGCCGATTCCACGAAACGGATCCCGCTGAACTTCGCGGATTAGCGTCATGATGCGCAGAGCTTTATTGCGATCGTTTTGAACCCACGACGCCAAGTCTTCAAACGCGGCGGCGTCAAATTCCAAGCTTCTCACGGGCTTCCTCGAATGGAATTCCGGTTTGACGTTCTTTCGCTTCCAGCAGCCGGCGCTTCATCGTTTCGCTCTTCAGCAGGTAGGCCGTCTCTTTTTCAGACTCAATCTCGCGCCAGATCTCGATAGGAACGATCACGCCAGTTGGGTTGCCGCTTTCATCGGAGATGTATTGGATGTCAGTCATGACGATCAATAATTGCGAAATCCTCCGATAAAAACAAGGTGCCGACAATCCTCGCACAAAACGCTCTTGCCAGCTTCACTATCCACAGGCGCGCCACATCTATAGCATGCTGACTCTATCATTCGGCCTCTTTGCTTTTTGCGTTTGTTGGTATCAGTACTATCTAGAAATGGAAAACGTTTTGGAGTAGGCGAGCCCTCGCGCGTAGCCCGCTTGGGGGCTGAAAGCTTCACAATTCTTTTGCCAGCCATTCCGTAATCTTCCTAGTTATGAGGCATTGCCTGTGTCGCCGGCATTCCTTTCATCGGCACCGGCAACTTGCCGTCAGCGCCGCGGGTCAGCGCAATGAAGTCGCGGTCGAAGCGAATTGAATCGAACATCGCATCGACGCGCGCTTCCATCATCTCTTTCGCGCGCACGGCCTGATAGCGTTCGTACACATAGAAGTGACGGCGCAGCAATTGAAGCGCCTTCTCCTTCTGACCGTTCTGCGCGTAAATCGCCGCCAGGTTGTAAGAGGCCGGCAGCAGATTGATGTTGTCGCGCGCAATCTTCAGCGCTTCATCTTTCTTGCCGTTGGCCGCCATGAAGACCGCCGCGAACACGATGTTGTAAGGGTCCTTCGGATCGAGCGCCAGCGCCTGCTGCGTGTACTCGTTGCCCTTCGCTGGATCGCCTTCCGAATTCCAGAAGACCGCGAGGTTTCGATAAGCCAACGCCAAAGGATATTCCGCGACGGCCTTTTCCATGAATGTCAGACCCTTCTTGAACTCGCCGTCATGGATCGTCATCTTGCCGAGTCCATGCAATGCGACCGAACGCGAAAGCGGATCGGCCGGCATGTCGAGAATCTGGTTGAAGATTTTTCGGGCTTTGTCCCAGTCGCCGATGTTGTGCCGATAGTTCTCACCGAGATAGCGCAGCGGCGTCGGATCAGCCGGATCCATGCGATGAGCTTGCGTGTAGAGACGATCAGCTAATTCGTACTGACCGCGATGTTCGGCCGTCAGTCCGCGTCTCATCACGCGCTCGATCGCCGCGCTTTGAATCGGCTCAAACACCGGGGACGGCGGGATGCTCGCGACGTCCGTGACGCCGAGCTTCTTCAATTCCTTCACCGCTTCTTTTGCCTTCTTGGGAAAGAAGCATTTCTGTTCGAGCACGGCTTTATACATCGCGATGGCGCCGTCTTTGTCACCGGCCGTCGCTTTTCCGGCAGCCTCTTTCATCTGCGCATTGATGCCACTCTCGCGCTCTTTCATTTCGCCTTCGACAAGTTTTTCCACGTCGGCGACTTTTAATTTGCCGCCTGCGTTTTCAACTTTGCCGACCAGCGTGCCGTCGGGTTTGGCCAGCGCAGCGACAGGCCGCGCGGATTGGCCGATTAGCTTGTCAGCATTCGGAGTGCTGACGCCGTCACTAACTTCCATCGACACGCACTGCGTGGCGTAAAGCGAAAGGATGCGCGACTGGCGCAGACTCGATGCTTTGACTTCGGCTTCGGACGCCGGAAACCAATAGAGGACCAGCCCGGTTGCCGGCGCGTCGTTCGTCTTGCGCACTTTCCATGGCACCGGGTAAACCGGCGCCGCAGGGCCACTCGAGCTGCCGCTGACACCGCCGCCACCGCCACCGCCACCACCACCACACGTGGCGAAACTTGATTGGACGAAGAACATAGCGAGCAGCGCGACAGCTACTGCGCGGGCGAGTTGTACTTTCATGTGAACTACCTCCGAAGCGTTGAGTCAGAATCCCGATTCGTCGGGATAGCGGGTGGTTGAAATCCGGCGAAATGATGTCAGTACCACCTGCGTCAGCAGGTGGGTTAATGGCTCAATTGACATTAGCTCTTGATCCATCCACTTACGCGGATGGTACTCACTTGATCACCGATGATCAACGAAATCCTAAAGCGTCTGCCGGCTGAGACGTGCGAACCAGCCGTCTAGTTGCTCATTGAACCTCAAAATGGCTACGGGCCGGCGAGATTATATCCCTACCGGCCCGTTGATTCTATGTCGACCGCTTAAAGTCAGTTTGCGCAGCCGTACATCTTCCATGCGGCGGCCTGTTGCTCAACAGCCTGTTTACAAGCCGCTGCCAACGATCCCTTTGTTTCTGGATTCGCGGCTAGTTTCTTCCACTGGTCTCGCATCTGTTTGCCGGCGTTCTCGTATTGCGCACGCACCATCTCAGGGACTTTGCTGGTGCAGGAATCATACTTCGCGAGAAAATCATCGCATTCCGGCACCCCGACGCTGGCGCCGCTCGTCGAAGCAGTGGTAGCCGCGGGCGTCGTCGTCGTCGCCGGTTTATCAGTCGTCACCGTCGCTGTATTCGTATTGGTATTCGTATTCGTCTCGGTCGTGGAACAGCCGATCAGGAAGATGGCGAACACAAGACACAAGACTACTCCGGTCATTCTTCGCATTTATTGCTCCTTTGTTAGGTTAAGCTCCGAGGCTCAAAAGCTGGGAAATCATACTCGCAGACGCCAAAATTTGATAGTTTTGCGCGGCACGAATCGTTGACATCGACTACTGTGCGAGATAGAAGTCCGGCGGCTCAAGCCGGTGATGAGATCTATGGGCCAAATATTCCGCCCTCCCTGCGAGCGGGGAGGGGATGGCGTGGGGTTGCGAGGCGCGTCAACCTCTCCCCTAACCCCTCTCCGCTTGCGGAGAGGGAAACAGAAAGGCTTCGTTCGATTGTAATGCGCGAGTCGTGGTTGCGAGTGTTTTTTGGGGTTGCGGCATGCTCCTGGATGCCGCATTGGTCGTGTCACTACTACCGGCTGGAAACGGGCAGCAGCTTTGTGGTCGGTAGTTGGGAATTCTCGAGATTCGATAGTGCGTTATCGCTGGTAATCTACAGTGCGTTCATCGCGATTAATCTAATCGCGATCGTCCGACTGAACTTGCGTCGTAAGGCAGCGATCTTTTCCGGCTCTCTTCACCTGCTGATTGGCGGCCTTCACTTATTTCGCTTGCTCAAGCCTTTTCGTTTCGAAGTCTTCGGGTATCAATGGTCATGGGCCGCATCATTGCGCGAAGTCTTCATCGTCATTCCGTTCGGCCTCTTATGCTTATGGATGGCCCGCGAAGAATAACGACACGCTGTTGTATCGCCGGCGGTGGACCAGCGGGCATGATGCTCGGGTATTTGCTCGCGCGCGCCGGCGTCGAGGTCGTCGTGCTTGAGAAGCACGCGGACTTTCTGCGCGACTTTCGTGGCGATACCGTGCACCCTTCGACGCTCGAGGTGATGCACGAACTCGGTGTCCTCGAAGAGTTCCTGAAATTGCCGCACGACGAAGTGCGCGCACTCGGCGGGCAGATCGGCGACGAGTTTGTGCAGCTCGCGGATTTTTCGCATTTGCCGACGGTCTGCAAATTTATCGCGCTCGTGCCGCAATGGGACTTCCTCGACTTTCTTGCCGATCACGCCCGCGTTTATCCGACATTCAAATTGATCATGCAGGCTGAAGTCGTCGATCTATTGGAAGACGAAGGCCAAGTGGCCGGCGTTCGCGCAGAAACACCCGACGGCGAATTGGATGTGCGCGCCGACCTGACAATCGGCGCTGACGGCCGCGGTTCAATCGTGCGCGACAAAGCCGGACTGGACGTTGAGAAGTTCGGCGCGCCGATGGACGTGCTTTGGTTTCGTCTGTCGCGGAAACCGTCTGACGGCGAACAGACGCTCGGTCGAATCAAGGCCGGCAAGATGATGGTGATGCTGAACCGCGGCGATTACTGGCAGTGCGGCTATCTGATTCGCAAAGGCGAATTCGAGAACATCAAAGCGCGCGGCCTCGAGCAGTTTCGTGCAGACATTGTTTCGGTCGTGCCGTTTCTGGACGATCGCATGGGCGAATTGCCGGAGTGGGAACCGATAAAGTTACTGACCGTCAGAATTGATCGTTTGCAGAAGTGGTTTCGGCCCGGACTGCTTTGTATCGGCGACGCTGCGCACGCGATGTCACCAATCGGTGGAGTAGGAATCAATCTCGCGATTCAGGATGCTGTGGCGACCGCAAACATTCTCGCGGAGCGTTTGACGCGCAACACGGTCGGCTTAGCGGATTTGGAACGAGTGCAACTGCGACGCGAGTTTCCGACGCGCATGACGCAGTCGCTTCAGGTGTTCATGCAGAACAACGTCATCGATCGTGTGCTCGGCAATACGGATTTTCGCGCTCCGGCGGCGTTGAAGCTATTCAATCGCTGGCCATTTCTCAGAAGGATTCCGGCGCGTTTGGTGGGGGTTGGATTTCGGCCGGAGCATGTGAGGACGCGGGAAGTGAATAGACAGGATTAACAAGATTTACAGGATGCAATGAACGAATACATTATCGTGTGAATCCTGTTAATCCTGTCTATTTCATGGGATTTAACAATCGCTCAACTACGCCATAGCTCGCTTGCAGAGCTTCCGAGAGTTTTTCAGGTTGGCTGCCGCCGCCTTCGGCCATGTCGGCTTTGCCACCACCTTTGCCGCCAATGATCGGCGCGAGTTCTTTGATGACCTGTCCTGCCGGAACCTTTTTGGTGAGATCGTCTGACGTGCGCACGATCAGAGAGACCTTGCCGTCGTTCGTGAGGCCGAGGACGACCACGCCGGATTTGATGCGCGCGAGCAGAGTGTCGGAAAGCTGTCGCATCCCGGCCTTATCCAGGCCGCTGGCTTCTCTTGCGAGGACTTTCACGCCGGCAACTTCCCGCGCTTCGTCGCCGTTTGAAGCAGATGTCCCAATCGCGCCACTGGCAATCTTCAAACGCAACTCGTCAGCTTCGCGACGAGCTTTCTTCAATTCTTCCTGGAGCCGGCCGATAACGTTCGGCAATTCCGCGCGCGAAGTGCGCAGATTCGCGGCGGCTTGTTCAATCACGCGCTCGTCTTCGCGAAAACGTTCGTAAGCGTCGAAGCCGGTGATGGCGCGAATGCGACGCACGCCCGAAGCGATCGACTCGTCGCTGGTAATTTTGAAAACGCCGATGTCACCGGTCGCGCGCACATGCGTGCCGCCGCACAGCTCTTTCGAAAATCCCTGCACTGTCAGGACTCGCATCATCCCGGAATACTTTTCGCCGAACAGCGCCATCGCGCCGCCACGAATCGCGTCCTCGACCGGCATGACTTCGGTATCGACTTTCACATTGCGCAGAATCTGTTCATTGACCAGCCGCTCGACTTCCTGCATTTCCTCTTCATTCATTTGCTGGTAATGCGTGAAGTCAAAGCGCAGGTAATTCGGCGCCACGACTGAGCCTGCCTGTTTCACATGCGCGCCGAGAACTTCGCGTAACGCCGCGTGTACAAGGTGCGTCGCCGTGTGATTCCGTCGCGTCGCATCGCGCGTGAAGACATCGACTTCGGCAGTGACGGTGTCGCCGACTTTGATCGAACCTTTTTCGATTCTGACCTTGTGAATGATCAGGCCTTGCACGGGCGAATATGTATCAGCCACGCGCGCGACGAGGGCCGTGTCGTTTTCGTTCGCCGCCGACTTGATGATCGTGCCGACGTCTCCAACCTGGCCGCCGCTCTCGGCATAGAACGGTGTCTGATCGAGCACCACGCCTGCGTCATCGCCCTCACGTAACTCAGCTACTTCGTCGTCGCCACGTATGATCGCGAGTACCCTGGCATCGTCAACGCGCGTTGTTTCGTAACCACGGAACGGCGACTGAACGCGGCTGGCCAGATCTGCATAGACCGGTTTCGTCTTCGTTTTCTGTTCGGTCTTTCCAACTCCGCTTGCCTGTTGCAGTTCCTGAAGCGCGAGATCGAAGTTTTGATTGAATGTCTCTTCGTCAAACGTCCGCAGCCCGCGCTCTTCCACGGCTACACGAATCAAATCGCGCGGCGTTCCGAACGTGTCATAGAGCTTTGCTAGTTCCTTCCAATCCGGGTATTGCCCCTTTTCGGTTTTCGTGAACAGCTCATCCAGCTTCTGCAAACCAACCGTTAACGTCGATCCAAAACGTTCTTCTTCGAGCCGCACCATCTTTCCGATGAAGTCGCGATGGCTTTCGAGCTCGGGATAAGCTTCACCCATCTGATCGACGACGAAGTTCGTGACTTTGTGAAAGAACAAGTCTTCAAAGCCGAGCGTGTGACGACCCTGATAGATCGCGCGCCGCATGATTTTACGCAGCACGTAGTTGCGGCCTTCATTTGCCGGCAGAATTCCGTCGGCGATCGAGAATGCAGTCGCGCGTGCGTGATCGGCGATCACGCGCATGGCAAAGCCTTCCTGGGTTTCCGCTTCGTAATTGCGATCGGCGAGTTGGGCTACGAAATCGACGATGTTCTTCAGCAGATCCGTTTCGTAATTCGACTTGACCCCTTGCAGCACCACGCTTAAGCGTTCGAGTCCCATGCCTGTATCGACTGAAGGCGCGGGCAGCGGAGTCAGCTTGTACTGGCCCGGACTCTCTTCGCTGCGATCGAATTGCATGAAGACGAGGTTCCAAAGCTCTGTGATGATGTCGGAGGGACCGTTCACGTTGGCGGCAGAATTCTCCGCGTCGTCGGGAGCGTCACCCATGTAGTAATGAATCTCGCTGCAAGGGCCACACGGTCCCGTCTCGCCCATCTGCCAGAAGTTATCTTTACGGCCAAAGCGCAGAATTCTCTCTTTCGGCGCGCCAACCGCGTGCCAAAATTTCTCAGCGTCTTCGTCGGGGCCGACCTGTTCGTCGCCTTCGTAAACGGTGAACCACATGCGCCGCGGGTCGAGCTTGAATTCATTGACGAGCAGATCCCAGGCTAACCTGACGGCCTCTTCTTTGAAGTAATCGCCGAACGAGAAATTCCCGAGCATCTCGAAAAATGTCTGATGCCGCGCGGTCTTCCCGACTTCGTCGAGGTCGTTATGCTTGCCGCCGGCGCGCAGGCATTTCTGCGACGAACCTGCGCGCACGTAATCGCGCGTTTCGGCTCCGAGGAACACGTCCTTGAACTGATTCATGCCCGCGTTGGTGAACAGCAGCGTCGGATCGTTAGCGGGCAAAAGTGGACTGGAGCGCACACGCGTATGGCCGTGCCGCTCAAAGTACTCCAGAAATTTTTCGCGAATCTCGTTACCGGTCATAAAAGCAGGGTCAGAGGTCAGTGATCAGAGATCAGTAGATTCCGCAGATAATTGACAACCGACAAATCGAGTTTAGCATGTCGAAAAGTAGGCCGCGAGTTTGATTCGCTTCAGGCTCTGAGGTATTGATCACGAACGTGAATCGAACCAGATTAGTCATCATGCTCGGCCTCATTGCTTGCTGCCTCAGTGCCGCTTGCTCTGAGCCACCGAAACCCACCGGACCAAAATTCAAGGGTCGCGTGCTGTTGTTGACCGGTGATCCATCGACAGGCGCAGCCCTCGCGGAACTCACGCAAGCGGGCGATGGGTACAACCTTGCAACCCTGACTGCCGGGGTGAAGGAAGCAATAGCCAGTCCCGATCAGACGCGTCTGCTTTACGCTACGAAAGACGAGATCAGCGTCCGCGATCTCGCTAGCGGCTCAATCACGTCGCTGGTGAAAGGTGAGAGCGTGTGTTTGGCGTGGGCGCCGGACGGCAACCATTTTAGTTATCAGCAGAAATCGGGTAATTCGACGAAATTGTATGTAGCTGATGTGACCGGAAAAGCAAAACTGGTTATCGACGATCCGAACGGCACGGCGGATTGCGCTCGTTGGATCGCGAAAGATCGTCTGGTGCTGGATCGTTTTGCTGGACTGACGACGAAAAAAGGGGCCGAGCCGCTCAAGCCGAACACTTCAACGGTAGCGACGGTTGGCGAAACGGTGAAGCTGAAAGACGGGCCGCGGAAGTGGTCGATCGAAACTGTCTGCGCGAAATCCAACGAAGGCTTTGTTCGTTCCGCGGATCAAAACGCGCTGCTGATCGCGAAGAACATGGATCGTTTCGAAAGTCTCGACCCTGCGCCCGCGCCGTGCTCAGAGTGCCGGTTCATCGGCTATGCCGCGCAGAGTTGCGCGCCGTTCTTCATCGAACAACCCAGTAGCACGACCACCGAACTGTTCTTTTTGAATCCAACGAACTGGCAGAAGCAGAGACCCACCGCGATCACCTGGACCTTCGCCAACGCGAAGTTCCTGATCAACTCTTCCGCGCGCCTGATGGTGGCGGGCGATGCGCCCGACAAGTTGCTTCTGATCGACACCGAAAGCGGCGAGGTGACGCCTTTCTTTCAGAGTCCAGCGGCCAGAGGTGTCGGGCTGGTGTCGCCGGTGCCGATCGTTTGGATCGAGAAATAGGTACGCACGCCTCGGGCGTGCTACCACGCGGGACGCGTGCGTACCTATCCGTTCGTTCCTTTGCGAGCTTAGCGGCTTTGCGTGAGATTGCCTCGTAATCAAGCCAGCTATTTCACGCCAAGGCGCAAAGACGCAAAGCCACGCAAAGAAGTGCAGAGTGCAGAGCCCACAAAGACTCCTCATCCGGTTCTGAAAGGCGCACTCCATTAGTAATATCCTCCCTCCAGAACTCTGTTTACATCTGAACGGATAAGGAGGCTTCCATGATGCTCTCAATCAGAGCTAGGTTGATGAGCGCCTTCGGCGTTGTATTCCTAGCGATTCTCACATTTCCCCAGGCAGCCAAAGCTGAACCTGTCACGATAACGAGTGGATTCGTTGACGTAACCAGCAACATTCGCGACATCTTGGTTTTCAATTTTTCTGGGAACGGCTTATCCGTCCGTGGCAATAACCCTCACGCGCCGGTTCAACAGTACATGACGCCGTGTGTCTCGTCCCCGTCTTTTTGCCAGCCGGGAGACCTTATCTTCCCAAACGCGCTTGTTTACCTTAGCTCTGAAGGTCCCTCGTTCGTCACGTTCAATGGCACGACTGTCCAAGTCTCCTGGGCCGCCCAGGATAGCTTTCTGCAATTTACCGGCCCGGGCGTAGTCATTCCTTCTTCCGCGGCGGAGACCGATCAATTGACGCTGACAATGCCCTTCGACATGACCGGCACGATAAATGTCCACGATGTGAACGATCCCGGCACGGTGATTTTCAGCACTACGATCAACGGCACCGGAATCGCGAATTTGTTTCTCCAGCGCCCACCCGGGAATCCGGAGGGGTTCTTAATCAGTAATGCGCGATATGACTTCACTCAGTCAACCATTCCGGAACCGGCCACGATGATTTTGTTGATTTCGGGCGTCGCCGGCATCGTCGGCAAGAGATATCGCGCGCGGCTGCGACCAAAGGGGCATTAGTCCGAACTATCAATTCGGTCTTGCGCCAACGCGCGCACCTTGTCGCTCACCAATTCGAATTCAAAACCCTGGCGAATCAAATGATCGAAGAGCTTCTTGGCGTCTTCGCGAGTCCTGGGTTTTCCCCGCAAGCGAATGCGCTTCGCGATTGCGCGCTCGATCAATTCTTCCTCGGGAGTTGATTCGAAGACTTCGTCAAGGGCCGTCTCGGCAGTTTGCTTGTCGATCTTCTTCAGCCACAGGTCACGTTGCAGCCGTCGCCGGCCGATGGGCCGCTCGCGCAAGCGAAGCGATGCGTAACTCTGCGCGAACTTCGCGTCGTCGAGATAGCCGTAGCCGCGCAGGCGGGCGATGACTTCATCGATCATCGGTTTCGTCGCGCCGCGCGTGGTGGAAAGTTTCTCGCGCAACTCTTCAACTGAACGCTGCTTGGCCGCCAGCAGCTTCGCGGCGCGTTGAAAGACAAGGGCGCGAGCTTTTTCGGGAGTGAGCGGCGTAGCGTCTTCCTGGACCGCTTTTGATCGTCGTTGCTGGCGCATGTTGATAGAAGAAACAGGGTTTTGCGTCCCGGAGGGACGGAATGTTTATAGCCCGCTCTGCGAGATTTTCAAATTCAGCGCTGTAGGCGCGAAATCGCCAATACCTCCACCGCGTGTGTAAACAGAAAAGAAGTTAGCTTCTTTACATTTCGTCCCTACGGGACGGAGAAACTACAATCGACCAATGGACGGCGCGTTAATCATCGATAAGCCCGCGGGGATGACTTCGCACGATGTGGTTGCGCGCGTGCGCAGAATTATCGGCGAGCGGCGAGTCGGCCACACGGGCACGCTGGACCCGTTTGCGACTGGAGTCCTCGTGATGCTGGTCGGACGCGCGACGCGACTGTCGCAGTTTCTCAGCGGCGCCGAGAAGGAATATGAAGCGGTGATTCGGTTTGGATACGCGACTGACACTGGTGACGTCACGGGAGCGCGCATCGTTTCCCCTTCTCCGCATGCGGAGAGGGAGTTAGGGGGAGGGGTTGGCGGCAACGCCGAAACCCGCCCTCAATCCCTCCCCACTCGTGGAGAGGGAAGCATTCCGGACCTTGCGGAGATTGCCACGGCAATGGTCTCGTTAACCGGCGAAATCGAACAAGTCCCACCGATGTACTCGGCGAAAAAGATTGCCGGACGGAAACTCTACGAACACGCACGACGCGGTGAAGAGATTGAGCGGCAACCTGTGCGCGTGACTATTTCCGAATTCGAACTGCTGAATAATGATGGCGAGTTGAAAAGTAACGAAGACGGCGCAGTGGATCTGCGCGCTCGGGTTGTCTGTTCCGCGGGCACTTACATTCGGACGCTGGCGGAGGATTTAGGCAGGCGACTGGGCATTGGCGCTCACCTGGCCGGATTACGTCGGACGCGCGCCGGTCGGTTCTCGATCGAGAACGCGATCACTCTTGAAGAGATGGCGGAAAGAACGGCGAGCACGTCACTGGCGCAGGCATTGATTTCTCCTGGCGATGCGCTCTCAGATCTTCCGTCCAGGGAACTCGACGAAGAGCAGGCCCGACGAACTATTCATGGAATCGACCTGCAAATCGAGCCGAAGGAAGAACGCTCGTGGAATGACGGCGACTCAATTCGAATGCTTAGTCTCGGCGAATTGATCGCAATTGGCACTTTCGATGCGAACAGCAACACGGTTCATCCCGCCGTCGTGATTGGAACCGGCTGAATTTATTGAGACCTCGCTTCAGCGAGGTGATCGCCGACGCTGCAAATAATTAGCCCTTTCAACGGCTTATCAGAAACCGTTAAAAACGGTTCGATATGTCCGCCCATACATCACCACCTCGCTAAAGCGAGGTGTGAATGAAAACGTTGCGCACGGCCCCGGAACTTTCAATCCGTTCATCTCGCGAGTTAATATTTCTTCCCCTGATGAAGAAACGTTACCTACTTGCCGGACTTACGGGCGTCGCCGCCGGCGCAATCGCCACGAAACTTCTGACGCGGCCGCGTGATGTCAGTTGGCCGGAAAGCATCAAACTGATCCCGCATCCCGAGCATTCCTGGTTCACCCGAATTAACGGCGTCCGCGTTCATTACCAGGAAGCCGGCGACGAAGATGCGCCGGCCATCGTACTGATTCATGGCTTCATCTCTTCCACGCTCATCTGGAGTGACGTGTTTCTGCCCCTCGCTGATGCAGGCTTTCGCGTGATTGCGATCGACATGCCCGGCTATGGCTACTCGGACAAGCCGGCTGATGGGCAATACACGATCGATTGGCAGGCGCACACAATTGTCAGCCTGCTCGATCGTTTGGAGATCGACACGGCCACGATCGTCGGCGCGTCATACGGCGGCGCGGTAGCGGCGACCATTGCGCTTGATTATCCCGAACGCGTCGAACGTCTGGTCCTCGTCGGCACAGTAAGCAACGACAAGATTCTCAAACAGCCGATGGTGCGGGTCGCGTGTCTGCCGCTGATTGGGGACGTGGTGACGCCGCTGTACCTCGGTTCGCGATGGGTGCTGCGAAAACGAGTCGAGGACATGTACCGACGAACCGGCGTGCCGGTTGATGAACAGAAGCTCGCGGCGCGCCATCATCTGCTCGCGACCGCAAACGTGCATCGCGCGATGGTGCGGTCGATGCGGCGCTGGAGTGCCGAACGAGTTTCGCGCGAAGCGAATACGATTCGCATGCCCACGCTGATTGTTTGGGGTGAAGCCGATTCGCATGTGCCGCTCAGCGACGGCGTTCGTCTGCGCGATCGAATTCCGGGCGCGCGTTTGATCGTCTTCCGAAACTGCGGGCATCTGCCGCCCGCGGAGCAGCCTGAGAAGTTTGCGCGGGTCGTTATTCAGTTCTGCAACACCCTCGAGATGCAGAACGCTAGGCCTCTGAAGTTTAAGAAGAAGTCGGTTAGGCCTAAGCCATCCTGAGTGCCTTGCCTACCGAAGGGTCTCGGCGCACCCGCCAAATTTTCGAATCCAGATAGTAGTGAATGAAGGCGTAGCCCCACAGAAAGGCGATGCCCAGTTGGATCGGCAACGAAAGCGCGGCCGGTGAGTCGCCGGTGTGAAGATTCAGATAGCCGAGATATTGGCGTGGTCCCTGGTAGATGATGCCGAAGATGATTCCGAGCGCAATGTAAATGATTAGGCGGCGGCTGATGAACGCCGCGGGGCCGAATGTCCGGTACGCAGGCGTCTCGCCTGCATCCAGCGCGCGGGACGCGGGCGTACCGTACTTCTGATTATGAAACCAAATCAGCCGGTGATATTGCAGATTGTGATAGATGGTGAGAATCGCCATGAGCGCAATCGGCTTCGCCGGCATCGGAGTCAGCAAAGCGATCCAATGCATCGGTATCGCCGCCGCCAGTAACAAATACTTCGGAACGTTCAGCGGCTGACGCAACATGGCGCGCTGAACTTGGCGAATTAACCATGCGACGCCCAACACGATGGTGCCGACGAGCAGCAGAAGCGCGACTGCATTGACTCCGCTTCTCAAGATCGCCGGCACGCGGGCCATGGCGGTCGGATCGTTCGCGATGAACGCGACGAATGGATAGTTGAACGCGAATAGCAATAGCAGACGATCCAGCGCATTATCGATCGGCGCGAGGTCGTCGTTCTTTTTCTTGTACAGCACCATGAATCCGTAGTGCTGCTTCACCAGGTGGTAATAAGCCCAAAGCGCCGCGATAAAAAAGAAGGTGAAGCCCGCGCCGAGCAGAACCATCGCCGGACCAATCACAAAGAACAAAAGCGAGCCGAGCATCAGACGCCGGCGCGTCTTCCATTCTGATTTGTCGAAGTAAGTGCGAGAGAAAGTGCCGAAGACATGCGGCGCGTCGATGAGAATTGCCCAGCCGGCCACCATCGGAATCAGCGGCAGCACGCCGGTGACGTACAAAATCAGGAGCAGGTAACTGGCTGCGACCGAGCCGATGAACCAGACGAGGTCCTCGCGGCCACTGATGATCCAGCGGAGCGAGATCGCCCTGGGGCGCGCCTGATCGGTGATTATGTCGCTGGCTACGGACATCGTTTTTGCAGCTAACGCGGTGGAGCCGCTTCGTCCTTTCGATGTTGAAAACCGGGCGACGTGAGAACGAGCTTGAGAGACTCAGGTTTTTCCCGCCCAAGCGTCATGAGGACCGGTTCTGCGTGGCGTTGTTCTTCGACGACGTCACTGGTAGCACTGATCCGGCCGCCGTAGGTGAAGGCGATGACTTGATAAGTGCACCCCGCAACTCCCCTCAGCACGAAATGCCCTTTGCTGTCTACGCCCTTCTGTTGACCGACTAAGTAGTGCGGCTCAGATCCGTTGGCCAACGCAACTACCGCTCGCACTGCCGGTTTCCCATTCGGCCAGATGACAGTTCCCTCGATCTCTTGTTCCGGAAAAGCGGGGCCAAGTTTAATGTCGGTGTTGTGCAGGTCGCGGGCTTCTTCGACGGTAATAATCGTCGCACTGGACGGCTCAACAGCGCCGGGGAAATAAGTCCGTGGCAATGGGCACTGTAAGCTGGTCGCGTTGATCAGATTGACCCCCAGCAGATATCTGCCGGGCGGGATGTCGTCCAGAGTGTAACGGCCTTCATTGTTCGTAAACCGCCATTTGCCCTTCGGTGATTCGACCAAAGCATCGTCTGCTTTGATGAGGTCGACCTTCGCGCCCGGCACTGGGTTACCGCTGGCGTCGAACACCTTGCCCGAGATTATCACTGCCGGGCGGCTGACGAATTCTCGATAAGCGCAGCCGCGATCGATCACAGAAACTTCAGCCTCTGAATGGTTACGCGGATTTGAAGGCAGCTCAGCTTTCACTTTGTAAGTACCGGGTCGCAGCCCTCGGAATTGGTATTGGCCATCCTGATCCGTATCGCCTTCAAAGTGATTTCCGCCACCGTCGACGGTCACCTTCACTGATGGCAGCGCCGTGATTTCGAATCGACTCTCATCGTGCACCGGGACGAGGTAGCGGCGAACGCTGACGGTTATAGTCGAGCCTGATCCCTCAGGCGGCAGATTGTAAAAGAATTTCAAATCTTCAGACGCTTCAGACAGCAATCTGGTCCGGTTGCAAATCCCGGTGTAGAGGCGGTTCTCGTTAACGGATTTAGAGGCATAGATCAAATATTGTTTGGCGCGTTCGAAGCGGTACCCACAGTCGCCGCCTCCCATACCAGTCACGATCTCAACCTCGGGCCCAACTATTTCCCCGCGAAAGACGTCAGCTACTAAAAGCCGAACCAGAACTTGTTGAGTCGTGTATCGACTGGTTCCTTCGCCCCGTTGAACAGAAATAATTGATTGCGAACTAACCGTTCCGGTGAAGATGGCGTCAGTCTTCCAAAATGATTCGCAGGGCTGTGGACTTCCCGCACAACTACAAGCGAAAGCCCTGGCTGAAGCACAGACCAGTATCAAGATTGCGCCTAAGAAGTACCGACTGATTTTCGGATAAGCTCGCCGCATGTAGCTTCCTTAGTCTAACTCTTTCGCAAATCTCTTCCCGTCATCTCCGCAGGCTTCCTATTCCTCGCCCGCATTGATTCTTTCCAGCACGCCCGGTTGTTGGCCTTCAAACTCTTGGTACTTCTGAAAATCTCGTTCGTTGAATTCAACGGTTAATTCCAGGTTGCGGCAATGAATACAACCATACGAGACAATTTTACGAGCGCCCATTCCAACCATTTGTTTCAGCGTGGATATGTCAGCCGGTTGAAACGCAAGTCTCCCTCCAGACCCGGTATCAATTAGCGAACCCTCCACGAGAGCCGTACTTCCACATGCCGAACACTTCATCCTCGCTTCCCCCCCGATAAAGATCCCTCGCTTCCGCTCATTCCATTTTACGTCCCTCGCAAATCTCTGCCCGTCATCTCCGCCGGCTTCTCAATTCCTAACAATCCGAGCATTGTCGGCGCGACGTCTTCCAAAGTCCCCTCGGTGCGCAACTTTACCCCGATAGACTCCTTGTCGATTAAAAGAAACGGCACCGGGTTAGATGTGTGCGCGGTGTGTGGTTCACCGGTATTTAGATCGACCATCTGCTCGGCATTGCCGTGATCAGCAGTAATCAGCATTGTGCCTTTCGCCGACGCAATGGCTTTCGAAACCCAGCCGAGACACGTGTCGACGTACTGACACGCTTCAATGGTCTTGTCGAGCTTGCCTGTGTGGCCGACCATGTCCGGGTTGGCGAAGTTTACGATGAACACGTCCGTGTCGCGTTCCTCGATCACGCGCAGCAGTTTGTCAGTGACCTTGAATGCCGACATCTCAGGCTGCAGATCGTAGGTCGCAACTTTCGGCGAAGGAACCAGCAGACGTTTCTCATGCGGAAACTCGCGCTCCGTCCCGCCGTTAAAAAAGTAAGTGACGTGCGCGTACTTTTCAGTTTCCGCCATCCGATAGTTCCGCACTCCGATTCCGGCAAAGACGTCCGCGAGAATGTTTCGCGGCACCTCCGGCGGAAAGGCTACCGGCAGCGGATAGGTCTTATCGTAAATGGCGAAGCAAACAAAGTGAGTGTGCGGCCGGTTCATTGTCGGGAAATCGTCGAAGCCGGGCACGGCCAACGCGCTGGTGATCTGCCGCGCGCGATCCGCGCGAAAGTTGAAGAAGATGACTGAGTCGCCATCCTGAATCGTTGCGACAGGCTGTCCGTCTGCGCCATGCATGACAATTGGCTCGACAAATTCATCGTTAATGCCGCGTTCATAGCTTTTGTTGATCGCCGCGATCGGATCGGTCGCCGCCTCGCCTTCGCCATGGACGAGCAAACGATAGGCGCGTTCAGTTCGCTCCCAGCGTTTGTCTCGATCCATCGCGTAGTAACGCCCAACCATCGACGCAATCTCGCCGATTCCGGCGTCGCGACACGCGGTCTGCATTTGCGCGACGTACTTATCCGCCGACTGAGGCGGCGTGTCGCGACCGTCCAGAAAACAGTGGACGTACACGCGACGCACTTCGCGGTCTTTGGCCATGCGCAGCAGAGCGAACGCATGTTCCTGTGACGAGTGCACCATGCCGTCTGACGTCAAGCCCATGATGTGCAGCGCGCGATCGTGCTTCACGGCATTGTCGATCGCCGCGTTCAGCAAAAGATTCTGAAAAAAAGCGCCGGTGCGAATTTCGTGATTGACGTATTCAAGATCGGTGCGCACGACACGGCCGGCGCCCATGCACAAATGACCGACGTTCGAGTTGCCCATCACGCCTGTCGGCAGACCGACGCATTCGCCTGACGCTTGCAGCAGAGTGTGCGGATACTTTTCGAGCAGCTCGTTGTAGAAAGGCATGGCGGCCTGCGCGATCGCGTTGCCCTCGCGTTCCGCGCGATAGCCGAAGCCGTCGAGGATGATGAGTGCTAGTGGAGTTTTCATTCGGTACGCACGCTTCGGCGTGCTATCTAACACGTTCACTGTCGGCACGCCGGAGGCGTGCGTACCGCATTTAGCGCCAATAGTCCGGACTTTCTTTCATATTCGGATCGGGCCGTTCCATCCAACGCTCGGGCCGGTGGAGCTTGATAAACCCGAACCTTTCGTAAACGCCGTGTGCATCCTTTGTTGACAAGACCCAGCGGCGAAAGCCTTGCAAATGCGGATGCGTGAGAATGACTTCCATCAGCCACTTGGAGAGTCCGCGTCCGCGATGTTCGGGCAGAACGAACACATCGGCGACCCAGGCAAACGTCGCATAATCCGTCACGATGCGCGCGAAGCCAACCTGCTCATTGTCTTTGTAGATTCCAAACGGAAATGAATTCTCAATTGAACGCTCGACAACTTCGCGCGCGCGACCGGTCGCCCAGTATGTTTGATTGCTGAGATAGTCGTGAATTAGATCGATGTTCAGACGCGCACGATCCGTGCTGATGGTGTAGTCGCCGCGCTGCCAGGTGTTCGTCATATCGGTACGCACGCCTCCGGCGTGCCTTTAACAGAGCGCGCCGAAGACGCGCGCACCGAACGCTACTTCGGAGAAATCTGCCGCCTAAGAAAGAAGATTAGATCTGTAGCCGGTGGTTCAATTCCTAACTGTCGAATCATGCCGACAATCTGCCCGCGGTGCATCGTAGAGTGGTTGACCACGTGCTGCATCTGATCGATGAGCGGCAGGGAACTCGGATCGCCGCTCAGAAGCGTAAAATGCAACTCCGCCGCCAGCCGATCCTCATCGATGTTCGTGAGGAGTTGCGCGCGTCGATCGACCACGTCTGACCAGCGATCTTTCAGCGTCGCAATATCCTTACATGCTTCTGGTGTCCACTTCGGCCAGGCTTCGGCTTTCGTCGGCGAGCGTCCGTGCCAACGCTCAAGCCAAATCCACTCGGCGCCTGCCGTGTGCGTGAGCGTGCCGAAGATCGATGCGTGGCTTATGCCTCTCTCGCGACGCAGATCCTCGTCCGTCAGCCGGTTCGCAGCCTCGATCGCCAGGTCGTTAGCCCACTCGGTGTAATCGAAAAGACGCCTGATGTCGTTGCGGTTCATTTCTTCTACGGCTGCGGCACAAAGAGCGCGTTGAGCACGCCCGCCAAGCGGTAGCCGGCGAGCGCGACGCGCTTGCGCGTAAGCTTCTGCGCCGCTTCGGTGTAAGTCTTCGAAGGCTCGCCGCCTTCAGTGATGTTCTTGTACGCTACGTCGCGCGCGAGTTTGTTGCTTTCGACGACCCACGTGTGCGGGTCGAGGTCTTTCGCTTCACTCATCGACTCGGCCGGGAACTCTTTCATCACCGCCTCGGCCAGCGACAAGATGCGTGCCTTGCCCGCCTCGTCGAGCGGCCGCTTGAGGCTCGTGTGGCCATATTGCACCGCCATCGAGTCCCAGAATGAGTGCAGGTTACTGATCCGCATTTCGGCCGGCATCTTAACCCTGAACCCATTGCCGCCCGCGTCGCCGTTCGGGTTCGAGACCGAGTAACGTGTCGTCGCGTGCAGAGGCTGGTGCACATCGCCGACGAGATGGTAGAGGAAGCCGAGTGTCTCAGCGTCCGTCTTGTTCACGCCGCCTGTGCTCTTTCGCAGCGTGTTAATCGCCCAGTTAATTCGCGAGAGTACGTTTTCGGGCTCGGCGCCTACATTCGTGCGCTCGGGAATTCCGTCCCAGATCGGGTTGAAGTTAATGTAGTGCCAAGGCGCGTATGGACTATTGAGCGAATCGCCGCCGAAGTCGTCCATCCAGACGGCAATTTGGACCGGGTCGTAGGTCTTCTCGCACGACTCCGTGTAGTAGCCTGCACATAAATGTATGAGCGGCCGCCGCCCCGGGGCCGTCACGAGGAGGCTGTCCACGCGAGCCTTCGCCGCAGGTGACAAGCGAAGGTAGGCGACCTGGGCCACGAGCATGTGTCCCGTGTCGTGCCACGCCGGCGTGCTGGTCTGTGCGATCAGCAGCAGTGCAAGCAGCATGAAGACTCTACGGATTAAACGCATGGTCTTTTTCCTCATACAATCATGAAGTCAGTACCGCAGGCGTTCTGACTGCAAAGCGCGGTCAGAGTACCAACTTTAGTTGGGCTTTTCGCGTCAGAAGGCCCGACTAAAGTCGGCACTCTAACGCGTTTGACTAAACGCCTTGCGGCCGAGATAGCGCGCCGCGCTTCCGAGTTCCTCTTCAATCCGCAACAACTGATTATATTTCGCGATGCGGTCACTGCGGGAAAGCGAACCTGTTTTGATTTGGCCCGCGTTTGTCGCCACCGCGAGATCCGCAATGAACGAATCTTCAGTTTCGCCGGAGCGATGTGAAATCACTGCGGTGCGTCCGTTCGATTTCGCCAACTCGATACACTCCATGGTCTCGGTCAACGTTCCAATCTGATTAACCTTGATCAGAATCGAATTCGCGACCCCAAGGTCGATTCCCTTTTGCAGAAACTTTGTGTTGGTGACGAACAGATCGTCGCCTACAAGCTGGACCCGATCGCCAACAGCTTCGGTCAGAGCTTTCCAACCGTCCCAATCGTTTTCGGCCATGCCGTCTTCAATCGAGATGATCGGATATTTACTGACCCAGTCCGTCCAAAAAGAAACCATCTGTTCACTCGAAAGTTTCCGCCCGTCGGATTTCTTGAAGACGTAAGCCGAGCCGTCGTAGAACTCGCTCGAGGCCGGATCGAGCGCGAGCAAAACATCGCGGCCCGCTTCATAGCCGGCTTGCGCGATCGCTTCGATGATCGTTTCGATGGCTTCTTCGTTCGATTTTAGGTTTGGAGCAAAGCCGCCTTCGTCGCCCACGCTGGTCGCGTAGCCTTTCTTTTTCAAAACGGATTTCAGCGTGTGAAAGATTTCCGCGCCCGTGCGCAACGCTTCAGTGAACCGGTCAACGCCGACGGGAACAATCATGAACTCCTGAAAATCGACGTTGTTGTCGGCATGCGCGCCGCCGTTGATGATGTTCATCATCGGCACGGGCAAGGTGTTCGCCGCGTCACCGCCGATGTGGCGATAAAGCGGAAGCTCCTGGAAATTCGCAGCCGCCCGCGCCGACGCCATCGACACCGCCAGGAGCGCGTTCGCTCCTAATTTAGATTTGTTCGGCGTCCCATCGAGTTCGATCAGCTTGTGATCGATTTCGCGCTGATCCTGCACATCCATTCCTTTTAACTCGACGGCGATCACGTCGTTTACGTTTCGAACCGCGGTCAGGGCGCCTTTGCCGAGATAGCGTTTTGGATCACCGTCGCGCAGCTCCACTGCTTCGTGTTCGCCGGTGGAAGCACCGGAAGGAACGGCCGCGCGCCCGTGCGCACCGCCGACGAGAATGACGTCTGCCTCAACAGTTGGATTGCCGCGCGAATCCATAATCTCGCGGGCGTGAATTCGATCGATTTGGCTCATGGTTATTTAGAAGTCTGAGGCCGTGAACTACAGCGGAGGTTCAGTGCCGCGGCTTGTATGCCACAATGCCAGGACTTCGATTGCGGGTGAATCTGGTCGAGTTCGATAGTATAAGTGATAGTGAACACGAGCAAGGTGAATCCGTCGAACATCTGGAAGAAGAACGTTCTGTGCTCGCGCGCCGATGGCTGGATGTGATGCGATCAACTGAAACGCGCGTTTTAGTTCTTCACTGAACGCGTCGGGAGCTTTGGGGCGGTTGGCCGCCCACCATTCGGCAGCCTCCGTAATAGCGCTAGCGGCACTGGCTACAACGCGAATCGGAAGCGGGCCACTCACGGTTTGCTGATTTGATTGAGTAGTTCGGTAGCGTCCACTACATCGCCGCGTTCAGCCTCGGCGATAGCTGCCAAAAGCCGCTCTTCTTCGTCCGGCGTAGCGGCGAACTTTTCGCCATTTTCGGGTGCAAGGATGGTGACCGTCGTGCCCTCGGGCAGAGTTTCGCTAGTCAATTCGATTCGACCGCCTTTGACTCTTCCGCTTGTTATGAGCATGACATAATCTTAGCACGTCAATCGAAGCCGACAATGTCTACGTCACCAGTTGAGCAGCACTTCCCTCTCGTTGAATTTCGCGATGTCACTTTCGCGGTCAAGCCCGCCACCTCGGGACCGATCATCGATCGATTGAGTTTCAGCGTTGAGGCTGGCGAAACGCTCGTGCTGCTCGGTGAATCAGGCTGCGGCAAGACGACCACGCTGCGCCTCGTGAATCGTTTGCTGATGCCTACCTCAGGTCAGGTTGTGGTCGCCGGAAAACCGACAATCGAATGGGACGTAATCCGTTTGCGACGACGGACGGGTTATGTGATTCAGGAAGCCGGTTTATTTCCGCATTTCACCGTGGCTGAGAACGTGGCGCTGGTGCCATCACTCGAGAATTGGGACGAAGACAGAACCCGCGATCGCGTGGAAGAGTTGTTGTCGCTGGTGGGACTCGAACCCGCTCGCTTTCGAGATCGCTATCCCCGCGAGTTGTCGGGCGGTCAACGCCAGCGTGTCGGAGTCGCGCGCGCTTTAGCAGCGGATCCACCGCTGCTCTTAATGGACGAGCCGTTCGGCGCGCTTGATCCGCTGACGCGCGCGTCTTTGCAAAAAGAATTCGCGCAACTGAAATCCAGTCTGGGTAAGACCGTTGTCTTTGTGACGCATGATGTTCGCGAAGCATTGCTGCTCGGGTCGCGCATCGCACTGATGTCGGCGGGCAAGATTGTGCTGATCGAAACGCCGGAAGGATTCATCAAGTCCGAGAACGAATTGGCACGAGCGTATTTGGAAACGCTGGGAACGGATTTAGCCGTCGCTCCGTAGGAGCGAAATGTTTATAGAACAGGATTACCAAACCTCTTCTCCGCGAGGAGCGGTGCCGCTCCTCGCGGAGAGGCCAAACTGAAGCAAGCAGGTTCTATAAACATGCAGTCCCTACGGGACTCAAGGCGCGTTAGCCTCAGACATTATCCATGATCGAATTTCTGCGATCCAACTGGTCAGACATCCTGGCGCACATCGCGCAGCATGTCTGGCTGGTTTTCATCTCGATTGCGATTGCGGTGGCGATCGGATTGCCGCTCGGCATCCTGATTACGCGGCGAAAGCGTCTGCGCGCGCCCGTGCTGGCTATCGCGAACGTAATGCAGACGATTCCCAGTCTGGCGTTGTTCGGATTTCTCATACCACTTCCATTCATCGGCGGCATCGGTCCGCGCACAGCCATCGTCGCGCTCGTGTTCTATGCGCTGCTGCCAATCATTCGCAACACAGTGACCGGAATCGTCGGTGTCGATCCGAACGTTCGCGAGGCCGCCGTCGCGATGGGCATGACGGATCGACAGGTGTTGTTTCAGGTCGAGTTGCCGCTGGCTTTGAGTGTCATTCTCACCGGCGTGCGCGTAGCGGTAGTGATCACGATCGGCGTGGCGATCATCGCGGCCGCGGTGGGCGCGGGCGGACTCGGTGAATACATCTTTCGCGGTTTACGGGTGAATGATGATCGTCTGCTGTTGGCTGGAGCCGTACCATCAGCGTTGATGGCTTTGGCGGCAGACTTCGGGTTTACGTTGATCGAAAGACGATTTGATCCCAACGTGTCGGTTAAGCGGCGACTTCCGAAACCACTGCGCATGGCGGCTTTGACTGTCCTCGCCGTAGGCGTGCTCGCGATGGGTTATGCGGCCGTAAAGAGTTTCCGCGGCGCAGCCTCTGACGGTCGCGATCGGGTAGTCGTTGGCTCGAAGGATTTCACGGAATCCATCCTGCTTGCGGAAATTGTCGCGCAGATGCTCGAAGCTCAGAACGTCACGGTGGACCGGCGTTTTGATTTGGGAGGAAACCTGGCGCACACGGCACTGACCGCCGGGCAAATCGATCTCTATCCTGAATACACCGGCACAGCCTTCACAGCGATTCTCCAACAGCCGCCCGTCACCGACCCGAAAGCCGTTTACGATCAGGTGAGACGCGAGTACGCCGAACGATTTAACGTCGAAGTAAGTCCGCCGCTTGGCTTTGACAATACGTTTGCGATTCTCGTGCGTGGTGAAGACGCGCGCAAACTAAACCTGAAAACAGTTTCGGATGCCGCGAGATACTCGCCGCAATGGCAAGCCGGCTTTGGCCATGACTTCATCAGCAGACAGGATGGTTATCCTGGCTTTTCACGCACGTACGGCTTGAGGTTCCGCGCAATCCGCGAGATGGCGCTGGACTTAACTTACACCGCGTTGTCTTCGCGCCAGGTCGATATGATTGCGGGGAATTCCACTGATGGACGGATCGCGTCGCTCGACCTTGTGCAACTCGAAGACGACCGCCGCTACTTTCCTCCGTACGAGGCTGTGTTCATGACCCGCAGGGATAACTTGTCGCGTGTTCCGGCGCTGGCCGGCGTCCTGCAAAAACTCGGCGGCGCGATTTCCACCGACGAAATGCGCAAGTTGAACTACGAAGTGGATGGCGCGCGGCGGGACAAGAAGGTTGTGGTGAGGGAGTGGCTAATCAAAAAAGGCTTCATTCAGTAATTTTGAGTGCGCCGGCTTGACGGCGCTTTTCTTTCTTGGCGGTTCTTTGCGCCTTTGCGTCTTGGCGTGAGGGAGGTTCACGCAAAGGCGCCAAGTCGCAAAGGAACGCAAAGTTAGCTCCCTTGCTGTAACAAAGGAAAAGCGGTGTCAGGCCGCCGCACTCCAAATTCGTCGTTAATAACTCACCCAATCCCGCGTCTTTAAGATGGAACTCTGGCTCCGTTTCTAAGGTCTAAACTTTTCGACGGGTATCCTCGTACTGAAATCAGACCGTATTTACCGATGCGCTACCTGTATTCCGTCTATTCTGATTCCGCCAAAATCGCGCTCCAGTCCATCCTGGCGCACAAACTCCGCGCGTTTTTGACGCTGATCGGCATCATCATCGGCGTCGCCGCCGTCGTGGTGGTCGGCGCGTCGATTAGCGGCCTGAACACCTACGTGACCGAGCGCGTCTCAAAGATTCTGGGCGCAAACCACTTCATGATTGCGCGGATGGCCTTTCATGGGCGGATGAGTGACGAAGAATTCGAGCGCCGCAACCGGCGCAACAAACGGCTTAACTGGGACGACTACGAGTGGCTGCGCGACCGTTGCCAATTGTGCTCAGAGGTCGGCGTCGGCATGGGGGCGCAGGCCGATCTCAGTCAGGACGGGGTTGAGTTTCCCGGCGCGGTCATTTTCGGTGTCACCGCGAACATGGAGACGATCGAACAAAAGACGATTAAGGAAGGCCGATTCATCTCGAACGACGACGTAGCGCGCTCCGCGCTGGTGTGCGTACTCGGCCATGACATTAGAGAGAAGTACTTCGAGAACACGGACCCGATTGGCAAGACTTTAAAGGTTCGCGGACTGCCCATGCGCATAGTCGGTGTCGAAGAGACGCGCGGATCGTTTTTTGGCGATTCGATGGATCGGCACATTTACATTCCGGCGACAACGCACATGCAGTTGTTTGGGCGCAACAACCTGCAAATCCACGGGGGCTCGAGCAGTCGCGAAAACTTCGCGGCGGCGATCGAGAACGCGCGCATGGAGATGCGAAACAAACACCGGCTAAAGGGAAACGAGGAAGACGACTTCGGGGTGGTCGATGTCGAAGGCCTCAACAATCAGATCGATCAATTCACCGCGAGCATCGCCGCCGTGGTGATTCCCATTACGGCCATCACGCTGCTCGTGGGCGGCATCGTCGTGATGAACATCATGCTGGTCAGTGTTACTGAGCGGACTTTTGAAATCGGTCTGCGTAAAGCTGTCGGCGCCACGCGCAAACAGATCCTGGTGCAGTTTCAAATCGAGTCGGCCATGCTCTGTGCGATGGGCGGTATGCTGGGGCTGATGGTGGCGTACGGGATTGTTAGCTTGATAACGGCGCTGGCGGGAATCACGATGACGATCACGATTGGCTACATTCTTTTGGCACTGATCGTTTCAACTGCGGTCGGCATGATTGCCGGCATTTACCCGGCCTTCAAGGCAGCGCGGCTGGACCCGATTATTGCTTTAACTAAAACTACGTAGGGCGGTTTAGAGGCGGGCTACCGCCCGCCGCATTGCTAACGGCTGGCGGGCAGTAGCCCGCCTCTAAACGATTTCAACGTGAAGCTTAGGTTACCTAAAATCTTTCCGACAGAAGTTCTCGGCATGGCGCTGGACAGCGTCCGCTCGAACAAGTTTCGCAGCTTTCTCACGGTGCTGGGAATTGTGATTGGAGTATTCACGGCGATCGTGGTGGCTTCAATCCTCACCGGCATGCGCCAAAGTCTGATTGCGGTGATCGAAGAGTACGGCACGAACAATATTTACGCCTTTCATCTCACCACCGGTCCCCGCACAAACACTGATCGCGCTGAGCGCTTGCGTAAGCCGCTGACCTTTGACGATGCCGAGGTCATCAAAGCCCAGGCGTCTGCGGTCGAAGACATCGCCGTCGAGGCGCCGAACGTTGGCTATAGCGGCGGTCCGTTCGACGACAACATCACTTATCGCGGAAACAACTATCGCTGGGGAAACACCACGGGGGTGACCGCAAATTACGGTGATCTCACGAACGTAATTATGCGCGAAGGGCGCTTTATCACGGATGCCGATAACGATCAGCGCCGTAACGTTCTGGTGATCGGCGTCAACGCTGTCGATGCCCTGTTTCCCGGACAGCAGAGCAACATCGTCGGCACCGAAGTGCGCATGGGCGGCTACAACTTCGAGATCGTCGGCGTACTGGAGAAACGGAAGGCCGCGTTTTTTGGCGAGAACGAAGAAGACAACGCTGTCTTCCTTCCTTTGCGCACGGCGCAAAAAGTTGCGCCCGCGCGCGGCTGGCTCCTGTTTGTGATCAAAGCGCGTTCGGGCCAGCTCAATGAAGCGTTGACGCAGTCTGAAGATATCCTGCGTCGCCGGCGCAACGTCAACTTTAACGATCCCAACAACTTTGACATTAAGACGGCCGACAATTTCGTCAAGCAATTCGACAGCATTACCGCGATGGTTGGCTTGATCGCAATCGCGATTTCCAGCCTCGGGCTACTCGTCGGAGGCATTGGGGTAATGAACATCATGCTGGTCAGCGTCACTGAACGCACGCAGGAGATTGGCGTGCGGAAAGCTCTGGGCGCGCGTCGGCGCGACATTACCAATCAGTTCTTATTCGAAGCGATGACTCTGACTTTTCTGGGCGGCACCGTCGGAGTGTTGGCGGCCGTCGGCATCAGCAAGCTAATCATGATCATATTTCCCAGCCTGCCGGCTTCAGTTCCTACCTGGGCCGTGGTATCGGGATTGTCGGTGAGTATTTTCGTGGGACTCGTCTTCGGCGTCTGGCCCGCACGCAAAGCCGCCCGCCTCGATCCGATTGAATGCCTGCGATACGAATGAGCCCACTCGTCGGTTAAAAGCCGATTCTTTTTCTCGGTTGAGGTGGCGGTGGCTTCAACAAGTCTTTGATTTGGGCAAACAGTTTCAGGATGGCCTTTTCGTGAACGTCGAGACGACCCGTTAGTTTTCTCTCTAATTCATCCAATTTGTGCGCCAGCTCTTTCGTTTCTGCAAGAGTTTCCCGTAGCTTCACGAACGCTCGGACAACATACAAGCTCATCGCGACTGCGCGTTTGCTATTCAGGACCGTCGCAGCCATGACGGCACCGTGTTCGGTGAAGGCAAAAGGAAGATATCGCCTGCCACCTCGCTTTGAGATCACAGTTTGTGATCTCAAACTCTTGTATTCATGCGCAGACAACTGAAACATGAAATCCGCGGGAAACCTATCGATGTTTCGTCTGACAGCTTGGTTCAGTGTGCGTATCTCAACGCCGTAGATTTGCGCCAGATCGCGGTCAAGAATCACTTTCTGGCCGCGGATGATCTGAATAACAGGCTCGACCGGCTCAACGACCGCCGGAGGGTTAGCTTTTGGGGACCTCATGGGTTTTCAAGGTCGCAAATTGGAACCTTGAACAGCGGGCCGTTGATATCACAAAACGTGATCTTAGAGCTGGATTGATTTGTAGACGTCGTTAAAGATCACGGATAGTGACCTTTGGACATTTTAGGAAACAGTATTTGCTGCCGCCTTCCGCTGCATCTCTTTCAAACTTTCAGGAATCATCATGGTGATGTGATGCGTCGCGGTGCGGCCGTCGGCAAACGTCTGATACAGAGTGAAGTCAGGCAGCGACAGGCACGACAGCGGCGATTGCAGGTTGTAGCCCGTGTCGATGCCAATCGCGCTGTTGTGAACGTAGATGCCATGGCGACCGAGCCGTCCGCGCAACGGCAGGAAGGGCGTCGGCGTGTGGCCGAACACGCACGGCTTGCCGCGATAGCTCTTGTAGAAGTCCACGTTGCGCGTCCAGAGCAAAGCGTGAGGCGAACTATCCCGTGGATGCTTACCTTCTTCGAGACCCGCGTGAACGTAAAGCGCGAACTCGTCTTCATGATACAGCGGTAACTCCCGGATGAAGGCGAGCTGCTCTGGCGGAATCGCTTCGGCGATTGTTTGTCGCGCCGCGGTGAAATCCGCGTTGGCCGGCACCAACATTCGCTTGCCGGCGTATTGCGCAAATGTTCGATCGCTGCCCGTGGACGGATCGAGCCAAATCATGTTGCCGTCGTCGATAAAGTCCAGAAGCATCTGTTCGTGATTGCCGCGCAGACACCGGACGTGTTCCGGATTGTCACGACAGAGTTCCGAGACGTGCCCAACGCAACCAGGCACGTCCGGCCCGCGATCGACCAGGTCGCCGAGAAAGACGAGCGTGTCCGTTGCTTCATCACGCGGGAGCAGATCGAGCAGCGCGCGCAGCTGCGCACAACGGCCGTGAATGTCACCAACGACGAAAGTTTTCATAAGTGTCTGAACGCCGAAGGCGTTCGCTAATTCGAGCCCAGGGTTTCAACCCTGGGGTGAGAGCATCGTGTACATCTAGAACTCTGAAGGAGTTCGCGAACGCCTACGGCGTAATGGGTTCTAAAGAATCCGTCGGTAACCCAGGGCGTCGCCCTGGGCTGAAATTAGCGAATGCCTTCGGCATTCGATTAATGCATCGCTTCGTCCCGCGAGGCCGGGACGTTGATTGAATTCAGAATCCGCTGGTACTCCTGATCGTCACGCAGCGATTCCCAATTCTTGTCGCGCTCGAACCATGGGCGATTTTCGTTGCCGAGCTCAATCGCGCGTCGCAACCACTTCAAAGCCTGATCGCGCTCGCCTTCCATCGCATACGCGGACGCCAGCCAGTACGCGATGTCGTGATCGGTGTTAGCTGTTTTGATGACTTCGTCGGTTAGCTGCGCGCGCGCTTCGTCGCTGAAGCCGAGCGCACTCAGGAACGTCGCGTAGATGGGGCGGACGCCGTCGAGTTGCGGGTGCTGTTCGAGAACTGCTTCAAGAATTTCTGCCGCCTTGGTCGGCTCGCCGTGGTAATACAGCGCGCGCGCCCGAAACGTTTTAATCAGCGGATGATCCGGCTCGACTGCGGCGCCGGCGCCTAATTCCGCGAACGCCTCATCAAAGCGCGACAGATACGTGAGAATGCGCGAGCGGTTGTAGCTCACCACGACGCGTTCGCTCGGGTTCAGCTTCAGCATCCGATCCAAACTTCGCAGCGCTTTCTCGTAATCGCCATCGAGCCGCGCCACTACCGCGCGCACAAAATGCACGCTCGCATCGTTTGGCGCTTCGCGGCGCAGCTCATCGACGGCGGCGCGCGCCTTGGCTTTCTCACCGCTGGACAAGTAGATGAAGACCATGTTCAGGCGGGCTTCGAGCAGATGGGAGTCGAGGGCGAGCGCCTTGTCGAAAGCTTCGCGCGCCAGCGCATGATCGTCGGCCTCGCCGAATCCTTTCATGACGCGACTGCCGTACGCCGCGCCGAGCGCGCTGTGCGCCAAAGCGAACGAGGGATCCATTTCCGCGGCGCGTTCGAAACGCTCGATCGCTTCGTCGATGTCTTTGCGCGCGATCGTGTGATAGATGTACCGCCCGAGCGAGTCGCGGCCGCGCAGGTATTCCTCGTACGCTTCGGCATTCGCAGTCTTCTGCTGTTCGAGCCGATCTTTTTCGTCCGAAGACAATTCCAGTCGCAGCCCTTCGCAAATCTCCTGCGTGATCGTGTCCTGCACGGCGATGATGTCGGTCGCATCGGCGTCGATGCGGTCGCTCCACAGAAGCTCGCCTGAGTTCACGTCCACCAATTGCGCAGTGACACGGATGCGATCGCCGGCGCGGAGAAAACCGGCGGAGAGGACCGCAGAGACACTCATTTCACGGCCGGCTTCGCGCGGATCGACCTGCTTTCCCTGGTACTTCACGATTTCCGAAGAAGGCCGCACGACCAGCGAACGCACGCGCGCGAGCTCAGTAATGACCGCGTCCGCGAGCGAGAATTCGTAAAAGCTCGATTGCGGATCGCTGCTCAGATTCTTAAAAGGAAGGATTGCGACGCTCTTGCGATCGCCTTCGCCCACGCTCGTCACCGGCGTTTCGTGCACCGGCCGGTCGGATGTTGACGCGCGAACCTGCGAAGTCCGATCCCCCGTGATGCCGCGCAGCCAACGCATCGCGCGGCCAACGGTACTCGTCCCGCTGAGATGTTTCGGTACGATCGGCACAATCGGTTCATTGAACGCTGTGCCGGCATCGACGTCACGCAGCACTTCGCGCAATTCGTCGCGCAGTACGTCCGCTTTCTGGTAACGGTCCTTCGGGTTCTTTGCGATAGTCCGATCGAGGATTGCTTGCAGCCGCGCCGGCGTCGGGTCCGGTCTCGCCTGATCGAGCGGCACCGGATCGTCGTGCAGTACAGCGTGACGCACATCGATGCTCGTCTTTCCCTGAAACGGCCACATGCCGGTGAGCATCTCGTACAGCAGCACGCCGGTCGAAAAAATGTCCGCGCGCGCATCGACACGTTCGCCGCGCGCTTGTTCAGGCGCTGCGTACGTAGCAGTGCCGTACGGAATTCCAACTTCAGTTAAATCGGTGTGATGTATCCCGCCCAGATCTTCACTGTCCAAAAGCTTCGCCAATCCGAAGTCCAGGATCTTAGCCTGGCCGGTTGGCGTGACCATGACGTTGCCGGCCTTGATGTCGCGATGCACGATGCCGCGGCCGTGCGCGGCGGCCAGCGCATCAGCGACCTGAATTGTGATCGAGAGCGCGCTGCGCAGATCCAGTGGACGGCCATTCACCAGTTCGCGGACGTTCCTGCCATCGACGAACTGCATCGCAATGAAATGCACGCCGCCGATTTCGTTAAGGTCGAAAATTGTGCAGATGTTCGGGTGATCGAGCGCCGAGGCCAGTCGCGCTTCGCGTTCAAAACGCTTCAGGTTGGCTTCTTTAACGGTGAGTTCCGGGGGGAGGACTTTGATGACAACTGCGCGACCAAGCTTCGTATCGGTCGCTTTGTAAACTGTTCCCTGCCCACCGGCGCCAATCTTCTCTAGGATCCGATAATTCCCAAGTTTTGCGCCGATCATTCTTTCGCATATTAAACGCCGATACGGCGATGACTGCAAATCTGTAGCGCAAGCTGGTAGCTTGCGCGCGCGCAAATTAACAATTTGCGCTACCTCCGCCCGTGCGCGATCTTCTGCGCCTCAGGCAATCCCCGCAGACGCAACATCGCAATCACTCCCAACAGAGGGCCCGGCGCGAGAATCATGAACGCATAACGCCACCCCACAATCCGCTCAGCATGCGGAATCAATTCGATTGAGACAGTCGTCAGCAGAAATCCGAGCGACGTTTGCATGGTCAGCGCCGTGCCAATGTATTGCGGATCGCCGAGTTCAGTGACGCAGGCAGAGAACTGTGCGGAATCGGCGACGACGCTCGCGCCCCAGATCGCGGCAATCGTCAAAAGCAGGAGCGGATGAGCGCCGAACGCCAAACCGATCAGCAAACAACAACTCGCGCTGATCGCCATTGCGCCGGACGTCACCACTGTGCGACCGATGCGATCGGCGAGCAGACCGGCCGTCACGCAGCCCAGGGCGCCGCAACCGATCACGAGAAACGAAGCAACTTCAGCCAGAGCCGGTTCGCTGCGCCGCAAAGAAAGGCTCGCGCGAATCATGAACGGAATCCATGTCCACATCGCGTACAGCTCCCACATGTGGCCGAAGTAACCGAGGCTCGCGAGCCGCACACCACGATTGCGAAAAATTCTTCCGACTTGTCGCCAATCGAACCGCGCGGCCGGCAACGCGAGAGGACCATCGCTGATGAAGAACAGAACAATCAGCGCACCGGCCACGGCCAACAACGAAACCAGCGCGACATTCGTCCGCCAGCTCTCGCTGCCGATCCCATTGATCAAATACGGCGCCGCTTTGCCCAGGGTCAGCGAACCGACCAGCACACCGAGTGCGAGACCGCGCCCGTAGCGAAACCACGTCGCGAGAATTTTCATCGCCGGCGGATAAACTCCGGCCAGAAACATTCCGGTTAAGAACCGCAGAGTGATCGCTGTGCCTGCATCGTCAGCGAATAATCCGAAAGCGGCATTCACCAAAGCCCCGGCGATCGCGGTCAACGCGAACAGATGTCTCGAGCTGATGATGTCGGGAAGATTGAACAGCGCGCTGAGAAGCGTGCCGGCCACAAATCCGAGTTGAACTGAAAGGGTTAGCCAACTGGCGGCGCTTTCGGTCAGGTTCCATTCGCGCGCCAACGCGGGCACAACGGCCGAGCCGCTGAACCACAGAGACATGCCGAGCAACTCAGCAATTGCCAGCAGCGCCAGGGTGCGCCGCCGGCGGGGCGCCGCATCACTGTCGAGAAGAGGGCGTGCAGTTGACAAGGCGTCGCATTGTAAACGCAGGGCTCCGTAGGAGCCAGATGTTTATAGAATTCGACCGCTTAAAACTTTACCGCCCGCGGTAGTAATCAAGCAGCTAAGATCTATAAACATTTCGCCCCTAACGGCGCGCCAAACCGGGTACGCACGCCTCTGGCGTGCAATGAGCGCGCGGGACGCGCGCGTACCTAAGCGGCGGCTTCGATTAGCGGCTTTACAATTTCGAGGGGCGGCATTCGAAGTGACTGTTTGCGGCGCTTATCTTCGTACATGCTGCGATCGGCGCGCGCGGTGACCTCTTCAATCGACGTGTCGGTGGAATCGAAGTGGACGACGCCGACGCTGATCGAAAGCTTATATGGCCGGTTGGCTTGGGCGTTGCTGATATCGAATCGCTCCTGGAGCCGCTCAGTCAACGAATCGGCAACCTCTTCCTGCCCGATGGCGGCCAGTACCACGAACTCGTCACCACCCAGGCGCGCCACGATGTCTGAGGTGCGGAACGTATCTTTGAGAATATCTGCCGTCTTCTTTAACGCGCGATCGCCTTCGTGGTGGCCCAACGAATCGTTGATCGTCTTGAGGCCGTCGAGGTCCGCATACAGAATCACCGGCACCTGCTTGTTCCGCCGAATCGCGGCGAGGTGCTGTTCAGTCACTGCCATGAATCCGCGGCGATTATAGAGACCGGTCAGCTCATCAATCAGCGAGAGGTTCTGCAACGCAGCCTCGACGCGTTTGCGCTCAGTGATGTCCTGAATCTGAAAAATGAAATGCACCGGGTTGCCGTCAACGCTACGCACTAACGAGACATTGTTGAGAGCCCAAACGATCTGGCCCGACTTGTGCACGTAGCGCTTCTCGACCTGACAAGTCAGCGTCTCGCCCTGCATCAGCCGGTAAAGGTTCGCCAAATCGTGCTGCAGGTCGTCGCCATGCGTCACGGTTTGAAAGTTAGACGCGAGCAGCTCGGCTTCCGTGAAGCCAATCAGATCGCACAGCGAGCGATTCACTCGCAGCCACGAGCCCTGGGACGAAACGAGCGCCATTCCGATCGCCGCGTAATCGAACGCGTTGCGAAAATGCTCTTCGGTTTCGCGCAAAGCTTTACTGATTCGTTCCTGTTCCGCGATGTGGCTATTCAATTCTTCGACGTGCTGGCGCGCCTGTTCGGCTTGCGCGGCCGCGTTCGAGACGTTCTTCAAATACGTCAGGTAAGTGAAGTAAACGATCGCGATGATCGGAATTGTTGACACGAATGCGAAGAAGCCCACCGTGCCGATGAAGCGAGCAATGAGCGCCGCGGCTGATGCGCCGGAGAAATACGTAATCGAAGTCCACATGAAGCTCTTTCGCCATGTGGCCCAAATCGAAGTGTCGGCTTTCAGCGCCGAACTGGTGGCCACCAGCAGCGAATTGCTTACGTACTGAATAATGGCCATCGCCGAAATCGCAGCGAGGTGATTGGTCGAGTACGAATCCTGCCACGTGACCGTCTCGCCGAAGATTAGCCGTAACGACCAGACCGTAAGAAAAGTTGAAACGGCAGTCGCGCCGGCGTTGAAGAAATGAGTGGTTACCTGCTTGCTGATGCGTACCGACGAGCAGAGGGCTTCTACGGTCGCCAGAATGATCGCTGCTTCACCGCCAAACAGCAGCAGGGTAAGAAAGATGAAGGTGTCGGAAACTGAGATGTGAGCCCGAACGCGCGGAATCTGAATGCTGAGCCGCGGTCCGATGATTACGGTCGCCAGCGCCATCACGAGGAATCGCACGTCCAATTGCGACACGGGGAACTCGCGCAGCGAGAAGAGCAGCGCTACCGTGCCCGCCAGAACGACGAGCCAAATGTAGATTTGATTGAGCCGGGTGCGTGACATCTCAAAAGGGGAGCAGGAGGGGCAGGACGCTCCGCACCTCGCGCATGGCAACGACCATTCCACAAACTAGTATGCGTTTTTCTTAAGGAATCCTGGCGTTTTCCGGTTTAGGTCAGGCAGTCATCGGTCAGAAAGCCAGGTCAGATTGGCGATCGCGGGGCATTAGCTCGACCGTCAGGGATGGCGTGCTTTATAGCGAAATCCGCGCCCTCCCTGACGGTCGGGCTACTGTCCCGACTCCGCACCGATCACACTTCCAACGGCCAGAATCCGGCTATGGAATTCGATCCGAATAGGCTAGAATTCAAGGCCCGCGCTTGAATCGGCCACCAACCGGCAGCGGTATTCACTGAAGAAAGTTAAGCAATGCTCGCGACTGAAGTTATCCCCTCAAAGTGTCTCGAATACGGCACAAATTGTCCGACTCCGCTGAACGGCTACATCTGCATTGACGCACCCGACTTCTGCGATTCTCTCTCCAAGACGGGTTATTGGACGGGTTATGCAGATTCGGTGCAGCAGGCGTCCGTTTGGAATGTAAGCCCGCTTTACCAGCTCGACATGTTCGATTGGACGGTGCTGATCGTTTACTTCGGCATCCTTACCGTGTTGGCGATTTACGGCGTGTACCGCGTCAAGCAGGTCATAGACTTCTGGCGCTACTCGAAGTTCCCGCCCAAGCCGAAAGGCGAATTCGCCGAAGCCGATCTGCCGCATATCACCGTTCAGCTTCCGCTATTCAACGAGATGTACGTGGTCGAGCGGCTGGTTAAAGCGGTGACGGAAATCGACTATCCGCGCGAGCTCATGGAAATTCAAGTGCTCGACGATTCGACCGACGAGACGGTGAACATTGCGAGCGCAACAGTGGCGCGGTACGCCGCCCAGGGTTTCGACATTCATTACATTCATCGTGACGATCGCACAGGCTTTAAAGCGGGCGCGCTCGAGAATGGCATGAAGACGGCGAAAGGAAACTTGATCGCCATCTTCGATGCTGACTTTGTGCCGAAGCCTGACTTTCTGCGCAAGCTGGTTCACTTCTTCACCGAACCGACGGTTGGTTGCGCGCAGATGCGTTGGGCGCACATCAACGGTTCGTACAATCTTTTGACGCGTCTGCAAACGATCATGCTCGACGGCCACTTTGTGGTTGAGCAGACGACGCGCAATCGCAGCGGGAACTTCTTCAATTTCAACGGCACCGCCGGTATCTGGCGACGCGAAGCGATCGAGATGAGCGGCGGCTGGCAACACGATACGCTGACCGAAGACACCGATCTGAGTTTCCGCGCGCAGTTGATGGGCTGGCGGTTTGTTTACCTGCTGGATGAAGAAGCGCCGGCGGAAATTCCGGTTGAGATCAACGCCTTCAAAGCGCAGCAACGTCGGTGGGCCAAGGGCGTGCTGCAGGTTTGGTTCAAGCTTTATCGCCGCATCTGGAATGCGCCCTTGCCTTTGCTGGTGAAGCTGGAAATGTTTTTCCGTTTGACCGGAAACATCAGCTATCCGCTGATGATCGTCGCCAGCTTCATGCAGTTTCCGCTCTTGCTCGTACGGTACAACCAGGGACTTTACCAACTGATGATTCTGGACGTGCCGCTGCTTTTCTTCTCGACCGTTTCCGTCGTGCTGTTTTATGGCAGCGCCGTTTGGTATCTCGACCGAACGAAGAAACGCTTTCTGCACCTGCCGTTGGTGATGGGTTTGGGTATTGGCCTGGCGTTCTCAAACGCGCGCGCAGTTTTGGAAGCGCTCATGGGAAAGAAATCCGATTTCGTCCGCACGCCTAAGTACAGCGTCGAGCCAGGCGACGACGAATCGTGGAAGCGCAAGAAATATAAACGGAAGCACGGCTGGCTCCCGCTACTTGAACTCAGCTTTGCTGTTTATTTTGTGCTGGCGATCGCTTACGCGGTGAAGATGCACATGTGGGGGCCGATACTTTTTCTGCTGCTGTTTTGCTTTGGCTACGGCTACATGGGCGTGATGAGCCTGCTTCAGACGGCGGGTGGCAGTCGCCGAAAATCCAGAGTGGCGGCTGCCGCTCCCACCAACTGACTATCAATTTGAGATCTCAAATCTGAGATCTGATTAAGTCGCCGTCCGTGGGCGGCCGCTGATCAACGCCACCAAAATCGAAATCAGGTACAGCACCACCATCGGCAGCGCAAACAAAAGCATGTTCGGGATGTCGCCGGTTGGCGACAGGATCGCGGCGATGACGAGAATGGCGATCACCGCGAAGCGCCAAACCTTTACCATCCAGCGCGCGGTGACTACGCCAATGCGCGCCAGCACATAAGTAATCGCCGGCATCTGCGAGACGAGACCCATTCCCAGCATCAGCAGGATGATGAAATCAAAGTAGTCATCCGCCTTCAGCAGCAAACGAAAATCCGAACCCAGTCCCAGCAGATATTTCGCGGCGGCCGGAAAGATCACGTAATACGCAGTCGCGGCGCCGAGCACGAAAAAGACGCTCGACAAAAGGACGAATGGCGTCACGTATTTGCGCTCATGCGGAAAAAGTCCGGGGGCGACGAACGCCCAAATCTGCCACAACAGAAACGGCACTGAGATCGCGATCGCGGTGTACAAAGAGACTCTCACGTACAGGGCGAAGGATTCGGCCACGGTTGTCACGATCAATTTATCGTTAGGGTCGGCGCCCTTCTCGTACCCTTTGGCGAGATCAATTGGCAGCCGCACGTCCTTCGGCACAACTTCGTTTCCTGCAATTAATGGTTCGTCGGTGAACAGTCCAATGTTTCCCTGCGCGTCCTTATCGACGCGCGCAATGACCGATGTGCCCGCGGGAATCGAAGCCGGGCCGAGTTGCTTCGCCTCAGGAAAAAGGAAACGCAGCTTGTCGCCGGGTTTGAGCGAACTGAGCGAACCCGTAGAGAGTTGACCGTTCACCCCGTCAATCGGCACGCGTCTCTGCTGCTGAGCTTCACTGAGCGCGCGCTGCACAGGCCGCGCGAGAAAATTGTAAATGCGATCAGAGAATGCCCAGGCAAGCGTGGCGGCCAGGAAGACGAATACGATGCTGCGAATCAGACGCGAGCGCAGCTCATCCAGGTGTTCAAGAAACGACATCTGCCCGCCAAGTTCATCCTCGCGAGCTTTTTTCTTGTCGGGTTTGTTGATCAATCGCAGGCTGGGCATTCGCGATTTATATCCACTCGTGCTTTGGCTGTTCGGTTTTCGCCGGCTCACTCTCAGCGGTGGCATTGCGTGGCTCGACTAGCTCGGCATCAGCCGGCTTAATCTCAGGCGTGCTGGGCCGCGGTTCAGATTCGAATACGTTTAACTCGCGCGCGGCGGCTTCACGTGCAGCGCGAATCTGGTTGGTGGCGTTGTCGAGAAACGAACTCGCCGGATCGACGCCGTGCTCGTGAATCTCCGCATTGACCTCACGTTCCCAGGTGCGCTTGAAGTCTTCGGACGCGCGGCGAAATTCGGAAAGGCTCTTGCCGAGTTGCCGGCTCAGTTGCGGCAGACGTCGCGGCCCAAAGAAAATCAGCGCCGCCACCAGAATCAGCAGCAACTCAGTATTTCCCAGAGAATCGAGAATCAGCAGGTACATCATTCGACGTTCCGCGAAGCGTTGGACGCTCGGCAGGCCGAACCAGGATTGTAACGCGGAGCGAAGCGCAAGGTACAGACACACTGCTGCGTGGCTTAAAATACTTAGTCTCAAGCGTTGAGCGAGAATGCTCCGAATCTTTTTTGACGCTTGATGCCGTTACGATTACAGTACGTGTGCATGTATACGGCTTTGGATTTTTTTGCTGGTAGCGGCTTGGTTCGTTTAGGACTACTACCGGAATTTCATACTGTTTGGGCGAATGATAATAGCCCCACAAAACAAGCGGTGTATGTCGCTAACAATCCTGCGGACGAGTTTCATCTAACTTTAATAGAAAAGGTAAAAGGAAGAGATATCCCCTCGGCTGATCTAGCTTGGGCCTCATTTCCTTGTCAGGATCTCTCTCTTGCTGGGGATCTAAGTGGAATTGGTACGGGAACGAGGTCAGGGCTTTTTTGGGAGTGGGTTCGAGTTATTAAAGAACTCGACCAAGCTAGCAAGCGTCCGCCGATTCTTGTCGCAGAGAATGTGGTGGGCTTTATCGTTGCTGATCGCGGACAACACTTCAAGCGAGCCTATGACGCACTTCGGCATCTTGGCTACAGAGTCGGCGCTGTTGTAGTTGATGCTCAACAATTTCTACCTCAAAGCCGATCACGAGCGTTCATGATTGCGGTGTCAGACGACATTTCGTTGGAAGGATTGTTGCAAGGTGGTCCATCAGAACCATTTCATCCCACGGGATTAGTTAGGACCTCATCAATTCTAAAAGATCCTGATTGGTTATGGTGGTCCCTGCCGCAGCCTACGGGCAAGATATCGACCTTTTCAGATTTGTGTGAGCGCGATGCGCCTTGCGATCCCATCTCAACAACCCGTGAAATTTGTGCGATGCTGTCGCCTGTCAACAAGAGGAAATTGAGAGCGGTAACAGCAGCTCGAGGATTTTTTGCGGGAACTGCTTACAAGCGCACGAGGCCTGATAAGAATGGCAAGAACGTGCAGCGGCTAGAAGTTCGCTTTGATGGAATTGCCGGATGTTTGCGCACTCCAAACGGCGGAAGTAGCCGCCAGATTGTAATCCTAGTAGATCATGGGAAGGTGCGTTCACGCCTTATGACGGTGCGAGAATGTGCGCGCCTGATGGGGGCACCCGAGACTTTTCAACTTCCGGGATCGTACAATGACGGCTATCGAGCGATGGGAGACGCTGTAGCCTTGCCAGTAACACGTTGGCTCACGCGTCACCTCCTCGCTCCACTTGCAGCTAGAAGCAGGAGTGTTGGTGCCCAAGAAATCTCGCAAAACGCAGCCGCCTAATTCGATTCCTTCCTCCGGCCCGCCGACTAATCTCGATTTCGAAAAGTCGTTGATGTTCTTTCATGCGTATATGTATGGGCCATTGCAAGGGAAGCTGCGTCTGTATGGCGCCCGTGCGATTCCGCCCGGTTCTGTCGCGATGTCTTCGGATTGGGAAGTGTTTGCTTCAATGTTAGTCAACGACATGGGGCGGAAGTTAGGACCAGGTATCGACTTGACGAACCATGAAGTCAAATCAGCCAAACGGGGCAGTAGCTACGAGTACCAGTACCACAAAAACGGGGGCCGCCAAAAACTGATGAGAGATATGGAGGTCGGCCATCTTTTCTTCGACTATGACAACCAACTGAGAGATGTTGACCTCCGATATGCTCATGGGTCGGAAATGACTCCCTTCTTCGACAAATGGCTGAGTGAATACCCTGATCCTTATCCACAGAGATATCGGAAAAATATTCCGTACGGCTGGGTAAAGATGAACGGCATATTGTTGATGACACTGAAGGACGGAGAAGTCGTCTTTCCAGAACTGATTATTGCGCCGCCGCCGGATGCCTGACAACCTTACGTCCAAACAGAGGAGCGCGTGTATGCGTGCGGTGCGCGCGAAGGACACCACTCCTGAAATGATAATTCGACATACGCTTCACTCGTTGGGTTATCGCTACGCACTTCATCGGGACAACCTTCCTGGAAAACCTGATCTGGTTTTTGTCTCCCGACGCAAAGTAGTTTTTGTGCACGGGTGTTTTTGGCACATGCATAAATGCCGGCATGGAAAAATATCACCCCTCACTAACGAAGATTACTGGAGATCAAAACGAGAGAAGAACAAGAAGCGGGACAGGAAGCATATTCGAGAACTGCGGGCAAATGGATGGCAAGTTCTCGTCGCTTGGGAGTGTTGGGGACGAGATTTGACCCGTCTTAAACAACGGCTAATAAGTTTTCTAGAAAGTTAGACTAGGCACCGCCAATTAGCGCCCAGAGAATAGAGAGCAACAGGTACAGATGCCAACCTGTGGACCTACAGCCCCCGGTGGCGGCGGTGCTACCTCCGAGGCCAACATCCGCACAGTCCATCGAGGTTCGATTGAGTATCTGCGGCTTGGTTCAGCTCAGGTTGAGGAGTGTTGTGATTCACCCTTTTAGTTTTCTAACGCCGCTGAAGATCCAATTATTTTATGAAGGGAAAAGGTCTCGCATCGCTGCCAATGAAGCCAGTTCCGTCTCCGAAACTTAACTGAGTAAGCGATATCTCGATCTTTGTCGGATCCGGCCGATTATCTCTTTCTTTGTGCGCCGCCCATCCTTTTTGGTACCGATCTGGGATTTCAAAAACATACGTCGAGCCGGGCTGAATAGGAATGTCTGTTGAGGCGGCTCGCGTGTCGAAGTCTACAAACTCGATTCTCCCATATCTAAGAACGAATCCGTCCGGGCGACCGCTTGAGTTTATGAAGTCGGGCAAAATTAGCCACAGGTCGAGAAAGTAGATAGGCTTGTCAGACGTATTCGTGACCTCAAGCTGAAAATCTTCATACCAAGACGCATTGCTGAGGTCCTTAATTGCTTTCTCCTTTTCACTCTTAAGCTTAACTTTTATCGGCACATGTTTCGGAATCTTGAATTCGACGACTCTTTCTGAAGTTGTCTGTGCTCGACCTGGAGCGCATAGAGCATGTGCGAATAACCCTGAGGCGCCAACGCAGACGAGTGCCGCAAAGGCGATGTGGCTAAACTTGGCTGGCTGTTTATATTGTCGTATCACCGTTTACCACTTGAAGAGCGCTCGGAACCTGCGCCAACAAGCCCAGTATCTGGTCAGTGTACTCTCGTCGTCGGATCTGTCAATCGGCTAATTGAACCACTTTTTGACAACTCGGGGCACCCTACAGCACTCTCCTAAATCCGGAATCCCTATCGTTATTCATGGCCTCAACTATTCATGCTAATTCACTCGAGCAGTTCGCGCTCACGGCCGAAAACGTCGCCGCGACGACGAAGAAACTCGCCAAGGCAGCGCTGCTGGGCGAATATTTCCAGCATCTTTCGGACGAAGATTTGGCGCGTGCCGCGCGGTACTTTGCCGGGCAGGTGTTCGCGCAACACGACGCGCGGACGACGAACGTCGGCGGCAGCATCATCAGCGAGGCGCTAATCGGCGCGACTGGGTTGCAGGCAGATTTGGGCGCACGTTGGGCGCGTTGGGGTGACGCGGGCGACGTCGCGTTCGAGATGTTCACGGAAGCGAAATCTGTGAACACGCCGAGTCTTAGTCTCGGCGACACCGAAGATCTTCTGGTTCGCTTGAGCAGCACTCGCGGAAAGAAAGCTAAAACCGATTTGCTGACAAAGGTCTTAGCGAAAGCCACGCCGCTGGAAGCAAAGTATCTGGTGAAACTTTTGTCGAGCGACTTGCGGATCGGTTTACGCGAGGGCCTGGTGGAAGACGCGATCGCCCGCGCGTTCAAACAGCCGCTCGCTGACGTCTCGCTCGCCAACATGTTGCGCGGCGACATCGGGGAAGCGGCCGTGCGCGCGCGCGCCGGCGCGTTGGGCGACATCGAGATGCGCCTGTTTCACCCTCTGAAGTTCATGCTCGCAACACCGGCGTCCGACTTGTCGGACATCGCGCGCACGATGCCCGATGAGTTTTTCGTGGAAGACAAGTTCGACGGCATTCGCGCGCAGGTCCACGTCGAGAGCGGACGCGTGGCGATCTATTCGCGAACGCTCGATGAGATCGCGGCACGATTTCCGGAGTTGATTGGGCCGCTGAGCAGGCTGCCGACCGACGCGATTATCGACGGCGAGATCATCACAGCGCGTGGCGAAGAGATTCTGCCGTTCGCCGATCTGCAAAAGCGGCTGGGACGAAAAACCATCAGTGATGAGTTGCTGGCAAGCGCGCCGGTCGTCTTCGTTGGCTGGGATGTTTTGTATGCAAGCAGCCAGGTTCTAATTGATGAGCCGCTGCGCGACCGCCGAGCACGATTGGAAGAATACCTGGCCGAAGCCGGGGAGGGTGATACCGGAGCCGTGCGGCTGTCGAAGGCTAAACTCTTCAGCGACGTTGCCACACTCGATGATGAATTCGACGCGGCGCGCGCCCGCGGCAATGAAGGCTTGATGATCAAAGACCCGCGGTCTTCATACAAACCCGGTCGGCGTGGACGTGAGTGGCTGAAATTGAAAAAGGCTCTCGCGACCCTTGACGTGGTCGTGACCGCGGTCGAACTCGGCCACGGCAAACGGCGCAACGTGCTTTCGGATTACACGTTCGCGGTGCGCCGCTCGGAAAACGACCCTGAACTGCTGAACATCGGCAAAGCCTATTCGGGTCTGACTGACGTTGAAATTGCTGAGATGACTGAATGGTTTCGCGCGCACACCTTGCAGGAATACGCCCACGGGCGCGTCCGCATTGTCGAGCCCACGGTCGTCATCGAGGTGACTTTCGATCGCGTACAGCCCTCAAATCGTCACAAGAGCGGGTACGCTTTGCGCTTTCCGCGCATCGTAAGACTTCGCCGCGACAAGGTGGCCGCCGAGATCGACACACTCGAAACCGTGCGGAAGCTGGTACCGGAGTAGGCGCAAGTTAAGACTGCGGCGGAAATTTGGAGTGCGGTGGCAAGCGTAGCGCGACACCGCTTTGGATTGTTCCCTCTCCCTTTGGGAGAGGGTTAGGGTGAGGGTTCTAGCACGAAAAACAAAAAAATATTCTTTTCTTTCTTCTAGCCGCTAAGCTTCGCTCCCTCACCCCAGCCCTCTCCCAAAGGGAGAGGGAGCTGCCGGCGCACTCCAAATGTTTTGCGTCAGGTTGACAAACTTGTGACGCGACTAGAAAGATGCAGTTTATGAATCGAACTTCCCCTTGCGTTCTAGTTTTGCTGCTGACAATCGGAGTCAGCGCTATCGCGCAGCCACGCCCGCGCGCGAAACGGGCTGGCCGACCCGCGTCCCCAGATCCGACTTCGAAACAGACGCCTGGTTCGAACCCATCTGCCGCCGCCACGCCCGCGCCGACGCCGGCCGTAGCGTCGCCGTCAGCCAACGCGCCGGTACTCGCAGTCGTCGATACCGTGCAGATCACGACGGCGGACATCGAAGCCAACGTCCAGTCGGCGATCGGCAACGAGCCCGAACTTAACGCGTTCTACATGGATCGGGAAAAAGCGATCCGCGAGGCACGCCAGCGCGCAGTTGATGCGCGCGTCGGTTCAATGCTGGTTGCCGCTGAAGCAAAGAAGCGCGGTTTGGATTCGAGCGCGTTCCTTGAACGCGAAGTCGCGGGCCGGACCCCGCAGCCGACTGATGCGGAAGTGCGTGCTGTGTACGACGCAAATCGAGCGCAGTTTGCTGGTACGGATTTGGAAGCAGCGCGGCCGACGATTATTAATTATCTGCGCAACGAACGCGGTGCAAAAGCTTACGGCGAGATGGTGAATCGTCTGAAAATGACGAACACGGTTCAGAAAGGCGCGGACGTGAACGCGCCGAATCTCGCGCCGGGAACCGTTTTGGCTTCGGTCAACGGCCAGCCGCTCAGGATCGAAATCATCAACGAGCGGATGAAGGCTTACATTTACAAATTGGATCGCCAGATTTACGAAGCGCAGAAACAAGCGCTCGATCGGCGCATCAATGACACGCTGATTCTCGCTGAAGCAAACAAGAAGAACATCGGGCCGGAAGTGATCATTCGCACTGAGATTACTGAGAAGCTGACAACGCCGAGCGAGGCTGAGATCGCGAAGTTCCACGCCGAAAACAGATCGCAGATAAGCGGCGACCTGGCCAGCACCCGCGGCGCAATCGCGAATTATCTACAGGAACAGCAGCAACAGAAGCTGGAGCAGGAATTGGCGGCTCGCCTGCGCGCCGGAGCGAAGCTCCAGATGTTTTTGCGAGAACCCGTGGCGCCCGTTTTCAATGTCGCGGTCGGCAAAGGCATTGCGCGGGGCGACATCAACTCGCCGGTTAAGATCGTCGAATTCACGGATTTTCAGTGCTCTGCGTGTGCCGCGATGTATCCCGTGATCGAGGAAGTGCTGAAGGCCTACGGCAATCGCGTGTATTTTGAGGTGCGCAACTTTCCGTTGAGCTCGATACACGAAAACGCGTTTCAGGCTGCGCAGGCCGCGGCCGCCGCGAATGCGCAAGGTAAGTACTGGCCGTATATCGATCTGCTCTTCAAGAACCAGAAGTCGCTCGACACTGAATCACTGAAAAAGTTTGCGACGCAGGCCGGACTCGATGGCACGCGGTTCGATGCTGACCTCGCGAGCGGAAAGTTTGCCGCCGACATTCGCCGTGACATCGAAGATGGCGAACAGTACGGTATCGAAGGCACGCCGACGATTTTCATAAATGGCGTCGTGCTGAGTCCACTGAGCGCCGACGGTTTGCGGGAAGCGATTGACAAAGGTTTTGCGCGCGCGGGTAAGCCGCAATAACAGCTCTTCTACATCACATTTTTCAATTAAGGGAGATTCAAATGAAACGAAGTTCGCAGGTTGTGGCACTTTTAGGTTTGATGGTCTTTTCGGTTTTCTTTGCCGGGAATGCATCGGCGCAAACCGGGCCCGTCGCCGGTGTTTATGAAAACATCACCGTTGGCAAAGAGTCGGGCGATTTGGAAGGAATGCGCGTCGTGATTATTCCCGCGCACAACCGGTTCTATGCGATGGTGCAAATCGCGCAGGGCGGCGCGGAAGATCCGAAACCCGAGTTTGTCGATGCCACGGTCAAGGGCAACACGGTCGAGTTCACTGTCGGCGATCAAAAATACACCGGTACCATCAGCATCTCTGGATTTCGCGTCAAAGATCCTGACGGCAAGACGCACGTGCTGAAGCGCAGACCATGCGCGACGTTGTTCAGGTAAGGCGCGTGGCAGACGGCATCTTGTCAGTACCGGGAGCGGTAGCGACCGGATCAAGGGCCACTGCGGACTCGCCTGATCCCGTCGCTACCGCTCCGGGTACTGACACAGTTAACCCGCGCAAGAAATGTCACAGACTGAAGTCTGTGCCGCAGGCCCAGAAAAGAATGTGGCGGCGATGGTTGATTACCAACGCCGCCACATTCGCGTTTCGAGCTTTTGCCGCGTCGCGTCCCTTACTTGGCGACACCCGGCGCTTTGAACGCTCCGGTCTGAGCGATTGCCGGGCGATACTCCCAATGCCACGGTTCTTTATTTACGGTGCGGACGAATCCGTGTCGCGGACCGTTCCGCTTCAGCCAGTCGTAAAGCGGATTTCCTTCATAGCCGCTAATCGCAAAGTCGTATGCAAATCCATCCTGATGATTTGAAAAGCCGGGCTTCGCGGCGAGGTTAAATCCCGGGCGGCGCCGCTCCCAACCTTCGCGAAGAAACGCCTGTTTTGGATAGGTCCGAAAGCCGCTCTTCAGCGGCATCAGGACTCCGTCAGCCGCAGCGGCGTTTATCAGAGCGAGATACTCGTCGACAATGTCTTCCGAGACAAACTTCAACTGGTTGTCGGCGCCGACGATCTGGATGAGTGTGATTTGTTTCAGGAACCTGCCGGCGTCCCACGCTGCGTTCGCGCCCTTCTGGTTGTCGTCTTGCGGCGGGAACACGCCGACAGTCTCGTTGAGAAAGTTGTCTTTGAGGTTGGTAGCGGCCGTCCAGCCAAAATTCTCCACATTCACGAAAACCAAATCACGCAGAACCCGCGCATCAGTTATGCGAACCTCAGTCCCATTCGGAATCAGTTTGGGAGCGCCATTTTCCATAACGAATTTCAGAAGGTCGTGTTCCTCACGGAGCCTGGCTTGAGGGTCGTCTATGAAAAAAGGCTTGTTGAGGTAGCTTTGCATGATGTTTCACCTCTCGAGTTGGAAGTTGAGACAGGAGTCCGACTCAGACGCTCTTTACGGCTGAAATCCGAAGGCTTTGGAGTGCGGTAACTTGTTACCGCTTTAATTCCCCACCCGCAAGAAAAGCGGCGACGAGTCGCCGCACTCCAAACCACCGCCCGCTATTGCGTGGCTTTCTTATGCGTCAGGATGTTGCAGGTGTCCATGGCGCTGGTTGGGTCAATCGCTTCGTTGCCTTCCTTGATGTGTTGAATGATTCCGTTCTTGTCGATCACGAAGGTGGCGCGATTGCCGTAGCCGCCTTCCTCGCTGAAGATGCCGTAGTCCTTCACGACAGAACGCTTTGCAAAGTCGCTTAGCAGAGGAAAGGTAATGCCCTCTTTTTTCGCGAACTCGCGATTAGCGGGAACGCTGTCGACGCTGATGCCGAAAACCTGTGTGTCAGTCGCTTCGAATTTGGCGATATCAGCCTGATACGCCTTCATTTCTTTCGTTCAACCACCGGTGAACGCCAGCACGTAAAACGCGAGCACGACGTTCTTCTTGCCTTTCAAGTCACTCAGCTTATAGCGGACGGTTCGGTTGTCAGCGCCGATTATGGTGCTTGGCAGAGTGAAGTCGGGCGCCGCATCGCCAACTTTCAAATGGGTCTTCGGCGCCGCTGGTGCTGCCGGTCGCGCTGGAGTCGGTGACGGCGCCGGCGTTGTTTGCGCCGCGGCCAGTGAAGCCGTGACGAGTAGGAAAATGGCGGAAATGATTTTCTTGAGCATCGTGGTAACTCCTTATTTCCTGGTCTCGGAAGCGGCGAGAGTTTACATCGGTCGATCAGTTCTGACAACGAGAAGCCGCGAAGCGTAACAGCCGCGAAGCGGCCACCCGAGGGTAGCCAGACGTGAAACGTCTGGAGTTCCGCATAAAAGGTGGAGCGCATCAGAGATGCGCAAAGCTTTCACCAAAGGTATCGCTCATCGTATGCGACGCCACTCGCCTGCAGCAGCTTTAAATACTCCTCTTGAAACGTCAGGCGACTATGATGCTGCTCTTGGTTGGTGACATACCTTCTTACTCGATCAATGTTTGAGGGACTCACCGCGAATGCTCCGTATCCTTTTTGCCAGGCAAACAGCCGCCTGCCGATCTCGCGGTGAATCCACTCCGAAGAGTCAGCCTTGAGATCTCGCAGGAAATAATCGAGACGATGCGATGACTTAAGACCCACCAAGAGGTGAACGTGATCGGAAGTTCCGCCGACAGCGAGGGGTGTTCCGCCGAGACCCTTCACAATCCCTCCGAGATAAGAGTGCAGCCTTTCTCGCCATTCCGCGCCAATTGTAGGTATCCGTTCTTTCGTTGAGAAAACCAGGTGCGTGTGCAGGCTAATGTGAGTGGAAGGCATCTTCGTTGCGCATCTCCGACGCGCGATTCACGGCCGCTCCGGTCCCAGACGTTTCACGTCTGGCTACCTTCGGGTGGCCGCTGCGCGGCCCGAGCCTTCATTGAGCGTGACCAAACGTACCCGCCAAATAGCGCAATCGACGGCGAGGTGCAATGTGCAATTTCTTTCCATCTTCGCGGGATTTCGCCCATTGCAATCAAAACTCAAGAATTCCTCAAGCCGCCTTCGGATAATGCGATCACCCTGACGCAAGCGAGTCGGGGCGAGGAAATTCCCACGGTAAACAAGGATTCAGAGATGCTCAGAGACGACAACCACTTGATACACGACAAAATCACGGTTCCCACGCAGAAACCGCGCACTTCGCGGCCGCGCCTGCTCGACCTTTTGACTGACAACCTGACGAATTACACGGCCACGATCGTGAACGGGCGCGCGGGGACGGGAAAGACAACGCTGTCGGGGGAATTCGCCCGCCGCGCCACTCGACCTGTGTGCTGGTACAAGGTCGATGCGGCTGACGCTGAACTTGGTGTCTTCTGCCAGTACCTGATTTCGACGCTTCGTTTACAGCGACCGGCGCTGGATGCTGACCGCCTGATGGAAATCACTGAGTCCGTCGAGAGCGACCGCGCTGAGGTGTTGGCTGAGGCACTCGTTTTCCAATTGGCTGAACCCCGACAAGTCAGTGAAGAGCCTTTGCTCGTAATTATCGAAGATCTGCACCTGATTTACGACGCGGACTGGGTCGTGCCGTTCTTTCATCGCCTGTTGCCGCTTCTGCCGGCAGACATCCACTTGATCATTACGTGCCGCAGCCTGCCGCCCGCTCCGCTCTGGCGTCTGCGTTCCAAGCAAATGCTGCGCGTGATTGAAGAAACCGAGCTGGCTTTTAGTTTGGAGGAGGCCGCGCGCCTTTTCGAAACCTATGGATTAAGCGAAGAGCACGCGCGCATCGCTCTGCGCGAAACCAACGGCCGCGCCGCGGCGATTGCGAACTTTGCGGCCACGCCCGGACGCGCAGGTCGTGCGATCGCCGACAGCTTTCTGGCCATCGGGCCGCGACCCGCAATCAGCTCAACGGGTCAACTAACGCCCGAACTCGCAACATAGATGGAACTTCAGCAGTCCCCACCAGTCGGGAAATTGACTATTGCCCCCGTCCACACTACCGACGTCGCCTCTGGCGCGCAGTTACTTGAACGCCTGACAAAGCGTAGAAGTCCCGGTTTTGGCTGTGCTACTCTCCGCAGCGGTTCACGACAATCTGTTCTCGAAGCTGTGATGGTCAAGGGCGAACGCAAAACCGCCAAGCCTAATCCGCCGATCACTGCCGCGGCGCCGCTTGCGCTGCCCGGCACGTTTTTCCTGCGCACAAAATTGCTCGCGCCCCGGGCCGCGCCGGAGTTGCTGTACCGCGAAAGGTTGATTGAACGGCTACGCGCCAACCTTTCGATGCCCGTAACTCTGGTGGCAGCGAATGCGGGATCGGGAAAGACGACGCTGGTAGCCGATTTTCTGCGCAAGCAGGAGCAGCCCTACGTTTGGTATCAGCTCGATCACACTGACAGTGACCCCGCGGTTTTTCTTGGCTACCTGGCGCACGGAATCCAACAGCGCGTCAGCAATTTTGGCGAGACGATCTTTGCTTATTTGCAGGCCGGCGAGCTGGTGCAAGAGCCCGAGCGCGCCGCCGACGTGCTGCTGAACGAGATTCTCGAGCGCGTTGAACAGCAGCTAATCGTCGTGCTCGATGATTATCACCACCTGGGCACGGACACGCCGGTACATGCGGTAGTCGATCGGCTGATCACTTATCTGCCGGATGTGGTGCACGTCATCATCATCTCGCGCGACGTGCCGCCGCTGACGCTCGCACGCCTGCGTTCGCAGGAATCGCTGGCGATTATCGACCGCAACGACCTGCTCTTCACCGCGGAAGAAACACAAGAACTCTTCCGCAAAGTATTCGGCCTGGCCCTGACGCCGGAACAGTTGCAAGAGTACGGCGAACGAACACATGGGTGGATCACGGCGCTGCAATTGGTGCGTCAGGTCGCGCAGCGGCAGGCGCCCGCCGCCGACGGCCATGCCGATCCGCTTGGGGTTCTACACCAGTCAGAGCGCGATATCTTTGAATACTTTGCGGAAGAAGTCTTTAACGCTGAGCGGCAGGACGTTCAGCATTACCTGATGCGTGTGGCGTTGCTGGATCGAATCGAAGTGAACACCTGCGCGCGGCTTTATCCCGAAGTGATCTCGTCGGCCATCCTGCCGCAGCTAGTACGCCGCAACGTTTTTCTGACCGTCGCCAGCGATGCGCGCGGCGAAGAATATCGTCTTCATCCACTGTTTCAGAGTTTCCTCCGGCGGCGTCTGCGCACGGAGATCGGGCTTTCAGGCGTGGCCGCCGAACATGTGCGCTGCGCGGACCATTTGCTCGAACGCGGCGATTGGGACCAGAGCGTGCGGCATTTGCTCGAAGCCGAGAACTTCGAACGCGCGGGCGAAGTGATCGCCGCGCACGGCGCCGACTGGATTGCCTCGGGCAAGCTCGCATCGCTGGTAGCGTTGGCTGAAGCTTTGCCACCAACGGTCCTGGAAGCGCAGCCGCGTGCGATGGCGCATCGGGCTGAAGTCGCGCGTCTGCGCGGGGAATTCGACACGGCGCAGAGCCTTTTCCGCCGGGCGGCCACGGCGCTGCGTGCGAAAGGCGACGACCAGGGCGAAGCGGACGCGCTGCACTCTCTGGCGACGATTGCGCGACGTCAGGGTGATTGCGACGCGGCCTTCAAATATCTTGATCGCGCAGTTGAGCTGACGAAGCCTGAGTCCCCCGTCCGCACGAAATGCGGCAATACGCGCGGGCTCTGTTTTGTGTCGCAGGGCGACTGGACGGCCGCTGAGCGCGAGTTTCGCGTCGCGCTTCAATCCGCCGAAGAACGAAACGACGAACATCACATCCGTCTGATTACCCACAACCTGGGTTTGCCGGCGATGATGCGCGGCGATTTTGGCGAGGCGCTGCATTGGCTGCGTCGCATGCTGCGCACAGACGGCCACGAGGCGCCGATTCCGCAGGAGGCCTGGGCGCACCTGAACATTGCGCGGTGCCACCTGTACCGCGGCGAGATGGAAGAGTGCGAAAAGCATCTCGATTTGGCGCTCGAGCGCTGCCAGCTTTTCAATCTCGTCGGCCAGCAGGGCGAGGCCTTCGAAGCCTATGGCAATCTTTATCGCGAAAGAGGCGAGTTGACGCGCGCCGCCGAGTTTTATGAGCGCGCCGCGCGAGCTTACGAAGAAGCGGGTATCGACCAGTCACGCGTTGAATTGTTTGAGGAACAAGCGCTGCTAAGTCTGAAGGCCGGCGATCTGGCACGCGCCCGCGGCCAAATCGATCGGCTAATTGAGCTCCGTTCGTCGCGAAATGACGATACAGGAGTGTTCACAGCGACACTGGCGCATGCCCGAATCAGGATTGCGGGGCGCGAATTTAAAGCGGCGCGCGAGGAATTGGTTCCCGCGCTCGAATATTTCCGCCCGCGCGGCCTTCACTACTACGAAGCTCAGGCGTGCATCGACCTGGCGACTTGCGAGTCGGAACTAGGTCAGGAGCCGCAAATGCTCGAATACCTGCGTCGGGTCATGGATCTTGCAGCGCGATACGATTACGACTATTGGCTGCGGCAGGAAATTGCGCATCGCCCGTCGCTGTTTGCTTCAGACCTGGCGCAGGAAATTCTGCCCGAAGATTTGCGCGCTCAGGTCCCGGCGGTGGCGCCGGTGGCGACGCAACGGGTAACGGCCACGGACTTAACGCCTCGGCCCCTCGTAGATTTGACCCTGAACATGCTGGGGCCGGTCGAAATCTTCCGCGATCCGGCACGGCCTTTTGCGGCCGATGCGTGGACGACCCGCCGCGCCCGCGACATTCTGTGCTTCATCGTTTCGCGCCGGCACCATCGCGCGGCGAAAGACACGATCATCGACATGTTCTGGACTGAGGACAAGATCGAGACGATCGAAAAGAATTTTCATCCGACCGTCTCGCATATTCGCAAGGCGCTCAACAGTAACCAGCCGCTGAAGCAGAACTTCATCATTTATCGTGACGGCGATTATCAACTTAATCCCGAGTTCTCTTACCGCATCGACACCGATACGTTGGAACGATTGATTGCGGATGGCGAAACGGCGCGCCGCGAACGTAACTATGCGCGCTGTATCGAGTGTTACGAGGAGGCCGTGGCGTTGTACCGCGGCGAGTTCATGCAGGGAACGTACGAGCCCTGGGTCGATGAGCAGCGCTCGTATTACCGCGAGCAGCACCTGCGGATGCTGGAATCGCTGGCCGCGGTGGCTGAAAAGAAAGAGGAATGGCCGCGCACAATGGACCTGGCGAAGCGCATTCTGCACGAGGACCCATTCCGCGAGGACATCCATTGCATGCTGATGCGCGCTCAGGCGGCGGTTGGGAACCGCGTCGCCGTGAAAGAGCAGTACGAAACGTTGCGGGAACTCTTGCAAAAAGAGCTTGGTGTCGAGCCCGCAATGCAGACCCAGAAGGCGTTTCGCGAGCTGATGGAAAGCTGAGAATCTTGGTCAATTTTCGGCGGAAACAGGATTAAGAGAAGGACGACTTAAATGCAAGGCGAACGCAACAAACCGATTCGTAACTGGGACTTACAATCACGCGTCGTCTCAGTTCTACATTTTGACAACTACACCTCCTCGGATTTAACGAACAAGCCGCTGTCCTGACCCGACCGTGGCGTAGGCTTGTGAAGATGGGCCGTTTCTTTTTTAACAAAGCAAGAACCGCGCTGGTGCTGACTCTGGTGGTAATGCTGAGCAGCGTACCCGCGCTCGCCGGCCTCACCATATTCGGCTCGAACGGCATCACCGCTTCCGGCGCCGACGGCGTAAGTTTTGTTAACACTTCAGGAATCACGGTCAGCGGCGCTGACAGCGTTCTCGCCTTCAAACCAAACGGCATTACAGCTTCGGGCGCAAACGGAATTACCGCTTCCGGTGCTGACGGCATGACGGTCAGCGGAGCAGACGGCATTACTGCCTCGGGGGCCGATTCAACCACCATCAACCGGGCCGATAGCCTTACCGCAGTGGGCCCGAATGGAATCACCATCAGCGGAGCCGACGGAAATACTTATCAAGCAGATTCGGTCACCATTAGAAACCCAACCGGAATTACTGCCAGCGGGGCTGATAACGTAATCGCCACTGGCGCCAACGGCATCACCGCGAGCGGCGCCGACACCCGCGGCATAGCGCAATCAGATGGCATTACGGCCAGCGGGGCCGACAGCACGATCGCAATTACCGGGACCGACGGCATCACCGCATCGGGCGCGGACGGCTCGATTTTTTCGATTACGCCGGGCTCGGTCACGATTACTCGCGTTAACGGCATCACGATTAGCGGTGCTGACGGAATTACGATTAGTGGAGCCGACAGCTTTGTGAAGACCGGAGTAGCAGCGCTGACGGCAGCACTCCACAGTAACGGAGTCGCGGTGGGCCTCGCGGGCGTCGATCCGGAACTGGCAGTGTTGCTGAACAACTTAACCGATGACAGCAACGTCGCCGCGGTAATCGTCTATCACCAACGGCCGACGGACGCGGACATCGCAGACTTGCAAAGCATCGGAGTTCTCGGTGGCACGCGTTACCAGATGTTGCCGATGATTTCGTTGACCACCACCAAAGCTCGATTGAGCGCGATTTCCCGGCTGGCTTCCGTCCGTTCAATCTATGGAAACCGCACGTTCAAATGGGATCTCGAACCGGCGACGCGAAATGTAACGGGAATCGACCGCGTGCAACGAAATAACGAGTTGACGGTGGCGAATCACGGAGTGGCGGTGAGCGGTCGCGGAATTACGGTCGCGGTGCTCGACACCGGAGTTGATGGCACTCATGCCGATCTGGCAGGCCGCGTGGTTAACAATGTGAAGTTGGCCGACACGCTGGGTCAGGGCGTTGGTTTCAATTATCCGGTCGCCTCAGCGAATCTGCCCAGCACTGACCAAGTTTACGGTCATGGAACATTTGTCGCCGGTGTGATCGCCGGCAACGGACAGCAGTCGGCAGGCAAATATGCCGGCGTGGCGACAGGCGCAAATATTCTCGGCCTGAGCGCCGGTGATGCAAACTTGTTTTTCGTTCTCTCTGGCTTTGACTACCTGCTGGCAAATTCGTCCAGCTTCAATGTGCGCGTCGTCAATTGCAGCTTCTCAGCCAAAACAGTCTTCGATCTCAACGACCCGGTAAACATCGCCACGAAGATGTTGACCGATAACGGCGTCAACGTTGTCTTTTCCGCCGGTAATACCGGACCGGGAGATGATTCAATAAATCCGTACGCGGTGGCTCCCTGGGTGGTAAGCGTTGGAGCGACAGATATTCAAGGCAAGTTGGCGGAGTTTTCGTCCCGCGGAGGATTCGGCAGTCCGATGTTCCGGCCAACGCTGGTCGCGCCCGGCGTTAATGAAGTTAGTTTACGGCCCTCAACCGTCGCCTCAATCACGACCGCCGGAGGCTTGGTCGAAGACAAGAAATTGAGTGCGAATGAGCTGACCTATTACACGACAGGCAGCGGCACCAGTTTTTCAGCGCCACACGTCGCGGGCGTGATTGCGTTGATGCTCGAGGCAAACCCGCAACTGACTCCGGCTCAGGTTCGCGACATTCTGCAACGCACCGCCACACCGCTGACGGCCTACTACATCCACGAAGTTGGCGCGGGAATGCTGAACAGTCACGCGGCCGTTCTGGAAGCTGCGTTTCCGCAAAGACGTTTCGGCCAATGGCGGGGGCTGGCCTTTCAGAATCAGGTCGACTTTGAAGAGAGTACGCCACAACTTTTCTCCGGGTCAGTCGTACCGGGCGCATACAACGATTCACCAGTGTGGCTTCCCCAGGATGCTTTGCGCGCGTCGGTGCAGGTCGCCTGGGGCGGGCTGTTGAGCACCAGCAAACTGAGCCTGTCTCTGTTGGATTCAGCGGGGCGGCAGCAGTCGCTTGCAAGTGAGGCAATTAGCCAGGGACTGACCGGACGCCGTCAAAGCTCGGTAATTAATTCGCCGGCGGCGGGAATTTGGACGGCGCGCGTCGCAAACGTGGTTGGCCCGGCGGGTGCGCCCATGCCAATCACAGAAACCGGCGTAACCAGTGCGGGACAGAGCTACTACGGGTTTGTGAGCGTGACCAGGGCCAGCTACCCGGCGCTGGCTGATATTGGTGGCCTCGATAGCTCTTCGGTCGCCGGCATTCAGCAGAGTTTTCGGTCGCTCGTGATGGCTCCTGTCGGCCAACACTTCCGCCCGGGATTTGCCGTCACGCGTAGTGAATTAGCGAAAACGATGGTGTTAGGCGGGCGCGTGCCTCAGTATTTGCCGGCGCAGTCGCGGTACAGCGACGTGCGCGATCGGTCGACGATGTTATTCGTGGAAAGCGTTCAGGGAAGACCCAACGGAGCTCTGTTCCCATCTGTTACCGGCAGCACCTTCCAGCCAAATACCACGGTTGATCGACTGTCGGCCGTGGTCGCGCTGGTTCGTGCGGCGGGCTTGCAGCAACAGGCCGAGACGGGAACACACACGCTCACTTACACGGATACGCTTTCCATTCCGGCGTCTTTGCGTGGATACGTCGCGGTGGCGATTCAGAATGGACTAATTAGGTCGAATGGGACGGCTTTTAGTCCGCAAGCGTCGTTTACCCGTTTGGATCTGGCCCGCGCCATGGCCCGCCTAAGTACGATGCCCGTCCAATAGCTTTCTCTCACCACTCAAGCCGGCCGTAATAAACCACCGTGTCGTAGTCAAAGACGACTGCTCCGTCTTTCTGATGTGAATCGAAGACCATTCGCAGGTCGCGCAGCATTGGCTCGTAATTGGCGCTGTCGGCGTTCGGTGCGTAAGAAGCGGATAGCAGCCGCCCTTGAAAACCCTCCCAGTCGAACGTCTGCTGAAAATCGAATCGCGCTCGCCTGTACTGGCCGGGCGGAAAGAATTTCTCGATGCCCGAGTTCTCTATTTCTAGCGCCACCTCGCGGTAATCAGTCCCGTATTGCACCAGAACGTCGTCATAAGCTTTGACGAGAGCGCTCCGGCCGGTTGGAAAAGTGTTCCAGACGATGACGACCCAGCCCGCGGGCTTCAGAATTCGGTGGAACTCCCGGCGCGTCTTCTCTCGATCAAACCAATGAAAGGCCTGCCCGGCCGTAACGAAATCGATTGACGAGTCCGGCCGCATCGTGGCTTCGGCCGTCGCATCAATGCTCACGAAATTCGGATAATCGGCCAGGAGACGCTCGCCGGCGGCGCGCATTTCCGCGTTCGGCTCGACGCCAAGCACTTGATTGCCGTTGCGGAGGAATAACTCGCTCAGGAATCCGGTGCCTGAACCGACATCGGCGATTACCGAATCCCGCGTCAGGGCGCAGTCTTTCTCAAGCAAAGTAATGATTTCGGCGGGGTAACGCGGACGATATTTCAGGTAGTGTTCGACGCGGTTGGAAAAGCGCTTGGTCGGGTCGAGCATCGGGCGGTTCAAGTAGTTTGGGACTGTTGGGCGACAAGTTCATTCAAGGTTTCGCGCTCTTTGTCATCGAGAATCGAGAACGAGATGCTTGAAACCGGTCAGTTGCTGATAGAACGCGACTCTTCCGCGTATTGGCAGCCAACGGCCGGACGGCAGCTGAATGAGCAGGCTCACAATCTCGCCCTCATCAACCGGGCCTTTTGTGTTCACAAAACAACCGGTGACGCTCAGATCCTCGACGCGGCCTTCGTATGTACCGGTCGCGCCGTGCCAACGCGTCGAGAGATTCACCGGAACGCGTTCGCTTGTTCGCTTTTCATCATTCATGAGCTTTGGTACAAATCGGCGGTCAGCCGTTCTCGACTTTGGTGATACTTCGCGAAAATCCTGAATCCGAGCAGCAAGGCCAGTAAGAACGCAAACGTCAGCGGCTGCCGCACGTCAGATTTTACCAGCATGTAAAAATGCAGGACACCCAAAATTGCGGCGGGGTAGACGAGGAGATGCAGGCGCGCCCAACGTTTGCCGCCCAAACGCTTCACCATCGCGTCAGTTGAAGTAATTGCCAGCGGCAGCATCAGAAAGAACGCCGCGACGCCCACGGCGATGAAACGTCGCCCGGCGATGTCAGCGGGAATGGTCGAGAAACGGAAGAACCGATCGAATGCGATGTAAGTCAGCAGGTGCAGCGCGCCGTAAAAGAACGCGAAGATGCCCAGCATCCGACGAAACTTGATCAACCAGTTTAAGCCGGTGATGCGGCGCAATGGACTGACGGAGAGGGTGATAAGCAGAAAAACCAGCGTCAGCATGCCGGTCGTGCGTGTCACAAACTCGAGCGGATTCGCGCCGACCTGCTTACGCCACACGTCCCAAAGCAAGAGCCCCAGCGGCACGAGGCCGTTGATTAGAAGAACGAGTTTGGTGAAGCGAGTGTCCATGGAAAACGTCAGTGGTCAGTGGTCAGTGGTCAGTTGAATGCGTTTCCCCAACGAACAACGGACCACTGACAACTGACAACTGACCGATTTAGTAATTCACTCGCAAATCCATCCCCTCGTACAAATGCGCGACTTGTTCAGCGTAACCATTGAACAAAAGCGTCTCGCGTGACCGATACTCGCCGATTCGACGCTCGTATCTTTGACTCCAACGCGGGTGGCTGACGCCCGGATTCACGTTCGAATAGAACCCGTACTCGTCCGGCGCCTGAATGTTCCACGTCGTCGGGGGCTCCTCAGCTACCAAAGTGATCTTCACCACTGACTTAATGCTCTTAAACCCGTACTTCCAGGGCACAACCAAACGAATCGGCGCGCCATCCTGCGGCGGCAGCGTCTCGCCGTACAGGCCGGTAGCCAGAATCGTCAGCGGATGCATGGCTTCGTCGAGCCGCAACCCCTCAACGTACGGCCAGTCGAGCACGCCGGTGTTCTGATTCGGCATGCGATTGGGATCGAGTAGCGTTTGGAAGGCCACGTACTTGGCAGCAGAGAGCGGCTCAACCTGTTTCAGCACCGCGTTCAAGGGAAAACCGACCCAGGGGATCACCATCGACCAGCCTTCCACGCACCGTAGCCGGTAAACTCGCTCTTCCTGTGGCGCTAACTTCAGCAAATCGTCCAGGTCGAAGGTCTTTGGCTTGTTGACGAGACCTCCAACGTCAACCGTCCACGGTCGCGTAACAAAACCACGCGCGGCCGACGCAACCTCTTCCTTAACCGTCGAGAACTCGTAAAAGTTGTTGTAGTTGGTAATGTCTTCGAGCGATGTCAGCGGTTCGTTCGTCTTAAAGGCGTTGCTAATTGCTTCGTCGGTCGGCGTGGTGACCACGCCCTCGATCTTCGGACGCGACTCGACGACGGGAGCAGATGGATTCAACTTGCGGTAAATCAAACCAGTTGCGGCAGCGGACCCGGCCAGAATCGCGCCGCGCATGAACAAGCGCCGATTGAGATACACTTTTTGATCGGTGATCTCGCTCGACGGGATGTCAGATGACTTCTTAATCAGCATCTTTGGTTGTTAGTTGCGAATCTGCCAAGCGTGTATGCCAGAAGCACAAACATCTTGAACGTCGGAGCTTTCAAAGTTTAGTATCGCCCCGTTCTTATGTCGTTCAAAGTTCACCATTAACCGGTGTCCTAATTTGACTTTGCGATCCTTTGCGACTTTGCGTCTTTGCGTGAATTGCCCTCTTTGAAAACGGTTGGTTCGCGCAAAGGCGCTAAGGCGCAAAGAACCGCAAAGTAAGACAAAGCCAGAACGCAGAGTGAAAGTAAAACTTTAATGGCTGGATATTCAGGGACACCGCTCGCAAAGAAACTTGGTATCAAAGAAGGTTTCAACCTTCGCTTCGTAAACGCGCCCGCCGAACTCTTTAAAGAGTTGATTCTGCCGGCGAACGTCACTGTTAACTCACGCGCGCGCAAACCGATTGATCTCGTGTTGCTGTTCGTTACAACCAAACGCGAATTAGAGCGAACGTTTTCAAGTTACGCAGCGAAGTTACGTCCGACCGGCATGCTTTGGATTTGCTGGCCTAAGAAAACGTCAGGAGTCGCATCTGATCTTAGCGACAACGTTGTCAGAGAACTCGGTTTGGCAAAGGGGCTGGTTGACGTGAAAGTCTGCGCGATCAATGAAGTCTGGTCGGGTCTGAAATTTGTCATTCGGTTGAAGGACCGGCCAAAAAAGTGAGGTGGCTAGCTATTCACAAGCTTCCACAGGCGCTGTGTATAACCTGTGGACGCAGACGCCCGCAGCAGCAAAACCGGCGACGGCGCAACAACTTAGGGCATTTTGCACAAGACGGCAGCATTCACAGTCTGCTTAAAACTCGGGCGTTCCGGCCAAACATCCAGCTAAGAAGTATTTATGACCGAACGGCAGTGTCCTGATTGATTCCTTCTCAGTGTCTCTGTGGTGCTCTGTGCCTCTGTGGTGAAAATATATCGACAAAAACTCATCACAAGGACACGGAATACACCGGAGAGACACAGAGTAAAACGAATCGGCCGGGCAAGGCTTGTTGTTTCTTAGTCAGGACGCTCGACCTAAGTACCGCGATCAAGAATTCATCACCGCCAACTAATAGTAGGCCCAAGCTGCTTTCAGTCGCATGGGTTGCGCGAAACATACGGCGAACGCTTTATGTGTCGTCGTCAATGCAATGAATTCATTAGCAATCTTCTGGTTGTCGTCCGCGGAGAATCATCGGTGATCGAAGATTTATCAGTTGTGCCTTTGAATCGAGCGTTCTTCTAACTGTCACCACTGCACATGTTGCGAACGTGAGAAGAAATTCTTAAGTCGTTCGCAACACTGAATTGATCGTGTTCGACGATTTGATCGCACTCAATCAATTTGGAAGTTGCAAAAAAAATCTTCCTACATATAATTCCAGTCCCTTGCTGGTTAACGATGAGCATCGGCGATCGAGTTGACGAAACGATTTAGCAGTTTTAAAACGCACTTATTTTTTTACCTCGCACGTAACCGTCAGCCATTTCGCGATTAACTCGAAACGCTTTGCGTTTGTGACTTACGATTCCGATTAGCAATTTCTTTCGGATCGTAATCAGAGTTGCGAAAACTCAACTCCCCCGAGAGCTCATCGCCAAGTTTCACACCGACGGGGTTCGATCGAACCAGGGCGCAAGCAGCCCCGATTGCCATCGGAGCTGAAGTGGTCAGTTGGAATCGTGTTGTTCGAAATAGTGTCGGAGCGCGGATGATGACGAATGCAGCAGAAGTAATTGCCCTTGAATTGAAGCGGTGCCCCCGTTGTGAAGAATCGTTGCCGGTGTCAGAGTTTGGCGTCTGCCGTGCACGTAAGGACGGACTGAATCTCTACTGCAAGCGATGCATCAGACAAAAGATCGCCCTGAGTCGTCAGGCGTTGCGTGAATACAAGAGTGCGCGCACCAAGGCCGGCACCACTTCCACCAAGACAAAAGTAACGCTCGATCCGAAGTCAGGGTTTTCATCGCGTCGCATCGCGCGCATGCTGCGCAAACTTTCGCCCGCTGATCGCGTACGCGAAGCCATCCGCTGTGGCGCTGAAACTCAAACAGAGATCGCCCGCGTTACCAAGCTTCCGAAAGATGAGGTTTGCGACGCGCTGGCGAATTTACTGCTCTGGACGCGCGAAATCCGCACCCAAATCGTAAATCACCAGCGCAAGTATTTTGTGAACGAAGCCCTCGAGGAACTGCAGAAAACAGCCGCAAATAAGGTGAAACGCGGGCTTTCACCGTCCTTCAGCTCGGTCGGCGTTCTCATGCCGGGGCGTAAACCGTCGGCCAAAGGTAAAAAGCGCTCGGGCAAGGTTGTCGCCACGAAAACGAAAGCCGTCTCGTCCTGAGATCGAGCTAATCCGCGAACGCCGCCAGAACTTCTTCCGCGTGTTCGTCCGGCTTCACCTTCTCGTAGACTTTCTTAATCTTCCCTTTTTCGTCGATCAGAAAAGTCATGCGGTGATTGCCCATGTACTTGCGACCCATGAATTTCTTTTCACCGTAAGTGCCGTACGCGTCTGAGACTTTTCTTTCAGTGTCGGCGAGTAGTCGAAAAGGCAGGTCATACTTCTGCGCAAACTTCTGGTGCGACTTCTCACTGTCGAGCGACACACCCAGCACTTCAATGCCGCGCTTGCGGAACTTCGAAAATGAATCGCGAAAAGCGCACGCTTCTTTCGTGCATCCGGGCGTGTCATCTTTCGGATAAAAGAAGAGCACAACCTTCTTGCCGCGTAGATCTTTCAAACGAACGGTGTTTCCTTCGCCGTCGGCCACGGCGAAGTCCGGCGCCTTATCGCCTTCTTTGAGTTTAGTTGCCACTTGGTTGATCCTCTGTGTGAAATTTAGGATTAGAATTCTAGCGAACGATTTCAAGAATCAAAACTGAGAGACGATTTCAATGAAGTCAGCCAAGAAAGAAAGCAAAGGGCACTGGCTGGTGAAGCAGGAGCCGGAAGATTATTCATGGGACGATTTAGTGCGTGACGGAAGTACGCAGTGGAGCGGTGTCCGGAATTTTCAGGCGCGGAACAATCTGCGGCAAATGAAAACCGGCGACGCAGTATTTTTCTATCACTCGGGAAAAGAAAAGTGTGTCGTCGGAATCGCGAGTGTGTCGAAAGCCGCGTATCCCGATCCCACGGCGAAGGAAGAGGGCTGGATTGCCGTCGATATCAAACCCGAGAAGCGTTTGCCGAAAGCAGTTTCACTTGCGGACATTAAAGCGAACGCAAAGTTGAGTGACTTGTTACTCGTGCGCCAATCACGTTTATCAGTGATGCCGGTTGGCGAGAGTGAATTTGAAGAGATTGTAAGGATGGCAAAGTAATCGGCTACGCGCGCCGAATGAACTTTGCGGCCAGCCAACCCACCGGAACCAGAATTACCAGGTGAATCCAATCGTAGCCGCCGGTAGTTGTGCCGCCGAAATGGCTGCTCAGCATGAGGATAACCACGGGCACGGCCGTGAAAGTGTTCTGTTTTGAACGGAGCTTTGCCTGATCGGCCAGCTTCTGATCAGGTTTTTGGCCGGCTTTCATGGCTTCAATCATCTTTCGCTGCGCCGGCAGAATGCGCATCCACACATTCGCGGCCATGATTGTCCCGAAGATTGCCCCCAGATGAATGTAGGCGCCCCGGCCACTGAAAACACGCGTCAGGCCGTACGAAGCCGCGACGATCAAAGCGTAAGCAATAACCGCAAACAGTTTTTCGTTGCGGCCCAGCGGCGAAATCATCAGCAAGTCGTAAATCAACCAGCCGACAATCAGCGCCCCTATGCCGATGCCGACCGCGGTTCCCAGGCCGATATCAGCAACGTCGCGGTCGATTAACGCTCCACCGCCGAGGTAATAAACGACGATCAGCAGCGCAAAGCCGCTCAGCCAGGTGGTGCCCGCTTCCCATTTGAACCAATGCAGCTTGCGCGAGAGCTCGTCCGGCACCTTTCTTTTTTCGACGACGTAGAACCCGCCGCTGTGCACCATCCAGATCTGCGCGGCATTACCCGCGACCACCCCAGCCGGGCTGCCCCGCTGGGGACCCCGGTTGGTGTTGGCGAGCGCCTTTTCTTCTTCGGTCAGACGCGCGTCGAGCCAGGTGAAGTAGTACGTCGTCCCGACCCACATGATGCCCGCAAACACGTGGATCCAGCGGGCGATAAAGTTGAGCCATTCAGAGATTGTTGGGTCAATCATCTTCAAAACCAATCTTTGCGATCCTTTGCGACTTGGCCTTTGCTTGAACCAATCTCACGCAAAGGCGCAAAGGCGCAAAGCACCGCAAAGAAATCCAAAGCGCCGTCGCCGCGTCGCTCTGCCGGCGCACTCCAAATTAACTCCCACGATACGTCGAATATCCAAACGGGCTAATCAAAAGCGGCACATGATAGTGCTCTACGCCCGGTTCGATCAAAAAAGAGACGGAAACCTCCGGGTAAAAGGTCTGCTGATTCAGTTCCTTGAAGTACTTTTCCACTGAGAACACGAGTCGATAAGTGCCGGGGCCGAGATTCGGCTCAGCCAGCACAAAGTGCTTAACTCGCCCATCGTCGTCAGTCGCGGCTTCCGACAAAGGAGTCCAGCCTTCACCCGCGTTCAGTCTTTCCAGGCTGATCGTGATGCCGGAAGCCGGAGAGCCTCGCGATGTGTCCAGCACGTGCGTTGAGAGCGTAGCCATTTCCCGTCTTCAATTCTCCAAAAGCTTCTGTAACCTTAGTTGAGTAATCTTTCGCTGTTCCTCAGCCGCTGCGCGCAATTCGGTTTCCGGATCGTTATTCAAGCGGCCATTTAGCGCCGCAAGTATCTCTTCCGCGGATCTTCCCGTGGCGCAGATGATGAAGATGAAGCCAAATCGCCGTTCATACTCGAGATTTCCGTCCGCCAGCGCGGCTTTCGTTTCCGCCGCAGCTTTCTGGCTTTCAGACTGTTCGTTCGCCGACCACTGCTGCGCCTGCGCTGTTTGAGTGGCCTCGGCCTTTTTCTCTCCTATTTTCGGGTGCGCGCGAAACGCTTCGAGCCAATCTTCCTCGTCTAAGTTCCACCAAATCTCATCGGCTTTAGACGATAGCTCGTCCGAATTCGAAAATGGCCGAGCGTCGCGCATTCGCTTTGCCCATTCACTTGAGCCGCAACATTTCAAGAACTCAGCCTGTGCTTCCTGCGGCGATAGTTCGTTGATTCGGTTGAGCGATTGATTCATTGAATCATTGATTCATTGACTCAATGGATCAATGAGTCAATGGTTCATCACTCAATCGTCCCGTACACGCGTAATCTGCTGACTCCGCCATCCGGAAAGATGTTGAAGCGAATGTGCGAGGCGGCGCCCGTCTCCATCACTTCGTCAAAGAAGTGGCGCGTATGCGCCTGCAGTTTCGTGCGCGCCAGCACCGGTTTCCAGGTGAACGCAGGATCCTGCATCGTTTCGAGCGGCACGTCCGGGGCGTTACAGCTTTCAAGCGAGCAGCTCTCGGGGAAGTTTCCTTTGAACCAGGACGTGTCAACTTCCAGCCGTCGAATGCGGCCCGGCGCGCCGAGCTTGATGATCGTCCAGTCATGACCCGGGCCGCGCCGGCGTTTAGTTTCCCAACCGTCGCTCATGTTGGCCGCACGTCCCGGCATAATCAGGTTGTGCCGGTGACCGAAGAACATGTCGCTGCAAGTGAGCACTATCCCGCCATTCTCAACGGCGGCGAGATCGACATCACCACCGATTTGCAGCAAGCGGTTCCATTGCGGTGCTACTTCGCCGTATACCTGTAAACGCGCCACGCCGCCGTCGGGGAAGATGTTGAATCGCAGATGCGTCCAACGCTCGTCACTGTTGATCGGGAATGGGTTCTGCGAATCGCCGTTCAAATTTGCCTTTGGCAGAATCTCGGCCCACTGTTGCGACCCGTCGATCAGTTGTTCGGTGGTGGGCAGGCCGTCGACCGCGCATGCTTCAATCGAGCACTGCTCAGGATAATTGCCTTTGAAGTGGGCTGTATCGACTACGACTCCACGAATTACTCCGGCGAGTCCCAATCGAACGATGCACCAGTCGAATCCGGGTGTGCGGCGGCGTCGCGACTCCCAGCCGTCCATCCATTTTCCGAGATCGGTGTATTTGCCCTCGATGAAAACGGGAACTGAAGCCTTCAGGAGATTCTCTTTCGGCGCAAAGAAGTCATCGTTGGCGTACAGCACGGTGCCGCCGAGCCGTTCGGATGCCAGGTCGATTAATTCAGTGAAGTCCATATCTTTGCGTTGCTTTGCGACTTTGCGCCTTGGCGAGAACCGGTTCACGCAAAGACGCAAAGGCGCGAAGAGCGCTAAGTAGGTCGCAAGACGAGACGCCCTCTGGATGGCGAAAATCGCCCGTCATCATAAACCATCTGCCCGCGCAGGAAAGTTTTTTCTACAACGCCGCGCAGAACTTCGCCATTGTACGGAGTCAGCTTGTGCCGGTGATTGAGCACCGCGGGCACGACCTTGAATTCCCGATCAGGATTCCAAATGACGATGTCGGCATCGTAGCCGTCTTTGATCGCGCCTTTAATCTTGAGACCCACCTGGCGCGCCGGTTCGCGGCATAACCAATGAACCAAGTCTTCAAGCGCGAAGCCTCGGCCAATTGCCTCGGTCCACACAATCGGCAGCCGAAGCTGCAAAGAAGAGATTCCGCCCCAGGCATTCATGAAATCGCCTTCAGCGGGCAGCTTCATGTCGGGCGGACACGGTGAATGGTCCGAAACGACGAAATCGATCGTGCCGTCACGGAGAGCGTTCCAGAGGTGCTCACGGTTTTCACGTTCACGAATCGGCGGGCAACACTTGAATTCAGTGGCTCCATCAGGGATTTCCTCCGCCGCAAAATGCAGATAGTGCGGGCAGGTCTCAGTCGTGATGGGCAACCCGAAGCGTTTCGCCTCGCGCAGCATTGGCAAAGCATCCGCCGACGAATGATGCACGACGTGCACGCGACAGCCCGTCTCGCGGCACAAGCGAATCAGCGTCGCGACCGCTTCGTTTTCCGCTTCCCGCGGCCGCGAACGCAGAAAGGTTTCGTACGATCGAGCAGGCGCTTCGGATGCCGACCGGCAGCATGCTTCAACCGGCCCCGGCACTTCGGCGTGAACAATCAGCAGCGCGCCGAGCCGAGCCAACTCAGGCATGGCTTCACGCAGATCTCTTTCGGTGACATTCGGAAACTCATCAACGCCGGAACGAATCAGAAAGCACTTGAAACCGACGACGCCGGCATCCCAAAGCTTTGCCAACTCGCTTGTGTTTCCCGGAACGACGCCGCCCCAAAACGCAGTGTCTACGTGCAGCTTGCCCGACGCGGCTTTCAACTTCGCTTCGAACGCGTCGGGCGTGGTCGTAGCCGGAATCGAATTCAGAGGCATGTCCACGATCGTCGTGACACCTCCGGCGGCTGCGGCTCGCGTTGCCGTCTCGAACCCTTCCCAATCGGTGCGGCCAGGTTCGTTGACGTGGACGTGCGTATCGACCAGACCCGGCATCACGATCGAGTCGAACGCTTCGACCAGATCGGCGCCTTCGGGGACGTCTTCAAAAATCGAAATGGAAGAGATGTAGCCGCGCGTTACATGCACTGACGCCGGGGCGACTCCATGTTCGGTGACGACCCGGCGTCCGCGAATTACCAGTTCCGTCGCGTGCATCGTTAGGCGGCCCAACTTCCGGGTGGCGGTGGCGGCGCGGGGCTACCAGGCGAACCGGTCTCAGGAAAGACCCTTCGATAGGCCACGGCGTACGAGGCAAAACTAATCGGCATGACAAGGAAAGCGCCTACGTAACAGGCGAGCACGCCGAGGAGGCCCAAGCCGCTTACCAGCAGAAGCAAGCCGATTATGCCGCCGAGGTTTTGTAGCGCGGCACGATAACTAACCTGAATTGCCTCCCAGCCCGGAAGGTTCCGGTCAGCAATCAGCGGATAGGCGAACAAAAACAGAGAGTGGACTGCGAGGCTGGCGATCATCACAAACAGCACGAATACAACCAGTGCGACCCAGAACACCGCGGGCATCATGTCGCCTCGCTGCCTCGGCATAATGATCATCGTGAACGCCACGAAGATGACCTGTCCCACCGCGATAATCAGGATCACCGGCAGCGTTTGAATCGCGGCCGCAACCAAACCCTGCGTGAAATAGTCGAAGCCTTTGAAGAGCATTCCGAACTCGACCGGTTCGCCGCGCATCTTCGCAAACAGGCACAGGTAAAGTCCGACCATCATCGGGCCGATGAGCACGACGGGAACGGCGCCGCCGACGAGCATCGCGACCAGCGTAATCCCCAGAAAAAGCCAGTACTGATCCTTGATCAGCTGCCAGCCTTCCTTCAGGCATTCAACCGGCGAGATGACCCCGCTGCGAAATTCCACGGGATTTGGATTCATCAGTGGCTCCTCTCAAAATGGCGGCCCAGATTTATCACCGCCGAAGGATGTGTGCAATGGAAATTCTATTGCGCGGTCGCGCCGATGGCCGTCGCACGCAGCCAGCCGGGATTGCGAATCAGATTTTTCAGCTGCTCTGTGATCGACTCGGCGTACAAGACCGCTCCCTTGCGATTGGGATGCGCAATGGCGGCAAGCCGGCAAACCATCAACCGATCCTTGCGCGCTCGCTTCTCGTCTTCGCTTTCGCCCCGAACGCTCTTGTAAAAGTCGCGGCAGGCGGTCGAGCGCAGGCTGCTCACCTCGTCATTAGTTCGCAAGTCCACTTTTCCTAACGTCAAGAGCACCAGTAACTTTCGCAGAAAAGAAGCGTCGAATCCCCACAACTGTGACTTGCGGGCGGAAAAAGCATGTTCGGGTTCGAAGGTTACCTTGGCAAACATCACGCGTTGACGCGTCCCGCGCGCCACCAAACGCGCGTTTGTCCGGGCGACCGCATCGGTCAAAGTACTGTTTGAGGCTGCGTACCAAACCTCTGAAATGATGCTCAGTCGACCCAGCATTTCTCTCGAGCTGATTTTCGGCCCGTTGGGAATTAAGGCCGCGTAGAACCTTTTCGCCAGCGCTCGCATAAAGAAATCGCGCGGCGTCTTGTCAGAGAAGACGGGGTAGTAACCGCTGACGATGATGTGTGCGTTGGGAAAGGTCGAGGCGATTCTGGTCAGCAACTCTTCGACGGGTGTGCCGCACTTTTCCTGCGCCAGCGCCTGGATTGCTTCGGGCGTGTTGCCTGCATTCAGAAACCGGCGCGCGTTTACGTCATTGATACAGCCATCGACCAGCACCAGATCGACGTGCGCCGGATCGACGTAGGAGCGGATGGCGATATCGATCTGATCGTGAAGTGTCGGATAAGCGCTGGCGATTTCGCCGTGCACCGTTAGCGACTTCGGCATTTCCCCGCCGGGAGTCCCGATCATGGCCCCGGCGTGAGCTTCTATGCGCTCGCGCACGCTGTGCCCGTTGGTTTGCAGCCAGGTCTTTACCAGATACCAGGATTTGTTTTGCTCTTTTAATCCCTGGCCCCAGAGTATCGAGTCGCCGAGGACGAGCATGTTGAACTCGCCTGGGAGCGCGGGGCGGGGTCCCCGAGCGGGCAGCCCGCTTGGGGTGCTGGACATCTTGCCCGCAGTGTTTTGATCGGCAGGGCGGGCATTGTTTGCGTCAGCCGCGGGCCGAGTGCTTTGACCTGGCGCGCCCTGAGAGAAAACGAGGAGCAGCGCCGCCAGAGCGACGACGCGAACTTTCGTAACGTACGCAAAAGATTTCAAGCGCAAGCGTTGTCCCGGATTCTAACGCAAGGAAGTTTTGAACTGCCACTCGAAAACGGTACGCATGCCCCTGGCATGCTGCACGCCAGAGGCGTGCGTACCTATTTCAGACGAGCCAGGAAGTCTTCGAGCAGATTCAACGAAACCTGCAAACGGTAGTCTTTGGTAGAGCGAATGTCGTCGATAGGAGAGATTTCATCGACGAGCGACTGTTTGGCGGCGGCAATCGTTTGGTCGTTTAGTGGCTGACCATTCACGGCTTTTTCCGTTTTGAAACAGCGAAGGGGAATCGGCGCCACACTGCCCAGCGCGATTCGCACGTGATCGATGTGCCCGTCTTTCACGGCCACAACGGCAGCGAAGCAAACTTTGGAAATCGCCTGTGCCTTCCGCGTGCCAACCTTGCGATAATAGTGCGTGAGCCCTTTCGTCCGGCGCGGCAAGTGAATCGCGCGCAGCAATTCGTCCGGACGAATATCCATTTGCTTGTAGCCACTATGGAATCCGGAATACGGAATTCTTCGCGCGCCTGCTTTGGAAACCAGTTCCAGCTCGGCGTCATACGCGAGCAGCGCGGGCGGCGAATCCGCGGCCGGCGAAGCGTTGACAATGTTGCCGCCCAGGGTGCCGCGATTCTGGATGGCGATGCCGCCGGTTTCCTTAGCGGCCTGACAGAGCATGGGAAACTCGTGCTGCAAAACCGGATGGTTCTGCACTTCCGTGTACGTAGTGAGCGCGCCAATCGTGACCTGTCTGTCGGTGAATTCAATTCCGCGCAGCTCTTTCAGATTCCAAATGTTGACGTAGTTTTTGTGCGGAAGTCTCCCTCCTTCGAGCAGCACCATCAGATCGGTGCCGCCGGCGAATGGTTTCCAGGCGCCGTTGTCTTGCGCCAACACGTCGAGTGCTTCGCCTAAACCAGAGGGTGAAATGAGATTGTAAGAGGGAACGAACGCTCTCATATATTGTTCTTATCGGGCTGCTCTGAGGACCTGACGTTTGGTTCGCGCTTTTTGGCGCGCTCAGTCACTAACCTGGCCCGCTTTAACGAGAGACACAGTCTGTTAAGTTCGGAAACGAGCCTAAGTCGAGCACTTACGTCTTGATCCGACACTCCAATCCTTTTCATTGCGTCTCCTCGGTTAATGCACCAATGTCAGCGAGGTCTTGTGGCCGACCGCTCAGTCGCTTTAAAGCAATCAGTCCATCGCGCGAAACGACAACCAGCGGCCTGCCTTCCCAAGTTGCTTGAACGCGCGAGTCCCAAATGTGTTGAGTCTCTCGTGTGACCAGCAGCAGATCTAAAGTCAACACGACACGCGACGACCGATCGATTTTAGAAACCCGTCTTATTTTCACTGCGCCGAAATCCATGTCTAGCCCGCGAATGGTGTATCCGACGGATTCGGCAAGCGCGAAGATTGGTTCGGCTGACTCAGCTAAGACCAACAGATCAATATCCGCTGTAGCTCGCGCGCGGTCGTAGATTGCAAGCGCGAGACCGCCGCATAACGCGTATTCGATCTTCTGCTCATCGAGCTTCGTGACCAGGGACTTCAACTCATCAATGAGATCAATCATTGCAGGTTACTTTTGACACGCTCGCACAACTGACTCAAAGATCTTCATGTACCCCGTACAGCGACAAAGATTCCCCGCGAGGCCATTGCGAATTTCAGGCTCGGTCGGATTCGGCATTTTCTCGAGCAGATTAACGGCGGCAATCACCATCCCCGGTGTGCAGATGCCGCACTGCGCACCGCCGCATTCGATGAATGCCTGCTGCACCGCGTGAAGTTGGCTTTCGCTGACGGCAATGCCCTCAATCGTTTTGATGTCGCAGCCTTCCACCTGCGCCACCGGCACCAGACAGCTATTGACGATTTGGCCATCGATTAGCACGGTGCACGCGCCACACTCACCTTCGCCGCATCCTTCTTTAGTGCCCGTCAGATCAAGCTGCTCGCGCAACACATCGAGCAGGCGCTCCATGGGGTAAGCAGTGAGCGTCCTCCCCTGGCCGTTTACCGAGCAGTTGATTTCTGTTTTGGGCAATTCTTCGCTGTGTCCTCTGTGGTTAAATTCCCTTAACCGCAGCCGATTTCATCATCTCTTCCGGCATCAGCGGAATCCGATTGAAACTTACTCCCGTGGCGTTCTCGATCGCATTCAGAATCGCCGGCGCCGGCCCATCCATCGGCAGCTCGCCAATTCCTTTTGCGCCGCCTGGACCGAACGCATAAGGATTCTCTTCAAAGAAAACACGAATCGGCGGCACGTCAGCGGCAGTCGGCATGATGTAGTTCGTCATCTGGCCGTTAGCCATCCGCCCGTTTTGCCAGACGACGTTTTCATAAAGCGCCATGCCGATGGCTTGCGCGACGCCGCCTTCGATTTGACCGGCAGCGAGCACCGGATTCATCACGCGTCCGATTTCCTGTACCGCGACGAAATCATCAACGTGGGCTTCATAAGTGAGCGGATCGTATGAAATCTCGGCCACGTAGACCGCCCAGGCGAAAGCGCCGTACGCGTCGCCCTCGTACTTCTCATCGTCCCAACGAATGCCAGGCGGCGGTTGATACTGGCTGGTCGATTTCAGCGCACCGAACTTCTCAGTGTATTCCGCACACGCTTTTTGAAAATCAGCTTGCGTGAACTCGTCTTTCAACAAGCCGCTGCCCACCAGCGTCTGCTTCAGACCCAGCACCGCCGATTCAACCAGCTTGCCGACAATCATCGTTGTGCGCGACGCGACCGTCGGGCCGCTGTTCGGGACGTTGCCGGTATCCGGCTGGGCAACTTCGATTAGATCGTAATCAATGCCGAGCGCTTCCGCGGCAATTTGCGCAAAGATCGTGTTCGTGCCCTGCCCAATCTCAGTGCTGGCGGCGAGCACTTTCACCTGGCCTTCGGCGTTAGCTTCAGCGCCGACGACGGATTGGAGATACACCTCGCCCGAACCAGTAAATCCCGCGCCGTGCATGAACGTGGCAAAGCCAATGCCTTTCAGTGGCACAGACTTCAGTCTGTGATCTGGCGGCGCATTCACAGACTGAAGTCTGTGCCACTCCGCTCTCTCTTGCGCAAATCTTTCCCGCTTCGCGTGATAGTCAGTCAACTCGAAAGCTCGATTCAGCAATCCGTCCAGATCGACGTGTTCGCGGATCACCTGATTCGTCGCCGTCGTCTCTCCGTCTTTGATGAAGTTGCGCCGGCGAAACTCTTCGGGCGACAAACCAATTGTCTTCGCAACTTTGTCCATGTGTCGCTCGAGCGCAAAGATGCTCTGCGGCGCGCCGAAGCCACGAAACGCGCCATGCGGCGGCATGTTAGTCGCCACCGCTTTGCTCTGGATACGAACGTTTGCGCAAGAGTACGGCCCGGCAGCGTGAATCGTCCCACGCGACAGCACGACCGGCGACAGAGTGCAGTACGCGCCACCATCGATCACGAAATCGATCTCCATCGCTAAAAGCTTTCCGTCTTTTGTCACCGCCGTTTTGTGTCGCGTGCGCGATGGATGACGCTTGGTCGTTGCGACCATGTCTTCGGCACGGTCGTAAATCATCTTCACCGGCTGGCCTGCTTTCCATGCGAGCAACGCCGCGTGACCGGCAATCAACGATGGATACTCTTCTTTCCCGCCAAAGCCGCCGCCCGTTTCGGTTTGAATCACGCGAATCTTTTCTTCCGGCAGACCGAACAACTTAATCAAAGCCTTGTGCACGTAGTAGGGACACTGCATCGATCCCCACACGGTCACGCCTTCGTCTGCATTCGCGGTGGCAATCACGCCATTCGTTTCGATGTAGAGCTGTTCCTGCGCGCCGGTTTCGTATTCACCTTCCACGATCGTGTCGGCCTGCGCCCAGGCCTCTTCAACACTGCCTTTGTTCACGAGAAACTTTTTGAAGACATTGTCTTCGCCCCAGATGAGCTCTTTCTGTGCGAGCGAATCTTCAAGGGAAAAGATTGCGGACGTCTCCTCATAATCAATCTTCACGTGGCGGCGAGCTTCTTCGAGCAGGTATTTATCGTGATGAGCCAGCAGGACGATCGGTTCTTCGGCATGATTCACCGTCTTCTCGGCGAGATAGGGCTGGTCGTTGAGAATCAGTGCGACGTAGTTCTCTCCGGGAATATCTTTCGCCGTGACGATCGTGAATTCATCCCATGGGAGGTCGCCTTCATACGAGATTTTTCGGATGCGTCCCCGCGGAACTGAACTTCGTACCGTCACGCCGTGGAGCATTCCGTCGAATTTCAGATCATCGACGTAGAGCGCCTGGCCGGTGACTTTCTTCCGGCCTTCTTTGCGGGGAATTGATTTACCGACCAGGGTCATAGCTGACTATTGCTCACGTTTTTGTATCGCATCGCGACGCGCGCTCCGCATCACCGAGGCGATTCCGCGCAACAGTATGGATCGGGGCACAACGTTTCCCGTCACCACACCCACTCGATTGATCCAGCCCGAAATGATCGAGCTCTTGCCACGACTCAATCCGTGCAGCGCGACTTCTACCACTTCTTCAGCCGTTTGCGTGGTGCGCGCCGGCGGTTTCTCCATCCGCGAAGCTTGAAAGAACCCGGTTTCAGTTACGCCGGGACAAAGCGCCAGCACTTCGATCCCGTAGTCTCGATTCTCTGCCCACAACGATTCGGAAAATGAAAGCACAAACGCTTTCGTCGCCGCGTACGTCGCCATGTAGGGCACGGGCTGAAATCCAGCCGTCGAAGCTACGTTAATGATCGCACCGCTTTTGCGCGCGCGCATCGGTTGCAGAAAGCGATGCGTTATCTCAACCAGCGAACGCACATTCAAATCGATCATGTTGAGTTCGCGGTCGAGGTCATGCGAAGCGAAATCTCCCATCGATCCGAATCCGGCATTATTGATCAGCAAATCAATATCGAGTTCGCGTTTCTGCGTTTCTGCAAACAACTGAGAGGGCGACTCAGGCTTGGACAGATCCGTCGCGACATATTGACAGTGAATGCTCCTGATGCGACCGAGCTCGCTGCAAAGCGTGATCAGCTTATCTTCCGAACGCGCGACGAGCAGCAGGTTGTGGCGGCGAGCGGCGAGCGCCCGCGCGAATGCTTCACCAATCCCTGACGACGCGCCGGTGATGAGAGTCGTGTTCATTTATTACAAGCCAAGCTATTTAGCTCCATCCAAGGGCTCGAACATGGTTAAAGTTGATCGCGTCCACTCCTATACTTTGGAGATGAACCACGAGCTTCAAGTCATCGGTTAAGACAAGATACTTACCTTGAACAATCGACGCTATTCCCGAATCTGTGAGTCCTAGTTTTCCGAAAGACGGCGTCTCGGACACTTCAGAACTAGCGAGGTAATGTTCATCCAGAATCCGGATTTGTTCGGCAAACCGCGGGTAGTATCTTACCTTTATGTCTTCAGCCAGTTGATTGGAGAAGCTGTTTACTTCCGTGAGAATGTTTGGAGTGGTTACTACTCGATCGAAGAATGCGACCAATTGAGCTAACAATTCAAAATCATCGATTGAAAACGAGGCAGTTCTCTTAAAGCGAGGAATCCGATCGCTATCATAACTGCCGATACAATAAACTAACAATAAGTTGCTATCGATTAATACGCCCTTGTTCTTATATTTCGTCAATAACCGGGCAATCTCTTCCATTCTATTCAACTCGCCTGATCTTCATTGAAACGACTTGTCCCGTGTCTCGATCGATCTTGAACACCTTATACTTGCGTTTATAGTTGAAGTTTAGCGCCGCAAGCTCAGGAGGGACTGGATAGCTGAGAGTTATTAACCAGTATTTTCCGTCGTCAGATATTTCAACTTCTTCCAGTTGAACATTGAACATCTTCTGATCCGAGTATAGACCCGTAAAATACTCGGAGGCTTTCTGCGCAGCTTCTTTAACGTCTAACATGGCAAACTCCTCTGCGAGTTATTCTAGCCCTTCAGATCGAGTAAATCGAGTTCAATGACATCAATGTTACCGTCCCGCAACTGCTCCAGCGTCGCGCTCGACGGCGCTTTGTCCAGATTGATTCGCGCGACGGCAGCTTCGGCGCCTTCGAACACGATGTTCTCCATCTCCTGCACGTTGATCTGCTCGGCTTTGATCGCCTCGAGCACCTGCGCCAGCACGCCCGGCCGATCACGGTGACGCACCACCAGCCGATGCGTCGCCGGTGTGCGCGCGGCGAGATTCACGACGTTGGGCACCTGCCCGGTTTCCTTGAAAGACTTCACGATGCGCACGGTTTCGGCGGCGATCGCTTCCTGCGCTTGATCGGTCGAGGCGCCGATGTGATGCGTGCCGTAAACGCTCGCTTCCTGCGCAATCGCGTCCGTGAATTCGGCCACGCCGGAAGTTGGTTCAGCCGCGAACACATCGAGCCCGGCACGAATGCCCTTCGAATGAATCGCTTCCACCAAAGCATCCTGATCGACGACTTCGCCGCGCGCAGTATTGATGAGGTAAGCACCTTCCTTCATTGCTTTGAAGATCTCGGATCCGATCAGCGAGCGCGTGTCCGGCTTCAAAGCCACGTGGACGCTCACAATATCGGCTGCCTTCGCCACGTCGAGCGGCGAATCTTTTCGTTCCACGCCTAACTGTTCAGCTCTTTCATCAGTCAGACTGCGACTCCAGGCAATGACCGGCATGCCGAAAGCCTTCGCGCGCGGAATCATCTCCTGCCCAATCTTGCCGACCCCGACCAGGCCGAGCGTCCGACCAAACAAACCGCGAGCTTTCGAGAACTCCTTCTTATTCCACTGGCCCGCCCGCAAAGCGATCACGTTGTCGGCGACGCGGCGATCGAGCGCGAGCATCAATGCAAATGCGAGTTCGGCGACGGCGATTGAGTTCTTTCCCGGACAGTTCGCCACGTAGATGCCGCGCCGAGATGCTGCGGCCACATCGATCGTGTTGTAGCCCGCGCCCGCGCGGACCACTAATTTTAGAGGCCCGGCTTCGAGCATCGGCTCAGTAACTTTTGTACCGCGCACAATCAGCACGTCGGGCTTCTCTTTGGCGATCGCTTCGACGAGCGCGTCGTCTTTCAGATCGGGTTGAAACGAAAGTTCGCACCCAATCGAGCGCAAGCCGATGCGGCCGGACTCTTCGAATTTGTCAGCGATTAGAATTTTCATGATCGATTCTTTTGGAGTGCGCCGGCTTAACGGCGCTTTGCTTTCTTGGCGGTTCTTTTGCGCCTTTGCGTCTTGGCGTGAGATAGGTTCACGCAAAGGCGCCAAGTCGCAAAGGAACGCAAAGCCAGGCTCCCTTTCTCGTCAAATCCAAAGCGGCGTCAACCCGCCGCACTCCAAATCATTCCTGTTCGAACAAACCCATCACCGTCGCAGGCGCGGCTGGCTCAATGTGCACGAGCTCAAGATTTTCTGCGACATGCACGACGTTACTCATCCCCACCAGAGCGGTTGTGATTCCCGGCGCCGAGCGCACAAATTGAATACCGGTCTGCGCGTTCGTGGCAAGCGAACCCAGCGCCTGGCGAATCGCTTCCGGCAAGCCGCGCGCGACCTGCCCTTGCAGAATTGAACCGCTGGCAATCACCGTAACGCCAAGTTTGTGCGCCGCATCTGTTGCGGTAATCCATTCGTTGCCAACTTTCTGATTCTGAAAGAACAGCGCTTCCGGCATCGCCAGGTTTACCGGTACTTGAATAAATCGGAAGTGATGCGAATCGCCGGCGAGGTCGCGGGCAACTTCGACCATCTGCTCAAGCGAGTGATACCCGCGGGCGTTCGGTTCGATGCGGAATCCGTTCCACGTCGCGACACCGTAGTTTCGAATCTTGCCCTCCGCCACACTCCGCTCGAGGAACTCAAACGCCGCACGCAGACGTCGCGAAAACTCTTCGCTGGAAATCGATGACAACTGCGACTCAGGATTGTGCACGTAATAAACATCGACACAGTCGAGGTCCATGTTAAGCAAAGACTGCTCCAACTGGTTCTCGAGATATCGGGGCGTCATGCAGTGTGAGCCGCCGGCGATGTCAGCCCATGATGCGATTCCGGTCTTGATGAAGTCGTCTTCGACGTACTGGCGCACGTCGCGGGGCGGCGCGCCGTCAAACGGCAGGTAGCCGCCTTTGGTGCAGATGACAAGTTCGTCACGCGCAAATCCTCGGGTTTGCAATTCGGTTAATGCCGCGCCAATCGATCGTTCGCTTCTTTGAAAACGATAGTTGGCGGCAGTGTCGATCACATTCGCGCCCAGCTCGACCGCACGCACGACTGCGTCCGTATAGCTCCGATCCGTTTGTTCATCCGGCCGACCAAGATAGGTTCCGACGCCGATGGATGACAGCCAAAGATCGTGTGTCTGCCGAAAGTGACCTTCGGCTGCGTCTTTAAAGCGCGCGCAATAACGCGCAGTTCCCCCGATATCAGAAGCAATCATAATTTTGGTTGATGACTATATGCGGCGTGGCCGGATGTCACAAACTGCACGCGATTAGCTGACTTCGTTACGCGTGGTAGAATGGGGCGAAGGAATCGTCATGGCAACACGCGAAGAACTTCTGCATCGGATTTCAATTAATCCAAACATTTGCTTTGGCAAGCCCTGCATTCGCGGTCACAGAATTTGGGTTTCGTTGATTCTCGATTTGTTGGCGAGCGGAATGACTGCAGAAGAAATTCTCGTCGATTATCCCGGTCTTACCATTGAAGACGTGCAGGCCTGCATTGCCTATGGCGCAGAGATGGCGCGCGAGCGTTACGTCGACATTCCATTGGCTGTGCCCGCATGAAGCTGAAATTGGATGAAAACCTGGGCCGTCGTGGACAGACTTTACTCGAGACGGCTGGTCATGACGTCAAGACCGTCGCCGAGCAGAACCTGACGAAAGCAGAAGATACGGATCTCATTGGAGCCTGCCGATACGAGCACCGATGCCTCGTAACTCTCGACCTGGATTTCGGAAATCCTCTGCGCTTCAATCCACCCGATTACTGCGGGATTGCAGTGCTGAGGCTGCCAGCGAAGCCTTCTCATGATGATCTTTTGGACGCTGTTCAGACTTTAGCTACAGCCCTCGAATCTGAATCTATTGACCAACAGCTCTGGATTGTTGAGCGCGCGCGTGTGCGCATCTATCAACCAAACAACTAGCACAAATGCTTCTCAACTATGACCGCGAAATTGAAGTCGCGACGGAACTAGGCCGCTCTGCGGGTGCGGTCCTGCTCGCGCACTACAACAGTCCGTTTCTCGTCGAGCAAAAAGTGAATGCGCTGCTTGAAATGGAAGAAGTGACCGCTGCCGATCGGGAAGCCAACGATCTAATCGTGCGGCGACTGGCGCATGAGTTTCCCGGCGACGGCATTCTCGCGGAAGAGTCGGTTGATACCGACGAGCGCCTGAACAAAGAGCGCGTCTGGCTAATCGATCCGATGGACGGCACCAAAAATTTCGTGCAGCGCGATGGCGACTTTGCCGTGCAAATCGGTCTGGCGGTTGGCGGCGAAGCCGTCCTCGGGGTTGTCTATCAACCCGTGCGCGATGTGCTTTATCGCGCGGTGCGCGGCGAAGGGTCCTGGCGAGAGAAAGACGGGGAACAAGCCGAGCGAATGCACGTTTCTAGCAAAACTGATCCGGCGGAAATGGTCCTGGCGTCCAGTCGCTCACACCGCAGCCCGCGCATGGAACGAGTGGTCGATTCATTCGGTTTCAAATTCGAGACACGCAGAGGCTCCGTCGGCGTGAAGATCGGTTTGATTGCTGAGCAGGAAGCCGATCTCTACCTGCATCTTTCTCCGAGCACGAAGCAGTGGGACACGTGCGCTCCGGAAATCGTTTTGACGGAAGCTGGCGGGCGACTGACTGATCTGTTCGGCAAGCCGCTTCGTTACAACGCGCCGCGCATCGACAACCGCAACGGAGTGGTCGCGACGAACAGCGCCGCGCACGAGTTGGTGATCGACAGCCTGAAGCCGCTGTTGCGCGAGTTTGGCCGGACGCCGGTGTGATTTTTCCACACAATACGCCGAAGGCGTTCGCGAATTTTTAGCCCAGGGCATCGCCCTGGGTCGGGGTGTTAAGTTCAAAACAAGAACTCTGTAAGAGTTCGCAAGCCTTTGAGGGCTGGTAGCGAACGCTTTCAGCGTTTACCAACATCCCGAGCTCTCCTTCCCAGGGCGTTGCCCTGGGCTCAAATTCACGAACGCCTAACGGCGTTCACCTTGCTTTGCAAATCCACTTAGCCGCGTTTAGTCTTACTCAAAGCTTTCAACATTCCAATTCAAGTGAGGAGTGCGGATGGCAGTCATTCGTCCTTTCAATGCGCTTCGCCCTGCGGCTGAATGCGCGCCGCGAGTCGCCGCGGTGCCTTACGATGTCGTGAACACTGAAGAGGCGCGCGCGCTGGCTTCCGGCAACCCGTGGAGTTTTCTGCGCGTGTCGCGCCCCGAAATCGACCTGCCCGACGGCACGCCGATCTACAGCGATGAAGTTTACGCAAAGGCCCTCAGGAACTTCGAGAGGCTGAAGAAGGAATGTCCGCTGGAGCCGGAGAGCGAAGCGAGCCTCTATCTCTACCGCCTGATTATGGGCAATCACGAGCAGATTGGCGTCGTTGCCTGTTGCTCGATCGATGAATACGACAGCGACGTCATTCGCAAACACGAACGGACAAGACGCGACAAGGAGGATGATCGCACGCGACACATTTTGGTGCTGCGCGCGCAGACGGGGCCGGTGTTCCTGACTTATCGCGCCCAGGCAAACATTGACTCACTGGTTAACGAGGCCTTGCAGCAGAACGAGCCGCTTTACGATTTCGTTGCCAATGATGATATCCGTCACACGATCTGGCGAGTTCCGAACGCAGGCGCATTCGTGGAAGCGTTTGCCGCCGTGCCCAACCTTTACATCGCCGATGGCCATCACCGCGCCGCCAGCGCCAGCCGCGCCCGCGCGCAGTTGAAAGAGCAGGGCTTCAGCTTCATCGGGACCGAGGAATACAACTTCTTTCAGTGCGTGATCTTTCCCGACAAGCAGTTGCAGATTCTTCCTTACAATCGGATCGTGCGTGATCTGAATGGCATGTCGCCCGCGGATTTTGTGACGCGCGTTCGCGAAGCCTTCACTGTTACCGACAATGCGACGCCGTCACCGAAAGAGCGTGGCCAATGGTGTATGTACCTCGACGGCCGCTGGTACGGACTGGGCTTGCCGCACGGCGCAGCACGTCCTGCAGGAGTAGTCGAGTCACTGGACGTAAGCATCTTGCAGGATCGAGTGCTCGATTCGATTCTCGGGATCAAAGATGTGCGCACTGATAAACGAATCGATTTCGTGGGCGGGATTCGAGGCACTGACGAACTGGAAAAGTTGGTTGCCGAAGGTAAAGCGGCGGTCGCGTTCTCGCTCTATCCCACGACGATCGAGGATTTGCTGAGCGTCTCAGACGCCGGCGAGATCATGCCGCCGAAATCAACCTGGTTCGAACCCAAGTTAAGGGACGGGCTGCTGATCCACGAGATTTAAAGTGGCAGCTTTTATTCACACCGGGCTTCAGCCCGGTGGCCAGCGCTGAGAATCACAAGGAAACCGTTTAAACGGTTTCCTGTTTTCTAACTCCGCAACAACACCGCGCTGAAGCGCGGTGTGAATGAGAACCTACCCCAGCGACGCAAAAACTTCATTCGATAACAAAGCCCCGCGAGTGGTCAGCTTCAAGCGTTCTTCTTCAATCGCAACCAGGCCCCCGGCCTTTAACCGATCCAGCTCGCCATTGAACTGCTGGCGCAAATCCCTGCCGAACCGCGCGCGGTAGCTGTTCAGATCGATTCCACTCATCAGACGCAATCCGAGAAAGATCGCTTCTGAGCGCGCGTCTTCTTCAGTCAATTCGGTGCGTTCAACGATCGGTGATTGATCTTTCTCTATCAACTCGACGTACTTTGCCACGTCTCGCTCGTTAGCCCATCGCCGTACTGGCGCCGGGAACGCGGAGGTCCTCGTCCGCCCTCGCTCAGGCAGATTGCGGACGGGGACGTCCGCGCTCCCAGCATTGCCATCGAAGGAATGCGCTGAGTTCCCGAAACCGTAATACGGCGCGCCGCTCCAATACTTCGTGTTGTGACGTGACTCGAACCCCGGCAGACAGAAGTTTGAAATCTCGTAATGCTCGTAGCCGGCGGCGCAGACTCGTTCGATCATGAGCGCGTACATCTCAGCCGCGAGATCTTCGTCAGGCCGCGGACGCATGCCGCGATTGATTTGATCGTGCAGCGGCGTGCCTTCGTGTACGTCGAGCAGATAAAGCGACAAATGTTCCGGCCGGAGCTGCAGAGCCTCTTCGAGATTCCGCTTCCAGCCTTCCATTGTTTGTCCCGGCAACGCGGCAATCAGATCGAAGTTGATGTTGTCGAATCCTGCGTCACGCAGATGCTGAAACGTTTTGCTGATGTCGCCCGAGTCGTGCGTTCGTCCGAGCATCTTCAGCTCCCGATCATCGAACGTTTGGGCTCCGAAACTTGCTCGATTGATTCCGAGACGCTTCCACTCACTCATTGTCTTGCGTCGCGCATCGGCGCTTTCGCCGCCATCTCCCGGATTAATCTCCAAAGTGATTTCGGAATTCGCGGCAACATCAAACGTCGGTACGCATGCCTCCGGCATGCTGCACGCCAGAGGCGTGCGTACCGTCCTCCGAACAGCGTTCAGAATACTTTCGAGCTGCTCGACGGTCAGCAATGAAGGCGTGCCGCCGCCGAAGTAAATCGTGTCGATTGCCGCGGGTGGCTCGACTTCGCGCCAGCGGGAAATTTCGGCAACGACTGCGCGCACGTACCGAGCGGCGACGTCGCGCTCGAACATTCCGGTTGCAAAATCGCAATATGAACAGAGCGAGCGACAAAATGGAGTGTGAATGTAAATTCCGGCGCGCATCGGTATACACAGAGTACGCAGATTACGCAGACTCCTTCAAGCGAGCACTTAAGTAGTTGTCCCCATCCCAGAGGACGAGGGAGCCTTGCAGTTCGCTGTTCTATTTTGTTTTGCGCACTGTACCGTTTGAGTGCTGATACTTTGGAAAAAATTGCAGGCGAACACGATGTATACGCACCTTCGCGTTTGGCATGGCGGTTGAGACAAAAGAATCCGTGCGAGGCCGCACTTCGACGGCCTGACAATTCAATTCAGGGAACACCAAAGGGGAGGATTGATATGGCAGACGACAGAGAAAGAAATCAGGGAATGAAACAAGGTACTGGCAACACCGGACAACAGGCGCCGGGTCGGAATCCGGAGGATGATCGCACCGCCGGTGAGCGCGGCGACAAGGGCCGCCAACAAGGCAGCCAGGAACCCGGAGAGGGCGCCCAGGAGGACAAGCAAGCGGGCCAGCGCGGCGGCTTCGATCCCAGCGTCGGCGGTGATGGCGGCAGCTATAAAGAAGGCGGACAGAACGAACAGACCAAGCGGTAATTAACAGAGCTGTCCACACCCCAAGGCCCACGCGTGACACAATAAAGTCACTCGTGGGCCTTGTCGCATTTTGGAGTGCGCATCTACACAGTTTTCACACATAGAGCAAAGGCCATCAGGCAAATCCTGTCTGTGCCAGCTTCTGATTCACACCGGGCTTCAGCCGGTGACAGTTCGTTGCTAAAGAATTGGAAACCGTTTAAACGGTTTCTGAGGATCAGCCTGGCGATGATCACCGCGCTGAAGCGTGGTGTGAATGAGAACCCAGGTCAGCGACGCGAACACGTCATTCGATAACAAGCCCCGCGCGTAGTCATGTGCCAATCATGTATATCTGTGGCGGTTATTTGTTAATTCTTCGAACGCTTCCATCACCGCTGAGCCTTCGACTTCGTCGCGCCACGCGCTCGGCCTGCGCAAACGCGCGCATGAAATTTCCGCCGAGAATCTTCCGCACATCACGTTCACTGTAACCGCGCTTCAGTAACTCGAAAGTAATACTCGGCAGCTTCGAGATGTCTTCCATTCCCACCGGCAGGCTCGAGACACCGTCGAAGTCCGATCCGATGCCCACGTGATCCACCCCCGCGACTTTGGCGATGTGATCGAAGTGATCGATCAAAACCGAAAGCGGCGTTGGCGGCAGAGGATTTGCCGCGAACAGCTTGTCGCGCTCTGCTTCAAGCCGCTTCGGATCGTCTTTGTACTGTTTCGCGAGTTCGTCCAACTGCGGTTTGAGACGATCAGCACGGGCCTTTGAAGCTTCGATTACATTCTTATCGATGAAAGCGGGGAAGAAGTTGATCATCACCACGCCGCCGTTCCTGGCGAAGCGACGCAGGAGCTCGTCCGGAATATTGCGCGGCCGATCGCCGAGCGCGCGCGCCGACGAATGCGAAGCAATGACCGGCGCCGTACTGATGTCCAGGACGTCGCTCATCGTCTTGTCAGATACATGCGACACATCGACCAACATGCCGATGCGATTCATCTCGCGAACTACTTCTTTGCCAAAATCCGACAAGCCGTTGTGTTTCGCCGCGTCGCAGCACGAGTCGGCCCAGTTGTTCGTGTTGTTGTGCGTCAGCGTCATGTAGCGCACGCCCAGCCGATGGAAATCACGTAGCGCCATCAAAGAATCTTCGATCGCATGACCGCCTTCGATTCCCATCAGCGAGGCGATCTTGCCCTGGGCTTTCGCGCGCCGAATGTCGGCAGTCGAAGTCGCAAACATCAACTCGCGCGGATGCTGCTCCACCGCGCGATAGACGTAGTCGATCATGTCGAGCGCGCGCCGCGCCGAACCACCTTCGGTCGCGTACTTGCGATCGACGTAAACGGAAAAGAACTCAGCCGTCAGTCCGCCCTGCTTCATGCGCGCGAGATCGGTGTGGTACTTGCCGACCGACGACACTCCGAGGTCGTAGTTGTCGTCAGTCATCATCGACAGGATGTCGTTGTGCGTATCGACGACGATCGAGCTGCGATGAAGCGCGCGCGCGCGCCGCCAGAGCGCAGCATCACGTGGCGAAAGCTGAGGCGACTCCGCTTGGGTCGCTGGAGGTGATTGCGTTGTTGTCTGTGCGCCGGCCGGCATTGAGAAGAGAACGAGCAGGGAAATCAGTGCGACTGCGAATGGTCTTTTCATGGCGTAGAGATTTACCACAAGCATGAATGAATTCAGAAGCATCCCCTCGCTCCGTCAGGAGCGAGATGTTTATAGCACCGCCAACCGATCAAGAGTCCCAGCTCCTTAATAGGAGCGAAATCATCGATCAACACATTCCGCTAAAGGAGCTGAGCGAAAAGTTGGGCGACATGTTCTATAAACATCCGGCTCCTGGCGGAGCCAAACCTTGCGCCTCCTGACACAGGCGTCGCAGCCGCGCGCGCGAATGTGGCGAGCCACATTGAACGATGGCTGCCAACGGAATATTCATGAGGAGTGCGAAGATTTCTCGTGAGATTGCTGATGGCGACGGTGACTTGTTCAGTCGGCACTGTCGCCGCGACAATACGAGAGCATTTCAGCTCATCGGCGAATCCGCGCATCGCCATCCCTACTCAGGTGCGCGCGAATCCACCCGTCGTCTATTTGCCAACGCCGGAAGATGACGGTCAAAAAATGCCTGAGAGCCTTTCGCCGGCCGACATCAAATTCTTCATCAACAAGCACCCAGGTGCGGACCTTACAAGAATCTGGCAGGCAGTCGGGATCAACGATAACGACGCGCCAGACGCAGTAGCCGAATGCTCGAGTTGTAAGGCGGAGACATTCTTCTACGACCTTGATAACGAGCCGGGTGATGAGGCTCTTTTGAAAGTCGCCGACCCCACAAGGGACGCCGCGCGCTTTGTAGTTTTTAAGCCGATCGATCTGCCGGATAAATGGAGAGTGCTTGGCCATGCCGACATGTGGGGCAAATATATCGAGCCTTATCACATGATCCTCGTGAGTGGCGGGAAGACCTGGCTTGTAATTCGCGGACAGGCTGCATCCGGCAGCGGCGTTGCGAGCTACAACGAATACATTTTCCAGATCACAAGCGGACGCCTGCGGCGGATCATCGGGTATCCAGCGGCGGGCCATCAGTCCGGCGCCTCCGACACTGTTACTCACGAATTCACCGCGCGCCCCCTGTCATGTGAAGTCAAGGACGGTCGGTCAGTCGTTGAACTCGACCTCTATGTTGCTTACTCCGCCTACGATCGCGAGTCCGGCTCTTATATGGAATTGTTTGCGAAGCGACAGCGCGCGACGCTAATTAAGAAACTCGGCTCCGATTATTCATTTCTCGATCCGAACCGCTCAAATCTATCGCAGGACGAATTTGAATCGGTCTACAACGTCGATTCGCTGGATTTCGTCAGGTACAACTTCCGGGAGCTCTCAGAAATTGCCGCCGGAAAGAGTCGCCGGATAAAGACGTGGTTGGGTAACTATCTGAAGACCTGCGAGCCGACGGGTGAAGTGCGAAAGCTTCAGCGAATGCTGACGGAATGAGTTCAGCTGGAGACGCGAACTTTCGCAAAACATCAAGGGGCGATTTAGAATCATGACCATGTCCATCCTGATTGCCGAAGACAACGTGGCCCAACGCGCTTACCTGCGCGAGATACTCGAGCGCGACTTCCCTTCGCATAGTCCGGTCATTGAGGCCGGTGATGGAGAAGAGACGGTGAAGCTGGCGCTGGCGCAGAAGCCCGAAGTCTGCATCCTCGACATTCAGATGCCGAAACTTTCCGGCGTGAAAGCCGCGCGCGCCATCTGGCGCGACTATCCGGAAGCGCGCATTATTTTCTGGACGCAGTTTCCGCACGAGATCTACATCAACGAGATTCGCAAGATTGTTAAGTCCGTCGATCCGCCGCCGGCCTACGGTTTCATTCATAAGAACAATCCTGAGTCGCGCTTCCTGCGGTTTGTCGCTGCGGTTCTGGAAGACGGCGCCGACATGATCGATCCCGCATTCAAGGATTCTTTCAAACGGCCTTTGCTGACTGAGTTTGAAGCCGAGGCGCTTTACTATCTCGCGCTTGGACTTTCGAACTGGGCCATCGCGCGCAAATGCAGTTTGAGTCTGCGCGGAGTTGAAAGCCGCTTGGCGACGCTTTACGAAAAACTATTCGTCTCAATTCCCGAAGGCACTGACTATGAAGCTTACGAGAAGCTCGCCTACAACGTGCGGACGCGCGCGTTCTTTGAAGCGCTGCGTCGCGGACTCCTGAACAGCGACGAACTGGAAAAGGCCGCGGTGGATCTCGAAGGTTGGATTGACCGTGATCGGAAAAAGTTTTCAGAAGAGCAGAAGCGAGAAGAAGCGAAGACGCGGCGAAAGTGACAGAAGTGCAGTGAGAAATGAGTCTTCTCATTCTCACGCGGCTTCAGCCGGGTGAACAGTCGGGCAGTATTTCTATTGAACCGTTTCAACGGTTTCCCAAAAACGTGTTTCAAAGGAGAACCTTCCAAGAGTGAAACCGTTGAAACGGTTAGAAAAAAAGATTGGCAGCCGGTCCATCTGGCTGAAGCCTGGTGAGAATGAAAGTCGATTCGCTGCTCACCATCTGCTTTTGGCGGTTCTGCTCCTGCTCACTATTTGCGGCTCTCTGCTGATTGAACCACCCTCTCTCACGGTCGGGCTAATGCCCCGCGTACTTTCGCAGAACGTTCCGCAAGCCGCACAACCCCAGCCGTCTCCTACCCCTTCGCCCACGCCGACACCTTCGCCATCACCAACGCCGCCGCCGAATCTGCATCAGTGGGGCGCGCTGACATCGTTTCACGGACTGCCTTCGGATCGAGCGCGGGCGATCGCGCAGGAGCAGTCGGGCGTAACCTGGTTTGCGACCGATGGCGGACTGGCGATGTTCAATGGTCGCCGAACGCATGCGGTAATTTCGGAAGGTCTGCCGAAGGGCCGAGTGCTGGCACTGAAGATTGATGATTCCGGAACGATTTGGATTGGCACGGACACCGGCGCCGCCTGGATGGCGAATGGAAAGACCCACCCGATTAAAGAAACGTCGGGCAAAGCGATCACGACCATCGTCACGCGCGGCCGCGACCACGTCTTGATGGCGAGCGAGAATGGCCAGATTTTTGACTGCCGGGTACAGCGTGGCGCCGTGAGCGAGATGCGGGCCGGCGAGGGAGTTCCGCAAGTCAGTTTTACCGTGCAGGCAATTCCCACCGAACCACTCCAAAGTGCCGACAAAGATCAGCCCGGGCCACTGAAAATCACCAGCCTGGCGATGGTTGGCGAGAAGCTGTACGTGGGCACGCACAGTCGCGGTGTGCTGGTGATCGAAAACGGCGACGTAAAGGAAGTAGTGAGCAGGCCGCGCAGCTTTTTCATTAACGCGCTTGAAACGGACGCGAAAGGACGACTGTGGGTCGGCGCGCGCGGAGGTAAGGAAGAAAGCGCGATCTTCGATCAAAGCGACCCGCTCAAGCCGGTGCGAGCAAATGCTCCCACTGGACCAGTTACGGCAATCGCGCGCGGGACCGGCGAAGACATCTGGGTCGCGACTGACGGCCGCGGAGCATTCCATCTGCGCGACGGCAAAATAATCGAGCGGTTCACGTTTGTCGGCACGGGGGGCGCGCTCCGGTCGGATCACGTTTACGGCATCTTCATCGATGCTGAGGACGTCGTCTGGTTCGCCACCGACAAGGGCGTCTGCCGTTATGATCCGAACGCCGCACGGACGGAAGCCATCGCCAACGATGCCAACGCGAATTACGTCCGCGCGCTCTGGCTCACATCAAAGGGAAGTCTGCTCGCCGGAACAAATGCTGGACTGTTCACGCACGACGCGGCGGAAAGCGCTTGGTCCCCGATTGCTGATGTCGGCCGGCGAATTGTTTACGCCATCAACGAAGACAACTCGGGCCGCGTTTTGATTGGCACGTCCAGCGGTCTGCTTGCTTCCTCAAATCGCAACGAACTCGCGTTCGCGCGCGTGGCGCCGTCGAGTAACAACCTGCCCGAAGGCGACAGCGTGCGCGCGATCGCAAACGTTGACGGCGCTACTTACATAGCCACGTACGGCTACGGTGTCGAGAAGCTGAACGGTTCAACCCGAACTTTCGTATGGCCCGCGTCGTCTGCCGACAGTCGCCAGCGCGAAGTGACGGCGCTCGGTCGCGACCCGACTGGGCGGCTCGTTATCGGAACAGCCACCGCTGGAGTTTTTTTCTGGGACGGTAAAGAAGCGCGCGCCGAACCAGCGCTGGAAAAACTGAAAGGCGACGCAGTTTGGGCGGCGCTGGCGGACAGTGATGGGCTGTGGCTGGCGAGCGCGCGTGGGCTTTATTTCTACAAATCGGGAGAGCTGCGCGAGCTTGCTCCCGGAGTACACGCACGCGCTCTTTTTCCGAGCGCAGACAATTCCCGCGCGGGGCAAGTCTGGTGCGCGACAGTTGGCAACGGACTCCTGCGCGTCTCGCTGGACGATCAATTCGGCGCCGTCGTTTCGCGTTTCGACATCGAGCAAGGACTGGCGTCGCAGCGTGTGTTCGGAGTGGTCAGCACCCGCGGACAAAATGGCAGCGAACAGGTGATGGCGGCGACGAATCGCGGCGTGGTCCGTTATCAACCCAGTCGGGGCACGCCCACCGTTCTGCCGTCGCGGGTCATTGGCCAGAGGATTCACCAGCAAAGCGAACTTCCGGCGGGACTTCATCTCGATTATCCGCAGAACAGTCTGCTGCTCGATGTCACTGCGATCAGCAGCCGCACTTTCCCCGAACAGTTTCAATATGCGTTCGCTTTGTACGACAACACGGGAAAGATTATCCGCCAGAAGCTCTCGCACGATTCGCAGTTTCCGATGGAGCAGCTGAGCGCGGGCAAATACAAAGTCATCGCGCGCGCGTTTACGAAGGATCTAACGCCGGCCGTTCCGCTGTCGTTTGAATTTACCGTCGCACGCGCGCCATTCCCCTGGACCTCGACGGCGCTCGGAGTTCTGTTGCTTCTGGCGTTGATTGCGCTGGTGTGGGGTTACGCGCAGAACCGGCGGATTCATCGCACGAGTGCGGAACTCGCCGGAGCCAATCGAGAGCTGGCCGACGCGCGCCTGCGACTCGCGAACGAAACGGAAGCTGAGCGCCGGCGCATCGCGCGCGATCTGCACGATCAGACCCTGGCGGATTTGCGGCATCTTGCGTTGCTCGTCGATCAGATACCGTTGAACGCAGCGGCGCGCCCGAATCGTGCGCCCTCAGCTCCAAATGCTTTGCGCGCGGAGATCGAATCCATTTCACACGAGGTACGGCGCATCTGCGAAGACCTGAGTCCATCGGCGCTCGAAAACGTCGGGCTGTCGGCGGCTTTGCAGTTCGCGCTCGCGCATGCAGTTGAGCAAGCGGCGCCTGAATGTAAGTTTGAATACGATTTTGTCTGTGACGACGCGATTGAGGAAAAACTTCAGCTGACGCAGAGCACACAGATTCAGATTTATCGAATTGCGCAGGAAGCTTTGAGCAACATCTGTCGTCACGCCCACGCGAAGCGAGTGAAGATGAGCGCGGGCATCGCGGCCGGCAATCAGTTCGAGTTGCAAATTGAAGATGACGGGCGCGGCTATGATGAAGCTGACGCGCGCAGGAACTCCGGCCGGGGCGTCGCCAACATTCGCACGCGCGCCAGCATGATTGACGCCGATGTAGCCTGGGCGAAGCGCAACGGCGGCGGAACCGTGTTCTCACTGCGGAAGTAGTTTAGAGGCGGGCCATCGCCCGCCCGGCAGCAGGCTCCGTAGGAGCCGAATGTTTATAGAACGCGGGTTAGTGTAAGAAGTGTTAGCTCCGTTAGGAGCGAAAGGAAGATCTCGGATCGCATTTCGCTCCTAACGGAGCTTTTGATTCCACTCGGCATCACTGTGCTATAAACATCTCGCTCCTGACGGAGCGAAGGCATTCGTGATTTCCGGTCACCAGAAATGACGCGTAATGATTTCGTCACCATCAGCTCCGTAGTTGAATCAGCCGTTACCGCCAACCAGCCGGTCGTCGCCCTCGAGTCCACGGTCATCGCGCACGGCTTACCACGCCCGCAGAATCTGGAAACCGCGCTACGCCTGGAAGAGATTGTGCGTGCGGAAGAGTCGACTCCGGCAACGATTGCCGTAATTGACGGAAAGCTGTGCGTCGGATTAGACGGCGAGCAACGCGAGCTGATCGCCAACGAAAATGACATTAAGAAAGTCAGCACGCGCGATCTCCCTATCGCCGTGGCTCGCCGCTGGAATGGCGCGACAACCGTAGCTTCGACAATGTGGATTGCCCATCGGGCCGGCATTCGAGTGTTCGCGACTGGCGGCATTGGCGGCGTTCATCGTGGTGCGCTGCCGGACGTGTCCGCCGATCTGCCGGAGCTGGCGCGCACGACGATGATTGTCGTGTGCTCGGGCGCAAAGATCGTTTTGGATTTGCCGGCAACGCACGAATGGCTGGAAACACATAGCGTCACCGTTGTCGGTTACGAGTGTGATGAAATGCCGGCCTTCTATTCGCGCCGCAGCGGCTTGCCGGTTGATGCGCGCTGCGATTCGCCAAAGGAAGTGGTCGAGATTTTCAACGCTCAACGTGAACTGGGAATGGAATCAGCGCTGCTTGTGACGGTGCCGGTTCCCGCCGAAGCGGAAGTAGACTCAGATCTTTTGCGGCGAGTACTCGACGATTCGTTGGCCGAAGCCGAACGGCAGCGAATCGCCGGCCGCGATCTCACCCCATTTCTGCTCGCGCGCATGGCCGAGCAAAGCGCGGGCGCGACCTTGCGCGCGAACATCGCTCTCCTGGAAAACAACGCACGCGTCGCGGCGCAAATCGCACGCGCCCTTTAAGGGTTCGCACGCGACCTCGGTACGCACGCGTCCGCGTGCTTGCACGCCAGAGGCGTGCGTACCTCCGAGGCATGCGTACCTCCGAGGCGTGCGTACCTCTCTCCAAAATTTCCGATCCGATTTTTTGGACGGAGCCTCCAAGAATTTTTCTCACCTCATGACAACCATCACCCGGGTCATTTCATCTCACGCGCAACTCCTCGAAGTGCTCGCGAAACTGCGAGCAGGAAATCGGTAGACTCAAAGTTTGCCGATGACGGTGGTCTAAAGTCGAGCATCTCCAGGCTCGCAAATGGAACTTTCAATTTCGCTCGTTTAGAGCTGGGACGTGTCCCGGCGCTGGCGGAAGTGCGCCTGCTAAACGAACTGAAGGAGGCAACATGAGCCGCAGATGGCTTCTCTTCCTGTTTTGCCTTTCGCTTTTGAGTTTGGTCGCCCCGCTGTCGCGCGCCAACTTGAGCGTTCAGGTCGATGATGCATCGATCAAGATCTGGTTCGATGACCAGGGAACACGCGTTGTCATCCCGGTTGAAAACGCTCTCGGACGGCCCATCGCCGCCCGAGTAAAGCTGGTGTTGCTGGATACGGACGGCGTGACGCGCGCGGCGTCCGGACAAGACTACCAACTGAAGTCCGGAAGGAATGAACTTACGATTCCACTGGCGGTGCGGCTGACCGGCAAGGCGGCCACTAACCCAGCAGAGATGCTTTGGTATCGGCTGCGATATGAAATCACGCCCGCGGCTTCATCGGAGTTCGACACCGTCAGCAACGTCGTGTCGCTCTCCGAAATCACACCTGACATTTTCAAGCTTAACGTCGCCACGTCGCGAAAAGCGCACGAAGGTTCAGCCTATCGTTTGCGGGTCAGCACTGCCCACCCGCTCAATTCCAAACCGGTGGCCGGCGTCGCCATAGGCGCCCAATTGAAATTCGACGGCTATGACCGCGATGATGTCGTGCTGAAGCAGTCGGCGCGCACCGATCGAGCCGGTTTCGCCACCCTCGATTTTCAAATTCCGCGTGACGTTGAGGATGACGATGGCGATCTCACAGTCACGGGGCAGCGTGGGATTCTGGCCCTAACTGCTGAGTCTGAAGTCGAGATCAATCGCGAAACGCAGATCATGGTCACCAGCGACAAGCCGCTGTACCAACCGGGGCAGATGCTTCACCTGCGCGTTCTGATGTTCGATTCCTCGCGGCGAGCGCTGGCAGACCAAAAAGTCCTTCTCAAGGTCTTAGACCCTGAAAGCTCAACCACATTTCGCGCTGAGCTAACGTCTTCACGCTTCGGCGTTGCCAGCGCCGATTGGCAGATTCCTGAAAACGCGCGGCTGGGCGACTACCGCGTCGAAGTCGAGCTCGACAGCGATAAGCACGAAGATGCTGAAGGCTCACTGATCGTCAAGATCAGTCGCTACGATCTGCCGAACTTCACCGTCAACGTGAAGCCCGACCGGCCGTTCTATCTTTCGGGTCAGAATGCCGGAGTAGAAGTGCGCGCCGACTACCTGTTTGGCCAACCGGTTAAGCGCGGGCGCGTCCGCGTCGTTCGCGAAACTGAACGGACCTGGAACTATCGGGAGCAGAAGTATGAGACCGAGGAAGGCGACAAATACGAAGGTGAAACCGACGCGGCAGGAAAGTTTGTAGCGCACATCAATCTGGCCGAAGCGCACGCAAAGCTCGGGGACGAAGATTATTCGAGGTATGAGGATCTGACTTATGCCGCCTATTTCACCGACCCGACTACTAATCGCACTGAACAGCGCCGGTTCGATCTCCGGCTGACGAAAGACGCGATTCATGTCTACCCGATACTTTCGGGAGCGCGGCAGGCGCGCTCTCTGCCGCTCAATTTTTATGTCTCGGCGTCTTATGCAGACGGCACACCCGCTTTATGCGAAGTGGCGATCAGTCGCGTCTGGGGCGAAGAGCGACGTCCAGAAGTTACGCTGCGCACCGTCAAAACAAACCGTTTCGGCCTGGCAAAAGTAAGCGCCCTCACGTTGCCTAAAAGCGACGATGAGGAAAGCGACGCCCAGTTGATGTTTCGCGCCCGTGATCATCAGAAGGCAACCGGCAAACACGTCGAGTCACTCGATCTTAGCGACCGAACGATAGTTCTGGTCACGACCGACAAACCCCTTTACCGCGACGGTGAATCGATTCGAGCCCAAGTCGTTTCCAACAAACCGGACTTGACGCTGGCGCTGGATGCGATCACGGAAGAGAAGGTCGTGCAGTCAAAACTGGTTACGCTAAAAAACGGCCACGCTTCCGTTGAGATTCCGTTCCGTCGTGAGTTTGCCGGCACCGTCACCATCGCCGCTTATGCGCCTTCCGAAACTGACGATGAGGATGAAGCCGTTTACCACACGCGCACGGTCCTCTATCCGCATGATCGCGACTTGAAGCTGGACCTCAGCCTGGATCAGGAGAGTTATCGTCCCGGACAGGATGCCCTTGCGAAATTCCTGACCCGTTCGGCGACAGGTCAGTCGGCCGAGAGCGCTCTGGGCGTGGTGATTTTTGATAAGGCGGTCGAAGAACGCGCACGCACCGATCGCGATGTGGGCGGCAGTAATTTCTATGGCCCCTATCGTTATCTGAGCAACGATTTCGGAGCCATCGGGGGCGTAGGCCGAAGGGACCTGGAGCGGCTGGATCTGTCAAAACCCTTGCCCGAGGGCATCGACCTGGTCGCTGAAGTGTTGCTGACGAATGTTCGCTTTGCGCCGCGCTTCTTTCACAGTCAACGGCCCGCGTCGGACGCGGCAGCAATCTTCCGCGATTTCATTGACTATCAATTCAGTGCGCTGAAGCAGCGTCTCGAAATTGAATACAAAGAAAATTGGGCGTACCCGACCAACGACGAATCGCTGCGGGACTTTGCGCTGTTCGCGGGTATCCCATTCGCCGACCTGCGCGACCCTTGGGCGAAGCCGTATCGCACAGACTTCTTCGCCGATCGCGCTTCTGACGTGCTGCGAACCAGCAGCGCCGGACCCGACAGGCGGTTCGACACAAGCGACGATTTCACGGTCATGCGAGTTGAGCGTCCTTACTTTCGTTTCACTGGCGAAGCGATCAATCGAGCCGTAGCTCGTTATCACCGGCGCACCGGAAAGTTCATTCGCGATGCGGCCACGCTGAAAAACGAACTGCGGCAGGAAGCGATCGAATTTGATTCGCTGCGCGACCCCTGGGGCGAGCCTTATCGACTGGAATTTGGCGTCAGTCAAACCAGGTTTCAGGTGATCGTGAGCAGCAGCGGCTACGACAAGCGATTTGCGCCGGAAAGCAATGACGACGTGTCGCTCTGGACTTCATCGATCGATTACTCGGTTGACCTACAGGCAAGAATCAATGCGGCGCTGATCGCGTACTTCGAGAAGGCCGCCCGGCTGCCGCAGAGCGACACCGATTTCAAAGCTGCACTCTACCAGTCCGGATTCACCGTTGATGACTTGCTCGATCCCTGGGGCCATCCTTACTACGCCACGTTCAGTCAGACTTCTGTCTATACCGACCGCGTGAACATTTACAACTACGCGAACTATGGCCAGAAGCCGCAACAGAAAATCGATTTGAAACCGGTCACGCAGCTGCTGCACTACATCTACCTGCGCAGTCCGGGCGCAGACGCCGAAGTGGGCACTTATGACGATTTTAATGTCGCAACCTTCACGCGGTTGGCGACTGAACAAGCCGGCAACGAGAGCGTCCCACAGCCACAAAAGCGCCCGCTGATTCTGCCGGGCTCGACGGGAGCGATCACCGGCACCGTCACTGATCCTCAAGGTGCAGCCATTGCGGGCGCGAAGATTGCGGCAAAGAATGTGCGCACCACGATTGAGCACACCGCGGAAACGACTGACGACGGAACTTACATCATCAAAAATCTGCCGGGCGGATTTTACGAAGTTGTCTTCGACGCTCCGGGATTTAACCGCACCGTGGTCTCGCAGGTTGCGGTTCGATCGTCGAATGTGACGCAGTTGAACGTAACTCTGGACGTTGGAGCTGTTTCAGAAACGGTTAACGTCACCGGGGGAAGTGAGACGGTTAATTTTAGTACGGACGCTTCGGTGACATCCCGGCAGATCGAGTCTTTGCCGCTGAATCCGCGGGCTAACTTTTTGTTGTTGGCGCCGGGAGTTTCAGGACAACAACTCTCGACGCCACGTTTACGAGAATACTTTCCGGAAACGCTCGTTTGGCAACCGTCGCTTGAGACCGACAAGCGCGGCCGTGCGCAGTTGCAATTCAAGCTCGCCGACAACATCACCACCTGGAAGATGTCCGTGATCGGCTCCACCGAAGACGGACAGGTTGGTGTCGTCGAAAGGGAAATCAAATCCTTTCAACCATTCTTTGTCGAACACGATCCGCCACGGGTGCTCACTGAAGGTGATGAGATTTTTCTGCCGGTCGTAGTGCGTAACTATTTGGATCGCGCGCAGACGGTCAATCTCGAAATAAACCCGGAGGATTGGTTCACTTTGCTGGGAGCGGCGACCAGGAAGGTTGATGTTGCCGCCGGCGACGCCACGCGCGGGACGTTTGATTTCCGCGCCAGCGCTTCCGTCGTGGACGGCAAGCAGCGCATCACGGCGATGGCTTCCGATGCTAACGATGCGATCGAGAAACCGGTGACCGTCCATCCCGACGGCGAAGAAAAGTCGGTTGCCGACAGCGACATCGTTTCAAACCAGGCAACGCTCACGCTCGACATTCCGGCGACGGCGATTCCCAATTCCGCGAAAGCGGAACTGAAAGTTTATCCAAATCTGCTGGCGCACGTGACTGAAAGCGTCGAAGCAATCATGGCGCGGCCGTACGGCTGCGGCGAGCAGACGATCTCATCCACCTACCCGAGTTTGCTTTGGCTGAAGAATTATCAGCGAGTTGGGGGTACGCAGGCGTCCCGCCTGCCCCCGCAATCGGGGAATCCCGCTACGCGTCGGATTGAAGAAACAGAAGCAGGCGGAACGCCTGCGTACCGAAAAGCGACGCGTTACCTGCGCGCGGGCTACGCGCGACTGTTGAATTACCGTGACGAGAGCGGCGGCTTCACTTATTGGGGCAGGGGCGAACCGGATCTGGCACTGACAGCTTACGCGCTCAGGTTTCTCAGCGATGCCTCTGAACTGATCGAAGTCGACGATCGGGTAATCAAAGACGCTCGTATCTGGCTCATCAAAAAACAGCGCGCGGATGGCAGTTGGGCGGCGTACGCTTACGGCAACCAGACAGAAGATCAGCGACGCACCGCGATGCTGACCGCGTTCGTCGCGCGCGTGCTGGCCATGACGGCTGAAACTGCGAAGATCGACAGCACCTCGAACAAGACAACTCAGCCGCCAGTCAAGGTAGTTGGACCCGAACTAAAGCGCGCCCTGGATTATCTCGCGCAGCGTACCGGCGAGATCGACGAGCCATATTTGCTTGCCTCGTATGCATTGGCCAGTCTGGAAGTTGGTGACATCCGCGCCGCGAAAGCGATCGCGAGGCTGCGGGCGTTGGCGCTCGAAGAGAATGGCGCTAACTACTGGTCGCTTGAGACCAACACACCGTTTTATGGCTGGGGCCGGGCCGGTCGCGTCGAGACCACGGCGCTGGTGGTGCAGGCTTTGACGCGCGCGTCGGATGCGACACGACCGGGCCAACGGGACCAGTTGATTGACGGCGGCTTGCTCTTTCTGTTGCGTGAAAAAGATCGCTACGGCGTTTGGTATTCGACGCAAGCGACGATCAATGTGCTCGACACGCTGCTTGCTTTGTTGGCGCGCGATGTCGATGCCTCTGACGCATCGCGGATCGCCCAGATCGTCGTGAATGGGCGCAGTGTGAAATCGATCGAACTGCCCTTGCCGAACCAGCTGGTCAGTCCCATCTCGGTCGATCTCTCGGCCTTCATTCAAGCCGGTGCCAACCGCGTCGAAATCAAACGCGCACCGGGCAGCTCACCAGCTTCCGCCCAGGCGGTTGCGATTTATTACCTGCCATGGCGCGATTCGGTAGCGATGCAGGAAGCGAATTGGCGCGCGAACGGAGCCAGCGGCCTGCGCCTGGTGACGAAGTTTGATAAGACCAGCGCGAATGCCACTGACGAAATCGACTGTCGCGTGGAAGCAGAACGCATCGGTTTGCGCGGCTATGGAATGATGCTGGCTGAAATTGGTTTGCCCCCGGGAGCCGACGTTGACCGCGCTTCGCTGGAGACGGCCATGAAAGCTTCGGATGGCAGCATCAGCCAATACGATGTGCTACCAGATCGCGTGGTCCTTTACCTCTGGCCACGCGCCGCGGGCACGAAATTCAACTTCAAGTTTAAGCCGCGTTTCGGCATGAATGCGCAGAGCGCGGCCTCGATTGTCTATGACTACTACAACCCCGAGGCACGCGCGATCGTTGCGCCGGTCCGGTTTGCGGTGAAGTAGAGCGACGGGCTCGCGCTGAAAACGTGGCACGCGCATCTTGCGCTTGATTTCACGGGCGACACGACCGTGTCACTCCTCAGGTTCGATTAATTTCAAAGTGCAAGCTATTGCCGGAACACAAAGCTCCGGTTGAAGGTCTAAGTCAAAGAGCTTTTTCCCCCAGGGTTCTCAGCAGAGTTCGATTGTGTGGGGTTGAGCGTTGAAAGGAGCTTAGCTATGCCAAAGTCTATTCGCTCTTTTGATCGGATAAATATTCCGGCACCATGCGACGCCGATTGGGAGTCAATGAGCGGCAACGATCAAGTGCGGTTTTGCGAACACTGCAGCCTGCACGTATCTGATTTGTCGAGCATGACCCGTAACGACGCCGTTCGCTTTGTTGAGCGTGCGCGCGGCCGGGTCTGTATCCGCTACATCGTTCGGCCTAACGGTGAAATGCTGACGCGAAAGGTGCCGGAGCGGCTTTATCGAATTGGCAGGCGCGCTTCGCGGATTGCGACCGGGGCGTTCAGCGCCACGTTGACCCTGGCAAACGCGGCCGCGCAAACGCGTCCGCCGAACTCACTCGTGCTGCCCACCGACACCGTCGAGTGCGCCGCAACCAGAACGGTCAATGAACCGGCCTCAGACGAACTTCCGCCAGGTATGAGCGGCACAATCAAAACATCTGAAGGCGTCGCAATAGCTGACGTGACTATCGTGCTTGTCGATCGCGACACCGGTGTAGAGCGCTACACGACTTCGTCAAAGGATGGCGAGTACAGTTTCTTGAACGCACCACCGGCAGACTATCTGCTTTGGGCACGCAAGCGCAGATTCGAGACAGAGCGGAGCATGGCAACAGTGCAAACTGATGCGGCTGGTATTCGGGAAGACTTCACACTAACTGAGAAGAACCGACACGTGATGATAATGGGCGGAGCGATGATGGCGGTTGCGGATTCTCCCGAGGACCCGCTGGTTCAGGCTGTAACTAACGACGATATAAACGTGGCAAGGACGCTGGCGTTCGCGACTCCAGACATCAATGAGATCAGGCCCCGGGACGGTGAGCCGTTGTTGAATCATGCAGTTGAGCGTGGCAATCGTGAAATGGCGCAAGTGATGATGGGTGCGGGCGCTAATGTGAACCGGAGGAGTACCTTTGGCCGTACCGCGATTATGGCGTTGTCTGAAAAGACGCCTGTCGAGTTAGTGCGCGATTTGATCGAGGCTGGCGCAAAAATGAACGCACGCGATTATGGCGGACAGAGCTTACTCATGATCGCTGCCCGCTCGGGAACACCCGCCGTGTTAAGAGAAGTGGTGAAGGCCGGCGCTCGCGTAGATGCCAGGGATAGCAGCGGCGAGACAGCGCTATTTGCAGCCGTGCGCGCGAACAATTTGGAAGTCATAGACATCCTTATCGGCGCGGGCGCTGATGTGAACGCGAAAGACGAAGATGGCCAGACAGCGCTGATGGCTACGCTTTTCGCCCTTGATCTGAAAACCTTCACGGCGCTCGTTGAAAAGGGAGCCGCGGTCGACTTGAGCGACGATGAGGGACGAACTTTACTGATGTTGGCAGTGGCAAACGAAGAGCCAGGAATAGTCGAATTACTGCTTCAAATGACCTCGACCTTGAATGCCACGGACAGTAATGGCTCGACCGCGTTGATGGTAGCGGTTGAGAGCGGACCCGTGAAAAGCGCCCAACTGCTAATTCGCGCGGGAGCACTGTTGGAAACCAGGGACGTTGAAGGCCGGACGGCACTGTTGCGGGCAGCTTCGCATGGGTCAGTGGAGATGGTTGAGGTACTGGTGGCTGCGGGCGCCGATTTCACCGTGAGCGACAAAGAAGGCAAAACCGCACTCGCGCTTGCGCGCGAAGCCGAGCAGGAGGACATCGTCGGCTTTTTGAAGGAACGCGGCGCGCCGGAATGAAGCTCGTCAGTGTCGGAAACTGGCTTCCCCTAAGTTGATGCTGTCGTGTGTCCTCGCCAACAGTCAGCTTCCGACACTCTCCCTGGGTGCACGCGCATCTTGCGCGTGAGATCACGGGCGAGACGCCCGTGCCACTTCACGCTTTGACACCTTCAATCACACTGAAAGGCGATTCGGTCGGCACGATGCGATTGAGACGGAAGCCGGCGGCTTCATAAAGCTGGCGAAACTCCTCTTCGGTGCGTTCGCGACCACCGGTCATCACCAGCATGTTCAGGTCGATGAACTTGGCGAAATGCATTTCGTCGCCGGGCGGGACGACGGCTTCGACAAGAATCAATTTGCCGTTCTCAGGCAGTGCGCGATGACAATTCTTCATGATGGCGATCGACTGCTCGTCGTTCCAATCATGGATGATCCACTTCATGGTGATCGCGTCGGCGCCGTCCGGCACGGCTTGAAAGAAATCTCCCCCGACAACTTCACAACGATCCTCGACGCCTGAGTCCCCAATCTTCGACTTTGCGCCTTCAACTACCTGAGGCGAGTCGAAAAGAATTCCGCGGATGTTCGGATTTCTCTTCAGGATCGAGGTAATCAATCCACCGTGACCGCCCCCGACATCGACGAGGGTGTTGATTCCTTCAAAGCTGTACGCCGCTTGTAGAGCCTGTTCGGCCTGGGCGGTCATGCCGCTCATCGCGTCGTTGAAAATCTTCGCGTTCTCTTCATGCTTCGCAAAGTATTCCCAAACCGGTTCGCCGAAGGCTTTGTCGAAAGCGATTCCGCCGGTGCGCACGCTATGCATCAGCTCGCCCCACGCCGGATAGTGCTCTTCGCCGAGTTCAGTCATGGCAAACGCGCGTAGCGATCCCGCCACGTCGCTGCGCAGCGTCTTTGACAGTGGCGTATTGCCGAAGTGTTTGCCGGATATTTGGGTCAACACATCGACGGCTGCGAGCGCCCGCAAAACTCGAAACAGTGAGGGCGCGTGCGTGCTGGTTGCCGCTGCCAATTCGTCGGCAGACTTTGGTCCGTCCTTCAGCAAGTCAGGAATGCCGAGCTTTGCCGCAACGTAAAGGCAGCGCGAAACCCAAAATCCGGAAATCAGTTGCAGCATCTGCAGCGGCGGCGGAATTTCTTTAGTCATCGCAGTGGCGTTCATGTTCTCCCTCGGTTCTTGGTAGTGCGCGCGATGTTAGCCAAGCCGCCGCTTTGCGGCAAACTCGTTCGGGTTGATTTGGCCGGATGTGTTAAGCTCTGCCCCTCGTTCCAACCCAATCATTGTTAGTTCAGGAGAGAATTAATGGCTGACGATAACACTTGTAAGAACCCTCCGTGTTCGTGTCCACGGCCCGAAGACGGCAAGTACTGCAGCGCGTCTTGTGAAGGTACTGGCGACACAATCGAACTCGATTGCGATTGCGGGCACGAAGCTTGTGGCGGAAATTTCTAGGATTTGGAGTGCGCCGGCAGAGCGAAGCGACGACGGCGCTTTGGATAGAATTGTTACCGCGAACGATCCAAAGCGGCGTCGCGCAACGACCACCCCAGCGCGGCTGCCGCGCCGGGGACCCCGGTTACTTGCCGCCGCACTCCAAATTAACGCGGGCGTTTGGCGATCATGATCGCGAGGTGCTCGGCCATGGCCGGATCCAGTGCGCGAAGTTTCTGTTGCTGCTCCTGCGCCTTTTTCGTATCTCCAAGCATCAGGTAGGAAAGCGAAAAGTTGAAGTAGAACGATGGGTCTTTCGGCGCCAGGCCGATCGCCTTTTCGTGAAACGGAACTGCTTCACGCGGGCGTCCGGATTTTGAAAGCGACACGGCGAGACTGTCGTAGCCCAACGCGAAGTCGGGAAAATCTCGAATCAGAATCCGGTAAATGAATTCCGCATACTTGAACTGTCGCAGGCGATCATAGGTAACGCCCACGTTGTAGCGCGCTTTCAAATACTTCTGATCGAGCGCGACCGCTTTCTGAAAAGCTTCGAGTGCCGGCCGGTACTGTTTCAGCTCTCCCAAAGCCTCGCCCAAATTGTTCAGGGCTTCCGCGGACGCAGGGTCAAGCGCCACCGACTTTCGATAAGCTGTCACGGCTTCCTGAAACCGGCCCGTCATCATGTACACGTTTCCGCCGGCGAGATGGGCCGCCGCGGCGACGCGTGGTGAACTGGCGGCGACGACTGTAATCGTCTGATACGCTTTGATGGCGTCGTCAAACCGGCCCTGCTGTTGAGCAACCTGGGCCACGCGGGTCAGCCGTTGAGCTTCTTTAACCGGATCCGCGGTCGATTGGGCCAGAGTAGAACCGGCACACAGAGCAATTAATCCGGCGACAATTGTAGATGTTTGCAGGAGCTTCATTTTGAAAACGCAGCGGATCGTGACCGCGGAAAACACCCTCTCTTAAGCAGAAAAGAGATAATTTGCGGAAAATCTGGGAATGTTTTCCCGATTGGTAGTGTTAATATACCGGTAATCTTTCAATTCAAAACCAGCCGCGTCAACAAGGAGGCGCCCCGAATGACCAGAATTTTTCTCTTGCTCCTGATCGCTGCGATTTGCGCACCGTGCGCACTCGCGCAGGATAAAGACTACTCGTTTTATGAGTTCTACATCGGCTATGCGCACCAGCGCTCGTTCAACAACGCCAACCACTTCGATCGATCTGGCAACGCAACTTTCAACGGCGCCCGCGTCAACTTCGCGAGCGAGCGGACCAGCTACAACGGCTTTACAGCTGAGTTCAATCAGAACGTGCACCGCAACGTCGGCATCGTAACCAGCTTCACCGCCGGCTTTGACGACACGGGTTACGTTGATCGGAACAGTGGCCGCGTCTTCAATGCGAGCGTGCAGCGGTACGATGTGATGATCGGTCCGCGCTTCAATGCGCGAAACCGCGTCGCGACACCGTTTGCTCATGCCTTGTTCGGCATTACGCACCTGCGCGCCAACTTCGACGATCGTCTGTCCCCGAACAAGAAGGCTGATACGGCATTCGCGATGGCGTTCGGCGGCGGCGTGGATATCCATGCAGGCGAGAACATCGACATTCGCCCGATCATGGTCGATTGGGTGCCGACGTACTTTAACGGCAAGCGGCAGGACAACTTCCGCGTCGGCGCGGGCGTTAAAATTAAGTAAACCGAATGATTCGGGGCTGACGCGCTTTGTCGCTATCGATGAAGCGCGTCAATCATTACCCGGCGGGCGGGCTTTTGATCGCTCGAGAAGTTTTTTAAGCGTCGGGTGAGTCTCTTTGGCGCCGTGCGCTAACGCGCGCCGTTTACCCTCTTCACCGCCTTCCAAAATCAAGGCCGAGAGCGCATCGAACCGAAGCAGTTGCGCCTTGTCTGCCAATAGTTCGTCGATCAATCCAAAGCTCGCGGTCTTCCAGCGATAGACGGCAATGTAAGCTGCCAGTCCTCGTACGCGCAGATCACTGTGTTTCAATAGATTTCGCAGCGCCGGATCAAACGAACCATCCACTTTCTTTTTCAAAAGTTGAGTGGCCTCCCAACGCACACCCTGATTCTCATGGCCCATCAAAGCCGTGACCACCGGCAAGTAGTTAGGTTTCCACTCTCGTTCTAATCCGGCTAAGGCCATGGATACGACATCGGGCCTCGGATTATCGAGCAGTTCGACGAGCGGTTTTTTCGGGCTTAGTTCCTTTTGAAATGCGCTCTGAGTTTGCGCGAAGTAAATATTGCGAATGCGCGACTCAACATATTCAGTTTCATAGGCATGAGGTGAACGGAAGTACGCGTTCAAGTAATAGGGCAGGGCTTTATCACTATTGTTGCGCACTCGGAAAAAGAAACGACCAACCCACGATTGAATCACAACCGACTTTGGAGCGAGAGAAGCGGCCTTTGCGAAGAGCATCTCGGCTTTATCGAGATCGCGGCCTTCCTGAACAGTCGCGGCCAATCTGAACAGCAAGTCTCCATTGTTAGGATATTTCGCGACGCCTTGCTCCAGCAGGCTCCGGGCGCCTTGGGCATTAGTCTTATGAAGCGCCTCTGCTCGCAAAACATAACCTTCTTCAGATTCTGGATATCTCGCGGCGTACTGTTGAATGAGGCGAGCAGCTTCGTCAGGCTTTCCTTCAATCTGAAGAATCCCTGCCAATCCCGCCGTGAATCTATAATCTTCACCATGTTCTTTGATTCCCGGAACCAGGATCTGTTTTGCTTTCGTGTAATCAGATCGTGAAATGTAAACATCGGCGAGCTTGAATTGAAGGTCGGCCGAGTTTGGATTTTGTGCGAGTTCGGCTATCAGCTTCTCCTCGCCGGACTTGCTGTTGTCGAAGTTTTCAAATGCCACCTGAAAAGCATGGTCGAAGACCGACTCTTCCAGGATTCCTCGGCGCGCCGTCTCCAAAATGAAGAATGCCTCGCGACGATCTCCACGAGCCAGGTAATATTTCGCCAAAGCCATGTGCGGCTCAGGTTCGAGATAATTAATCGCGAATTCGTTCTGGAGTTTCGCCAGTTCAGGCGTGGTTTGAGCGAGAGCGCTGTGGTTGGCCGCGAATACGAAAAACAGAAGTAACAACAAGGGGGATAAGCAGCGAGAAGTCATTCGACTTACTTTAGGATGTGAGGTCGCGAACAGCAATAGCTAGGCAAGTGCTAAAAACTGCGCCGCCAATTTTGGTCCGACGCCTTCGTCTTCATGCTTGAAAAAGACGAAAGCTTCTTTCCATTTCTGATCCTGTACACGCTTCATCCAGTCCGACAACTCCTGATCTGAATAAGCAGTCTTGCGCAGACGCAAATAGCCCCAATCCGCCGTGTTTGTGATCGACGTGAGCGGCTTCTCGTCTGTGTCCGAAACGACGAGCGCAAAATTCTTCTGTCGCAGAAGATCGAGTGTTTCGTCGTCGAGCCACGATTCGTTACGAAACTCGAATGCGGCGCGCGTCTGTTCCGGCAGGCAGTCGAGAAACTCGCGCAACCGTTCCATATCCTTTTTCGAATTCGGCGGAAGCTGAAACAACACGACGCCTAATCTTTCACGCAGCAGCGACGCCGTTTCGATCAGATACTTCGTTTCCTCAGCGCAGTTTTTCAGGCGTTTGATGTGGGTGATGCGCTGCGTGGCTTTGATCGAGAAGCGAAAAGTCTCAGGAACCTGATCTCTCCAATTCTCAACCATGTTCGGCTGCGGCAGCCGATAGAAGGTGTTGTTGATCTCCACAGCCGGCAGACGGCGCGAGTAGTACGCGAGCATCTCTTTCGCCGGCAAATCTTCGGGATAGAAGTTGCCCTTCCACTCTTTGTAACTGTAGCCGCTGGTGCCTACGTAAAGGTTCATCTTTGTGAGCTATTTCTTCGGGAGGCGGGGAATCAACGCCTCTAGCTTGGAGAGCAGGTCCGGCAAATCTCGTTGGACGGATTGCCAGAGTTCGTGGAGATTTACATCACCATATCTGTGAGCTAACACAAGCCGAATTCCCTTGATGTCTTTCCAGGGAATGTTTGAATGAGCAGACTGAAAAGTTTCCGAAACTCGGCCCGCGGCTTCGCCGAGAATCTCGAGACGACGTTCCACGGCTGAATGCATCATTCGATTGCTGCAAAACTCTTCGTAGGTGGCGTCTGACACGAATTGGAGACAATCGCGCGCGGCCTCACACATGTCCCAGAGGTAAGCGGCGTCGCGCTCTTCAGGCTGCATAGATTACTTGTCGAGTTGAGAGGATTTCGTGACGGCGGAACGGGTTGTTCAAAGTGACAGCCTCCACGATGTCGACCTTCCGGCCGAGCAGCGCCGATAATTCTTCGCTCATCCTGGCGTGATCGAAGATGCTCCAATTGGCGTCCTCGGCAAAGCTCACCAATATGTCGAGATCACTCTCCGGCCTCAACTCGGAGCGCAAAGCCGAACCGAATATCGCTAATTCGTTGATCTTCCATCTCCGGCAAAACTCTTTCACCGAATTGTTGGGGATCTCGATGGGAATCTTCGAAATCATGACGAGTATTGTGTACTCAGCCTGAGGTGAGCGCAAGCGTTAGGTTCATCACCCAATCAACCGCGCAATCCCGAATGCCGCTCCCGCCGCAACGCTCCCAATAAAGGCCGTCTGCAACGCGCTGCGCATCGGCCGGGTGCCGGTGAAGCGACCCTTGATGAAGCCGAAGACAAACAGCGCCACCAGTGTCAGCGTCACGGAAAACAGCAGCGCTGTGGTCACAGTTATGTTCTCGAAAACCGACGCAACGACGTAAGGAGAAAGTGGAATCAAGCCTCCCACCGCATACGAACCGCCGATGGTCAGGGCGCTGGCGAGCGCGCGTTTCGGATCAGGCTTTTCCAGGCCCAGCTCGAAACGCATCATGAAATCAACCCACTTCTTCGGATTCTTTGAGAGCGCTTCGACGATCGGCGCGCTGTCTTTGGCACTCAAGCCGTAGGATTTGAATACCTGCGCGACTTCGCGCATCTCTTCGTCGGGAATCTCTTTAACTTCGCGTTTCTCGCGCTCGCGTTCCTTCGCGTAGTGCTCGGCGTCGCTCTTCGCCGCGAGATATCCGCCCAGCCCCATCGCGATCGAACCGGCGGCAATCTCGGCAAAGCCCGCGGTCACGATAATGTTCGCCGAATCAATTGCGCCGGTTAAGCCTGCGGCCAGCGCGAACGGCACGGTTAATCCGTCCGCCATTCCGATTACCGTGTCGCGAACAGTTTGCCCGGCGGTGAAGTGTTTTTCCGTGTGTGGCGTCTGTGGCATTGCGCGGCTTGAGTCCTAACTCACTTCACAAAACCATTTTCCATTTTCCATTTTCCATTTTCCATTTATCATTTTGTCATCGGTCCATTCACAAAAACGTGGGTGCCAGGCAGCGCGCAGACTGAATGACAAATGATAAATGTCAAATGATGAATGGAAAATGATGTTAGAACTTCCCGATCAATATCAAAACACCGATCACAACAAATGCCGCACCTGCCACGCGCTTAATCCATTCGAGTGGCAGGTAATGACCGAGCGCCGTGCCGACCAAAACTCCGATGGCTGTAACCGCGACCATTGCCAGCGACGCTCCAATGAAAACTTCCCACGGCCGTTTTTTCTCCGCCGTCATAGTAATCGCAGCGAGCTGGGTCTTGTCTCCCATCTCGGCCAAGAACATTATTCCGAACGTCGTCAGGAACACGCGCCAGTCCATGTGAACTCCTTCCAATCTCGCCGTTGGCGGTCAAACATTGATCGCGACAAATCATGTAAGGCACAATCGCATCTGTCAATCACTCGCGACATGACGCAAAAGCTCGCAAAGTATCGCTAAGTAAATTAGACATCGCCGGGCCATGGTCGAAGCAGCGAAAGAATTTCGCGGAACTGAACGCTTCAGTCTGCGCCGCAAACTTGGCGCCGGCGGGATGGGCGTCGTCTATGAAGCAATCGATCGGCTGACAAATAAACCGGTGGCGTTGAAGACCCTGAATCGCGCCGAACCCGAGCACATCTATCGCCTGAAGCGCGAGTTCCGCGAACTCGCCGACGTTTCACATCCGAACCTGGCCGCGCTTTACGAGTTGATGTCGTCAGGGCGTCACTGGTTTTTCACGATGGAACTCGTCCAGGGCGTCCAGTTCATTGAGCACATCAGACGTCAAGGCGAAGGCGAAACCAGCGAAGGACCTTCCACGCTGCGACGGGATGGCGAGCGGGCGATCTTAGAAGCCAATACCGTCGAGTTCGACAGCTCTGATGTTTTGTTTGAATCGGGCGAAATGTCGGTCTCCGCGGAATCGCCAGCTTTGTCGATGCCGATACCCGAGTTTGATGAGCTGCGTTTGCGTTCAGCGCTAAGGCAACTGGCCGAGGGTGTGCATCACCTGCATGAAGTCGGAAAGCTGCATCGCGACATCAAACCGTCCAACGTGCTGATCACGGACGAAGGGCGTGTCGTGATTTTAGACTTTGGTCTGGTCGAAGACGTTGAACCCGCATCGCGCGACACGCTGCTCGTCGGCACGCCTGATTACATGTCGCCTGAACAGGGCGCGCAACTGCCAATCTCAACCGCCAGCGACTGGTACAGCGTCGGCGTGATGCTCTACGAAGCTCTCACCGGCCGTCTTCCTTTCACCGGAAGATTCTTTGAAGTCGTGATTCGCAAACAAACGCGCCGGCCTATTCAGCCAATCGAGATCAACCCAAGAGTTCCGAATGATCTCAACGAACTCTGCATGAACCTGCTGCGCCGGCGGCCCGAGAATCGTCTAAAAGGCCGCGCCGTGCTGCGGTTTTTGAAAGCGAGCAGATCCGCTTTCGCGGTGTCCGCTGCAGAGACTGCATTTGTCGGGCGCGAGCGACAGCTGGCGGAACTGGACGATGCGTTTGGCACTATGCGCGGTGGCCAGGCGGTCTCTGTTTATGTGCGGGGCCTTTCCGGAATGGGCAAGAGCACGCTGGTGCAAGCGTTTCTCGAACAGACGAAAGCAAATCTTGCGGACGCGCTGATTCTTCAGGGCCGCTGTTACGAGCGCGAGTCGGTTCCGTACAAGGCGCTCGACGGCGTGGTCGATAGCCTGAGTAAATATCTCGCGTCATTGCCGCGCGAAAGTGCTGAGGCTTTGGTGCCACGTCACGCACGCGCGCTGGCGCGAATTTTCCCCGTTCTGCTTCAAGTGGATGCAATCTTTGACGAGCGCGCGGCGGCCGAGACTGGCGACCTGTTCACTTTGCGACGCCACGCGTTTGGCGCTCTGCGGCAGATGTTGACCGCGCTCGCGCGCCGGCAGCCGCTGATTATCTGGACCGACGATTTGCAGTGGGCCGACGACGATAGCATTCGACTGTTGGAAGATCTGCTGCGACCACCCGATGCGCCACCGCTGTTGCTGATTGGGGGTTTTCGGGCTGAGGATTTCGAGACAAAGACTTTCCTTAAGCAGTTAGTTCAAAACGCCGGCACGGAAACCTGTCGCGAAGTAGTTCTCGATCGTCTGTCCAACGATGAGGCTTCAGAACTTGCGGCGTCATTGCTCGCCGCCGCGAAAGTCGAGGGTGACCTCTTCGTAAAATCCGTCGTCGCTGAAGCCGCGGGCAATCCGTTCCTGGTCGAACAACTCTGTCACTACGTTTCGATCGCTGAACGCGCCGGCGAGACCGGGGTTAGTCTGGCGACGATGCTCGAAGAGCGCATTCGGCAACTACCTGACGGATCGCGCGACCTGCTCAATGTGCTCGCGGTTGCGGCGCGGCCGGTAAACCAGGATGTTGCCTTTGCGGCGTGCGGCGCACAGCATCACGATTTACAGATCCTGAATGCGGTGCGTTCGGCGGAGCTGGTCCGCACCGGCGGCACGGCGTACGGAATCGAGCTTCATCACGATCGCATCGGCGAGACGCTGCGGACGCTCCTGCCCGACGCTGAGCGAAAACAAATCCATCGGCGGCTGGCGCAAACGATCGAAGCGCGCAGCTTTGACGATCCGGAAGCGCTGTATCACGACTATCTCGGGGCCGGCGAACTTGCGCGGGCGGCTTTTCATGCGGAAGCCGCGGCGCGAAAAGCGGCGAGCACCCTGGCCTTCGATCGTGCGGCGCTTTATTTCCGGCGTGCGATTGATTTGGCGCCGGCGGGGGCTGATGTTGTCGATTTGAAGATCGCCTTGGGAGACGCGTTGGCTAACGCGGGACGCCCAGCCGAAGCGGCCACCGAGTTTCTCGAAGCCGCGAAATCAACCGCGCCGAGACGTGCGCTTGAATTGCAACAACGCGCGGGCGCGCAGTTGCTGATGGGCGGGCACGTCGAGGAAGGACTCGCAGTTTTCGAGAAGGTCCTGCAGGCCGCGGGATTCAAATTGCCGAAAGGCCCGAAGCGCGCGTTGTTGTCGATGCTGGTGCGACGCGCATGGATCTCGACGCGCGGACTGGATTTCACTGAGCGCGACGCGGCGACCATTTCGGAAGCCGAACTGCATCGCATCGACATCTGCTGGTCGGTTGCGGCCGGTTTGGGTGTCGTCGATTTGATTCGCGGTGCGGAGTTTCAGAGCCGTCACGTGCTGTTGGCGCTGCGTGCCGGCGAAGTCTATCGCGTCGCGCGGGCGATGGCTTTCGAGACCGTGCAGACGGCGACGCGCGGCGGACCGGCCATTGCGCGCGCGCGGCAACTCGCAGATCAAACTGAAGAGCTTGCGCAACGTTCAGGACATCCACACGCAATCGGGTTGGCGATCTGGGCGCGCGGACTCAGCGCTTACTTGACTGGTCACTGGAAAGAAGCGGCCGAGCTGTGCGAGCGCGCTGCTGAGGTGCTGCGCGATCAGTGCACCGGCGCCGCCTGGGAGCTGACCGTCGCGCACCGTTTCATGTTGACGTCGCTGATGTTTCTCGGCGAGCTGACTGAGGTGGCGCGGCGAGTTCCGCAGTTGCTTTCGGTAGCGCTCGAGCAGGGAAATATTTTCGCCGCCACTGACCTGCGCACGCGGCTCAATCCGATCTGGCTCGCGACCGACGATCCCGACCGCGCGCGCGATGAGGTCATCGCCGCCATGACCCAATGGCCGCGCGAAGGTTTTCACCTGCAACACTACACGTCGCTCGTCGCCCTGGCGCAGATTGAACTGTACACCGGCGATTTCGAGGTCGCGTGGAAACACATGGACCAACAGGTTAAGCCGCTGGAGAGATCTCTGCTGCTGCGGCCGCAGGGCTTGCGCATCGACATGCTGCACCTGCGCGCGCGCCTGGCACTGGCCACCTCTTTTGGCCGAGATCGCAAGGTACGTCTGCGGATCGGCGGGAACTGCGCCGACCGAATCGCGCGAGAGGACATGCCGTGGTCGAATCCCCTCGCGAACTTGATCTACGCCGGACTGGCTAAGCAACGCGGCGACGCTTCACGCGCCGAAGCGCTGACGAAAAAGGCGGTCGAGGGTTTTGAAGCTGCCGATATGGCTTTGTACGCGGCCGCGGCGCGCCGGCGGCTGGGCGAACTGCGTGGTGGCGATGAAGGACGGGAACTAATCGCGCAATCGGAAGAATGGATGAGTAAACAACAAATCAAGAATCCGGTTGCCGTGACAAACCTAATGGCGCCCGGGTTCTGAAGGTACGCACGCCTCCGGCGTGCTTCGCATCAGCGGCACGCCAGAGGCATGCGTACCGATCTCATGGTCTCCCGCATGCAAAATTCCTCACAGTCTGACACTTCATTCCGGATGAGTTATGATCCGGCGCGCCTTACTGGATTCCGACGAGAATGCAGCAATCACTTCTCGCATCTCTGTTTGAAGAAACCGAACGCTTGCCGTTGAGCGTGTCGGATTTGACTGCGTCGATTCGCGGCACACTCGAAAAGGGCTTCGCGTCAGTCTGGGTCGAAGGCGAGATCTCAAACTTTCGTCCGCACACCTCGGGTCACTGGTACTTCACTCTGAAAGATGAGTTCGCGCAGTTGCGCGCGGCGTGTTACCGCAGCAGCAATCAGCGAATTCGGTTTCGTCCGGAAGATGGGCTGCAGGTTCGCGCGCGCGGCCGCGTCAGCGTCTACGAACAAAAAGGCGAATACCAACTGATCGTCGAGACGCTCGAGCCCGTCGGCGCCGGCGCTTTGCAGTTGGCGTTTGAGCAGACGAAGAAGCGTTTGCAGGCAGAAGGTTTGTTCGCCGCCGAATTGAAACGCGCGATTCCGTATTTTCCGCGACGTATCGGCGTCGTGACGTCATCGAGCGGAGCTGCGGTGCGCGACATCATCAACGTAATCTCGCGCCGGACGCGGACGGTACATCTGTTGTTCGCGCCCGCGCGCGTGCAGGGCGAAGGCGCGTCGCACGAGATCGTGCGCGCGATCAAATTTCTAAACGATCACCATGCACGTGCGACACGCGAGGGCCGCCACGATGGGACGATTGACGTTCTCATCCTGGGGCGAGGCGGTGGTTCGATTGAAGACCTTTGGGCGTTCAATGAAGAAGCGGTGGCCCGCGCAGTTCGCGCCTCGGCAATTCCGGTAATCTCGGCGGTAGGCCACGAAACGGACTTCACGATCGCTGATTTCGTAGCGGACTTGCGCGCGCCCACGCCATCAGCTGCCGCAGAATTAGTCGCGGCACATGAAGAACAGCTTTGCACGACGCTCGATCAGTTGGTGAGCGGATTGCGACGGCTGGTCAACTATCGAATTGCGGCGGAACGTTCGCGAGTGCAGGAGCTAACATTTGCGCGCGGCTTTGACGAAGTCCGCGCCAGGCTGCGCGACGCGATGAAGAGCCTGTCGACGAGAGAAGATCGTTTGCACGATACGATTGGACGCCTTTACCAAACCGCGCTTCGCCGGCTCGACGCTGCCGCGCGGTTGCTGTCGCCCGCGGAGTTACGCAGTCGCACAATCAAACAACGGGCGCGCTTTGAGACTCTGAATCAGGCACGCATGGCGGCGATCATTTCGAGGATTGAGAGCGCGCGAAGCCAGTTCGGCGTGGCGGCGGCCGAACTCGATGCGATGTCGCCGCTGCGAACGCTCGAACGCGGTTACGCGATTGCGCAGAATGCGCGCGGCGCGATCGTGCGTGAGGCATCCGCTGTATCCGCCGGCGACGAGCTGCACGTCCGGCTTTGGAAGGGCGCCGTGGATTGCCGGGTTGAGGAGATCGAGCAATAGGCTCCACATGGTTCTGTGCTTCGTGCTACGATTGCCTCTCAACAAATGTCAATGACATTCACAGTTGAATTTGAGCGCGAAAACGACGGGCGTTGGCTGGCAGAGATTCTTGAACTGCCCGGCGTCCTGGCGTACGGTCAAACATCTGATGAAGCCATCGCAAAAGCACAGGCTCTTGCGTTGCGTGTCCTGGCTGATCGGCTTGAACACGCCGAAGGCGCTCCCGAGTTTCTCAATATCCACTTTGCCGCAGCATGAGCCAGTGGTCTTCCGCGAAAGCAAAGCGTGTTCTCACCGCGCTTCTTCGAATTGGATGGAACATTAAGCGCCAGTCCGGTTCGCATAAAGTGCTTTCTCGCCCGGATTGGCCTGATGTGGTCTTCGCTTTCCATGATAAAGATGAAATTGGGCCAAAGATGCTAGCGCGAATTTCGAAGCATACAGCGCTTGAACCGAACGACCTGTGATTCATGAAAAGTAAACGCAATCGCATCGTCATCGATCTTAACCAGCCGCCACCGCCCGGCGGTTGGAAACGGCCACGGCGTTCCGGCCGCGTGGGTCGCATTCTGGCAATTATCGGAGTTGTTCTTCTCCTTTTACTCATTGCCGTTGGCGTGGGGGTATTTTTCTGGTGGCAGCACGTAAAGTCGCAGCCGGCCTACACGCTCGCGCTGCTGGTCGATGCGGCGCAACGCGATGACCGCGCGGAATTGGATCGCATTCTTGACTTCGACAAGATTTCCGAAGGTTTTGTTTCGGACGTGCGGTCGCGGGTCAGCGGCACTTCCATTCTTAACAGCCTTGTGCCGTCGCAACTCGATCAGATCGTCGCGAATATCACGCCGAGGTTGAAAGAGACTCTGCGCGAGGTCTTACCGAATGAGATTCGGCGCGTGACTGAGCCCGCCAAAGGCAAGCCCGTTTTTCTGATCGCGTTGAGCGCGCCATATTTCGCGACCATCACACAGAACGGCGCCAACGCGACCGTCGATCTGAAGTTCAAAGACGAGCAGATTCAACTTACAATGCAGCAGGTGGAAGACCGCTGGCGCGTAGTCGCAATGCGCGACGACCGCCTGACGAACATAATCGCGGACACCGCAAAGAAGGGTTTGTCCCAGCGCGGCTCGCAAACTCAGGACGAGATCATTCGCCGCTTGCGAGAGATGCAAACATCGACGCCGAGCCCGTCGCCATAGTGGCACAGACTTCAGTCTGCGCGTTTTCAAGTCTTACACCCCTCCCCGCGTGCGGGAGGGGATGAGGGTGGGGTTAGCGCCGTGCCGCCTCTCCCCTAACCCTCTCCGCTTGCGGACAGGGGAACAGCCATTAACTTATGAACAATAACTCTCAAAGCTTTGAAACGTCGCTGGAAGAACTCGAACGCATCGTGCGCGAGCTTGAGCGTGGCGATCTGCCCTTGGAAAAGAGCCTCGAGCTTTTCGAGCAGGGCGTAAAGCTTTCGCGCGCTTGTCAGGAGCGACTGAACGAAGCTGAACGCCGCATTGAGATCCTGACGCGCGACAACCAGGGCCGGCCGACGATCCGCCCGTTCGATGTTGAAAGTGAACTAGCATCGAAGAGCGAGGAATAATTTGGCGACTGTTTCTTCCTCTGTGTCCCCTGTGGTTAACCCTACAGCAATTAACGCGAAAGAATTCCTCGCTTCCACGCGCTTACTCATCGACAAAGAACTCGATCAGCTAATTGCAGGAGATACGGACGAGCCAGCCCGGCTTCACCGCGCCATCCGCTGGAGTGTGTTTGCGGGCGGGAAGCGCTTTCGCCCGGCGCTGGTGCTGGCGGTAGGCGAGACTTTCGGGGCGGCCACCGATCAGTTGTTGCGGACGGCGTGCGCGTTCGAGATGATTCACACTTACTCGTTGATTCACGACGATCTGCCTTCGATGGATGATGATGATCTGCGGCGCGGGCGGCCGACTTGTCACATCAAGTTTGGCGAAGCGACGGCGATTCTCGCGGGCGACGCTCTCCAGGCGCTCGCGTTTCAGACGATCGCGGCAGACGAAAATCTCTCGGCCGAAACCCGCGTGCGAATCATTGCTGAACTTTCGCGTGCGGCGGGCACGCCGAGCGGGATGGTCTCGGGTCAGGCGCGCGATCTGGATGGAGAGGCGCAATCGGTGGACGCGGCGTCACTCGATCAGATCCATCTGCAAAAGACCGGGGCACTCATCTCCGCGGCCGCACGCTGTGGAGCAATCATCGGCGGCGCGAACGATGATGAATTGGAATCGGTCACCGATTATAGTCGGAACCTCGGTCTGCTGTTTCAAATTACCGACGATCTTTTGGACGTGACGGCGAGTGCCAGCGCTATGGGCAAGACGCCCGGCAAAGACGCGCGGGCAAGCAAAGCGACTTACCCGGCGGTCCACGGTATCGACGCGACCAGACGTCAAATCGATATTGTGCGCCGATCAGCTTGCGATGCGGCGACGAGTATCAAGCGACCGGCAGAACTCTTGATTTCGATTGTTGACTTGATTGCGGATCGAGAGGCGTGAATTTGGAGTGCGCCGGCAGATTGACCACCCCAGCGTGGCTGCCACGCTGGGGACCCCGGCTGAAGCGGCGACGGCGCTTTGTTTTGTTTCCTCTCCCTATGGGAGAGGGAGTAAGAGCTTCGCTCCCTCACCCCAACCCTCTCCCAAAGGGAGAGGGAGTAAAAGCTTCGCTCCCTCACTTCAGCCCTCTCCCAAAGGAGAGTGAGCCGCCGCACTCCAAATCACGCATAGGCCGCATAGACACTCTTCACCTTTTCCAAAAAATCGCGACGATCGATGAGGTAGTAAAGCTTGACGGGTTCGGAGACGATCTCGTCCGGCTCAGGCTGGACAGGTGTGGTTTTGCCGGCCTTTGCTTTCTTCGTCGCCTTCTTCTTTGATTTCGGTTTGGTTTTGACCCGGTCGCTACCGCTCGCGGTACTGACACCCGCCCGGTCGCTACCGCTCGCGGTACTGACTCCTTTTCCTTTTGCGGCACTGCTAGCTGATCCGGCATTCGCCCATTCGTGAGTTGCCGCCAGGTGATCGACAACTCGCTCGAACACTTCGCCCGGATCTGTTTCGGTAACCCCGATCCGGTCGAGGTACCCGCTGTAACGCAGACGGCGTAGCAAATCCATCAAAGTGAGCCGGCCTTCCAGCGTCAATCCACCATGCGAGTGTGAGCGGCTGACGAGGTATTGGATGAGAATCGCTTCGCTGTAAAGCTGTGGCGCGAGAAACAACCGCGCGCCATCGCGCTCCCAACCTTCCGCCAGTCGGGAAGAGCGGCGCACGGCGCGCGCGTCTTCAAACACTTCCGCCCAATTCGTTTTCGGATCGCGGCGTTCCAGATAGCGGCGCGTCGTTTCGATCAGCCACGTTTCATCGTGCAGCTCAACGTTCAGACCCAAAGTGTCGAGCCATTCGAAGAACACCGCGCGCGAATCGGATTTCTTTTCGACCACGACAAATTGGTCGCCGGCGGTGGGAAGTTTCTTGATCAGCGTACGTCGCGCAGCGTCGGTCGTCTTGCCGCCTTCGATGCAGTAGGTGTCGAAGCGCGCCAGCCAGCGTTTCGCGGAACCGCAGTATGGACAGTGTGGATTCTTCTCGTCGCTGTCGAAGTACGGACGCATCGTGCCGCGGCTGGTGAGTTCTTCGACGGTCGGCGTATGACGCTTCACCTCTGAGAAGGCAGTGCGCGGGGCCATCTGAAGTTGTTTGGTGAAGATATCAAAGATGCAGGCGAGACAAACCAGCGTGGTGTACTCGGTGACTGTGCCGGACGGAAATGCCGTCAGGTCGAGTTCGCGTTTTTTGGTAGTCGCCATCGCGCCGATTTAATCACAAACCCGATGGGTCGTCATGCAGGCTGCCGGGCGTCGTGTCAGAACCCCAACGAGTTTAGGCAGCGATCGGATTATGGAGAGAAGCGTCGCGCAGTCCGCAGGTGTTCTCTACCGAGAGGTGAGACCGACAGGTAAGTTCCGCGACCGGGCTCGTGATGGTGTTCAAGGAAGCCCTGCGCGTTAGCCTCCTCCCAAACAGGAAGCCGTGGACATGAAGTCCGCCACGCTTCGATTACTTCTGCGTACGGTCGCGACTCGGGGCCAATCCACTCAAGCAGGTCGAGAATCAAAGCGTCTACCGTATTTGTCATTGTCTCAACCTAATGAAACTCAAGCCGCATTAGGAACCAGCAACTTTAGAAAATGTTACTCTCTCAAAAAACTCATCGCTCGGCGAAAACAGATCTTCTGGAAACCCCCGCCGATTTGAGTGAGCAGAGAATTCGATTTGGACGACCGTGTCCTTAGTTCCCTGAGAGCGGCACAGATAGCCCTTAAAGTTAAAATACTTGAGCTTAGGCGCCGAGGCGTCGCCCGTTAATATCCCATCATATTGAACACAAGGTCCCGCTTTGAATTCGACGTAATTAAAATGAACACTGTCCCTCTTTAATTGACTCAATTCCTTGTTTTTCAAAGCTTCAAGATTTCTCAGCAGCTCCTCGTCTTTATCAAAGACTTTAGTCTTGATAAGTTTCACACTTGCATTTACAACCTCGCCCTCAATATCTTTTTGAAACGCTACTAACGATTCATTTGATTGTTTTAGAACCCAACCCGGCTGATCAGGGGAGACTATGGTTACCCCGCCAAGTTGATAGATACTCGCCGGATTAATTGAGGCCTGCTGCGCGAACAGGGCCGGGGCAAAGAGAAGTGTAACTAAGGCAATTGCAGGTAAACGGTTCATGGTGTCAATTAAACTTTGACGCTCCAGTCTTACGCAATCGCGACCAGCGCCGGTTCGCTGTCCGTGTGGCCCAAAACGAGATCGAGTTCGGCCTCGACGTCGCCGGTTCCGGTTGAGAGTTTCTTGAAGTCGAAGAGATTGGGATCGAGCAGGTGGGTCGGCACTGCATTGCCGAGCGCCGTCAACATCGACGCGCGAATATTCGGAATCTCTTTTTCCAGATCCGTGATCAGCCGTTCGATGCGCGCGCGTTTCAGGTTAGGCTGCGACCCGCAGAGATCGCAGGGAATGATTGGAAACTTCATTTCGGACGCGAACTCGGTGATGTCGTTTGCGCGACAGTAAGCCAGCGGGCGAATGATCGTGTTGCGGCCGTCGTCGGACCGCAGCACCGGCGGCATTGCTTTCAAAGTGCCGACGTAGAAAACGTTCAGCAGAAACGTGGTGATGATGTCGTCGGCGTGGTGCCCCAGCGCAATCTTGGTGCAGCCTTCCTCGACCGCGATGTTGTAAAGAATCCCGCGCCGCAGACGCGAACAGACCGAGCAAAAAGTCTTTCCTTCCGGTACCAGCCGCTTCACGATGGCGTAAGTGTTCTGCTCGACAATGCGAAATGGCACGCCCCGTTCGCGCAGATAATTTGGCAGGACCTCAGCCGGAAAGTTCGGCTGCTTTTGATCGAGATTAACCGCCAGCAGATCGAATTTCACGGGGGCGCGTTTTTGCACATCGAGTAGTAAATCGAGCAGTGTGTGACTGTCTTTGCCGCCCGACATGCACACCATCACGCGGTCGCCATCTTCGATCATCCCGAAGTCTTCAATCGCCTCGCCCATGCGGCGCAGCAATTTCGTCTTGGTGCGACTCTCGGCAAACATCGGCCTCAGAATGCCATGCAGCGAACACGACTGACAAACGGGGGCCATGGGCTCTTGGGTCCTGTCTTTGCGCATCTTTGCGTCTGAGCGCCTTTGCGTGAACGAGCCCGCTGTTAAAGAGGCGATTTCACGCCAAGGCGCCAAGGCGCAAAGGATCGCAAAGGCAAGACGGACACGACCGCGACTCCTCAGAAATCGCTTGAACGTCGGTGCTTGCTGTGGTAGTGTGCGCGCCACTCAAGTCAACGCGGACTCCTCCCTGGTTAAGTTTGTCTTGAACAGTTTTCGGAAAACTGTTTCACGCGGTACGAGCGGAGAAAGGAAAACGCCCCTGGTTAAGCCGGCTCTTCAGTTAGAGACCGAAACTGCCCTGCGACCCAGCAGCGGTGAAACTGTCCCTCCACGTCGTCCAAATGTCATTGCCGTCGATCGTCATGCCGCCGGACTCCGGCCCGTAGCGTCGCCCGCAACGCAAAAGCCAAACACGTTTCAGACCCGCGTTCCGGTGATTACCGGCGAAGCAACTTATCGCGGTTACATGCCGGTGGACGGTGTCATAACCGGGCAGTTGACGGCGAGTGGCGGCGGACTGACGGTCAAACAGCGCGTGCGATCCGATTCCGATCCGGAACTCGACGGCGAGCTTTCGTTCAAAGACCTGCTGCGCATCAACGGTCACATTCGCGGTAAGGTGCAATCGGCACGCGGCACGCTGATCGTTGACGACGCAGCGACGGTCGATGCGCAGATCGAAGTCGGCGTGGCGATCATCAGCGGCGAAGTCAACGGCGATGTGATCGCGCGCGAGCGAGTGGAACTAGGTCGCGGCGCCGTCATCAATGGCAACATTTCAACCCCCTTGCTCTCCATAAAACCCGGTGCTACTTTTCACGGCGACTGCCGAATGTTGAAGGCCGCAGGGTAGCGACCGACCGTCGTGTCACAGGAAGCCGAAACTCTGACCTTTAAACCCGTGCCGATTTTGAGCCCGGAGGATTCTCGCCCAGATCTCGCGCGCGATCCCGACGAGGTTGTTGAAGACTGGCTTAACGTCAGCGACACTTCGCGAAACGAAACAGATCACCCGACTATGGATCCATCCGCCGTCGCGGCGCCGGCCCAGCCACGCGAGATAACATTCGAAGGTGTCTTGCGAATCAACGGGTACGCTGCCGGAGTAATCCGTTCAGACGAAGGCAGTCTGGTCGTGGAAGCCGACGGCGAAGTCGACGCCGACATCTCGGTCCATGATGCAACGATCCATGGCTGCGTGCGGGGTGACATTCGCGCAAAGCGGAAGGTCGAACTCTGCGGATCAGCCCGCGTCGTTGGCGACATCGAAACCGTGGCGCTTTCAATCGAACCGGGCGCTGTCTTCGAAGGCCGATGCATCTTTGTGCAAGCACCCGCTGCGGCCGATTCTTCCTCGCCGCCGGATCCCGCAGTGACCAGCCAGGCCCCTTGATCCCCCGCAAAAGCGCGCTTTCTGGCCGAATTTCCCTGTGAATCTGTGATAAAGTCCGCAAGCCGCGGCGCAGACTTCAGTCTGTGACCCTTGCTGAAAACACAGACTGAAGTCTGTGACACAATGATTGATTTACGCAGCGACACAGTTACTAAACCTACCCCGGCGATGCGTCGTGCCATGGCCGACGCCGAAGTCGGCGATGACGTCTACGGCGAAGATCCAACCGTCAATCGTTTGCAGGAACTGGCCGCAGAGATTTTTCAGAAAGAAGCCGCGCTGTATGTGCCGACCGGCTCGATGGGAAATCAGATTGCGGTGAAGCTGCACACGCGACCCGGCAACGAAGTCGTCATTGAAGAGCGCGGACACATCTACAACTTCGAGATGGCGACGATGGCCGCGTTCTCAGGTTGCGTCGCGCGGCCCGTGCACAGCAAAGACGGAAGCGGCATTCTTACGTGGGACGAGATCGCTGCTGCGCTTCACGCCAACGCGGCTTACTACGTGGCGCCGACCGGACTGATCTCGATCGAGAATTCACACAACCTCGCCGGGGGATCGGTGATGCCCCGCGCGCGTGCGGAAGACATTTGCGAACACGCGCATGCGTTGAACTTACCGGTCCACCTGGATGGCGCGCGCATCTTTAATGCGGCGACGGCGCTGGGTGAAACGGTAGCTGACCTGGCCCGACCAGTTGACTCAGTGATGTTCTGCTTGTCGAAGGGGCTGGGTGCGCCGGTGGGCTCGATGTTGCTCGGCACGAAGGCCTTCATCGACCAGGCACGCTCCGTGCGCAAGATGCTCGGCGGCGGGATGCGCCAAGCCGGAGTGATCGCGGCCGCAGGTTTGGTTGCGTTACAAGAAACTCCCAAGCGGCTGCACGAAGATCACGAGAACGCGAACCGGCTGGCCGTAGGATTGGCTGAGCTGCCTGGAATCAAGATCGATCCGGAACGAGTCGTCACCAACATCGTGATCATTGACGTTGCCGAAACAGGCAAGACTGCCGACGGCATTTGCGCCGAACTGCGCGAGCGTGGCGTACTGGCGATCGGATTTGGGTCTTCGATTCGCATGGTCACGCACTACGACGTCGCGCGCGCAGACATTGAAACCGCGTTGCGCGAATTCAGGAATGTGCTGTCACAGTGAAGTCCTCTGTGGTTAAGTCCAGCCTCAAGCTCGCCCGGCCTGTCATGGCCATGTTCGTGCTGCTACTCGGCTGCGCGTGCGCGCCGTGGGCCAAGGCGCAGAAGACTCGGCATTTTCCGCCGAGTGTCCGCGTTCATACGGATTTCAAGTCTCAATTCCGCCCAAAGCCCCGCCAGATCCTGGTCTATCTCCCGCCTGGCTATCAGGCGAATGAAGCGAAGCGCTATCCGGTGCTCTACATGCTCGACGGGGCAAACGTTTTCGTTCTCTGGGAGATGGATGAGACTGCAAGGGTGCTCATTGAGGCCCAGCAGATCGAGCCGCTGATCATCGTGGGAGTCGCGCACGGGGGCACGCAGGAAGATCGCACCGACGAGTACACACCGACGAGTGTAGACGGCAGGGGCGGCAAGGGCGACGACTTGGGCCGGATGTTGGTCGAGGAGTTGAAGCCGTTCATTGACCGCGAGTATCGAACGCTGCCGGATGGCGCGCACACGGGATTGGGCGGCGTTTCTTTAGGTGGCCTTATCGCGCTTCACATTGGGCTGCGTCATCCAAAGACCTTCGGCAAGCTGGCCGTGATGTCGCCCGCGGCCTGGTGGGATCGCGGCGTCATCTTGCGCAGCGTCAAGTCGTTGACAGCCAAGCCCGCGCAACGCATCTGGCTCGATATGGGAACCGCGGAAGGCCGGGGGATGGCCGATAATGCGAAACGACTGCGCGATGCGCTGACCGAGAAGGGCTGGGCACTCGACTCAGACCTTTATTACTTCGAAGACAAAGGAGCTGCGCACGAGGATGGCGCCTGGGCAATGAGGACGCCCAAGATCCTCAGGTTCCTTTTCCCCGCAACAAAGGTGGGAGGATGAATCGAGCAACTCGCGGATGCGGCTGGGCATTGTGTTGCCGGTGTGGAGCGGATGAAGTTCATCTCAATCCGCTTCCTTGATATCTGCTGACAAAGATTTTAGTCTGAAGTCGGGATTGAGACATGATTTCGAAGGAATTAATCAAAGCTGAAATTGAAAGGGTGCCTGAAGAACGGCTCGACAGACTCTATTCTGTGGTAAAGGAGTTTGCGCGGCGTTCGTCCCACAACGGCGGGCCTAGTTTGATGTCCAAGCTCAAGGACGTAACGATCGACGGCCCTGAAGACTTTGCTGAAAACATCGATCTCTACCTCTCAGGAGACAAAGCGCTTGGCTGAAGCGTTTATTGACACCTCGTTTGTAATCGCGCTTACCAACAAAAGCGACCAATACCACGCGCAAGCTCTGGAACTCGCTAGGCAATTCGATAACCAACAGCTGCTCACCACGGATGCTGTACTGCTTGAGATCGGCAATGCACTAGCTCGCAAATTCAAACAAGCCGGTGTCGCAATAGTCGAGCACTTTCTGAGTTCGGATGAGGTCGAAATAGTCAATCTTGATCCTGAGCTGTTCCGTAGAGCATTCGAACTATATCGCTCACATATCGACAAAGAGTGGGGATTGATCGATTGTGTTTCGTTTGTCGTGATGCGAGACTTCGGCCTAAGTAATTCACTTACGGCCGACAGGCATTTTGAGCAGGCAGGTTTCACTGCGCTGTTACGCTCGGTCGAAACGGCATGAAGAGATCAACTCGCGGATGCGGATGTGCGATTGCAGTACTCGTGCTGTTAACTGCGGCAGCAGGCGGGGTTGTCTGGAAGTTCGATCTCATCAAGTGGTGGCGTACCCAACCGCCAAAACCGACCGGTGAACTGAAGATCGTTATGCTCGATGTGGGCCCGGTCGAAGGCGATGCGACTCTGATATTAGCGCCCGGTGGTAAGTCCGTTCTGATCGACGCAGGCGATGCCGGCAAAGGCAAAGTCGTGCTCGAAGCCTTGAAGCGTCACAAAGTTGAAAAGCTCGACTACTTCATCGCGACGCATCCGCACCCCGATCACATCGGCGCTGCTGATGAAGTCTTAAACGGAATCAAAGTCGCAACCGTCATCGACAACGGAGTCGACATGTCGACTCCGGCGCCGTCACCGACGCCGGCCCGACGTGGTGCGAGACCTGCGCCGACCCCGGCGCCGAGAAGAACCCGCGCGAAGACCGTCACCAGCTTCTTCGATGAATACAAGGAAGCTCTGCAAAAGTCAGGCGCGCAGCACCAAAAAGCTGAGCCCAATCAGAAGATCGATCTGGGCGGTGGCGCGATTCTCACGGTGCTGGCGCCCAACGAACCGTTCTTCACCAGGGATCAGATGAAAGCGGGCGGCAACGAGCCGAACGCAAACTCGATCGTTTTGCGTCTCGACTATGGCGACTTCTCGATGCTCTTGATGGGCGACGCCGAAGAACAAACTGAATTGCGCTTGCTCGGCCGAGATGCCGATCTCACCGCCAAGCTCATCAAGATCGCGCACCACGGATCGAAGTACGCGACTTCCGAAGATTTCGTGAAGCGCGTGAAGCCAGAGGCGGCCGTAATCTCGACGGGCGCGTGGAACCGTTACGGTCACCCGTCGCAAAGCGTGCTCGACCGTCTAAAGGGCGTGAACGCGAAACTTTATCGGACAGATTTGCAAGGTGAGATAACGATCACGACGAAAGGCAGACTCGATTCCAGCAAGCTGTACGACATCAAGCCCGCGAAAGAAGCGACCGAAGATGTCTGGCTGGGACGCGAAGGTTCGAAGGATGATTCGTCGCGATCGGGATTCATCGCGTACGGCGATTTTGGTCCGCCGCCGAAACCGAGGGCGACGCCGAGAGCCAGGAGGTAAAGTAAATCGTGAATCGCGGAAAGACTGTAAATAGTAAATCGTGAATCGTAAATAGACGTCCCTGACTTCTCGCGTCCATTTACTATTTACCATTTACCGAGTTTATGAAACCCGCTACCTACGCTGACGCCGGTGTCGATATTGACGCCGCGAATCGCGCCACGGAAAAGATCAAGGAACTCGCGCGGCGGACGTTTAATTCGCGCACGCTTTCCGACATTGGCAGCTTCGGTGGCATGTTTGATGGCGCATTCCCGGGAATGCGTCAGCCTGTCCTCGTCGCTTCCGCCGACGGTGTCGGTACAAAGCTGAAGGTCGCGTTTGAAACCGGTGTCCACAACACAGTCGGTCGTGACCTGGTTAATCACTGTGTCAACGACATTCTGGTGCAGGGCGCCCGGCCGCTTTTCTTTCTCGACTATGTTGCGACGGGAAAACTTTCACCTGATGTAATCGCCAGCGTCGTCGAAGGCATCGCCACCGGCTGTCGCGAGAATGGCTGCGTGCTGTTGGGCGGCGAGACTGCCGAGATGCCGGGTTTCTATGCCGAAGGCGAATACGACGTGGCCGGGTTCATCGTGGGCGTGGTGGATCGCGAGCACATTATCGATGGGAAAACGATCGAAGCGGGCGACGTCATGCTCGGTTTGCCGGCAGCCGGCCTGCACACGAATGGTTACTCGCTTGCGCGCAAACTTTTCTTCGAAGACGCAGGCTACACCGTCGAAACCTACCTTGATGAGGCCGAAGGCACGGCGGGCGAAGTGCTTTTGCGCCGGCATGTGAGTTACCTGCGCGCGCTCGAAGGACTGCTCGATCGCGGCATTATTAAAGGACTCGCGCACATTACCGGAGGCGGCTTGTTGGAAAACATTCCGCGGATTCTACCTGAGGCCACCAATGCGGAGATTCAACGCGGTTCGTGGCCGGTGCTTCCGGTATTCAAGCTCCTTCAGCGCCTCGGCCACATCGACGAGTCCGAGATGTTTCGCACCTTCAACATGGGAATTGGCATGGTCGTCGTTTGCGACCTTTCTGAGGCGGCCGGAATAAAAAGCCACATCGAATCGATCGGTGAGGCGTGTTATGAAATCGGTCGCATCGTGAGCGGTGACCGGCACGTGGTTCTCATATAAAGAGGAGAGGCTATGCAAGATTGGCTTAGAGACTTTCGCAAGACTGTTGAATCTGCCTCGGATCGTTTGCGTACGATTGACGAAGCGCAGGCTGCGAAGCCACGCGCCGAAGATCACTGGTCGTCAAAGCAGATCATCGGTCATTTAATTGACTCGGCGACGAACAACCACGCGCGCTTTGTGCTGGGACAGTTGAAAGATGACCTGGTATTTCCCGGCTACGATCAGGACGGCTGGGTGCGGACGAACCACTATCAGGATGCGTCATGGCCACAGCTCGTCGAACTGTGGCGCGCTTACAATCTGCACCTGCACCACTTGATGTCGCACGCCGATCAGGCAAAGCTGAACACGCCGTGCACGCTGCACACCCTGCAGGAGATCGCTTTCAAGACCGTCCCCAAATCAGAGCCGGTCACACTCGAGTATTTGATGAAGGATTACGTCGATCATTTGAAGCATCACCTGGCGCAGATTTTCGAATAGCCAGGTACGCACGCCGGTAGCATGCGTACGGATCCAGACTAGTCATGTCTTCAGCGGCGAAAACTTTTCGCGTCGGCATTCTGATCTCGGGCCGCGGTTCGAACATGGTCGCGCTGATCGATGCCGCGCAGTCCGGATTGATTCCCAACGCGGAAGTCGCCGTCGTGATTAGCGATCAAACGGCCGCGGCGGGCCTGGGAAAAGCACAAGAGCGCGATATTGAGACTGTCGTCATTGAGCGCCGGGGCCGCTCGCGCGAAGAACATGACCGCGAAATCATGGTTGCGTTGCGCGACCGAAACATCGATCTGATTTGCCTCGCCGGTTACATGCGCATCCTGTCAAACGAATTTATCGAAGGGTTTCGCGGGAGGATTCTTAACATTCATCCGAGTCTCTTGCCGTCTTTTCCCGGCCTCGGACCGCAGAAACAGGCATTGGATAACGGTATGAACTTCAGTGGCTGCACCGTGCACTTTGTTGATGAGACATTGGACGGCGGGCCGATCATCGCGCAGCGTGTAGTGCCGGTGCTGGAAGGGGATACGGTCGAGACATTGTCGGCTCGGATACTTGAGCAGGAGCATGAACTTTATCCGCAAGCTTTAAGAGTAGTTTTGCAGAGCCTCTCTGACCCAGATACCACATTGGGCCTGGAAAGCCTTGACTCACCGCAATTCGCAGTTTGATACTGCTATTGAGATGGAAGAGTTGGTAAAACCTGTACACGTCGAAGCACGACCGAACTATCGAATTTACCTGCAATTCTCGGATGGCGCGAAAGGCGAAGTTGACCTTTCACATTTGGCGGGCAAAGGCGTTTTTCAAGCTTGGAATGACCTCGCTTTTTTCGAACGCGTGCATATCGGCAAACATCGCGAGATTAAGTGGAACGATGAGATTGAGTTGTGCCCGGATTCGATCTATCTCACCCTCACCGGCAAGGCCATAGAAGAAGTTTTCCCTGGTCTTGCGCGACAACAATCGCATGCCTGAACTGTCCCGTTTCTACGGGATCATTATTAGAATGTTTTGGGGTGATCATTCACCGCCGCACTTTCACGCAGTTTATGGGAAACACGAAGCGCTGGTGGACATTCGGTCATCGGAAGTCATCAAGGGTTCGTTACCGCTTGGCGCCCATAGTCTCGTAACGCAGTGGGTTGAGTTGCACCGCGACGAACTACTAAAGGACTGGGAGCTTGCACAAGCTCTGCAACCGTTGAACAAGATCGATCCTTTGCCTTAACAACAAATCACATGTCCGCAGTCGTCACCACAGACGAGACACTCGTCATTGAAACGCCTGAGCGGGTGCCGCTTCACTTTGCGCTCGCTTCGATTGGCAATCGCTTTATCGCCTGCGCAATCGACCACGCGCTTCAAATGGCGGCGCTGTTTGCGATGGTCATCTTCTACCTGATTATCGCGGGCTTTGCCGATTTTGGAGATCGCGTTTCGAGTGCGCCCAGTTGGGTAAAGGCGCTGATGATTATCTTCGCCTTTCTTTTGATCTCGGGGTACTTTGCCGTCTTCGAATGGATTTGGCGCGGGCAAACGCCAGGCAAGCGTTGGCTGAAGCTGCGCGTGATTCGCGAAGACGGCCGGCCAATCGGCTTCTTTGAATCGGCAGTCAGAAACCTCCTGCGCAACTTCGACATGCTGCCCACGCCGCCGTTTTATTCGGTGGGACTGGTTTCGGTGTTTGTGACTGAGCGTGACCAGCGCGTCGGCGATCTGGTCGCGGGCACCGTGGTCGTGCGGGAACGCGAAGCCGAAGCGCCCGCCTTCACCGAAGTGTTTGCTTCACCTGTTTCCGATCAAGCGCTGCGGCGCGCCTGGAAGCCAGTGCCATTCACCGCAGACGTGAATCTGCTGACGGAAGCTGAAATTCAGGTCGTTGAGAGTTTTCTGCGCCGGCGTTGGGACTTGAAGGACTATCCGCGCCAGTGGATGGCCTGGCGAGTCTCGATGCCGATTCTTTTCAAGCTACGCCCGCAATACGATCTTCCGACTTTCACCTACGAAGGTTTTCTCGAAGAGCTCCTACATCGCTATCGCGAGAAGCACCGATTCATCGATTAGGGTCCAAGTTTAGGAGTACCGACTTTAGTCGGGTCTCCCGACCCCAGCTGAAAACCCAACTAAAGTTGGTACTCTAGATCTTTTCCAAATTGACCTCACGTTTCTCGTTTGCTAGCCTCGTTCGTTTCTAAGGAGAAGAGAATTCATAGCTGTAGGAAGGCAAATTAATTCATGGCTCAAGATGTTTTCATTCTTGGTGGTAAACGCACGCCGATGGGCGAGTATGTCGGCGCATTGAAAGATATTTCGGCAATTGATCTCGGCGCCACCGCATCCAAAGCGGCCCTCGAAACCACTGGTGTCGCCGCGGAAGAAATCGATCACGCAATCTTCGGTAACGCACTGCAAACTTCCGGCGATGCAATTTATGGGGCTCGGCACGTCGCTTTGAAAGCGGGCGTGCCATTCGATCGGCCGGCGCTGACGGTCAATCGTTTGTGCGGCAGCGGCATTCAATCGATCGTTTCAGGCGCGCAGATGATTCAACTCGGCGAAGCGCAAACATGTCTGGTCGGCGGCATGGAGTCGATGTCCCAGGCGCCTCACGTGATTCGCGGCGCGCGCTCGGGCTTTGGATTGGGTCAGGGAAAACTGGAAGACAGCTTGATGGTGGCGCTGCTCGACACGTACTGCAATACGCCGATGGCCGGCACGGCGGAAAATCTCGCCCGCAAGTTCGAGATTTCACGGGAAGAGCAGGACAAGTACGCGCTCCGTTCACAGCAGGCCGCGAAGCGCGCACTCGACGAAGGCTTTTTCGCCGATGAAATTGCTCCGGTTGAGGTGAAGAGCCGGAAAGGAACCACGCTATTCGATCGCGACGATCACCTGCGACCCGATACCACGATGGAAGGCCTTGCGAAGCTCAGGCCTGCGTTCGCGAAAGACGGTTTCGTTACCGCCGGCAACGCGTCAGGAATCGTCGATGGCGCGGCCGCGCTGATCATTGCCGGCGAATCGTACGTCAAGGCGCACGACTCGAAGCCGCTCGGGCGCATAGTCAGTTGGGCGTATGCGGGTGTTGAACCTGAAATCATGGGCATCGGTCCTGTGCCGGCGTCACTTCAGGCGCTGGAGAAAGCCGGCCTGAAGGTTGAGGACATGGATCTCGTCGAAGTTAACGAGGCTTTCGCCGCCCAGTACCTTGCGGTGGAAATGGAACTGGGACTCGATCGCAACAAGACGAACGTGAACGGTGGCGCCATTGCGCTCGGTCATCCGCTCGGTGCGACTGGAACGCGTCTGGTGCTAACTCTGCTTCGCGAATTACAGCGTCGTAATGGTCGTTATGGCCTGGCCACGGCGTGCATCGGAGGCGGTCAGGGCATCGCGATCATTGTCGAGAAGCTTTAGATTTTCATAGAAAATCCAAAATAATGGTTGCGAGATTCGATGTGTGACGACGTCTGCCCCCGGCAACCGTTGAAAACGGCAAAGATCAGCCGACGCCGATCGAGGGTCCAGCAGGGCACGACAGTTGCCGTTTTTACCGCGTAAGTTTTGATCTGTTCATGAAGTTTTCAAGTCACGAATGCCGTTTTAATCTTGCGCAATTGCCAATCATCGTGATAGAAACCGCCTTCTGCTTTGTTCAGAGAAGTTCCTTCGCAACAAGCAGTTCACAGTTCTCGAAAGTCTCAGTTTGCATTGTGCCTTTGGCGCAAAGTGGCCACAACGATTTCTAATTCTCTAAGGAGTTCTCCTGATATGCGTAAAATCTTCAGTTTTAGTTTTGCTGCGCTTCTAGTGCTGGCGCTCTCCGCGTTCAGCGTAATGGCGCAGTCGACGACTACAGGCGCAATCGGCATCACCGTTACTGACCCGAAGGGCGCAGTAGTCCCGGGTGCCACAGTGGTTGCGCGCAATTCCGAAACCAATAAGGAAGATACGGCGACGACCGACGACGAAGGGCGCGCCCGCATCACCAACCTGCAACCGGGAACGTACACCGTCACGGCTGAAGGTTCCGGGTTCGGGAAGTTCACCCAACAGAACATCGTCGTAGAAGTCGGCGTGGTTAGCTCGGTTGACGCAGTCATGGCGATCGCCGGCGGCGAAAACATCGTCGAAGTCACGGGCGGTGCGCCGGTAATCAATACCGAGCAGCAGGACTTCTCAAGCAACATCAACCAGACTTCGATTAACGAGTTGCCCATCAACGGCCGCCGTTGGTCTAACTTTGCGTTGCTGACACCAGGCGCGGTTCCGGATGGCAACTTTGGCTTGATTAGTTTCCGCGGCATTTCCGGATTGCTGAACAACAGCACCATCGACGGCGGCGACAACAACCAGGCCTTCTTCGCTGAAGAGCGCGGCCGCACGCGCATCAGCTACTCAGTCAGCCAGGCGGCGATTCGCGAATTTCAGGTGAACACTTCCAGCTACTCAGCCGAGTACGGACGCTCGGCCGGCGGCGTGGTCAACGCTGTCACCAAGAGCGGTACCAACGAATTCCACGGCAATCTCTTCTACTATCAGCGCAACAACAAGTGGGGCGCCCGCAATCCTTTGGCGACCAACAGTGTGCTGGTGAACGGCGTGTTCACGTCGGTCGGCATCAAGCCGGAGGACGTTCGTCATCAGTTCGGTGGCACCATCGGTGGTCCGATCGTTAGAGACAAAGCTTTCTTCTTCTTTTCGTATGACGAGCAGAAGCGTGATTTCCCCGGCCTCGCCCGGTTCACCGATCCCAACTTCTTGAACAGCGCAAACAGAACGCTTCTTCGGGATCGCGGGCTCACTGACGCTCAGATTGATAGCGGCCTCGCTTTCCTCAACAGCCTTTCGGGTGAAGTTGAGCGTCGCGGCGATCAGAGGCTGATCCTGCCAAAGCTTGACTGGAATCTTAACGACAGTAATACGTTGACGGTGACTTACAACCGTCTGCGTTGGAATTCGCCGAATGGCATTCAGACGCAGGCCACCAACACGCGCGCGCGCGACAATTTCGGCGATGACTTGGTTGACATCGACTGGTTAACGACCCGCCTCAGCTCAACGCTTTCGTCAAGCTTGTTGAATGAGTTCCGCTTCCAGTGGGGACGCGATAACGAGACGCAGTTTAGCCGCCCACCAACGGCCGGCGAGCCTACGAACTCGTTTAATGGCCGATCGCCGCAAACATTCATCACGAATGGCCTGAGTTTTGGCATGCCAGAATTCCTCGAGCGGCCGGCGTTTCCTGACGAACGACGCTGGCAATTCGCCAACACGATGACCTGGACGCAAGGTAAACACGCGCTGAAGTTCGGCGGCGACGTCAACTTCGTTAAGGACATCATCAGCAACCTTCGTTTTATCGGTGGCGAGTTCAGTTACACCGGCGCTAACGCCATCAATGACTTTATATTTGACTACACCAACTTCACGACCAGCGGAGCCGTTCGCGCTTTGCCGGCGGGGGGCAGCGGGTTCGTGGGTGTCTGCCCGCGTCTGGCTACGTCTACGGCTGTAGCCGCACGAATCCGGGCAGGTCAGTGCTACGCGGGCAGTTTCACTCAGGGCATCGGACCGCTCGGTTTGACGATGAAGACCACGGATTTCAACTTCTTCATTCAGGACGACTGGCGTATTACTCCGCGTCTGACGCTAAACCTCGGTTTGCGTTACGAGTATCAGCAGAACCCTGATGCCGTAGCGCCTAACGCGGCGTTACCGCAGACGGCCAACAAGGTGGACGACAAGAACAACTTTGGTCCGCGAGTCGGATTCGCTTTCGACATGACCGGCGATGGTAAGACATCGCTTCGGGGCGGTTGGGGTCTGTACTACGGTCGCGTGATCAATTCGACTGTTTACAGTGCGCTTACCAATACGGGTCTTGGTCCGACTCTCTCGCAGCAGCAGTTGACGATTGCCGCGAATAATCTGCCACCGACCACGTCGACCTGTGGTGGCAACCCAGTCACGGCCCAAAACTGCTTACCGATTTATCCGAACCTGCTGGTGCCGATTGGCGCGACTTCAACGAACGTTGTGGTGCGCCCGGCAGTCCAGTTCTTCGACGACGACTTCCAGTTACCGCAAATTCACCAGGGCGATCTCATCGTCGAACGTGAGGTTGGTCGTAACACGGTCGTGTCGGCTTCGTATCTGTTCAGCTTCGGAAATTCACTCCCGACCTTTGTCGACACGAATTTGCCGCCGCCGGCGCGTTCCGTGACTATCGACATCGTGGGCGGACCGCTAGGTGGCCAGAAGTACATCACGCCGATCTTCGTCGGCCCCCGGCCAAATGCGAATTATGCACAGCTGACGGAAATCCGCAGCAATATCATCTCGAAGTATCACGCGCTGGTGCTTCAGGCCAATCGTCGTCTGACGAACGGCTTGCAGTTCCAGGTGAACTACACCCTGTCGCGGGCGATGGATAACGGCCAGGGATCGCAAACGTTCGTGGCGAACAATATTCCGTTCAATGCGTTCGATCCTGCGGGTGAAGATGCCCTGTCGAATTTTGACCGGCGACAGAAGTTCGTAGCGAGTCTCGTCTACAACACGGACTTCGCGGGCTTACGAGGCAAGCCGGCCGGCCACATTTTCAACGGCTGGACGATTGCCCCGATTCTGAACGCATTTTCAGGTGCGCGCGTGACCGGCTTCATCAGCGGTGGAATTAGTCCCACCGCCTTCGGTTTCTCAGGCAGCGCATGTACGCCCGGTGTGTTCCCGGCAGCGACCGGTTGCACCACGCCTGGCGGCGGCGCCAACGGTTCGGGCGGCGCAAACCGCTTTGCCGGTCTGCCTCGGAACTACTTCAAGCAGCCGAACATTTGGTATGTTGACCTGCGCATTTCGCGCCGGTTCAAGATTACCGAAGGAACGAAGCTGGAGATTTTGGGCGAAGCGTTCAATCTCTTCAACCGCACGCAGGTTACCGGTGTGAACAGCACGGTGTACAACCTGTCGAATACAGTGTTGACTGCTAACAGCACGTTCCTGACGACGACCGCGGCTGACAGCACGCTCTTCCGCGAGCGGCAGGTTCAGCTTGCTGTCAGGTTTGAGTTCTAACCGAAACTAATCCTTTACACCTCAGGCGCGTCTCGAAAGAGGCGCGCCTTCTTTTTTGCATCGACGGCTCGCGTCACGCTCAGCCGCTCGCCGCTTGTCGAGTTGCTATACTTATCGGACTCAATGTCAGTTACCCCTCAGCACATCTCGGGCGATGTAAAGCAGCGAACCAACGCTGTTAAGGCAAAGGCGCTGGAACTTGGGTTTCACGCCGTGGGAATCGCTCGTGCCGAAGCTCTGATCGACGAACGTCAGCGGCTCGAAGAGTGGTTGCGCCGCGGATTTCACGGCGAAATGCCTTACATGGCTCGCGATCCCGAGCAGCGAACCAACCTGCAAAAGATTTTCCCTGAGGCACGTTCGGTCGTAGTCGTGGCGATGAACTACTACACGCCACATCAACATGTTGAGGACTGGAACGTGGGCCGAGTGTCCCGCTACGCCTGGGGCGATGACTATCACGAAGTAGTCGGCGAGAGACTCCGCGAACTCCGCAACTGGATCACACAACAATGGCCCGAGGCAGAAGGTAAGGTTTGCGTGGATATTCAGCCCGTCATGGACAAGGCATGGGCGGTGCGCGCCGGGCTTGGCTGGATGGGCAAACACACGAACGTGATCACGCGCGACTACGGCTCATGGATCTTCATCGGCGAGTTGTTACTGAACCTGGAGCTTGAATACGAAGAGGATCAACTTGCGGATCAATGCGGCAGTTGCACCTTGTGCCTCGATGCGTGTCCCACGGGCGCGCTTGTCGAGCCCTATGTGCTCGATGCGAATCTGTGCATCTCACACGCGACGATTGAATCACGCACCGCCACGATTCGTGCTGATGTGGCCGAACGCCTGGACGGCTGGCTTTACGGCTGTGACGTGTGTCAGGACGTGTGTCCCTGGAACCACACAACGCCCGTCACGAATGAAACGCGCTTTGAACCTCGCGAAAGAAACGTTAATGCATCGCTGGTGGAGACTCTGGAACTGACGCCCGAATCTTACGCGGCTCGTTTCCGAGGGAGCGCGATGAAACGAACTAAGCTCACAGGTTTGCAGAGAAATGCGCGGGCTTTGCTGGAAAACTCAACGAAACACTCGTCCGCGTCTTGAGAAGACTGACGCTCTGATTCAGTTGCCGTTGGCTGCGTCCGCCGCCACACCCCAAAGTTTTCGTAATTGCTCGACTGTGCCATTGAACTGATTACGGTCACATGGGCCAACGCCGTCGACCGAATGCGGACCGGGCCCCGCTACTCCGTCCGTGTACTGCCAAAGCGTCCAGCTGGGCCACGTTGCCGGAATGTTGTTTGGCTGGTTGGCATACTGCGCCAGCCAAAGAAATGACTGTGACAAGATCGGATCCCCAGGCTGGCCTCCCAACTGTTCTTTGATCAAGTTGCCTGAGTAGAGACCCGGAAATCTTCCATTGACTGCGTTGACCCGCAAAACAAAGGCGCGCGCTTGATCCAGCGTCATGGTGGAGTTGCCGTTAGGTTCGTAGTCCAGTACGAGCAGCGTTTGGCTGTCGGCGTCGGCCTTGCTGAGGAAGAAATCGGCCTGCGCTGCACCATTGGCTTTCGTGCCGAAATGATAGGCGCCCCACAACAGTCCGGCAGCCTGCGCTTGCAGACGATTGGTTTGATACCGGCTGTCGAACATTGCGACTCCCTGAGTCGCTTTGTGGATGACACCCAGGACACCGGCTGCTTTGGCTTTCTTCAGATCGACATTTCCATTGTGATGCGATATGTCGATAACGACATTGATTGGCATGCTTCTCTCCTTTGATGGCCGCGCGCTACTGGGTGAGTCCAACCGTCATCATCCAAGTGTGAGTCCAGGTTTCAGAGTGCCAGCGGGCCAAGCTTATTCTGAAATGATTCGTAATGCAAATTTTTTGCAAGCCGACTTAACGACTCTTAATTTGGCGGCAGATGCCCCTTGGGGGTGGCTTTACGTAGCTGCAGATCAGGCCGGAGATCGCCCTAAATGTGAGGTTGCGCTTCGTCCGATAAGCGGCTCAGTTCAAACGAGCACAAATGTTGGAGAGGCGCGAAAAGCTGTTTAATTCTGCAACCGGCCATGCGCTGGGGCGTTCATTCAGCGTTTACCTCGATTTCTGGAGAAAAATGTGAAGCGAATTCGTCTAATCACTCTTCTTGTCGCATTGGCGGTAACCCTAGCCGCGGCCATCTCGCCGTTTTCGGCGCAGTCAGCGTTTTCGTCGCGTGGGCGGCATGCGCCTGAGGCTTCGGCCCCCAAGCCCGTCGTCACGATTCCATTTAAGCTCGTGACGAGACACATCGTTGTCCCGGTCAAGATTAACAATTCGCGGCCGCTGTCATTTGTTTTTGATACCGGCGACAAAGTCGGCATAGTCGATATTGCACGCGCAAAGGAACTCGGGTTGGATCTTCACGGGCAACTTCGCATTGGTGGCGCCGGCAGCGACACGCTCGTCGGTTCGTATGTCCGCGCTGCGACATGGAAACTGCAGGGCTTCGAAGATTTTTCTCAGCCGATCGCACTGGCGATTCCACTTGGCCGCCTGGCCGCGCGATTCGGACACGCCTTTGATGGGATCATCGGCAGTGACTTCATCAAACGGTTTGTGATCGAAATTGATTACCAGGCGCGCGTTCTCAAGTTGCACGCTAAAGACGGGTTCGTTTACTCGGGCAGCGGCGAGAGCATACCGATTCAATTCAATGGCCAGGGGCATCCACTCATTGACGCGGAGGTGACACCGCGCGGCGGACAACCGATCAAGGGAAAGTTTGTGCTCGATCTTGGGTCCGGCGGCGCGCTCGCTTTACATACTCCGTTGGTCAAAGAGCACCGCCTGCTCGAAGCGAATCATCACACGATCCGAGCAATTGGTGTCGGCGGCGCGGGCGGCGACGTCCAAGCTCGCCTCGGCCGTGTGTCAGAACTGAAGATTGGCAAATTCAAAATCACGGCGCCCACGGCTCTGTTTTCCCAGGACAAAGCCGGCGCTTTCGCAAGTGCCTCGCTCGCCGGAAATATCGGTCAGCGGATCGCGAGTAAGTTCAGACTGTTTCTCGACTACGAACGTCAGCGAATAATTCTCGAACCGGCTTCGACTTTTCCGGAGCCTTTCGACCAGACGCAGAGTGGCCTAGCCCTCACTGCCGAAGGTGCAGATTTTTCTGTCCTTCGCGTTCTCGACGTGCTCGAAAATTCACCCGCGTCCGAAGCTGGGCTGCTGAAGAACGATCAGATTGTGAAAGTTAACGGTAAGAACGCAGCGGATCTGAGTATCACGGCCCTGGGTGAACTCTTCGAGCGTCCGGGAAATTATCGAATCACAGTGCTTCGCGGTGACAAGCAGGTTGAGGTGACGCTAACCACGCGGAAGTTGATCTGAGGGACCTCAACAGATTCACCCTGCGAGCCGCGCGGAATCGAGTGGACTCAGACGCGTCCGTTCGGTAAAAATAGGCGCCGTCCGTGTAGTCCGATCGAGCCGGAATGATTCTTGTCGTCTAAGCAGTTGCTCTATGAAACCTCACACCGCCAGAGCCGGGCCAGCTCGCTGTCTGAAAGTCTTTCTGCTCGGTCTCCTGACCCTCACTTCCCAGACGCTTGCGCAGCAGCCTCAGACTTCTGAACCTCCTCTTCTCCAGCTCAATCAGCCGCTAACGGCCACCCTCAAAGGGGGTGAATCTCACTTCTACCGGCTTCATGCGGAATCCGGCACCCTGGTGAGACTGGTCGTGATGCAGCAGGGCGTGGATCTCGCCGTGCAAGCACTGGATCTACAAAGAACAAGGCTGGCCAGGTCTGAAGATTCTTTCGGACGTGTCGGCCCGCAGCTTCTGGAGTTCGTCGCTGAAACGGCGGGCGATTTTTCCATCCAGGTGCAGGCGCGCCCCGGTGAATTGGGCGGCACTTATGAAATCAAATATCTCGAAGTGCGCGCGGTAACGGCCAAAGACCGCACGCGCCAGGCTGCCAACCGACATGTTACTGCCGGAAACCGTTTTCGGTCGCAAGCTTCACCGGAGAGTACGCGTGCCATGCTGGTCGAGTATGAAAAGGCCCTGACACTCTTCAAGCAGATTGACGACAAAGCGGGACAGGCGACGTCGTTGCAATACATTGGGACATACCACGAAGCTCAGAGTGACTACCGACGGGCCTGGGAAAACTATTCTGCCGCCCTGGAGTTATGGCGCGAGGTGCCCGACCGCAGAGGCGAAGCTTACGCGCTTTCCAACATCGGTACGATGCAACTCTATCTAGGTGACCTGAAGCTGGCATATGTCGCTTTCGAACAGGCGCGTGAGATTTATCGCGAAGTCCGCAACCGAGAAGGAGAAGGGCTTTGTTACCAGGAGATCGGTAACATTTATCGCCAGCAAGGAGACTTCACCAGGGCCCTGGAATACCTCCAACAGGGCTTGACCATTTTTCGCGAAGTCGGCGCGAAAGGCAGATTGCCGTACGTGATGAGCAACATCGGCGTGGCTTATCTGGACCTCGGCAATCTGAAACAGGCTGCTGATTATCAAAATCAGGCTTTAGTCATCACGCGCGAGCTGGGACACAAAAGCGGCACAGCGTTGGCGCTCTTTAATCTCGGCGACGTTTATGCGCAACAAGGCGAAACGCGCGAGGCGCTTTCTTTCTATCAACAGGCACTGCCGCTGTGCCTTGACGCTGAGAATCGGAATTGCGCCGGGCGAACCCATCGGCGGCTGGCCGGCGTTTTTGACAGTTTGGGCGAAACGCAGGCGGCTCTGGATCATTACGCAAAAGGCGCGGCGATTTACCGGGAGCGGGAAAGGCCGGTGGAGTTGGCCCGGATGCTGAATGCTTCGGGTGTCTTGTATTCATCGTTGGGCGACAAGACGCGGGCCCGCGAACTGCACAGCGAAGCGTTGACGTTAGCGCGCAAAGCCCAAAGCCGGCAGGATGAAGCTGCGTCTCTCGCAAACCTCGCCGACCTTCATCAAGATCAGGGCCAGACGCAAAAAGCGCGCGAGTCTTACCACCAGGCATTGACCATCAGCCGCGAAATAAGAAATCGGCAAAGTGAAGCCGAGAATTTGAGCCGTCTCGGCCTGCTGACAAATTCCGCCGGCAATAAGCCGGAGGCCATCAAATACTTCGAACAGGCCCTGGCGATAAGCAACGAACTCGGGGCGAGACCCAATGGCGCGGTGACTCTGAATAATCTGGGCGTTGTCTATGAGCGCTCAGGCGAATCAAAACTGGCCCTTGATTATTTCAACCGGGCGCTCGGGATATTTCGTGACATCGAAAACAAAGCCGGCGAAGCAATGATGCTCTATCGCGTCGCGTCAGTGCAGAAGAAGCTCGGCCAAATAGACGAAGCTCGCCGCCACATCACGGCCGCATTGGAGATCGTCGAAACGATTCGCGGCAAGATCGCCAGCACCGATTTGCGTTCGTCTTATTTCGCCACTGTCCAGGAGTATTACGAGCTTTATATCGAGTTGTTGATGCGCGCGCACCGCGAGCGACCGCAGGAAAACTTTCATTTCATGGCGTTGCAGGCGAGCGAGCAAGCTCGGGCGCGCAGCCTTTTAGATCTGCTGCACGAGGCCCGAGCGGATGTGCGCCAGGGCGTGGACTCGGCCCTGCTGGCTCGGGAAAAGGAACTGTTGGAACTAATCAACGGCAAGGCAGCGCAACAGCAACTGGCGTTTAGCGATCCGAAGAAAGCGGAGCTGGCACAATCGCTGGGAACGGAAATCAAGCGGCTCTCTGAAGAATATGAAACTTTGCAGGCCGGCATCCGGCAGCGCAATCCGCATTACGCGGACCTGTCTCGCGCCAGGCCAATGAAGCTCGCCGACTTGCAAAACCTGCTCGACGCGCACACCGTCCTGCTCGAATACAAGCTGGGCGACGAGCGCAGTTATTTGTGGCTCGTGTCGCAATCGAAGATCGAGAGTCTCGAGCTCCCCCCGCGCCCGGAAGTCGAAAGTCTGGCCCGCCAGTTCTACGACTCGCTGACAGAGCGCAACCGATTCTTCAAAAGTGAGACGCCGTCGCAGAGACAATCTCGCGTTCAGGTGTCAGAGCAAAAGCTGCAGAGCGTCTCGGCGCGGTTGCGTCAAATGCTGCTTGGTCCGCTGGGCCCGTCGATCGATGGAAAGCGGTTGGTGGTCGTGGCTGATGGGGCTTTGCAGTACGTGCCGTTTAGTGTTTTGGCCGGCGCCGACGCCTCTGGATTGAACGGAAACACATCTGCTTCGGGCGCAATTGAAGTTTTGTCATTGCCTTCGATTAGTGTGCTGGCTCAATTGCGACGCGAGAAATCCGCGCGACCGACGCCCCCGAGAGCCATCGCGATTTTTGCCGATCCGGTTTTTGAGTCAGACGATCCACGTTTACCGGTCGCAGTGCGCCGACAGGTCGCGCGTCTCGACCATGCGCTGGTCCAGTCGCAAAGCGATTTTGAGTTCGGACCAGACGGAACACGTTTGCCGCGTCTGTTCGCGTCGCGAGAAGAAGCCAAAGCGATCGCCGCGCTGGCGCCGGCCGGAACGAGTTATGCGGCTCTGGATTTCCAGGCAAATCGTGAACAAGCGCTCAAGTCCGATCTCAATCAATATCGAGTCTTGCACTTTGCCACGCACGGTTTGCTGAACACATCTCGCCCACAATTCTCGGGTATCGTGTTGTCCCTTTACGACGAGAAAGGACGTGAACGCGACGGTTTTCTGCGGCTAAATCAGATTTACAATCTGCGTCTCAGCAGCGAGTTGGTCGTCTTGAGTGCGTGCAGCACCGCGCTCGGGAAAGATGTCCGCGGCGAGGGCTTGATCGGTCTGACGCGCGGATTCATGTACGCGGGCGCGCCGCGAGTTATCGCCAGCCTTTGGAAGGTGGACGACGAAGCGACCACCGAATTGATGAAACTCTTCTATCGCAACCTGTTGCAAAAACACCTCCCCGCATCCGCAGCCTTGTCCGCCGCGCAGGCTGAAATGCGCGCACAGCCGCGCTGGCGCTCGCCATACTACTGGGCAGCGTTTACTTTGCAAGGCGATTGGCGATAGTCTCCGCAGCCATGCCGGCGCGGCGCACCACCCGTACACTCGAACAAGCAGAACTCGACCGCCTCCTCGTCTGGCTGGACAGCGATCGCGCGCGCGCGGGTGAACGCTACGAACAGATTCGCTGGCGACTGATTACGATTTTCGCGGCGCGAAACTGCACCGTTCCTGAAGAATTGGCTGATGAAACGATTGACCGTGTGGCGCGGCGCGTGTCGGACATCGAAGCAAGTTACACAGGCGATAAGGCACTCTACTTTTTCGGCGTCGCGAACAACGTGCATCACGAATATTTGAAGACGCCTGCGCCGCCTGAGAGCGCCGTCCCGATCGATGAAAGCGAAGATGATCGCGAACAAGAGCATCGCTGTTTGGATCAATGCTTAGGCAAATTGCCTTCCGATTCGCGCGAGATGCTGCTGCGTTACTACTCGCAACAGAAGCAGGCGAAAATCGAATTGCACAAAACGATGGCCGGCGAAATGGGAATCACGATCAATACGCTGCGGCTGCGCGTGTTGCGGCTTAAAGAGAAGTTGCAGCCATGCATCAGGCGGTGTCTTGAGCGATCGGATTTGATTTGAAATGAAACACAGACGAACACCATACGCAGATGAAGGAAGCGCGTGCCGGCGTTTGCGGTGCTGTGCGGAGCGGGAATGACTGACGGGTTCAAACAATTCGAGACAGACGGATCAGAGAACTTTTCTGGCGAAAGGCTCCGGGCGTACCTACTCGGCGAACTGAGCGGAGAGGAGAGGCTGCGGCTCGATCAACGTTTGTTGACGGACGACGATGTGGCAGAACGTGTCCGGCTCGTCGAAGCTCAGTTGATCGACGAGTACGTCGCGGGCGAACTCGACGCACCTACCGCGGAAGTTTTCCACACGAAATTCCTGAAGACCGGCGCGCGCCGGGAGCAGTTGCGGGTGACCGCGGCTCTTCAGGATCTCGCATCACGATCCGCGGTTGTGGTGCCTGTGCCCAGGGCGGCGCAAAAGCGAAGCTGGCGTGAAGCGCTCGCTCCTTTCTTAACGGTCAAACTGCGATCGCCGTGGGTCACAGCTGGTGTGTTTGCGCTGGTAATACTGGGGATCGGTGTGATTGCGTATTTAGGACCGCAACTGCCGCCGCCCGAGCCGCAAGTTGCACAGCACCCGTCGATCAATGCCGCATCCACGCCGGCGAACGCGTCTTCGCCTGCACAGGTGGCGCAGGTTCCGCCGCCAACTCCTCAGTTAAAGCCAACGCCGTCTGAACCGCCAATCGCGGTTGGGGCTTTTGTTTTGATGCCGGGTGCGTTGCGCGGTCCCGGCGAGACGACGCGCGTGGCCGTACCACGCGGAGAACGCGCGATTCTGCGACTCATTTTGATTTTGGAGAATCCAGCGCCGGGCACTTACCGGGTAGAACTCGCCAATGCTGACGGGCAGACGGTTACAGTTCGCAATCACCTGAAACCACGTGCGAACGGCCAAACAAAAATAGTCGTGGATGTTCCCGCTCGCCTGATTCAAACCGGCGACTATCAAATCAAGCTCGCGCGCCACACGGACGGACAGCTCGAATCTGTCGGACGCTATTACTTCCGCGCGGTCCCGGAATAGCCCACCAAAAACGCCGCAGATTGCCCGGAAAAATTCTCTGAAATTTTTTAGTGGTCATCACCATACTCGGTTGAATGGCGCAGTAGTTCTCAACTTCAGTCCCGCTCACGGAGGATAATCGTGAAAAAACTATTCCTACTTATCGCGCTCGTTTCATTGCTAACGGCGGCATGTTCGGGCGGCAAAAACACCAGCACCACCACCGCCGACGCTGAAAAATCAGCCTCCGCGAAGCCAGCCGTCGGCGACACGGCCGTTTTCAAGTTTTCGCGGCAAGGCTACGTCGAAGGAAAGGTCCAAAGCATCGACGGCACGCGCTACAAAGTGATGTACGGCCAGTCGCCGCAGACCGTAGACGCGGTGGATGTGTACACGCTGCCGAAAGCCGGCGCGAAAGCCGAAGTGATGCCCGGCGACATCGTCGTGGCTCATCAGCGGGATGCTTATTGGCCAGGCGCGGAAGTGAAGAGCGTTAACGGCGACGTCATCGAAGTACAGGTGATTTCCAACGGCGACAGTTTGAATGTGCCGCCAGAGAAACTTATCAAGATCAATTCAGCCGCGGCGGCTGAGTTCAAAACGTACGCGCAGGAAGTCTCCTTCCTGAAATCGGCGAAGACAGGTCGTCCCCATCCGCCTGCCGATTACAAACCGAAAGCGGGCCAACGCGTTGTCGCCGAATGGACCGATCATACCTGGTACATCGGCAACGTGGTCAGCGCGTCGCCAAGCAAAGCGACGGTCAAATGGCCGGCAAGCTTTCCGCAATCGCAACTGACGTTCGACAAGGTCCTGCCTTATCCGGCGCCCGCAGCGTCTCCAAAACAGAATGACTTTGTGATCGTGAAGCAGGACAGCGAGAACCAGTCGTTCGCTTATGCGCGAGTGACCAACGTCAACGGCGGCACGGTCGATGTAAAGCTGGCCGACGGCAAGACGCGCACCGTCAAGCAAGGCGACTTCTACGTCGTTAACTAATCAACTCACACACTCAGATTGAATCGGAGGTCTCAAATGAATCAGCACTCTTCAACAAAGCTCGCGCGAATCATTGCCTTGTGTTTCATGACGGCCCTTTTCGCCATCGGCGCTTCGGCGCAGATCAGAATCGGCGACATCAAGATTCCGCTGCCGAAGAATCCGAAAAATCCGCAGCCGAAAAATCCGCCGACCACGAATACGAACCCGACGATCCCAAATCCGAACGGCAACAAAACCCCGACGACACCGACCGCTAACACGCGGCCCACGTCGAACCCCAGAGTAGAAACCGGCGCGACGCGCGACCAGGTCAGCGAATTCAACAAAGACATGGCCCCGTACCGCGAAGGAATGTACTCCCTCAAATGGTGGTCAGAGAGTACTAATAGCATTACGTCAGGGTGCGGAGACGTTAAGTCGATTCGTAGAAACTTAACCGAGGGCGCCGCCTTTCTTGAGATCATCAAGCAGAAATACCCCGGGATCGAGAACCCTAGTTGGTCAGCGGGCAACTCCGAGCATCATTTGGTCGGCGACTTTCGCCGCGCCGCCGAGAATCGCGAAGCGATCGTCAAGAAGTGTGTGAATGGGTTGGTGGTTGCGCGCCTGAAAACGAAAATCGAGAGCATTGAGTCCGCGATTGCCGAGTTCGACAAGGGCGAATGGGGAGCCTACGTGCTGGCGCACAACTTTAATGACAAAGCAGCCCGACATGCGGAAGTCATGGAGAGTTGGAAGGAAGCCTACGCGGCCGCCGGGATCACGATGCCCGACGAATCGGTGTTCGCGGAGTACGACGCGGCGCATGAGCGACTCGTCACACACGCCAATGAAAACGCCGGCAAATGGGTGTTTCCGCCAACCTTTCGCGACCCGATGATTGAAGCTAAAGCGCGAGGCTGGCTTAAGGCCAGGGACCCCAGGACGACGGTTGTGAAGATCGGCATGCTCCACGGTGAGTGGCAGGTCAACCATCACCGCAGCGGTATTCCTTCAGGACGATACAAGCGCGGTTACGTAATGTTCCGCATGCCAGGTGTTCAAAACTGTCTCGTTACAAGTTTTGCTCTCGAGCAGAACTACATCGGTGGCGGCCGCTTCAATGCCGAAGCGGTTACCAGCGGCATGCAACACTCGCTGCGCATGCAGTTGTGTAAGTGAGCGCAAGCGAGCTGAACATGTCGATCACTCTATCGAAGTTACTTTGTTTCGCGGGCATCGTTATCTCGCTGGCATCCGGTTGGGCATCACCCGGTTTGGCGTTTAGTCAGGGACGAGAGGCTGCGCAGCATGACCTTTCAACCGACGAGGGTGTCGCTGCCGCAGTCGAGACCCTGACTGGCAAGAAGATGGATCGCCGGAGCCTGACTTGTATCCGTCGAGATCGCGAGCTGCCGCTTGTTGTAGTAGGGAATTTCGCTTTTGACCGCGGATGCGCCTTTGAAGGCGTGTTTGTTAACGGCCGGTATTTTGGCCAGAGTGAAGCAGCTTCGTCGGAAGGCGTGCTGGACACGCTTGGCTGGAAGACCGCAAATCAGGAGCAGCGCGAGAAACTAGTGCAGGCTTGGGTGGTAAAGGGCCTGCTCGCGTTCGTCAAAGTGCTGCATCAGAAAAATGAAGATTTCGAAAACCGATCCTTTCAACCGCCACAGGTGGTTTCAAAGGAAGCCGGTGAGATCAGCATTACACTCTGGCTGCGGATGCCGTCGGGAAGGTCGCGAGGGAGGAGCTACATTCTCCGCGAGTACAGGTTTTCGAAAGACGGTGTTTTCATTGGCTCTTCAAAGCGCGAAGATTTCACGGCTTTGAAAGATGACGCTTCAGAATGATGGCGGACACCTTGGGTGCCCGACGGCGGGTAGTGTCTTACTTTGCAGTTTTTTCTTTGCGGGCTGGCGTCTTCGCGTGAACCAACCACTCTCGCAAAAGGCGTTTCACGCAAAGACGCAAAGTCGCAAAGGACCGCCAAGACAGAATAAGACACTAGCCGATCGGGCCCGGTGTTTACCGACCCTAGGGAATTGGCGTAAGATGTGCGGCGCACGACGCGAGGTAGGCGGCGTGCGCTTTTACTTATGTCACGTCTCAGATTTCCACATTTTCTTGCTCCCCTTATTATTGCAACGATCTTAGCGACGGCGGCCGCCCAGTCGGGCAGAAGGAACAACAATCCGCCGCCGCCACCTCCTCCGCCAGAGCCGCCCAGTGAATCGCTGACCAGCAAGCCTGCGTATGTGCCGACGGGACCGCCGGTGATGACCGTTCTGCCGGAAAGCCTGCTCAGCCGCGAACTGAAGGCCATTGACGACAGCAGTTTTCGGCTGGCTGACTTTGACGGAAAGGTGATGGTCGTAAATGTCTGGGCCACCTGGTGCGGCCCGTGCCGGCGAGAGGTCCCGGATTACGAAAAAGTGCGAAAGGAATTCGCCGGGCGCGAGGTGGAGTTCATCGCGCTGACGACCGAAGACCCGCTCGCGGCGCGCGGCAAGGTCCAGAAATTCGTGCGCGATATGAACTTCGGTTTTCGAATCGGCTGGGCTGATCCGGCCACGGCGCGCACCCTGATGAATGGGAAGAGTTCAATTCCGCAGACAATCGTCGTCGATAAGCACGGCCAAATCATCAGCCATTGGCGCGGGTACTCACCGGCAGAGAGTCGTGACCGTCTGAAGCAAGCGATCGAAAAGGCGCTTTCCGCAGAGGCTTCGGCGAGCGGCAACTAAATCGTTAATTCCCTTCGAAATCCAGTTGCTCGTCGAGGCGGGCAACGCAGCCCCTGAGGTTTCCGGCTGCGTCTGTTTTTCCGCTTCTCTTTCGGTTATACTGGCGCGACTCAGCCCCGGACAGTAGCCAGAGTGGCCTGCTCATTCAACTAAAACGCTGTCGAGATTTCGAAGGCGGTGCACCATGTTCGAATCATTTAAGCCAAAGACGGACGCGGAAACTTTCATTCTGAAAAAGTTGCGCGTGTGGATTGCTGCCCTGGCGGTTGTTTGCGTGCTGACCGGCATTGGCATTGGCGCGATGCTGGCGGGGCGCCCGGCGGTGGCGCAGGACCAACTTCAGTTGGCGGCGCGGGGACCGGACTCGCTGTCTGCTTCGTTCGTCGAAATCGCGCGGCACGTTGAGCCGGCAGTGGTGAACATCGACACGTTGCAAGCCACTGAGATTGCTGAGGACAACGAAGAAAAGTCTGATCGTACGCCGAACAACCCTCTCTATGATCTGTTTCGCCGCCAGCCGCCACGGCCCATGCGTGGAGTCGGCAGCGGATTCATCATCGACGCCAAGGGATACATCGTCACGAACAATCACGTGATCGAAGGCGCATCGAGAATTAAGATCGGTCTACTGAGCGGCGAGCGCTATCTTGCCAGGGTTATCGGCATAGATCGTGAGACCGATATGGCGATTCTAAAGATCGACGCTCCGCAACCGCTGCCGGTCATGAAATTCGGCGACTCGAATGTAGTGCAGGTCGGTGATTGGGTCCTGGCGATCGGTTCGCCGTTCGGGCTCGAGCAGACGGTGACCGCGGGAATTATTTCCAAGAAAGAGCGCGACACGGCGTCGTCGCAGACTTTTCAACGCTTCCTGCAAACCGATGCCGCCATTAATCGCGGTAACAGCGGCGGTCCGCTCATCAACATGCGCGGCGAAGTCATCGGAGTCAATTCCCAAATCGCGACGCTGAACGGTGACTATAACGGCATCGGTTTCGCGTTGCCTTCGAACGAAGCAAAATTCGTCTGCGACCAGATTCTCGCCAACGGCAAAGTGAAACGTGGCTATCTCGGCGTAACGCTTGACTCAGTTAAGGCCGAGTTCGCGCGCGTGTATTCGTTGACCAACGCGCGGGGCGCGATTGTGGCGGACATCCAGACTGAACAACGCGACGGCCAGCCAACCCCGGCCACGAAAGCCGGTCTGCGCGTGAATGACATCATCGTCGAGTTCAACAGCCAACCCGTTCAGGACTCGCAGGATTTGATCGCGAAGGTAGCCGGCACGGCTATCGGAGAGACAGTGAGTCTGACTTACCTGCGCGACGTCGATGGCAAGTTAGAGCGGCGCTCAGTCAGTGTCGCTTTAGGAGAACGTCCGGATTTCAGCGTCCGCGATGAGACGGTTACCGACAAAGACAAGTCTGAGAGTACCAAGACGTCCGCGGCGCGGCTCGGCCTCACTTTGGGCGAGCTAACGCCACAGTTAGTTACCGACAAGCGGCTGACCGGCGTGAAAGGACTCTACATCAAAGAAGTCGATCCGAATGGACTTGCGGCCGATGTGCGACCGAGCGAAGTATCAGTAGGTGAAGTCATTACGCGCATCAATCGCGCTCCGGTTGGCACGCTCGCAGACTTTCAGCGAGTTATAGATACGCTGAAACCGGGCGACGGGATCGTGCTCAATCTTTCGCGTTACGATCATCGAGCCAAGCGCGTCGTGCAGCGCATAGTTCAGTTTACTTATGAATAACGGGAGCCAGGAGTTGGGAGTCAGGAGCCGGTAAGACTACGCTGACCCCTGACTTCCGGCCCCGACTCCTTAGTTATGGTTCAAGCAAAAAGAGCACTCGCAAAAAAAAACAGGTCTAATAAATCGTCCTCGCGCACGCGCGCGAATACCTATCACAACTACATCAACGGCCAATGGGTGCCGAGCAGCAGCGGCGAGTGGAGTGAAAATCGCAACCCCGCTGATACGCGCGATCTGATCGGCCGTTTTCCGCAATCGTCTCAGGACGACGTTGACGAAGCGGTGGCAGCCGCCCGCCAGGCGTTTGACGGTTGGCGCCGCACGCCCGCGCCGAAACGCGCTGAGCTTCTTTTCAAGCTCGGCGAAATCCTGGTACGCGACAAACAACAGTTCACCGCCGACATGACCCGCGAGATGGGCAAGGTGCTGAAGGAAGCGGGCGGCGATGTGCAGGAGGCGATCGATTGCACCTACTACACCGCGGGCGAAGGCCGGCGTCTGCACGGCTTTACCACGCCGGCTGAGATGCCCAACAAGTTCGCGATGTGTGTGCGGCAACCGGTGGGCCTGTGCGGATTGATTACGCCGTGGAATTTTCCGATGGCGATTCCGTCGTGGAAAATGATCCCGGCGCTTGTCTGCGGCAACACCCTCATTATCAAACCGGCCGAAGACACGCCGCTATCAACTTACAACCTGGTGAAAGCGTGCGAAGAAGCCGGCATTCCGCCTGGCGTCGTGAACCTCGTGATGGGCGATGGTTCAGTCGTCGGCTCGAGACTGACGGATCATCCGGCGGTGCGGCTGATTTCTTTCACCGGATCGACGGAAACGGGACGGTTGGTGGCTTCGGCATGCGCCGATCGCAATGCGATTTGCTCGCTCGAGATGGGCGGCAAGAACGCGATCATCGTGATGGAAGATGCCGACGTCGACAACGCCGTCGAAGGCGCGATCTGGGGAGCCTTCGGTACTTCGGGTCAACGCTGCACGGCGTCATCGCGGCTGATCGTTCACAAGAAAGTTTACAAACAGTTCAGCAACAAGCTGGTCGAACGCGCGAAAGCGCTGCGCATCGGTAACGGTGCGGACCGAGCGGTCGATGTGGGGCCGGTGATCAATCAGGACGCCGTCGAAAAGATCATGAACTACATCGACGTGGGCCGGTACGAAGATGGCGCGACGCTGGCCTTCGGCGGCCGCCGCTTGACGAAGGGCGATTACGGGCACGGTTATTTCATCGAGCCGGCCGTCTTCACTGACGTCGCACCTGACATGCGGATCGCGCAGGAGGAAATCTTCGGCCCGGTCACGGCGGTAATTCCGGCGCGGTCGCTCGACGAGGCGATCGAAATCGCAAACGGAGTGCAATACGGATTGTCAGCCGCGATTTACACGCAGGATGTGAACCGTGCTTTCCATGCGATGAATGAAATGTACACCGGCATTTTCTACGTGAACTCTTCCACGATCGGCGCCGAAGTTCACCTGCCCTTCGGCGGCACGAAAGGCACCGGTAATGGTCATCGCGAAGCGGGCACCCAGGTGCTGGACATCTTCTCGGAATGGAAATCGGTGTACGTGGATTACAGCGGGACGCTGCAACGCGCGCAGATCGATAACGCGGAATAGTGCGGAGATTTTTATTCAGTCTGACACTCCTCACGCTGCTTTCAACCGCGGTCTACGCTCAGTCTGGTCGTAACCAGGGTTCGAGCGGCAAGCCGCCGGAGGCAGCCGTTCCCGAGCCTTCACCTTCACCCGATTCGACCAAACCCTCGAGGCCTGCTTTTCCCAGGATGGTTGATGGCGAGCGAATTTATACGTCAAAGGAAACGGACGAAAAGGTTCAAATCCTTAAGAAGCCACTACCGCGCTTCTCGCGCGAAGCCAGGCGTCATTTGACCAGGGGCTACGTGCTTCTGCGTGCGATTCTCGCCGCTGACGAAACCGTCAAACATATTGAAGTGATGACCGGACTGCCGGACGGCCTCTCCGAAAGCGCGATTGCGGCGGCGCGGCAAATCAAGTTCAAACCTGCCATGAAAGACGGGAAGCCTGTCTCCGTTTGGATCGAACTCGAATACAGCTTCCAAATCTACTGACGATCCTCGCATCGTTCTGTTTCTGATCGCAAACGAAAATTCCCACGTCGCCGGTTGCAAAATACCTCCCGTTCCAATTAACTAGCTGCTACGGCTCGCATGACAATTGACCGCATTCGTAACTTTTCGATCATCGCCCATATCGATCACGGCAAGTCCACGCTCGCCGATCGCCTGCTCGAACTCACCGGCGCGGTGACTGGCCGCGCGATGGAAGCACAAGTGCTCGACGACATGGACCTGGAACGTGAGCGCGGCATCACGATTAAGGCCCATGCGGTGCGGTTGGATTACAAAGCGCGCGATGGGCAGCAGTATGTGCTCAACCTGATCGATACTCCCGGCCACGTCGATTTTTCTTACGAAGTCTCACGTTCATTATCGGCTTGCGAAGGCGCGCTCCTAATCGTCGATGCTTCGCAGGGCGTCGAAGCGCAGACCCTCGCAAATACTTATCTGGCAATTGAGAATAATCTCGAGCTGATACCGGTCATCAACAAGATCGACCTGCCCGGGGCTGAGCCTGAGCGAGCTCTCGAAGAGATTAGGCACTTTATTGGCCTCGAAACTCACAACGCGATTCTGACCAGCGCCAAAACGGGACAGGGTGTCGCCGAGGTTTTGGAAGCGATTGTGCGCGATGTGCCGCCGCCGAAAGGTGAGTCGAGCGCGCCTTTGAAGGCCCTGATTTTTGATTCATGGTACGACTCGTATCGCGGCGTGATTGTTTTGTTCCGCGTGATCGACGGCGTCATTCGTCCGGGAATGAAGATTCGCTTCATGAGCGCGGGTCGCGACTATCAGGTGGACACGCTGGGAGTGAATCGCCCGCGTCCGACGCCTATCGACCAGCTTGGCGTCGGCGAAGTTGGCTTCCTGACGGCTTCAATCAAGACAGTCGCCGACGTGCAAATCGGTGACACGATTACCGAAACCGCGCGACCTACGACCGAACCGTTTCCAGGCTATCAGGAAATCAAGCCCATGGTGTTTGCGGGTCTCTATCCCGTGGATACAAACCAGTACGAAGAGTTGCGCGATGCGATGGATAAACTGCGTTTGAATGACGCGTCGTTCTTTTACGAACCTGAATCTTCCACCGCGCTTGGTTTTGGGTTTCGCTGTGGCTTTCTCGGATTGCTGCACATGGAGATCGTGCAAGAGCGTCTGGAACGCGAATTCGATCTCGATCTGATCACCACGGCGCCAGGCGTGCGCTACGTGGTTACTACGACTGACGGCAAGGTCACGGAAATCGATTCACCGGCAAAAATGCCCGATCCCGGCCGGCTGGTGAAGATTGAAGAGCCGGCCATTCGCGCGACGATCCTGACTCCGGAAGAACACCTGGGCGGAATTCTCGCGCTGCTCGAAGAAAAGCGCGGCCAGCAGAAAGGCTTTGAGTACATCACGTCGAGTCGAGTGATGCTGACCTACGAACTACCGCTGAACGAGATCGTGCTCGATTTTTATGATCGCTTGAAGTCAACTTCGCGCGGATACGCTTCACTCGACTATCACCTGGCGGGTTATTGGGAAAGCAATCTGGTTAAACTCGACATTTTGGTATCGGGCGAACCTGTCGATGCCCTGTCTCTGGTTCTTCATCGCGACACGGCGGCCGCGAAAGGCCGGGCTCTGGCGGCCAAGATGAAGGAACTAATCCCGCGTCAACTTTTTGAAGTTCCCATACAGGCGGCCATCGGCGCGAAAATAATCGCGCGCGAAACGGTGAAAGCGATGGGTAAGAACGTAATTGCCAAATGCTACGGCGGCGACATTAGCCGCAAACGTAAGCTGCTCGAGAAGCAAAAGGAAGGTAAGAAGCGGATGAAGAAAGTTGGCCGCGTTGAGATTCCCCAGGAAGCTTTCCTCGCGGTGTTGAAGGTAAACGAGTGATTACTCCAACTCTAACCGCTCGTAGGCAAGTACCAACTCCTCCATTGCGACGTCGGTCCCCTTGGCATTGAGCGGTCCGCTCACGTGTTTGATAATGCGCGCGCGCAAGAGCTTCCAAATGTGTACCGTGTGGTGTTCCTCGTCTTGCTGCCTGATTGTAACTGTACGTTTTGCTCTCTGACCGTCGCGACGTATCTCATCCAGCCAGTCCTGCAACGCAGCCGAAGCGATCACGCCGCGCTTCAGGGTTATGTCCGTTGACTTGTTCAGGCGCTTGATGTTCCGCACACCACTGACTTCCTGGAATCCGCCATGGCGGCCCTGGCCTTCTTTAGGCCCGAGATCGATCAGAAAGTTGAACTGTTCGTACGGGCGAGCACGGTAGCTTGTCATCGCGCCTCCTTACGGGGTCTTGGACAGTGGTTCGCGCATTGCAAAGCCCTGAAATGTTAGAGTTCCCGCGTTAATCATCAGTAGGATCATACGCTTTGACTGTGACTTGGCCAACGCTGGCAGTCGAGGAGTCAAGCAACCTTCTCGGCCGTCATTCGCACCAACAGAAAGCGTACGAACCGCCCGCAAATTGATTCTCTTTTCCGTTGTATGTTACGGTGCCGCACCAAGGTCACCCTCGATATGAAATTCCAAGTCCATTCATATAGTCCCCAGGTTGTTGTTCGAAGGCTTCTCCAAGTCGCGTTCTTTGCCATAGCTTTCGGGTCGCTTCTGCCGTCCGTGGTCGCTCAAAGCGAAACCGCCAAGCCCGCGTCCCCTCCTGACAGCAAAGCGGCGGTACCGGCAAGCAAGGCGCCCACATCTGATAACAAAACGGCCGGGCCTGACAACAAAACGGCTGAGGCGACTAAGGACCCAAAGCTTCCGTTCACTCTGACCGTCACTAACGATCAAATCATCGGTGTCTCGCTGAAAGCGAAGGATATTGGTCTTAAGGCGATTGCCGCCGAGCTGTCGAAGCAACTCAAGATTCCGGTGATGGTGACGCCGATCGCCGAAAAGCATATGGTCTCCGTGAACTTCAGCGATCTGGTGATCGAACCGGCGATGCAGATGCTGGCGCCACAGGTTTTCATTGACTATGAAATCGACACAACGCCCGGCAAGCAGCCGCGACCCGTCGGCATTTATCTACAGGGGTACAACGAGCGTCCACCGGCTCTTAATGCGGTGGTAAAGGGCAATTCGGATGTCATGGTGATTGAAGGCGACACTGAAGACGGTGTCGATTCCAAGGATGAGGAAGACGAGGACCTTACGATCAAGTTCGAAAATCGCCAGATATCGATAAAGTCAAAGAAGCAGCCGCTGATTGTGGTGCTTTATGGAATCGCAAACCAGATCGGCATCCCGCTCGAGGTGAAGAGTGAGGTGCAGGATCTGGTGACCGTCAACATCATCAAATCGTCTTTGGAATCGGCGCTTCAGGAGCTGGGTCCGAACATCAAGCTTTACGTGCGTGCCGACTTGATGATTGGCGACCGGCAGCCACTGCGAATGGTGCTTGTAGGGCCGGATAAGAAATCGTAATCCACGCCGCACGCGACATTGAGCTTGGTTTGCGGACTGTTCGTGTAATATGCTGAGGCCGCATCGGCCGTAATTGGAGATCAGGAGGGTACCCTTATGGATGGATCTGATTTAATTATCGAAACTGCTACTGCTGAAGTGAAACCGGACGGAACTGAAAACTCTACGTCCGCGAAAAAGATTTTCGTAGCCCCAGAAATATCGGTACCGGTGGACGTCCTGGAAGCCACGACATTTTTCCAGCTCACGGAGAGCGGCGCCACAACATAGCCGACGTCGCAGCATTCTTGCGATGGAAAGTACGACCCGTCCAGATCCCGTTCCCGGGGTACCAACCTATTTTGAACGACCGGCCATCGGTAGTGTTTTTGAGATAGCCGGTCGTTTCATTCTGTTCGAGTCAAATGGCGCAGACGTCCCAGGGCTAGCCGAATTTCTGGACGCACACTACTGCACGGCGGTGCACCCAAGCGCGTGCCCCGCGCCTGACGCGACGATTTGCCTGAAGCTTCAAGACCAGCCTCGCCAACTGGACGGCGCCTTCCAACAATTTGAAATCTCGGGCGGCGGACTTGGTTCGACCGACGGCCGCACTTGCATGTTTGATTTCAAGAATGCGAGCGTCGTCGCGCATGGCGACCAGCCTCGTCGACTTGAAGTACTGATGAGAAGGGTGCTGGATCTCCGGACCCGCGATGATTTGCAGGTATTGAATTATGCGATCTCCACCGCACTGCGGCGTTGCGGCTTGTTCGAGCTGCACAGCGGGGCGGTAGTTAATCCTCAGAATCAACGGGGTGTGCTCATCGCGGGGCCTTCGGGCAGCGGGAAATCCACACTGACGCTGCAACTCGTAGTGAACGGATGGCGATTTCTGACTGACGATGTTCTGTTTTTGAAACCGCATGATAATGCTGTCAAAGCTTATCCCTTGCGCCGAACATTCGCCGTCACCCAACCAACTGTCGAAGCCAGCAGTAACCGCGTGCGTGAGGTCTTTGCGGGTGATGATTGGTTTGCAGGTGCGAAGAAGTCTTTCATGCCGCATGAGGTTTTTCCGGAGACGTTTTTGCCTGAGTGTGAACCACGAGCGGTTGTCTTTCCGACCATCACCCGCGCCGAGGAAAGCGTAGTTAAACCGCTGACGCGCAGCGAGACAATGGCCCAGTTAATTAAGATGTGCCCGTGGTCGTGCTACGATCCGGTTACCAGCGCCGATCATCTGCAAGCGCTCAACGCACTGGCGAGACAATGTGATGGCTTGATATTGTTTGCCGGAAAAGACTTGCTTCACGATTCGACGCGCGCATCAGAGTTGATGCTTGAGTACACGAGTTCCAGGTAGCGATAGACTTCTGATATGCACGAGCGCACCTACGGTCCACAACGCGTCAGCGTAGAACTTACCAACATTTGCAATTTGCATTGTAGCTATTGCCTGCGTGACGAAGATGCGCTGTATCACGCGCCGGCCAGATTTTTCCCGGTTTCACTTTTGCAAGAGATTGCCCGGCAAGGGCGTGAAGCAGTTCAGCTTACTCACATCTCTTTTACCGGGGGCGAACCCACACTCCATCCTAAGTTCGCCGATGCCGTTGCGGCCATCGCAAGTGAAGGGTTGACGGCGAGCTTCGTAACTAACGGTTGGCATTTCGAGCGGGTTTGGCCCGTGATTGCAGCCCATCGGAACACCATCACGCACGTTGCCTTCAGCATCGACGCCCCGACCCAGGAAGCGCACGACAACTGGCGAGGTAAAGGCTCGTTTATGCGCCTGGTGCAGGCGTTCGCCCGTTGTCGGCACTACGGATTGCCGTTCGAAATCAAAGTGGTGGTGCGCAAGGACACTCTTCCCCAGCTCGAACAGATGGCGATTTTTGCCGCCCGGATGGGAGCGGCGTCTCTGAGTCTCGGCCATTTGTTGCCGACTTCGGATCAGTTCGATCACGAACTCAGTTTGACGGCGTCCGAACGGACAATGGCTGAGCAGGAAATCGGACTGCTGGCTCAGATGTTGAAGATGCCGATTCGACTCGACGTCGGGTACTACAACATCGATTCAAGCAGACCGCCGTGCTCGCCGCTGGCCGGCGCGACCTGCCACGTCGATTATCGCGGCTATCTCACTCTTTGCTGCAACCTGTCAGGTTTTCGTGGCGCTGCCGGTGAGCCCGATGTCGCCGCCGATCTGAACACCGAAGGTTTTGCCGCGGGTTACGAACGGTTGCGCCGGGTCGCGGATCAGCAGCTTGAAAGGTGGCGATCAACTTTGGCCGAATATCAGGCCCGGGACGAACGGCCCGAATTGTCAGTCGGTTCGCCGTGCCTGTTTTGTTTGCAGACCCTTGGCAAAACTCCCTGGCGCGACATTGATACAAGCACGCTGGGACGCCGAGCGTTACCAGTTGTAAAGAGCGTGCCCGCGTGAGCGACCACCTGATACCGCTAATCAGGACTGACTAAGGCGTCCCAGCAGACGAGCGGCGGGCGTCGGTTGACTCCTTGAGAGTTGGGTTGGGCCAACTCTGTCCATGATGATGGAAGTGCTTGTCGGTACTGAGAAAAAATCGTAGAATGCTCCACCCCCCGCACCATTTAATTTGATCGGCGTGAGTTTTATACGCATCGCTGCGGCCACCTGCGGCCGACATTGAGGAACATCTGGAGGAAACCCCTTGTGAATAAGTCAGACTTGATTGGTGAGACAGGCGCGACGGGATCTGAAAAGGAGTCCGGCGGGACCGATGAACCCGCAAAGAAGAAATTTGTAGTTCCGGAGATTTCGGTGCCTGTTGATGTGCTCGAAGCCACCACTTTTTTCCAACTTACTGAGAGCGGCGCGACCACCTAGGGCTTAATTAACCTGCAGTTCGTACCGATGGAAGAATCAGTTTCCGTCGGTGCCAGTATCGGCGTCTCCCAACATGTGCAAAGGCCGGCGATTGCGACTTACGCGATTGCCGGTCTTTTTCATTTGCGTAGAATCTGCCGACGAGGAGTCGCCGATCTCTTCCGTCACACTTTTCAGCAAAATTTACCGGTGACCGGATTCTTCAATCAGCGTGAATTGTGCCACGGCCGAACAATGAGTTCGGATCGGTTTGTGAAAAGAACCAGCCGGCTAGAGCGGTTTTGGGGGTCTTGCCTTGAACATCTCCGATCCGGTGTTCAAGTCGCGGATCGATCGGAAAAATCAGAGCATCGCCGTAGTTTGGATTCGGAGCCTCGCAAAGTAGTTCACGCGTTGCCGCCGATCGAATCTGAAGGGCGCCGCCGCTGTACGGCTCGCGGTTCAGGTTGATGGTCAGTGCAATGAGGCGGCCACGGTCACTTATATCTGTATGCCAGCGACTGAAGTATTCGCCGGTTGGCGGTCGATGATAGATGCGGCCACTGAAACAGGCGATTCGCGGACAACCGGTTATCTTTTCGATCACGCGGAAGAGTTTCGGCGTGTTCAGCAACAGCTCGGCCGCGAGATATGGCGTACAGTCAACCGGTCGCAACTCAACACCTGTCTCGCGTTCGACAGTTCGATATTCCGCACCCTGCAACTTTTCCTGAATTAGATCTAACAGGGTCTGGTCAAAGAATCGCGGCAAAACCAGCCAGCGCCGATCTTCAAATGTGCGGCGCAGCTTTTCAAAGTCCAATTCAGAACCGGTTATCAACGGGCCCTGTTTGGTGACTTGGAGCAGACTTTGATTGACCGTTGGGTCCAAGCGACGTTAACCTCGGCGTCCAAACGCTGAACTCGGTAGCGAGAATACATCGCGGCGCGTAAACTGCAAATCGCGTCTTTGAGTGTCATTAGCGGTGGGCTTCCGACCGATGGTATTCTGGGCAACTCGTCGATTTTGTTAGAGAATTAACCGCTCTTATGTCATCACAAGCCACTCCGCACGATCACATTGTGTTCACCGAGTTCGATGACTCGGAAGGCATCGTGGTCGATCTGAACACCAAAAAATACTATCAGCTTAACGAAACGGCTACGCTAATTTGGAAGGGCATCGCCAGCGGAGCGCCGATCGTCGAGATCGCAAATAACCTCGTGGACAGTTACGAAGTGACCCCCGAAGACGCCCAGCGAAATGTAAAGGCTGTCGTTCAGCAGTTGCAGGATTACAAGCTAATCAAGACTGACTGAAGGCATTTCAGCAGACGAAGGGGCGGGCGTCGGTTGATTCTTTGAGAGTTGGGTTGGGCCAACTCTGTCCATGATAATGGAGGTGCTTGTCGGTGCTGAGAAAAAATCGTAGAATGCCCCACCCCCCACAACATGTAATTTGATCGGCGTGAGTTTTGAACGCTTAGGTATTCGGCCACCCCCGGCCGTCATTGAGGAACATCAGGAGGGAACCCCTTGTGAATAAGTCAGACTTGATTGGTGAGACGGACGCTACGGGATCTGAAAAGGAGTCCGGCGGGACCGATGAGCCAGCAAAGAAGAAATTTGTAGTCCCGGAGATTTCGGTGCCTGTCGATGTGCTCGAAGCCACCACGTTTTTCCAACTAACTGAGAGCGGCGCGACCAACTAGGGCTTAATTCACCTGCGGTTCGTTTTCCGACAGAAGAGTTTTGCTTCCGTCGATGCCAGGGTGGGCGCTTTCAATCTTTTAAGAAGGTCGGCTGTTGCGATGTTTTCCGCCGTAGCCGGCCATTTTGTTTCTGCAGGTCTACGGCGAACGGCGCCAATACCTTTGTTGCTTGCTTGTGTTGCTTGCTTGATGGTCTCTCCTCAAGTCTTGCAACTTCCTTTCGTAGCTTTCCAGCCGACTCGCTGTTTTCGAACTCGTCTCAACATATGACAGCAAGCGGTGCTGAGAATAAGAACCCCAAGCCCGCTGGTTCGGATGAGCGCCGGTGGATTGTCACTTACGCGTTGCTGACAGTCTTTCTGTTCGGGCCACTGCTGGTTTCGTTTGCGTTCATCCGCAATCTCTATCCGTTCGCAGCCTCGACAATGATGATGTCCGGCGGGCGTCTGAAAGACGGCACCGACTATTACATCTTGCGCGGTGAGACTATGACCGGCGAAACGATTTCGTTGCCGCCTGTCGAATTAACGAATGCGCTTGCCGGACGTGCCTGGGGATTTGTTTCCGCCACGGTCGAAAACAAAAGTTTCTCCATTCGGTATCCGCATCCTGCCAATCTTGAGTTACTTTCCACGACCGGTGGAACTGCGAACTTGCCGCCGGCGGCCCGTTTGCCGGAACTACTCCGCGCCTGGGGTGCGATCTACAACGCGCATTTACCGGAGACTTCCTCGGGTCGGTTAAGAGCCGTACGGCTGGATGCGTATCGCTGGGACGGCGGCGCCTACGCCAACTACGACCGCTTTGTTCAGACATGGCGAGTGGAACTCTAAAAAGATTTGTGCCGACTAGTGCGGCCGCGCTCGGCAGTATTCGCGCGGCGCTCTTTGGCTTCGTGTTGATCGAGGTGCTCGCGACTGGTTTTGTCGATCTCGGACGCTTACCGATTACTTTGATGCGACCGACCGGGTTGCTGCAAATCCTCTCCTGGCGCTTTTACGAGATTGTCCTGACGCCCCGCGGAATGCTGGCGCTGAAAATTGCTTTGGTCGTTTCGCTCGCCGCCGCAACCGCCGGATACCTAACCAGTGCATCTACCAAATCGGCCGCGCTGCTGTTTCTTTTCTACCAGGGACTAGTCCGCAGCTTCGGCCACTTTAATCATGATGAGATGCCCGTCGTTTACATGCTAATAGCCCTGGCATTTACCCCGTGTGGCGATGCCTGGTCAATCGATTCGCTCTTGCGACGCACGCGGACGCGCGTGGGTGATGTCGTTTATGGCTTTCCAATTTTACTGTTACGGGGGCTGCTGGCGTGGTCTTACTTCAGTTCGGCGGTGATCAAGTTGCGCGTGACCGGGGTGGAGTATTTCAATTCCGATAACCTGCCCACCGTCGCCATCCTGCATTCGCTGGATAACTTGCACGATACGCAACATCGGCTGGCATTTTGGCTGCCGAACGCCGTCGAATTTACGGCCGTGCTTACTTTACTGATTGTCTTGTGGGAGCTAGCGTTTCCGCTGGCGATTTTTTCCAAACTGGCGCGGCGGATAATTCTGCCGTTCGGCATCATTTTTCATGTGGCCACGATCTTCTTCATGAACGTTTCGTTCCCTTATCACCTGGCGGCTTACGCCGTATTTATCGATTGGCCATGGCTGGTGGGCCAGCTCGGGAGCAATCCGTATTTGAGCCAGTTAAGTAGTCGATTGAAGTCGTCAACTGCGACTCGCGGATCGAACTCAATCAGAGCCCAACGTCATTACGAACACCCGGCCGGCTAGCTGCAAATCTTCGCGCGATTCCGGATTCGAATAAAGGACACGCTGACGCCACACTTTTAATAGACTTGTGGCCCAAATTTCGTTTGACACTGTTCGAATTATCGCTTACAAAATGGCCTGCACAACCAGACCTGAATCGGAATAGCGATCGGCATTGTTCGCGACGGGGGGTATCGAACGTGCGAACTCAAGGGGGAGGACGGAGCATGAATAGAACTGTTCGATTGGGCGTTGCGACAACGTTGGCGGTGGTTTGTTTGTCCCTTCTGGATGTAAGCGTGTTTGCCCAGAAGAAGCGAAAGCCTCGGCGCAAAAGAGCGAAAGTGACCCGCATCGTGTTGCCGAGTATTCTCGTATCTCCGCAAACGATTGTTTCGGTAAACGTAGTTCCGCAAACAAGTGCATCCGCAAACAATATCCCAAGTGGATTGCGTCCGGCAGACGGGTCAGGTAGAGGTGTCACAAAAACTGCTCTTGCTGGATCGCAGGTCAAAGCGCCCGGGTCAAAGGTCATAGCGCCAACCCTAAGCGGGACGCCCGCGCCTACTCTGATCGAGGCCGGCCAGGTAATCATCAGTGAACTACGCCTGCGTGGCCCGGCCGGGGCCGAGGACGAGTTCATCGAGCTTTGTAACAACACCGACTCAGACATCATCGTCGAGTCGCTCGACGCGACGGGCGGATGGACGGTCGCCCTATCGGACGGGACGATCACTGGGCCGATCTTCACTATCCCGAACGGTCGAGTCATCCCGGCGCGCGGCCACCTGCTCGGCGGCAATACGAACGGATACAGCCTGTGCAACTATCCTGGGGGCGACGGCAGCCCCATTATATCTATGGCTAAGGGCCCGAATCCTGTGGCCTTGGCCGCTCCATGCGTCCTGAACGGACTAAACGGGACTTTCGCTCATACAATTCCAGACCATACTTGGGACTTTGACGTTCCCGATGGCGCCGGCGTCGCGCTCTTTGCCACGACGAACGGCTTAAACTTTACGGCGGCCACGCGACTCGACGCGGTTGGGTTCGCGAACTCGCCCGCGCTCTACAAGGAAGGCAGCGGCATCTCGAACGTGGTGACGGGCAACCTGGAACACACGTACTATCGCGATCTGAGCAGCGTCACGCCCCGCGACACCGCAGACAACGCCTCGGACTTCCTGCTCGTCGGGACGGCCCCCGGGCTTCAAGTTGCCCGGTTAGGTGCGCCCGGTCCGGAGAACCTCCAAAGCCCGATCGTGAATCACACCACGATTGCCGGGACACTGCTCGAGCCGTCGGCAAGCTCTTCGTCGTCGCCAAACCGCGAGCGCAACGCGCTCGCCATTGAGACGAACGCTGACTTCGGCACAATGCTCATTCGTCGCACCATCACTAACAACACGGGGCAGCCCATCTCGCGGCTGCGGTTCCGTATCATTAACATCACGTCGTTCGGGACACCGGGATGTTCAGCCCCAACATGCGCCGACCTGCGCGCGCTGACCTCGACGGACGAGATCCTGGTTGGGGGTCCCGCGCCGGTCTTCGTGACGGGCCTCCGCCTGGAGGAACCTCCCGACCAAGGGGGAGGCGGAGCCAATAACTCGAGCCTGTCGGCCGACACGATAACGCTCCTTAACCCGATACTGCCCGGCGAGAGCCTTAACATAGTCTTCAAACTTGGCGTCATGCGAACCGGCTCGTTTAGGTTCTTTGTTAATATCGAGGCACTCAACGGTTCTGAGGCACTCTAAGCGAAGGGCGCCGCTCACATGCAAGTAGATTGGCAGACACACGCAATGCGTGCGTTCGCCTCCTAACTCAAAGAAGTCGGTTGATCAATTTCTTCGCAAGCACGTAAGGGAGCGCAGTTGCCGCTCCCTTTGTCTTGCCCTCCAGCCATGAACAGCGTCGCGGAATCTTATTGACAGGTTCCGCCGGTCAAAATAATATGTTTCCGCCGAAAGGCATCCCCCCAATTAAGTCAGATCGCCTTAGGGTTCCAGGATTTCACGATAAGGGTTCTGTGTTCCGGCTATTACTTTGGGCAAATTCTAGATCTTGAGACGTCATTGACTCCAACTAACCTCTAGTTAGTTAATGACGATACTGTTCGCAGTTCACTGCTCTAAAACGTCGCGCTTAACCCACGGCGTCCTCATCAACTCCTACAGTTTGATCGCTAAGCTATGAAACTATTCAGGAGGAGATAAGAATGCATTTAGCACTTCGTCGGGTTCCATTTCTGGTCTTGGGTATTTTGGGTTTTGTTCTTCTGGCGCATCAAAGCGCGTCGGCGCAATTAATCATTAGTGAATTTCGCGTCCGCGGGCCGAACGGAGCGAATGATGAGTTTATAGAGCTTTACAACAACAGCGGCGCCGACCACACCGTTGCCAGTGCCATGCCCAGCACCGGCTACGCGGTCGCGGCCTCGAACGGCGTGGCGCGTTGCGTGGTTCCCAATGGAACCGTGGTACCCAATCGCGGCCACTACTTATGTGTCAATTCCGTCGGATACTCGTTGGCTTCATATCCGGCCGGCAACGGCACGACCGCGACGGGCGATGCCACTTACGTTATAAACATCCCGGACAACGCGGGCATTGCTATTTTCAACACATCGGTGGCGGCCGACTTCACGCTCGCGAATCGAATGGATGCGGTAGGCTCCACATCTGAAGCCAACACGCTTTACAAAGAAGGGACCGGCTATCCGGCGCTGACGCCCTTCTCAATCGACTACAGCTTCTATCGGGACAACTGCGGCAAGAGCGGGTCGATCACGACATTTGGTGTATGTACGATAAGCACGCCGAAAGACACCAACAACAATGCTGCGGACTTTGTTTTTGTAGACACGAACGGGACGTCGGCCGGCGCGGGACAACGGCTGGGAGCCCCGGGGCCAGAGAACCTATCGAGTCCGATTCAGCGGAATGCTTCGTTCGACGCACCGGTTCTCGATATTTGTGTCGGCGTTGCTTCACCACCCAACCGGGTGCGTGATTTCACCAGCGATCCCGCGAACAACTCCACTTTCGGTACTCTCGACATCCGAAGGACGATTACAAACTTTACCGGTGGCAATGTGACTCGTCTTCGCTTTCGCGTCATAGACCTGACCACGTTCCCGGCGCCCTCGGGCATCGCTGATCTGCGCCCGCGAACGTCGACGGCAGTAGTCGTGACGGTAGATCGCCCACCGTGCGGCTCAGGGACATCGAATGTAACCGTTCAAGGCACGACGCTGGAGCAGCCGCCGTCACAGCCAAACGGCGGCGGGTTCAATTCGTCGTTGTCGGCCGGAACAGTCACCTTGGCCACCCCGCTTGCCAACGGTGCGTCCGTCGACGTTAGGTTCCTTTTGGGTATTCAACAAACCGGCAGCTTCAAGTTTTTTCTGAATGTTGAAGCGTTGCCATAACTACAGAGCATTCGGCAATTAAAAAGGAGAGGCATCACGCCTCTCCTTTTTCTTTCATCGCATGAGCTGTAAGCGTCACAGAGGCTTCAGCGCACTTCGCGCCAGCTTCTTTTTCAAACCGACATAGCCTTGATCGCCGGCAACAAGTTCGCCAAGGACTTTGCGGATGCCGCGATGTCCGCGCGCGAACTCAATCATCCGGTCGGTAAACGGCGCGCCCCAGAAGTTTCCATAAAACCGGCGGCGCATCTGTGACGCGCGTTTTAAATCGCCTCCGAAATCTGCGCGCCAAAGTCTCTCGTATTCTTCCGGCTGGCCTTTCAGGTACGCCTTCGCAAACAGTTCCGCGGATTTCAGCGCGTAGTAAATCCCTTCGCCGGTTACCGGATCGGCAAACCCCGCCGCGTCACCAAGCAAAGCCCAACCGTCGCCGCAGGCTTTGCGCGTGTCCCACGTGCGCGGCGCCAGACCGGGAATCCGCGCGGCGTAACGCTCAGCCTTGGGCCGCAAGTTTTTAAATTCCGCTTCGTCGCGCTTGCGTGACCAGAGTCGCATCGCACGCGCATTACCAACGTGCGCGACTTCGTAGTAACTCACCATGAAATCCCACAACAAGCGATCGAGCGCTTCGTGATCGAATGCGTCCTGCGTGGTCGCAATCCCGAAACTCACATGATCGATTCGCGGAAACGCCCACGCGTAACCAACCCACTTGGGCAGAAAAGCAACCACCGTCGCGGCGTCGGGTGACTCAGGCAACGGCGCGCGATAACCGAATGCAACTTCCATCTCAGCGGGCGGCAAAGGGCCGGCAAGCCTCTTCGCAATCGCGCTGTTCGCGCCATCTGCTCCGACCAGGTACTGGCAGGAAAACTCGGCGCCGCTCTTTGTTTTGATCGTCCAGGCGTCATCGGTCCGCTTAAATCCCTGGCCGGAGATTTTGTCTGCGAACACTTGAGCGCCCGCTTCGCGCGCACGCTCGCGCAGGAAAGTGTCGAATGCGATGCGCGAGTAAACCGCGAACGGCTCGTCCAGTTTAAGGTGAAGGTGCTTGCCCGAAGGCGAATACATGTCGAGTTCGTCAATCGTTCGTCCCACGGCCTCAAGCAAATGCGGCCAGGCCTTCAAAGCTTTTGACGTTACGCCGCCGCCACAGGCCTTTGGTTCGCCCTCGGGCCGCCCGTCGAACAGCGCCACGCGCACGCCGGCGCCCGCGAGCCGTTCCGCGGCAAACGATCCGGCGGGCCCGGCGCCCACAATGATCACGTCAAACTGCTTCATGAGCGGCTAATCATAAACCGCGATATGAGTTCAGCACCACTTCCGATGCATCGGGATTAGCGGTGGGTCGCGCTGACTAACATTCGCCCTAATGATGCTCGGGCTTCTGACACACCAACGCCGGTGCTAGAATCTCGCCATTCAAGCGGATTCAAAACCTCTTTGGCCGACAGAGTTCGCCTATGGCCATTGCTGACTCACTAGTTTTCGCCGGCATCGCTCCGCATCCGCCGATAATGGTTCCGGAAGTCGGCGGCGAGTCGTGTGCCGAGGTGCAAAATTCCATCAGTGCGATGGCTGAACTGACGCGGCGCGTCATAAACAGTGGCGCGGAAACCGTTGTTCTGATTTCGCCGCATGCGCCGCTCGAACCGGTGGCGTTCGTCGCTTACGAGGGCCCGAAGCTTTACGGAGACTTCTCGATGTTTCGCGCGCCCGAAGCGACTGTTGAGGCCGCGCTCGATGCCGAGCTGCTGTCTGAGATCACGCGAGCCGCCGAACAACACAACTTAATCACGCTGCGAATTCTGGGCGCCGATCTCGATCACGGTACAGCGGTGCCGCTCTATTTCCTCCAACGGAACGGTTGGAACGGCAAAGTCGTCGCGCTCGGGTACAGCTTTCTTTCGAACGAAGATCACCTGCGCTTCGGTAACTGCATTCGCCAGGCGATCGCTACGTTGCGACGGCCGGTCGCGTTTATCGCCAGCGGCGATCTCAGTCACAGATTGAAACCCGGCGCGCCCGCAGGATTTAATTCAGAAGCGCACCGGTTCGATGAAGCAGTCGTTGACGCGATTCAATCTTGCCAACCATATCGAATCGCGACTATCGATCAGGATCTGCGCCGGCTCGCCGGTGAGTGTGGCTATCGATCGATGCTGGTGGCGTTGGGTGTAGTGGAAGATGCCCAAGCTTCGTGCGAGGTTCTCAGCTACGAAGGGCCGTTCGGCGTCGGTTATCTTGTCGCGCAACTCATGTCTGGGTACGCAGGCGTCCCGCCTGCTTCTTCCGCTGTCGATCGTGCAGACGAGACGTCTGCGTACCCGGATATCCCCGCGCTCGCTCGGCACACGATCGAAACTTTTATCAAAACCGGAGAAGTCGTCGTCCCGCCTGACCCACCCGCTAATGCAGGTGGGTCTGACCTTTCTTTCCGCGCCGGCTGCTTCGTCTCGATCAAGACGCACGCAGGCGATTTGCGCGGGTGCATCGGCACGATCGATCCGGTCAAAGACTCGCTCGCCGTAGAGATCATCGCCAACGCGGTCAGCGCTGCCACACGCGACCCGCGCTTCCCGCCCGTGCGCGCCGATGAACTCCCGAACCTGAAGTATTCGGTCGATGTGCTGTCAGCGCCTGAGCCTTGCACACTTGCGGATCTGGATCCGAAAACCTATGGCGTGATCGTGGAAGATGAATCGGGGCGTCGAGGTCTTTTGCTCCCAAACCTCGAAGGTATCAAGGCGGCGGCGGAACAAGTCGAGATCGCTTCACGCAAAGCCGGCATTCCTGTCGGCTCGCCCGTCAAACTGTTTCGCTTTCGCGCGGATCGTTATTCGGAATAGATCACTTCACCGTCAGCGTCATCTTGGCAAAGTATTCCGTTAAGTTTCCCCTGTGCTCCATGGTTTCGCGCTTGCCCCAGGCGATGATGTAAACGGAATAGACGCCGGCGGGCAGTCGCAACTGCTCGCCGACCGTCGCGTACTTTCGATTCGTCTCGCCAATGTTCTGCTGATAGTCGTTGACGAAAGCCACGTCTTTACCGTCTGGTCCCTGTTTGTGAAAAACGATCCCGATGAAATCGACACCCACCGGCGTGGGATTTTCGAACAACACATTGAACGGCGTGTTGGCCGCCCATTGATTCGACTGGCCCACGCATTTCCAGTTGTCGTCAATTTCTTTGCAGATGCTGACTTTGCCTCCGCCTGAAGCGGTATTGCCCGCCGCGCGTGGCCCAACGGTGTCTGCGCCCACGTTAAAATCAGTCGTGGCCCACACCTGCGCTTTGTTGTAAAAGTTCACGAGGCGCACGAAATACTTGCCCGGCGTGTTAATCGTCAGTTGCGCGTAAGCGGTCGTGTGATTGGGCGAGACCGAATAGTCGATGTACTGCACGTGCTCGCCGTCCGCGTTGTCCTTTGTCACCAGGAACGTCACGCCTGCCCCCGTCGGCACTTTTGGAAACGAGTAGACGATATGGACGTTGCGCAGCGTTCCTTTCGGACTGAAGGTCTTCGTCGGATTTACGCACGCCGCAGTTTCGACAACGCTGCCGCCGTACTGCTGCTTCGTGATATTCAAGTCTTCGCAGGTTTCCAGTTTGTACTGCGCCTGCGCCGCCGACGCGAAAACGAGCGACACCAATAAAGCAAAATAGAAGCGACGAATAATCATTAGGGCCTCCTAAATTGCGGCGGATGTTAACGCTGGGTTGCGTGCTCGTCAATAAGATTCAGAGGTCATGTGTGTTCGTTTCGCCTTGGCGATCCTTTGCGTCTTTGCGTGAAATGCCTTTTGCGCGAACGGCGGGTTCACGCAAAGGCGCCAAGCCGCAAAGAAACGCAAAGAACCCTACACGAGTATGCTAGTTCGTTCTCGCATAGAACCTGCCGTTCCAGCGATACACCACGCGGCGCAGCTTGCGGCCGTTCGCTTCGATTGCCCCGCGTTCGTGTTCTTCGTAAGCGCTGAAGCCCCGCGCCAGTCTTCCATTGCGGATGATATTCAGTTCATTCGAATCGACAGGCAGGTTGAGATCTCGCGGCTCAGCCAGGAGCATCGCCGAGTAGATTTTGTTCGTCAGCCGGCCATCGGTTCGAAAGATTCGCTTCGGGGTTGCGTGTCCCGATCGGTCGATAGCAAAGAAGTAACTGACCAGCGAGGGCGGCATGCTATTGCCGGTGGTGACTTCAACTATTCGCTGTCCGTTCAGATCGGCGAAGTCAATGCCGACCGAATTGTCGGCGCGCGAGTAGTAACCGTCCAGCACCTGAGTTACGAACACGCGGCCGTCTCGCCGGTGCAGCACAAATGCATTCGCGCCATTGAAGCCAGTCTGGTAACACGGATCGGCAATCAGTACGAGGCGCGTTTGTTCATCGCCGAAAAGCCACGTGAAAAGACCGCCAGTTCGCCAGCGTGCTTTCTCTTCTTCGCTCAACTCACCGGCGCTGCCGTGAAGTTCACAAGCGTTCAACTCAGTAACGGTCGACTCCCACCATGCCGGATCGGTAAATGAACGTAGCGTCTGGACCATACGCGCGAGCGACGCACGTCTTCGCGGCAGACGCAGAATCCGGCTGTCACTCTCAATTAAACTTTCCGAACATTCGTATTCAAGCCTTGGCAGCGGGCGCACCGCGGCGAACGCTTTTTTGCTGCACAGAGGAACAGCCTTGTCCTGAGCAAAGGCGGGCGAGAAGAGAAGAACGGTTGAGAGGAGCGCCAGCAGCGGTCGCGCATCATTCATTGCTTCACCGGGGCTCGAAACACTGACGTCGAAACGTTACTCAAACTGCTTTCTGAATTCAGCGAATTGCCTCGCAAGCTCCTCCACCTGCTGCCGCAGCGCTTGAACCTGCTCTTCGAGTTGGGGAGCGCGCGCAGAATCGGCGCGCCGCGCCGGCTGTTCCGTGGTGGTGGCTTCCAGGTGTGCCAGGTCCGGCTCGCCCGAGAGCAGATGCACATAGCGAGCATCTTTTTGTCCCGGCTGTCTGGGCAGCTTGACCACGAGCGGATCGGAATCGCGCGCACTGAGCCCGTGCAAAGTCTCGTCAACTTCTTCCAGGCCTGAGAACTCGTGAAGACGCGAGCCACGCGTGCGAATCTCGCCGACGGTCTGCGCACCGCTCAACATCAACACGCACATCACCGCGAGTTCCGCGGGATTAAGATGGAGAATCTCAGGCGCGACGTGCTTGAATTTCGGCACGCGGCTCGTGCTGCCGTGAAAGACGTAGGCGAGGTTCCGGTCGCGCAAACTGTCGAGGGCGCGTTCGACGTCCGCTTCGGGTAGCGACATCACCGGATTCCGATTGTTCTTCTGATTGCACGCGGCGGTGAGCGCGTTGAGCGTGAGCGGATAGTATTCAGGCGTCGTGATCTGCTTCTCGATCAGCGAGCCAAGGACGCGGATTTCTGTTTCGGTAAGCAGCGACACGCGCGCATTATACCGACTGCACGGGTACCGATCCTATTTCACGATTTCAAAATCTATCATTTGCCATGCGACACGGGGTTTCTCTTTTCCAGAAGAGTGATCTCTCACGACAATCTGAAGTTGGTACTCGCCGACAGGCAGCATGCCAAGCTTGAGACCGCCGCCGGCTTGGATTCGTTTCAAATCGCCCTGGCTGGTGAGATCGATCGGCTGCGGCGCTCCCTCATGGACGAGCTGGCCCTCACGAAAAACTCGGGATTGGGCCGTGAGCGACGCCCCAGCGTTAGCCTTGCCCGCGCGCGCATTGTAAATGATGTAGCCGAACCAGAGATTGGAACCTGGTACGAAGCGGCGAATAGCGGCATTTCTCAAATCGCTAACTGAGGGGTTTTGGCTATCTGCGTGCGCCTCAAGTGAAACGGTGATGCCGGACAACGTCAGCACATTTTTCTTCAGATCCGGTACTTCGACAAATTGACGTGCCGTTCCGATCTGAGATGACGTTGCATCCCTGACGGCGACGCGGAATTGATAAGCCCCTGGCTTCCTCAGCGGGACGTCAAATTGGTAAACCAGGCCGTCGACCCTTAGCAGATCCAAATCCTGGTCATCGACTCGAATCGAGCGCGTTTCGATGATTTGTTGGATGACATTGCCGTTGTCTCCAAAGACAATTGCCGCCAGGTTCAAAGTGGCGGTGTGCCCGCCTCCGGGTTCCCTGGTGAATTCGAGATCGCGGGCTGAGAAATGAATCAAGGAACGCAGCAGCGAGCCCGTTTTTGGCGCCGTGGCGAACAGCGCGGTCAGATGCACTTCAATATCCGAAGCGCCCAGCGGCGACATCAGCGCCATGTTCACGCGATCGTGACTCGATATTTGCAGCGGGCGAACATCTTCATCCGTCATGCCGTAAAATCCGGATCGCGTACGCACCTTCAGGCCCGAGCCTGTGACCTTCACGGTAATTTTGTGAAAGCTACGATCGAACGTCGTCTCATCCGGACGATACCCGATTAGATAGTAACCAGTCTGGTCTTCAGTGATTCGCTTGAAATAGTTGTTGGAATTCTTGATGACGAAGCCGCCCGTCTCTTTCGCCAGATAGTCCTGACCGGCGCGACTCTCCCGAAGCCAAGTACTTTGGGCTGACAACGCGCGAAATGGCTGATCACCCGCGGGTCTGGTAAGGGGATTGTGAAAAGAATCGATGGGCGCCATCGCGAATGGCACTAAACCGCGAATGTCCACGCCGTAAATCACCACCGACGACCGAATCGCCAGCTCCGCGAGCCTTCTTACTCCGCGGTAGTGGTTGAACATTGAATCACCGGCAACGCCGTCCGCAGACATTCGTTCGCCCGGAAAATGCTCAGACATCAGAATCATGGACTTGCGCCCTGGGATTTCTCGCATGCCGAGTAGAATAAACTGCAACACACTGGTGCTCCGGGCCAATGACTGGCTCGCATATGCCAGGCCACCGCTGCCACTCACAAGCGGGTCCATACCTGAAGGAAATATCGAAATACCCAAGCGACTCGACGCGCTATAGCGCAAATTTTCAAGCGCGCGCATTAGCACTCGCTTGTCGTTAGTGAACTGTTGCAACGCGCCCACTTCGCCTCCAGTGCGAATAATCGCCACCAGGTCGTTGGGCTGCATTTCCTCTTCAACGAATTTCCGAATCTGTTTTCTTACTTGACCGATCGTCCCCGCCGAGCTGCCGAGATCATCGTAAACGAATGCAATCGTGCGGTGCGGTTCGTTGGCTTTGAATGGCGGCGCCGGCGGCATCACCGCGTTTTTCGCTGTAGTGGAACTTGCAGTAACCGTCTCAGACTTGTCCGCGGGTTTCGCGACCGATGTGACATACGAGAAGCTCGTAATGAACCGCGGCTTTCCATCCTCGAGGAGTTCAAAATCGTCAGCCGTGAGATTGGTTACCGGCTTGTTGTCTTTTGTAACGACCGCGTCGATCTGCACCAGATTGGTAGTGATTCGTACGATCTCATCGTCGTCGTCTGATGGGCGTTTGTCCGGCTGAGGATCAAGCGGTGTAGTGACGCGCCAGGGTGGAGGCGGGTCCTGTTTCGGCGGTTGTTGCGCGCGCACCGGCAAGAGAAATGCAACTGCGACTATTGAAAGGAAAGCTTTCCAACGCATGTTCGTTACCTCCGGGGAAGCAGGGCACTAAGCAGGGAAAGGATATAGCGGGAGAGGCTGGTTTAGCTACTGGACCAATTAGAGCACTAAGCCCCGGGATCGGCAATGTGGTTAGTGGCTGGTGGGTTCCGAATGGTCCGACGCGCGGGCGATCAGCTGCCTCCCGATTCCTTCTTGCTTACGCTGCCGAGCCCGGTCACGCTCTTATTCACGACCGGCGGATTTCCACCGTAGGTGACTTGTCCGACTCCCGAAACTGTTACGTCCAGTTGTTGACTCGCATAGACATCGACGTGGGCCGCGCCCGTGACCGACACTTTTGCGCGCTCAGCGCGTAGTCTGCCGGTGTCGATCTGACCGGCGCCGGTTGAGCTTATACTGATTAATTTGGTCTCGCCCGCCGCTTCGATTCTTCCGGCGCCCTGCGAACTAATTGTCAGTTGATCGTTTTTCACGTTCGCAACCTGAATGTCGGCCGCTCCGGTTGAACTGATCGCTTCCAGATCCGGAAGCGTCATGCGCACGGTAATCGCCCGCGTCGCCGTATACGAGCCATCGTTGAAAATGCGGAGAACCCCGTTGCGCACTTCAGTTTTGACTAACGGCAGAAGGTTGTCGTCACCTTCGATCTCAAAACTGGCCGCTTGTTGACAGGTAGCCTGGATTGCAAAAGCGCCGTTGGTTTCAATCGACTTGAAAGCCGGCAAGTCTCGCTTCTCAGTCTTGCGAACGCCGGAACCCTGAACGCCTTTGCCAAGATGGCGACAGGAGGCAAAAGAACCGATTAAGGCTGCTGTCAGAGTGACTACAAGAATGAGCTTCTTCATCTAATCATCTCCTGAGATAGCTCCGTAGGAGCCGGATGTTTACAGCTATGAACGCCCGTTTAAATTCCAAGCTCCGTTAGGAGCGCAATGTTTATAGTCCACCGTAGCCCCTCAAATCTCCTAAGCTCCGTCGGAGCGACATGATGCATTACGCTCTTTCAGAGCTTTGGGTTCTGATATTGAATTAGGGCTCTAAACATTTCGTGCCTACTGGCACGAAAATCAGCGCATGAACTTTCGTCGAATGGCGAGTGCAAGAAGGGCCGCCTGAACCGGACCCAAAATTGTTTCCAGAAGTACGACAGTCTGCGCCGCCGTCGTTGCTGGTTTCGGTTCAGGCCGTTGCAGCGTCATGACGCCTAGGCTATAGGCCAGTGCACGTTTGAATGGCAGCGATTCAACAACATCAAAGCGTTTTGCAATTGCCACATCGCTTTCACGCCCCAATTTTTGCTCGGATGGAGCGAAGCCGACTCGCGTGTAAACCCCAGCGAAGAGCAGCCAGAATACGATCAGCACAGTAAAGGCCCTCATGATTCGCTCACCATAGCCGCTTGCTACCCAGTAAATCCAATGCAGTAAGTCAAAACCGGCGCAGTAGACAATCAGGAGTCGTTTCAATCTTGTTCGCGTTCGTCCCAAGCTCTTACCGTTACGCCTAATAGACCGAGCTAGTCTATTCAGAGTTCTCTTAATCGCCTTCCAATGTGAACTGCCCCGCAATTTCCATTTCAGGCGCCGGGCATCCATTGCCATGTAGCGAAACCTCGAGGCTTCTTCATAGCGGTGGTTGTCTTCGGCATTCACCGCGAGCTGTGTGTAAATGATCGCCAAAAGTCGGTGCGGAGAAAGGATGCCATTTCGCTTGAGTTCCTGTAGTTCAAGAGCAAGGCTATTCCTGCCCCACGGCCAATCGACGTTGATGAAAGTCAGCTTGCGAGTGTCCAAATTCGCGAACCAGTGGGGTCTTAGAGCTACCGTATGAAAAGAAACGGCTTCCGGTCTTTCAAACCGCGAAAACTGAAAGTCGATTGATGTCTGGTTACCGAAGACGCGTTTCTTCCCGCCTGAAAAGATAACGTAGCTAGCGAAAGTCGTGTAATGAAAATACACTTTTCCACAAAAAGTGGTTTGCATGAAGTAAGCGCGTTCTTTGAATAGCGCGGAAGTGAAATGAGTTCGGCGGTCAAACGTGGCGTTATTAAAGAAAGCTCGTGCCTCGAATGTCGCACCGGTAAACGAAATACCCCTGTTGAATTTCGTGCGTGTGAAATACACGTACCCCCAAAAGTGTGCGCTGTAAAAATGCCCTTCGCTCGCAAAAGTAGCGTCGCGAAAATCCGCTGAGTCAGCGAATCGGGCCCGCTCGAAGCTCGCCTCTGCTAAAAAAGTCACAAATTGAAAATTTGCAGCAGTTGAGAACTCAACCTTGTCGAATGAGACCTTTGCCGGAAACCACGCCCCACAAAAGTTGAAATCTTCCTTCTCGAGTTTTCTAACGAGTGCAGCCTCGAAATCAACACTCTTCTCCTTGCCGGGAAAGTGAAGCACGCAGTAAGGCTGTCCTTCGTGTTCTCTGTAGAAAGGTTGTCCAGCGCACGCACGACGCATAAGATCTTTGTCATCGTCAGTTTGCAGGTCTCTGCAGTAGCAAACAAAATCGGATAAGCGTTCAGAGGTAGGTGAGTCGGGCATAGCACCTCGCGCGGGGTCTGAGATTGCTGCGCCCTTATACATCAGGCGTTGAGGATTGTCATCACTTGGCGAACCATCGGACTGTGTCTTCAGCTCCGTCAGGAGCGCGATGTTTATAGCTCACAATCGCCCTCTCAAATTTCAAAAGCTCCGGAGGAGCGAAATAGATCGCGCTCTGTCAGAGCTAGTTTCAAAAGAGAGTACGGGAGCTATAAACATTTCGTGCCTAACGGCACGAGGTGCAAAGAGAAATCAAGCGCTTCGCGTGCAGATTAGTGAGGCAAAGCAATACGCGTCGGATGGTGCGTGGCTGCCCGTCAAATCCCAATTACTTGTAGATTGTCACTCATAGTCTGTAGACACTGACGATCATTTGGGGTATCAAACGTCAGCCTGGCAACGCAATACTCATGGCGGCTGATCGCATCCGTAAGAAGCTACGTCGCACCAAACAGCGCGGCGCGTCCGCAGATCGGCCGCAGAATCTCGATTGCAAGCAGCTTGCCTTACCGCAAGAAGAGATCCGCCACCTAGTCTTGTCATCGACAATTCGATACAGAATCGAGCCATTTGTCCGGCAAATGGTGCGAGTGATGGATAACATCAAGGCTGGTCGAGTCCAAAGGGTCGCGACGTTAACGGTCTCAACGCGAGATCAATCACGAGCGGCGCTCATAACAGCGATCTCAAACGCGGCCAGGGAAGGGAACACATTGGCGGCGCATGAGACAGCTTTCCTTGCTGCGCTGTATGCCTACGAAAACGGCCTCGATCATCTCCGTGCGTTCATGGGATATCTGGCTAGCTTGAGGAAGCCAACTCGTCAATCCAAACGCAAAAGTTTGAAGCTCCGTTAGGAGCGCAATGTCTATAGTTCGCGGCCGACCCAAAAATTGGAGCTCTGAAGGAGCGACATAAACATTTCGCTCCTTCAGAGCTTAGATCAAAAGCGAAATCGGGAAGCTATAAACATTTCGTGCCTAACGGCACGAAGAATGGGCATAGCCCATTCAGGAGCATTGACCTAAAACGGTAAGGCAGAGCCTTACCGCACATCAGGCGGCACAGCCGCAACGCCGCTTTTATTAAGAGGCGAACGGTTCAACGCAAACACATCATCGTACCTTGCATGGTGGCGACCAACTCTTTTTCAGAATTCGTGCGGAGGGCAAAGACATCCGCGCGGACGACAGTCAACGTTCGTCCAGCCTTGATAACTTCCGCGCGCGCGACAAACATTTCACCGCGCGCGGGCCGCAGCAAGTTCACTTTGAATTCAATACTAAGCACCCGCGAGCCGGCCGGCATTAGAGTATGTGCTGCGTAACCGGCTGCCGAGTCCGCCATGGTCGTGATCACTCCCGCGTGAAGGTGTCCGTTTTGTTGAGTCAGATCCGCGCGAAAGGGTAACTCAATTTCCACAACGCCGGGTTCGACGCGGGCGAGCCGCGCGCCAATCAGATTCATGATTGATTGTTGCGCAAAGCTGTTGGCGACGGCTTCAGCAAAGGATGTATTGAGCGGTTTCACGTCCAATTACTACAGTTTGCGAGACAATCGTTCCTGCCAATAGCCGGGCCGGCGATGTAAGTGCATCACGGCAATAATGGGATTGAGTCAACCTCAATGGAGTAGAGAATGCTGTAGGGAAACGTGTGCGTCAAACAGCGCCGACGTCCTGCTCAATCACGCGCCAGCTTTTCGGATTTCTTAATATCCGTTCAATTGCAGCTTCAACTTCGATTGTGAAAGCTGCGCCGAGACCGGAGCGACGGTTTTCATAGAAAGCAGCAGCTTCGCGGTATTCCAGACGCGCTTCCGGGTGGAAGTCGTAGGTCATTCAGTCATCGGCCAACCAGTCGGCGAACCTCTTCGATGACCTGCTCACCGGAAATAGGCTGAACCTGCCCCGCGCGAATCTCGTCGCGGCGGCGAACCGCTTCTACCGACCAAAGCCGCTGAATCTCGTCAGAGTCCTCGGACTCCAGGCTCTGAACGAGTCTATCGGCGAGCAACGCCCTTGATGCCGGTGGCAATTTGATCGCCTCTTCCGTGATCTGATCCAGAGTAAGTGGCATGGAAAACATAGTAGTCCGCTCGCTAAATAAGCTCAAGGGCCTCCGAAAAATGACCCACTTTTGTTTGTCACTTCACCGCCAGATCCAGCGACGACCGATCATTCAAGACAATCCATTCAATAATCGACAGCGGCAAACTGCCATTCTTAATCAGGTCGTCGTGAAACTGGCCGAGACGAAAGTCTTTGCCCTTTTGGTCTCGGTACTTGCCGAGCAGACGCATAATCTGCCACTTGCCTGTGATGTAAGTAATCTTTTGCGTCGGGCTCGCCGCGGCGCCGGCCGCTTCTCCAGTCGCGGCTTCGCGATCCAAGCCGCCGGCTTCCATGAAATATTTCACCGCTTCGTCGAACGTCCAACGGCCCGTGTGCAGGTTCACATCCACGCCGATGCGCGCTGAGCGATAGCGCGACAAACGCAGAATCTGTCCCTGCGAAGCTGAGTTCGCCGGATACAACCCTGTCCGCATCAACATCTCTTCGCCGTACAGCGCCCATCCTTCAATCATCACTCCGTCGCCGTGCTGCCGCCGAATTTCGTTCTTCACATTGTTGGCGATCGACAGTTGCAGAAAGTGGCCGGGAATTCCTTCGTGCCCGAGAATCGGCCGCGGATCTTCGATCGCCGCGCGAATGTAGAAGTTGCCGCTCTTGGGATTGTAAGTCGGAATGAAATAGAAGCCGCTCGGGTCTTTGTCGTAAACGCCGGGCGGATTCATGAAGCCGCCAGGGCTGGTCGGCTTGAACGCTTCGGGCAGTTGGCGAATCTCAAACGGACCGAGGTAAGACGGCAAAGTGATCAGCCGGTGCTCTTTCAGAAAGCTGATCATTTCCGCCTGCCGGCTCTCGTAAGCTTTTAAAAAGTCATCCTGATCTTTAGGAATCACTTTCGCGCGCGACGGGTCGGGATTAGCCAGAGAAGGATCCGGCAGCATCGATTCCATCGCGCGATAGCGCGCCAGTTCGGTCTGCCCGAGCATCTCGACCTGCTTTCCATCGAGCGGCAGCAAATAGACGTGCTTGAGCAGATAGTTGTAATTGCTTTCGCCCATCGGCGCGAACGCCGGCATTGTGTTCAGATGCTTCTCGAGCCAATCGGCATACGCGTGAATCGCTTTGATGGCCGTGTCACGCGCGGTCACCAGCTCGTTCATTTCGGCTGGCGATAAGTTCTTCGCCAGCGCACTCATCATGCTGTCTTTGAAGAGGCTGTCGATCGAACGCGCCGAGTCGATCGCGAGTTGAGCATAAAGCTTTACGGGCCGCGTCAGATTGCGCTTGCCTTGCTCGAGCAGCGCCGGCATTGCTTTCAGGCGCGCGGTGGCAGACAGCGCGCGGTTTCTGGGCGCGTCGTACTCCTTCTTCAGCAACGAAAAGATTCCGTTCGAGCACTCGTTGACGTAAACCTGCGGATCGCGGTGCTCGAAGTCCATGACGCGATCAAAGAAGACGGGCGCCTCGAGTTGCGCGCGGAACAAAAGCCAGTCGATCTGATCATCTTTACTCCACTTGCTTGTGCGCATGCTGTTCAATTGCGACAGCAGCCTCACAACGCGTGCACGACGTGTCGCAAGGGCCGCGGGAGAGTAATCCGTCAGCTTGTGATCCCACGTGTGCAGCCCCGCATCGCTGGAAAAAACCGGATACTGCTGATTGCGCCAGTTGTAGTAATCCTCAGCCGCGCGGCGCAGAGTGCTCGGCGAAGCATTCGGTTGCGCATGTGCTGACGTGCTAGTGAGAAGCGTCACGGCCGAACAAAGGAGAACGAGTATCTTGAGTTTCATTCTACTCACCCGAATCGTCGGATTGGAACGCGACGAATATTACAGCATTCGCGTGGTTCTACGGCTTTGCGAAACTTTGCGACTTGGCGCATTTTGCTTTCCCCAACCCCTCCCGCAGGCGGGGAAGGGAAGGAGTTCACGCACAGGCGCTAAGACGCAAAGTCGCGCAAATGTACGAGACCATGCCGTTGACGACTCAGCCCTGTTCTGTTTTCCGCTTCGCGTAGATAGGTTCGAAAGAACGGGTGGTGTGGTCGGTCACGCTGGTCATCGGCGGAAGCATTTCCGGGGTGGCGGCACCTAGCTGGCCGGTTTGCCGTTCGTCACCGCCGGGAAGGTCGTGCGACTTTCTGCCGATGCGCCGCACAGCCATCAAATTGATAACGAAGTTAATGATGAATGCAGTCGAGCTAATTAGAAGATAAGCGAAAACGAAAAAGTCGCTGAGTCCGACTTTCTTCAGGACTATCATTCCGCCAAGAATCAGGCCCAGGCCAAAGACCGTAATCCAAAACAAGCCATCGAGATACTCATCCAGCCGCTTTTCGGTTCGTTTGACCTCGCCAGTGGGGTCCTGGTTTATCAATTGGACGCCGCAACGATTGCAGTATTTCGTCGGCTGCGACAGCGCGATTCCACAAGCGTGACAGTACATGATCGACTCCTGCAGCTTACTACGTTGTTTTGCGTCTCGAGGTTTTCTGGAAATTGGTTTCGCCGGACAGCAACTGTCGAAATTTCGGAGGAGCAATCAGCTGCCACGCCTCGCGAAGGTGGAGTTCCAGTTCTTTATCACTTACCCGACCAACTTCGATTCCAACCCACCCGCTTGGGCCGACGTATGGCGGCCGATAGAACTTCTTCGGCGATTTCTTGATCAGCATTTCCTGAATTCCAATCGCGGCCGGCACAGTCACCGCGACGTGGCCATCGCCGTGATGATTGTTCGAGAACATCGCAAAGACTTTCTTGCCCACAAACCACGTGGGCTCGCCGTGGGAAATTTTCTCCCATGTTTCCGGAAGCGAAAGACAGATGCGCCGCACGCGCTCGATCTGCTCTTCGCCGTCTTTCGGTTTTGCCTTTGGACTCACGGGTTTAGAACTTCCAATCCGCTTCCGGCCGGCCCAGCCACAGCCAGGCGATGTAATCGACCAACGGCGGTTCGCCACCAAGCTCGCGCAGCCGCGCATTCACCTGGCCGCGATGATACAGACTGTGTAGCGCGACTTGCTGCGCGGTTTGTCCGAGCGTTGTGTTCGCGGCCTCGCGGCCGAGCGGTTTGGTTAGCCTCGAAGCCCAGGGCACGTTCAGCGGTTGCGAGAGATCGTCGTCGGTCCACTTTTCCAAATGAGCATACAGCTCAGGATAGTAACTGCGTCCCCATTCGATCAGCGGTGCGATTTCGTCGAACGTCGCAAAGGGCGTGAACCGCGTCTCGCCTTGCCACACGCGCAGGAATGCGCGCTGCACCATGTGCACGTGATAGAACAACTCGCGCAGCTTTGTGTCCGCACGCGCCGCATCTGACGCAAGCACCGCACGCCACACACTCGCGTCCGCCCATTCCATGTGCCGAAACAAATCGTTGAGATCGCTTAGATTCATTAGCTCAGAAGAGTCGAAAGAAATTCCCGCGTGCCGTCGGGTCCGGTAACTTCCAGCCAAACGTCCCCGCCGTCAGGTTCGGTCGTCAGAACGAATTTCAAGAAGCGGCAGCACTGCCGCTCGGCATCGATGGTTTTCACCGCCGTCATCAGGACTTCGGTTGACGGAGCAAATCGCCATCGAAATCCGTTGCGCAACGGAACACGTGCCGTCGCTTCCGCCAGCAGTCCCGGCAACAACCCGGTTCGCCGCGCCTCCAATTCCGCGGGCGTGAGCTCACAACCGATCGGGAGTTCTTTCATGGCTCTGACGGTTTGTTGTCTGTCGAAAATAGCTTAACTTCGTCCGCCTCGTCCGACAATCTGATCAAGCGTTGAAACTTCAATCCAATCCTGCCCAACAGTTTCGCCGAAGGCTCATTGTCCGGCGTGGTGATGGCGAGAATGCGATTAAGCTGGAGCACTTCACGCGCGTGTCGCATCACCTCTGCCGCTGACTCGTGCGCGTAACCTTTGTCCCAGTACTCGGGCAGGAAAGCGAAACCGATGTCGGGTTCAGGCAAAGTATCACGCTTGATGAGGCCGCAGATTCCGATCGCTCTTCCGTTCTCTTTCAGGCCCACCCGGAACAATCCAAAGCCGTTCTCTTCGTAACTTTTCATCGGTCCATTGCGAATGTAGGCACGTGCATCGTCGAGCGTGCGCGCGCCTTTGTCGCCGACATATTGCAGGAACGAAGGCTCATTCAGAAGTCGCAGAATGAACTCGGCATCCGTTTCCGGCGATAGGTGTCGCAGCGTGAGCCGCTCAGTAGTAAGTTCGAACATTGGTTCTTATTGGAGTGCGCCGGCAAAGCGGAGCGACGACGGCGCTTTGGATTGTCCTCGGCGATTATGTGATCCAAAGCGGTGTCGCGCTTCGCTTGCCACCGCGCTCCAAATGTTCTTCTATCGCTGCAAATCACCTGATCCCGCTGCAAACAATCGCCTGCATGTGGGCGTTGACCGGAGCGTTGCCGAATTGCGCGTCAATATTTCCAGCCAATGCTGCTTCGATCTCCGGAGCTTGGCGTACTTTATATCACGAGGACGTTTTCGTTTAGAGGCGGGCTACCGCCCGACGTCGCAATAGCTATTATGACAATGGTTTCGTTTAGAGGCGGGCTACCGCCCGCCCGTCGGGCAGTACCTCGACTCTCAACCGTGCGGTTAGTTCAGTCGGATGACGATGAGTTGTACGATATGACAATGAACAAACAGCAAGCGGCAATTGCCCGGTTCCGAGAACTGCACGAGTCCGGTTGTTTCGTCCTGCCGAATCCGTGGGACGCTGGTTCAGCCTTCTATCTGGAACGTCTTGGATTCAAGGCGTTGGCGACGACATCCGCGGGTTTCGCCTTCACAAAAGCCCTGGCCGACGGTCCCGAGTTCGTTTCGCGCGACGTGATGCTCGAACACTTCCGCGAGCTTGTCGAAGCGACGTCGTTGCCGGTTAACGCAGATTTTCAAAATGGCTATGCCGACGATCCGGAAGGCGTCGCTGAGAGCGTTCGCTTGTGCGTCGAGACAGGTGTCGCGGGCTTATCGATTGAAGACAATTCAGGACAAAGCGAACAGCCGCTCTACGATTTTGATTTGGCGTTGGAGCGAATCAAAGCCGCGCGCGCCGCGATCGACTCCGGTACGCAGGCATGTCTGCTGACCGCTCGCTGTGAAGCATATCTCGTCGGCGATGCTGACCCCTTGAACACATCGCTTGAGCGACTCGTCGCTTTCGCGGATGCCGGGGCCGATTGTCTCTACGCGCCGGGCGTAACGGACCTGGAGGAAATTTCAGCGATCGTGGACGCGGTCGCCCCGAAACCCGTCAATGTTTTGGTCTCGACGAACAACTGCAACGTGACCGTGGCGCAGCTTGCCGATCTCGGCGTCCGTCGCATCTCAGTTGGCGGCGCGCTGGCGCGAGCGGCTTGGGGCGGATTTATTGCCGCCGCCAGGGAAATCCAGAACAGTGGTTCCTTCGCGAGCCTTGCCGATGCCGCGCCGTTCGGTGAATTGAACGATCTGTTTCTCAGCCGTCCGCGGTAGGGGTACGGTTCCTAAGAGCAAACTAGAGCCGTGCTAAACGCAGGGTATCAGAAACAGGTTAGGGTGCCGGACGACGCGTCATACGTGTAGCTTCCACAGCCGACCGTAATCTTTTTCCCGGGGCAGCTATCTCCCGAGCTACATCCGGTACAGCTAAACCGCGAAACTGAGTTGCTGCGGCTGCAACTGTCGCAACACCACGTCGACCGAGGTATGCCACCTGGCTCCCTCTGAAGCTCACTAGCCACGCGAGTTTCTTCCGCGGTCGTATCTTTGCCAGGCGCCCGCGATCCCGGAGAGGCAAACACGACCGAGATCACCGCAAGACTGACGAGAACCAAGAGCCAATTCGACGGTACAAGGCGCTTCATCATCTTTAGCTCCTTTGCTTTGGATCGAGATCCAAATCAGTAAATTTCAAAGCCAAAGGACGATATTCCCGGGAAACGGGCTAGTCAATTTTGAAGTGATTGCAATTATTAGGTGATCGTCATTCGAAATGCTCGTCGATGAAGGCTAACTCAGCTTTGTCGAACGCATGAACGGGATCAGCTCCTGCGAGTAGTGAGGCTCTTCCGTGCACCAGAAAATGTAGTCAAGCTTGAGTTCTTCGCTGCCGTATTTCAGTAACTCCGCAATGTCGGCGCGCTTGCCCGTTTCTTTATTCACGTCTGAGTAGTTTCCATCCTGCACCGCGAGGCCGGTGGGGACTTTCCCAGCTGATTCGCGAATCAAAGGATAGCTGTTCGACCGTTGAAACGGCCGGAACGGCATCAGATCAGGCCCGCCGACGGCCACATTGGATTCACGCGCGGCTTTGTAAACTGCTTCGAGATAAGGTCGTCCGCCGGGCATAAAGTTGGCGTAGACCATCGCAATCGATTTCGGAAACGCGCGCTTCAGCTCTTTCATGTTTGCAATGACGGCGTCCCGATAGACTTCACGAGTGAATCCCTTGGGCCACAGTTTGCCCGTCCGCCCAACCCCGACCGAACTCTCTGCCAGATTAATTCCCGCAATCCGGCCGTCGAACTCTTTGCCCAGAGCTACGAACAACTTGTGCAGTCTTTCCTGCACCGCCGGATCCCAACGCCGTCCCATCCACCCCTCATGCTCGGGATTTTCGTCCTTGTCGTCGTTGCTCTTGTATTGCTTGTCAGCGCCACCATTGTATTTCGGATCTTTCATCAGATACTGCGGCACGTTGATGCGTTCTGGACTGAACGTCACATCCGAAAACTGAATCCAAAGTTTCTTCCCATGTGAGTTCAGGAACGCGAGGTCCTCGTTAATCAAACCGAAATCGTAATTGTCTTTTCCCTGTTCAAGCTGCCGCCACGAGTAGGCAACCTGCGCGCCTTCAAACTGTTTCGTCTCAAGAAAGGATTTCGCATTCTTAAGCTCTGTCCGATCCATTCCAAAGTAAACGTAGTGATGAACACGTTTGGCGGCTGCGACCGGGGCAGGCTCTGCAGCACTTGAATTCCGCGCCACCTGCGCCAGCGAGGGCGCCAGGATTGCGGCGCCGGCGACTACAAATAGAGTGATTGTTCGAAGTTTCATTGTTCCTCTTCCCCTGAAGTATTTTCTCGGGCAGAGCCTCACTTTCATAAGCGAGATCCTCACCCTAAATTGTTCACGAGCGCTGCGGAGGTTTAGAGTCGGGCTACTGCCCGCCACCCGTCGGGCGGTAGCCCGACTCTAAACAATGAGCGACTTTTTAACCGAACGTAGCGGCAACTACTACAAGAGTCACAATTAAGTAGTTCCTATTTCGCCTTTGCGATCCTTTGCGACTTTGCGTGAAATAGCCCTTATCTGACAAGTGGTTGGTTCACGCAAAGGCGCCAAGACGCAAAGATACGCAAGTAGGACCCTCTATCACTTGAGATTCTCAGCACCGTTGTTACGCGCTGGCGCGGGCAGGTTTTGCTTTCACCAGCAGCCAAATGTAAATCACATCGAAGACGGAGCAGAACAGTCCTACTGTAAGAATGAGGAAACTGCCATGCGGGAAGCCGCCTTGCCCGATTACGCCGAAAAGAATTGTTGGCGCCAGGGTGCCGATCCACTTGCTGACCGCGATCAGAATAGATTGACCTTCACGGCTGCCACGCCTTGCCAGCATCGCGATAAACAAGATCGACATGATCAGGTTCTGCGGAAATGCCGAGTACGCGGCTCCCTTTGCGACTCCGAATTCTCTGATGACCGCATACTGAACCGCGAACGCGGTCACTAGCCCGAGAACACTCCATCCGACGAATGCGCTTTTGGAGTGCGGCGGCGTGCTCTCGACGCCGCTTCCGGATCGCGATCCGCCTGTTGCCAAGGCACCGATGTCCGGAAAGTACTTCCTCCCAAACCTGAAGTACGTGTACAGAATTCCTATATCAAATGTCAGCCACATGGCATTGAAAATGTTCTGCGCATCGACGCCGTTTATGCGAAAGCCGTGATAGGTGTAGAGCAACTCCCACGCAAAGTTCAGCGCCAGCGCATAGAACGGAATCGCGTAGGACTTGTCACGGAAGCCGACGCGAATGCCGTCGAGGTAAACAATCGTCCAGCAGACACCGCTGATGACGATGAGAATTAACCTGACAGTATCAACGGCCGGCATGGTTGAGGATTATATTCGACGCCACAAGCCCGCGACATGTTCAAGCACCGCCATCTCGCGTTGGGGCCGCCGAGTGTTTTGATGCGACTGTCGTGATAAAGCTGGCGCGGTCTCGCTCGTGGTGTTATATTTTGCGCCCATCGTTTCTGGGCCCCTTGCTTTTAGATCGCCGGCGGCGCATTTTCCGGGTCGCACCTGGATCTTTTGAAAGCTTATGAAAGACTTGAAGCACCTCGCCCGGAACTCATGAAATGAACTGAAAGCAATTCACCGAAGGAGAACTCCTATGAACAAGAAAGACAAGTCCTCGGCAACAACTCCTTTCTTCGCGCGTTACCTTGAAGGACAGTCTGCCTCCGATCAACCCAGCGCCGAAATCAGAAGTGGCAAGTCAATCGGCTACGTTAAGGCCGGGGCAAAACCACCGCTGCAAACGCTGAAATTCCCGTCGGACAGCGACGAACTTAATTACGTCCCGTGCTACCGCAGCGCGAAGGACATTCCTGAAAAGTATCGCGAGAAACTCGTGACCTTGAAGTTTCCGTCGGACTCGGATGAGCACAAGTACGAAGCTACGTATGTAGCCAAGGCCGACGTGCCGAAAGGCAAGCCAAAATCCGGCGGCAAAGTTCAACTCAAGAAGAAATAGCCGGCATCGCGGCTGCGCAGCCCTCCATTGAAGGGACACTTGGCGACGAGGATTCTTGTCGTCTGAAGTGACGTGCGCTTCCGTTCTCAATCGAATAAAACGCTTCACCGCATGCGATTGAAAACCAAGCGCGATGTCGTTCTCCTGTTGACACACAGCGGCGATCACTTCACGGTCGAGCGCGTGGCCAAAGCCCTCGGGCGTAAAGGGGCCAGGCCGTTTCGTTTTGATACCGATCTGTTCCCGGCAAAGCTCAGGCTGTGCAGCGAATTTCGCGATGATGAAATCTCGCACAAGGTAAGAACTCGGCCGAAGGACTTATCAACCGATCAAGTACACGCGGTCTGGGCCCGCAAGATTTGGCAGCCACGATTTGCCGACGATCTGGATCCAGCCTTTCGTGACATGTGCGCAAACGAATCGCTGGCGGCTTTGGAGGGGTTCTTCGATGGCTTGCACGGTGCGCGATGGATCAATCCGCCGGGGCGGGAACGTGACGCGGAGAACAAGCTGCTCCAGTTACGAATTGCAAGACTAGTGGGCCTGAAGATCCCTCGCACTCTGGTGACGAATGATCCGCAGAGCGCGAGCCGGTTTTTTGCCGACGTGGATGGGCAGATGGTCGCTAAACTCCTGCGACCTGTGTCCATGGGCATGGGTCCGGCATCTTCGTTTGTCTTCACCAGTCAGGTCTCCAGCAGCGACTTGTTGCAGGCCAGCCTGCTTCGCCATAGTCCAATGGTCTTTCAGGAGTTGATTCCCAAAGCCCGCGAGTTGCGCGTGGTTTTTGTGGCCGGACGGTTTTTCACCGGTGCTATCAACTCATCCGCATCCGCGCGTGGCCAGGTGGATTGGCGCCGTGCTTCGGTCCACGAAATCAGCTGGGAGCCGACTGAGATTCCGGACGTCCTCGCGCGCGCTCTTAAGCGGCTCATGTCGAAGCTCGGATTAGCGTACGGAGCAATCGACCTGATTCAAAATCCGGACGGCGAGTTTGTATTCCTCGAGGTAAATCCATCGGGTGAGTGGGGAATGCTGGAACGCGATCTCGGTTATCCGATTTCCGAGAGTATTGCCGATGCTCTGCTCGAATGACTCCTAAAACGCGGTTGCGGTGCTCACGCATTCCTGCTGCTTCTATCGAATGAATGTCCTTATCATAACCCGGAGTAATGACAACGAGTCGGTTGAGTTTGTGGCTGCGGCGATTAGGGAGAAAGGTGGGCAGCCATTTCGCTTTGACACCGACCGTTTCCCCACCGAAGCTCGCCTGATCGCCGAATACCGGCGCGGAACAGAACGTCTAGAACTGATTACGGAAGCCGGCGCATTGGACCTGCGCGAGGTGGGGGCAATTTGGCACCGGCGGCTGGAAATTGGTGGCCGGATTCCGTTAACGCTGGAACCGCAACTGAGAAAGGCTTCGATCGACGAAGCCAGTAGAACTGTCAAAGGAATGCTGGAAAGCCTGCCGGCGTTTCGCCTGGATCCCGAACCCGCAATTCGCCTCGCTGAGAACAAACAACTGCAACTGCACGCGGCCCGTGAATTGGGGCTGGAGACGCCGTCCACTCTGATTACGAACGACGCGGGCGCGGTAAGGGCGTTTGCGAAACGCTGCAAGGATGGAATGATCGCCAAGATGCTTTCTTCGTTTGCTGTTTACGATCAAGGTATCGAAAGAGTTGTTTTCACTAATCGTGTGTCGGACGAGGATTTGGAACACCTGGACGGGTTGCAGTTGTGCCCGATGACTTTTCAGGAAAGAATCCCGAAGGCTTTTGAAGTCCGCGCCACGGTCGTCGGCGATCAAGTCTTTGCCGCCTCGATTGATTCACAATCTTCTCCGGCGGCGCAAGTTGATTGGCGGAAAGACGGGATAGCTCTGCTCGAGGACTGGAAGCATTACGACTTGCCGGCACCTGCGCGACAGCGACTGCTCAAGTTAATGGATCGTTTCAAATTGAACTATGGTGCGGCCGATTTCATCGTGACGCCGGACCGCCGCCACGTCTTTTTGGAAATTAATCCCGCTGGTGAGTTTTTCTGGCTTGAGAAATGGCCGGGTCTGCCAATCTCATCCGCCATTGCGGACGTTTTGCTCGGGCGGGCCGGTAGGCGTTGAGTGGAGGTTCGTCCAGCAGGCACTGCTGATCGATGAGAAGCAGTTTCACTGTTTCGTTGGTTGGCATCAGATCTTTCGCGAGTCGTACGCCCAGTGCAAAAGAGCCTGTCGCTGCCGGCGCCGGCAATCAAGCGCGCGCGGCGGGCAGTTCGTCTTGATTTGCGAGATGTGGCGACGCATCGCGCGCCAACGTTTGATTTGCCGTTCGTCGTCAGGACACCGGCGGCCGAGGTAGTAACGGCAATACCACTGGAACCAGCCCCGCGGATCCTCATGATAGATCCAGCCATTCTTCTTCCAAACGGAAAGCGGTTGCGACGCATTCACTTTGAAGAAATTGAGTTTGGCATCGTGCTTTTCGGGGCAAAGCTTCGCGCGTTTGAACCACGATCCGGGGAATTCTCGGCGGCAATCCGTTAAGTATTTTCCGCCGAACACGCCGAGTTCGAGCATCTCTTTCGGCGTCAGCTCAGGCTTGAAATTGGGATGAAAGTTTTTGCCGGCGGGCTCGGTGAGATAGTAGACGTAGCCCGTCTGCATCACGTCATCTACTTTCACCGCGACTTTGCGTCTGCGCATTCTCAATCCAAGCGATGGCGCCAGTAGCCAGGACGGTGACTTGTATGCATGAACGCGTAGATCGAGACGCGATCCGCGTTTGGTTCGTAACAATATAGATCGAGTAAGGAAAGCGGGTGAGTAAGACGCGCCGTATCTGGGGTTCTTCAACGATCGGCCATTCGGCGGGTGCCTTTCGTAAGCGTTCAATTACGGCTTCGACTTCGACAACAAACGCTGCAGCGATCAATTCCGAAGCGTGATCGTGATAATACTGCGTTGCCGCAAGATACTCTTCAGCTGCTTCGGGATAAAAACCGTAACTAGCCATCCGTCGTGGGAGTTGTCTTTTCTATCAATCGTCGCGCCCGGGCCAATATTTCATCGCCGGGTATCAGTTCGACTTCGCCTGTCTCGACTTGGGCGATTCGCCGCTGCACTTCGGCGAATTGTGACGCCGCGATCTCCGGCGGGACATCTTCCGCAAGGCTGCCAATCAATCTCTCCGCCAATTGGGCACGAACCTCAGGTGACAGCATCATTGCTTCACGAAATATTTCTTCGGACGTGGACATGAGAAAAGACTACTCGCTGCTCCTGGTTGTGACAAGCCCTTCGCGCCGTTTCTTATTCAATTTGGCTACCTTCGTTGCGCAAACAACCATGGCAGTAATTCAGTTTCTTTCACGACAGCCGGCCAGATAATGTGACCGATGTCGGGATACTCTGTGTACTTCGCTTGGCCGCCGGCCTTCCTGATCGCGGCGACGATGGTGCGCGATCGTTCGACCGGCACTGCCTCATCCTGTGCGCCATGAAAAGCCCAGGTCGGCGTATTCGTTAATCGCGAGGCTTTCGATTCATCGCCGCCGCCGCAGAGGGGAACGCCGGCGGCAAACATCTTCGGGTGTTCCGCGATAAACGCGAACGTGCCAAAGCCGCCCATCGATTGCCCCGCGACGTACAAACGCGCGCCGTCAATCGAGTAGGTCTTCCGTAACTCAGCCAGCAGCTCGTTTACGAGATGGAGGTACCTGGTCCCCGTCACGGATCGATAATTCGCGATCCAACCTTCGTCCGGCGATTGCGGCGCGACGACAAAGCTGGGGTAACGCGCCTGCGTCCCGTTGCCGGTGAAGAGATCGATTAGAAAACCGTTACCGCCATCAATCTGTTTCCGATTGTCATCGCCGCGTCCGCCTCCGCCATGCAGATAAAGCACGAGGGGATACTTCTTTTTTCGGTCATAGTTTGCGGGAGTAAAAAGACGATAAGGCAGAGTCTCGCCGGCCGCATTCTTAAAAGTCCTGGCGATAAGAATCTTCTCTCGTTCCTGAGTCAGAGAGAGACCCGGAACAAGCAGAAGGAAAAGGAAGGCCAGGCTGAGTCTGGATCTGAGCAAGAGTTCGACCTCGCGGTCGATTATACCCAGCCGACTCACCGAGGCATATTAGTGGTCTCGGTTCGCGTCTGATTAACCGGCGGCCTAGTGAGATCTTTGATACGAGCTTTTCACGAGCTCGACTAATTCACTGTTGAGTTGCGCTTTGTCGGTCAGCACAAGCATGTGAGAGATGCGCGGCATTGGTCCCGACAGTTTTGATTTGCTCACCGCGTCATCGAATGGCCGGTCACCCAGATCGAATCCGATGCGCAGCTCTTTTGGTTTGATATTGATCGCGGCAAACTCGCGCTTTTCCAGAATGGAAACATAAGTCTTCTTCGGCAGCACTGACGAGTTCTCGAAATGCTTTTGCACGAACGCGATGAAGGATTCGTATAGCGGTCGCATATCCGCGGCCTTGGCGAATTGATTGGCGAGCAGATCGTCCGTGCTGCCGTAAACGGGCTTGCCGTTGTTCAGATAAATCCCCGCCAGCAACGACGCATTCATGTGACCGAAGCCCGCGCTTTCCTTCAGCCACTTGATGAGGTCGTTGCGCTTCGTGATGCCTGAAGAACTTAATTGCTTCATCCATTCCGGCACGGACTTGCCGGTTGATGTCTTCAAATTGTCGATGAATTCTTTTTCGATCTCACCGGATGTTTTCGTAGCCACTCGTCACCTCCAGATTCCCAGAACAAATCCAATCAGTCCAAAATAGACAGTGATGTAACCGCAGTTGATCAGCATGTACTTCAATGAACGCTGCTCAAACAGCGAGATGATCACAAACATCGTCGCCGCCCAGCCCACGCCGGCCAGCAGTCCCGCAATTAAGCCGAACCGCCAGGTCGTTCCGCTGCCGCCTAAAAAGAACGCCAGGTTATAGGAAATGATCCACGCGAGCACGAGGGTCAGCGAGTAAGTTTTTGTCGGCTTTGCTTTGGCAATTTGCTCGTCGGTCAGGCCTGTTTGTCGCTGCCAGGCTTTGAAAAAGAATAGGGGCGAATACCATAACGCGCCGATTACCAGACTCAGCAGCGCGCACACAAAAACGGCCAGGTGGTTGATGTAGGGGTTTTCCATAGCGTGGCCGAATCTACGCGAGATTCGCCGCGCCGTATTGGAAAAAATTTACCTGTGGATGGAGCGCGGAGTTTTTGCAGAGAGTAGGTCGAGGCTCTCATTCACACCCGGCTTCAGCCGGATGATCTGGAAGCTCGCGGAGCAGCGGAAACCGTTTAAACGGTTTCCAGTTCTCAGCTCTTCGCAATTCACCTGGCTAAAGCCAGGTGTGACTGAAACCGCACCAGCCCGCGAAGCGGGCGATAGCATAAAGCCGGGGCGTTAGCCTCGGGTCGAGACCGGAAACGCGGCGAGCCCGCGGAGCGGGCGGCAGCCTTTAGCCGATTTGTATCGATTTCGAAGATCAAATGCCTGGCGGAAAGGGATGCTCATCATAAAATCTGTCGCCCGCTCCGCGGGCTGCGAAAGTCTCTTCTACCTGATCCCGGGGCTGACGCCCCGGGCTTTATGCTGGCGCGCACTCCGCGCGCTGCTTCTTCGTTCCTTAGGTTAATCTCAAGAAAAACGCGCCCTTCATGCCTACGCCACCGGCACGTAATTCAACACGTCGCTCTTTCTCTGGAGGTATTCTTCCGGCGTGAAGCCTGAGAAAAATTTGAAGTTGTGAATGAAGTGGGCCTGATCGTAAAAGCCACAGTCCACTGAGATTCCGGTCCAATCAACTTCGCCGCTAGCTTCGATCTCGGCGATCGCTTTTTGGAAACGCATTATTTTCAGATAGGCCTTGGGCGTGACTCCGACCTGCTGCTTGAACATTGAAATGAAATGCTTCTGCGAATAGCCGATCCGCTGGCTCACGCGACCGAGGTTGAGTTGATCGGGCGACCGAATAATTTCAGAGAGCGCATACTCGACCGCCGGATTAAAACTGAACTTTCTCTGAAAGTGTTTCAGTAAAAACCGTTCGGCCGCGGCAAACTTGAGGTCAACGTTGCGGATCTCGTGCAAGTGTTCGCGCAGATGACCAAGATCTCTTCCCCATAAAAGGTCGGCATCCACCACGCGGTCGGCCATCTCGTTCATCGGCACGGGAAAGAACGGATAGGCCATGCCTTTTTTGAAGGCGATGATGAACATGGCCGCCTGGCGGCCGGAAGGAATCGAAATGTATTCGGTGCGCACGCCCGATGCCCAGACGTGATGGCAGGCCTGGATCTCTTTGAGCGTTTCGTTGTCGTAAATGTATTGCGGCGTATCGTGGAAATCGAAAATGATTTCCGTGTTGCCGTCCGGCAGGAAGCGATCGATCGCATGCTCGGGATTCAATCCTTCGTAATATACAAAAGTGTCAACAAACTGATTGAGCGGAAAGACGGGGATATGAATCTTGAGAATCATTTACGGGTGCATAGTTTGACAGGATTAACAGGATTTTCAAGACGAATCATTCGGTTCGTCGGTCACGATTTGTGAAGTCAACGTCGTGGCAGGCAGGATTGAATTTAAGAGCGACCCCTTCGGTTGGTACGCTCGAAACTTGCGCCTCACTTGGACTGAAGAGCCGAAGTTCAACAACAAGCCGACCTCTACAAGCGTGGCCGTTAGATAGTTCACAAGTTGAAGTTCGTGCTCCTTTGCAATTGCCTGCACTGCCTTCAGCTCGATAACCACGCGCTCATCGACCCACAAGTCCGCGTAGAAATTGCCAATCACTGTTCCGTCATACAGAACGTTGATCGGCTCTTGCTGTTTGACTCTTAATCCCAACTTTTCCAGTTCGATTCGAAGAGCGTTCTCATAGACTTTTTCAAGAAATCCGCAGCCAAGGGTATTGTGAACTTTGTATGCGCAACCGATGATTTTCTGGGTGAGATCATCGTCCGTCATGTCGACCTCCGTGAGAGCAATGAGGCGGTATTCTAATTTGATTTTCGGCCTACGTAGAACGAAGTTTTTCGGCAGGGTTATTCGACAGGATTTACAAGATTTACATGATGCAGAGATAAAACAAGATATGTTGGAGCTGAAGCAAGCAGTTCTGACGCCTTGTCGAATTCTGTAGTGTCTGGGGGGTGCGGACAGACAAAGGGGTGACATAACACGCCGCTCCTGATTGCTCTTAAATCATGTGAATCTTGTAAATCCTGTCTAAGTCTTTTGACTTGGTACAGTTCGCTGCTTCAATTATGCGCGCGGCGCAGTGCCCAGGTCGCGGCAAAAAAAGCCAGTAGAGTAAAACCTAACACAGCGGCCAGGTGCCACCACAATCGAACTGAATTGGCTCCCGCCGCCGCCAATCTCAGCGCTTCGACAAAAAAGTACGTCGGAATCAAGCGGGCCGTTGCTTCCACGGCGGCCGGCATGCCCATTGAAGGAAAGCTGGGGGCCATCAGCACGACCAGCACCCCGCTCGCCCACGTGTTTACCTGCATGGAATTCTTAAAGAGGGCGCCCATCAACAAACCTATGCCAACCACCAAAAGCAGTCCCAGCAAAACGGTAAGCAGGGTGAGCGGCCAGTTCGTTATCAGTCTCTGATTGAGGAGCAACAACAGTCCCGCTATCAACGCACTATAGACGATGCCGGTTAAGGCCTTTCCCGCGATTATCTCAAACTGGCTGGCGGGCGAAGTAAGCAGAAAATCGAGGGTGTATTTTTCCTTCTCTTCAACCAGCAACAAAGGAACTACCAACGCGCCGGCCATGGAGAAAACCAGCAGGAGCAGCAAAGGCAACAGCATTCGATCGAGGTTGACGCCGCCAAATCCTTCCCGATCCGTTTCGTTTCCGACATCAACCCAAACGGCGCGGGCCGGCGGCGGGTGTTTGACCAAAGCCGTTACCTGCCTTTCCATTAATTGCCGGAAGGCGGCCGCTTGAATCGTCTTCTTGGTTTGGTTGACGTAGATGATGAGCTGCGGTTGTTTGCCTGCGGCTATGTCGGCATCGAAGTTGGCTGGGACTGCCAGGCCGCCGGTGGCTTCGCGCTTTTCGACATCGGCCGGTACAGCGTCGGCTGAGGCAGCGTCGATCAAATTCATCCGCGGCGCCGCGCGCAATTCAGAAATCATTTTTGATTTGCCGGGATCGTGGACCACGACCGTCATCCTGGTGAGACTGTCGATCCCGGGCTGGAGCAGGCGCAGAAGGATGGCCACCATCAAAGGCGTCAGCAACGCGAACAGCAGATAGCGGTTGCGCACCGCATCCACGATGTCTTTTCGCGCGATGGCAGCTATGACTCTGGCGTTCATTCGGACAGCTTCCTTCCAGTCATCTGAATGAAAACTTCTTCCAGAGTGGCTTCGGCTGAATGCAGCGTACGAATCTGTCCGGAGCTTACCAGCTGCTCCAGTTGCTTCCCGGCATCTCGATCATCCAGAGAGATCGTCACGCGCTCGCCATCAGCAAGTGTGGCCGCGACGGTGCGTTGACCGTGGGCTAACTTCAAATTGTCCGGCGTATCCAGGGCGACAATCCGGCCCTCGCTGATAAACGCGACGCGCCGGCAAAGCTGGTCTGCTTCTTCCATGTAGTGCGTGGTGAGAAAGACCGTCACGCCTTGCGTGGCGAGATCCAGGATCAGGCGACGAATGTCACGCGCGACGACTGGATCCAGGCCTCTGGTCGGTTCGTCGAGGAAAATTATTTGCGGCCGATGAAGCAGCGCGCGCGCAATCAGCACTCGTTGCTTCATTCCGTTGGAATAATTCTGGACCTTATCACCGGCCCGGTCAGTCATGCCGACCTGATTCAGCACCTCGTCAGCCCGTTTATCCTCGACACCGTAGAGTTGCGCGGCGAAAGTGAGATTCTCTCTGCCGGACATGCGCTCATAAAGATTTTGATGTTCCGAGACAACTCCGATGAGAGGCTTGAGGCGTTGCTGTTCAGTGGCAGTGTCGCAGCCGGCTACTTGCGCCTGGCCGGCAGTGGGCCGCAACTGCCCGGTGAGCATTCTGATGGTAGTTGTTTTGCCGGCGCCGTTGTGTCCCAGGAAGCCGAAGATTTCGCCGGCTTCGACCGCAAAAGAAATGTTGTCCACGGCGCGCAGATCATTGAAGGTACGCGTGAGTCCGTTTACATCGATTGCGTTCATAGCGTTTCCGGGGAAGGCTGTCCTAGCGGTTCGTATTCTCGGCCGCGCTCGCCGCCTTCGTCGCTTGCCAGCTTACGACTTGCCATTTGCCATTCCGCTTTAGAAATGTGCCCGTGTTCAAGTAGTTCGCTACTTCGGTCTTCCCGTCTTTCTCAATCGTGCCCACGAGGCGAAAAGCAACGATCGCCGTGTTCCCGTATTGCTGAATGCGAACGTCTTCAGCCGTATAGGTCGTCTTCGCATCGCCCGGCTTTGGCGCCGGCGCCGAACGGACATCCTTCATGATGTCCGCTTTGCCGCGCCGCCATCCGGCCGAACCGGTGTAAATAACGTCCTCAGCCCAGAACCGATCGTGCATCGCGACGTCATTACGCGAAGCACCGGCAAGAAAGTCATTCAGGAGCTTCGTCAGCTCCGCGGCATCGGGCGCAGTCTGAGCGTGAACACTAAACGCAAAGGCAACCGCGAAAATCACAGACCCGAACAGTTTTTGCATTATCGTCTCCTCAGTTTTGATTTTTACTCGAAGTCAGTTCGCGAATCCGATCCTCCGCCAATTTTCTATCCGTGATGTTCTGATGCGAGATCAAATACGTTTCCGATGCCGCGAACGCGCAGGTTCGCATCGAAAACCATCGCTGCTCGTTAGGACTGTGGCACGGATATTCAAAGTTGGTCACGAGGTTAGCGTCATTGATGACGCTTTTGATCGAATCGGCCGCCGCGCCCGCTGAGATGTCGCCGCTCTTCACAGCCCGGTCACAGGCATACAGATAGTTCTCGCCTATCCACTGCGGTGCGCCCAGGCCATTCGCGATCGCAAACTCAACCCAGGGGCGATTGACATAAAGAATGACGCCATAGCGATCAATCACCACGATGTGCTCGGCGATTGAATCGAGAATCGATTCAAAAAAGTCATGCGAGAGTCCAGGCAAAGGTTGATTCATTAGGGAGTTAGCTGCGCTCGCTAATTTAGCTCAACCCACGGAAATGGTGAATAGCCGGCGAGAAAGAGGATCGTGGTCAATACCGCTTGCCTGGAGGCTATGTAGTATGCTATACACCATGGACGCAGATGGCCAAGCTTAATCTTTCGCTTTCGGGAACGGCGATCCTTCAGGCGCTGGCGCAGGGCTACGGGTACGGATTCGACATCATGGACGTGACCGGCTTGCCCAGCGGCACCGTGTACCCGGCCCTGCGGCGACTGGAAACGGGCGGCCTCGTCGAATCGAAGTGGGAAGATGAAGCGACTGCGCACAAAGATCAGCGGCCGGCGCGCAAATATTACCGGTTGACCGGTACTGGCAGAGAAGCGCTGGCCGACGCGATCGGCAGATATCGCCGATTGGAAGGCACGCTGGCGAAAAAGCCGAAGCGCTCAACAGTATGAGACTCAATTTCGACAGTCCAACCATTTACCTGCGCTTTGTTCACGCCCTGAGCCTGCTGGTGCCGGCTGAATCACGTCTGGACTGGCGCCGCGAGTGGGAAGGCGAGATCGTCCATCGTTGGCAAGTACTTCAGAAATGGGGCTGGCTCAACATGAAAAGCAAGATCGATCTGACTGCGAGAGTCGCAGGCGCCACGCGCGACGTTGCTTCGTTTCAGCAGAAGCGAGCGCGACTGGTTCTGGTCGTGCTCAACATCCTCGTAGCGTTGGCCCTGGGATTCGGCGCGACGCAGGAGTTTGTCATGGGTGGGGTACTTGGTGGCAGAGTGCAACCGTTTCTTCTAAGTTCAGCGGCCATCCTCGTCAGCGTGCTGTTCGTCATTTCCGCCATCGCGATCTTACGACAGTGGCGTGCGGTGCGCCGGCTCGTACTGCTCACGGGCGTGTTGTCGATCCTCATACACGTCTACGGAGCGCTGCCTCCGCACCGGAACATGGGCTACCTGGCATTGCTAATTGGCGCCGGCTACGCGCTGGTGATGATGTTGGCTTACCTCAGAAATTCTCGCCGAGATCCCATCACATAAAAGCAAAGGAAACTAATGCCATGCTAATCCTGAAATCCATTTTGTTGGTCGCTCTGACAATAACTGCCGCACCAATAGTCAGTCTCTGCCAGACGGCGCCTGGTCAAACAGGCGCACAGGAGGCGACCGCGCAAGAGGTTCTTAAAACTGAGCGAGAACAACGTGACGCGTACCTGCAAGGGGACGTCGCGAAAACCGAGCGGCTCGTCGCCGACGAGTTCGTCCTCACAGCCGGCCGGGACATCGGGAACAAGAAGACTCTGATTGGCTTTCTCAGATCAACTGCGGTTGATCCAACTCTTACACTGACGACCGAAGACACGCGCGTTAACATCGAGGGCGATACTGCGATTGTGATTGGCCGGCGCGTGGAACGGCGCAGACGCCAAGACAACAACCGCGAAGGAGTCGCTTACGCCCGTTACATGCGGACCTACATAAAGCGGCAAGGACGCTGGCAACTGCTCGCCGAACACTTAGAGGCGATTCCGCTGGAACGCACGGCCGTGAAAATCGACACAAGAGTTTACGACGATTACGTCGGCGAGTATGAAAGTCCGATCTTCGACTTTGCCGTCGTTAAAGACGGAGACCGTCTGATGGCGGTACCCAAGGAAAGAAACCCGACGCGCACCAGCCAGGGTCGTCCACCGGCCGAGCTAGTTCCGGAAGCAGAAGCCGAGTTCTTCCTGAAAGGCAGAGAGGACGCGCAGGTGATTTTCATGAGAAATCGCGAGGGAAAAGTAACTCACGCGATTCTGCGGACAAATGGGGCTGACCGGCGGGCCATGCGAACTAAATAGCTTCGAATCTAACGTCGGACGGGGCAGTAGCCCGACAGTGATGGAGGCGCGGATTTCGTCGGCGGACGTTTGACAGATCTTCCCGCTCAGACCGCGCCTGCGGCGCTCTAAGTCCTGTTTTTCCACAACGCCAGCCGGTTGCCATCGGGGTCGTAAATGCGAACATACGACGACGCGTCGGAAACGACTTCTATTTCTCCCGTAGTGTGACCGCCGAGTTCCGGTATGCGTGGCAGGTAGGTTTCGAATTCCTCTACTTCAATGTAGATCAAATAAGAATCGCCCTGGCTGAAATCGTCACGGCGCTGAAACCCGCCGGCGATGCCGGATGGTGGTTCAAAGCCAAGATAGGTTTCCGTATATTGATGAAACTTCCAACCGAACAGCTCGCGATAGAACCGCTCAGTCCGCGCGAAGTCTCTTGAACGTAGCGTGATCTTCAAGATGGCATGAAGTTCCATGACGCGAGTGAGGATAACACTCGACGAGCCCCGAAATCATGATCTCGCGTGCGTGCTCAACCCGCTCGTAGGCGCGGCATGCCAGGAGTATTCGTCGCAGGGTGACGATTGAATTTAGCCCGGCCTTTCAAGGCCGGGAACGTTGGCGAAGACGATGGTTCGTCGCGTAGCGACGGTTGAAAACGGATTCATTCGTCGCTGACGCGACGAGGTTGAGTTGCGACTCGCGATCCCGGCGTTGAAACGCCGGGCTAAATTCAAGCCGACGCTACGCGTCGGATTTTCGTCCCCATAGGACGTTTGAAAGTAGCCAGCGCTTCCGCGCTGCGTCCGTTTCACGGCTGCGATCTTGAGATAGCGCGAAACAAACGGTACCCAACCACCGTCCCCGCGAGTTCAATACCCGCGAGCGCGATGGCCGTCCACAGAAACGTTGAATGCCACGGCCCGTGTACCTGCGTGACGTTGTCGTTGGTCTGTGAAAGAAAGTGATACCAGAAGCCGAAGATGAAACTGCCCAGCATCGAAAGCGCGAGTAGCAGCGATCCTATCTTCTTCTTACGCGTAAACAGGAACACGGCCGCGACAACCGGCATAAGCGTTATCACCACGCCGACATAGACGTTACCGAAGGTCGTGAGCGTCACCATCGCCCCTTGATGCGCCCAACCATGAAGTATGGAAACGACAAGATGGATCAGGATTAAGGCGAGTGCAACGAATGGTCGCGGTTGGGATGTTGCTGGATTCATGAATCAGTCCAAAATTCTGTCCTTACGCTGCGGCCGCTTCAATTTCTGCCAGGATACGATCAAGTTCTTGCCGATCCAGAAAGCGCCCCTGGACCACGACCGCGCTGATCTTCGTGGTGTTGCGAATGTCTTCCAGGGGGTTTGCGTTGAGCAACAACAGATCCGCAGCTTTCCCTATTTCAACTGATCCGAACAAGGTCGTCTGATTGAAGAACCGCGCCGGGTTCAACGTTGCAGCTTGTAACGCCTGCATCGGCGTCAGGCCTGATTCAACCAGCATCAAAAGCTCGTCGTGCAAACCAAATCCGGGCATGACATATGGATTGCTTGTGTCCGTTCCGGCCAGAATTCCAACGCCTGTCTTGTGAAATCGACCTACCAGAGTCTTCTCGCGCCGAACCGTTTCTCTTCTGGCTGCCCAGTCTGAAGCCGGGATGTTCTTCGCGTCGCGGGATACCTTCGACCAGTAGGCTCTCAAGGATCGGCTTGCGTAGCGCCCGCGTGTGTCCTCAGCCAGAAAGCGCTCGTCGAGCACTGCATAGTTGCGGCGCATGATCAGGGTGGGACATAGCCACGTGTCGTTCTTCTTAAAAACTGAGCTCAGCAGATTTGCGTTCGCTAAGTCAGTTTCCGCTTCGGTCAATCCCGTAAAATGCTCGATGCTGCGCTGACCAGCATTGGACGCCTCGATCGCCTTGATCGCTTCAGGGACATGTCCGGAGATCGTAATTTTCAGTTTCTTCGCTTCCTCAACGATTGTGAAATAGGCAGCGCGCGACAGGCCGTCGTGCACTTTAATGAAATCAGCGCGCTCCTGTTTGGCCTTTCTGACGGCCGCGCGGGCCTCTTCCGCGTTTCTCACTTTTAGCGCGTCGGACGCATATGAGGCTGGGCCGGCAATCACCTGGCTGGCAATGACCATCCTTGGACCGAGCAGTAATCCTCGTTCGATCTCGCGCCGCCACTGGTGATAAATCGGGTCACCGTCCATGAGTCGAACTCCGGTTACGCCATTCACGATCAGCAGCCGCAAGTAGTGGTTCCGCCCGAAATCGCCGCTGTCGAGATGGACGTGCATGTCCCACAAACCAGGGACCAGAAACTTGCCCCTACCTTCGACGGTCTGCGTGGCGCTGGGAATGCGCACAGTATTGCTTTTGCCCACCGTCGCGATTCGCCCACCGCGGACGAGGACAGTCACGTCACGTTTGACTGAACCGCTTTTGGGGTCGATGACGGTGATATTGGTGATCGCGAGCGGTCTCTCAGGATTTGCGTGGTTCGTTTGCGCGCGCATTGATGCGCAGACACAACAGATGAGTAGGAGTGATGTCGCCAGCCTGCGCATGAGGGACGAAGGATATGGCACGAAGGAAAGGCAAGTCGAGCGAACTGCTTCTCACGGATGAACACTCGAAAGACTTTAGCGCTGATCCTGACCGGTTCGTGACTCACGCAAGAAGAGGAACAATGGCAACCCCAATGAAACGCCAACTGTCAGGCTGGCAATTACTGGCGCCCAAAGATTTTTCATGCGCACCCTGCGACCTTCGAAATAAATGAAGATCCAAAGGCAGACAGTCGTCACGATCACATCCATACCGAAGAAGCTGCTGATTTGATTCGCAAACAATTGTTCGCCGATTAGGCGCAAATCCAGGCCATGCTCGCGCAGGAACGGAACAAGAAACCAATAAGGCAGAACCGTGCCGATGACGCAGAGAAGTAAATATAGATGTTTTGCCTTCAACTTTTTCAGCGGGTAGCAGTGCGACCTTCACTTTCGGTTTGAAGGTAAAGCTTCGCGACGGCCAACCTGCCGGTCCCCCGCGTTTCCTTTCGGCTAAACCTGCCGGCGACTTCGGCGAGGTTCTCAAATTCAGTTGCGATCAACGGCTCTAAGGCTCGGCGAAAGCTGAATCCAGTTCGCGGAGAGTCGAGCAGGGCTTCTGATCTCGCCGACAGACGCAGACCAAGCCGCGGAGCTGACGGGTCGTTCATGTCGAAGGTCTCGAGTTTATTAATTACTGACACGGCGTCGTTAAGGCTGAGCAAGGCCTGAGCCTTGTCCAGTTTTCCGAGGAGGGTCGCGCGTCCAAGTAGGATCTTCGCCGCATTAGCCGAGGGAGCTTCCTTCTTGATGTCGCGTTCAACATCGCTGAGGAGGTCAATGGCCCTTTGCTGATCGACCGTCAAGTCATCGGTTGCCGGCTTCTCGTCAACCGCGCCCGCAAGCAGGCTTTGGGCCACGGCAAGCTTGACCATCGATCGACGTTGAACATTGCCGAGCTTCGTCGCTAGTTCTAATGCTTTGTCGATCTCTTTCTTCGTTATCAGAGTCAAAGCGGCGCGATAGTAAACGTACGAAACAACTTCAGCGCGCAGTTCATCGTCTGCGATCTTTTCCGCAACCCGCTTCCCGCGTTCATAATCAGTGGCGTCAACGGAGAGGGCCGCATTGATGTACGCCAGCTTCTTCGCCGCAGGATCAGTTTCTTTGTCGGCTCGGGCTTCCAGAGCGGTAATGCGATCCTCCAAAATCTCTTTCTCAGTCCGAGGCTTTGTCGTCGGGTTGCTTCCGGACCCGGATTGCCGATTCGAAGAAAACGGATCGCCGCGACCTTCCGGATAAATTTGAGTTTGTAATCGCTCCAGAAAACCCCGAGCTGGGCCGGCGAACTCCGTCGCGTATGTCTGGTAGCGACCAAGGTTTCGCATCCCAAAAACCCAAATCTTCTGCGCCCGGGCTTTGGCTTCGGGGGTTTCCACAACCACCGCCCGCGTCAGAAACGCCTGATAGGCGGCAACCAAAAATGTTCGGGCCCGTTGCGGCTCGCTTTGTGCCGCCACCGCCTCGTTTCGCTGCATTGGATTCATCGACATGATCACCTGACCGGAACTGTTCGTCGAAAAAGTCATGCCGGGTTGGAAAAGGTAGCCCGCCAACACTTCTGCCTCACTCGGGTCGGGTGTGCCGGCGCCAAACCGCGCCAGCGCCAAATCAAAAAGGCGATTGGCCAGCTCAACGTTTTTTCCTCGCAGGCTAGTGAGTACATTCTGAAGACTAAAAGACAGGCCATCCTCCAGACTTCGTTGCGCCAGAGCAAACGCCAGGTCCGGGTTGGTATCGACCGCTTGCTGGGCCAGTCTCAGAAACTGTTCACTGCGCGCGGTCCGATCATCGAACGCTCCCCGATCTTTCTTCTCAGTCAGTTCGTTGTCTTCCAGGCTTTTGACGAAAGTATCCGCCAGCGCGGGGTCGTGAGTATGAGCAACGCGCAGGACGGTTGATTGGAGGTCAGCCTTATTTGAACGGTTGGAGAACTCTTTGAGGTCCGGGTTCAGCGGCTCTTCGGGCACTGAATCGATCAACTCCCAAGCCTTAGTGAGCCATTTACTCGCTGCATTCGGCGTCTGCTTCCACAGGAGGCCCGCCGCGTCGGCCAGGGCCAGGACGGCGGATTTCTTGTCGTCCCACAGTGGCGCTTCCGCGGCAGTCTGCTCGACCATCGAAACAGCTTGCGCACGCTCTCGCTGCCGCTTCAATTCCTTTTCGGTTGTGGGTGCCTGCTGTGGGAACGCCTCAACTGAGATCAGCAAAATAAGCAGGAGAGATAGCTTCATCGAGTACCGCCTTTAGCGAGGTTCAGACCGACGTTGATTCTATCGATTTCTGATGCTTGAGCAGGCGAGTTAGATGGTTGTGGGGTTGGGAGGTTTTTGGGGAGCGGGGGAGCGAGAGCTGTATGCGGTAACGGACATTTGACGCGTGGCACAGCCTTCAGCGCAGACGGGCCCCGTGTCAGTACCGAGAGCGGTAGCGACCGGATCGATGCTCAACCTTGGATGGTTGATCCGCCTCGCTACCGCTCGGGGTACTGACACGATTCAGCCGTCCGTTTCACGGACTGCGATTTGTCTTGTGATTCTGATCCCAGCGATAAATCGCTGGCTATTTTCAAATCGTCCGCTGTGCGGACTCACTTGCGCCGGCTTTGGATTTCGGAATCCAACTGCGCGAGAGGAATGGCTTGATTAGGGTCGCGCTCGATCTCCGCGTCGCGCCTTAACGCTTCTGCAATGCCTTCATCTTGATCGTCGAGCCGTTCGAGACGAGCCTTAACTTCCAGCCATGGAGATTGATCGTCCGGATGCGCTTCCATATCCGCGAGTCGCGCATCGAGCAGCTTTCTTTCGGCATCAGTAACCGGAAGATCCTCGAGCGATAGTGTGTCCCAAACTTTACCAATTTAGTTCCAGCCGATCGGCCGGGCTAAGGCTCGTGACGTTGGCTAGGAGCGATTCGTCGATCATGGTTGAAGGATAACTCTGGTGTTTGATGTCACTAATGTTGGTCAGATGAATTTCGTCCGCGGGCGGACGTTTGAAAGTAGCCCTAACCCTGATAGAGATCGCGCCGAGAAGTTATCCGTGAAGATGATTGGTGATTATCACGGACTCAATGTCGGTTAGGGCTCTTGCAACTCAACCGTAAACGAATCTTTTTGCGCGAACAATTGATGGCAAGCCTCAGTCGTCTTCACCGTCTTCATCGCGGCGTGAGAGCAGTACGCGCCCGGATTGGAACGAATAGCGCGCGACTTGCGGGGCCCAGTAGATGAAATCGGCGCACGACTGACTTTCGGGAATAAGCTCGCGCACCTGGCCGAGGTTCTTGAATAGTTGCCGCAAGTTTTCCAATTCGGGTTCGCTTAGTTCTCCCTGCGGGTTGCCCTCTTGATCGAGTTTTGTCTCACTTATGCTCTGTGTTTCAAACTCGTCTATAAACTGCCACCACATGCGCGACTTATCCTGCTGCAGCAACTTGCGCAGAATGTCGGCGGCTTCGTTGGGAAAGCCCGTGACGATAGCGAGCAGCATGAGCGCCACACGATGTTGTCCCTGCCTCGTTTCGCCCACAAATGCGGCCTGCTTTTCTTCGGGCACGCTGGCGCGCAACAGCCGATAGATGTTGACGAAACGTTTCGCGGCGCGCGGCGAAGGGATCAGCCAGAACAAACGCTTCATATACTGGCGCTCCCAATCCTCGATGTGCAGATGTTCTGGAGGCAAGTCGGCTTCACCGTCAGGTTTTTCTTCTTTCTGGGCGTTTGTATTTACGCCGGCCATCGCGTCTGCCGCGACCTTTTGCTCCGCGCCGTGCGCAGCTTGATCCGCGCTCTGTTTAGTCACGTCGGGTGTGACTGCAGCTTGGGTGTCAGTAGCTGGCTTCTCATCGCCGGGCGGCGCGGGGGTGACGCCTCTTGGCTTGGCTACTGGCTGACTCGGTTCAGACTTGTCGCCGGCGGTTGGCTCAGTCTTGTTCGCAGTAGCTGCGCCTCCGTCAACCACGCCTTTTTTCCCTTCGTCGTTGGGCGGGCTCGCGAGGTCTTCGATAAACTCGCCAAAGCCGTCATAGGCCATCGGGCGGAGCGTAAACGGTATCTGAAAAATCTTTTCGAGGTAGTTGAGTGGGGTTGACTGCCAGTGGCGCTCCTCTTCGTCGGTTCCGTTGTTTCCAGCTTCGGGTGCACCCTGAAAAACCTTCGAGTGCTGCTTGAGTGAATGCAACAGCCAGCGCGGGTCTACGCCTACGATGACGACGAAGAGCGGGAAGGCGAGCAAGAGGTGGACTGCTTGCAACACGTCCACAACCTTGTCTTCCGGGCAACGATCCAAATCGTCGATGTAGAGAACGATACGGTCGATGCGAGGCAGCAGCAGATTTTCCGCTGGCGGATTGCCGTTCGTCGCTGCTGCATCCGGCCCGCTTTCAGCCGGCGCAGCTTTCGCCTGCGCGGCCGCTTCAGCTTCGGCGAGCGTTTGCTTTCTTACTTTTGCCAACAGATCGCTTAGTTTCTCAAAGTCGTTGCGCGCGCGAGCGATGGTGCCGAGTTGGTTGATGTAGTCGCTGCTTTCATTCCGCTGCTTGATGAAGTTGGCCATCTGACGATCGGCGCGCAACTCATCGAGTTGTTGTTCAAGTTGCCTGACCTCGTCGCTTGCTTCCTGCACGCGTTGGGTGGCGTCGTGTAATCTTTCCCGCACCTGCGTTTGCCGCTGCTCCAACTCCTCCCGCCGCTCGTTGCGTTTCCGCTCGATCAATTCATTGTTTTGCGCACGTGCGTCCTCGATGATCTTAAACGCCTTGCCGACGCCAGACAGGTACGGCTTAACCGCGGCCAACAGGCCGCCCAGGCCGATCAAGAAGGTGATAATTACGCCAGGCAAACCGGCGAGCTGATTCTTATATTGCAATAGCAACGGTGTAGCGACGAGGACTAACGCCGCGCAAAACAAAAGGATGAACCACACCCGGCGCGATTTCGCATTTCGAATGGCGAGGTAAAGCGCTTTGGCGCGACCCCACAGACCTTGAAGTTCCAGCAGTTCCGCTTTGGTTTCCGTCGCTACCTGATCCACGCGCGGCAGGTTCAAGGCCGCGCCTGCCTGTTCTATGTTTGTCCTTATCCCCGGTTGATTGACAACAAAGCGATACGCCGCACGCGAGATTTCCTGCAACGTCAAACTGTCGGCCAACTCCGCGTCGGCTTCTTTGAGCCGAGTCAAGTGTTCTTCACTCGCCTTCAATTCCGTTTCGGCAAAACTCTTTCTGCGTTCCGCATCGACCAGAACATCCTTCTTGCTCGCGGTCGCAGCAAGCAGACGTGCGCGGGCCGTCGCTGGGTCGGTCTCACCAACATCCAGCTTCTTGTCCTTGGCCAGCTCGTCCGCCAGCCCTTCAAAAATTTCCGACGCGAGACTGGCCCAGAGGTTCATATCCATGTAGTGCCAGGCATTGAACCAGAGCTGGACAATGTTTGGGCAATAGGGCGAGTTCTTGTCGGCCCGCGCCTTTTCTTTAAGCCGTATGAACTCCTTCTCCATCTGGCCCATGAAAAAACTTTTGCCAGTACCCCAGTCGCCAAACAGGCCGAGCGAGAGCGGCGGCTCGACTGACTTTGCCGCCAACACCGAGCAGAGCGCTTTGACTTCTTTGGTGATCCCGAAGTGGTCTGTGCCTTTGCGTGGATCGTCGGAGCTAAAGCCAGCGATATTAGGACGCGTCGTGCCTCGCTCGATGGTGCGCTCAGGAGAGGGCCCGCGTCTTACTTTCTCTTTAACCAAGCCGCGGTCACGCAAGGCCTTGGCGAGATCGCAGTCGTCCACGGCGAGCACACCGTAGAGCAGATGCCAGCTATTGATCACTTCGCTCTTGTCTTCGGCAGCCGCCTTTTGGGCGTTGTCGAGCGCAGCCTGCGCGTGCTGGGAAAGCGACGGCAACAGGGACAGCTTTACCGGCTGGTAGTCAGGTAGACGCGGGAGTGGTCTGCGGGCTTGCGCATTGAGAATTTCAAAAAGACCCTCTTCGTCGAGGTCAGCGGTCCGCATGAGCGAGCGCAATTCACCGTCTTCTTTCTGGTAAAGGCCGGCGACGAGTTGTTCGGTGTGTATCTCACCCCGGTCCATTTTTCGTTGGATACCTTCCGCGTGTTCCAACGCTCGCCGCGAAGCCTTACTGAGTGCCTGGGGTAACGCGGCAAGATCAATGGTTTTCTCGGTCACCGCCGCGGCGGCGGGCGGAAAGTCGACAGGTTGAGCAGTTGAAACGTCAGGCGGACGAGGCCCTTGCTCGATTCGCTGTTGCTCTCGTTCCTGTTGCTCTTTTTCCAGTTGCTCGAGTCGCTGTTGTTCTCTTGCCCGTCGCGCTCGCTCAGATGGCACGTTGAGTAGGAGTTGCTGGATAGCATCGACAGAGATGGCTTTCAACAGCCCGCTTTCATTAATTCTGCGATAGTCGAAAACGATACCGATCAACTCGTTTCCAACGAGAACAGGAGCACCTTCCATGCCATGCAGTGAAGGCGGACCGGGTTCAAAGTGCAGTGTAACAATCGGCCCCTCAACTCCCCAGGTACTGCCGGTGAAGTTTTCTTTGGCATCGGACGACGACGGGCCCAGTAGAATCGATTCCCACTTTACCTCCCGACTGAATTTGGCCCGCGGCGCGAACTTAATCGGTGGCACTTGGTTTGGAAGCAAAGCGGGCTTCAGTTCAAGCACCGTCAGCCCGGTTTCGATATCAAATGCTACGACCACGGCTGGCCTATCGAACGGCTTTTCCCAGAGATCAAATTGAAGCAGTACTTGTCCTCGAGGCCGGCTTGGGTGGACGGGAAAAGCCGTCACCGCCAGCGTAGATGAGATCAGCGTCGCCATCGCGGGCGAGTTGGGTTCGCGATCGACGGGCGAACATCTAAGAGCGATCAATTCGAGTAGCGAAGGTGGTCGATCCATAGATTGCCTCCGGGGAGCCTGTTTGAGAGACGGGGTTACGAGCGCCTCTTTAGGCGCGATTCTCAAATTCCAGCGATTGGACGTCAGAACGGTTCGGCTGGCATTCCGTGGTTATCAAGTTAATAGACCTTATCACGCGCTTCCAATATCTAATGATTTGTTTCTTGAAATCCTTTCCGTAACGCGAGCCGCACACTGCCTAGGGTCAGCGCGTGAATTCCGCTCCACCTTGATATCCTGTAAATCCTGTCTAAGTTTTAGTGGTCTGATAAATCTCGGCGCCGGCAGCGACAAACTCCTCGGCCTTCTCTTTCATTCCAACACCCAGCGCTGCCTGCTCATCGATCTCTTTTTGCGCGGCGTATACACGCACGTCCTGCGTGATCTTCATTGAGCAGAAGTGTGGGCCGCACATTGAGCAGAAGTGGGCGAGCTTGGCGCCTTCCTGCGGCAGGGTTTCGTCGTGATACTCGCGCGCGACTTCGGGGTCGAGCGACAAATTGAACTGATCCTCCCAGCGAAATTCGAAGCGGGCCTTGGATAGCGCGTTATCCCTATATTGGGCGCCGGGATGTCCCTTCGCTAAGTCGGCGGCGTGCGCGGCGATCTTGTAAGCGATGACGCCGTCTTTCACGTCTTTCTTGTTCGGCAGACCGAGATGTTCTTTCGGCGTGACGTAACAGAGCATCGCGGTGCCGTACCAGCCGATCATCGCGGCGCCGATTGCCGAGGTGATGTGATCATAGCCGGGCGCGATGTCGGTGGTGAGCGGGCCGAGCGTGTAGAACGGGGCTTCCTGACACCACTCGAGCTGTTTCTCCATGTTCTCTTTGATGAGGTGCATGGGAACGTGGCCGGGACCTTCGTTCATTACCTGGCAGTCGTACTCCCAGGCGATCTTTGTCAGCTCGCCCTGCGTCTCAAGTTCGGCAAACTGCGCTTCGTCGTTCGCGTCGGCAATCGAGCCGGGACGCAAGCCGTCACCAAGCGAGAATGAAACGTCGTAGGCAGCCATGATTTCGCAAATCTCGCGGAAGCGCGTGTAGAGAAAACTCTCTTCATGGTGCGCGAGACACCACTTGGCCATAATCGAACCGCCGCGACTCACGATGCCCGTGGTTCGTTTCGCAGTCATCGGGATGAAAGGCAGACGTACGCCGGCGTGAATGGTGAAGTAATCGACGCCCTGCTCGGCTTGTTCAATCAAAGTGTCGCGGAAGATTTCCCAAGTCAGCTCTTCCGCTTTGCCGCCCACTTTTTCCAGAGCCTGATAAATCGGCACGGTGCCGATGGGCACCGGAGAGTTTCGCAAAATCCATTCGCGTGTAGCGTGAATGTTCTTACCCGTCGAAAGATCCATCACGGTGTCTGAACCACATTTGATCGACCAGCGCATCTTCTCAACTTCGTCATCAATTGAAGACAGCACGGCCGAGTTGCCGATGTTGGCGTTTATCTTCACCAGAAAGTTGCGGCCGATGATCATCGGTTCGGATTCCGGGTGGTTGATGTTTGCGGGAATGATGGCGCGGCCGCGCGCGACTTCATCGCGCACAAATTCGGGCGTGACGTATTCGGGGATGGCGGCGCCGAAAGATTGGCCGCGGTGTTGATGGTTGAGTGAATCCCTGGGTACGCCTGCCTCCGGCGAGCCGCCGTTGCGCGCGAGACGCGCGCGTACCTGCCCCAGGTTCTCTCTTATCGCGATGAATTCCATTTCGGGCGTGATGATGCCTTGACGGGCGTAATGCATCTGCGTGACGCACGAACCTTTTTTCGCGCGCAGAGGCGTGCGTCGGAGCGCGGGAAAATCTTCAAGGCGATTTAGACCTTTGGCCTTATCTTTTTGCCGCGCGTTCTGCGCCGCATCGAATGTCAGATAACCATCGTCGATCGGTTGGATCGAGCGGCCTTCATATTCCTCAACGTCGCCACGACCAACGATCCATTCGCGCCGCAACTGCGGCAGTCCTTCACGTACGTCGGTCTTCTGCGATGGATCGCCGTACGGACCGCTCGTGTCATAGACACGCACCGGCGGATTCTCTTCCAGCTCATTTTTGAAATTACGAGTTGGGTTTTGATCGATCTCGCGAAACGGCACACGCACGCCGCTTTGGCCTGCGACGTAGATGCGGCGTGAATTGGGAAGGGTGCTATCGATTTTGGCTAACCCGGTCGCTACCGCTCCCGGTACTGACTTCATTGATGCGCTCATGATCTTTCTCCATTTGGAGTGCGCCGGCAGAGCGCAGCGGCGACGGCGCTCTGGATTATTACGAGTCATCCAAAGCGGTGTCGCGCTCGCTTGTCGCCGCACTCCAAAAAATCAAAAAACCGCTCCACCCTCTAAAAGGACGGAACGGTCATCTCTCATTCAGCGGGCTGCCCGGTTGGGACTCGTCCGCATGATGGCTGTTTCTCCCTTCGACGGTGCTAGCCGTATCAGGTTCAAGGGGTCTCCCACTGGAATTTCGAATTTCGAATTGCGAAATGCGAATTTCGAATTGAATTATGAATGCCCTTTCAATTCGCAATCCGCAATCCGAAATCCGCAATTCCTTTCGGACTCTCAGCCTCAGTCATTACGACTTCGGCTCCCCCGAAACGATATTCAGTTGTCAACGCACGAATTGTAGAACTAAGGAGTTGCGCGTGCAACCAAACCGATCTCATTAACACCTCGCTTAGCGAGGTGGTTAGGAGAGGGAGAATTCAGTCAGCCGTTTCAACGGGTTCAATGAAACCGTTGAAAACGCTTCAAGAAGATCAAAGAGTTGCTCTGTTCACCTCGCTGAAGCGAGGTGTGAATGAGAGCGCGAGTCCTCTGGCCTTCAACTCCCGTATCACAACAGGCCCGCATTCTGACGCCATCCAAAGCGCCATCGCCGCTTCGCTCTGCCGGCGCACTCCAAAGTATAATCCTGCTGCTCTCCAAAAACCTGCTCAGGAGAAAGACTTTGATGCTGCATCGCCGTGCTGTTGCTGTCGCTCTGATTTCAACTCTGCTTTGCCTGCCGATCTTTGCTCAATCACAATCGGACAAAGAACTGCTCGAACGGATTCGCAAAGAAGCGATGACGAACTCGCAGATTATGAAGACGATGCACATGTTCTCCGACGTTTACGGTCCGCGGCTCACCGGCTCGCCGAATCACAAACGCTCGGCAGAGTGGGCGGTGAAGCAGATGACGGCATGGGGACTTTCGAACGGGCACCTGCACGCGTGGGATTTCAAACATCCGGGATGGCTGAACGAAAGATTATCCGCGCACATTGTCGCGCCGGTGAAAGATTCACTGGTGGCGGAAGCGTTGGCATGGACGCCGGGCACGCGCGGCGTCGTACGCGCGAATGCTTATCAGATGATTCTGCCTGAGCGGCCCACGCAGGCTCAGTTGACGGCATTCTTCGAAACGCAGAAAGCGAAAGTGCGCGGACGCGTCGTGATGATCGGAAAGGCTGCGATCGTGCCGGTCAATATCAATCCGCCGGCGAAACGAATGACGGACGAGCAGGCGGAGCAGCGCTACGGTCCGAACGCCCGGCCGCAGCAATTTCCCGGACCGTCACCGTCGCCGTCGCCAACTTCGACGCCAGCGCCGGGAACGCCGCCGCCGCTAACTGGTAGACAAATTGACGAACAGGTCGATGCGTTCTTGAAAGCCAACGCCGCACTGGTTCGGGTGAACGATGCCGGCCGCGAGCATGGACAGATTCGCGCTTTCAATAACCGGACGTTTGATGTGAAGAAAGCTATCCCGACGGTGGTAATGCGAAACGAGGATTACGGTCGCATCACGCGCCTCATCGCCGATATCAGGCCGGTCACTCTGGAGTTCAACATCGTCAACCGCGTGTATCCCGAAGGCAAGACTTCCTACAACGCGATTGCTGAGATCCCGGGCACCGACAAAGCCGACGAAGTGATCATGCTCGGCGGCCATTTGGATTCATGGCACGCGGCGACCGGCGCCACCGACAACGCGATCGGCTGCGCCATCATGATGGAAGCGGCACGCATTCTGAAGACGCTCGGCGTACGACCGCGTCGCACGATTCGCGTCGCATTGTGGAGCGGTGAAGAGCAAGGGTTGTTGGGCTCGCAGGCTTATGTGAAAGACACCTTCGGAGCTTTTGAAAACCCCAAACCCGCTTTCGAGAAATTCGGCGGCTACTTCAACCTTGACACCGGCACCGGCCGCATTCGCGGTGCGGGTGTGTTCGGGCCGTCAGAAGGCGCGAGCATCCTGCGCGAGATTCTGAAGCCGTTCAAAGAAGTGGGCGTGGTTGGCGCGATCGCATCGCGCAGCCGCAGCCTGGGCGGATCGGACAACACGTCATTCAGCAATGCGGGCTTGCCAGGCATCGGTCTCGGAGTGGATCCGATCGAGTACAACTCGCACACCTGGCACACGAATCTCGACACCTACGAACGGATCATCGAAGACGATGTGAAGAAAAACGCCGCGACGATCGCGTGGGCGGTTTATCAACTTGCGATGCGCGATGAACTGTTGCCGCGATTTAAGACAGAAGATATGCCGCGGCCGCCACGCGCAACCGCGACTCCTGAGCCGACCCCATCGCCAACGCCCAGGCCTCGGTCAACACCAAGACGGCGTGTATAAGATTTCTCCCGAAGGAGTTTCATGCTTTTCCTCGCTGTTATCGACTGGCACAAGCTGTTCGTTCCCACGGTTCATCCTTTAGAGATCGTTCTGCGCGGGTCAGTGATGTACCTGCTTATCCTCGCGCTGATGCGTTTGCTGCGGCGTGATCCCGGCGCCCTCAGCACTCCTGACCTTTTGGTTATCGTCCTGGTAGCAGATGCCGCGCAGAATGCCATGGCCAGCGAATACCATTCGCTGACTGAGGGCGTCATTCTGGTGGCGACGATCTTTGCCTGGAACTATGGTCTGGACTGGCTTGCATTTCGTTCTCGTTGGGTGCACAGCTTGCTCAATTCTCCTCCTTTGTTGCTGATCAAGAATGGCAGCGTTCAGCGTCGCAACTTACGCTCAGAATTGCTCCGCGAAAGTGATCTGGCCGAGCAACTTCGCCTGCAAGGCGTCGAGGACTTTGCAAAGGTTAAGCGGGCCTTTCTCGAACCGGATGGCCACCTGAGCGTAATTCGCTACCCCGATGAAGATGAGGACCGCCCTCCACCGAAGCAAAAGAAATCCACGATTGCCTGATCACGATGACGATAAATCGCCGCACCTTTCTCAAACGAAGCGCGATCGCCGTCGCAGGTGTTTCGCTGGCGCGCGCTCCGTTCATCACAGTCGGCGCTGCCCCGAAGAAAATCATTATCATCGGCGCTGGAATCGCCGGCCTCTCGGCGGGGTACGAACTGACGCAGCTCGGCCATCAGGTCACGATTCTTGAAGCGCGCGCGCGACCGGGTGGCCGCATTCAAACTCTGCGCGAACCTTTCGCTGACGGCTTGTACGCGGAAGCCGGCGCCGCACGTATTCCCGACAATCACGATTTGGTTTTGAAGTACGTGAAGCTCTTCGGACTTCCGCTCGAGCCGATGTACCCGTCGCAGTTGTCGGCATTGATTGCGGATGGCCGAGGCATGAAGCGCGTGAAGATCGGCAACTTCACCAAAGAGCTGGGCAAAACTTTTGGGAGCGAACTCGGCGGGGCGCCTGCGGGGTGGTCGAAGATAAAAGGCGGCAACGATCTCTTCCCCAAAGCCTTTGCTGAGCGGATGCCGAACAAGATTCATTACAACTCGCCGGTTGTCAAAATCGAGCAGGACGAGACGAGCGCTCGCGCGATCGTCATGCAAAATGGGAAGGCAGAAATGCTGACTGCGGATCGCATCCTGTGCACCGTGCCGTTTTCGGTGCTGCGCAAGGTTCAGTTCCCCGCGAACTTTTCCGAGAAGAAGATCAAAGCAATCAACGATCTGGACTACGGCAACGTCGCGCGCGTTTACCTGCAAACGAAGAAGCGTTCGTGGGAAGAAGTTGGGTTGAGCGGATTCGGTCTGACGAAGGAGGGCGTCGAAGTGTGGCAGCCGACGTGGAACCAGCCGGGCCAGCGCGGCATAGTGATGACTTACGCGCGGCCGGGCACCGCCGAACCGATTGCGGCGATGAAAGAGAGCGAGCGAATCAATTCGACTATCACGCAACTCGATTCGCTTTTGCCCGAGGTGCGCAAAAACTTCGAGACCGGCACGTCGAAGTGTTGGAACGAAGACGAATGGGCACGCGGCGCGTGGGCCTTTGCGGGAGTCGGCAGCTTGCTGCTGTTCGCTCAGCCGGAAGGACGAATTCACTTCGCCGGCGAGCACCTTTCGTTGTTGCCTTCATGGATGCAGGGGGCGCTGAATTCGAGTACGCAGGCCATCAAACAAATCCACGAAGCCTGATTCAGGTACGCACGCCTCTGGCGTGCAGCATGACAGAGGCATGCAAACCGGAGCTAACGGAGAAGTTGGAGTGCGCGTTGAAGGTGCTTGTTAGCCTGTCGCCAGTGGATGGCCACGGTGTAGGGCAGGTTCGCGCGGAAGAACGAGTCGCTCGGCGTGACGTCGGTATTGGTCGATCGCAATTCGGAAACGTGAACCACGCGCGGCTGATCCGCTTTTTCCCACCAGTACGCACCGTCGCGGTACGAAGCGAGCGCGTTGCGAATCTCTGATTTCAGTCGCCCCTGCGGCAATCGCGACGCGAGCTCTTCAACTTCGGCGCCAACTTCATTCAAGTTTCCCTTGAAAGTAGCGAACGGGACGCGAGCCAACTGGCGACCTTCCTCAAACTCTCCCAGCGAGCGATAAACGATTACATCGTCATGCAGCCGCTTCAGCAAAAGAATGGCCTGTGAAGCGACGACCTGGTTGGCAGTGACCTCTTCATTTATTTGATCGGCGACGCGATCTCGACGCGCGAAAGACTGGCCATGCGCCAGGGCGCAGGAAAAGCACAGAATGAGTAGGACAAGAGAGGGGCGGAGCATAACTACCGCAAGTTGTTAACTTGCGTCGTGGTTGACGATTCAAAGCGCAAGTTATCAACTTGCGCTACCTTCCCGTTGCATGACTTATAAAGTCGCAATATCATGCGCGTTCCGAACATCAACGACAGGACAGGGAGAGGTGTCACCATGAGCCGTCCAAACGAAACTGAATACGCGTCGTTTTATCAAACTTACGTATCCCACGCGACTGAAGAAGAAATCTTGCCGGCGATGCGTTCGCAGATCGACGCGCTTGATGTGTTGCTCGATCGCGTGCCGCCTGAGCGCGAAACCTACGCTTATGCCGAAGGCAAGTGGACGATTCGCCAAATCGTCGGACACTTGATCGACGGTGAACGCGTCTTTGGTTATCGCGCAATGTGCATCGCGCGCGGCGAAACGCAGGACTTGCCGGGCTTTGACGAGAACGAATACATGCCGAACGCCCCTTACGAGCACGTTGAATTGGAGGATCTGCTGAGCGAGTTCCGTCTCGTGCGGCTTTCAAATATCGCCATGTTCCGAGCCCTGGATGAGACGGCGTGGACGCGGATGGGCATGGCCAATGGCGCGCCGGTGTCGGTGCGCGCCTTGGCCTATGTGATGGTGGGGCACGCGCGGCATCACATGGGCGTCTTGCGCGAGCGGTATCAGATTGGCGGGGCGAACTAATCCGATGATTCCATTAGCGAGCAGGTCTTACTTTGCGTTTCTTTGCGGGCCTTTGCGTGAACTGTTGTTTTCGCAGCACGGATTTCACGCAAAGACGCAAAGACGCAAAGGTTCGCAAAGACAAAACAGAACCTCACCTTTCTCGAGTGTGGGAAAAGCGGCGGTGCTCGTCATCTTGGCTGCGAGCCTGTCAGCCGGACAATCCTCAGTTCGCTATTATCGCCGTGCACACGAGCGACAGATTCTCGCCGAGTTCACTCGTCTCCTTTCCATCCCCAACGTCGCATCCGATCGGGTAAACATTCGACGGAGCGCGCAATTCATCGTCGAGATGATGCGGCGGCGCGGGCTGAATCCGCGTCTGCTGGAAACGAAATCAAAAGAGTCGCCGCCGGCTGTCTACGGCGAATGGAAGATTCCGGGTGCGACGCAGACGATAGTTGTGTACGCGCACTACGATGGGCAGCCGGTCGATCCGAAAGCGTGGACCGCGTCGCCGCCATGGCAGCCGACCTGGCGCACCGCGGCTTTGGAAAAAGGAGGAAAGATCGCAACGCTGCCCGCGCGCGGCGAGATCAATCCGGAGTGGCGTTTGTATGCGCGCTCGGCTTCAGACGACAAAGCCGGCGTGATGGCAATCCTTACCGCGTTCGACGCTTTGAAAGCGAGCGGGCTCAAGCCTTCAGTCAACGTCAAATTCTTTTTTGAGGGCGAAGAAGAAGCCGGCTCACCGCATCTCGGCGAAATGCTCGACCTGCATCGAGACTTGCTTCAGGCTGACGCGTGGATCATTTGTGACGGGCCCGTGCATCAGTCGGGTCGCAAGCAGGTTGTCTTTGGCGTGCGCGGAGATGTGAACGTTGATGTGACTGTGTACGGCGCGAGGCGGCCTTTGCACAGCGGACATTACGGCAACTGGGCGCCGAATCCGGGTATGACGCTGGCGCGTCTACTCGCGACGATGAAAGATGAAAACGGGCGGGTGAAGATCGACGGCTGGTACGACGGCGTCGAACCGCTGGGAGAAGCCGAACGACGCGCGATTGCGGACGCGCCGGCTTACGACGATCAATTGCGGGCGCAGCTTGGGCTCGCAAAAACGGAAGGCAAAGGGAAGAGCCTGCTCGAATTGATCAACGAACCGTCAATGAACATCAACGGCATGAGCAGCGGCGACGTCGGCTCGCTGGCGCGGAATGTGATTCCCACAACGGCGAACGCCGTGCTCGATCTGCGATTGGTCAAAGGAAACGATCACCAGCGGCAGGTGCAACGCTTGATCGATCATATTCGGAAGGAAGGCTTCCACGTGATCGATCGCGATCCGACGGAAGCGGAACGAAAACAGCACGCGCTGATTGCGAAAGTCTTTACTCGCAAAGGTGGCTATAACGCCGAACGGACGCGCATGGATCTGCCGATCTCAATTGCGGTCATCGAGGCCGTGCAATCAACTTCGAAAGATCCAATCGTACGGCTGCCGACCCTGGGCGGCAGTCTGCCCTTGTCGATCATCACCGATCATCTGCGGACGATAACCATTACGGTGCCGATTGCGAACTACGACAACAATCAGCATGCTGAGAACGAGAACATTCGTTTGCAGAATCTTTGGGATGGAATTGAAACTTGGGCGGCGGTGATGTTGATTAAGCCGAGGAATTGATTTGGAGTGCGGCATTTAAGGAGAGCAGAGTGAAGAAGCTCAAATCGCTTTCTAAACTGCGTAAATCCGCGTTTATCTGCGGCTTCTTCATTCTTGCTGCCACGGGAAGCTCAGTCATGGCTCAAGGCGGTGGCAAGGCCGAACAAAACCGCATTGAATTCAAGCCGGGCACAACCAGCACAACAATCAGCGGCACCGTGCGCAACGGCGAACAGGCCGAGTACGTTCTGTCGGCGCAACTAGGACAGCGTCTGACCATCAAGCTGACCAACGTGCCGGCGAAATCATCTTGTTTTGATCTAAAAGGTCCGGACGGTTCCGATGTTGGTCTGGAATACGATTGCAACCGGAACTATTCCAGAGTGCTGCAGGCCACCGGTGATTTCTTCATCACGATCGCGCGTCCGTCGCAAGCGCGCGGCACGTCCAGGTACAGATTGACGGTAACTGTGAAGTGATTCCGATTCACACCGTGGCTTTAGCCCGGTGCCAGGGAACGCTCAATGAATTTGGAAACCGTTTCAAACGGTTTCCATTACGCCTCCTGACGCAGCTCACCGCGCTGAAGCGCGGTGTGAATGAGACGGCGGAACCTGCGGGCAGGATGCCCGCGCTCCCAGGCCTAGTCTCCCTTCTCCAGAATCACTTCGGCAATCGCGTGTTCGGTGGTGTGCGCGATTGAGATGTGCGCGGTCGTAGCGCCGGACGCTTCGTAGAGTTCGCGTGCGCGGCCGTGAAAAGTAATCAAAGGCGCGCCCGACTCCTTCGCTGAAATCTCAACGTCCTGCCAGCTGATGCCGCCGCTCCACCCGGTTTGCAAAGCTTTCAGCGCGGCTTCTTTTGCCGCAAAGCGCGCGGCATAATGTTGCGCGGCCACCGCGCCGCGCGATTCGCAGTAGGCGCGCTCAGCGTCAGTAAAGACGCGTTCGGCAAAGCGCGGCGTGCGCGCGATGGTGTCGCGAACGCGGCTAACTTCGATGATGTCGATTCCGATGGAGACGATCACAGGCGAGACAGATGTTAAGCGCAATGACGCCGCGCTCCAAGACGCCGGATTTTCGTGGCGCGAACGCGATGGCGTACAGGCGTTGGTTTGCGGGTCGTTGGAGCAGGACGGATTCGCGAATGCATTTTCAACCCGGCTCGGCGGCGTCAGCCCGATGCCGGAAAACTCGCTAAATCTTGCCGGCTTTAACGAAGACGCGGCGGAGAATATTTACGAGAACCGGCGGCGTTTTCTCAAACTACTTCCGGGCGAATGGACGTTGACGGGATGCTGGCAGGTACATGGCGCTGACGTACGCGTGGTGCGGACTGAAGCCGAAGCGCAGCCGACTCCGGGCGTGCTCGGCGAAGCTCAATACTGCGACGTTTTGGTGAGTAACGTGCCGCACGTTCTCGTAGGGGTGAAGACTGCGGACTGCGTACCGGTGTTGATTGGTGATCCGATTGCGGGTGCGTTCGCCGCGGTTCATGCTGGTTGGCGCGGCACAGTTGCGTCAATTGTCCGCCGCGCAATCGAACAGTTGCAAGAGCAGTACGGCGCTAAGCCCCGGAACCTGCGCGCCGCGATTGGTCCGGCGGCGAATCTGTGCTGTTACGAAGTCGGCGCGGAAGTTATCGAGCAGTTCACCGATCGATTTCCGCAATCCCAGAAGCTGTTCGCGCCCACCCGCGACGGTCACGCGCGTATCGATCTGCAAACAGCCAACCGCGAGCAACTAGTTTCTGCCGGTATCGCGCCCGACAAGATTCACGTCGCGCCGCTCTGCACGATGGAGCGCACTGATCTGTTCTTTTCTTATCGTCGCGAGAAGGTGGTTCACGGTCGGGTGGGGCGGCTGATGTCCGTTATCGGAAGATCACGGTGACCATACATTAGGCCCGGGGTTTGGGCTGCGATAACCGAAATCAGGTGGTGGCGGCGGGTCGTAAAGAGGTGGCGTGTCCCAAACGACCAACGTCCCGGCCAGCATATCGTGAAGGCCCTGCTTCTTTTCCGTAAACGCCACCATGATATAGCCGATGCCACAAATCATGCCGGAAAGAATCTGCCCGAAGTAACGTCCGGTAGCCCTGCCAAAGCTAATTCGCTGACCATGCATGTCGGTCACCTTCAGCTTCAGCAGTTTCTTTCCGACCGTCGCCTGCCATGACGAACTTTCCGTCAGGGCAAAGTAGAGCCAGCCAACGAGAAGCGAAACGCCGTTCAGCAACAGATTGATGCCCAACCACGCAGGCGAGTCTTGATCAATTTCTCCGGCAGCGCCCAGTAAACCCAGCCCGAAACCGAGAGGGCAGAAAACGATCGAGATCAGCAGGCTGTCGATTAAGTAAGCGAGTACGCGTATCCAAAAACCCGCGTAGGATGGTTCGTTGTATGACGGAAACATCTGGGGAACTGTTTCAATCCAGGGCGAATGTTATCTGAACGCCCAGCCGTTGATTCGTTTCACCGCGTCATTCGCGCCGACGACATCGATCTTCAACTTCACATCGTAGTTCTTTGGGGGAAAGCAGACTTCATCGTTGCAGCTTTGGAGTCTGACGCGCGCTTTCAGTTTCGCCGAACCGTCCGCATAGTTGGCCGGGACGGTCACGTTAAATTTCAATCGGACCTGGCCTTCGTAAACCGACAACTGCTTCTTCGAAAACTTGAAGATCCTGAGCGCCGGACGTGGATAGCTGACCGGTCCGGCACGCAGGCCATTTTCAGGTTCGACTTTGACTGAGGTCGCGATCAGATAAGTTTCCAACGGCCGATTCGAATTGATGTGGTAGCCGCCGGGAATGTCGATCACGAGTGACACGCGCGCCGGTCGACCGCGCTGCGCTTTGTCGGTGGAAAAATAACCCACGACGCTGATGTTGGGTTCGGGCGCGGGCGTGGCCGCGGAAATCGGCGTCCAAACTACCACGGCGCAAATTAGAAGCGTCGTCAATATAAGTTTCTTACTCGGTCTTTTCATGTTTGTAGTTCCGTTTTGATGGCTGAGATTTTATCGCGGTTGCTAGCGAATCGAAACCGGCGACTGATGGATTTCGCCTCGCGCCGCCAATTGCCCGCAAGCGGCGAGAATGTCGCGGCCCCGCGGCTTGCGCACAAACGCGTACACGCCTTTGGATTCCAATATCTCCCGGAACGATTCCACCCGGTCCGCTGATGACGGCTGATAGGGCAATGGCTCAGCCGGGTTGTGCGGAATCAAATTTACTTTCGCGCGCAGCGCGTGCCGGTTAATAAGGCTGGCCAACTGTCTGGCCTGTTCGTCGGAATCGTTGACGCCTTTCAGCATTACGTACTCAAAAGTGAACCGCTCTCCGGGCTTCAGTGACTTCTCGAATTCCTTGCACGCATCGAGTAGTTCGTCCAAAGGCCACTTCTTATTGATTGGCATCAGTTCGTTGCGGAGTTCGTCGTTCGGCGCCGCCAGGGAAACAGCGAGATGCGGCCGATCGGGAACGCTCGCGAGTTCGCGAATGCGCGGCGCGATGCCCGCCGTCGAAACGGTAACGCGGTTCGGGACGACGTGCAGGCCGTCAGGGTCGCTCATCACGCGCAGTGCTTTCATCAACGACTCGAAATTCAGAAAGGGCTCGCCCGCGCCCATGCCGACGAGGTTGGTGCCGCGCGGCGTCTTCACGCCGTCGCCGTAAGCGTCATTGAGTGCGACGATGATTTGTTCGACGATTTCGCCGGCCGTCAGATTCCGCAACAGACCGAGCTGCGCCGTCAGGCAGAAAGTGCATTGCAGCGGACAGCCCGATTGCGAAGAGAAACAAATCGTGTCACGCCGCTCTTCCGGAATGAAGACAGTCTCGACGGGCCGGCCGTCGTGCGTCTTCATCAGGTAGCGCCGCGTGCCGTCGGTCGAGATGTAACGTGATTCGACCTTCAGAGTTGAGATCTCAGCGCGCTCCTGAAGTTTCGCGCGAAACTCCTTCGGTAAATCGGTGATCTGATCGAACGAGCGCACCCGCCGCCGCTGAATCGCGGAAAACAGTTGGCGGCCACGATAGGCCGGCTCGCCGAGTTCTTGCACGAAATCTGAAAGTTCGGCCTGAGTTAATCCTGTAAGTTGCACAGACTGCATCGTGAGATTTGATTCTAGCACCCGCGGCGTTGTTGGTTCAGTAACAGTGAGTGCTAGTAATGAGGTGGGTTGTGTGCCAGATCGATAGTACGGGGCATTAGCCCGACCGTCAGGGAGGCTCATAGACGTTGTGCACGAGGAGCCCTCCGTCGGTCGGGCTAATGCCTCGCCAGCTTGGCTACTTCACAATCGCGAACTTCGCCGACTGCACCAGTTTCTGACCGCTAACGCGATCCCGAACGCGAACTTCAATTGCATAGTCGCCGGGATTCAAGCCGCGCGAATCGACCAGCCGCGCCAATGTCAGGCGCTGGCCTGAGTCGCTGTTGCCGCGCCAGTCTTCGGTCTGCTTACCAATCTCTTTGCCGTCCTTCATCAGCGCGTACTCAACATCCACCGAGGGGCGCAGCGTTGTTTGATCGACGCCGGCGTTGTAAATCTGCATGTAGACGCCGACGGGTGAACCACGCCGGTAAGTCGCGGTCAGATTCGGAATGACTTTCTTGTCGCCAATCACGAACTGCCGCGAGGCCGGAACGTTAGAAACGTTTTCCAGGACTGACGCCAAAACCAGGGATGAGGCCGCAAGATCCTTCCCAAACTTCGGCACCTGGAATCCGATGTGCTGAATGCCTGCCGCGCCAGATTCAACATCACGCACCAGTAAGTCGATGCGATAGCGGCCGGGCAGCATTGGCAGCGCCTTCTGGTAGGCCGACTTCCTTTCTTTTGCGTCAATCAGTTCGGCAGAGGTTGCGGTGGTGGTGACGGCATCCTCAAAAAAACCGACGCGCCGGCCCGAGACGTTCATGATGCGACCGGCAATGTTGAGCCGCGCCGTCTGAAGTCCGCCCACTTCACGGAACACCAAATCCCGATTGTCAGCCTGCACAGTAAACGCGACGATGACGCGATCGTCCGACTGTCTGAAGAAACTGATCTGAAGATCTGATGAGAGGACGTTGTCGTCGGTGATCGGCGAGCTCGTTCCGGTTCCGATATCGCGATCGAAATTGACCTTTGGTGCTTCGTCTCGCAAACGGATTAGGTCCATCCACTCGAACGGTGAATCCTTAGCGCGCGATGAAAATGGATTTCCAAAACCACCCGCGGCCGTAAGCCGGTCGGCCTGGCTGACTCCATCGAATGTTGCGCCGGCCCCGGGCACCCGCAGCAGGGCCTCCTTCTCGAACGGATTGCGAGCGATGCGGTACTCACCGGTGCCCGACGGATCGACAAACTCGATTTCCACGTCGTTATGGCCCGGGATGTGGCGATACCACCATTTTTCGAACGGATAGGTTGACGTCGCGCCGCCGCCTTCGTACGACGCACGTGTGTACATGCCTCCGCTCGGGTGCGATTCAATCTCGTCTGGCTTGCCGTACTTCAGATAAATCTTTCCGCGATCGGTTTTGTGACCGGGGATGCCGGCTGCGAAGTGCTCGTTCACGTAAGCGAGCCGTTCAAAGTATGCTTCGCGATACTCATTAGCCTCCGTGTCCGGATCGGTGTCGCGCAGACGCCAGAACTCGAGAATGAATTGCTCGCGTTCCTCGTCGGTGTCCAGTTTGTTCCACGCGTCCAGTTCTCCCGGTCTGACGATCGGCTCGACTTCCTGAAGCCATTCCTTGAACGCCTTGTGTGGTTCCTGCTTAACTCTACGCGGCTTGTCCTGCGGATCGCGGGTTTTCGTCGCAGGTTGGGCGCCGATGTTCACCGTCACGAACAGCGCCGAGAAGATAAGGATGATTCGGGTGGCGAGCATTGGTTGGCTCCTTTGAAAGAAACGTTTAGAGGCGGGCTGCCCGCCCTTCTACTCCACGACTGGCGGGCGGTAGCCTGCCCCTAAACGCCACGTCTTGGCGGATAAAACAAAACCGGCTCTCGATTTACTCAATCGAGAGCCGGCGCATCGGGCCTTGGCTACTGCACAATCGCAAACTTCGCTGACTGCACCAGGTTCTGACCGCTAACGCGATCCCGAATGCGAACTTCAATTGCGTAGTCGCCGGGATTTAAGCCGCGAGAATCGACGAGCCGCGCCAGGGTCAGGCGCTGGCCTGAGTCGCTGTTGCCGCGCCAGTCTTCGGTCTGCTTACCAATCTCTTTGCCGTCCTTCATCAAGGCGTACTCAACATCCACCGAGGGACGCAGCGTTGTTTGATCGACCCCGGCGTTGTAAATCTGCATATAGACGCCGATGGGTGAACCGCGATGATAGGTTCCGGAAACGTTCGGGATGACCTTCACGTTGCCGATGGTGAACATGCCAACGGCAGGCTGATCGCCGAGGCCTTGAAGTTTGGCGGCAAGAATCAGAGTTGAAGTGGACAGCTTGTTCGCATCGTACTTCGGAACTTCAAAGCCGATGTGACGCACGCCGGTCGCTCCGGAAGCGATGTCGCGAACGATCACATCCACGCGATAGCGGCCGGGCATCAGCGCCACTGCCTTCTGATACGCGGACTTGCGTTCTTTCGCCTCAATCAACTCTTGCGGAGTCGCGCGGGTGATCACCGGATCTTCAAAGATACCGGCGCGACGACCGGAGACGTGCGTAATCTTCGCAAAGATATTCAGTTGCGCTTGCTGCAAACCACCGCTGTCCTGGAATACCAGGTTGTTATTGTCGGTCTGAATGGTGAAGGCGGTAATCACGCGCTCATCCGACTGACGGAAAAAGTCCACGCGCACGTCAAAGTTCAGCGGATTGTCTTCAATGACCGGGGTGTTCACCGCGGAAGCAAGATCGTTGAACTTGATTTGCGGCGGCCGGTTCAAATCAGCCAACAGTTGCAGGCGCGAAAACGGACTGTCCTGCTCACGACGATAATTGGCGACGCCAATTCCGCCTAAGCCGGAGATGCGATCGCCTTTGTCGGCCAGACCCATTGATTCGGCGAGGGTCAGGCCCGCGCCGGGTACGTGCAGCAGCGCATCTTTCTCGTCCGGATTGCGCGCGATGCGGTATTCGCCGCTGCCCGTCGGATCAACGAATTCGATCTCGATGCCGGAGCCGACGCCCGCAATGTAACGATAGAACCAGCGCTCAAAAGGATAGGTGGAAGTCGAACCGCCGCCTTCATACGATTCGCGGTTGTACATGCCGCCCGACGGATGTGTTTCCTTCTCGTCCGGCTTGCCATACATGATGTAGATCCGACCGCGATCAGTCTTCCAACCGGGGATGCCTGAGGCGAAGTGCTCGTTCGCGTACGCGATGCGTTCGTAATACTCTTCGCGGTACTCGTTTTCATCGGTGTCTGGATCGGGATCCCGCCGGCGCCAGAATTCTTCGATGAAGTGCTCGCGCTCGTCGTCGGTTTCGAGCTTCTTAAATGCGCGACGCTCTTCGTCGGTGATGATGTAGGCGACGTCTTTGTCGAGCCAATCCTTGTAAGCCTTCTTCAGCTCTTCTTTCACCTTGCGCGGCTTTTCAGATGGATCCTGCGGATTCTTCGGTTGGGCCGCGAGCGGAACGGCGGCGAAAGCTAAGGCGAGGATGGCAACGGCCAGCCGGCTCGATCTGGGAAATGACATAGCGAAATACTCCTGCAAAAACTCGGGAACGTTAAGATGCTCGTTGGTGTTGTATCACGAGAAGCGCGGACACGGAACGAATGTCGAATTCTAAGTTTCGCTCTGAGCAGAGTCAAGATGCCTTAAACCCGCTGAAAAGTTGCCTTTGCGGCAATTCTACCGGGGGTCACTTTGTCCCCCTCTCCGCAGGCGGGGAGGGGGTGAGGGGGGTGGGGTTTGCGGCGCTCTCACCTCTCCCCCCAACCCCCTCTCCGCTTGCGGAGAGGGGGAGAATGCGAAAGGCGACGCTTTGTGCAAAGCTAGCCGGAAACGATGCTCGTAACCATTTTTCCCCGGGGCGCGTCTTAACGGCAGACAACCGGGACTAGCTATTCACAAATAACGGAGGATTCTGATGAAAAAGTTAATTATTGCGGCGGGGCTTATAACCGCCCTGGCGTTGGCCGCTTTCGGCACGACGGGCGGCCTGCCGGTCAGCTTTGCCGGCAGTTGGACGCTTGATAAAGAGAAGAGCCAGGGACTCGACCAGCGAATGCAGAATGCTGAGAGCGTCGAGTGTGTGATAACTCAGGACGACAACACAATTTCTGTCGAATGGAAAATCACAGGCAGTCAGCCCCAAGGCGGCGGCCCGGGCGGTGGGGGCGGAGGCCGCGGTCCTGCCGGTCCGCGAAGTTACAGCCTCGACGGGAAAGAAGCGACGACCGAAGCTGGTGGTCAAATGGGCGGCACGAACACTTTGAAGGCGACTTGGTCAGATGCGACAAAGACGCTCGAGCTGATGTCCGTCCGCACCGGCAACTTCAACGGTAACGACTTCAAAGCGACGACGACTGAGAAGATGTCCCTGTCGGCCGACGGCAAAGTGCTGACGATCGCTCGGTCGAGCGAGTCACCGCGCGGCAAACAAGAGTCGACGCTCGTTTTCAACAAGAAGTAGTTTCTATTTGGAGTGCGGTGGCAAGCGCAAGCGCGACACCGCTTTGGATTTTTTCGTGGCAATCCAAAGCGCCGTCGCCGCTCCGCTCCGCTCTGCCGGCGCACTCCAAACAACTCTCTAGCCTCAACTTCCAATCGCAGTTACAATTCCTCCGTGCCGACGCGCTTCCGATGGAGCCTGGTTTCAGATGAACGGCTGTTGGACACGCGCATCTGCGACCTGCCGATTAAGATCAAAGGTTCATTCATCGAACCTCACATCAAACGCCTTTACAGCGAGCTGAACGATCGCGGCATTCGTTACAAGCCGCACGTGTGGCTGTCGGCTGAATGGTTCACGCCCGACGGCGTCCCCGGGTTTGCCATTCCGTTTTATCTCGCGCATCCGCGTCTGATGAAGCTCGAACGGAAGTTTATGCGGGAAGTCGAAGGCGGTACCGACGTCGAATGCATGCGCATCCTGCGTCACGAAGCAGGGCATGCCATCGATAACGCGTTTCGGCTGCACTTCAAGCGCCAATGGATTCGCACCTTCGGATCGTTCACCCAGAAATATCCGCCCTCATACAAACCTAAGCCGAATAGCCGCCGTTACGTTCTGAATCTTGATGCGTGGTACGCGCAAGCCCATCCCGCCGAAGATTTTGCCGAGACGTTCGCGGTTTGGTTGCAGCCGCGCTCGAATTGGCGTCGTCGTTATCGCGGCTGGCCGGCTGTGCGCAAGCTTGAATACGTCGATGATCTCGTGGACGAGATCGCAGGCACGCGTCCAAAGAATCGGGTGCGAAAGAAAGTTGAAACGCTGCCGGAGATTCGGATCACGCTGCGCGAGCATTACGACCGCAAACGAAAGAAGTACGCATTTGAATGGCCGGCCTATCTCGACAACGATTTGCGGCGAATCTTTTCGAGCGAGGCACGACATCGTGCGCGCGAGACGGCGGCGAGTTTCGTTCGCCGAGTGGCTCCGGAAATTCAGCAGTTGGTTTCAGAGGGAACCGGCGTGCACGGCTACGCGATCGATCATGTGCTGGAGTTAATGATCGAACGTGCCGCGCAACTGAAACTGCGCGCCGTTGGCGGCGACGAAAAACTGAAACGGCACTTGCTGATCATGCTGACGGTGCAAACAATGAACGTGGTGCATTCGGGCTATTACCGGATTGCGCTGTGATTTTTTGAGTGCTTGCTCCCTCTCCCCTTTGGGGGAGGGCCGGGGGTGAGGGGGCGAAGCTCGCGGCGTTTGGAATCACTTTTTACTTTCGCGTAAAGCCCTCACCCTAACCCTCTCCCAGAGGGAGAGGGAACTTAGAAATGAATAAGAACGGCGACAACCCAAAGTCCGATCGGAAGGTGTCACAAGCCGCTAAAAACGGCGACGCCGTCAAGAAACTGCGCGTGATGGTTCTGTGTCACGAAGACCTCGTGCCCCCGGATTCGGTCGACGATCTGACGCCTAAAGAAATTGCGCCGTTCAAAACTGAGTGGGACGTGATTTCGACGCTGAAGAAGATGGGCCACGAAGTTCTGCCGGTCGGCGTTTACAACAACCTGGGTGTTATCGGTAACGGGCTCCTCGAATTCAAACCGCACATTGCGTTCAATCTATTGGAAGAGTTTCACGGATATCCGCTCTACGATCAGCATGTCGTCAGCTATCTCGAGCTGATGAAACAGCCCTACACCGGTTGCAATCCGCGCGGCCTGACGATTTCACACGACAAGGCCCTCGCCAAAATGGTGCTTGCATACCATCGGATTCACGTTCCAGCCTTTGCGGTCTTTCACATGAACCGCGTAGTGAAGCGATCGAAGCGGCTGAAGTTTCCGCTGCTGGTAAAGTCGATCAGCGAAGAAGGATCCGTCGGTATCGCGCGCGCGTCGATCGTTAACGATGACGAGAAGCTTGCCGAGCGCGTCGAGTTCATCCATCGCCAGACGAAGACACATGCTATTGCTGAGCAGTACATTGCCGGACGCGAAATTTATGTCGGCGTCCTCGGCAACCAACGGCTGCAATGCTACACGCCCTGGGAATTAGTGATTGAAAAACTACCGGAGGGCGCGCCCAACATTGCGACGTCCAAACTGAAATGGGATCCGGCTTACCAGGAAAAAGTCGGCGTGGTAACCAAGGCCGCGGACATAGATAAGAAAATGCGTGAGAAGATCGAGCGGCTCTCAAAAAAGATTTACCGCACGTTGTTTCTGAGTGGTTACGCGCGCCTGGACTATCGCGTCACTGACGCCGGCCAGATTTTCCTGCTCGAAGCAAATCCAAATCCGCAGATCGCTTTGAACGAAGATTTCGCTGACTCAGCCCAGCACTGCGGCGTTGATTACGAGGCGCTCCTGCAAAAGATTATGGCGGCGGGACTGAGATATCGAACGGCGCCTGAGCAGGCAAAATAGAAAGCGCTCCGATGAACCATCGAAGCGCTTCCCGTTTTGTTTGAATTAGCTGACGGTTAACGAATCGTCGCTGACGTCACGACAACTTCGTGCATTTGGCCGTCGAAAACCAAGCCTGTGAATTCGTTGACACTGCCTGCCTGGCGCGTGCGAATTGCCGTGTACCTGGCTTTATCGCTTCGCGGTTCGAGACGGGCGGCGGTTTTGACCTGGACCTTTCCCTCTTTGAGAATGGATAGCTCGCCGGTGTCATGATTAAAACGGAATTCGTAGGTTCCCGCCTTGACCAAAGTGCCGCTCACCATCACGTCATCTGCAAACGACAGTCTGACTTTCTTGACCTTGTCTGCGAAGGCCGTAACTGTCCCGAGCGCCAAAACGATTACTGCAACGAACGACCGAAATAAATGATTTTTCATTTTCTGATTCTCCTGTTTCTGAGACTTCAATTTGGTTCGAACAACCTGCGTCGGTCGTTCCTATGTGAAGATTGAAACGCAGTAGCGGTGTGAGAAGTTGCAAAAACTTCTTTAGATCCAACAACTTGGATGACCGATCCAGATTGCTGGAAAATTAACGCAGGCTTCACGCAATTAGGCTTTGCGCGGTGAAAAATCTGTGCAGAGTTGCGACTCCAAGATGCGCTCAGGGTTCCAGCCAAAGCCGAGTCATATCGCACCACAGCGCAAGGCCGCGCCATGATTTGAAGCCCGAATAAAAGCGCGCAATCTTCTTGTCGCTGGCTTTGCGGCTCTGATTCCGCAATTTTGCGAACTGCGCGCGCGTCCACGAATCCAACGCCAGTCCGTCGTAACGTCCCAGCAACTTAAGTAGATTCTCAGCGGCGTAATTGCCGACGCCTTTCACGCACTTCAGCTCTTTCATGAATTGATCGTGTGGGAGTTCCGCGTGCAGCCAACTCTCGACTTTCAATTCGCCCGAAGCGACGCGTTCGGCCAGCTCTTTCAAGTACGGCGCGCGATAACCCGAGCGAACACGATCGCGATAAAACTTCTCAGATTGCTGAGCCATCACTTCAGGCGCGGGAAACGATTTGCGGCCGTCGTTAGCTTCGCGACCGAGTTCGTTGACGAGGCTGTTCACCATCTTTTCTGTCAGCGCCCACGAACAATTCGTAGTGCAAATCATTTTCACCAGGTCCTCGAACACAGTCGGCGATCGCAGCAGACGACCGGCGCCTTGCGTCGCAATCCAGGCAAACTCCGGCTGTTGGGATACCGCCTCGTAAAAGAGATTCATGTCGTCGTCGAGCCGGAACATGTGCCGAACGTCGCGCACAATCTTTTCTGCCGCGCGCTTGCCGGCCGGCCGCGAGGAATTAACGAGCAACTGGGTACGCAGGCGTCTCGCCTGCCGCTCCGTCGTCAGCAGGCCGGAGGCCTGCGTACCGTTGAGCATTCCGCGTTTCGCTTCGGAGATAGTGACGGTGACCGGTTTCGCTGACCCGAGATCGATCACGCGCACGAGCGTCCATTTGTCTTCATCGAATTCGAACGGCGGCAAGGCGTACCAGCCATGGCTCATCACCGTACGCCGGAAGTTGAAATTGCTCGGAGTCGAGATCGTGATCTTCATGGCTATTCCAAGGCTCCGTACCGTGCCAAAGGACACGGATGTTTGCAAGTCCGGCCATTTGGCGGTTGCTGTGAACGCGTGCGGCGTATTACCCTTTGGGCACCCCTGTAACATTTCGTTTTCATGAGTGGCACAGACTTCAGTCTGTGATTTCCAAGGATCGATATCACAGACTAAAGTCTGTGCCACTTGTTTCAAGCCCGTTCAATCGGGACGCGGACGCCCCCGCAGCCGCGCACAAGGAGTAACAATTTGTTCGGACTGAACCCGCAGCAGGTTTTCTTTCTGCTTATTCTCACCGCGGCCGTCGTGCTTTTCATAACTGAGTGGATCCGATCGGATCTGGTCGCGGTCATGGTCGTCGTGGCGCTGTACGTCACACGCGTACTCGATCCGAGAGATGCGCTCTCAGGATTCAGCAGCGAACCGGCGATCGTTGTCGCGGCCATTTTTGTTTTGAGTGCAGCGATGCACGCAACCGGCCTCTCTGACACCATCGGTAGTTGGATCGGACGTCTCGCGGGAACGAGCCTAACACGCGCGATCGCGGTGATTATGCCGTCAGTAGCCGGGCTCTCGGCGTTTACGCATCACGTGACGACGACGGCGATGATGGTCCCGGTGACTTTGAATCTTGCGCGCGAACGAAACATCCCCGCGTCAAAACTTTTGATGCCGATGTCGTTCGCAGCCTCACTGGGGACGGCGATCACAATCATCGGCGCGCCGGCATTCCTGATCGCCAGCACCACTTTGCAGCAATCAGGCCGCAGCGGCCTTGGCATATTTTCAATTGCGCCAATTGGGTTGTTGCTGACAGTCGTCGGCACCGTCTTCGTGCTGTTGATAGGACGGTTTCTCCTTCCGTCACGTCATGCTCCCGAGGATCGCTCAAGCCATTTTCAACTCGAAGACTATCTGAGTGAAATCATCATCAGCGATAAATCTCCGTTCCTTAAAAAGTCTGTCGCCGACGTCGAGGCCGACGCCAAGTACCATTTCAAAGTACTCGGTCTGATTCGCAACCGACGGCGGCTTCCGGCCCCTTACAGTCAGGAGGTTCTAGCGGAAGGGGACGTCCTCGTCGTGCGCGCCCCTCCCGACGAGTTAGTCGCCATTCGCGAAGAGCCGGACCACGATCTGCATCCAGTGAAGTTGTTTGGCGGCCGAATTACGCAGGCTAAGTCGAAGGGAAACGGCGACGATGAGGAGGACGTATTTGTCCAGGCAGTCGTGGCCCCTCGGTCAGAATTGGTTGGCCGGACGCTCAAGCAGATCGACTTTCAGCGGCGATACGGCGCGATCGTCGTAGGTTTGTGGCGCAAAGACGGCTGGCTGGATCAGGAGATTTCGAAGGTTAAGCTCAAACCGAACGACGTTTTGGTGCTGGAAGGCGACGGAGAAGCGCTGGCCAATGTGGCGACCGATGCGGCGTTTCTGATGATGATTCCATTTCACGGGCAATCAAAGCTGAGACGACGCGGGTGGGTGGCAGGGTTAATCATGCTTGCTACGATTCTCCTGGCGGCCTTCAACTTAATGTCGATCGAAATGGCGGCACTGGGGGGCGCGGTGGCCGTCGTCCTCACGCGATGTCTGGGAGTTCGTCAGGCGTACCAGTCAATCGATTCGCGTATTTTCGTTTTCATTGCGGGCGCGATTCCGCTCGGCGTCGCGATGCAAAAGACGGGAATGGCTGGAATGTTCGCCGGTTGGCTTCAACAGGGAGTTGGCGGTTGGCCGGAGCGGGCTGTACTGCTGGTGCTGTTTGCGGTTGTGGCGGTGATTACTCAGTTCATGTCCGACGCCGCGACCACCGCGCTTTTCGCGCCGGTCGCCGTCGCTCTGGCCGAGGGATTGGGCCGCCCGCCTGAGGCCTATGTCGTTACCGTTGCCATGGCCGCGGTCGTCTCGTTCCTGACGCCAATCGGACACCACGGAAATCTTCTGGTTTACGGACCCGGGCGTTATCGCTTTGGGGATTTCGTAAAGGTCGGGACGCCGCTAACTGTGGTTGCGGCGCTCGTGGTCGTGATGTTGGCTCCAGTTCTCTGGCCGGGGTAACTCGAGCCTGTATGCGACACGTGCGGTCAAACTGCTACTTGACCGAAAAGAGTGCGAGGACTAGACTCGTAAGCACTTACCAAGATGAAAGGAAGGCTGTTCTCGTTGGTTCCTACAACACTTGGGGCTGAACGAGCGCGAAGTCAAACACCGAGACTTCCTACAGCTCAGGTGACTTAAGCACCGTTTCCGAAAAATGCTGCCGGAGCTTTCCGGTGCGCGCTCCGTCGCCCCGTGGGAAACGCCCTCGGGGCGATGTCGTGTTTACTGTCTTAAATTCCACCACCAAGAGAGTTTCGGACGGTTAGATTGAGGCGGCTAGATTGAGGAGTCGTCGTCCTTGATTCCCAGTTTTCCAAATCCGCTGTCAGTTAACTTCGGCAGAGGCTCGGGTCTGGGCCAGATTAGCGAGGCCACTAACGACGACCCCAAAACCAGAGCGACAACGCCCAGGGCCCAAATGGTAGGGATGCCGTGGAATTCGCTGACCCGGTGACCTAGGTCTTGAAATCCCATCGCCGACAGACCCTTTGCCGCAATCTGCGCGCCCAGCGGCAGAAGCATTTTGACGCCGATAAAACTGAGCACTGTCGCAAGGCCGACCTTCAAATAATGAAACCTGTCGATGACGCCTTTAAGGAGGAAATAGAAGGTGCGCAGCCCAAGAATCGCGAACACGTTTGACGTGTAAACGATGAACCGATCGGTCGTCACGCCAAAGATTGCCGGAATCGAATCCAGCGCGAAGACTAGGTCAGTAAACTCGACGACAATCAACACGAGCAGCAGCAACGTTCCCACGCGTTTGCCGTTGACCACTGTGAAAAACTTTCGCCGTTCGTAGTGCCGCACGATTGGAACAAACCGTGTGACTAACTTAACCACCGCGCGATTTTCTGGTTCGATGTCGGTTTCTTCCGAGCGAAACATTTTCACGCCCGTGTACACCAGGAAAGCGCCGAAAATGTAGATTACCCAATGAAAGCGCTCGATTAGTTCACTGCCGATCAGGATCATTATGACGCGCATCACCAGCGCGCCCATCACGCCCCAGAACAGCACGCGATGCTGATACTTCGCCGGGACTTTGAAGTACGAAAAGATCAGTACAAAGACGAACAGGTTATCGACCGATAGCGACAGCTCGATCAGATAACCCGTTAGAAATTCGATCGCCTTCTGATTTCGGGCTTCGCCAAACAATTCCCAGCCTAACGGCCCAAACAACAAAGCCGCGAAGATGAGCGCGAGCGTCACCCAGACGGCGCTCCAAATTGACGCATCCTTGTAACTGACTTCGTGAGGCTTACGGTTAAAGACGCCGAGGTCGATTGCCAGCATCAAAAGGACAAAAAGGCAGAATCCAATCCATGCCAGGGTAGAAACAGCAATTTGCATCGATGCGGATAAAATATCATTCGCATGTCCGCGCACGCAAAAACCGAATCGGGCGTTCGCAAGTTGCAGCCCGATGTTCTCTCCTTTAGAATTCGACGTTTCATCACTACGGAGAAGTCTTATCTATGCTTAAACAACTCAGCCGGCTCGAGCGCACGCGCAACATCCTGATTCTCGCTTTTGTGGCGCTGATGGCGGTCAGCCTTGTTCTGTTTTTCCGGCCCGGCGGCGGCGCGGCTCGCGTCGATCCAACGAAGAGCACCGAAGTCCTGGCCGTGGTCGGTGGCGAGGAAATCACAGTCGGCGATTTCACGTTGCAGAAACAGAACCTTCAGCAGCAATTCGCACGTTTCGGCAACCAGGTAAGTCTGGCTCGCATGGGCTACAGCGATGAAAAGATTCTCGACAGCTTGATCGCGAGCCGCGTAACTGCGCAGGAAGCCGAGCGACTCGGACTCGGCGCTTCTGAATCCGAGGTCAAAGAGCGTGTCGCGGATATGTTCCGCGATCCGTCCGGAAAATTTCTGTTGGTGGACGCTTCCGGAAAGTTCGACCTGGCCAAGTACCGGGAGCGCGTCGGTGATGAAGTCGCATTCGAACGCGGAGTGGCCCGGGACATCGCGCGCGAGAAGCTGGAAGCTTTCGTCACTGCCGGCGTCACAGTTTCAGAAGACGAGGTACGCGAAGAGTACAAACGAAAGAATTCATCTCTCGATCTGACTTACGTCTCAGTTTCAATCGCGAAGCTGGCTGAGAAGATGCAGCCCGCCGAGCAGGAATTGAAGGACTACTACGAAAAGCACAAGACGGAATATCGCATCGACGTGCCGCAGAAAAAGATTCGCTACCTGTTCCTCGATCAAAACAAAGCCGGCGCTAAAGTTCAGGTCAGTGACGACGAACTGCGCGAAGAATTCCAGAACGTGAAACCGGAATTCAAGATCGCTGGAGTCAAAGCGCAGCAGATCGTTTTGCGCGTTGTCCGCGCAGATCTCGATGCTGAGGTGCAGAAGAAAGCCAACGAGCTGGTGGCGAAGGCCCGCGGCCAGGCGGGCACTGCGACCGAAGAGGCCTTTGCCGAACTCGCCAAAGGGAACTCAGAAGATGCTGCGACCGCGAAGAACGGCGGCCGTGTCGCGGGACTTGTGAAGAAGAGCACCACCAACCCGGACGATCCATTCCAGAAGACGCTGGAGATGGAGCCCGGGCAAGTGACCAATCCGATCAAATACAAGAACGCTTATTACATCTTGCGTCGCGGTGACTCAGTCCCGAAAACTTTCGAGATGGCGAAACCTGAATTACTGGTTTCGGCCCGCAATAACCGCGGATACAAGATCGCGCAGGGCATCGCTCAGAAGGCGCAGGATCGTTTAAAGGGAACCAAAGATGTGCAGAAGGTGGCGCAGGAATTTGCCGCCGAAGCGAACATGAGTCCGGCCGATATGGTCCGCGAAACGCCGTTCGTCAAACCAGGTGACAACGTGCCGAACATCGGCAGCTCGCAACAGTTCGAGGACGGCATCGCGCCGCTGAACAATCCGAACGATGTGGGCGAGCGCACGCCAATCAAGGATGGGTTTGCGGTCCCGATGCTCGTCGAGAAACGCGACCCGCGCATCCCGGGGTACGACGAAGTAAAAGACAGAGTCACCAGCTCGGTGAAACAGGAGAAGGCGAAGTCGCAGCTCGAGCAAACCGCGAAGGACATCATCGCCAACGCGAAGACTCCCGCGGATCTGAAAGCGGCGGCGGAAAAGTACGGCCTGGAAGCGAAGGCCGAAGCTAATTACAAAATCGGCACGGCGCTCGCCGATCTCGGCTCGAGCACGATCCTCGATCAGCCGCTGGACAAAGCCAAGACGGGCGAAGTGATATCGCCGGCGATTTTTCTCAACGAGAATTATCTGGTGATAGGAGTGACGAAGCGCACAGAAGCCGACATGGCCGAGTTTACCAAGCAGCGCGACACGTTGATGGAGACTGCGCAGAGTGACCGCAAGAACCAGGTTTTCGAAGACTATCTGGCCAGCGTTCAGCAGCGGATGAAACAGGACGGCGACATCAAGGTGTACGCCGAAGTGCTCGCTCAGTATCAGGAGGCCCAGCCCGACATCAGCTTGCCGACGCGTCCGCAGATTCCTGCGCAGTAGGCGCGAAGTCGCGGACGTCGTGGAACGGCGTCTCTGGGTCTGAAAAGTCCGGCCGGTAGTAAAACGCAGAGCCGTCGTACTCCTGCATCCAGCCGTTTTCCATTCCAAATTCATCGAGAGCCGCAGTGGCGCGCAGCCATTCTGATTCGCTGATGCGTCGTGAGAGCAGCGTGTAACGCGGGTTGGTGCCCGCAACATTCGTCGGGTAGTACTGGGCCATCAAAGAAACCGCGACGCGTGGGCTGAGTTCATCGCGAATCCACTGAAGTGATTCGCGCAATCCGCCCAGGTCATTGGGCAAGACGAGTAAGCGAATGACGAGACCTCGCTTCAACAAACCAGCTTCGTCGAAAACCATCTCATCACCCGTTTGGCGAAACATCTCTTTGAGAGCGGCGCGCGAAACTGACGCGTAGCTGCGGACCTTTGAATACAAGAACCCCGCTTCGTCTTCAGCGTATTTCAAATCAGGCAGATAAACATCGACGATGCCTGCGAGCAATCGCAGCACCTCAACCGAATCGTACGCGTTGGTGTTGTAAACGATTGGCAAGCGCAAACCTTTTTCCGCCGCAAGCAAAATCGCGCGCGCCATCTGCGGCGCGAAGTGTGTCGGCGAAACGAAGTTGAGGTTGTGACAACCGCGCGCTTGCAGCTCGAGCATCATCTCGGCGAGACGCTCGTGCGTCACTTCGTTCTTGATTTGCTCTTTGTGTGTTTGCGAAATCTGATAATTCTGGCAATAGACACAGCGCAGGTTGCAGTTGCCGAAAAAGATATTTCCGGCCCCGCGGGTGCCGGTCAGCGGCGGCTCTTCACCAAAGTGCGCGGTGTAAGAAGAGACGATGGGAAGACGGCCTGAGTAGCATCTCGCCAACTCGTCTTTCAGTCTGTTGTTGCCACAATCCAGCGGACAGACGGTGCAACGCGAGAGGAGCGTTTCCAGTGCCTCGACACGACGCACCAGTCCGCCCGTGCGTACCAAGCTGGAGTAGCCGGGTTCAAATAGTTCCCGTTCAAGTAATTGGCTGGTCTTCATGACTAACTTTAGAGCCTGCGCCGCAGGCTCATCACTCATCGACTGGTCGTTTATGACCTGTTCTTTCTGAAGTGCACGTAATGCGTCTTATGCTGCTCGATCAGTTCCTTCGGCACGACGCGTCTGGTAACGCGCCAGATAAAATCCATTTCTGAGTGCGTGGTGCTTAATGCGAGCCGGGCCTCAAACACTAGCAGCATGCTGCCATAGAAAAGAAAGAAGGCGCCGATCAGACCAAACGCAACGGGAATCCACCCAAACCTTCTGGTCGAAGTGAACGAGACCACGCCGATTGCGAAACTGGTCGCCACGAAAATACCGACGGCGAGATAAAAGCTGGTAAGCGCGCGTTGCAGCAGACGCGATCGGCTGGTTAGTTTGTCGAGTTGATCGTAAAGCATCGCGCGCCGCTCTTCGAGGAACTCTTCTTCATAGCCTTCACGCGAAATCTCGAGCAAACGATCTGAGAGCGAACGGACGCGATCAACGACGCGCCCAAGGCGCACCGAAGAGGAGAGAATCATCGTGCCGCTCGCGGAAATCAAAACGGCCGGCGTGATCATCGCGGTCAGAACGGAGAGTGACGCAGTTAAGCCATCCATGGTCTTTCAAGTGATAGTAGTCAACCGCTCTGGCTCGCGCAACGTGACGAATTCTCTGTGTGATATGCTTCGCCGACACGAGGAAATTCTGATGACGACAAAGAAGAAGCGATCGAAGAAATCGCCACGAAACCGTCCTGAGGCGTCGTTGGAATCAGAAGATCGCGCGCCTTCGGGCCGCGGTGGCGTGGCGATGGGACGCACTGTTGGCCTGCCGTTCGGGGGCGCTCGTCCGAGAAAGCGTAAAGCGAAAGCGACAAAGCGCGACGGCAATCGCTGAACGGGATCTGAACTGTAGATGAACACAACTTCAACCGTCGGCCTCATCGCCTGGCTCCCGGATTTCATCTACACGGGCGGCCGGTTTGAGAGCGGGCGAGCGCTGGTTTGCGACGCTTCCGGAACGATCGTGCGGCTGCCGCGCGTCGAAGAACTCCGAGACGAAAAACGAATTCGGCTGGGGAATCGCGCGATGCTGCCGTCTATGGTCAACGCGCATTCGCACGCGTTTCAGCGGGTGCTGCGCGGCCGGACTGAGTATCGCGCCAGCGATCGCGACAGCTTCTGGACGTGGCGCGAAATGATGTACTCCGCAGCGACGCGTTTGTCGCCGGACGACGTTTACGACGCCTCGCGGATGGCGTTCCTGGAAATGGCTTTGAGCGGCATCACCGCGGTTGGCGAGTTTCATTACCTGCACCACGCGCCGGACGGAAAGCCTTACGACGATCCGAATCAGTTGGCGAAAGAAGTTATCCGCGCGGCCGGCGACGTCGGAGTGCGCATTGCGCTCTTGCGAGTCGCGTACGTTCGATCAGGTTTTCGAACTGATCCTAATCCGAACCAGGCGCGATTCATCGAGGCCGATGCGGACATCTACTTGCAGCGTGTCGTGGAATTAGTCAGCGAGCTTAGCCGGGGCACCGAAGGGTACGCACGCCTCCGGGGTGCTAACCCAAGCATGCCAGAGGCAGGCGTACCGACCGCTTGGGTGGGCGTCGCGCCGCACAGCGTACGCGCTGTCCCGCTCGAATACCTGCGCCAGGTGATCGGTCACGCGAACGAACTTAACCTTAAAGTGCACATGCACGTCGCCGAACAACCGGCAGAAGTCTCAGCGTGCGTCGAAGAATACGGCCGGACGCCGATCGCTCTGCTGGAGACGGAGGGATTGTTGAGCGAACGATTCACCGCTGTCCACGCGATTCACGTGACGCCGAAAGCAATGCCTGCATTCGCGAAAACCGGCGCGATGGTTTGCGCGTGTCCGACGACGGAACGGAACCTCGGCGATGGAGTCGTGCCGGCGGATGAATATTTCAAACACGGCGTGCCGATCTGTTTGGGCACCGACAGCCACGTGCAAATCGATCTGTTCGAAGAAGCGCGCGAGTTGGAGTACCACCTTCGTTTGCAGAAGATGGAGCGGGCGGTGCTTGATCATGGGTCCGAAGTTTCAGGTCTCAGGTCTCAGGATCTTGCTGCGCAACTGTTCGAGTGTGCAACCATCAACGGCGCAAACAGTATCGGCGCGCCGAGCGGTGCGCTTGAGGTTGGAAAACCCGCGGACTTCTTCACTGTCGATCTCAACGATCCTTCCATCGCCGGCTCGTCACGCGATGATCTTCTCTCGTTGATTGTGTTTTCCGCAGCGCGTGCTGCCGTGCGCGAAGTGGCCGTGGGCGGAAAGCCGATCATTTCCGATGGACAGCACTTGATTCAGGACGAAGTTGTCGAGCGCTTTGGCGAGTTGCAAAAGCGTCTGTGGGGGTGATTTGAAGTGCGGCGTTCTTCCACCCGAGCGCGGCTGCCGCGCTGGGGACCCCGGGTGACGCCGCTTTGTTGTTTTGTCCACTGAGCTGATGAAAGCGCCGTCAAGCCGGCGCACTCCAAATATGACTGTCGAAAAAACATTGGCTGAGCTCGTCGCCATCGATTCCGTATCCGCGCGTTCCAACGCGGAGATAATTTCGTATCTTCAGCGGCGATGCGAAGCGCTTGGATTCACAGCTCAGAAATTCACTCATGTTGAGGAGAACGGAGTTGAGAAGATCAATTTAGTGGGACAGACTTCAGTCTGTGATTCGGCGATTGAAGAACCACAGACTGAAGTCTGTGCCACGGAGCTCGCGCTGGTCGGCCACACCGATACTGTTCCTTACGACCGAAATTGGACGGAAGCGCTGACGCTGACTGAACGCGACGGGAAACTGTTTGGGCGCGGCGCGTGCGACACGAAAGCATTCATCGCCGCGACGCTGACTGCGCTGGAGAGTACCGACATCGCGAAGCTTGGGAAACCGCTCGCGTTGGTCTTTACCGCTGATGAAGAGATTGGTTGTCTCGGAGCGAAGCGTCTGGCTGATGCGAAGCCTTTTACTGCGAGGCACGCCATCGTCGGCGAACCAACCTCGTTGCAACCAATGCGCGCGGGAAAGGGATACTGTCTCGCGCATGTGACCATTCGCGGTCGGGAAGCCCACAGCGCATATCCGCAACTCGGCGCGTCGGCGATCTTTCGCGCCGCGAAACTGATCGAAAAGATCCAAGCGATTGCCGAGGAAGTGAAGAGCGACGCCCACGCTGGATTTGATCCGCCTTACACAACACTCAATGTCGGTGTCATCAACGGCGGGAGCGCGAAGAACATTATTCCGGGCGAGTGCCGCTTCACACTGGAATGGCGAACTATTCCTGGCCAGCCAGCCGACTACGTCTTGAATCTGGTTCGTGCCGCAGTTTCGGATTTGCAGAAAGCCGATCCAGAGTTCGCTTGTGAGATCGACGCTGAGCGTGCTGATGAGAGCTTCGAAACGCCCGCCGCTTCTGACTTGGTTCAATTCCTCGAGCAGAAATCGGGAAAAGCTCCGGGCACAGTTGCGTTCGGCACGGAAGCGCCCAGCATGATTGCACTTGGCGCCGAAGCTGTCGTCTTCGGCCCGGGAGACATTCGCGTCGCGCACCGCACGGGCGAATTTGTGCCCGTGGATGAGTTGAACCGTTGCGTCCAGGTTTTGCGCGAAGCAATCCTGCATTTTTGCATGTGACGAGGTTTTGCCTCACCATAACGGTTCGCCGCACAGGCAACTGACGCAAGCTTAAAACCGTCGAATTCCCGGCTACCGATTTCGCACGACCTTCGCAATGGAACGCTCACTTATCTTCCCCCGCACCAGATCCAGCTCGAGCTTTCTCGCAGCCGCATTTGTGCTGCTCGCGATCTGTTCGCCCGTCGCGTTAGCGCAGAGCAATTCGCCCTTTGTTGAGCCAACCGAACTTCAGCAGGGGCCGCCGCTGACAAATCAGGAATACGTGGCGCTGCTTTATCAGTTGCCGAAACATCCGGAAGAGCGTGACCGCCTGATTGATCAGATCAGAAAGCGCGGCATCGCATTCCAACTGACGCCGGGTCTGCTGAGCCTGACTGCGACGAAGAGTGGCAACGACACGCTGCTGCGTCACACGCTGGAAGAAGCAAATCGCCGGCGAATAAATCCGGCGCTCGCCGTGCGGCCTTCACCCGCTGAAGCCGCCGAATTGTTAGAGCGCACGCGCAAAGCGACGCTCGGCGCGACACAGCAGATGCCGGACTATTTGGTGAAGCAACAGATCGCGCGGTCGCGGGCGATCGGCACTACCAACAACTGGAACGTGTACGACCGGCTGTCGATCGCCGTTAGCTACCGGCAGAACGTCGGCGAGCAGTACAAACTTCTTTCCGTAAATGGCATGCCGCCGAACGTCGATGAAAAGGAAGGATCGAATTACGGAGAGAAGATTGGCGGAACGACTTCCAGTGGTGAATACGTTTCGATGCTGGTGCAATTGTTTGAACCGGCGACGCAAGCTGAGTTCGAAGCTGTTGACACGGATACGCTGCGCGGTCGCCGCACGGTCGTCTACGAGTACTCCGTCAAACGAGAGTTGTCGAAACAGAGTTTGCAGTTCCAGGCCGGTATCGATGCCAGTCCGGTAGGGACGATAGTCGGCTATCGCGGTCGCATCTGGGTGGATCGCGAGGACAACCGCGTCCTCCGGCTCGAGACAATTTCAGTAGAGATTCCGCTGGACTTTCCGATTACTGCCGCGCGCAGCGTCATCGATTACGAATGGGTAGCGATCAATGAGGTGTCGCACCTGCTACCGTCGCGCGCGTTGATCGAACTGACCAGTCGTCTGGGGGCACGGACTGAGCAGACCCGCAACGACATTCTGTTTCGCGGCTATCGCAAGTTCGGCACGGAAGTGAAGATTACCGACATCGACGAAACTGATTTTCCCACTGATCCTCCCGAAGACGAGCCGAAGAAACCTGAGACCGCGCCAGTGCTGAAGCCTACGCCTACGAAGAAACCGTGACATGCCGACCGGTCACCGCCGCATTGCCGCCCTCTTAATACTCGTCTGCGCGTCGCTCGCGCCCGCGCAATCAAAGCCCGACAAAGACTACCTCTTCTATGTCGTCTCCGAAGGCGCCGACAAGATCGCGCTCGTGCGTTTCGGCTCTAACGGCGCGCGCGTTGAGCGCGAAGTGGACACCGGCGACATGCCGATCGACATCGATGGGCCGCACGGCATCGTCATGTCTCCTGACCGAAAGTTTTATTACGTCTCGATCGGACACGGGCGGCCCTTCGGGCTGGTTTGGAAATACTCGACAAAGGACGACAGCATCGTTGGAAAGTCGACGCTTGGTTATTTCCCTGCGACGATGGACGTCTCGGCGGACGGCCAGTTCCTGTTCGTCGTGAATTTCAATCTGCACGGCGACATGGTCCCATCGTCCGTTTCGGTCGTCTCAACGCCGACGATGACGGAAGTCGCGCGCATTCAAACCTGCACGATGCCGCACGGCTCGCGGCTGAATGCGCAAGGCACCAGGCAATACTCGGCCTGCATGATGGATGACATGCTGGTTGAGATCGACACGCGCACTTTCAAAGTCGCGCGGCATTTCATCGTCACCCAAGGGAAGGAAGTCGGCCTCTCTGGGGCGCCAAAAGCGCAGACTCATACAACCGGAATGCGTCAGCCGATGAAGCACACAGGCGGCCATGGCATGGAAGCGCCCAAACCTGGCGATGTTTCATGCCAGCCAACCTGGGCACAACCTTCAATCGATGGGCCATCGATCTACATCGCTTGTAACGCGTCGAGTGAAATCGTCGAAATCAATGCGGGCACCTGGAAACTTGTGCGACGCATCCCGGCGCGCGCCGGCGTGTACAACCTTGCAATCACTCGAGACGGCACGCGGTTGGTTACGACGAACAAACGCGATCAGTCTGTTTCGATCTACGATTTGAAGAGCGGGAAGGAACTCGCGCGGCTGCCGACAAAACGAAAGGTGCTGCACGGCGTTGTCATCTCGCCCGACGACCTTTACGCGTTCGTCACTGTGGAGGGTGTCGGCAATGAACCGGGCACGGTTGAGATAATCGATCTGAAACAACTGAAGACGGTTGCGACGGTTGATGTAGCGCGGCAAGCGGCGGGAATTGATTTCTACAAGACCGAAGCGGCGAAGTGATTAACGGACTGCATGCCCATCATCTCCACTTTTTTTGGAATCGTTATTCGCATGTATTTTGGCGATCATCCGCCGCCGCACTTTCACGCGGAGCATCGCGGACAACGGGCGACATTCGACTTCAGTGGAAAGCTTCTCACCGGCAACATTTCGTCTCGAACGGCCAAGAGATTGATTCGCGAATGGGCTGCGACGCATCGATTTGAGCTTATGCTAAACTGGCGAAACGTTGAGGAAGGTCGGCCACTAAACAGAATTGAGCCGCTGGACTAAACGATGACCTATCTACCCCAAGTTACTGAAGCAAAACGCGTGCGAGGCTTTGTGATTGCCACAAGATTCGACGACGGGACCGAAAAGCACATCGACATTTCACAGTGGTTTCGCGGTCCGGTTTTCAAGCCGCTGAAGGATGCAAGTTTCTTCAAAAAGTTCTTCGTTGATGCGGGGACTCTTGCGTGGCCGAATGGTGTGGACATCGCTCCGGAAGCCCTTTACGAAGCGAAAGATGTCAGGAAGAACGCCGTGAAATCAACGCGCGCCAAGAAAAGCTGAGCTATCTCGAATCGAGATACTTCCTAATCCCACCGAACGTCTCGCGCCAGCCAACTTCGCAGGCCCCATAGAAATCATCAGCCGCTTTGTCGCCCGGGAAGCCGTCTTGGACGACACGCAGTTTCGTTTTGTTGGGCCCGTCCGGAACCACCGTGAATTCAGCGGTGAGTTGGTGCGCAAACGGCAGACCGCCGGTGCGCGCGTAGTATTCGAAGTCAGCGAACATAACTCGCTTAGGCGGATCGTAAACGCGCATGCGGTTGAAAGTGATGAAGTCCGGCACGTCTTCATCGCCCCAGACACCAACCCAAATGCCGCCTTCTTTCTTATCAACGATCGCGTGCGAAGCGCCCCACCATTTACGGATTGCGCTTGGCGTCACCAGTAGATTGAAGACGGTTTCCGCGTCGACAGCGAAAGTTTCTTCGTGAACGTGTTTGCGAGTTTCCATGGCTTCACTCGCATTTCGCGCGCTTGTAGGGATAGTCGATGCCGCGCGTCTTCCCGTTCTCCGTCGCTTCCACGCGCGCAAACAACGACCCGCCGGCTTCGAGCCGATAGATAATCCGTTGTGGAAAGTCGTGCTGCAGATTTTCAAAGACAGCTTCCTTGTTTTGAAGCTTGACGAGCTTGAACGAAGCTTCCGCCTGGCCGGAAGGTTTCGCGACGTAGTAAATCGCGCCATCCTTGTCTTCACGGATTTGCGTGAACTCGAATTCGGCGGCTTTGCCTTGAGCAACCGTGCGGGCCATCCCGAGCATGATCCCGCCGCCGGGTTTCATCCACTGCTCGTTCACTTCGCGGCCGCGGAGATTCGCTTCCCAACATCCGGCAAGCCAGGAGAGATCGTTGAGTGTGGGTTTTGCGGTTTGGGCGTTAGCGACGCAGCTAACAATCATGATTAGAACAGCAGTCAAGATGTTTCTAACAGTGAGCACTTGCGCGCCTCCTTTAAAACAGAGTGAGAATTCCCATGATTTCATCCTGAACAATAGCCTGGATATCAGCGTTCCGATCACGCAGGATTGATTCGATCGTGTTCGTGCTGCAATTCCCTCGACGTATCCAAACCACTTTCGGCGGGAAACCAAGAAGTATGCATAAGTCGCTGAAGTCAGAATCCTTCGTTACAATCACAAAGCCTTCCCGACGCGCATAATTGCGAAGGTCTGTGTCAGTGACTTGATCGATTCCAACGTGGTAAACGTGAGTTGAGTCAGGATAAAGGTCAGCCAGACGCGTGACCAGCTTAGGTGAAAGGTTCTGGTCGAAAAGCAGCTTCACGACTCGACAACCATTAAGCGCTTCTCCCGATCCGCAGCGTAGCTGAGACAAGCCAGAATGTCTTCTTTGGTGAGGTACGGGAAATCAGAAAGAATCTCTTCTTGCGTCATTCCTGAGGCAAGGTACTCAAGAACATCGTAGACCGTGATGCGCATCCCGCGAATGCAGGGTTTGCCGCCACGTTTACCGGGTTCGATGGTAATGATGTCCTGGTAACTCACGACGCGATATTAGTGTGTGAAGGATTGGTGCGCAAGTAGCTTTGGCGCGCCTGCTTTCTATGATTCAAATCGGTACTTCCTCATCATGAGCGTTAGCCAAATCCACCAACAGAATCATCTGCGAAGCTGCAACTGCGATAGCATATTCCGCAATTTCATTTGTCACGGGGCCACCAGTCGTTCCGCCATGAGCAACACCTGCGCCGCCACTCCGGAAACCATACAGGCCATGAAACGTCTGCGCGACCGCTTTTGGTAATTGGCCCACGCCATTGCCGGTTAGCGCCTTTGTGATGTCACCAAGGGTTTTGGCTGATGAATCAAGAAATAGAGCGCGGGCAGTCGCTTCAACCGCACATACTGCTTCTTTGACCGCGTTCTCCGGATCTGGGTTTGAGACGTCCCGAAAATATTTAAGGGCCTTATTGAAGTGCTTTCTAGCCGACTCAAGCCTTGGATCCCCCAAAACGAGTTGAGCTCGTGAAATTTGCGTCGACGTATGAGCACGACCGCGATATTCAACTCGACCCTCGTCGAACGCATACGCGAAACTCTCCTCCAGGAAGAGTCGGTTCAACTCTTTCGCTACGTAACACTGCACGTCCTCCAGGCTAGCCGCACGTAAGATTGACCGAATTCGTAGTCAAAGCCGGTTGCTTCCCTCGCCAAAGAGCTATGTAGCCTTTCGCAGAAGTCATAGACGCGTTGCCACGGAAGTTCGAGCATGATTTCGTGTGCCGTTGCGCGTGCTCTGGATATGTCAGGTACTGAGCTCTTGTCATACTCAACTGGTGCATCTCTTGCGATTCGTTGTAGCTCTCGCGCGATAACGGTCCACCCATTGACGTAATCTCTTTCTATTAGATCGTGAAGGAGATGAAGCAATCCTGTGCGCGCACTCTCAGGGAAATCGCCTTCTATTTGTAAATGTGCGCCGCGGCTTCTAACCGAGAAAGGTGGAAGTATTGTTGTGTCCATAGATACTCCTAAGACAGCGGATCGTGACTGACGTTCCTAATGCTGGTTCATTCATCATCTCCCGACGCCCTCACTGTCCCGGACTTGTCGTTGATCCTTTTTCGATTTTCTCGCCGACCTTCACCACCCACAGCCCGGAGTTGATGTCATTGAAATAGATCAGGCCTTTGTGCGGCTGTGCGCCCCAGGCCAGGGGCAGGTTCGGACGGTAGCTCTCGGCATCGGCGGTGAATAGCCGGCCCATCTCACGCCCTTGTCGATAAAGATCGCCGCGCAGCTCGCCGGAAACATCGACCACGCGCGCGCCGCCACTGTAGTAGCCCATGTACATGACGTCGTTCTCGATCCACATGTTGTGCGCACCGCCTTCGGGCACTTCGTATTCGGCAACCTTGCGCGGGTTGTTGATGTCGGAAACGTCGACCACGTGGGTCGTGCCGCGCACTGGAACTCGTCGCCGCGATTGAAGGTTGAAGATCGACGGGAAGACTTCATCGCCGACGAACACATAATTCTTGTAGCGGAAGACCGAGTGCGTGCCCGCGAGCCAACCGTCGCCGTAAAGCTCGTAATGATTGAAGCGCAGTTGACTGACCAGCTTGGGATTCTCTGGACTGCCGCCTTTGATGCCCGCCCCAACGTCAAGAATCACCAGGCCGTCGTGCCAGTAAGCGAGATAAGCCAGACCGTCCTTCACCTGAAGATCATGCAGATAACGCCCGGCAGTTGTTTCGGCTTCTTTGGTGCGAATAAGCGTCGCGTGCTGAGGTTCGGTCTGCCAACGCGCGACCTCTTTCGGATTCTTCACGTCCGCGAAATCGATGACGCGCATTGAGCCCGTCGCGTCGTCGGTCAGGTAAACGTAGTGGCCGTCGACAAACGCGCTGTGCACTCCGCCGGTCACGGTCGCCGTGTATTCAGAAATCAGTTTCGGGTGCGCGGGATCAGAGGTGTCGTAGAACGCGATGCCGTTCTTGCGATTCGAAGCGCCTTCGCGCGAGAGCACCAGAATCTTTCCGTCCGCAGTTGTGCTGATGTCGTTGACGATGCGAGCGTCAACTTTGATGGTGTCAGTCAGTTTCGGGTGCGCCGGATCGGAGATGTCGTAGACAAAGAAGCGATCGGCGATGGTCGAGTAGTACGCGTAATTCCCGATGAGCCAGACTTCCGCGCCCTCAACGTCTTTGAACATCGCGCGGCCCACGATCTGAAGTTGTCGCTCCGCGTTGCGCGGCGAAACGACAATTGATGAAGTTGCGGAAACATTTCCAGCGGCGGCCGTGACGACATAAGTGCCTGGTTGTTCAGCGACGAACGCGCCGTCAGGATAAACAGTCGCGCCCGTGCCGCTCACCGTCCAGCGCGGCGTGAAGGCGTCATTCAGAGTTCCCGTTGCTTTGAGACTGACCACGTCGCCGGTGCGTGCGTTGGCCAATGCCGGCTCGACCTTGATCGAACGCAGGGTATTTCCGGCGACGGTAACTGTAGTCGTGGTTTTCGCTTCGCCTGACGTCGCTCTGATGGTTGCTCTACCCGGCGCGACTGCGGTGACAACGCCGGCGGCATCAACTTTGGCGATGCCCGGATGGTCAGAGGACCATATGATCGGCACGCCCGAGCGCGGGTCACCACTTGCCGTGCGTGTCGTGGCTTCGAGTTGAATGACGCTGCCAACAATTAAAGGGTATTTGAGTGAACTGACGCCGATCGATTTGACGCCCACCGTTCGTACGCGAATCGTCGTGGTCCCCGTCTTGCCGCCGACGATAGCGCCGGCGATGACTTCACCCGGCGCCACCAGCTTGATCACGCCGTTGTCGTCTGCGACCGCCGCGTCAAAAGGGCCGGCAAAGTAAGTCGATGGCGCTTGTTTGACGACGTTGCCGGCGGCATCTTTGGCGACCACGGTGAGTTTTACGGACTGACCGACGTCGGCTTCTTTCTGTGAAGGCGTGACTTCAACTGTGGCGACGGCGGCTGCCGGTTGCGCATGCGCCGCAACGTGAAAGAGCAGGACCGAAACAGTGACGAGCGTTAGACGTTTGAAGACGAGCATCCGAACCTCCGCATTCTCAATGGAACCAGGCGCGCAATGTTATGCAATGGCCTGATAAAAAGGCAAAGCCCAATCAGATAACGCTGTCCAAGAGCGACCCTCCGGCGGTTGCCGCTTTTTTGAAAACGAACTAAAGTCTGAACCCTGAACCTGCAGTTGGAGGCGAAAATGAAGCGAGCAATTGTCACCGTTTTTGCGTTCGCATTGCTGATGGTCGTCGGCGTTGCGGCTCAAAATACCAAACACTTTACGAAAGACGGGCTGTCGTTCGACTACCCGGCGGGTTGGACGATTACCGATGAGAGCAATTCTGACGCGCAGTCACTCACGCTGAATTCCTCGGACGGTAACGCCCAGGTCACGGTTTTCGTCCATCGAGGAAAAGTGAACACGCCAGAAAAACTCGCGCTGGGGAAGACGAAGATCGTCGACCCGTACTTGAACCATACCGAAAAGCAATTCGTGCAGATGGGCGCAAAGCCGGAACGCGTGCCGGCGACTACGCAGATCGCGGGCGTTGAGGCTGAAGGCGTGCGCATCACCGCGATACTTGATCGTGAACCGGGTGAGGCGGGCATTTACTGGGTGGCCGTGGGGGAACGCCTGGTTGTTCTGACATTGTTCGGTCCGGACAAGGCGATCAAGAAAGCGGCGCCGACGTGGGACGCAGTGCGCAACAGTTTGAAGATCGAAGCACCCGCGCCGAAAGCGACGCCGTCACCGAAGTCCAACTAAGCTGCGCGTGCATTCACCACGCGCCAACTGACAACCGACGGAGCCAACACAGTGATCATTGGACTGCCGAAAGAAATCAAAGACAACGAATATCGGGTGGGCCTGACGCCCGCGGGCGTGCGGGCGCTGACTGACGCGGGCCATCGCGTGGTGGTTGAAACGAAAGCGGGAGACGGCTCGGGATTTGGGGATGATTTGTACGAGCGCGCGGGCGCCACGATCATCAAGACCGCGGACGAGGTTTGGGCCGAAGGCGAAATGATCGTGAAGGTCAAAGAGCCCATCGCGCCTGAGTATCCGCGCATGCGCGAAGATCAGTTGCTCTTTACTTATCTGCATCTCGCGCCCGACAACGAACTGACGGAACAACTGCTCAACCGCAAAGTCACCGGCGTCGCGTACGAAACGATCACCGATCGAAAAGGCACACTGCCGTTGTTGACGCCGATGTCAGAAGTCGCGGGTCGCATGGCCATCCAGGTCGGCGCGCACTATCTCGAAAAGATGAGCGGCGGTGGTGGCGTTTTGCTCGGCGGAGTTCCGGGCGTGCCTGCGGCGCGCGTCGTGATTATCGGTGGCGGAGTCGTCGGGACGAATGCCGCGAAGATTGCCGTCGGCATGGGCGCGCACGTCACGATCATCGATAACAATTTAGACCGGCTGCGTGAACTTGACGATATCTTTCTCACAAAGATTTCCACCCTCGCGTCCAGCGCCTACATGATTCACGACGCAGTCTCGCGCGCCGATTTGATTGTCGGCGCAGTGCTGGTGCCGGGCGCGTCGGCGCCGAGATTGGTCACGCGCAACATGCTGACGGACGTTCCGAACGGCGCGGTGATCGTCGATGTAGCAGTCGATCAAGGCGGCTGCGTTGAGACGACCCGGCCCACGACGCACTCTGCGCCGACGTATTACGTTGAAGGCGTGTTGCACTACTGCGTCGCGAACATGCCGGGCGCGGTGCCGCGTACTTCGACGTTCGCGTTAACGAACGCGACGCTGCCTTATGCTTTGAAGTTGGCGAACAACGGATTGAAAGCTGCCGTCAGCGATGAAAGACTGAAAGCCGGCGTCAATACTTACGCGGGCAAACTAACCTATGAAGCGGTGGCGGTTTCTCAGAACCGGGAGTACACGCCGCTGGATGAGTTGTTATAGCGTTAGAACGGTACGCACGCCTCCGGCGTGCTAATCCGTCGAACAGCAAAAGCATGCCAGAGGCATGCGTACCGATACCGTCACGTGCGCTGATTCTTTACCAGCCCCTCGACGCAGTTCTTCAAGTCATCGGCCTTCACCGGCTTGTACAGGAACGCATCGATCGTCACATCACCAGTAGCCGAAGCTGCTTTATTCTCCTGACCCGTTAGCAGCACGATCGGGATACTCGACAGCTTCGGGTTCTTCCGGAGAAACGCGGCGAGCTGTTGGCCGCTCAAGTTCGGCATGATTGCGTCCGTGACGACGACGTCGATCGCCGAAGACAGGGCCAACTTCATTGCTTCCAAACCGTCTTCAGCCGTCAGCACTCGATAACCAGAACGCTGAAGAGTGACCTCCAGATATCGTCTGACCGACCGGTCGTCTTCTACCAGCAGCACGCAGGGTAGCGAGTCAGCGCCGCTGGTCGCCGCCTCACGCGATGGCGATGATTCGTCTTCACTCATGAGTGGCGCCGCGATTTGAAAAGAGGCGAGTCAACAACTTAGTTCAGTAAATCCGAGATTAAGCTGCGCTTCCGGACTTGTCAACGATCTTACCGAAATGGGAAACGGTCGCGCCTTTGTTATACTCGTCGGTTCATTGTGCTTGGTTTTCCGCTCCCCATGGGAGCGGTGAGAAAAAATCACTACCGTCACTGGTGATATTAGAACTCTTTCATGTACGAATTTGCAGTCACACCAGCAGTAACCCAACTCCGGCGTCGCGGTGTCGAGATTTTTGAAGTCTCGCCGGGAACGATTGCCGCGGAACTGGAATTGGAGCGCGGTGATCGAATCATGCGCGTGAATGGGCGCGCCGTGCGGGACTATCTAGATTTTCGCTTTCACACCGCCGGCGAGACTGAGTTGACCATCGATGTGCGCAAAAGCAGCGGTGAGGACTGGGAACTGAATATTGAACGAGACGAATCTGAGGACTTCGGCATCAGTTTCGAGCAAATCGTGCCGCGCCAGTGCGCGAACGAATGTCTGTTTTGCTTCTGCAAAGGAAATCCGGAAACCGCGCGGCCGTCGCTGTTCGTGCGCGACGAAGATGTCCGGCTGTCGTTTCTTTACGGCAACTACACCACGTTGACTTCGATCAGCGAAGACGAGATGAACCGCGTAATCGAACAGCGCCTGACGCCGCAATACGTCTCAGTCCACGCCACCGATCTCGACGTGCGCGCGTACCTGTTGGGCGTCGACAAAACGCGCGCAGACATCTCGGACAAGATGCAACGGTTGATGGACGCGGGTATTGAGATTCACGCGCAGGTCGTGCTTTGTCCGAAGATCAATGACGGCGAGGTCTTGCGGCGGACGATTAACGATTTGGCCGCGCTTCATCCGAAAGTCACGAGTGTCGCGATTGTCCCGCTGGGTCTGACGAGATACCTGAACGATCCGCGTCTGACGCCGGTGACTCCGGAGTTTTGCCGCGAAACGATTCGCGAAGTGAGTGCGATGCAGCAGGATCTGCGCGCGCGTTTGGGGACGACTTTTGCTTTCCTCGGTGATGAGATTTATCTGAAAGCCGGGCGGGCGATTCCGCCGCGCAAGCATTATGGCGAGTATCCGCAGATCGAAGATGGGATCGGCATGGTGCGTAGTTTTAACAACCAATGCGACTCGCTGATGCGCAGGCTTGAACGCGGTTCAGCAGCCCGACGATCAGCGAAGCCCCTTTCGGGAACGATCATGACCGGAACGCTATTCGCTCCCGTCTTGACGAAACTCATCGGCCGAATCAATCAGCGTCTCGGAACCAACGTCAGTGTTCTGGGTGTTCCCAACGAGTACTTTGGCGGCGATGTGAGCGTTGCGGGCCTACTCACCGGCGGTGATTTCGTGGCTGCGCGTCGTCAGGTGTCAGGCGACTTTGTCATTATTCCGAAAGTCGCACTGAAAAGCGACGAACCAGTAATGCTTGACGGCATGCGGTTCGAGGAGTTGTGCGAGAAATTTGATGTGCCTGTGTACGCCTGTGATTTCAATGGCCTTGTTTCAATGATCGCGAACCCAAATTGATTTAATCACAGCCAACCGTTGGCTGGCGTGGCTGTGCGGTGGGATCATGACTGTTAAATCTTTTCGACTCGCCGGTGTTTCCTCTGTGATTCTAACGGCCAGTATCTGTGGCCTGGCACAGAGAGACAATCTGAGTCTATTCGGTGACGTTAAGATCACAGTCAAAGGCACCGCCGAGCGCGCCACCCCTCCTCAGGCGACCGTGATTCTCTTCCGCCCGTCCGGTGGACAACTCGCGCTCCCGACCGGTCCCGAATTCGGAAGAGTTACGGTCACTAACGGCGGCCGTTACCGCTTTTCCGATTTGCCGCCGGGGGAATATCAATTTGCCGTCGAAATCGACCACCATGAAGTGTCACGAACCCGAATATTTTTGTCGTCCCTTCATGCCCCATACGGACTTCAGCACGACATTGCGTTCGAATGGCAGCCGCTGGGCGATTCGACAAAGCGTTCCACGATCTCGGCTACCGATGTTCACCTACGAAGCTCGGCCAACAAGCGTCTGTTCAAAAAGGCAGAAGACGCGGTCGTCGCAAAAGATTACGATCAGGCGATCCTTCTGCTTAAGCAGATGGTGGCCAGCGACAAAGCTGACTATCAAGCCCAGACAATTTTGGGAACGCTTCTTGGAAGCCAGGGAAAGTTTGACGAAGCTGAGCAGGCGTATCTTAGCGCTCTGTCCGCAAAGCCAACGTTCGCGCCGGCGCTGCTCGATTTTGGCCGGCTGCGATTAAAACAAAAGAGATTTGCTGATGCAGTCGAACCTCTGACAAAGCTGGTCGGATTGCAACCCGATTCGGGAGAAGCGAATCTGCTCCTCGGTGACGCTTATGCGCAAATGGACCAGCGACCCAAGGCAATTCCCCACCTGAATTCGGCGGCCAGCCTGGGCTATCCCCAAGCTCATCTACGCCTCGCTTGGATCTACGACGCGGCGGGATCCAAAGAGAAAGCGGCGCTCGAGTATGAGGAGTTTCTCAAGAAGCAACCGGACTATCCCGACCGGCAGAAGTTGGAAGGCTACATTAAAGCCCATAAGAAGAATTAATTCCTCCGCATGACGAACGCCGACGACAAAGTAAACCCGGCTCGCAAGATCCTCGACGTCGGATGCGGCTGGAACAAAGTGCCGGGCGCAATCGGCATCGATTCCAATCCGCGGGCGCACGCCGATGTAGTGCACGACCTCGGCATTGTTCCGTATCCATTTCCTGACAACGAATTTGACGAGATCGTTTGCCGCCACGTGATTGAGCATGTGCCGGATGTGATGGCGCTGGTCACTGAGCTGCATCGCATCGCGAAACCCGGCGCGCGCCTCACGATCGTCACGCCGCATTACACGAATCCCGACTGGGCGACGGACCCGACCCACCGCAATCACTTCAACAGCTATTCGTTTAACTGTTTCATCGACGATCGCCAACTTTTCCCGTTCTATACGGAAGTTCGCCTCAAGGCGATTCGCACCTACGTGTCGCTGGCGAACCTCTGGCGCGGGATCGGGCTGGAGTTCCTGGTAAACCTCGACCAGCGCTGGCCATCATTTCGCTTCACCAGGAAATTTTGGGAGTTCTACTTGTCGCAAATTTGTCGCGGCAAGGAGCTCCAGTTTGAGTTGCAAGCGATAAAGGACGGCGCCAAATGAAGCTGCGTCTGGCCTCAATTACCGCCGAACTTCAATAGTCCGTTCCATGGATTTGTAAATCGATCCAAAATAATCAATATTTTGGGCTTAACAATCTCTCTGAAGCCCCGTAAATAAGAGGTTTCGACGCTTTTGAGCCTCCTTCGCCAGTCGGCATAATTATTGCAGAAACCGCTAGGTCAGACAGCTCAGTAATTGTGAAAACCCAGGCGAAGGAGAACACGACGACGAGTTCCGCAGTTTCAGCGACTACCTCGGCGTGGTTCATAGCAAGACGATTGCTTCGCGGCATTCATGCCCTTCAGTCTTTTTGGATCCAAGAAATAACCAGCAAAAGGAGATTTGGAATGTTCAGTAACGCATTTGCTCGATTTATGGTGGCGATTGCGCTTTGTGGCCTCATCGCCGCCAGCGCTTTTGCCCAGGGCAGTGTCACGCGTGTCAGCGGTACCGTGAAAGACCCGCAAGGCGCGGCTATCACCGGCGCCACAGTGACGCTGACAGACAGTGCCACCAAGGCCGTAAAAACGGCCACTACCAAAGATGACGGCAGCTTTGCCTTCAACGATTTGCGCGCCGGCATCTACACCGTGGACGTTGAGGCCTCAGGCTTCAAGAAGACCACGGTGCCCGATCTAACGGTCAACATCAACGAGACGTCCACCGTCAACATAGACATGGAAGTCGGAGGAGTCGGCGAGACTGTGACTGTCACCGCGTCAGACGCGCAGGCGGTCGTACATACCGAGAACGCGGAGTTAAAGAACACCGTTCTCGAACGACAGATTCAAGACCTGCCGCTTAACGGTCGTAACCCTCTCGCGCTTGCCGGGCTTCAGGCCGGCGTCAGCTCAAGCGGTGCAGGCACGCGCACAGCGTCAGTTAACGGCCTGCGCGGCACGTTCACCAACCTGACGTGGGATGGCATCAACATCAACGACAACTTCATTCGCACGGACAGCTTCTTCGGCGTCGCCGCCCCGAGTGTGGCGAGCGTTTCGGAGTTCACGCTGACCACGCAGAACGCGAGCGCCGCCGACGGTTTGGGCGTCGCGCAGCTGAAGCTCGTTACCCCGCGCGGTACGGGCGAGTTCCATGGTCAACTCTTCGAGTTCCATCGCAACAACGTCCTGGACGCCAACACCTTCTTTAACAACGCCGCCGGTCGCTTCGTGGCTACCGACCTGGCCGTGGTTTCAGGCCGCGCGCAGGTTGGCGACTTACGCCTGCCACGCCCGGTGCTGCTGCAGAACCAGTTCGGCTTTAACATCGGCGGTCCAATGCGGATCCCGAGGTTCGGAGAAGGCGGCGACTCGTGGTACGGCAAAGACAAGCTGTTCTTCTTTTTCTTCTATGAAGGCACCCGCACCAAGCAGGAAGGCAGCGCCACGCGAACTTTCCTTAGGCAGGACGCGCGCAACGGCATCTTCCGCTATCGCGCAACCTGCACGGCCGCGTGCCCCCCGGGTATCACGAACGGATCTATCCAGTCGATCAACTTGCTGACCCTGACTGGCCGTCCAGTTGACCCGATCACTGCGGAGCTTGCGCGCAGAGCGCCGCTGCCGAATGACCCGACAACGGGCGATCTGTTTAACGCGTCTGTGCCCAACTCCGGGACTCTGTCAAACACCGGCACGTTCCGCTTCAACACGCCGCAAGGCAGTACGAGTGACCTTTGGGGGTTCCGCGTTGACTATGACATCAACTCGCGTAACCGGATTGAAGCGATCTTCAACAACTTTACCTTCTTGTTTCCGAACTCCGGCGGTGAGCCGTTCCCCGGCGCCCCCGGCGACGGACAGGATTCGACTCGTCCGCGTGGCTCGTTCGCGTGGCAGTGGGCTCCGACCAACACGATCAGCAACGAGGCCCGTTTCGGCTTCAACATGTATGACGTTCAGTTCTTTACTAACGAGCCGTTTAGCCGTGGCTACCAGATCGTCTTGCCGACCGTCTCTGACTCGGAAGATAACTTCCTGCCGCAGGGACGCGACGTGAAGACGTGGGAGTACATTGACAACGCGTCCTGGACCAAGGGCAACCACACCTTCCGGTTCGGTGGTAACTTCCGCGACAACTACATTAAGCCCTTTAACGACGCCGGCATCCTGCCGTCGTTCAACATCGGGTTTACTGCCACGGGTACGCCCACTCCACTGTCTGCTGGTTTGTTCCCAGGGGGCATTGGCGCGACGGACCTCGGCACCGCGAGCAACGTGTTGGCAATTCTGACGGGCCCGATTTCTCAAGGGACGCAGACGTTCAACGCCGCCACACGCACCCAGGGCTACGTCCCGGGCGCTACACAGCAGCAGGATTTCCGCTACTTCGGACTGGCTGGTTATGCGCAAGACACGTGGCGTTTCCGCGGCAACTTATCGCTTAACCTTGGAGTTCGCTACGAGTTCATCTCGGTACCTGCTGAGCGCCTCGGCCTCGTGCTGATGCCGACGAACACAGAAATGAATGTCCTGCAGCAGAACGCCGTGCTCGACTTCGCCTCGGGCGGAGACCGCCGCGGTTTCTTCAACAACGACACGAACAACTTCGCGCCGCACTTCAGCTTCGCGTGGGATCCGTGGGAGGACGGCAAGACCTCGATCCGTGGTGGCTACTCTATCTCGTATGTGATCGACAACAACATCACCACGGTGCTGAACGCCATCCGCGGTAACCCGGGCCTGGTCGGCACGACGCGCACACTAACCGGCGCGTCGGTGGCGGGCCGCACACCCGGCGGCGCCGGCGGTGGCGTCCCGATTATCGCGCCACCAATCTTCCAAATTCCGCGGACGGTTGCACAGAACCTGACGGACTTTGGATTTGCCAGTGCGTTCTTCACGTTTGAGCCGAACTTCAAGACGCCTTACGTCCAGCAATGGAACTTCGGTATCGAGCGCGAAATCTTCGCTGATACAGCGATTGAAGCCCGCTACGTCGGCAACCGTGGTACGAAGCTGACGCGCGGAATCGACTACAACCAGTTGAAGGTCCGTGACAGCGCGTACTTAACCGACTTCCGGCGCGCTCAGTTCAACATGGTGAACTGCGCCGGTAATCCAAACCCATCGGCGGTGGCGTGCCCAGGCCGTCAGGCACTGACCTACCTTCCGCTTCTGGGCGCTGGCCTCGGCTTGAATGGCTTCCTAACTGACGCGAGCGTGCGCAACTTGATCTCGCAGGGCCAGGCGGGTGCATTGGCCGAGTTTTACGCGGGCGCAAACCGTACGTTCTTCTTTGGCGCAGGCGTGTCGACGATTCCGGTCACCGACTTCCTGCCCAACCCGAACACCTTCATCGCTGACGCCTACATCAATGGCGCCAACTCCTGGTATCACGGTTTGCAGACGGAAATTCGCCGCCGCTTTAGCGACGGACTCTACTTCCAGGCAAACTATACGTATAGCCGGGCGATGACAGACTTTGAGGGTAGCCAGAGCAACTTCGCCGGTCTGATGGACTTGGGATTCGGCACGGAGATTGAAAAGCAGCGTAGCTTCAACGACGTGACCCATGTCTTCAAGGCTAACGGCGTTTATGAACTACCGTTCGGCCCTGGCAGACGCTGGGCGAACTGGGGTGGAGCAGCGGGCAAGATCATCGGCGGTTGGAGTGTTAACGGCTTGATGCGTTGGCAATCTGGCGAGCCGATCGCGATCGTCTCGGCCCGGTCTACACTCAACCGTGCAGGCCGCTCGGGTCTCAATACGGTCAACTCGACGCTGTCGGTTCAGCAGCTACAGGATCGTACCGGTCTGTTCTTCGACGCGACCGGTCGTCCTGTGATGTTCGATCCGGCCCTGATCTCAGCGGTTCGCGCCAACGCGCTCGCGCCTGAGCCAGGTGGAAACCCGTTCTTGACCAACCCCTTGTCCGGCAGCGTAGGCAGCTTGCAGCTTACGCCGGTGAGTGGCCCGTCGGTGTTCTTCCTCGACATGAGCATGATCAAGACGACGAACATCACCGAAAACGTGAACATCGAGTTCCGTGCTGAGGCTTTCAATGTCCTCAACCACACGGCCTTCGACGTCGGTCAGACGCAGAACATCAACTCGGCCGCTTTCGGTCAGATCACCGGCGCGTTTGCGCCGCGTGTGATGCAATTCGGCCTGAAGTTGAAGTTCTAACCTTTACCCCGGGCCTGATCGCATGATCATGGCCCGGCCAAACCTTCGGGCGACGTTTCCGGCAAGGAGCGTCGCCCTTTTTTTTCACCAATGCGGTCAAGCACGAACCGTGCGTGTGGTGCGCCGCTCGTGTTAAAATCCGCCCGCGTTCGCAAGGCAACTCTCCCCTGCCGCAACGCACTCACACGAGAGGCGGCCGAAGGGCCGCTCACGTAAACTCAACCTCGGAAGTTCACGCACTTAAGGAGATTTCACAGTGAGAAATATTCGTCTTGTTCCCCCCGCCTTCGCCGCAGTCGTGGTCGCGTTCCTCTTTGTGGCCGGCGCGCGCGTGGCCACCGTCTCAGTCACCGCCGGTGACGAACAGAAGATGAAGCCGGAAGAGCTGGTCGCAAAGCACCTCGAATCAATCGGCACGGCCGAGGCACGCGCCGCGGCGCGCAATCGGATCATCAACGGTATTTCCGAACTGACCCTCAAGCAGGGGGGCTCAGGCAACCTGGTAGGCAGCGCCCTGATGGCTTCGGAAGGAAACAAGAACATGATCATGATGGGCTTCAATCGCGCCGACTACGATTCCGAGAAGATTAGTTATAACGGCAACAAGTTGACCGTGGCGCAGATTCGTCCGGGCGTGCGTTCGCCGACCGGCGAGTTTTTCCGCACCCATGACGAAATGTTTAGGGAGGGGCTGTTCGGTGGCACGCTTTCGCAGTCGTGGCCACTGCTGAACGTCGCGGAGCGTAAGCCGAAGCTGGAGTACGGCGGCACCAAAAAAATCGGCGGTCGGCTGGCGCACGAACTGAAGTACATGCCAAACAAGGGCGCAAGTCTCAAGATCAAGCTTTACTTCGACGCTGAGAATTTCCGTCACATCCGTTCCGAGTATGAGCGCCAGATTGCGGCCACCATGGGAGCGCGCCCTATCGACTCGGGTGGCCGTCTTGATACTCGTTACAAGGCCGTTGAAGAGTTCTCAGATTTCAAAGAAGAGAACGGCCTGACGCTGCCGCACACGTACAAGTTCGAGCTGCATATTTCATCAGGGAATGCGCCAATGCTGCTGGACTGGGTGCTCAGCCTGCAAAAGTTCAGTTTCAATCAATCGATGAGCGGCAAAGACTTCGACGTTGAGGGAGACTGACCGGAGCGGCTAGGCGGGATCCCTCCGAACGTTCAGTTCCGCGGGACAGGACGGGATTCACGGCCCGCGGATTGCGAGAAAGGAACACGTCAGTTACGGCCGTATACTCCAAGGAGACGTTATGAGACCGGCGCTGTGTCTTATCATTGTCGCGCTAGTTGTAGTGGCCCAGGGGCAAACAGAAGCTCCGCAAACGGTGCCGCTGGTCGTCGTAAAGTTCAACGCTGGGATTTACCGCGAGCCGAACAATGTAGTTCGATCGTCACAGGATCCCGACCCGCCGATGGAGCCCATCCGCGCGATGCCGGTACCGCCGCGAAACGAAACCGCGGTAGAGAAGAGCCGGCGTGAGATGAATGAGCAGCGCGTAGCATTGAGAGGGGTGGAATTAAACGCGGCACTCTCAGCCAACAAGGGAGTCAAACTCTACCTTTACCATCTGGAGGTAAAGAATACGGGCACCCGTAAGATCAAGAGCTTTGCGTGGGAGTACCAGTCCAGCGGTGTTTCCGACCCATCTGACCGTCAGTTTTACTGCGCAGTAAACGCCAAGCCGAACGATAAGAAGGATTTCGATTTGCTTGCGCCCTTCGCTCCCTCTCGAGTTGTAGACGCAAGCTCTGCCGGTCAAAAAACAGACAAGAAGGGTGTAGTCGTAATCAACAAGGTTGAATACGCCGATGGGTCCATCTGGGTGCGCCCCGGTTGGAAGCAGGCAATCTTCTCAGACGAAGTCACAAAGAAGATCGAAATCGGCCAATGCGTCGGACTCTGAACGGCCTTTCTTATTCAGCAAGTCGCTGCTGAACTTCCTAACTCGGAAGGTCTTAACCAGTAAATAGGGAAGCAACCCGGAGCTCTCGCCTCTGACGAATCGCACCGTTAGAGCGCTCCCATCTCAAGCCTCAAAACATCCAAGAATTTGGACTTAAAACCAAATTTTCGTCTATTGCTCCAAACGTACGGCGACGCCTCCAATAGCGGAAATGCCCTTTTGTTCGAGCGGTCGTCGTCCGACAAGGAAGATAGCCCTGCGGAACATTGCTTGCCTAAAACCTTAACAAACTGATCGCAATGGGCCGGTTGAGGGGTTCAACGGCTCGTGTGTTCGACGAACAACTGACATTTCAACCGCGCATTCTGTGTGAGGTCAGTACCAAACGCGCGCGCGGACAAGCAGACAACTTGACCTACCTTTGGAGGAGCCTACCATGAGGAGAATCAGTGTTATCGCCCTAGCAGTCTTCGTGTTTTCGGCGGCATCCGTAGTCTTTGGACAGACGTCAAACAGCCGTGTCACCGGCACTGTCAAAGACACTTCGGATGCCGTAGTCCCCGGTGTAAAAGTCGTTCTGACCGACCTGAAAACAAAACAAGAGCGTACGGTACAGACCAACGACGAAGGAGTTTTCACTTTCACGGACGTGCAGCCCGGCCCCTACTCACTCGTTGCTGAACGTACCGGATTCAAGAAAGCTCAGGTCGTCGACTTGCAAGTAAACATTGATAAGCCGGCGGTAATTAACGTCACGCTGGAACCTGGAGAAGTCACACAAACAGTCTCGGTCACTGCATCGGAAGCGCAGAGCTTGATTCGCACCGAAGATGCGAAGCTTGCGACCACTGTCGATGTCAAACAAGTGCAAGACCTGCCACTCAATGGCCGCAATCCGATCAATATTGCCGGCGGCATGGCCGGTGTGAACACGAATACGAATGTGCGCCAGTCCGTAATTAACGGCATGCGCGGATCGTTTTCGAATATCACCTGGGATGGCATTGAAATTAACGACAACCTGGTGCGCACCGATGCGCTGTTCGGCGTCAACACGCCGAGCGTTGCCGGCGTCGCTGAGTTTCAAGTGACCACGCAGAATGCTGGACCAGATGAGGGACTCGGCATCGCCCAGATCAAATTCACAACGCCACGCGGTGGTAGCAGCTATCATGGCGAGGTCTATGATTTCTACCGCAACGATAAGTTCGATGCCAACACCTTCTTCAACAACGTGAGTGGATTGGCGAAACCGAAGTTGCTTCAGCATCAGTATGGTTTCAATATCGGCGGACCGTTTGCGCTCCCGAGGTTCGGTGAGGGCGGCCCAAGCTTATTTGAGAAAAAGAAGCTGTTCTTCTACTTCTTTTACGAATTCACTGATACGACACAGGACTTCACGCCGAACCGCACTGTTCTTTTGGCGGGTGCGCGCACGGGCAACTTCACTTACGTCAGAACGGACAATAGCCAACTGCAAACGGTGAATCTCCTGACGCTCACAGGCCGTACGCTCGATCCGCGAATTGCCGAGTTGATTGCCTTGACACCACCGTCGAACAACACAACCGTTGGCGACACGCGCAACACGGCCGGATTCCGGTTCAATACGCCCAACGGAAGCACCGGGCGGAACATCGGATTTCGACTTGATTACGACATTAACTCGAGTAACCGAGTCGAAGGCGTCTATTCGCACTTCCTCTCGAAACTGCCCAATGACGTTCAGTTGAACAACATTGGCGAGCAGTTTCCTGGTTTACCCGGCGGTGGCCAGGAGTCGAGTCGTCCGCGCTACGCGCTGGCCTGGCATTCGAGCCTGACATCCACAATTAGTAATGAACTTAGGTTTGGATTTTCTTCAAGCACGCCGTTGTTCTTTAATCGGGAGGATTTTTCGGAAGGGTATCGTCTGACGTTGCCGCTAATCACGACCCCGATTCAGAACTTCCTTCAGCAGGGACGCGCGCCACGCAATCACGATTTGATTGACAACGCATCCTGGGTGAAGGGCAACCATGTGATCAAATTCGGTGGCACGGCCCGTTGGGTTCGAATCCTGAACTTTAACGACGGCGGCATCGTGCCGCAGTTCACGGTGGGCTTCAATACGACCACCAACCGGACGCCGCTCGTTAACAACACGGCGACGTTCCCAGGTGGCCTGTCGGCGACGCAGTTCACCACCGCCAACAATCTTCTGGGATTGCTTTCGGGAGCGCTCAGCACTGTGACTGAGACCTTCAATGTCGCGAGCCGAACTTCAGGCTTTACTCGTGGAATCGGTTCGATCCGTCACCTGGACTATGACACGCTCGCCTTTTATGTTGGCGACACCTGGCGGGCCCGGGAGAATCTTTCGCTGAATCTGGGTATTCGTTACGAGTACATTGGCCCAGTGACCGAAAGAGATGGCCTCGGGTTGATGCCCAGGGATCTCTCGCTGAATGCGATAAACGATCCGCTCGCAGTCCTGGATTTTGCCGGCAAAGGCACCGGCCGCGAGTTCCTGGCAAAAGACCTGAATAACTGGGCGCCGAACTTCAGCTTTGCTTGGGATCCATTCAGCTCCGGTAAGACTTCGGTGCGCGGCGGTTTTTCTCTCGCCTATGCGATCGACAACAACGCGACGGTACTCAACAACGCTGCCGTCGGTGGGAACGCCGGTTTGCAATCGACCGCAACCTATACAACGTTGTCAGGTACAGTTAGCGGACCGGTTGCCCAGGGTACCCCGAACTGCGCTCTGGCCTCAGGCAATCCGACTTGTGCTGGACTCATCAACGTTGCGGTGCCGGCTTTTCTCGTGCCGCGCACGTTGATTGATCAGTTGACGTTAAGTCAGGCGCCAACCATCTTCACCACCGAGTACAATCTGAAGACCCCGTACGCCATTCAGTGGAACTTCGGCATCGAGCGAGAGTTCATGAAGGACACGGCGTTCTCGGTCGGCTATGTAGGGAACCGGGGTGTGCAATTGACTCGCGGTCTCGACACTAATCAGGTGACCATTTTCCAAAATGGGTTCTTCGCAGATTTTCTGCGCGCTCAGTCTAACCTCGCCGCATTTGGTAATCCTGACTGTACCGCGGCTATGGCGCTCGCCACCGGTTGCCAGGTGTTAACGGTTTTCCCGAGGCTGGGCACCGGCGCTTCCGCACGCGGCAATCTGGGTGACGCGACTATTCGAAACCTGATCACTACCGGTCAGGTCGGCGAATTAGCCAGCACGTACGTCTCTGCGAGGAACACGTACATGAACATCTCGCAGCCTTGTAACCAAGGGGCGATAGGAACAGGGGCACTATCTCTGTGTCCCAGCTTCTTCCTGCCTGCCAACGGTAATGCTTTTGTTACCGACTATGTCGGCAGCGGCGGCTGGTCGAGCTATCACGGATTGCAAGCCGAAGTCCGCAAGCGCTTGAGTGATGGTTGGTACTACCAGGTGAACTACACCTGGAGTAAAGCCTTCACCAATTCCGAACAGGCGCAAGCCGAGTTCAACCCGCATCTCGACAACGGAATCGGTGACCCGCTCGAGAAGAAACGGAACAATCAGGACGTCCAGCATGTAATCAAAGGCAACTTTGTTTACGAGTTGCCGTTCGGACCTGGCAAGCAATTCGGTAACGGCGGCGGCTGGACCAGCAAGCTCCTCGGCGGCTGGCAAATCAGCGGCATCGGCCAGTGGAGAACCGGGCGACCAATCTCGTTCCTGACCGGCGATGGCACAACGACCAGCCCATTCCGCGGAACAGTGAATCGTTCCGCTCGATCGGGGAATAACACACCGAACACGACGCTGAGTTTGAGTGAACTACAGGGGCGCGTGGGACTGTACTACCATCCTGTGACCGGGCTTCCGTTAGTCGTGGATCCCGCGTTAATCGGAACTGACGGACGTGCGAACCCCGCGTTTTTTACGAATCCGGCGGCGGGTACTTTCGGCAGGTTGAGTTTAACTCCTGTTGACGGTCCCGGTTACTGGAACGTTGATGCGGCGCTGATCAAGAGGACGAGGTTTGGAGAGCGTGTGGGCGTTGAGCTGCGGCTTGAGGCCTTCAACGTCTTCAATCACACAAACTTCTCAGTTGGGAACACGCAGGACATTAACAGCACCAACTTTGGGAAGATCAACGCCACGTTCGACAACCGCATTCTCCAGTGGGCGTGGAAGTTCACTTTCTAACGTCACACTCTTTGGCTGTATTTTAAGCAGCCCCGAAAAGTTGTCCTTTCCCGGGCGTTGTCTTTCGAGGCAACGCCCGGCTTTCTTTTAAGATAGAGTTTTTGTTGCCCCTGGCCCGGGGGAATAGTTATCGTATCGCCACCCGGCTCGAGTCTTTGCATTACCCTTGGGAGAATCGCGATGAAAATATTTCGATCACCGGCCTTCATCTCCTCCGCTTTCGTTTTACTGGCCGTCGGCTTGTGCGTTGTGCCGGTCACTTCAGAAAAGCTGACACCCGCTGACGTCGTCGCAAAACACGCCGCATCGATCGGATCGCCCGAAGCGCGCACGCGCGCTAAAGGCACGCGAATAAAAGGTACCGTTGAACTGATCGTAAAGCAGGGCGGAATTGGTAATTCAGCAGGCAGTGTCGTCCTGGCATCGCACGGCACCCAGAACATGGTGACGATGACGTTCGATGCGGGCGAAACCACCTCGTTCAGGTTTGACGGGAGCAAGACGACGGTCACGCAATTTCGTCCGGGCCGTCACACAGCGTTGGAACACTTCTTTGCGGAAAACGAGGAAATCGTCGGTGAGGGTTTGGTTGGCGGCGTGCTGTCTGAGTCGTGGCCGCTTCTCAACCTTCAGGAGAAGAACCCGAAGCTGGAATACGGCGGGACAAAAAAGATCGACGGCCGGCAGCTACACGCGATCAAATACCGATCGCGGAAGGGATCGGAACTGAACATTACTCTCTTCTTCGACGCCGAAACTTTTCAGCACGTGCGAACTGAGTATGAAAAGACAGTTTACTCGACGGCGCAGCAGAGAATTCCCGGCCAACCCGGCCGTCTGCCCAGCGCGAGTGAGGCGCGCGGCGCGCCGCAGCGATTGACTGCATACGAAGCATTTTCTGACTTTAAAACTGAGGGTGGTTTGAGTTTGCCGCACATATACAAATTTGAACTTTCAGTTCAGTCTAATCTGCGTCCGCTGCTGATTAACTGGACTTTCAACCTGACGGAGTTTACGTTTAATACACCGGTTAATCCGGCAGAGTTTGTCGTCGGCGATGAAGCGTCGAAACGAGATTAGTTTAGCGACCAAGTCTGGAAGCCGGCGCAATCCTATCGAGCTATGAAAACCGGGGCGCGGGTGTAGTACGAGAGAGGCCACATGAAATTTCTGATGCTCTCAACATTGAGTCTGCTGTTCATCGCAACGCAGCCGCAAACGGGCGGTCCGCAGTCATCCGATTTGGCGGTGATGAAGTTCAGCTGTGGCGAGTACCAAAAACGCAGCAGCATGGTTCGTTCGGTACATGAACCGGACGAGGGAGGAAACCAACCAATTCGGATCAATCAACAGCGTCGTAACGAACCGCAAGAGGTCCTCAATAGCCGCGACATGGCTGAACGACGTGCCGAACTGAGGACCACGGAAGTGAACGCCACACTTTCAACGCAGAAGGCCGCGAAACTTTACTTTTATCATTTGGAAGTTAAGAACAACGGCAGCCGGGCCATCAAGAGCTTTGCGTGGGAGTACGAATCCAGCGGCGTTCCCGATCCCTCCGACCGGCATTTCTTCTGTGTAGTAAACGCGAAGCCAAACCAAAAGAAACAATTCGATCTGTTTACTTCCCTCGCTCCATCCAGAGTCGTTGACGTCACGGCCGTAAGCGAAAAACCAGGTAATTCGAAAGGCGTCGTGGTCATCAACAAAATCGAATACGACGACGGAACTACCTGGCTGCGTCCCGGTTGGAATGCGGCAACCTTTTCTGCCGAGGCAACCCAGAAGGTTGAAGCCGGCAAGTGCGTTGGGCTATGAAAGGTTTACGCGGGCTGTGCGGGCGCGATCATGAAATCACTTTTCACGCTGGCTCTGCTCTCCTTAGCTCTTCCATTAGCGGAGCCGATCCTTCAGGAAAGTTCCGGCTTGGAGGTTCTAAGCCTGGAGGTGAAGAAAGAGATCGTGCGTGAAGACGACTGGCGTCTTTCGATGATCTCGACAAAGCCGCCCGAAATTCGTCCGACACTGGGCAGAGGTGACGGAGACAGAACCGATCCGCCAGACGTCGCTACCTTGAAAGAGACGCGTCAAGATACGGCCCTGCGCATGCGCGACTTGGCTTTGGTATCGAACAAGAAAGACGAGTCGCGGTTTCGAATGGTTCCCGTTTACGTCTTTGCGGTTCAAATGAAGAACACAACGCTGAAGCCGATCACAACGTTCGTGTGGGCTTACCATCTGCCTGGGTCACCATCAGACCCTTCAACTGATGAGCGACCGGACCAACAGTATCTATGCAAAGTGGGAATAGCAGCGGGCGAAACCAAAGTGGTCACAGTGACTTCTCCTGTGCGGCGACCCAGAGTTGTTGACGTTTCCACTTTAAGCACACCACAACTGCATGAGCCAACGCTCAAGGACATGATCATCAATCAGATCCAGTTCGCCGACGATGACAAGTGGCAGCGGCCCGACTGGAACCCGGTAGTTCTTTCCCGGCAGGGTGCCCGGAAGTTGGGTAAGGGTAAGTGCATCGCCCTCTGAGAGAGTCTCATTCAATAAGCCAACCGAGCGAAGGTCTTGAACCCACAAGGCTCCTTTACGGAGCTTCAGACTAATCCAAGATTTTGGAATTAAAACCAAAATTTCGGCCGCAAATCGGCCTGACTGCTCGCTAAGACAACGCGAAAAGCACCAAATTGAGGCGAGAAAGACAATGGTTGATCGAACCTCCTCTACGGGAACATTGCTTGCTTAAAGGTCAGCAAAGCCTTTTCGCATCCCCCCAGTCGGTCTCGTCGGGATGCCCGTTAGAACAAGTAGGAGTCAGTTCTAAAAACTTAAGGAGGACGAAGCGGTTATGAAGAGCGCTCTTCGCTTTTTAGCAATTGGATTCGCGTTGGGGTTTGTGTTCGTGGGTGCCGCGTACGCGCAGGGCACCGGCACGATTACGGGGACGGTTAAGGACCCGAAAGATGCCCTGATTGCCAAGGCCACAGTTACGGCCCGCAACACTCAGACGAACATCACACGAACCACTCAGACGGACGAGGACGGCCGATATCGTATGGAAGGGCTCCCCGTTGGGCCTTACGAGGTCTCGGTTGAATCATCTGGTTTCGCCAAGTTTACCCAGACCGGAATTGGGCTCGACGTAAATCAGATTGCGGTGGTCGACGTAGCCATGAACCCTGAGGGTGTTTCGGGCGTGGTAAATGTCGTCGAACAAAACGCCGCGATACTCAATACCAGCAACGCGGAGGTTTCGACCCGCTTCGACGGGCGGCGCATCGCCGAATTACCCCTCGCGCCAAATCGCAACGTCTTCAATGTGGTGCTTTCGGCGCCAGGAGTAAGCCAACTGGGCTCTGGCCAGACAGGGTTCTCGAGCGGACTCAGCTATTCAGCCAACGGCGGACGCGTCCGATCGAACAACTTCATGATTGATGGCCAGGACATCAACGACCCAAGCGTCGCTGGTGGCCAACAGTCGATTAACAACCCCGACATCGTCCAGGAAGTGCGGCTGATCACAAATCAATTCCTGGCTGAGTATGGACGGAACTCCGGTTCAGTGCTGAACGTGGTGACGCGCGCCGGTGGTAATGACTTTCACGGCACGGTCTTCTGGTTCCATAACTCAAACGCGCTTAACTCCTGCAGTAACCTGAACAAGGCCTCAGGGTTCTGCGCAACGTCGAATACGGCGACGACAACAACCAAGCGGCCGTTCCGCATTGAGAATCAGATGGGGTTCACCATCGGCGGACCGCTGCACTTGCCGCGCTTTGGCGAAGGCGGTCTTTCGCACATCAGCGGCCGCGATCGCACGTTCTTCTTTGGATCGTACCAGCGCTGGAGTAATCGCCAACTCGGTTCAGGTTTTACCCTGATCGGTGCGCCTAACGCGGCTGGACGGGCGGTTCTTCAGGCTGCCGTCGGCGGGCGTCCGCAGGTTCAAGCGCTTCTGACCCACCTACCTGCGGCGCCGGATGCGACTGGGCCAACTGTTTTCTTTAGCCCGATCGCAGCTGATGACTGCGCGACCGTGCCGCGACCCGCGTCATGCCTTGCCGTCTCGACCGGGCGAATAACCGGTTCGGCTTCGTCGTTCTTCGACGATCATCAGGCGTCGTGGCGCGTCGATCACCGGTTGACTGGCTCGAACGATCTAAACTTCCGTTATCTCTATGACGATGGAGATACGGGCGGTCAGGGCCAGGTGACGCCGTCGGGCCTCACCACGAAAAATATTTTCCGTACGCAGGCCATTAACCTCGTGATGTCGAGCCGTTTAAGCTCGAATGTAATCAACGAACTTCGCGGCGCCTGGTCGCGATTGGCTACGACGACCGCTTCAGACGATCCGCGTTCTGAATCGATTCCGTCTATCGAGGTCCTGGATATTGGCCTGCAAGGCTTTAACGCGGCCAACAATCGCACGGGAATCGGTTTGGCGGTAAACCTGCCTCAGTTCCGTAACAACAACACGTACCAGGTGACCGACAACCTGACGTGGATCAAAGGGTCGCACGCGTTCAAATTTGGCGTGGACATTCGTCGCAACCAGGTGAAGAGCTTCTTCGTCCCGACGATACGCGGACGGCTGTCCTATTCGACCTTGCATCGGTTTGTCAATGACAATGCGGATCTGGCGTCGCAGGTCAATCGCCCGCTTCCCGGAGGCCAGGAGATTCAGTATTACTACTGGTGGGACAGCTACTACTACGCCCAGGACGAATGGAAGATCACGCCACACTTTACGCTCACCTACGGCTTGCGATACGAGCGTCCAGGCAACAACTTCGACGATCTCGTCCCGGTTAATGACCGCATCGTCGCCGCCGCTGGAAATGACAATCGCTTCAGATTCACACCTGTTCCCGGCGCTGACACGAATAACTGGCAGCCACGCATTGGCTTTAACTGGAATCCGCAAACGGAAAGTGGCGGCCCCATTGGCTGGTTAACCGGAGGAGACAAGCTGGTCATTCGCGGCGGCTATGCGCGCACGCACGACAGCAACTTCATCAACATCAACCTGAACATTGCGAGCGCGTTTCCATTCGTGGCGGCTATCAACCTGCCCGCGGTCGGAGCGTTTGCGGCCATTCCGACGGCCCAGCCCGCGGGACTAAACCCGGCAACCTTCGCCCGCACTATCGTGGGTGAGAATTTCCGGGCGCCGGTTTACGACCAATTCAGCTTTGGATTCGAGCGTGAACTCGGGCGTGATTCCGTATTCCGAATTGGTTACGTTGGTACCCGAGGTCGCGACCTGTTCCAGACGCTCGACGGTAACCCGCGTAACCCGACGAATAATACGTTCATTTCGACGGCGGCACCGGGCAGCGTTAACAACCCATGCCGGCAGACGGTAATCGATGCCACGAACTGCACGCGCGGCCTGGTCAGACTGCGCGACAACCGCGCGGAATCCGACTATCACTCGCTGCAAGCTAGCTTCGACAAGCGGCTCAGCCGCGGTTTCAGCGCGGGCTTGCACTTCACCTGGAGTTCGTTCATTGACACGGCTTCAGAGTTGTTCAACCCGTCAGGCGGCGAAGTTGCCGTGGCTCAAAACTCGTACGACTTGCCGAATGATCGAGCTCGCTCGACCTACGATCGGCCGCTTCGTCTATCCGGCAACTTTGTTTACGAGTTACCGTGGTACCAGGCGCAGAACGGAGTTGTGGGACGCGTACTAGGCGGCTGGCAGCTGAACTCGTTCTTTACCTTCCAGAGTGGCGCGCCGTTTACACCACTGAATGGCGCCGATCCAACCGGCGCGTTGAACGGAATTGACGGGCTGGTCGGCAATGCGATTCGGGCTAATTCTATTGCTCCGCTGCCGAGCACCACGGCCGAGGATCTGTTCAGACTTGGCGGGCGTAACTTCTTCGCGCCGCTGACATGCAACGGCTCGTTGACGGCCCCGGCAACTATCTGCCAGCGCTTCGGCAGCGCCGGCCGCAACATTCTGCGCGCGGACGGTATTGGCAACCTCGACTTCGGGATCATCAAGAACACGCGGATTGGCGAGAACACGCGGCTGCAACTGCGGGCCGACATGTTCAATTTTACCAATACGCGCAACTTCGGTATTCCGACGGCGGCGGTTAGTTCGGGCGCTTTCCTGAACCAGTGGACGACTGACGGCGGCAACCGCCGCATCATCGTTGGCGCTCGGCTGGTCTTCTAAATCAAACGTCCTGAGCCGCAAAGGCTCGGGCCACATCCGATGGGGGCTGAAGAAAGCTTCAGCCCCCGTTTTCCTTGACGGCAGCCCCTCGATCGCTTAAATATTTGCCGATCAAATTTGGGAGATCTAACCAGGAACTGAATTCCACGGTGCAATAACCAGGGAAGTCGCATGAAAACGATTCTGGTTTTTATCGTAGTGGCATTGGCCACCGTTGCTGTTTCGGCGCAAACTCCGCAAGCGTCCCAACCCTCTCCGCCAGGTCTGAAATCTGAAGAAATTAGTTGGCAGCCGACTCACCCGATATTCGTGGCGGACTTGTTTCCGCAGACGTCAGTTGGAAGCCGTACCCGTGGCGGCGTCACGCATCCGACTCCATTGCCGGGAAACCGTTTGAGTTATAGAGGGGGCGTCACTGGCGTTGTATCCTCAGGACCACAATATGGTGATAACGCGGTATGGTGGCGAGCCAGCGTGAAAGTCACCAATGAATCGCCAAATAAGATTAAGTCTATTCGGATGGCTTTTGTTTTCACCGACACAGCCAGTGGTGTTGAAGATTTGCGCATCGATCGCCGCAGCCAGAAGCACTTGAAGTTCGGCAAGAGCTATGTTTACCAGAAAACAGTCAAGAATTCGCGAGATGTTCGCGGCGCGAAGGATGCTCGGTTGAAGCTCGAAATTACCGAGGTGGTTTACGAAGACGGTACCGTGTGGCGTCTGACCGACGTAACGGGCAAGACTCAGTAGAAATAATCCTGCTTAAGCGGAAGACACGTCATGAAAAGAACTCTATGCCTAATCGCGCTCACGCTGACTCTCGGCAGCGGAGTGGTTGCACAAACACCGGCGCCTTCGACCGATCCATCAGTGGCGATCACTAAATACAGTTGGGCGAAGGCACGCATTAACTGGGAAGGCGATCCTTTCGCGGGGGCATTCGAGAGTTTCGAGGATGTCCGGCGGCGCGCGGTCGATTCGCGCCGGTTGGAAAGGGCACGTGGCAGCGGCAACATAGCCGAAGCGGCCAAAGTTGAACGCGAAATACGGGCTGAGCAGGTGATCAAAGCTCGTCCGCCAAAGCCTGCGCGCTACTCGTTCGTCTATAAAGTCGAAATCAAGAACAACGCCGATAAAGCGATAAAAGAATTCGATTGGGATTATGTTTTCTTTGACGCCGCCACCGGAGCCGAAGTCGGCCGTCGTCAATTTACCGGCGTTGAGAAGATTGGTCCCGGCAAGAGCAAGGAATTGACCTTTCAAGTGTCCTCGCCACCGGCGAAGACCATCAGCGTTCATGCGCTGGACAAGAATGAACGGAGAGGCCTCAGCGAAGCCGTTGTACTGGTGCGCGTAGCTTACGCCGACGGCTCGGTTTGGTTGCGACAATAGATCGTCTCATTTCAAACATCCACCGTGCCTTGAAGTCGCCTCACAAGTCTCTCTGAAATCACTTGATTTCAGTTTAATAAAACAACATCATCGGCGAGCATGAAATCTGCTCAAGCCGAGCTTGCACTGGCGCCGCTGGGCGCGGGTGATCTGATCGATCGCGCGGTGCGGTTGTACCGGCGCCACTTTTTTACTCTCATTCGCATCGCCGCGCCGCCGGTGATCGTTTTTGCTATTGGTTCCACCATCTCCACAATTGGTGCTCACGCGATCAGTACAACGCCGAGCACTGCACGCATGGTCGCCTATTTCTTCATGATCGTAGGCGGCGTTGTAATAATGGTCGCGGGAGCGCTTTTTAGCCTGATCGTAATGGGTGGCGCAGCGCGCAACCTGGTCGCGCATCTGCTTTGGGACGAGCCGGTCAGCTTTCGCGCGACATACGCGGCGGTCAAATCGCGTTTCTGGGGACTGTTGGGCGCGAGCGTCCTGATCGGTCTCTGGCTCAGCTTCTGCGCGTGGCTCGCGATCATGGGTTTTTACCTCGTCACCGTGGTTGTCGTCATCGGTGTTGTCGGGATCTCTTCGGTAATGCCCGAGTTCATCACAGGTATTGTGGTTGTTCTCGGAATCATCGTGGCCATAGCCGGCGCACTCGTCCTCTTCTTTCTGCTGGCCGGCCGCATGGCTTATGTGCCGCAGGCGATATTGGTGGAAGGACGGTCCGTAGGCTCAGCGATCGGCCGTAGCTTTTCGCTTGCCAGCGGCAATGTGCGTCGGCTGATGGCGATGGCGCTGTTTACTTTTTTCGCGACTTACTCGGCGCTCGCGCTTTTGATTGTTCCGCTGGGCTGGTATGGGTGGGCGAGCGGCGTAAACATTTCGCCGTTCGCCAGTGAGTGGCCGGCGTGGTACGCGATCGGATACCAAGTCATCGTGCATTGCAGCTATATTCTGCTGGCGCCAATCTGGCTGCTGGGGCTATCACTGCTGTACGTGGACGAGCGCGTGCGACACGAAGGCTACGACATCGAATTAATGGCAGCGCGCCAGCTTCCGCCGATGCCTGAGTTGCCCGGCGTTATTTCACCTTTCGCGCCCGCGCTGGTCACGCGTCGCACAGCGCAATTCGTGCCGCCACCCGCGCCGATGCCGCCGCAGAATGTTCTGGGCTTACATTGATCGTTTGCCGCAGATGCCTACGACATTTCATTTACTAAGAGTCGCGGCGGTCGCCACTCTGTTCGTCCTCGCCCTCTGCGCTCAGGGGCGAGCCGCGAGCTTTGAAGACTATCGCGCACGCGTCTCACAGGCGGTCAGCGCGATCCAACAACTCGAAGCTCCTGATTACTACACCGACGATCCTTTGCAACGCGATTCGGTCATGCAGAACGCGCTCGCGCGTATGCGACAACTGTTGCCGGCGCAAGAGTCAGTTCTTTTCACCGGTCAGAACATCGACGTGGACAACGCGTGGTTCCACGAAGCGCTCGATGAGTATCAGAAATTGGGCCACCAGCCGGAGCAGGCGACTGCCGTCGTCACCAGAACACGCGAGCAATTGCGCGCTCTGCTCGAGCGTTTGGACGAGATGAAGTCGGCCAGTTCGACGGACGGAAAAGATGCGAGCAAAGCGCGACTGGAGGAAATCCTGCGACGTAGTGAATACGACAAGAGCGTCGCGGAAAAAAGCGCGCTCGAAAGCTTGTTGGAGAGATTCCTTCGCTGGCTCTCGAAACTTATTCCGCGGGTTGGCCCAGTGCAACCCGGCACCGGCCAGGCCCTCTCAGGCGTGGCTCAGGTTGTCGTAATCGCCTTTTCAGTCCTGCTAATCGCCTTTCTTATCTGGAGATTTCTGCCGCGCTATTTGCGCAACCGCGGAAATAAAAAGAAGAAAGCGAAACGCGAGCCGCGCATTGTCCTGGGCGAGCGGCTGGAACCGGATCAAACGGCCAGCGATCTGCTTGACCAGGCCGAAGCGCTCGCACGCACCGGGGACTTGCGCGGCGCAATCCGCAAAGCATACATCGCCCTACTGTGCGAACTCGGCGATCGCAAAGTCATTATGTTGGCCCAGCACAAAACAAATCGCGATTACCTGATGGCGGTGAGAAACAGGCACGCGCTTTACGAGTCGCTGCGCAAACTCACGGCCAGCTTTGAGATTCACTGGTACGGTTTTGTCGCGCCGGCGCCCACTGACTGGGAAGCGTTTCGGCTTGGGGTCAGGGCCGCAGGCTCGAGCGAGGCAAGCCGGGGGACCCGCTAGGTCACGATGCGTCAACGTCTAATCATCTTCATCACGCTGGCCGCGGTCATTGTTGTGCTGATAGCGCTTAACGCGGCTTCGTACGTGCGCGTCGAGTCCGTGGGGGACTCCGAAGGCTCACCCGATCGTTCGACCTTCAACTCGGGGGCGACGGGGACGCAAGCCCTCTACGACTTTCTGGACGAGTCGGGCCAACAGGTCATGCGCTGGCGCGAGAGCACGTCGTCGTTGCTCGTTTTGAGTGACCCGAAGCCAACAACCCTCGTCGTTATCGGACCGATGAAGGTCGCGTACACCAATCGTGAAGCTCGCGATCTGATGCAATGGGTCGAATCGGGTGGCCGGCTGGTCGTCGTCGATCGCAATCCCAATCACCGCTTGCTCGCCCCGGACAGCGAGTGGATGATTTCGAGCGACCCGATGGGTTATCCATGGGGTGATCTTGATCCGAATAACTTCGAACAAATGACTTCGGGCATGGCGCCGCTTAAACCGGCACAGCCGACGACGTTGGCTCGCAATGTTGAGTCAGTGATGCCCTCGCGATTTATGGGTGCGATTACCTTTGCGCCGCGCACCCCTGAAAACCAGCCCACGCCCGACGAAGTGGACGAGCCGGCTGAGGATGAAGAGGAAGAGTCGGACGACTACGAACGTGAGCCGACGACCGGAGCCGGAACGCCGACCGGCCAGAACACTGGGCGCTCGACTGCGCCCGTGGTTCACTTTGGCAATAAGCGCGGTGCGCTGCTGGTGGATTATCCGTACGGCAACGGCCGGATCGTTCTGCTTTCAGATCCTTATATCGTGGCGAATAACGGAATCAGCCGCGCCGACAATTTGCTGCTGGCTCTGAATGCAGTGACCGGTAGCGGTGGAATGATCGCGTTTGACGAATTTCATCAAGGCCGGCCCACCACGCACAACGCACTGTTTCAATATTTTTCCGGAACGCCCGTGCTGGCCATTTGCGCGCAACTCGCGCTTATCGGAGTCGCAGTTGTGTGGTCACAGGGACGTCGCTTTGCCCGTCCGCTGCCGTTGCCACAGGTCGATCGCCGTTCGAAATTGGAATTCGTGGCGTCGATGGCTGAGTTGCAGCAGCGTGCTCGGGCTCACGATCTGGCGCTGGAAAATATTTACGCCCGCGTTCGTCGGGTGCTGGTGCGCTACGGCGGGGTGAGCAACAGCACGCCGCGCGCGGAAATTGCGCGTCGCGTCGCGATGCGTTCCGGATTGAGTCGCGAAGAGCTGGAAATGCTCATGCGAAAATGTGAAGAAACGATCAACGGCGCGCCGACACACGCGAGAGAAGTCCTTCGGATTGCGCAACGGCTTCGGGACCTCGAGTCGAAGCTCGGCTTGCGCACTCGATCGCGCGAAGCGAGGCAAGCTGACTAAAAAAAGACTGATCTTTGTGCTTTGATCTTCGTACTTTGATGAGGCATTCCAAGTACAAAGCACCAAGTACAAAGCTCTAAGCACCTCAATAGGGAGTAAGCGCTACTGAACCAAAATGCCTGAATACGTCTCGAACACCATCGCACACATTACCGGCGAGCTGCGCAAAGTTATCGTCGGCCAGGACGAGCCGATCGAACAGATCCTGGTGGCGCTGCTGGCCGAAGGTCACGCCTTGATCGAAGGCGTTCCCGGAACCGCCAAAACGTTGACGGTCAAGACGCTCTCGCGAATCCTGAATGCCGGCTTCGGCAGAATTCAGTTCACACCGGACTTGATGCCGTCGGATATCACCGGCACGAATGTCTTCAACGTGGCGTCGTCAAATTTCAGTTTGCGTCGCGGCCCGGTCTTTACCGACCTTCTCCTGGCGGACGAAATCAATCGCACTCCGCCGAAGACACAAGCGGCATTGTTGGAAGCCATGGAAGAACGACAAGTGACCATCGATGGGGAATCGTATCCGCTGTCGCCGCTATTCACGGTGCTCGCGACTGAAAATCCCATCGAGTACGAGGGCACTTATCCGCTGCCGGAAGCGCAACTCGATCGTTTCCTGCTCAAGATTCTTTTAGGCTATCCGTCGGCAGAGGAAGAGCATCAGGTCGTGGCCCGTTGGGACGCGGGCTTTAACGCGCGTCGCCTGAACGATGTTCAGATTCAGCCGCTGGCTGCGGACGCGATTTCTGCCTGCCGCGCCGAAGTACGAAATATGCGGGTCGAGCCGGGCGTGCAGCGCTATATAGTGGATATCGTTCGCCGCACGCGCGATCACGCCGCAGCGCACTACGGCGCCAGTCCGCGCGCCGCCGTCGCTTTGTTGCTGTGTTCGAAAGCGCTGTCGGCAATTCGGGGTCGCGACTTTGCGACACCCGATGACGTGCGCGACATTGCGCGGCCAGTGCTGCGACATCGGCTGACGTTGCGCGCGGAAGCTGAGTTGGATGGCGCGACACCCGATTCGGTGATCAGTGACATTCTGCAGTCCTCTGAAGTACCAAGGTAGGGGTCGGGTGACAGGTGTCGGGTGCCAGATGTCGGGAGAGCATTGATGAAAAGCTTTCGTGGACTAAGAGCGTTGGGAGCCGGAATAAAATTGGTCAGTCGTCCGATACCCGTTACCTGACACCCGATACCTAACACCCGTCACCTGACACCCGATACCGCTTATGCGTTTTGTATTTAGCAAACTCTTCTACGCCTTACTTGCGGTCGGGCTGATCCCCATCTCCCTCTCGTGGGGACGGCCGATTCTCGGCTGGCTCGCGCTCACCTACGATCTAATTATCATCGCCGCGGCGCTGTTCGATGCGTGGAACAGCAAACTTCCGCAGAGCGTGCGCATCGCCCGTCACTTCGGGGGGCGGTTTGCAGTCGGCGCCGAAACGGACGTGCGCATCGAGGTTGCGAATCATACTGCGCGTGACCTCGATCTTGTTCTTAAGGACGAACATCCGCCGCAGTTGAAACTAACGGGCACGCGCGAAGCACGGCTTGAGGTCGAGGCCCAAACCAGTGCGTCGTTCATCTACAGCCTAAAGCCACCCAAGCGCGGTCAATTTTCGTTTGGCCGAATTGCCGTTCGTTATCTTTCGCGTTGGCGACTGTCGTGGTGTCAGACGATGGTTGGCGATCCAATCACCGTTAAGGTTTACCCGAACATGCGACGAGCGCGCGAAGCTGAATTGAAAGCGCTCGGCACTCGTTCATTCGTCGCCGCGCGCCGCAAATCGCAGTGGCGCGGAGAAGGGCGCGACTTCGAATCGCTGCGCGATTACGTCCGTGGCGACGAGATGCGACACATTTCGTGGACTGCAACGGCACGACGCGGCAAGTTGGTCACGCGGCAATATCAGATGGAGCGGGACCAGACGATCTTAGTCGCGCTGGACGCCGGCCGCTTGATGACCGGCCGAATGGAAAACGAAACAAAGCTTGATCTTGCGGTGCATGCGACGCTGGCGCTGATGTCAGCGGCGGCGCGCGCCGGAGACAACGCGGGTCTGTTGGTGTTCGGCCGGCGCATCAAAACGTTTTTGCCGCCAAAGCGAGGGGCTGAACATCTTGATGCGGCGCTCGAAGCTCTGCACGCCGTCGAACCTGAGATGATCGAGCCGAGCTACTCGCGCGCGTTTGAGTTCGTTTCTGCCAACAGCCGGCGTCGCTCGCTGGTCGTCGTGCTGACAGATTTGGTTGACGAAGAAGGATCGGCTGAATTGCTGACGTCGCTAAAACTGTTAAGGCCACGGCATCTGCCGCTGGTGGTCACGATCGCGGATCGAGACTTGAGAGCAGTCGTGCGCGAGACTCCCGAAACTGAAAACGATTTGTTCAGGCAGTCAGTCGCTGAAGAAATCATGTATCAGCGCGAAGCAGCTTTGCGTTTGGTTGAATCGCAGGGCGGGTTGGCGTTGGACGTAACGGCCGCGGCGCTGGTGCCGAAGCTTTTGGAAACCTATCTGCGGGTGAAAGAAAGAGGACTACTCTAGTACGGGGAAAGGGGGAAAAGGGGAAAAGGGGAAAGGGGAACGGAATGTGAATTAACTGAAACAGTTTGAAGAACTAAAGGAGGCTCCCATGGAAACGAGAACAGGTCTTTGTTCAATCAAATCAGCTCAATTAGAAATGCACCAGCGCGAACGTAAGTCTTCCCCTCTTACCCTTTACCCATTTCCCCATCATTGTCACGTCCAGCAAGAAACAAGTACGAGTAGAGAGCGATGCCTGTCACGCCGGCGACGGTGAACTTAATCAGTGGATTGATCGGCGCGGGCGAGATGAAGCCTTCGATGATTCCCGCAATCACCAGCAAGGGTATGCAGCCAACAATCAGACGCACTGCTTCCATGCCTCTCGATTTCAAAGCGTCTGCGCGAGTGAGATCGCGCGGCATCACCAGCGCCGTGCCGATGAGCAAGCCGGCTCCACCCGCGATGAAGATACACGTCAGCTCAATGACGCCGTGTCCCACAACGAATGTGAGCAGGTCGTTGCCGTAACCGGCTTTGTAAGTAAGCGCGAATATCGCACCCAACAGCGCCCCGTTCAGCGCCATGACATACAAGGTGCCTAAGCCTAACAACGCGCCTGCGGCGAAAGCATAGAAAGTAACCTGAATATTATTCGTCAAAATGTCGGCCGATGCGACCTGGTTTTCTCTATTGATTCGTTCCCACCAGCGGTTTTTCTGGTCAGTGTTCCGGGCCTTCCAGGCGGCCGTAATTCCCGCAAATTCCGAGAAATTCGGGTCATAACGGGTACCAAAGAAAGTCACCGCGCTGAACAAAAGAAAGACGCCAAAGGCCGTCGCGGTGTACCGCCATGTGCGGCGAAATGTTCTGGGGAAATCGCGGCCGAAAAACGTCCCGAGACGGCGCCCGCCCTGTGCATTTGCGCGATAAATGCGGCCGTGGGCGCGAATCACAAGGCTGTTCAGATAATTGATGAGACGCGGATCGCGCGATTCAGCGCGGGCAATGGCCAGGTCGGAAGCCGTGCGGCGATAGATGCGGCCAAGCTCGCGCACCTCTTCACGATTCAGCCGTCGCATCGTCATCCGATCGAGTAGCTCGAGAAGTTGCTCTAAACGCTGCCAGGCGTTCTTGCGTTGGTTGATGAAACGATCAAGAGGCATTTCGAATTTCGAATTGCGAATTTCGGATTTCCGATCTTACAGTAGCGTCAGTCCGCGATTGAAACAGCCCGATGGCGCAACCCACTCAAATTCGCAATTCGCAATCCGCAATTCGCAATCCCCTGGTCGAGTGTGTACCAAACTTCAGTGAAGGCCGCAAGCCCGAAGTGATCGAACTGATCGCGCAAGCGATCAGCGCGGTGGACAGTGCGACCGTTCTCAATCGTCACATCGATGCGGATCACAATCGATCCGTGATCACATTTGTCGCTCCTCCTGAAGCGATCGTTGAAGCAGCGCTACGCGCGGTCGCGAAAGCCACTGAGCTGATCGATCTGCGGCAACATGGGGGTGAGCATCCGCGCATCGGCGCGACTGACGTGCTGCCGTTTGTTGGGGTGAGCGGCGTCGCTATTGAAGATTGTATAGCGCTCGCCCACGACGCAGGGGAAAGAATCTGGCGCGAGCTTTCGATTCCGGTTTACTACTACGAACGTGCGGCCCTGCGACCCGACCGGGAGCGTTTGGAGCACGTGCGCGGCAAAGGGTTCGAAGCGCTTCGCGAAGAGATCGCGACGAATCCGGATCGCAAACCTGACGTGGGCGAGTCGCGACTGCACGACACGGCGGGAGCAATCGCCGTCGGCGCGCGCCCTTTTCTGATCGCCTTTAACGTTACTCTGCAAACTGATGACATTCTGATCGCCCGCCGGATTGCGCGTGTCGTGCGCGAACGCGATGGTGGCCTGCCGTTCGTGAAAGCACTCGGATTTGATCTGCAGTCGCGCGGCATTGTGCAGGTGTCGATGAACCTCACCAATTACGAACAGACCTCGATCGCGCGGGCGTTCGACGCCGTGCGCGAGGAAGCCACGCGCCTGGAGATAAAAGTCCAGGGAGCGGAGATCGTTGGGCTTGTGCCCAGCGCTGCCCTGGACCGCGACGCCGCCTACTTCCCGCTGCTGGAAAACTTTCACGAAGGCCTCGTTCTCGAGAATTTGCTGTCGAAGTAAGTCTTCGCTGCCGGCTCAACCATCGGCTTATGCTCAGGGTTGGCCCACCCGAAAATTTCCTGCTGGACAGCCTTGCCTCCTTTGTTTATTATTCCTGCCCCGCTTGAGTCCGAGCGGCCCCACACAGCGGCTGACCGGCGGTCGGTCAGTATCCAGATTCGCAGCGGAGTAAGTATTCGTCGCCCCCCAGGCGGTCGGGACTAGTTTCCGCTGAACACTTAACGGAGGATTAGTCATATGCTCAGGATGGGAAAGAACCCTAACGAAGAAAAGAGCCCGACCCAAACGCAACCCGGCGTCGACAACTACAGTCAGCGCACATACGCACCGTATCAGCCTGAACAGAAAGCGCCCGAGGCCCCCGCGGCCCAAAGGGCGTTAAGCGAAAGCGAAACCATCGCCCGCGAGATTAAGGACGGCACATTGAGCGGTTTTGTCGGCAGTGGCACAGCCATCACTGGCGAGGCTTCGTTCAAATCGCTGTTGCGCATCGATGGCAAGTTTTCGGGACGCGTCGCGTCACCAACCGGCACGTTGATAGTCGGCGCCGGCGGCGTAGTTGACGCGAATATCGAAGTTTCCATTGCTACCATTCTGGGCACTGTAAATGGCGACATCATTGCCACCCAACGCATTGAACTTGGCCGCGCCGGAAAATTAAACGGCAACATTCAGACTCCGTCGCTGATGATCGAGCAGGGCGCCGTGTTTGAAGGAAGCTGCAAGATGATTCAGCAGAAAGCTGCGTCCGAAAAGCCGGCCCGCGTCGAGCGCAAAGAGAACGTGATCGACACGCCCAAGCCTGAGGCCAAGCCTGAGGCGCTCAAAGTGGCGAGCATCGCCGCCGCAAGCTAAAACGACTCTAAACCTAAACTGAACCTTGAAGGACGGGCAGATTTGTCCGTCCTTTTTGTTTGCTTCGTCGTTGCGGACTCACGACAATCAGTTGTCGCAAGGTACAATTTGGACTCGCTCCTGACACAAACCATGATGAGCCATCGAATCCTGAGATTGGCTGTTCTGACAGTAACCGTTCTGTTTCTTGCTCCGCCTCTTTCTGCGCAGCGCACGCGAGCACCGCGCGAGTTAAAGCCCGGAATTGACTCGAAAATTCTGGCGCAAATCATCCGCGCGGAAGATACCCGTCGCTGGGACGGCGACCTCGAGAAACTGCTTACGCACGATGATCCGAAAGTCAGAAAGCGCGCGGTATTGGCGGCCGGACGCATTGGCAACGAGGGCGCCGTGCCACCGCTAGCCGAAAGAGTATTGACTGATCGCGACCTTGATGTGCGCCAAATGGCAGCGTTTGCGCTCGGCGAGATTGAAGTGGGTGGCGGGGCGTACGCGCTGACTGAGGTCCTAAGAGCCCGCGAAGACCTCGCGGCTCGCGCTCTCGTCCGCGCGCGCGCGGTTGAAGCGCTTGGAAAAATTATCGCCGCGGTCACGAGTCCGGGCGTTGCGGCAAAGCCGGACGACGATTGGTTGGATATTACGCGGGCGTCAATCGTGGATACATTGAGGTTTGAGGTCGACCGTGGTGCGCAAGGCAATCGATTGACGATTTTGCTGGCGCTGACTGCCGTGCTGCGGGCCAAGCCGGACGCCGTTGGTAAATTACTCGCGCAATGTCTTGATCATCAAGATTCGCGAATTGTGGCCGATGCTTTAAATACGATCGCGCGGCTGCGTTTGAAGGAAGGCAACGATAAAGCGCGCCAGTTGCTCAAGCACAATGATCCCATCGTGCGGGCGAATGCGGCGCGCGTGCTCGGCGCAACCGAAGACAAGCAGGCATTCGACGCGCTGCTTGATCGCGCCCTGCACGATTCGGATTCGCGCGTCGGTATCAGCGCGATTCGCTCTTTGGCGAGCTTAAAAGATGCGCGTGCGGTTCAGCCGCTGCTAGAACGAGGCGAATATCTTCTGAAACTCGTAAATGTCAGCCGGCAGTTCGCGATTGAACCGCGAAACGAACTGCTCGAGATTGCCACGGCCCTCGGGCGCCTGCTGCCAAATAACGACAACCAAGCAGCCATCGATTTTGTAAAGCGAATGCATCAACTTACAAACGGCGAAGCTGTCGAAGTTGAAGTTGCTTTCGCTCGCATCTCGCCCAGCATCTTTCAACAGACTGCATTTAAATCTGAAGCACAGATGCCGAGAGCCAGTTGGCGAAGGGTTTCGAGACGCGCCCAAGGTCTAGCCGCGATCAATGAAGTGATCGTCGGCGCCGCAAGCGGCAGTGCCGGCGACCGCGCGTTGAAAGATGCGCAGACGGAGCTCCTCGACATGTTGCGCCGTTCCCAAACGCCGACGCTGGCAGTTCCGGACATCCTGCAAGCCTATGCGGTTTACAAACCAGCGGACATTAACGAGGTCTCCAGAAGACTTCTTGCCGACAGGGACGTGATCGTACGGGCCACCGCGGCAGAGATTCTCGGGGGCCAAGCTTCCGCCGAAGCGAACACGCGCGCCATGATTGAAGCGTTGCCCCGAGCGATGCGTGACGCCGACAACGATGCGGCACTGGCGATTTTGGGCGCGCTCGCGAAACAGAAGAACCAGACCGCGAATGACGCAATCAAGACGGCGTTGGATTCGAAAGACCATCTGCTCAGGCGCAGGGCCGCCGCGCTGCTGAAAGCGAACGGCGTCGGGGACTTTTCCGATCGCATCGGGACGGTGCAAACGCGGAACACCGAAGCGGACTACCGGCGAGCGATTGCGCGCATCGGAAAGAAACCGACGGCTACGGTGGTGACAAACAAAGGATCTTTCACGATCGAGTTTTTGCCGGAAGACGCTACGTTGAACGTGGATAATTTTCTTCAGCTTGCGAAGCGAGGTTACTTCAACGGTCAGACGGTTCCGCGCGTCGTGGCGAACTTTGTGGTGCAGGCGGGCGATCCGCGCGGCGATCAAAACGGAGGGCCGGGTTACTCGATTCGCTGCGAAATCAACGAAGTACCTTACGAGCGCGCCGCGGTCGGGATGGCTTTGTCAGGTAAGGATACGGGCGGCTCGCAGTGGTTCGTGACGCATTCGCCGCAGCCGCATCTCGACGGTGGCTACACGGTGTTTGGCCGCGTCATCCGGGGAATGGAAGTTGTCGATCGGATCGCACGCGGCGATCGGATCGTGCGGATAGCTGTTAATGAAAGATAGATTTAGAGAACCGCTAAGAGCTAAGCGGAAAGAGCCGAGGGCCAACAGCGAGGGATCGCCACGACACGATGCCCGCTTCGCCCTTCGCACTTTGCCCTTCGCCGCCCTGCTTCTCTGTGTCCTCTGCGGCGAAACTTCGTTCGCGCAAACGCAGCCGCAAACTCAACTTGAAACCGAACGCCACCGCTACGACATTCAGCTCGCGCTGGACTTCGACAAACGCAGCTACACCGGAACGGAACGTGTGCGCTTCGTCAATCGCGGGACTCGCCCTACTTCAACCCTGTACTTTCACCTTTACTCCAATCTACGGGTGCCCGGCTACTTGCCGCCGAAAAAAACAGAGAGCGGTGAAGCGGCTTCCGACGAACCTCGGATCGAGGTCCTGGAAGTCCGCACAGCAAACACAAACGCTCCTATCCCATTTACATTAGAGGATCAGGACACAACATTGCGGATCAGCCTCCGCGAGTTGATCGCGCCAAAAGCGGTGACTGAAGTCGTGATCACCTTCAAAGGCTCGGTGCCGGAGATTGACCCGGAAGAAACCGGCCTGGTCGCGCATGTTATGCAGCAGGTCAGCGCCGCGATCGGCAGCGCGCGCGAGATGCGCCGCGCCCGCGGGATCAATTTTCGTTGTCGGGGCGTGCTGTTGCTCGGCAGTTGGTACCCGGTGCTCGCGGCGCGGGCCGGCGACGACTGGTTGCGTCGCATGGAACCGAGCATCGGCGACTCGGTCGTTGCAGACGTCGCTGATTATCGAGTGACGATCGATGGTCCAAAGGGCGTCTCGATCTTTACCCCCGTCGAGTCATCCAACGTAACCAGCACGGATGGACGAACAGCCGCGACGTTTTCCGCCGAGAGCCTGCGCGACTTTGTCATCGTCGCCGGCAGTAACATGCGCGCGGAGCAGCGCGTCATCAGCGGCATCACGATTCGTTCGATCTATCGCAACGAGCACGAAACGGCGGCGCGGCGGGCTCTAAACATCGCGGCTGACGCGGTCAATGTTTATGTCCGGCGCATCGGTCCCTTGCCGCTGCGCACGATTAGCCTGGTTGACGCGCCGCTGGTAGCCACGCTGAGCAACGCTGAGTTCTCTGGCTTCGCGGCAATTGCCAGCGCGTTTTACCTGGATTTTGATTCGCCGGCGGTCAGCAACATGCCGGACATCATTCGTGAACAACGGGCCTCAGTAGAAGAGAGTTTGGAATGGACGGTCGCGCATGTCGTCGCACATCAATGGTGGGGAACGGCCGTCGGCAACGATCCAAGCCGCGAGCCGGTGCTCGACGAAGCGCTGGCCAACTGGTCGGCTTTGCTTTACTACCGCGAAGTTCATGGGGAACAGAAAGCTGAAGTCGCGTTGGAGGAGCAGCTGCGCGGAGTTTACAAGCTCTACCGGACTTTCGGCGGCGAAGACATGGAGGCGAATCGCGCGGCGCGCGATTACCGGAATTCGTTCCAATACGCAGCAATTGTTATCGGTAAAGGCGCGCTGATGTTTGAAGCGCTGCGGAAAATGATTGGTGACGAGAAGTTTTTTGCCGCGCTCGCCAAGTATTATGCCGCAAACAGATTTGAAGTCGCGCAGATGGACGATTTGCGCGGCGCCCTCGTCGGCGAAGCTTCGGTCGAACAAAGACGAACTGTCAGCCGTACTTTTGATCGTTGGTTGTCGAGCAAGAATGGCGATGAAGACATTGCGCCGCCCGATCCAAAACTCGCGGCCGAGCTGGGCTTGCCGGTGAAAGATCCGAAAACGGGCGGCAACGTATTCTCCCGCGTCGGTAGATTTTTTTGGCAGCAGATGACACGGATTCGGTAAGACACTACTTTGTACTTTGTTCTTAGTTCTCCCTTGCAAGTTCCTCTGAATTTCGTGAAGGCCTCCTGAATCTCACGTCAAAGCACAAAGTACGAAGCACAAAGTACAAATGACTACTCAAGCGCAATTGGAACCAGTTTCTTCGCACCGTCAGGTTCTTCGTCCGACAACGATTCAAGTCGAGCGTGAGCTGGAAGTCTTCAGCCAGTTCATGGACAACCAGTTTCGGGTGCCCGTACTGGGTTGGCGGTTTGGCTTGAATGCGATCCTCGATCTCGTCCCGGGCATAGGAGATGTGGCGACTTCGATCATCGCCCTCTACCTTTTGGTTTCCGCGGTTCGTTATCGAGTGCCGAAGATCACGCTGCTGCGGATGGCGCTCAACATTGCCATCTATTTTATCGGCGGTCTTGTCCCCCTGGCCGGCGACATCTTCGCCATTTGGTGGAAGCCGAACATTCGCAATCTGAATTTACTGCGCGCCCGCGCGACGGTTTCGGGTACGGATTTGCAGCAAGGTCGTGTCACCGACTGGCTGTTTGTGGGCGGGGTCGTGGCTTTTCTCCTGACGTTGCTGTTCGGCTCGATCATTCTCGCCGCGACTGTCATCTGGTTCATCAGCACGCGCTTGCAATTCATGTAGAGCGGTCGCGCGAGGTACGCACGCGTCTCGCGTGCTGCACGCCGGAAGCGTGCGTAGCCGAACGGGCACTTCCTTGCGCAGCCTTCGCGGCTTTGTTATAGTCGCGAGCAGCCATCATCCAAAAAACTTGAATTTACTGGCGGATTCCGCAGGGGTTCGCCTCTCTAGAAAGGATATTGTTATGGGTAACGATCGTGACTATGGGGACGGAATTTCGACTAGATTAACCTATTTCCTGGTGGGGGCGGGCATTGGCGCCGTGCTGGCGCTGTTGTTTGCGCCGAAGTCAGGTGAAGAGCTGCGCAGCGACATCGCCGACGCGACACGCAAAGGCATCGACAAATCGAAAGAGGCTGCTCAGCAAATTGGCACCAAGGCGACTGAGCTGTACGACACCGCGCGCGAAACTGCCGGCGAGTACTACGAAGCGACGCGTGAACGTGCGACTGACTTGTATGACACCGCATCGGCGAAGGCCGGCGAAGTCGTAGCCAAGACGAAGGACACCGTGTCGTCGCAGGCAGGTTCACTGGCCGCAGCCGTTGAAGCCGGAAAGAAAGCGTACGTCGAAGAGAAGCGCAAGACGGAACTCTCCGGCCGCACGGAAGCCGCGCCGACCTACACGCCTGAGAAGTCGATGTAAGTATGAATGCGAACGATCCTCTCTTTTGGTTAGTAATCATTACTGGGATCATCGCCGTGTCATTCCTTGTGATTGCCGCGGCGATGATTGCGATTGCCGTGTCCGTGAAGCGGGCGGTCAAGACGGTCAAACGCGTCGAAGAAAAACTCGATCCGTTGATTGCGCGTGCGAACGCGTTGACGGAACAGGGTCAGAAGATCGCGGTGCAAGGCCGTCAGATTGCCGAGCAGGTAAACGTCATGTCGGGACATCTCTCGACGGCGACGATGCACCTCTCAGAGTCGGCCGCGCTGATTAAAGAAGAAGTCCGCGGGCTGACGCTGCTCGTGGATGACACTGCCGAAATGGCCAAAGAGAAGGTCGAATTGGTTAGTCGCGCGATCGATACGACTCACGATCGTGTGGCGACGACGACTGAGTTCCTGCAACGGAAGGTAATCGAACCGGCACGCGAACTCGCGGCGATACTCGCGGGCTTGCGGCGTGGCTTGGAAGTTTTAGTCGCGCCGTCGCCCAGCCCAATTGACCGCAGCTATGGAGACGATGAGATGTTTATCGGCTGAACACGCAGAAAACATCGAAGGGTTGAAAGCCCGAACCATCGTCTCAGGACACATGGTTCGGGCTTTTGGGTTTTTTGAAGTGCGGCGGCTTGGCGCCACTTTTATCCGCCTTGACACGGAACGATGGCGAAAACAAAAGCGCCGATGGCGGCGCACTCCAAGTCCTGTTACTATTTCGCCTTTGATTAGTTAGTCAAACATGGCCACCGAAGAAGCCACACTCGATCTAAAAAAGACCGTCAATCTGCCTAAAACCAGTTTCGGTCAGAAGGCCAATCTGCCGCAGACCGAACCCGCTCGTTTGAAGAAATGGGCGGACATGAAGCTCTACGAGCGGGTCCGCGAAACTCGCGCGGGCGCCGAAAAATTCATCCTTCACGATGGGCCGCCTTACGCGAACGCGGACATTCATCTCGGGACGGCGATGAACAAGATTCTGAAAGACTTCATCGTCAAATCGCGCACGATGCTGGGTTACGACGCGCCGTACGTGCCGGGATACGACTGTCACGGACTGCCGATTGAATTGCACGTTGAGCGGAAGCTTGGTGAGAAGAAAAAGGACATGCCGCCGCTGAGCATCCGGCGCGCGTGTCGTGAATTTGCGGCGAACGCGCTGAAACGTCAGACGAAGGACTTTCAGCGGCTCGGAATCCTGGGCGAGTGGGAAAATCCCTACAGCACGATGTCCGATCATTACGAAGCCGAGACGGCGCGGCTGTTCGCGCGCTTCGTCGAGCGCGGCTTCGTTTACAAAGGTGCGCGGCCCGTTTACTGGTGCATTCACGATCAAACAGCGCTCGCCGAAGCCGAAGTCGAATACGACCAGCACACGAGTCCCTCGGTTTATGTGAAGTTCCCGCTGAAGAGTGACCCGGCGCTGATCGATCCGGCTTTGGCTGGTCGTAAAGTGTTCGCGCTGATCTGGACGACAACGCCATGGACGTTGCCTGCGAACCTCGGCATCGCCGTGCACCCGGACTTTGATTACGTCGCGGTTGAAAGTGGCAGAGAAGTTTACCTGGTCGCTGCTGAACTACTCGACGTTGTCGCGAAACGGTGCAACCTAACTGAGCCGAAAATGCTCGCCCGCTTTCCCGGATCGAAACTCGATCGGCTGGAAGCTAAACATCCATGGATCGATCGTCCGTCGCTTTTCATGGTTGGCGAGCACGTGACCCTCGGCGGCGAAGCAGACGCGGAAACTGAACTCGATGTCAGCGAAGCGCGCGATAAGTCAGCGACGACGAAAGCCGGAACGGGTCTCGTGCATACCGCGCCCGGACACGGTCACGACGACTTTGTGATCGGAAAACAATACGGGCTTGAAATCTACTGTCCCGTCGATAATGCCGGCCGCTTTGCTTCCGACGTCGAACACTTCGCCGGCATGACCGTGTTCGAAGCGAATCCAAAGATCGTTGACTTCATGCGCGAACAGGGCGTGCTTCTGTTCAGCGAAAATTACGAGCATCGTTATCCGCACTGCTGGCGCTGCAAGAACCCGGTCATCTTTCGCGCGACGCCGCAGTGGTTTATTTCAATGGACGAGGGCGGTGCTGACTCACTGCGCGTGATGGCTTTGCGCGATGTTGACGACCGCGTGAGATGGATTCCAGCGTGGGGCCGCGAGCGCATGCGCAACATGCTCAAAGGCAGACCCGACTGGTGCGTTTCGCGTCAGCGTGTTTGGGGCGTGCCGATTCCCGCGTTCTACTGCGCGAAGTGCGAACACGTCGTTGCCGAAGCAGGTGTCATCCGGCACGTCGCAGACATCTTCGAAAAAGAAACCGCCGACGCATGGTACAAGCGCGAAGCGACTGAGCTGCTTCCAGAAGACTTCGCCTGCGAAAAATGCGGCAGCAGAGAGTTCACCAAAGAGACTGACATCCTGGATGTCTGGTTCGATAGCGGCTCATCTTCCGTCGCTGTTTTGGAGAACCGTGAGAATCTGCGTTGGCCGGCCAATGTTTACATTGAAGGTGGCGATCAGTTTCGCGGCTGGTTCAATTCCTCTTTGATGGTTGGACTCGCAGTTCACGATCGCGCGCCGTATGACGAAGTGATCTGTCACGGCTGGACGCTCGACGCGCAAGGCAAAGCGATGCACAAGTCCGCAGGCAATGCAGTCTCGCCTGACGAAGTCATTCCGAAACTTGGCGCAGAGACTCTGCGACTTTGGTGCGTATCGTCCAACTACATGGAAGACATGCGCTGCTCAGATGAAATCCTGCAGCGCGTCACTGATGGTTATCGCAAGCTGCGCAACACGGCGCGCTTTGCGCTCGGCAATCTCTATGGTTTTGAGCCGGCATGCGACAGTGTCGCTGAGCACGAAATGCTCGAAGTCGATCGCTGGGCCCTGGCCGAGCTGGATTCAGCAGTCGTGGATGTGCGCGAAGCGTACCGTGATTACGATTTCCACGCGGTCTATCAAAGGCTGCACCAGTTCTCGACCGTGACTTTGTCGGCGCGCTATTTCGACATCATCAAGGATCGCCTGTACACGTTCGGGCCGCGCAGCGCGGCCCGACGATCTGCGCAGACCGCGCTGTATAGAATCGCGGATGCGTTAGCGCGGATGCTGGCGACGATCCTCGTGTTCACGGCTGATGAGATTTGGGAGAACTTGCCCGCGGATGAGCGGGAGCCGCGCGCGGACTCAGTGCATCTAACATTGCTGCCGACCGCGAGCGACACAGACAATACCGAATTGTTGACCTCGTGGGCGCACTTGTTTGGCTATCGCGACGCGGTCCTCGGCAAATTGGAAGATGCGCGCGTCGCCAAACTGATCGGCAGCTCGCTCGAAGCGCGAGTGGAAATCTCGGCTGGCGCTCGTGCGTATGACAACCTGAAGCGACACGCAGACGATCTGCGCTACATCTTCATTGTTTCTGAAGTCCAGCTGCTTGAGGCAAACGTAGAGATGGACGCCGACGCGATCGACGTAACCGTCGCGCGTGCTCATGGCGAAAAGTGTGAGCGGTGCTGGAATTACTCGACGCGCGTCGGCGAATCAGCGCGTTATCCGACTGTCTGTGAAAGGTGTATTGAAGCGCTGGAAGAAATCGACAAGACTACGCAATAGTCCTAAGTGCCGTTAGGCACGGAATGTTTATAGCTAGTGAACTCGCACTTTTTACAAGCCCATTTAAGGGCGACATATTCCGCCCCTACGGAGCTTTCATATTCTTCTGGTGACGAGTTCTATAGACATCTCGCTCCTACGAAGCGAAAATCCTGGATCGTTGACCTGAGAGGGAATTGAAAAGTTTTTTAAAATCTCGAGTGGCATGGCGCATCGGTTACTTGGTCGCGTCGCTGGGCATTTATCTTCTCGACCAGTCGAGCAAAGCCTGGGCCGTGCGGCGTCTGCGTCTTCAGGACGTGACCGTCATCCGCGGCTTTCTCGATTTCACATACGCTGAGAATCCGGGCATAGCATTCGGCCAGTTGCAGGAAGGCGGCGCGTTTGGGCGGTGGTTTTTTGCGGTGCTGGCGGCGGCGGCCGCACTTGCCGTCTTATTCTACTTCTTTCGCACGCCGCGCAATGATGATCGCGTTCTCGGCGCCTGCGCGTTGTTGCTTGCAGGTATCCTCGGGAATCTGACTGATCGCGTGCGGCTCGGTTACGTAATCGATTTCATTCTGGTGCACGCCGGCCAATACCATTGGCCCACGTTCAATGTCGCCGATGCAAGCATTACTTGTGGAGCGCTTCTTTTGGCGTACGACATGATTTTCGCGCATCGCAAACAGCAGAAGGCGCAGCTAAAAAAGGCGAGCGCACCATCCGAGTCATGACAACTGCATACTGCTCACGGCCCACAGCTCACTGACTGCGCATGCATCCAATTCTTTTCCGCCTCGGTAACTTTCCAGTCAACGCGTATGGCGTGTTTCTCGCGCTGGCTTTTCTTTCCGCGATCTTTGTGACCGTCAGGCTGGCGGTGCGCGATGGATTGCCGAAAGAGAAGATCTACGACCTTTGTTTGTGGCTGCTGCTGTCTTCACTGATCGGGTCAAAACTCCTGATGCTCCTGACTGAGCCTGAGTATCGGCAGAATCCGCTGCTGCTCTTCTCGCTCGATTTTCTGCGCTCAGGCGGAGTCTTCTATGGTGGCCTGTTGGGAGCGATCATCGCCGGCTACCTTCTGATGCGTCGTGGAAGACTGCCGTGGTGGAAGACCGCCGACGCGTGCGCACCGGGCATCGCGCTGGGAAGCGTTCTGGGGCGGCTGGGGTGTTTCTTCGCCGGCTGTTGCTGGGGCAAACCGACGACTTTGCCGTGGGGCGTTAGCTTCCCACCAGAGGGACATGAAATCACCGGGGTCCCCACCGGAGTGCATCTTCATCCGACGCAGCTGTACGAATCGCTGGCGATGCTGATCGTTTTCGGCTTTCTCTTGTGGCTGCACAAGCGGAAGAGGTTTAGCGGGCAGATAATTCTCGCTTACGCGATCCTTTATGCCACCGTGCGATTCCTGATTGAGTTTGTCCGCGACGATCCACGCGGCGACATTCTCGGGCTGACGTCGCTGACGGGACTTTCAACTTCTCAAATCATCGGGATCGTCGTGGGCGTGGGCGCATTAATTCTGTTTGTCGCTCGGTGGCGACGAGCGAGCGAATCAAGGGCTCAGAATGAAGCGGGAGAGCCAACTCGTGCCAGGGCCTGACAATCCCACGGCCCATAAATATCTCGTCTCAAGACATGGTTGACGACCGACCCTTCCAATCCTGACCTCACTTCAAAAATGAACTCTGGAACTTGAGGTTCATTGGCCGTTTTGGTTCTTCGTTCAGTCTATCCAACAGTTCTCTTCGTAGCGTTCAGTTGCCCCGGAACGGGCCGAAGCAGAGTTTAGCCGGGCACCCAGCCGCGTCGTCGTGGGATGCGACTCGATTGTGTGCCTCGCCTTCAACGGGTGCCCATTCTTTCGGGAGGACAATCATGCGGACTTTAGCAACGGCGGCGAAAGCTTTCGGGGTGTTCGTCGCTCTATTCACGGTTCTGACGGTGGGAGCGGGATCGGCCCGCGCCGATGAAGTATTCATCGCTGGTGGCACATTCGGCTGTTTCGGAGCCGCCTGCACGCCAGGCTCGAGCGCGACCATCCTGGGCCTGACTTTTAGCAATTCAACTTTTGCCGGAACCACGGCGAACGGTTTTCGGGGCTTGGGAGGCAATGCGAATCCCGGCTCGAACTTTAACAACCTCGGATCGTTCAGCCTCAGCACTGCGCCAAACACCTTCAACAGTTTCTTCACATTGCAAGTTAATTTCACGGCCCCGCAGGGGATGAGCAATGGAAATCAGGCAGCCTTCATTGCGACGGTAACCGGCACTGTTAGGAGCGACAACCAGGGCGGGGTGTTCCTTGGACTTCGTTCAGACATCGCCGGTCTTTACCTTTACCGACACAAACTGCGAGCCGGATCCCACCGGTGGTGTTCCGGGCCAGCAGACAACTTGCGGGGGCGGAAGTTTCTCGTTTACGGTCAACGACCTGTCGCTCGATCCAGGTCAGACCGCATCGCTAACCGGACAGATCACGGCCGCTCAACAGACAGCTGTGCCGGAACCAGCCACGCTCTTCTTGCTGGGAACTGGAGTGTTGGGAGCGGCTGGCGCAGCGCGCAGGCGGAGACGCCTGGCGCGCGGGATGACAGAGGGTAAGTCCACCGAGGCCTGATAGATTCCACACACTCGACCGTGAACTAGTCCGCTTCGACAATTGAACGGTCTAACCTGGCGCGGCGCCTAATCAGCGGCGGAGCGAAAGCTTCGCCGTTTTTTGTTTTGTGTGAAGAAGCCGGAAGCGTGGGGTTGATTTGGTAGGGTCCTAATTTGCTTTTCTCGTGCTTGCTCTGTGGTTCTCGGTGTCTTTGTGGTTGTAATTTCTTCAAGACAGATTCACCACAGAGACACGGAGTTCCACAGAGTCCCACAGAAATTCTGAAATTGGGACACTACCGGTGAATTGCCCTGCTGGCCTTATCTGTCGCGCAATTGCTAAGATGACCAGCTTTTTATCCACGCATGAAACTTCGTGTCCTTTATCACGGTCATTGTTTTGACGGCGTCGCTTCGGCGGCGACCTTCACCCGTTTTTATCAAGAGCGCATTCATCCAAACGCTGAAGTGAGTTACGGTGGGTTGCTACATCGCCCGAACAATCTACTCTTCGATCGCGACATGTTCGACGGTGACGAAAACGCCATCGTCGATTTCAAATACTCGCCGTCTGAAAAGCTGACCTGGTGGTTTGATCATCATCAATCGGCCTTTCTCACTCCTGAAGATGAAGCGCACTTTCGCGCCGATGACTCCGGCAGAAAGTTTCTCGATGCGACCCGAAAGTCCTGCACGGAATTCATCGCCGACGTGGCGCAGACAAAGTTTGGCTTCAATCCTGAACCTTTGAACGAGCTGATTCATTGGGCGCACATCATCGACGGTGCGCTCTACGAATCGGCCGCGCAATGTGTCGAGCTGAAAGAGTCCGCGCTGCAACTGATGCAGGTGATCGAAGGCACGGCGGACGAGTCTGTCATCGAACAAATCATCCGCGACCTCACGGTGAAGCCGCTTAACGAAGTTGCCACCAGCCCGGAGATACAACAGCGGTTGCAGCCGATTCTGAAACAGCACCGCGAAACGCTTGCAGCCATCAAGCGTAAAGCAGTTTGCGAGCACGACGTGGTGCACTTCGATCTGGTTGAAGAGGGCTTCGAAGGCTTCAACAAATTCATCCCGTACTATTTATTTCCCGAGGCGACTTACACAGTGGCGCTCACCCGCGCGCCAAAGCGCACGAAGATCTCCGTCGGTTCAAACCCCTGGGCGCCGCGTCCGCGCCGTCACAACATCGCGACAATCTGCGAGCGCTACGGCGGCGGCGGACACGCAGTTGTCGGCGCGATTTCGTTTGCGCCCGATGAAGTGGAGCGAGGTCGCGTCGTCATGCGCGAGATTGTCGAGGAACTCTCGTCTTCCTGAACTAGCCGGAACACTTTCAGCTGACGCGGCGTCTAACCAGCAAATCTCAAGATGCCGCGAGCTTTCCTTCTCAGCATTGTTCTCGTGTTCGTTGGCTGCACGTCTGTGTCGCAGCCTCAACTGATCTCTCTTCCCGAGTCGGCGCAGTCAACGCCCGCTGCAATTAAACCCGCGAAAAACTCCGTGCCCGTGATTCACGTGTTCGTCGCGCTGTGTGACAACGTGAACCAGGGCATCGTGCCGGTCTCAGCTAGTCTTGGAAACGGAGAGAGCCCGGCAACGAATCTCTACTGGGGTGCGGCGTTTGGCGTGAAGACATTCTTCAGTAAGAACAAAGATTGGCAGGCTGTTAATTCTACGAATGTATCCATCAAATCTCCTTCCGTCGTACTCAATCGGGTCGTGTTCCGGCATCGCCGCACCGGAGCGTTTCTGATCGCGGAAGCTTATCGCGGCAGCTACATCCAACGAGCTACGGAGGATTTTCTCGACGCGGCGGCGGGCGTTCCTGGCGAGAAGCTAATTGTCTCGGTGGACGGTAAGGCCGTTGAGATTTACGTGGGCGGCAGCGCAGATCTGATTGCCTACATTGGCCACAACGGCTTGATGGATTTTCAACTGAGTTCGATTCCGAAGAAGCGCGACCACGAATCGCGTGAGGCGATTATCCTCGCGTGCGCGAGCAAGAGCTACTTCGGTGAACCGTTACGCAGAACGGGCGCAAAGCCTTTGTTGTGGACAACGAATCTGATGGCGCCTGAAGCTTACGTTCTGTCAGCCGCCCTGGATGGTTGGTTGAACCGCGAAACTGACGAGCAGATCCGGCTGCGCGGAGCAAAAGCTTACAGCACCTATCAACGCATCGGGCTTCGTGGCGCGAACGCGTTGTTCGCGACAGGTTGGTGATTTATCCAACCCAGCGAACTTCAAGTACCTCACTCTCTTGCACGGCGAGTGTACAAAAGCGTTTCGACCCGGCGGAAAGCTAGTAAGATGCGCCTCCCGTGTCCGACCTCATTACAAGATTAAACTACATCTTCAGTCGCGAAGCGCTATCTCTCATCGCAGACTTTTTGTCGATCATAAGTTTCGTCGTGTCAATCGTTGTTCTTTGGAATGTTCGCAACTTCCGCAATGTTTACAGACTACGAGCGCGAGGGCCATCCTTGATAAAGGACCTGGGCAAAGCCACTAGAAATTTATCAATATTCCTTAATGCGTTTGAGGATTCTCTGCCGCAGATCATTGAGGAGCTCGGCAGAGTTGCCGTGAAGTTGCGATCACTGCGCCGAAAGCTAAGCGGCGAGCCAAGAAAATCCGTGAAGCGAGTTCTGCGTTACGTTGACCAGTGCGAAGTTAGTGTTCAGAATGAACAGCAGGTCAGACTAGTCTACGTCGAAATCGCAAAAGTGGTTGAGGAACTAAGAGAGTACCAGAAAGACCTAGACTGGGAGGTATAGCATGCCAGGCGAAAAGAACAAATGGATCGATGCCGTGGGGAAGTTAATTACTTTGACTCAAGAGCGAAAGCTCCTTTGGCATTCAACTGATAGTTACGAAAACTATCAAACCGAATATGGTGGCAAAGTTGTGAGATTACACTGGTCTCACCAAGATGACGAAAAAGTTGTAAGGCTAGCTCTAATGGATCCTAAGACTGGCGTTGAGTGGGCGTTTCCTTCATCGGCACTGAATGAACACCTGATGGATGCTGTCAGGTATCAGCTAGTCGGAGTCGGTGATTTCCTGGACAATTTGCTTACTCAGTCTCTCTAGAACCTCTACCAGGCTAACCACAAACGCTGCATGTCGTCACCTGCAACCAACATCGAATCACTTCAACACGAAGATCGAGTCTTCTCCCCGCCAGCCGAATTCGCCGCCAAAGCGCACATCAAATCGACGGAAGAGCTGGAAGCGCTGCGTGCGGAAGCAGCCGCCGATCCGGAAAAATTCTGGGCGCGCATGGCTGAAAGTGAACTCGATTGGTTTAAGAAATGGGACACGGTTCTGAAGTGGGAAGCTCCGCACGCGCAGTGGTTCATCGGCGGCAAAACGAACATTTCCCACAATTGTCTTGATCGTCATCTGTCCACTTGGCGACGGAACAAGGCTGCTTTGATTTGGGAAGGCGAGCCCGGCGACGCACGCACGCTGACTTATCAGCAACTGCATACAGAAGTCTGTCGCTTCGCTAATGTTCTGAAAAAGATTGGGGTTAAGAAGGGCGATCGCGTCGCGCTCTATATGCCGCTGATTCCTGAGCTGGCGATCTCGATGCTCGCTTGCGCGCGTATTGGCGCGACGCACTCAGTTGTGTTCGGCGGCTTTTCCAGCACGGCGCTAATCGATCGCATCAACGACGCCCAGTGCAATCTAGTAGTGACGGCCGATGGTGGCTGGCGACGCGGCAATGAAGTAAAGCTGAAACCCGCGGTCGATGAAGCGTTGAAACAGACGGCGTCGGTGAAGAACTGCATCGTCGTCCGACGTACCGGCAGCGAGATTCACATGGAATCGGGCCGTGATCATTGGTGGCACGAGTTGATGCAGGCAGTTGGCGCGAATTGTCCGGCGGAAGAGCTCGACAGCGAGCATCCGCTGTTCATTCTTTACACCTCAGGCACGACGGGAAAACCAAAAGGAATTCTGCACACGACCGGCGGCTATCTCTTGCAAGCGCACCTCACTGCGAAATGGGTGTTCGACTTCAAGGATGAAGATGTTTACTGGTGCACGGCGGACATCGGTTGGGTGACGGGCCACAGTTACGTCGTGTACGGTCCTCTTTCGAACGGCGCGACGGTTTTGATGTATGAAGGCGCGCCGAACTGGCCTGAGCCGGATCGCTTCTGGGACATCATCGAGCGTCACAAAGTGAACACGCTCTACACCGCGCCGACGGCGATCCGAGCGTTCATCAAATGGGGCGAGCAGTGGCCTTTGAAACATGATCTTTCTTCGCTGCGTTTGCTCGGGACCGTGGGTGAGCCGATCAATCCCGAAGCGTGGATGTGGTATCACCGCATTATCGGGAAAGAGCGTTGCCCAATTGTTGATACGTGGTGGCAAACGGAAACCGGCGCGATGATGATTACGCCTTTGCCCGGCGCGACCCCGACGAAACCGGGTTCGGGCACGAAGCCTTTCCCCGGCATCGACGTTGACGTAATGACGCGCGAGGGCAAGCCGGTGGGCGCGAATGAAGGCGGATATCTGGTCATCAAGAAGCCTTGGCCGTCGATGCTGCGCACGATCTACGGCGATGACGAGCGTTATCAAGAGCAGTACTGGTCACAGATTCCCGGCGTGTACTTTGCCGGCGACGGCGCGCGGAAAGATGAGGACGGCTATTTCTGGATCATGGGCCGCATCGACGACGTCATTAACGTTGCCGGTCACCGGTTGGGAACTGCGGAAATCGAAAGCGCGCTGGTCTCACATGTTGCCGTCGCGGAAGCTGCCGTCGTAGCCAAGCCCGACGATCTGAAAGGGTCAGCGATTGTCGCGTTCGTGACCCTCGAAGGCGACCGTATACCTTCTGATCCTTTGAAGGAAGAGTTGCGCCAGCACGTCGCGAAAGAAATTGGCGCGCTCGCACGACCTGACGATCTTAGATTCGCTGACGCGCTACCAAAGACGCGTTCCGGCAAGATCATGCGGCGCCTCCTGCGCGAAATTGCCACCAGCGGATCAGTCGCGGGCGACGTCACGACGCTGGAAGATTTTTCCGTCCTGGAAAAACTTCGCAGCGACGAAGAGTAGTAATGCCCTCTCCCTCTCGGAAAGCTATACATGTTTGAGTAATCAAACTCTGGTTCCGCACGTGGATAGAACGCCGAAAGGCGTTCGCAAAATTCCAGCCCAGGGCAACGCCCTGGGTAGCCTCGTTGATGGTTGGAGGAACTCTGAAAGAGTTCGCAAGCCGCCCAACAAAAGAACTCGGCAACCCTTTCAGGGTTGGGAATAAAACATTTCGCTTTCCCAGGGTAGCGCGATAACGCGCGCAACCCTGGGCTGAAGATTCAGTCAACGCCTTCGGCGTTTTGGATTGCCCAAGTATGTTATGGCCTTTGGGCGAAGCCGGGCCTCACTTCCTCTCTGCAAATCCCGCTTTTCCTTGTATCATGCAGCCGTTGGATCCTGCTTCACCCAAAGAGGAGTCGTTGATGCCCGACACAGTAATGGCGGAACACCGCTCTGGCCCCAGATACGTTGCTGCATTTCCGATTCGCGCTGAATGGGACACGCCCGAAGGCGCGCACGTGATATCGGAAGGCGAGACTGAGAACGTCGGTCCCGAAGGCACCCTGGTTCACTTTCAACGCGACTTGCCGCCGGTGGGGAGCACAGTCAATCTTCTGGTGATGGACGACGATGGCGAGAAGCTGCGGGTGATCGCCGAAGTGCTGCGCATCGAGCGAAACCCCGGTCATCCGCAGGCGGCTTTGCAACTGGTCGGTGAGACCGACGAATGGCGCGGAGTCGTCTGGCATGAAGCAATGATCAAGATGAACGAAGCCGACTACGAACTCGACGACGACGAGTTGTAAGCGGGGCACTTATCCGACGAGCGGGGCAGTAGCACGACCGAGAGGGAGGGCGCTGACATTGCATTAGACCCGCAAACTATCTGAGCAATGACTGACCCCAAGGAACAGTCCGTTCATTCAGAGGCCGTCGCCCATACCTGGCTGCAGACGCGTGCGGTGCTGAGAATTCTCGTGTTGCTGCTGCTGGTGGCGGGGCTGCTTTGGATCACCTATCGGCTCACGCCACTAATCCTCCTCGTTGTTCTGTCGATCTTCTTCGCCTACCTGATTGCGCCCCTCGTCGATCTGGTCCAACAACCCTTAAGAATCGGCGGCCGCGAGCGCGTCATTCCCCGCAGCCTGGCAATCGCAATCGTCTACGTTGTTTTGTTTGTGGGGATTGGCCTGGCGATCTACCTGCTGATTCCCTCACTCAGTGCGCAGTTTCCAGAGTTCAAACAACAGGCGAGCGCGTACTACCAGAAGATTCGCGGCGGCACTGAGAGTGTCAGCAGCTATTTTCGCGGACGGCGCATGCCCGAAGGCGTGGCCAAGTATGTGGAAGGGCTGATCGGGAAAGCCGGTGATCTCGTTACGATCGCCGCCGAGGGCATGGTGCATTACGTCATCTTCATTCCCTGGCTCGTTCTGATTCCGATCCTCAGTTTCTTTATGCTGAAGGATGCCGACGCCTTTCGACGTTCAGTGCTGGCGATGTTGCCGCGCGGGCGTCTGCGTTGGCGCGGCGACGAATTCTTTCAGGACATCAATAGCACCCTCGCCGCTTACATCCGCGCGCAACTCATCGCGTGTTTGCTAATCGGCATCATTTGCACGATTGGCTTTTGGCTGTTCGGTTTGCCCAGCCCGCTGGTGCTCGGGCTGATTGCCGGCATCCTTGAGTTCGTTCCTTTGGTCGGGCCGCTGGTGGTCGCTGTCCTGGCTTCTGCGCTCGCCCTTCTTCAGTTCGGGTTTGGCAAAGCATTCGTTGTGCTGCTGTTCCTCGGAGTGCTGCGCATCGTTCAGGACTATGTCTTTTATCCGCGCATCATCGGCACTGGTATTCACCTGCATCCACTGGCGGTGATTCTCGCGATTCTTGCCGGCGCAGAGATTGCCGGTGTGGTCGGAATCTTTCTGGCCATTCCGGTCATTGCAATTCTCACCGTCACCTACCGCCACTGGCTCGAGCATCGTGGCAGCGAAACGATCGCCGAAGTAATCGAAGAGGCTGTGGTTGATGCAGCTCTGGATGGCGAAGCAACCGAAGAAGTGGCCCACCCGACCGCAACGACCACGCCCGAAGACATGGCCCGCGCGCGCCCCGATCTACTTACCGGGGAATTGAAAATTCCGAAAGAAGAGGATTAGGCTATGCACAACATTCAACTCGCGACAAGCTTTTGCCGCGATTAGCGCCTATGGCAGACGAGATCACGATTGATCCGACTGAGCGCTTTCAGCACTTACCAAACGCTCCGATCGTTGAAGCTGCGCTTGAAATTCGTGCTCGCGCAGAGTTGCCGTGGGAAGAGAAGGCAATTGCAGAGCAACTGAAAGAACGGTTGCCGGAATACCCAGTTACCCTTGCACAACACGCGTTTCAGCAGCACTTTCAGTTTGCGGCTAACCAACCCCCTCAAGGCAGTTATCAAGAGTTAGGATTAAAAGGATTTCGACTTCAATCGAGAGACAATCTTCAGATTGTGCAATTTAACCGAGACGGATTCATTTTTAGCCGGCTTGCTCCATATGAAAGCTGGGAAACGTTCAGCTCGGAGTTGTTTCGTTTGTGGGAAACTTATGTTGAGTTAGCTGGACTTACCCAAATTCATAGGCTGGGTTTAAGATTCATTAATCGCATCAGCATAGAGCATCGCGATCTAGCGTACTATCTTGTTGTGCCACCGATTACGGCTCGCGGGTTGGACCTCCCTTACCTTGCTTTCTTACATCACGATACTTTTGCGGTGCCGCAGCTTCCCTATGTTGTGAACGTTATCAAGACGATTCAGCCACAGCAAGATTCAAGAGAAACGGTACCAGCGTTAATACTTGACATAGACATATCAAGCGAGCAGCCGTTTGCGTTGGAAAATGGCATAATGGAAGGACGTATCGCTGACATGCGATGGTTGAAAAACAAGTTCTTCTTTGGCAACATCACCGAAGGGGCTCTGGAGGAGTTCAAGTGATTCTCGAAATGACGGCATCAGCCTTGCTCGCTGTAGCGCCTGTTCCAACACGGGCATCTGGTGAGACTGCTCAATACATTGCCGCACAATATGGCAAGCCGCGTCGTCGTCTGCGGTCGTCGCATTCGCTGGGACGTGGTATGCAGGCCGCAGCTGAAGAATTGCGGAGAGTTGCCGATGAGAGCAGTCGAGCGAATTGGGATTGTTATGGCGCTGCCCCGGTGACGAACGATACTTACGTTCAAGCACAATGTTTCTTGGAAGCATTACCGCTTGGTACACCTGCGCCATCAGTAGGCGCTGAACCTGATGGCCATTTGACGTTGGAGTGGCATCATTCACTACGCCGAACACTGTCCGTGAGCATCAGCCCTGAAGGTGACGTTCACTACTCGGCGTTAATCGGCCCTTCAAAGATGTACGGAACAGAACCATTCCTCGGCGAAGTATCCCAAGCAGTCATTGATTTGATAAATCGTATTAAGCCCGAACCGGCTTTAGCACCACTTTTTGCGGCATGAGCATGAGTGAGATCCCGCCAGTGCTGGAAGACGAGCTGTTGGCTCGTTTCATAAAACAACGTAATCACATCCGAGGCGACAAGACAGTAAAGCCAAACGCTTTCATTCCGTACCCTTGGCCGAATTTGTCGGTCACGCGACACGCGGGTCTGGAAGATCGGGAAATCTGGGAACTGGGACAACAAGTAGCCGATGCTCAATCAGCTGCGTTGTATGGCCGGGCCGACGTTGAGGTACGCGTGTTTACCGCGCAGTCTTTAACTATTGCTCCCACGCTTACACCTCGAAATCACGCCAACATAACCGGCTGGCCGCCAGAAAAGCCGTTGCAAAAAATAATCGCACAGGAAATTGCAGCTGAGGCAAAGTTTGTCGGTGTCCCCGATGATAACTAGCTCTGAGAAACTCTGCCAACGGCTGCTTTATGTTGATCTCACCGATTCTCCATCAAATCAATAAATCTCTTGAAATGATGTTCCGCGTCGTGCGGGCCGGGGGCGGCTTCCGGGTGGTATTGGACTGAGATGATGGGGAGCGTCTTGTGTCGCATGCCTTCGACGCATTGGTCGTTGAGATTGATGTGAGTGACTTCGACTTCGGGTGGTAACGAATCAGCCTGCACCGCGAAGCCGTGATTATGCGAAGTTATCTCGACGTGGCCGTCACGAAAATCCTTCACCGGTTGATTGCCGCCGCGATGACCGAATGTCAGCTTGAAAGTCTTTCCACCGAAGGCGCGCCCGAGCAGTTGATGACCGAAACAAATGCCGAACGTGGGCGTGCCTGATTGCGCGACGAGCTTCACCTCTTCCACTTCTTTGTTCATCGAAGCCGGATCACCTGGACCGTTCGAAAGAAACACGCCGTCCGGCTTCATCGCAAACACTTCATTCGCAGGCGTCGAGGCGGGCACGACGGTCACACGACAACCGGCTTGCGACAGCTCGCGCAGCGAATTCAGCTTCACGCCAAAGTCGTAACAGACGACATGAAAACGTTCCGCTCCCGCAGCCGGAAACTCGTAAGGCCGGGTCGTCGTGACGACGCTGGCGAGCTCGCGATTCTCCATAGGCGGAGAGTTGCGTGCTTTCTGGATTACGCTTTCGGCTTCAGCGTCGATTGTCGAGAGGCATGCGCGCATCGCGCCCTTGTCGCGAATGTGCCGCACGAGGGCGCGCGTGTCGATGTGATCGATGGCAACAATGTTCCAACGCTTCAAATAATCGGGAAGCGACTCTTCCGAACGCCAGTTGGAATGCATACGACTGGCTTCGCGGACGACGAACCCTTCAACCCAGGGCCGTGACGATTCGGAATCTTCTTTGTTGACGCCGTAGTTCCCAATCAGCGGATACGTCATGCAGACGATCTGCCCTGCGTAAGACGGATCGGTCAGCACTTCCTGATAACCGGTCATGGAAGTGTTGAAGACCATCTCGCCGCACGACTCACCTTCAGCGGCCCACGAACGTCCGCGAAAGACGCGACCGTCTTCAAGAGCAAGAATGGCGGGCTTTTGTTTGTGCAATGTTATTTTGCCATCTCCGGTCGCCAAATCATCGTCATCAAAATCTGGGTAAAGCTAACGTAGTATCCCGCCGCATGCTGATTCGCGCGCGAGATGATTACGCGGCGCACTTTTCTTACGAGCGGGATGTCTTCAGCTTTCAACGTCGCGACCACGTCCTTTTCGCCATCAGGCACTTCGCCGACTAATTGGAAAAAGTACCTGAAGTTTCCGCCGGCGGCGTCGTTGAAAGCTTTTAGAAATTGTTCACGCGTGGTTTTAGGTTTGTCACGAAGTTGAATGAGAACTGGTGTGGTCAAATGCCTTTGCAAGTTAGCGCTGGCCTGCGCGGATAATGTCGAAGTGTCCACTTTTTTGAGTCCGCTGATTGCCTCAGGAGTTGCTTGCATGATGAGAAGCGAGATGGCGTCGTCGCGCCCCGGATGAGTTGCTGCGTTGGCAATCTTCAGCAGCGCCGGCGTGGCGTAGGCTTCGTCCATGCTCCCAAAAATGAAGATGCCGCCAAGCATCTTATCGACTTTCTGAGCGCCGTGAATCGGCAAGTAATACGTCGCCGTCGGATGCGCGAGCCAGCGTTCTCCGGATTTAGACACGTCGAAACCTTCCGCTCCAAGCCGAGCGAGTGTCCCCACCCAGACCTGAAGATTAACGTCCTCCAGGTTGACCACCGCGTAACTCTTGACTTGGGTTTGTTTCGACGCTTCAGACGGATCAAGCGAGACAAGTAGATTGCTGCCGTCAAATCGAAACCACTGATCGGCGTTCGGATCTTCCAAAGCTTTTCTTAGGCACGGCAGCAATTCGCTGCGCCGGGACTTAACGGTTTCCCAAACCTTGTCCATGGCCGCGCTCTTCTGGTCCTTCTCGGCCTCAGACAGAAGGGCGGGACGAAAGTTGTAGGTTGATTTAACGAGTTGATTGAAGTCTGCGCACGGCTGATTAGCCTGTCCGTAAGCAACCGGACAGGCGGCAATCAGCAGCATGAAGATCAACATCAGGCGACGCATATTTCTAGTAACCCACCCCGTCCGCGAGAGCGGTTGTGTCGGATAGGCTATTCCCAATTGTCATGAATAACCAGTAACCGTTATTCCAGGCGACCACGCCACGGCCCTGGCTGTCCGTCGCTTCAACCCGCTTGCCTGAGCCTCTCGGAACCGCGCGCACGAACCGCATCCCTCGATCGTTCTTTATCTCTTGCTCAATTTCATCGATTAGCGCAGCAGGTACTGAGGATTCGGAATACGAACAAGCCATCAGCGCGGCTTTACCGTTCCCGCCCGAGTACTCGCCTCCGGCGCAATCGCCCGACTGCGCGATCATCTTCACGGTGAAACCTGAGGCGGTCTTGCTGAGCTCTTCTTTGGTGTAGCTCTTTGAGTGGCTAAATTGTCCCAGCTCCGGCTTGATGAACTCGCGGGCGTACATCGTGGATTGCGAGCTTGGACTGGAGTTTGAATTTGAGTTCGACCGATTCGTGTTGTCGGAAAAGCTGCACAGCTTACAAGCAAAGAAAAGCAGACCTACGATTGCCAGCGTTGAGATTGTTTTCATTTGACTGCCTTGATGTTTGTGACGGTGCACCCTCGCTTACGGTCGGGTTCTGACAATACCGTGCGCCCTCCCTGTCGAGCACCCCACGCGAGATGCTCGCGCGGGGACCCCGCTTAGTCGGCTCCTGCCCCGATTAGCCGCCCAGATTGAGGTTGAAGCCGCTGCCGCCGCTCCCTTGCGACGGGAAGAACGGTTTCAGCAGTCCCGCCATCGCGGCAAGGTTACGAGTCTGAATCAGCAACTCACCGGGACCAGTGAACTCCGCAACGATGCCTTCACCGCTGACCATGCTGCGAAAGAAACCGGCAGCGGCCTTGCGCAGAGTGTATTGCGTCGTGCCTTCCCAGGCGACCAGGTGCCCGGTATCGACGACGTAACGCTCGCCGGGTTGCAGACGCTTGCGATGAATTGCGCCGAATGAAGAGACGAGTAGCAGACCCTGTCCCTGAACCAGCAAGACGAACAGGCCTTCGCCGCCGAAGAAGGATTTCGCGCCGCCCCATTTTGTATCGACATTCAGACTGGAGTCGCCCGCGAGATAAGAACTCGACTGCACGAAGAACGATTGATTGTTCAGCTCGATCGCGGCGATGTCGCCAGGCGCGCCGGGCGCGAGCGTGACTTCGCCCGGTCCACCGTGGGCGGTAAATGTCGAGACGAAGGCCGATTCACCGCCGGCGGCTCTTTTTAAGGCGCCGAGCAGACCGCCCTTCATCTGCGATTGCAACTCGACATTCGCGGACATCGAAACCATCGCGCCGGCTTCGGCCATGATCGACTGTTCCGGTTGAAGCGTCAGCACCGCGAGCGAAAACGCGGGCTGATGTTCGATGTGATAGGTGTAGCCGCGGCCGGTACCCTCGCCGTCCATGTCGAGATTGATCGTGCCGGGTTGCGCCGGTTGATTAGCTTCGACGCGCTTGCCGCAGCCCCCACAAAAACCGCCTGCCACCGCAGGCGCACCACAATTAGGACAATTCATATGTTTGGATCCGTGTAGCTAGAGTTTGAAGAGCTATTTGGCATTTGAAATTTGACATCTGACATTTGGCATTTCAGTACGGAAACTCTTTCGCAGTCCAAGGGAGCCTCGCTCAAGTACGTACTTTCAAATCACCATATGCCAAATCTCAAATGCCAAATGTCAGATTTGATTTCGATGATCGACGAGAGAGCACGTGACTACCGTTCGCTACTTATTGCTTCTCGTTTCTTGCCCTTTAGAAACTGCTGCGCTTCGTGGAGCCAGCGCTTCTCAGCGCGATATTTGTACGCCGGCGCAGTTTTCACCGCGTCGATGCAAGCCTGCATTGAGCTCGCGGCTTCCTGCTGGTCGCCCAAGCCTGCGTGCGCACGGCCCATCAGGTAGAGACCCTGCGGATCATTCTCGCGTCGCTCAAGAAATTTCTGCAAAGCCTCGCGAGCGTCAGCGAACTGGCCGGCGGCAATGTACGTCGCGCCAATTTCGCGCCAGATTTCATTCTGCGCGTGGTATTGATCGCGCTGGACAACTTGCTCGAAGTGGCCAATCGCCTCAGCCAGGCGATTCTGTGAGCGCGCGATCCCTCCGAGCTGATAATGCGCGTCCGTTTCGTCCGGATCGATGTCGATCGCGCGTTGAAAGCGCTCGCGCGCCTGATCCAGCTCGCCACGGGTTTGGTGAATTAAGCCGAGGTTGTAGTGCGCCGACGAATCGCGCGGATTGATCGTGGCTGCTTCCAGATTTTGCTTGAACGCCCCGCGCGCGCGCTGCGCACTTACGACGCTGCCGAAATAGCCGCGCAGCAGAAAGAACAGCATCAGCAGAAGGAACGGTGAACCGACGACCGACGTAAACAGCCACGTCCAAACCGGCGATAACGCGAACGCCGCGGCGTAGGTCAACGCGAGCACCGCCAGGGAACGCAAAATCGACAAGCGGAAAACTTTTCGTACTGTTTCCAGCGCGCCGATGGTGAATAGAGCAATCTTGACCGTGCGGAACAAGCTGCCCGCGATGAATGCCGGGTTGCGCAATTCCTGTTCGAGCTGGGCGCGCACGTCAGCAGGCAAGTTAAAGAGCGACTTGATTTGCTCAGCTGACTGCATTGAGCTGGCCACATAAGCTGCCTGCACGCCGCTGAAGTGAAAGAAGGTGGCAATCAGAATCGTCATCAGGTTAGCCGCGATCAAAACGTAGAAGATGACCGAAGCAAGTGATGCGTATTCCTGTTGCAGGACCAATCCAAAACTGCCGCGACGATCGAAAAGGTTTGCGATCAGCGCAATCAGCGGGACTAAGACAATCGCGAAAGGTAATAGCGCCGTCGCCGCATGGAACAGGTTGGCGAAAATGACTGACGGACGCGCCAGAAAAGCCCGGTCACCGCTTAGCCACTGCACCGCGAAGAGATAAAGAAGCTGCGAAAGATATGCGCAGAGAAATGCCGGCAGCAGTCCGCCGCGATCGCGCACTTCGCGTATCCCGCGCAGCGGCGCGTAGAAAATCATTCCGATGAATCGCAGCCAGTCAGTCATTACGTGGCCCAGCCTCTAGTCTGGGGTGTGTTGGCACAGCGCGGATCACAGACTGAAGTCTGTGCCACTTCATCTCTCGTCGCCCGATTCCCCGCGATAACTTCCCGGTGGCACTGAGCCATTGCGCATGTCGCGCTTAATTACGGTCGCAGTGCTGAGCGGCCAATACCGAAACAGCGCCTTGCCGTAAACGTATTTCTTCGGCACGAGGCCCCAAATACGCGAGTCGCTCGAGTTGTCGCGATTGTCGCCCATCACGAAATAGTAACCCGGCTTGACGTATGTCGGCGGGCGGCTGGCATGCGACATGTTGAACTGCGGATCGAGATAACCCTCGTCCAAATCTCTGCCGTTCACGCGCACGTGACCCTCCTGCACCTCCACCGTGTCGCCCGGCAAACCGATTACGCGCTTGATGTAGCTCTTTGAAGGGTCTTCGGGAAACCAGAACACGACGATGTCGCCGCGATAGACTTTCGGCGCCCAACGATATTCGTCGTAATAAATAAGCTTGTTAACGAAGATGCGTTCTCCGTCGTGCAGATACGGAAGCATCGACGTGCCTTCAACCTTCACCGGTTGAATGATGAAGACCATCACCAGCGCCAGCACCATGAGCGCAAAAAGCAGATCGCGAAATAGCAGGCGCGACTCTTGCCAGAAGTGTTTGCGGGCGACTTCTTTCGGACGCTGCACTTCGATGTCCGTGTCGTCGTTGACGTCGATGGTGCCGAAGGGCGGAACTGTGGGTTGCTTGCCAAACATGTCTTACTTAGGTGCGTGACGCCGGGCGAGTTGGCTGCTCAACGCACGCAAATTCGAGGTTAGCCTTCGGTTCCTTGCGTGTCAAACGTTCGATTGGCGCGGGTTCCTGCAATAGTTAGACGGGGAAAACTTGACAGCCATCCCGGCGGCTTTCTATCATCCGACGCGTTCAAGAAACTCTTCAAACCGAATCGAACCAGTCGGCGCGCGCCGCAACGGAGGCAATAAAGTGATTAAGCTGGACATCATCAATCGACTCGCCGACCAGACGGGAATTCCAAAACTTAAAGCCGAGCAGGCGGTGGACGCGCTGTTCAATTCGATGAAAGACGCACTGGCGCGGGGTGACCGCATCGAACTGCGCGGCTTTGGCGTCTTTGTGGTGAAACCGCGTAAACGCGGGATCGGCCGCAACCCGCGCACCGGCGAGGAAGTGGCGATTCCTTCGGGGAAGACGATTCGCTTCAAGCCGGGCAAAGAGTTGCAGGCGCACGAAGACGGATTGGCGGATACGTAGAATTTCGACTTGAGCGGAAACGTCCCGGTGCTTCTTTGTCGGAATGAATCGAGCCGTTGCGCTCCATTCGCGCCGTTAGGCGCGAAATATTTATAGAACAGGGATGGTTGATGGAGAGCCCGCCTGAGTGAAAGCAGCGCTTTCACTCAGGCGGTTCAGCATTTAAGAGGCTGAGGCTATAAACATTCCGCGCCTGACGGCGCGGTTCCAGTTTGAGATAAAGTATCGATCAACACGCTACATGCCGACACCTGACTCAAATCCAACTGTAAACGAGCCAGCGATCACAGGCGGGATCAGCTTTCCTAAACCCACGGCTCGTCAATGGGCAGTGCATCTCGCTCTGTTTCTGATCACCGCATTCACCACCACGATCACCGGAATCCTTTGGGCTGCCGAACTCGAGCCTGCCGGCGGAGGCGGGCCAGCCGCTGGAGCAGACGGAGGCTCCCTACTGCTGCTCCCCTGGTATTACGTAATGGGAGTGGCGCAACTCGCATGGCACGCAATCACTCATCCAGCGGTGCTTGCGACCGGATTACAGTTTTCGTTATCGCTGCTGACAATTCTTACGGCCCACGAGACGGGACACTATCTGTTCTGCCGTTATTATGGAGTGGACGCCACGCTTCCGTTTTTCCTTCCTCAGCCGCCGGGCCTGCTGCCGGGAACCTTCGGCGCGTTCATCAGAATGAAGTCCGTGGTGCCTTCGCGCCGCGCGCTTTTCGACATTGGACTTGCCGGTCCATTGGCCGGATTCGTAGTGACGCTTCCGGTTGCAATCATCGGCGTATTAACCCTTGAACACCGTGCCGCGTTGCCGGGAGAAGCCGTAGTCACCTTCAACGATCCACTGTTGTTTCAACTAATCGGGTTCGTTTGCAAAATCAATTTGGCAGATGGCTTGGTCAATCCGTTTTATCTGGCTGCGTGGTTTGGTGCTTTGGTCACGGCCCTGAACCTGATGCCGGTGGGACAGCTCGACGGCGGACACGGAACGTTTTCAGTTTTCGGCCAGCGCGCGCATTGGTGGATTGGTCGCATAGCGTTCGTTAGCATGGCGATCGTGTCGGTGCTCGGTTGGTTATGGCATGGCAGTCCAAGCGGCTTTGTTTATGTTGTGCTGCTCGCGGTCATGCTGCGCGTGCGTCATCCGCAGCCGCAGAAGATGGAGTCGCTTGGTGTCGCGCGAACGATCGTCGCCGTGGTCACGCTGATCGTCTTTGTGATGTGCTTTTTGCCGTTTCCGATTACGATTACATAAGTCAGAGACACCAGGAGATACGAATGAAGAGAATCTCAGCAGTCATCGTGATTGTGCTGTTCGGAGTTTTAGCGTCGTCTGAAGCGAAGGCTCAGGGGGCCCAGGGTCCAGATCCAATTCAGGCGATCCGTCAGCAGTACGCCGCCATCAATCGCGGCGCCCCCAGGTATAAGAAGGTCAAGAAAGAATTGCTCGGATTCTCAGCGGAAGGCGGCGAGTTAGTCGCATATCTCAGCGGCCCCTCAATCGTAAAAATCACCGCGACTTTTTTTGGTGAGATGGGCAAGGCCACCGACGAATTCTATTACTCGAATGACAAACTCATCTTCATTTTTCGCAAACACTCGCATTACCGTGCGCCACTGTCAGGCAAGGTAGTGCGGACCACAGAGAATCGCTACTACTTCAAAGACGAAAAACTGATCAGGTGGATTGGTGAAGACGGGAAGCAAGTGTCAACTACCGCGCCGGAGTTTGGCCAGGCTGAGGGCAGGTTACTTGCCAGCTCAAAGCAGTTCATCGACGGGGCGCGATCGAAGAACCCTACCATCGAAGATTATTAGGACATCGGCTTGGCGGGCGATGCGATGTCTTCGGGTCTGCCTTGTGCTCGAAATTCCAAGGAAGTATATTCAGCCTGAGGAGATTGGAATGGTAACTCGAGAAGAAATCCTGATTGAAGTTCGGAAGGTGCCGGAAAAATATCTCGATGAGCTCTACCAGATAATCAAGGATTTTGAAACGAGACCAGAAGCAGAACAAACGGATCAAGATGTAATGACCGCGCTCCGACGGATCAAGATTTCAGCCTCGCGCGATTTTTCCACCAGGGCAGACCTATACGAGGCAGACGACTCCCATGCCCGATAGAATCTTTTTGGATACTTCCTTTGTAATCGCTTTAATAAACGAGAGAGATCAATACCACGCTCAAGCGGAAGCTCTGTCACTTAGGTTTAATAATTCCGCGTTGCTGACAACCGGCGCCGTGCTTTTGGAAATCGGCGATTTAATCAGCTGAGTCTGGATGTGATTAATAGAGTCTGACCAAATGTTTTACTGATGTCGGAACTGAAGTAAATTGGTCTTGATTCTCATAACCCTCGAGCAATTCGACAACGGAGAAGCGAAACTTCATTGCCTCGAAATACCTTACCTCTATCGTTCCCTTTGTTGAAGACGTTAAGCTAAAGGACCTTATCACCCTTCGTCAGCGAGAAGGGGACGCGTTTATTTCATATCGGCACGCATTGAATGAAGCGGTAGCAGGATTTAAGACCGGAGGTGCGAGTTTCACGGAAAAGGATGCTCGCTCACTGTATTCAGAGGTAATAGCCGCACGATTGGCTTCTCTCGAAAAAAAGGTAAAAGTCGCCAAAAGGGATTTGGTTATGTCGGGTTCGAGGTCGATCGTTGCGGTTGCGGGTGCAATAACATTTGGACTCTAAACCGGATTCATTCCAAATGAGGTGGCGGAAATGGCGAAGATCGTTGGGTTTACAAAGGCAGCGGCAGACATTCTACAGAAGCTTTTGGCGTTGCGGGACTCCAATAAAGGAATTGAGAACGACGAGTTGTATTTCCTTTGGAGGGTCAAGAAACTCAAGAAATAGAGACGGACATGCCGGATCGCATGACGCCGCCGGTAGCCATCCCTTAATTCCCTGACCACCGCTTCTACTTCCTGATGCCAGGCAAATCTACGGCGACGAGAGATGCGCGACGGGGATCTTCTCGGTTCTTTCGAAGGGTTTTGTTCCGCTAACTATGTCGTGCACGGCGTGAAGAATATCGGCGCTGTAATACCTTGTGCCGCATGCGTCGCAAACGCCAATGACGACGTCTTCAAGGATGATGAAGCCTTTCTTGTGCTTAAACGCCTCGCGCTCGACTTTCTTGGGACGGACGGTGCCGTCGCAGTATTCGCAACGATAACCGTAGATGGAGTTGTTATTAGCCTTTGTTGACTTCATAGATTGTGATGATTAGATAACGCTCGCGGCCTTGAAAGCGACCGACAAGTCCCACCCAACTCTCGCCATCCGCCGCAAGTCCTTCGATCACGTACTTCGTGCCTCGCGGATCGTCTTTTTCTGCGCGAACAACTTGTCCATTCAATACAGCCTGTTCGACATCGACTATATCAAAACCGTCCTCGGCCATCTCCTCCATGGCGTGAACGGTCATATCATACGCTCTCCGCCGAATCTTTTCTCTGATTCGCTCTATGGTTCGGCGAGGCACAAAGTGAGTTTAGCAGAAGAATTGCCTCGTTCGATCAAGTAACGCTTGCCGGCAATAGTCCCTTAATCTCTCTCACGACCTTCTTCACGTCTTCCTGATCCGCCAGGGCAATCATGAAAAACTTGTAGCCCTGATGAAAACAGATCACGCCGTTGGCGAACAACCACACGCCGTCGAGAAATGGATTGCCGCCGAGCAGCCAGCTTACCGGCCCGCCGACGATGCCGGTCGGTGAGCCGATTTGCGCGAACATCGCCGCGCCCGCGGCGCAACTGAAAGCGCCGAGCAAAGGCGCGCCCACATACTTGGCGGCTTTGCGCTGAAACTCAACGCGTTCGCGTTCGGCGTCATCCAGTTGACCAGCCGCGATTAACGCCTCCTGCTTCTTCAGGTACTCGTCGAACTTGTCGTAGAGCTTGCTTAATCCGATCACCGGCAGCGCCGAATGCGTTAGCCAGTGCGGGTGCGCGCCGAGCAGAACCGCGTCGATGCCGGGAAAGCTCGCGCCGGCGCGAATGCCGAGAATCAGCGAAACCGAAACGGCCGCTGCTTTACCCGGATTCTCTTTGACCCAATCTTTCGCTTTGAGAAGTCCTGCCGTCGCCGCGGCTGACGCTTTCGTCGCGCGCAGGCCGGTGCCGGCCACCTTCGTGGCGGTCGTCGCGTAGCTGACGGCGTCGTCGAATGCCTTTTCAGCTTTCTTGCCGGCGGGACCGGCTGTGTCGCGAATAATTTTGCCGGCGTCGCCCGCCGCATCGCGAATGGTGCGGCCTGCGTCTTTCGCGCGCCGCTTGGTTTCGTCGGCCGCGCGCCGCGCGGTCTCGCGTACTTTCGGGTCGTCGGCGAAACGCTCTGCCTGCCCCTTCAGTTGACCCGCCCCGTCGGCGATCGTTCTTGCGCCACGCCGCGCGGCATCCCCGGCAGCGCGCGCGGTGTCTTCGACGATGCCGCTCACGCCTAGCTTCTCGTCAATCTCCTGCGCTTTGCGTTTCGCAGCGCGATGCAGGTCATCAAGCTTTTCTTTGTAATCGGCCATTGGTAACTCCTGATTTCATTCTACGCCCGTCCGCGGCGTGGTGTTCAGTCAAAGTTGCGTTGCTACGCGGCAATAAACTCTGTGACTCTGTGAATTCTATGTGTCTCGGTGGTGCATGTTTCTCGAATTAGTGTCACCACAGAGACACCGAGCTCGCACAGAGGCACAGAGAGTCTCGCATTTTAAGGACGCAAAGCGCTTTACTTTTCCGAACGTCCCTCATAATTTTCTCGTGTGCCCAAGTGTCCCACTTGTAAGAAGCCCATCGAATGGAAGGACAATCCCTGGCGGCCATTCTGTTCCGAGCGCTGCCAGCTAATCGATTTCGGCCGCTGGGCCGAAGAGGAGTATCGCGTGCCGGGACAAGAAATTGAGGCGGCCGAACCTTCTGAGCCGCCGCCAGCCGACAAAATTGATGAAGAGAATCCATACGATTAGGGTCAGCCTTCTCGCAGTAACCCTCCTGACGCTGGCCGGGTTCGCGTGTCGCCCCAGCTTCACACCTCCGCCAAATCCCGGCGGACCGGCTGGTTGGGTTTTCGAGGATGGAAAGCGCGCCACGGTCGGCGATTACACCGGCAAGGTTTTGCTGCTGAACTTTTATGCGACATGGTGCGGCCCGTGCCGGCAAGAGATGCCGCACCTGCTTGCGCTGCATCGGAAGTACGAAGCTGAAGGTTTGCAAATCGTCGGGCTGAACGTTGGCGGCGAAGGCGACTACGCCGAAGTGCCGGCCTTCAAGCAGGAGTTTGCAATTCCGTTTCCGCTCGCGATTCCCGACACGGATTTCGTCGATCGCTATCTCGGCGTCAACCAGAACATTCCGCAATCATTCGTCATCGACCGGAACGGCCGAATCCTCAAGCACTTCATCGGCTTCAGCGAAGAGAGCGTCTCCGAAGTGGAAACTGTTGTGCAGGCCGCGCTGAAAAAGTAAACTCGCCGAGCTAATTTCATTAACACCTTTTTGAGCGTCTGTCAGAAGAAATGGTGCTCTGTGCTAACTCGGTGGTTCTCCCTGACTCTGTGGTGAAATTGCTTATGAAAACCTTCACCACAGAGGCACGGAGATCACACAGAGAATCACAGAGTTCTTTTTTCCGACCGCGCTGAAGCGAGGTGAATGAGAATGATTCGAGAGAAACTAATCGATAAAGGTGTGGGCGACCCACGAAAGTTTCGCTGGCGCAGTCATGAAATATCGCGCATCGAGGCGTTGAGCGATGCCGTGTTCGCGTTCGCAGTCACGTTGTTGGTGGTCGCGCTGGAAGTTCCGAAGACCTACGACGAGCTGATGGAAGTGATGCGCGGGTTTGGCGCGTTCGCCATTTGTTTCGCGCTGCTGTTCGTCGTCTGGTTCAATCAATACAAATTTTTCCGCCGCTATGGCTTGAACGACAATCTCACCATCATCATCAACGCGGTGTTGCTGTTTGTCGTGCTTTTCTACGTTTATCCTCTGAAATTCCTCTTCACCTTACTCATCGACAAATTTACGGGCGGCCACGGCGAAGTACGTCTGCCGAACGGCACAGTCGAAGGCATGGTCGAGAGCGCTGATCAAGTCGCAAATCTGATGATTATTTTCGGCTTGGGTTATGTCGCGGTATTCGCAGTCTTTGCGTTGCTCTATTGGCGCGCGTACCGCAAGCGTGTGCAGCTTGAACTAAACGAGTTGGAAACCTTCGACACGCGCACAGACATTCGCGAAAGCCTGTTGAACGTTTCCATCGGCTTGGTTTCGCTCGCGATTGCGATCATTGGCGGCGGCAGATACGCGGGGTTTGCTGGAATGATTTATATGGTGACTCCGGTTGTCATGACTATCCACGGAAAGTGGAACGGAGGCCGGCGAAAAAAACTGGAGAAGCACCTCATGGCTGAGGCTTAGGCGGAATCGTTCCGGGCTTCTTGCGGAAGTAATAACCGCGCCTCGCACGCACCACGAGTTTCTTGTTCGCCTTCGTAATCGCGGGCACCAACTGAACTTGGACGTGCCGAAACGCGCCTTCCTCATTTGTCTCGGGCGGTCGATAGCCGATCGTGTAGCGCGTGCGGAGTCGCGTGAACATCTCGCCCAAACGGGAATCGACTTCGCTTTGATTGGCGCCGAGGACCTCGCCTCCCGTTTCTTCGGCATAAACATCTATGGCTTTAATTTTACCCAGCGTTAGCACGTTGAAGACTTTCGCGAAGCCGCTGCGCACCGTCAACCCGTAAACCACCGTGCCGGATTCCGCCAGCTCGCGCTGTAATCTTGCGACGTAATCCTCGTCACTGGTGCTGGGGATGTTGTCCGATATGAGAATTATCGCGCGGCGGTTCGCCGGATTTGTGCCTTTGTTCATTTCCTGCACCGCCAGCAGCATTGCCTCATACACAAAAGTTCCGTTGCCGAGGGGCGCCTGGCTTGCTACCGTTATTTTGTTCGCCGTCAGCGTTCGGTCTTTCGTGAAAGACTGGATGAGCTTTGGGTAATCGGCGAAGGCCATCACCGCGACTTCATCTTCGGGTTTCAGTTGACGCAGAGCGTTGTTGGCGCCTTCACCGACTTGCTCGATGACCGGCCGAACGCTGCGGCTGACGTCGAGCAGTAGCAGAATTGAAAGCGGCATTTGGTCCTGACCAAAGTAAACGATCTCCTGCTTTACATTTTCTTCCAGGATTTCGAAGTCCTCTTTACGAAGCGGCCCGAACACTTTCCGCGTCTTCCGGTCGATGACCTGCGCGTCGAGCACAACCAGGTCAGTGTTCACCCTGATGATTTCGTTGGGATCGACTTCCTGTGCTGATGCGACTGCTGGAACCAGGGCGAAAAGGGAAAGCACGAGAAGGCGCCACAAACGGATGCGGTTCTTATTCATCAAGGTAGATAAAGTTTCGCGAGGAGAGAGTTAAGGTTTAAACGGCTTGCCGCCGGTGTCGGCGCTTTTTATCAATCCGGTTTGATCCATCCAGAAGGAGAGCTTGCCGGTCTTGCCGTGACTCAACGGTTCAGCGTTGGCGACGTAACTCTTGCCGTCCTTGCCAACCGTAATACGGAAGTTGTAGCCGCTGAGTTTCGGGTCGATCACATTGGCGCCGAGCATTCCAGCCTTAATCAGCGCCGGAAAATCTCCGTATTGTCCACCGTGCTGCTGACTGTAAACCCCTTGCCAGAGGACCAGCCGTTTAAGGATGTCCTCGACATCACCTTCGTGTTCGGACATCAATGCGTCAAGAAAATACCGGCGGCCGGCCTTCTTCACTTCAGCCGCATCGGCTTCGCTGCCAATGAGCCAACTGCCGCTCGCGTTGGTAAGGTTCAGCGGTTGCGAAGTCACCTGCGGCGACGAAACGTCGACCGGAATCTTCACGAAGACGGTCGCAATTTTGCCGCTGATCTGTTCGCCCATGATTTCGACACTGGCGGGAATCTGAGCCGCCTTCTCTTCAAAGCCGGGCCGCAGAATCTCCATTTCTTCGGCGTTCAGACCTTCAACGGCAGGCTTGTAGATCGTCAACGCGAAGGCTTCCTGGAAGCGGTGCTCGCGCATCGCTTTGTAGAATTCACGCACGACGTCAGAAGGCGTGCGCGGCTGGGCCGGATTGGGTGACGAAGTATTTGATGACGAAGTCCTAGCCGTGCACGCGGCGGGCGATCCCACCAAAGCGATCGCCGCAAATGTCGTCAGGAGCAGACGAACGAGCAGACTGCGTGGGAGACTCAGCTTTCTACGAAGATAAATCATGCGTTTCCTTACCCCGCCTGTTAATCAGTGCGCTTCTTGCTCGCCAGAATCCATTCACGACCCACCGCGTAGAGCAAAACAGTAATCGCGATAAATGGAATTAGCGATAACAGATCAGCGTAGGGTTTCACATGTCCTGGCGGCTCGTCGAAGAAAGGATTCTTCAGGAGCATCCATTCTTTTGTCGCATTGAAAGCGTCGGTGAAGTAACCCGCCATGAAAGCGTAGATGATGCCGGCGAGCGCTGCGCCCGCGATGTAACCTGAGGCCATCAACACGCCCGGACTCTTGTCGGTCTCAGCGACGATTTGTTCTTCCGTCAGGTGCGCATGCTTGCGCCGCAAATGCCGATCGACTAACCAACGCACCATGCCGCCGATGAAGATCGGGGTTGAAGCCGACAAAGGCAGATAGACGCCCACCGCGAATGCGAGCGAAGGAATACCCGCCATCTCTAGCACGATGGCAATCATCACGCCGAGTAAAACGAGGTTCCATGGCAATTCGCGATTAAGAATGCCCTTGATGATGTAGGACATCAGGGTGGCCTTTGGCGCGTCGAATTTTTCGACCGTCGAACCGTCCGGTCGCATTTTGTTCTGGCCGTTGATTGCCGGATCGACGATGTATTGCGGCACGCCTTGCGCGTCGACCAGATAGCGGCCGGCGCGTCCGCCGTTCGTGTCGGTCTTGTGCCAGACACGATAGGTGTTTGAATCCTGGCTCGCCTGCGGCCCTTTCAATTGTTCTTCGTGCCCGAGTTGGCTCGGGTTCGAGCGAAGCTCAGGTGTGAAATTCCGCTCAACCTTGTAGAGAACTTTTCCCGACGGATCGACAAGGTACTCGCCTTCTTCCAGACCTTCGATCTTTTCACTCTTCGCATCGCGAACGAGGAGGCGGTAATCTCCGGCTTGCGCGGGTTTCAACTCTTCCGTGTACGGTGTCATGCCGGCACTCTGGTCTGGCCGCAATGGCGCAACCTTGTCGTCGACCTTCGCAAACGTAATCCGGCGTGCGTAAACCGTCCCGCCATCGTTCAGGCGGATCAGGATTGGTCCGAGAATCAGGGCTGACGCCAACGCCCCGACGAGGATCGCGTACTGCTGATATTTCGGAGTAGCCCCCACCAGAAAACCGGTCTTCAAATCCTGGGAAGTCGTGCCGCCATTCGACGCGGCGATACAAACGATCGCGCCGATAGAAAGCGCGGTCACGTAGTACGGCGGTCCAGTCCAACCCAACAGCAGAAAGATCAAACACGTCAGCAGCAACGTCGCGACGGTCATGCCGGAAATGGGATTCGACGATGAACCAATTTCTCCCGTCAGTCTTGAAGAGACAGTGACGAACAGAAATCCAAAAGCGACGATCATGATCGCGCCCAGAAACGCCGTGAGAATGTTTTGCTGCAAACCAAGCTGCGGGAACAGCATGATCATCGCGATCAGGGCGATGATGCCCGCGAGCACAAACTTCATGGGAATGTCCTGATCGGTTCGTTCCGCGCGCGCGGCGGCTGCTTTGCCGCCACGAAGATCACTCAATCCGCCTTTGATGCCGTGCCAAATTGTCGGCAGAGAGCGAAAGAGACTGATGATGCCGCCGGCCGCAACGGCGCCAGCGCCGATATAAAGAATGTAGTTGTTACGAATGGCGCCGGGGCTCATGCCGCGCACCGGACTGGTGCCAGGCGCAACGGCGCCGGTAGTTTCACCGCCGGCGAAATACGCAATCGCCGGAATTAAAACGAGGTAGGCCAGCACACCGCCCGCGCACATGATCGACGCGATGCGCGGTCCGATCACATAGCCGACGCCAAGCAGCGCTGGATTGACTTCCACGCTGAGCGAGCCTTTGTTGAAAGGCGCGCCAAAGATCTTTTCGGGTGCTTCTTTCCAGGTATAAAACGCGCGGTGGGCCGCCTGATACAGCACGCCGATACCGAAACCCGTGAAGATTGTTTTCGCGCCGATGTGTGCCCCGCCGGCATCGCGCGCTTTCATTTCAGCCTTTGCCTCGGCAGATGCCGCTGCGCGCGATTCTTCCGAAGCGCCCGCTTTCAAAACCTCTGCGCAGGCAGTACCTTCCGGATATTTCAAATAGCCGTGCTGCGCGACGATCAAAGCGCGGCGCAGCGGAATCATCATCAGAATTCCCAGCAAACCGCCGAGTACTGCCACCAACATCACGCGCGTAAGCTCGAGGTCGAAACCGAGAATCATGATCGCCGGCATCGTGACGCCGACACCGAAGGCGATGGACTCGCCCGCCGAACCCGCCGTCTGCACGATGTTGTTTTCGAGGATCGTCGCGTTGCGGATTTTTAACCGCGAAAGCAACGCAAAGATGCTGATCGAAATGACGGCGACGGGAATTGAAGCGCTGACCGTCAGGCCGACTTTGAGGACCAGATACAGCGACGAAGCGCCGAAAATAATCCCGAGCAGCGTGCCGAGGATTATTGCGCGCGCGGTGAATTCAGGAATGACGGTGCCTGAATCGATGTACGGACGAAACGACGCCAGGAATGGATTGTCCGGCTTGAACCCAACGCGATCCGGAAACTCCTGAGCACGGGCGGCTTCCTCGGGGCTGATGGCTTCCTTCGGCATCAGTGCTGACCTCCGAACGAGTTTTGCAAAAGCGGGGAGATTGTTAAGGGAATGTCCGCCGCTACTTTACACGCGCCGAACGCGGTAGAGCAAGCTTTAGAGCAGTGAGCTGTGGGCAGTAGGCAGTGGGCAGTGAGCAGTGAGCAGTGAGCTGTGGGCATAAGGCAGAAGCAGAGAGCAAAGGCAGGAAGCAGAAAGGAGAAGGCAGAAAGCAAGAGGCAGAGGGCAGCAGCAAAGGGCAGAGAGAGCACAAAGAAAAGCGGAGATCGAATTCAATCGATCTCCGCTTTTCTTTTACTGCTTTCCGCCTACTGCCTTCTGCCTTCTGCCTTCTCACTGCCTCTGCTCACAGCTCACAGCTCACTGCCCACCGCTCACTGCTTCGTGGTGTCCGCCTTTGGCGCGATGAACACCTCGCGAGCTTTTACGGTATACACCTTCTCGTCAGTCGTCCCGTCGCCATCGACATCAACCTTGACGACGATCTTGTGGCTCTTTCCGTCGCGGATGTCACCAGGGCTGAATCCCAGGCTGTATTGATTGCGCAGCAAGGAGTTGATCGAGCTGAGTGCGCTCGGCAACTGGCCTTCAAAAGTGACCGGATAGTAGGTGCCGCCAGTGTCTTTGGCAAATGTTTTCAGGGTGTTGTCAGCCTGCAGAAAAGTCATCCGGTCGATCGGCACGCCCAGGATGTTGCTGTTGCGGCCCGGATCCATCGAGTCGCCGTACTTTTTCATGAACAAATTGCCGGTACCGATGATGTAAATCGGAATGCCGGAGTTCTGGACGATCTTTCGTATCTTGTCGAAGTTGATCTTGCTGAAAGTGTCGATGCCCGACGCGACCAGCAGCACAGCTTTGCGACGATCGCTCGCGACGCTGACCATGCCGCCATATTCGGTCGTCCTCTCTTTGGCTTCTTCCAGCACCACGGAATCGCCACGGCCGCCGACCAGCGTTAACGCCAGCGCGTCATACATATTCGTTTCGATAAAGGCCGGCGTATTGCGAAGCAGCAGGCTGATCACCTGTTGAATCCGTTGCGGATTGTTCGTGAAATCCGTCAGGGGCGTCGGCCGCATGTCGTAAGCGATCACCGAAACGTAGTCCTGCGGTGTGATGAACTGCGAAAGAAACATTGCAGTCGGACGAATTACTTCCAGTTGCCCCGCCTCTTGCCCGCCGCTGCCGTAAAAGCCAAGCACTTGCCCGAGTTTGCTGTACTCAACCACGAGCGTGATGGTGATGGGCGCTTCCGGTGTCGAGAAGTTCGTGATGTCTTTCTTGACACCGTCAACCCACAGTTCGAAGTTGTCTTTCTTTAACCCAGTCGTAATCTGGCCGGACTTTTTGTTGAAAACGACCGCGTCAACATTAACCAGGCTGGTGCTGACCTTGATCGACTCAGTGTCCTTGCCGACGATGTCGGTCGGCACCGGCTCCTGCTCTTTCTCACCAGTTTCCTGACCTTGCGGCGGTCGCTTGTTCTTTTTCTGATCGGATGTGGGCGGCTGGCGGCGTGACTGCGCCAAAAGCGAAATCGTGTGAGTGCTGAAAACGAGCGTTGCCAGAACGACAAGAACTACCAATCGTTGGGAAAAACGAAACTTCATCATCACGTACCTTTCAACTGCAGGCCGGTTCAGCTGGGGATTGGACTATAGGTTGCGCCCGAAAACGGGTCAAGCTGGCCGGGCCGCGGTCTAAGGTGTGATGCTGACAGGGGCGGTCGAGTTTACCTGGACGTAGCACAGACTTCAGTCTGTGTCGCGACAAAACACAGACTAAAGTGGGAATAATATGGTAATTAAATACTTCGCTGACCACGGCTACTATTCAAATCTAGTTACAAGGAGTTCGGCAATATCCTTGCCTCTCTCTCTGGCCGTTTTCATAAGCCTGACTTCATAGATACCGCCATAATAGTATTTATACGCTTCTCCGAGCATGAGGTTTGCTTGGCGGGTGTAATCAAGACCTACGCGCCCGATTACAACTCTGACATAGTCGAGATGTTTGCCTTTGTGGCCCAGTAACAATCCATCTTGCGTCGCGGTCGTCTCGTCCTCGCGTATTGTTATTGATTCAGCCCAGAGGCTCATAGGCTTATGTTAGCGGGGCAATTTTAGTTTGTCGTCCGCTAGGATTTCCATTGTCGTCCGACCTAGCTTTGCATAAACCAACAGCTCCATTAGGTCGGGTTCGCGCTGGTCATTTTCAAATCGGGAGATCGTACCGCTATCCAATCCCATGTGATCGGCGAGTTGTTGTTGAGTCCAGTCGAGATTTAGCCGGATTTGCCTTAGCTTCTCGGCCAGATGCTTAGGCCGCTTTCTGCTTCCACGTCCCATCAGGAATCACCTCCTGACGGGTTGCCAACTCCACTATTTAGCAGTACGCTATCGCCACTCAATTTCGCTGTCGGAATGATTACGATCCTGACAGCATGGCGCACTCCCTTTAACTGCTCCCTCGCATGGCCGGAAAGATACTATGACTGACGAAGTTTGGGAAAGCATTGCAGACGCGTTTGCTAACGATCCGGCTGCCGCTTTCATACTTGCTCAAGTGTTATTCGAGATTCGAAAGCAGATCAAGAAAGGGCGCGTGTCAAAAGTGATTGAGTCATTAGACACAGGAATTGAGAAGCTCTACCCGTTCACGGACGATCACAAAGCGGCTTACAAATTGTATTTGCTATCGGTGGCGGGAAACCTCAAGCCAAAACATGATCCGACGCTCATCGTTAAAGAACTCTAGGTAGTCTACGCAGTTAGGGTAGGCACTACCGTGGATTTCCTCCGGCTTCAGCTTCGATCACAACTTCGAAAGTGCCCGTGTTGTCGCTCAGGTTTCCTTCGTTGATGCCGAGGAAAAGCACGCCATCGCGTTGCGCCACAAAGTCGCGGCTGCTGCCGACGAAAATAAAATCGTCGTTGTCATCGCCAATGACGGCGATCAAGCCGCCGGTCGGCTGCGTACGCATCAGCTTCTCGCGGTCCTGGACGTTTGCCAGTCCGTCCGGCGTCGCGAACCGGTTGCCGCCAAGGTTTGCCCGCCCCGTCGCATTGATTCGCAAACGTTGACCGCGCCTGACCACCAGGCCGCTGTTTGTCCAACCGTTTGTCGAATTATCCGCACGCACGCGCACGTTCACCGGAAAGAACGTTGGATCCGACGAAGTGTTCGCCGGCGTATTCGGCTGTGATGACGGCGGATTGTTCGACGGTCTATTGGCCGGTGGATTGTTCGAAGGTCGCGTATTGGCCGGCGGCTGGTAAGTTGGCTGCGACGGCGTGGTCGAGGTGTTGCCCGCTTCGTCGGCCGACGCGCCGTCGAATTCGATCGACTCGACGTCTTCCATGTAGACGGTTATGCGGCTCTTGCGTCCGCGCGCGCCGCTGCCGACCAAAATCGTGAACTGCTCGTTACGAAAGTTGACGATCTCGCCGCGAATTACGCTGCCATCCTTCAAACGAATCGTGTCGGCCAGCACGGGCAGGGTTAATCCCAAACCGACGACCATGACGATGGCCGAGCGCAACACAAGCTTTTTCATAGCGACCTCCAAACGAAAGAAAGAATTTGTTTGCGATTCGCGCGAGGCAAATCGAGGAGAGCAGTGCTGTTGCAGTTGATGATTAACGAGGAGAATTGGTTGCGAAAAACTTGACGAGAGTACGCGCAGACCGAAGCGAAAAACATGCAAACCTGCGTTTCAAGCACGGGCAAGTTTACCACAGCATGGTTCGCGCGCTGATGGGAAATTCGCCAACTGTCAGGCTGCTGGCGGGAGGACGACGGCTCTCGCTAAATCATGGTCGAGAAACAACGCCACCACGCGCGTCGACTAATTGACGGCAATGCTTTGCAGCGGTGCAGAATCGATTCCCACCTGGGTCGGCGGCTGCGTCACGGTTTGAGGCGTGGTCGTTTTGGAGGCGATGAATCCAGCTACCTGATCTACTTCCAGCGGACGTGAGAAGAGATAGCCCTGCGCGTACGGGACATTCAATGCGTTCAGGATGCGTCGCTGCTCATCTGTTTCAACACCTTCAGCCACGACATCCATCTTTAATGTAGAGGCGAGGGTGATGATGCCGCGCACGACTTCCAGAGTCTCATCCGAAGTCATCATTTCGGCGATGAACGAGCGATCGATTTTCAGTTTGTTGATCGGAAAGCGAGCAAGGTAACTCAGCGATGAATAGCCGGTGCCGAAGTCGTCGATACTCAAGTGCACGCCCAGCGCACGCAACTGATTAAGCGTCGTGCAAGCGCGCTCGGCATGTTCCATTACCACGCTCTCAGTGATTTCCAGGTGCAGCAGGGCCGGCTCAAGGCAATTCTGCTTGAGAATCCCATCAACCTGAGAGACCAGACGGGCATCTGCAAACTGCGAGGCGGACAGATTGACGCTCACGAAACAATCCGTTAGCCCTAGTTCTCGCCAGGTCACTAACTGTTTGCACGCTTCACCTAATACCCACGCACCGATGTTAGCCGTGAGGCCGGCATCCTCAGCGATCGAAATGAACTCGCTCGGCGGGACCAGCCCGAGGTCCGGATGTTGCCATCGAATCAAGGCTTCGAACCCTTTGATGTCGCCGCTCTCGATCGACACAATCGGCTGGAAGCACAAGAAGAATTCACCGCGCTCAAGCGCGCGACGAAGCTGATTCTCCATCTTCAAGGCCATCAGCGCGCGTGTTTGAATATTCTTGTCAAACAATTCGTGCCGGCCCTTGCCGCTTTGCTTGGCCTGGTACATGGCACTGTCCGCATCGCGCAGGATGCTTTCCGGATCGTCATAGCCCGTCACATTCAGGGCGATACCAATACTCGCGGTGGCAAAGACTTCCTCGCCGTCCAGCATTACTGGCAGCCGGATCAGCTCCTGAAGTCGCTCGGCAATCTGCAGCGCCTCAACTGTGTCCTGAATGTCATCAAGTAGAACTGCAAACTCGTCTCCACCCAGTCGGGCCACGGTATCAACTGCGCGCACCGCCTCGTTCAGCCGGTCCGCGACGGCGACCAAAAGTTGATCACCGGCGGCGTGACCAAGGCTGTCGTTGATGATCTTAAATCGATCGAGGTCGAGAAAGAGTACAGCAAACAGATATCCCGGACGCCGGCGGGCGCGATTAATTGACTGCTGGAGCCGATCAGCCAACAACGCGCGGTTAGGCAAGTTAGTCAGCCGATCGTGCAGCGATGCGTGGCGGAAATACTCGCGGCTTTCGTGAAGTTCTTTCCGGACCATCTCAAGCTCTGAGATGTAGCGTTGTTTTTCTTCGACGCTCAACTCGGCGCGCATGGCCTGCGCCTCCGCGTTAGCGACGCTGTTCATATAAGTGCGGTAGGTGAAATAAACGATCGCGATGATCGGCATGGCGAGAAAAACCGGAAAGAAGCCGAAGTCAGCCGACAATCGCGCGACCGTCCCTGCGGCGGCAGCTCCCGCGAAATATGTGAGCGACGTCCAGAGGTAGTGTTGCCGCCAGGTCGAGACCATCGATTCGCCGGTCTTGAGCGCGCGATCGATCGCCACCAGACCAGAGTTCACGAAATAGTGAACGAGGGCCAGAATCGCGAGCGCGGCGATCAGCCGGCCGGTTCCGAAGTGCGGAGGCGTCTCGATAGCATGGCCAAACCACATGCGCAGAATTGTCACGCCGGTGAGCGTCGAGAGCGCCATCACGGCCGCGTTGAATAGAACCGTGCTGGCTTTGCGGCTAATGCGCAGACTGGAAGATGCGCCTTCGAAGGCCGCTACCACTACGGCCGCTTCTCCGCCATAAAGCAGCAGGATAAGAAACACCATCGTGTCTGAGACGGTGATCCGGCCTTCGATTCCGGGGATGGCCACGGCCAGCCGAGATGCGCCGATGAGTGTGATCGCGGCCAAAAGCGAGAGGCGTAAATCGACGCGCTCGTGGGGTAGCTCGTAAACCGTGCCCGCGAGCAATATCAGCCCCGTCGCGATCACGACCCATCTGAAGCATGAACGAACGTTCATAACAAGATATTCCTGACGACGTGAAAGTCGCCGGATTAGTCGTCCTCCCTGACTAAGGCCATGCAGGCTGTGTCGTCGCCGCGAGCAAGAGTGTCACCAGCGATCACGCCATCACCAGCGATTACTCCGTCGCCCGCGATCACGCCATCACCGGCGATCACTCCGTCGCCAGCGATCACTCCGTCACCGGCGATCACACCATTCCCAAATAGAATCGTCGCGCTGCAGAAAATGGTGCCGTCTCCGGCAATCACTCCATCGCTTGTCATAACGTTCTGGCCGTATCCCATGCCGCCAGTCATCATCGTCGTGTCACCGGCGATAACCCCATTGTTTATAGCCACGCCGTCGTTCATGAGAGCGCCTCGGCGGTAGATGTTCTGAAACTGAAAAATCAGCGGTGTGCCAACGCCGTACGTTTGGCCCAACAGCACTCCACGAGACCAACTAAAGGTGTAGCCGCCAATGGTGGTGTAGGGATCAGGAGCCGCGCCCGTGAGTAAGGGCGCACCCAACTGAGTCGTGTTTAGCAAATCCGTACGCACCAGGCGCACGATTTTTGCTGCTCCTTCTATATTTACCTCTCCCATCCCTTGTTCGAACGTATTGGCGCCGGCCAGAGGTTGGGCGGTGTACATAAGGATTGCCTTAACCAGATTTGGAGTGAGCTTCGGATTAGCCTGAAGCAGAAGGGCAGCGGCCCCCGCCACTATCGGCGCGGCCATTGAGGTACCACTCATCCGCATCATTTTGCGCGCAGGATCGCTGCTGACCCCGGCGTCGAGTTCCGGATGCTCGCTTACCAGCATGTTGTTTGGTGATTCTGCACCGACGATTTTGTTGCCGGGCGCGACGATATCCGGCTTGATCAAGTTGTCGTAGTGCTTCACGCCGTAAACGTCTGTCCACGAACTGCGTGTTGGTCCGCGTGAGCTAAAAGTAGTGATCGTGTCGTCGTGACGTGAATCAGTGCCGTAGCTGTTCGAAGCACCTACCGTCAATGCCGCGGGCTCGATCCCCGGTGAGTGAATCTGTCCGTATACCTTGCGCCCGAGATCATCAGTGCCATTGTTTCCGGCCGCGGCTACTACAACGATGCCTGCGTCCACGAGCTTGCGCACGGCTTTGCAGATTGGATCGGATAAGTAGGAATCCACGGCCGGAGCGCCGAGGCTCAGATTGGCGACACGAATGTTGTATTGGGCGCGATTACTCATCACCCAATTGAGGCCTTTCAAAAGTCCCGACGTAGTACCGGTGCCGTTCGCGCTTAACACACGCACGTCGAGCAGGTTTGCATTTGAAGCCACACCCGAATAGGCGCCGCTTGCCACACTATCGTTACCGGCAGCAAGCGAAGCTACATGAGTGCCGTGACCAAAAGGATCGTCGGTGCGGTTCTCACCCGTGAAGTCCTTGTTAGCGACGACGCGGATGTTGTTGGCTGTCCCGGAGAACGATTTATGAGTGTCGTAGATGCCCGAATCCAGAATGGCGATTCCGACGCCGCTGCCATTTAGTTCCGGCGTCAAAGGCAAACCAGTGCGCGCGGCATCTGCTCCCGTGGTCGTCGTTACATGGCCCATCGTAGCGGTGGGCCGATCGGGAGATACATACAGGATGCCCGGCAGGTTCAGGAGTTGTGTCAACGAGGTGGCCGGAAGCCTGACCGCAATCATATCGAAGTTGCCGAACTCTGCGGTTATCTGTCCGCCGATTAAGGCAATTAACGTTCTGAGAGTAAGACTGAGAGGCCCATTAAGCTGGATGATAACGTCGTGCCGAGCGCTCGAAGGATTCAGCAGTAAGTTGCTCAGGTCGCCAGACACTTTGACGGAACTGACGATCTGATTGAGGTTCAATAACTGAGCTTGCGCCCGGGGAAGCGGAGTCGTAAAAGCCAGGGTGGCTAAGATTACGAAGTGCGAGATGAGCCTCGCGCGTTTGAGCCGGAATCTAACCACGTTGGGGGAACCTCCTTCAGACTGCAAGAAGAGGAAAGTAAAGCGCGGGGGCACCTACGCGCGGAGCAACGATCGTGCCGCTTACTCGATTGCGACGATCGCGCTTTTTTCTGCCGAAAAGCGATCGAGAGTTTTAAGCTGGCGCTCGGGAGCAGTCATCGTGAATGACCGTCCGGTCAGGCTGAATTGTCAGGTTGACGGATTCGCGAAAGGATCGGCGAGTGTAATGGTCGAGCACTTTGTGAGTAGTCTTTCCCGGAAAGTTGGAAAGAATATCACCGCTGTCTCATCGGCTACGCTGAAGAAGCTCCAGGATTATTCCTGGCCGGGAAATGTCAGAGAGTTGGCGAATGTTATTGAACGTGGAGTGATCAATGCACAGGGGCAAGTCCTGCATGTCGTTGATCGATTCGAGCAGGCGCCGACGCCGCAGCTAAACGGCGCCTCCAGAACTCTCGACGAGATTGAAAAGGAATACATCACGCGCATCCTGGCTGACACTGCCTGGAAAGTTGAAGGCCCAAACGGCGCCGCAAAAATCCTCGGTCTCAACCCAAGCACCCTGCGTACGAGGATGGTGAAGCTCGGGATACAGAAGAGCGCACACAACTCTGCGAAGGGATAACGGTCGTTTCTCACCGATCCGGCTTTGCCTCAAAAGTCTGAAAGTGCATGGTCTGAAGGTCCGCCTGTCATTTACACCGGGCTTCAGCCCGGTGATCCACAGCCGCTAAGGCAAAGGAACCGTTTCAACGGTTTCTCCAGGTGCAGACGCAACTGGATTATGATCATGCTCTCGGTTCGTTGAGAAGTGGAAACCGTTAAAACGGTTTCACGGATCTCTCCCTTCAAAGATCACCGGGCTGAAGCCCGGTGTGAAAGAGAGACTTGGAACTCTCTGACTTTTGGGCCAAGCTCCACCTTCGAGTCTTTATCTTTGTCTGATCGACGATCCTGGCCGCGGGATATCAAAGAACCGCGGAATGCCGCGGCCCTGAAAGTGATTTCTAAAGTATTGCCTGAGCTTCGTTCTGGTCTTCAACCTCCACCATCACACCACTTAGACTCACGGTAAGGAAACCGCGAGCTCGGTGCACACCGTTTGCTAAAGCCACAGTGAATCTTCGGATCAGTTTTCCTTAGCTTCTCCCGTTGGCGGGAGCAAGGTCCAATTCAGAAGAGATTCACCCCAGGAGTCTTAACGTGATTGTAAGCACAACCCAAATCAATGTGGCGCCCGAAAACCGCCGTGAACTGTTTCAGACCATCCTGCCCTTGCTTGAGCCGATAAGGCACAAGGAAGGGTGCGTCGCATGTCGCTGCTATGTGGAACTGACTGATGAGAATGCGGCCATGCTAATCAGCGAGTGGGAGGCAGAGGCGGATTGGGAGAACTACCTTGACTCTTCCGATTGCGCCGTTTTGCAGGGAGCCCTTAACGCGCTCGCGAATCCAGGGAACATCGACTTCAAATTGCTGGGAAAGATTGGATGAACTTAAGGTTCGCCACTAACCGCGTGCAGAACTAATTGAAGGCACGATAGCAGTCAAGACGTAGGACACTATGTCGGAGACAATTGCACAAACTGTGATCGCCCGCGAACTTGAAGCTCCGCTTCATCGCCTTCCCGCAGAGGCTGCGCTGTTTGTACGCGGCGAAGTCGACGGCGATGTATTTCTGCGAAGAATTGTCGACACGTGCGCGGCGGGTGTCGCGGTTCTGGATGAACTCGGGACGCTGCTCTATGTAAGTCCCGCGTGGGGTCCATTAGTGGAGCAGGATGATGGTGGAGAGTCTCCGCATGCGAAGAGCAGCTTTCTGGGAATCGGTAAGTCTTCTGCCGAAGGGTTCCATGCGCTGGCCGAGAACATTCAGGGGATTCTCGAAGGCCGCGAACGCGAATTTCACAAAGAATATTCAGTTGCCGGCAACGACGGGCCGGTGTGGTTCCTGATGCACGCGGCACGGCTCGACCTGCCTGGAACTAATCGCTTTCGCGTTCTGCTAACTCGTGAGGATGTCACCCGGCACAGACTGGCAGAGGAAGCTCTCCGCAACCTCGGTGGCCGGCTAATCAACGCTCAGGAAGAGGAACGCAGTCGAGTTGCCAGAGAACTGCACGACGATCTGAATCAGCAAGTCGCGATCATGTCGATCGAACTTGAACAGCTTCGGCGGAAGATACCTGCGGGCCTTCAGGACTTAAGCGCGCTTGTCAGCGGACTCGGGGCAAAGGCCCAGGAAATATCTTCAGAGATTCATCGCCTCTCATATCAATTACACCCGGCCAAGCTCGATCATCTGGGACTCGCCGCTGCGCTCAAAAGCCTTTGCGACGAACTGTCCGCACGCTGCGAGATCAAGATCGAGTTTCAGCAGAATGGTTTTCCGGCCCCGTTGTCCAGGGAAGTTACGTTATGCGTCTTTCGGATAGCCCAGGAATCATTACAACACGTGACCCGGCACAGCGGGGCACATGGGGCGCAGGTTGTCTTAAGAAAAAACTCAACGGGAGTGCACCTGCGCGTCTCGGATACTGGATGCGGATTCGATATGCAATCTTCAAGAACAAAAAATGGGCTTGGGTTTATCAGCATGAGAGAGAGGCTGCGCCTGGTGGGCGGGAGAATCTCAATTCGATCCCAACCCTTCATCGGCACGCAAATCGACATTGTGGTTCCAATCTGAAGTGGCTGCCTTTAAGGCAGAGCCGAGTTGCTCAGTTCTATTGAATAGGGAGAAAAGATATGAAACGCCCCCGGATAATACTGGCTGACGACCACGTGCTATTACTGGATGCAATCAAGAATCTGCTGGGACCAGACTTCGAAGTCGTGGGCACCTTTACTGATGGTCGAGCCCTGCTTAACGGCGCTGCCGAACTAAACCCTGATGTCGTCGTGCTTGATATCAACATGCCGAACATGAACGGCTTGAATGCCGGCCAGCGCCTGAAGCAAGTGCTACCGCGAGTCAAACTGGTTTTTCTGACGATGAATCTGGACGCCGACATGGCCGCGGAGGCTTTTCGGCTGGGGGCTTCGGCTTACGTGGTGAAAAACTCAGCCGCGACCGAGTTGATTCAGGCAATCCGGCTGGCCCTGGTGGGCCGAACTTACCTGACTCCGTTAATCCCCCAGGGCGAAGTGCCCGGGTCCTTCTTTCATCAGGTGGAACGAAACAAGAACCCCAACCACCTCACGCTGCGTCAAAAGGAAGTTCTTCAATTGCTGGTGGAAGGACGTTCGATGAAGGAAGTGGCTTATATGTTAGACGTCACTCCGCGTACCGTAGCCTTTCACAAGTACAGCATGATGGAACAACTTCACCTCCATAGCAGTGCGGATTTAATCCGGTTTGCGATCAACAACTCGCTGGTGGCCACGGTCTAAGGCCGACGCGTTGATTGGTTTTGCCTTGAATGAAGCGCGCGGAGCGCGCGACAGCATAAAGCCCGGGGCGTGAGCCCCGGGAATCAGGGCCAAGAATTACCAGCCCGCGGAGCGGGCGACAGATCTCATGATGGCCATTTTCACCGCGAGTGAATTCATTTTGTTTTCAGGAGATCGAAACAGGAATAATAAGTGTTAGCGGCTGTCGCCCGCTCCGCGGGCTGGGCACCATTTGCAATTCGATCCTGGGGCTTACGCCCCAGGCTTTATGCTACCACCCGCTCCGCGGGCTCCCGCTCCTCATCATCCCACTGTCACTTTTGACAGTATTTTCCGCCGAGTCTTTAAAATAGGATTCCACATTGCCAAGCCAGACTTCTGGGCAAGTGGCTTCCTTTATTTACACGAAGACCCTCAGCCGGATCATTAAGGCGACAATTTGAAGGAGAAGACGACTTGACGCGTGCACGCATTCTGTTGGCCGACGATCACAAAGCGATGCGTGAGCGGGTGATTAGCCTATTGCAGGACGAATTCGAGGTAGTTGGGGCGGTCGAGGATGGTCGCGCCCTAATGGAGGCTGAGCTGACGATGCAACCCGATGTCTGCGTCGTTGATATCTCGATGCCTGAGCTCTGCGGTCTCGACGCCGCCGCGCAACTACACGCGCGTGGCTCGAAAACGAAAGTCGTGGTGCTGACCGTTTACGACGATGCTGATTTTCTGGAAGCCGCGTTAACGAGCGGGGCGTCAGGGTATGTTGTTAAAAGCCGAATGACGTCGGATTTGTGCATGGCCATCCACGAGGCTCTGGCCGGTCGCGTATTCATCTCGCCTTCACCAGGGCTGAACGCGATGCGAACAACCTGAAGATTAGCACAACAATTAGTGTTTGAATTTACTTGATTGAGCAGAGGGGGATCGAACCTTTTGCAAGACAAACTGAGAAACCGAAACTCAGCCGCTCAGCCGCCGCTGTTTATTCTCGCAACCGGCAGTCAGGAAACCAGATTATGTCTAATCAGATATTCCCGGCCCTTTGGTCGGAGTGAATACCGTTCAACGCCACCGATACTCCACGCGCTGAGGTAATCGGTTTCAGTCAGCTGGGCCAAACGAAAATCTACCACGCCGAAATCGATACTCAGCTTCTTTGAAAGGTATGATGCGGCAGGTTCGCTGGTGAGGGCTACTTCCTTCAATATGCGGATGTCGGCTTCATCAAGCTCAGGATGGTGCGTATATCCATCAAGCTGCTTTTGAAGTCTAAGTGTTTGAGCTTTCGCTTCCCGCAAATCATCTCTAAGAATCAGGTTGTCTGTCTTGAGGGCATCATTCTCAGCCTCAACCGCGGCTAACTTCTCCCGCAGTTCACCCGAAAGCGGAACGTCTCGAAACAGATCAGTAAGCCAGCCCATAATGTTAAGTCGAGAGGTATAATCGGGGCAGGAACGGCAATTAACTTTGTATCACACCGGATAAGTTATCCGCCAGATTCTTATTGAAAATTTTATTGGTGGAGCAGAGGGGGATCGAACCGGCAGCTTTGCCAGATGCGACTTTCACCCTTCCAAGTTTCAGATTACTTCGCTCATCTCCAAATATCGGCAGAACGCATTGGCTAATTCCATCTGCCGCGGCGTCTGGCATTGCACGTCGAACAAGGCGGGACTCGCAACCAGGACTGTCACACACTGGGCTCGCGAGGTTGCCACGTTCAACCTGTTTCCGCTGTACAAGAATTCCATTCCACGTGGCGCATCCTGCGATGTCGAAGTTGCCATGGAATAAATCACCACGGGCGCTTCCTGGCCCTGAAACTTGTCGACAGTTCCGACGCGACTGCCGCGTGGCAATCTTCGCAACAGCAGCGACACCTGCGCATTGTAGGGTGCAACGATAAGAATATCCTCGAGCGTAATCAGCCCGACTTGTCCTTTCTTATTCGTCCAGGTCGCATCGCGAAGAAGCACGTCGACCAGATCGGCCACCTTCTCGGCTTCTTCCGGCGAGCCACTTTGATTCCCTTTGTGTTCGACCGGAATAAATCGCAGGCCGGTACCAGCAAGCGGACCAGCAAGGTTCAGTTGTTGAATTGCGTTCTCAGGTCGCGAGTTAAGACGACTCTCGTAGAAGACATCAGAGGTGAACGCGCAAATATCCGGGTGCAAGCGCCAGCTCTCGGCGAGAAACAATCCACGCTCGGGCGCGATTGTTTTGTCTCCATTCAAGAGATGAGATAGGGCGGACGCTTCCGCGCCGACTGGATGAACACCGCGCTGCGGTTGATCGAGTTGCTGCGGATCACCCAGCAAAACGATGCTGTTTGCGGCCGGCGATGCGGCGAGCACATTGGCGAGCGACATTTGACCCGCCTCGTCCACGAACAAAACATCGATTGCGTCTGCGAGCTCTGGTCGCGCCCAAAGCCAAACTGTACCGGCAATGATCTGCGCTTCGTTGCCAGCTAATGCGTGCTCGACAGCTCGGTTGTCCCGGGCGAGTTTTACGAAGCTGTGGTCACAGGCATCATCGCCGTCGCACCTCTGGACAATGTTCAGGACTTCTTTTTCTTCCGCAGCGGCTTTGCAAGTCGCTTTGAGCAGATTGCTGATGACTTTGTGACTGACCGCGGTGACGCCAACCTTTTTACCGTTCTTTACCAGCTCGAGGATCATTTGCGCGCCGGTGAAAGTCTTGCCTGATCCCGGCGGACCCTGGATTGGAAGCACCGTACGGTCGAGCAAAAGCGCGATCTGCCTGGCGGCTTCGAGCGAAGGTGACTGCGCGAAGTCAGCTAACGTGCTCTGATTTAGTCGCGGTACGCGGCGCAGCAGAAGTTCTCGCGCAGCCGCGTACCTGCCATCGCCTTCAATTCCATGGTCGGCGACCCAACCACCCAACTGCAACAGGCTCTCTCTCAAGACGTTTGCGTTGACTATGTCATAAGGCACGAGGGCTGTGGGATGTGGAGCTTGAGCCAGCGAGGGACCTCGCTTGATATCGATGGTCAAGGCCTCGTAGTCTGTCGCACTCAAATCGCCCGCTCTGCCTCCCGTGGTCGGATCGCGCAACTCGAGTGCTCGTTCAATGGTCGTATCCTGCAACGGAAACCGGTATCGATGAACTGTTGACTTCTTTTCTTTTCCAACTTCGCCGAGATAGACAAGGCCTCCAAGCGTCGCGCGATCAGTGATGAACTCTTCATCCGAAAAGTCGCAGCGATGAAAGTATTCCCAGTGCTTTGATTTATCCTCGCGCCGATGCCACTCCAGTAAATCAGCCACCAGCGCCACGGCGTTTTGCGGTTTCGTCCGCGTCTCATGGTCATCAGGAAGTTCGGCAGTCAGCCGCTTTTCCACGGCGCGGACTCGTTGCAAGTATTCCGTCAGATTTTCTGAGGGTTCGTAATCTTTAGGCTGCGGACGTGGCAGAGAAGTTCCGACTTGACGCTCCAGTTCCGTACGCAATCGCTCAAGCCAATCGCGCAGTCGCAACGCCGACACACAATCATCGCGGTTGTAACCTTCAATCACTTTCTTTAAATCAGCGAGATCTTCTTCCCCAGGTCCGAAGGCGAGTACGGTTTGAAAAGTGTGCAAGGCGAGATTCGCGTCGGGGAGATTCACGTCGCGCCGGTATTCGTAAAAGGGTTCGAGCTTCTTGATCGAATAACTTTCGACCGAAGCGCGTAATCCCTGCCTGACCGCGCGCAACATATCCACCAGGACCTCGCCTCGCAGCAACTCGTCAACTTCATCCACACAAGTTGAATGTTGTCCGGCCATGCGCTTGATCGCCGTCTCTTCGTAAGCGCCGTAATGATAGATGTGCATGTCGGGAAACAACTCGCGACGAGCCATCATCGCTTTGATGAATTTCTCGAACGCTCGTTTTTCCTCCGCGGGATTCAAGGCCCAGGCCGGCTCGTAAACAAGCTCACCCGTTGACATCGTGAGCACGCCGAACAGGTATTCGAGCCCGCCTTCAAACGTAAAACGATCGCCTTCGAAGTCTAAGAAAACATCGCCCGATGACGGCGCGGGAAGCGAACACAAACCTTTCTCCGACTCCGGCGGCCCGAGCAACTCATAAATATTCCGGCGCTCTTCGCGCCCCTGAACTTGCAGGCGCGCCTGCTGGTGAATATTTGCAAACGCCTGGTCCTTGATACCTTCGAGTTTAGGTTGAGGAGACAGCAGCCGCGCGAGACGCGCGACTGTGTCTGCGCCGTAGGCCACTAATGCCTGTCGCTGATTGCGCGTGATGTTGGCGACGAGCGAGAGATGATCGTCTTTGCGCCAGTGAGCGTCACAAACGCTCGCCCAATCGCAGATGCGACAGTGCTCAACCGGCTCAGGATAAGTCTCAGAATGAATCTGATGTGCAGCGACAAAGTCGCGTTTAATCTTTCGAAAAAAAGCGAGGTATCGCTGAACGAAGAACTTCTCCGGTTTGGCTCCGCCGCCGAGCACGACGTGCATGTAATCGGGAACTACGTCTTGGATCGCGGCCAGCAGATCCGAATAAAAGCAGAGCTGAATGATGGCCCGCGCTTTAGTCGATCTCGCTAGTTTCGTTTCCACAACCTCATACGAAAAGGGTCCGAGGCCGCTGGGCTTTTTTACGCGTCGCAGAAAATCCGCGCGCCCGTACCATTGATCATCAAGAAACACAGGTTGATAAATGACATCAGCGCCGCTACGGATCGCTTCGATCGTTGCGGCCGCGGCATCGCGTCGCGAACCATCCGTTGGAATTTCAACTATTGTCAGCCCTTGTTCAGCCAGCTCTGCCAGGTACTTCTGCTCGTGGGCGTTTCCAAGTCGAATCAGAAGTTCCAAACCGGGATCGGCAAAGTAGGGCCGCTTGATTTGTTCGGCGGCGGCTGCGCGGTTTAACGCCGTCAGATGTTGGCAGGCGAGGAAGTCGGCGATTGAGGTTGGGGAGAACACGAATGTTTGCGTGTACAGCCGCGTACGTTAGTGACTTGGGGCGCTTCCCACGGAAGAAATCGAAAGCAAACTCAATTTTCGTTTGAGTCTCTGCCTGGCGTCGGCCGCGATGGAGCGCACTTCGCTGTTCGTATCTTTTTCAGCAACGGTCTCTAAGAGCTCAAGGGTTGTTTCGTTATCAGTGTAATATCCGATGACGCTTGCGGCTTTGCTCCTTACAAAATCTTCTGCGCCAAAAAGCGCCGCGCACAATTGGGGCTCAAGAGTTGTGATACTGCATCCCTCCAATGCCCCAGCAGCTCTTACTCGAACCCAATACTCTTTATCGATCAACGCTCGCATCAGAGGTAAGACTACTGCTTCGGAATCAATCCCATTCAAATAGTTCGCAGCACTCTGTCTCACTTCGCTATCGTCGTGCAAGAGAGCTTCGAGTAGGACATCTGTCTTATTGTCCGACGTCGTTTTGCCTATTTCTTCTATCACTTCCAGGCACCATTCACTTCGGCCACGTTGCAGAACGCTAATTAGCGTGTCGATCGCCTCGTTGGTTCCGATTTGGGCCAGCGCCCTAATGACGTCCGTCCTACTCCATATCCAGGATGACTGATCTTCCAGATCCAGATTCCAGGAAACGACCGCTCTTAATCCGTCCACGGCGTCTTCTATTTTCCACTTTCCAAGGGCCTTAGCCGCGTCTCCACATTTACCTTCATAGCCCAAGTACAAAATGTCGTAAAGAATATTGAGACCGTCTGTCAATCCAATATCCATTAGGGCGATCGCGGCGGTTTGAGCAACTCTGATATCGGGATCATCCAAGGCATTACGAAGAGCGTTGAGAGAAGCGTCTGATCCAATTTCAGCCAGTGCGGTTGCCGCACAGTGCTGGTCATAGACGCCTCCCGCTTTTAAGGCTTTTGCCAGGGCGGCCACCGCGTGATCAGATTTAACTTTTGCTATTGAATTTGCGGCATATCCGCGACGACCCGTACGTTCGTGATTCAGCATTATGTCTATTAACGCGTCAAGGCTGCGATCCGAACCGAGTGTTCCTAATGAGTGAGCCGCCCTCCTTCGTACCGCTTCTGAAGGGTCGTTCTCAAAGCTTTCTATCAGTGCACTGATGGGATTTTCGGATCCGCTCTCACCTAATACCTCGGCAGCCTCGATACGAACCTGCCCACTCGGATCGGTGAGCAGTGCGTTACTAACTACAGTCAATGCACTATCAGATTTGTTCCATCTAAGTGCGTAGACGGCATTTGTACGGATCTCTTCGCTATTACTCTCCAGGCACCCAATAATTGCGGCTTCCGCATATTCCGATTGGATTCCCCGCAGTGCTCTGGCCGCATCCCTCCGGAGATCTTGGCTTGAGCCTTGGAGGATGACACTCAAAACGTCTACCGCCTTTTCCGAGCCGATCTGACCAAGAATATCGATAACGCGGGATTGGAAGTCCTTCTTAACCTCTTCATCGAGGTCGACAGCCTTTATTTTTCTTTCCGAACCGACTTCGCGAAGCATATTGAATGCATCGAACTCATTGTCTTTATTCAAATCCTTGTCATGAACCATAATGCCGAAGGCGGAGGACAAGGCGCTGACTGCATAATCCGAACCGATTTCCACCAAAGCCTTTGAGACCTTCCTCTTGATTGTGTCCTCGGCATCTCGCAGCATTCTGAGCAAAGGGACTACCGCCGCATCCGACTTTATATGTCCGAGTGCCTCAACGCAGTCTGCTTTTAATTCGTTGTCCTCGTCATCGAGCGCATTGATGAGATCTTTGATCGCCCTTTCAGACTTCATCTGACCCAACATTATCACCGCCGTTTTGCGGGCGTGCAGATGTTCTTTGCCTCGGAGAATTCGCAGCAAAGGATCAACTCCCTGCTCGGCGCCGATCAAACCCAGCGAAATTACAGCATCTTCCCACTTACTACAGTCGTCATTGCCTAATAGAGCGATCAGCGCATCTACAATTCGCAAGACTCCGCTTGAGTGCTCGGCAGACAAGCTCAGAAGTACGGTTCTGAAGTAAGCTGTAATATCAGCGCGCGTGTCGGTGGCAAAGTCAATTACCCTTGCGGTCAGGCGTTCAAGATGCTGCTTATCAATATTCGCCCCGTAACTCATGCCGCGTAACTGAAGCCGAAGATTAATGTAGCTGAGTGATTCAGGCAGGCCTTCGAGTTTTGAATAGAGCGCAGCAGGACGATCCATTAATCCGAGTGCCATTGGCAGTACTTCCATTTCGCAAAGACTCGGATCGAAATAACTTTGGCAGACAATATTCTCGTACTCCGGGCTTCGTACGAGAGCTTCGGCCGCCAGGTATTCTTGAATAATCAGGTGCGTGAAGGCGTAGGTCTTCGCACCAATTTCTCGTAATAAGGGAGTGGCTATAACGTCGGTGGCGAGATTGTCCGGATCAATTTTCAAATCTCTTGAACGACAGTATCGTTCCGCGGCGGACAAGATCTGCTCACTATCGAAAATGAACTGTCCGCTTCTTTCCGTCTGGCTCGTACTGAACAAGGCGTTAAAAGCAAGATGCCTCAAAAAATCGAGTCGGCGATCTTTGTTTTGGACTAGAAATCTCCGCTTGGCTCCTTTCTCTTCGTCCCATTCATTCACCAGGTGATCTATCAGCACGCGGTATAACTGCAGTCTGGATACGGTATCGTCAGGTGTGCGCGTGATATTCGCGAGAAAGCCGAGCAAAGCCGGCACATTTGCCAGTTCACGGATTTCGCGACGGCTCTGCACATCATCCAGGAACCTTCTTGTTTGCGTGTTTTCCCCGAAATACCTTTTTATGAATTCTTGAATCTGCCCGAGATCAAGAGGCTTTATTTCCAGTTCGAGCCCTACATTATTGAATGCAGCGCGCGCCGCGTATGGACGAGTGGTGATAATCAAATTGTTGTGGCGATGGGAGGAGTCCAAAAAATCCTTGATGGAATGCTGTAAGTCCCCAAAGAAGTCGGTGCCGGTTACTTCATCCAAACCATCGAGGAAGATAGAGACCTTTCCCTCTTTGAGGTTGTTGTAAAAGATCTGTTTCATACCCAGACGATCGTCGTCGCGCAGGCGTAAGGGGGCCACAATTGATTTCTCAAATATCAACGTTTCCAAGTTGCCGTTAGCATTTCTGAAATCATCGGTTGTGATGGTCTTAAGCTCGAGGAAAACAGGCAGGTTCTGTTCCCGCTGCAAAGTCTTAGAGGCCAAATACCTCAACAGCGTAGATTTACCGCTGCCCGGAGCACCAACGACCATTGCCCAAGTGTTCTCTCTCAACAGATCGTCCGCATTAACAGTTTGTCTGACCTGCTCTTTATCATCACTATCCCGAGAATCATTTTTCCGTTCATCGTCATACTCAAAAGGGTTGCGCCTCCTCCGCAAATCAGCATCCATCAAACTCCAGTAGGTCGTCCGAGACCTCGTTGACGGTTTTTGTTGCCTGTTAACCACAGTGAGTTTTACAAAGACATCGGTTAGCTCGTGCTTTGTCGTGTCTCCGAGAATGCTTACTTTGCTAACCTTGCTTTGCAGATTGTCGCGGTATGTTTGAATCAGGTGCTCGTACTTTTGAACGAGGAGAACCTCTTCAAGCTCTGGCGCTTGGGAACGAAGGTTTTCACCTGCTGAGAAAAACTCTTCAACTATTTCCCAGTACTTCTTAACGCGCATATCTAACTCCGTACGCGCCCAGAAGTCGCATTGATAGCCGAACTCCTCACAGTAGTCCGCTACAATTTCACGTGCACGAGCAGCAATTCTCGCGTTAGTTATGAATACAATACCGGTACATTTTTTTGCCGGATACGATCGTGCGAGATCATTGTATTTATCAACCTCGTCTTGCAGGAGCCGGCTTGAGATCTTCTGATAGCGTTTGCACTGAAAATACCAAAGCTCATCACCGGCTTCTCCTTTTTTGTAGGCGACGACATCGCGTCCTTGGTCACTGCCTGCGTCTCCAAAATGCTGCGGTCGGAGATATCCTTCTCGCTCGACTAACCATAGACTCAAGCGCTCAAACTCAGACGGTTCAAGCGCGTCGAAGGGAAGCACCTTCCTTGCCGTTATGATCGAAGGTTTATGAGGCATTGATGTAGTAGTAAAGCAAACACTCTAAGGGTCCGAGGAAGGAGGAGCTGTCATTGTTACAGAAAGGGTGACCTTGGAAGACTAGAATACTTAAACGCAGTTGGCCAAGCATGACACCGTTGAAGGATTGAATGTTTTGGTGGAGCAGAGGGGGATCGAACCCCTGACCTCCGCATTGCGAACGCGGCGCTCTGCCAAACTGAGCTACTGCCCCACTTCAAGGCTCACAAGCACGCTGGATTTGAGAAGTTGCTTGCGACGCGAACGAGAATACATTCTCAAGTTTCGGGATTCAAGTTTGGAGTACGCAGCGAGACGGCACGAGAGTAATGCGTCAGGTTAGGTGTTGATCCGGTCGCTACCGCTCGCGGTACTGACACAGCCCCGTCGCTACCGTTCCGGGTACTGATACGAGCCTTCAATGGCGGGCGGTAGCCCGCCTCTAAACACAACGACAAAATTAATCCAAAGCGCCGTCGCCGCTACGACCACCCCAGCGCGGATGCCGCGCTGGGGACCCCGGTGCTCTGCCGGCGCACTCCAAACGCCGCACTCCAAACAAAGTACTCAAGGTGTTGGGCTGGGTGACGCCGCGGGTTCCGGTCGCCCGGCGCGAGTTGCCGTGAATGTTCCCGAGCCGCGGCCGACAACCTGAACAGTGCCGCTCATCTGATTTCCTCTAACCGTACCGACGAAAATCGCGTCGGTTGTCTGACTCGCCGGCGCCGGCAGCGTGATTGGAACCGTGAAGTTCACTTCTGCGCCTGAGATCGATCCGGTCGCGATGCTTCCGGAGCCGAGTGGTCCCTGCAGCGATCCCGTCAGACGCTCGCCTTCCTGCTGCAGGCTCATGGTCGCAGTCAGTTCCTGCTTTTCGTTTCCGGTCCCGGTAAGACTCACAGTCAACGACCAGGTGCCTGACGCACTTGCGCCGCGATCGGCTGGAACTGTGGGCGGTCGCAGATCGATTGGTTTGCCATCGATGAAGACGTGCGCGATGCGACGGTCCTTCGCAAACAGATCGCCGCGCGTGACCGTCAGGTTGGCAATTTTGCCAACCTCGATCGTGCCAAGCTGTGAAGCAACGCCGAGCACCTGGGCCGGCCACGTCGTCAGCGCCTGAATCGCGTCGTCACGGGACAGGCCACTCTCGACAGTCTTACCCACGTTCGCCAGATAGTCGTTCATCGAAGCCATGCCGCCGGATTGAAACGCGAACCGCACTCCAGCCGCCGCGAGCCGTCCGGCGGTCTTTGGAGCTTCGACGCGCTCGCGCAAAATGCGGAGCGGTTCAGGTTCAGCTTCGGGTGAAGCCGCGGTGGTACGCCGCGGGAAATTTAGCGACAGCAGCACAGGAACGTTCGCGCCCTTCAAGCGTGCTGCAACCCGATCCGCCTGCCGTCCTCCATTGATTATCACGCGCACATTGAATTCGCGCGCCAGATCAAGCACACGTTCGATCTCGCGTTCACTGTCGGCCTGCATGACGATCGGCATTCGTCCAGCCACGACGGGCAGCAAAGCCTCGAGCGATTTGTCCTGCGCCGGCCGCTTCTGCCCGCGCGGGTTCCGATCGTAAATCTCGTTCATCTCGCGGTAGCGACGCGCGTCGAGCAGCATCTGCCGCACGGACGCGAACACGCCCATCAACGAACCTGGATATTGACCGCTGCCGAGCGGTTGCAACCCGATGTATTGCGCCACGGGCGAACGCACGATCATCTGCTGCGGCGAATCGCCGGCAAGATTGATAAGCGCAGACTGTCCCAGAAACACGTTGCCGCGCGGCGCGGTGTGCGCCGCAGTGATACCTGCGCCACGAGCTGCTTCGATTTCCGGGCCGCCGGGACGAATCAGATCGGAAGCAAGAATCTCAGGCTGCATTCCCGGAAGGTTGGGTGAGTTTGGCGAAGTTGCGGAAGGGGCACTTAGCCCGAAGAGGCCCGCGAATGCACCGCCGGGCCCGCCTGGCGTCGGTGACGGCCGCGGAATTGCGAGCGTTGTGTTCGCGTCGATAATGCCGGGATAGACGGTCAGGCCCGTGCCGTCAATCACGCGCGCGTCGGCGGGCGCCGTGACGTTCGCTCCGACGGCGACGATTAACCCATCACGAAACACAACGGTGCCGCGATCTATTACCGAGCCGGAAACCGTCACGATGCGGGCGTTAGTGATCGCGTAAGTGTCCGTGCCGCTGCGCCGCTGAGCGTCCCCGCTACGCATGGCCGACACAATGACAAAAGCGAGAAGGGCGACAATGATGACAACTAACGAGCGCGTGTGATTTCGCATTCCGTAGGTTCCTCGACTCGGCTTTCCCTGTTCGTTTGGAGTAGCAAAAAATACAGGAACATCAGCGGCCAGTAAAGAGGCTTAGTTCTTTTTGCGATCCTTTGCGGCTCTGCGGCGTTGCGTGAAATGCCTTTCGGCGAAACGAGTGGTTCACGCGAAGGCGCCAAGACGCAGAGAATAGTTCCCTCCCCGCGTGCGGGGAGGGTAGGGTGGGGTTAAGGCCCGCGCCTCAACCTCTCCCCTAACCCCTCTCCGCTTGCGGAGAGGGGAAATCACAAGCTCCTATTCGCCGATGCGACATATGAAGTAGAATCTCGCCCGTCCAGAAGCAGTTGGCTTTAGAAACATTCGCCGAAGATCAACCACCCGCTACCGCAGGTGGTACTGACAGGAAGAGATCAACCACCCGCTATCCCGACGAGTCGGGGCTCTGATATGAACATCTAGCCGTGCGGAAACTAATCACCTTCGCCATCGCCGCGGTTGCGGTACTGGGCCTTTCTCCAGCGCCGAGTGCGCAGAACGCGACCTACGACCTTGTTATTCGCGACGGCCTGGTTGTTGATGGCAGCGGTAGTCCGTGGTATCGCGCCGACGTAGCGATTAAGGACGACAAGATCGTTCGCATCGCTCCTAAGATCGACGAACCCGCGAAACGCACCATCACCATCAAAGACCAGGTTGTGGCGCCCGGCTTCATAGACATTCACACGCACGCGCGGCGCGGAATCTTCGAGGTGCCGACGGCAGAGAATTATGTGCGCCAGGGCGTGACGACTTTGATCGAAGGTCCCGATGGTGGTTCGCCGGTCCCGCTCGCGCCGTTCTTCAAGCGACTTGAAGCTCTGCCGAAGTCCGTGAACTTCGGCATGTTCATCGGTCAGGGCTCAGTGCGGGCGGCCGTCATCGGTGACGTGAATCGGAAACCGACGCCGGAAGAACTCGACAAGATGCGCGCGCTGGTGAAGCAGGGAATGGACGACGGCGCGTTCGGCTTAAGTTCCGGACTGTTCTATGTGCCCGGTACGTTCACCGAAACCGATGAAGTCGTTGAGCTGGCGAAAGTAGCGGCGCGCTACGGCGGCATCTACATCTCGCACATGCGCGACGAAGCGACGCGCAGCGTTGACAGCGTAAAAGAGACGATTGCGATCGGCGAACGTGGCGGTCTGCCGACGCAGATCACGCATCACAAAATTATCGGCAAGAAGAATTGGGGCAAGAGCATCACCACGCTGCGCTTGATCGATGAAGCACGCGCGCGAGGCGTTGACGCCACGATCGATCAATATCCCTACACCGCTTCCAGCACTACTGTCACCGCTGCGCTGCTTCCCGCCTGGGCGCAGGAAGGCGGCCGCGAAGAGCTTTTGAAGCGGCTCAAGGACCCGACGACGCGACGAAAAATCAAAGCTGAGACGATGCGGCTGATTCGTGAAGAGCGCGGCGGCGGCGATCCTCGCAACGTGCAGATCGCGAGTTGCAGTTGGGACGCTTCGCTGGCCGGCAAGAACCTTTCCGACATCACGCGCCTGCGCAAGATGACGCTGACGATTCCGAATGCTGCCGAAGCGACGCTCTGGCTGGTCGAGCAGGGCGGATGCTCGGGAATATTTCACGCGATTAGCGAAGCAGACTTAAAACGCATTCTGAGTCATCCCGCGACGATGATCGGATCGGACGGCGAGATCCCGATCTTCGGCACCGCCAGTCCGCATCCGCGCAGCTACGGCACATTCGCGCGCGTGCTCGGCGTTTACGTGCGCGAGAAAAAAGTGATTTCGCTCGAAGAAGCTGTGCGGAAGATGGCTTCTTTTCCGGCTCAGCGGCTCGGTCTGACAGATCGAGGATTGCTTCGCCCCGGCATGCAGGCCGACATTGCGATCTTCAATCCAGCGATGGTGCGCGATCTCGCCACCTTCGAGAGGCCGCATCAATATGCGGTAGGTTTTTCCTTCGTGATTGTTAACGGGCAGATTATTTTCCAGTCCGGGGCCATGACTGCTGCGCGGCCGGGAAAAGTCCTTTACCATCTGTCAAAGGCTAACTGACAAAACTGATGGCCCTCGAAGCCGGCACAAGACTCGGCCGTTACGAAATTCGCTCGAAGATTGGCGCGGGCGGGATGGGCGATGTCTATCTGGCCCAGGACACCGAACTGGATCGAACTGTGGCGGTGAAAATCCTGCCGGACGACGTCACCGGGGATGAGCAACGCCTGCACCGGTTCACTCAAGAAGCAAGAGCTGTTTCGGCCCTGAATCATCCACACATTCTCACCATCTACGAGATCGGCAGCAGCGAAAACATTCGTTTCATTGCCACCGAATTCATCGAAGGCCAGACCCTGCGACGACGCATCGACGCGGGTCTTAACCTGATCGACATACTCGATATCGCGATTCAGGCCGGCGGCGCGCTGGCTGCGGCCCACGCCGCGGGGATCATTCACCGCGACATCAAGCCCGATAACATCATGGTGCGCCGTGATGGTTACATTAAGCTGCTGGATTTTGGCCTGGCCAAACTAATTGTCTCGTCCAGTTCTTCGTCGGATGCCGAGGCCGAAACCCTCGCAATGATAAATACCAGCGCCGGCGCCGTGATCGGGACGGCGAAATACATGTCGCCCGAACAAGCAAAAGGGATCGCGGTCGACCGGCGCACCGATCTGTGGAGCCTGGGCGCAGTCATCTACGAGATGATCACGCGCAACGAACCGTTCGCGGGCGAAACACCCACGGAAATAATCTCTCTCATTCTTCAGCGGGAGCCGCCCCCGCTGGAGAGCTACGTCAATGAGGCGCCGGCCGAGTTGCAGCGAATTGTTTCGAAGGCGCTAACAAAGAAGCTCGAAGACCGTTATCAAGCCGCCGAAGAACTGGTCGCCGACCTACGTAACTTAAAACGAAAGCTGGACGCCACGGCAGAGACGACCGGCGTTACGCCTGAACTACGCAGGTCGATCTCCGGCAGCGAACATAAGGTTGGACCGCTGACTGCGACAGGCGAAACGCCGGCGACCGTATCTACTCCGCCGTCGCCGTCAAGCGCCGAATACATTGTCACTGGAATCAAGCAACACAAGCGCGTGGCAATCGTCACGTCTTTAGTGGTGTTCTTCGGACTGGTGGGCCTGGTCCTGCTTCAGCGCTCGCGTAACTCGGGAGCAGCGATTCAATCGATCGCAGTCCTGCCGTTTGAAAACCAGAGTCAGGACCCCGAAACCGAATATCTTTCCGATGGCGTTACCGAAAGCATCATCAACAGCCTGGCCCAGTTGCCAAACGTGAGAGTAATCGCGCGCAGTTCAGCGTTTCGTTACAAGGGACAGAAGATCGATCCCTTGAAAGCCGGACAAGAGTTGGGCGTGCACGCCGTGCTGACCGGCCGGCTCGTGCAACGCGGCGACAGTCTGACAATCAGCACTGAGCTGCTTGATGTCAGAGAAAACAAACAGCTCTGGGGCGAGCAATACAACGAGAAGGTGGCGGACATTCTGTCGATGCAGCGCGTCATTGCCGGCCAGATTTCCAATCACCTGCGGCTGAAGCTTTCCGGATCGGATCAGAGCCGGGTGACCAAAGGTTACACGCAGAACGCCGACGCTTATCAGCTCTATTTAAAAGGCCGTTTCCTTTGGAACAAGCGCACGACCGAGTCCCTGGAAAAGTCAGTCGAATACTTCAATCAGGCGATCGAAAAAGATTCAACCTATGCGCTGGCGTATGCAGGGCTGGCCGATACCTGGTACTCGCGCGGTTGGTACCGCTATGTCGAGCCAAAGCAGGCGTATGAAAAGGCCCGGGCCGCCGCGAACCGGGCCCTCGAACTCGATCCGCGTTTGGCTGAGGGGCACGCGATATTGGCGGCCATCAAAACGGTCTATGACTGGGACTGGGAGGGCGCCGAGCGCGAGTTCAAACTCGCCATTGAATTGAATCCGAGTTACGCGACGGCGCACCAGCGCTATTCGCTTTTCCTGCCCGCTCTCGGCCGGTTTGACGAAGCGATTGCGGAAGCCAGAAAAGCTCGCGACGTCGATCCATTGGCGCTGCCGGTTAACGAAAACCTGGGTGACGTTTTGTATCTCGCGCGCCGTTACGACGAAGCGATCGAGCAACTGCGTAAGACTCTGGAGTTGGATCCGAATTATGGCGTCGCGCACGGTACGCTCGCAAAAGTGTATGAGGCGCAAGGCAAACACGAAGAGTTACTCGAAGAAAGACTGAAAGGCTCGTCGCCCGAAACCGTGGCCGAGTTGAGAAAGGTGTTCGCCGCTTCCGGAATCAAAGGGGTCTGGCAGAATCGACTTAACGTTTTGCTCGAACGCTCGAAAACCGCGTACGTGTCGCCGGCGGATATAGCGCTCTTCTACACTCGCCTGAATGACCGCGATCAAGCTTTCGCCTGGCTGGAAAAAGCCATGGCTGAACGCTCAATCAACTTTAACTATTTGGTGGCCGATCCGCGGTTCGACAATCTGCGCGGCGATCCACGGCTCGCGGCCTTGCTTCGGCGGGTCGGATTGGAGCCGATAAAAACATAATGCGAAACAGAACTTTCGGCCGCACCGATTGGCAAGTCAGCGAAATCGGCTATGGCATGTGGGGCATGGGCAGCTGGTCGAACTCGGACGACCAACAGTCTTTGGAGTCGCTTCAGGCCGCCGTCGATCTCGGCTGCAACTTTTTCGATACGGCCTACGCTTATGGCGAAGGGCATAGCGAACAGTTGCTGGGCCAAACCGTGCGCGCGAATCCGCAGAAGCGTCTTTACACGGCGACAAAGATTCCCCCGATGAATCGAGAGTGGCCGGCGCGCGCGGATTCGACGCTTAAAGAATCGTACCCGCCCGATCACGTCGAAGAATACGTTCATCGCAGTTTGAAGAATGCTGATCTGCAAAGCTTCGATCTGATCCAGTTCCATACCTGGAATGACGAGTGGCTGCGCGATGATCGTTGGTTCTACAAACTGGACGACTTGCGCAGCCAAAAACTGATCGGCGCGATCGGAATCAGTATCAATCGCTGGGAGCCGTGGAATGGAGTGCGCGCGGTGCGCACCGGTCAGCTCGCTGCGGCTCAGGTCATTTACAATATCTTCGATCAGAATCCCGAAGACGAGTTGTTTCCGGCGTGTGACGAAATGAATGTCGCCGTGATTGCGCGCGTGCCGTTTGATGAAGGCACACTGACGGGCTCGCTGACCAAAGAGAGTCGCTGGCCCGAAGGCGATTGGCGCAACACATATTTTGTGCCTGAGAACCTAAACGCGAGCGTTGATCGCGCGGAAGCGCTAAAAGAAACATTGCGCGTGTGGAACCAGGAGCACGCGACGAATATCACGATGCCTGAACTGGCGCTGCGCTTTATCCTTTCCAATCCAACTGTCAGCACGATCATTCCCGGCATGCGCAAGTTATCTCACGTCGAAGCTAACCTGGCGGCGAGCGATGCCGGTCCTCTGCCGGAAGAACTGTATGAACAACTTCGCGCTCACCGGTGGGTGCGAAAACCTGCGTCGTGGTCGCAATAAGAGCTAAACGTCGAACCCGGTTAGTAGTGTCCTGGCTTGCTTTTCTCTGGGCGGGTTTGCGGTTCTCGGTGTTTCTGTGGTGGTAGTTCTTAAAGACAATCCACCACAGAGACACGGAGTTCCACAGAGCTCCACAGAGATTCTGAAATTAGGACCCTACCAACCCGACGCACACATCTCCACGTAATCACCAACGTGGTGCAGAAGATTGTGGAGTCTCAGCCGTAGTGTGCGGAGAATCTTGTTTCGGATTAGCAAACAATTGCAAAAGTTCTAATCAGCGTGCTAAGTTCGGCGCATGGCAACGACCTCAGAAAGTTTGGCATTTGATCGCGGCGTGCGGCCGATGCTCGAGATTGTCCTGCCGGAAAAAGCTGACGCAGTGATTGGCTTTCGCGCCGACGCTGAACTCCAAGCTCGCATCGAAGAACTCGCCCGAAAATCAACGGAAGGCAAACTCACGGAAGACGAGCGGGCGGAATACGCAGGTTATGTCCGGGCGAATAAGTTCGTCGCCGTTCTCAAGCGTCAAGCGCAGCAGATTGCGAACTTCCAGTTAAATGATCGGCACACAGATTAGGGCTCAAGTTCGCGAGCGTGCTCTAAAACGCTTGCGAATATTGTCATCTTCATCAAGATGATTCGCCGCTAGCCGCCCTTCATGTCGAGCACGTCATTCCCAAAGTTCATGGCGGTAGCGACGACATCGACAATCTCGCCCTGCCTGCATCGATTGCAATCTTCACAAAGGAACCAATCTAACTGGGATCGATCCCGAAACAGATAGAATCACCGAGTTGTTTCATCCGCGGCGCCAGGCGTGGGAAGACCATTTCGAGTGGCAGGGAGTCTATTTAGTTGGCAAGTCATCAACAGGCAGGACAACGATCCGAGTGCTGAACATCAATTCGGAAGATCAGGTGGCGTTGCGCTCGTCGTAAGCGACTCTTTGGAGAGCCTTCTGATTTGCCGCTCTAACTGGCAAATATCGGGCTATGCCGCAACAAAGCGATTCTCCAGATCACCTCACGATCTGCCTTTACCAATCATGACTAACCATTTACGATTCACGGCCATGAAACGAAAGGTTGTCTTGAGCATTCTGATCCTTGTCGTGGCCGTGTCTGCGGTCGCGCAAAACAAGGTCGAGGATTTTGATAAGTACGCCGAAGCCGCACGCCAGGAATGGAAAGTGCCGGGCATGGCGATCACGGTCGTGCAGGACGGCAAGGTGATCCTGGCAAAGGGTTACGGTATGCGCGAGCAGGGCAAGACTTCGCCGGTTGATGCCGACACGCTTTTTGGCGCGATGTCCACGACCAAGGCGATGACCGCGGTGACGATGGGAATGCTCGTCGACGAAGGCAAGGTCTCCTGGGACGACAAGGTGATCAAGCATCTGCCGGATTTTCGCGTTGCCGATGCATACGTGACGTCCGAGTTGAGGATCCGCGATCTCTTTACGCACAACGGCGGAATGGGCAACGCCGATTTCTTGTGGTCGTGGACGCCGGAATTGTCCGCGGCCGAGATCGTCAAGCGGATGCAGTACGCGCGGCCGGCGTATCCGTTTCGCGGCGGTTACACATATCAGAACGTTATGTACGCCGTCGCCGGTCAGGTGATTGAAAAGGTGAGCGGAACGCCGTGGGAGCGGTTCGCGACTGAGCGGCTGTTCGCGCCTTTGGGAATGAAGAATACGTTTGCCACCTACGGCGCATCGAGCAGCCATCAAAACCGCTCGTCCGCGCATGTGAATGTTGACGGCACGATCACGGTAATTCCTGAACAGACGGCTGACCCAATCGCTCCGGCGGGGGCCGTCTGGTCGACCGCTAATGACATTGCCAAATGGATCGACTTCATGCTCGCGAATACGACCGTCAACGGGAAACAACTGCTCAAGCCCGCGACCCATCAAGCACTGTTGCGGCCGCAGGCGATCGTGCCGCCCGGGCAATTTTATCCGACGGTGTCGCTGACAAAACCGCACTGGACGACGTATGGGCTCGGTTGGTTTCAGCACGACTATCGTGGCGAGATGGTGAACTTCCACACTGGAAGCCTCGCCGGGCGAACAGCAATCATTGGTTTGATACCGGACAAGAAACTTGGCATTTACATCTTTGGAAACGTCGATCATGCAGAGGTGCGTCATGCGCTGATGTACAAGGCGTTCGATGTGTTGGCGTTTGGCGACGAAAACGGCCGCGACTGGTCGAAAGAGATGAAGACGCTTTATGACGGCCTGGACGCGCAGGGCAAAAGGCAAGCTGCGGCCCAGCAGGCCCGCCGCAAGTCGGACACAAAACCGAGCCACGCGCTCACGGCTTACGCGGGCAAGTACGCCGATCCGTTCTATGGCGAGATCGAAGTCACCTTCGCAGACGGTAAGCTGCGACTAATCATCGGCAAGGGCGACACCCGCAGCGCCGATCTCGAACACTGGCATCACGACACTTTCCGGATCGTATGGTACCGGCGCTGGCTCGGCGAAGGACTGGTATCATTCCAGTTGAATTCGGTATCTGGCGAAGTCGAGGCGATAACCATCGGCGGCGCGCAGCTAAGGCGCGTTGCGCGGGCAAATTAGATCGCGGAACGACGTTTCGAAAGCTCACTCAGGCCTTTCAGCCCTGACCGTCGTATTATTTGAAATTCGCTCACCTAAATTCCAAACAAAGCTGTAATATTCACCGGCCAAGACGCCAGACAGGGACGGCAAGGGTTTACTGATGAGTGTTGCTCCAGGCACAAAAATCGGCCGTTACGAAATCCGCTCAAAGCTTGGACAGGGCGGCATGGGCGAAGTTTATCTCGCCGAAGATACCCGCCTGCGCCGGAATGTGGCCTTGAAGATCCTGCCGGTAGAGCTCGCGGCGGATCGTGTTCGCATGGAGCGGTTCGTTCAAGAGGCGAAAGCGGCGTCGGCGCTGAATCATCCGAACATCATCACGATCTACGAAATCGATCAGACTGAGTCAGGCCATTTCATCGCGATCGAGTACATAGACGGACAGACGCTGCGCGAACGCGCGGCGAACTCAAGTATGACGGTGGGTGACGTGCTCGAGATCGCGATCCAGGCGACGAGTGCCCTCGCCGAAGCGCACGAAGCCGGCATCGTTCATCGCGACATCAAGCCCGACAACATTATGATCCGCCGCGATGGCATCGTGAAAGTCCTCGACTTTGGCCTCGCGAAACTTTCTGAGCCGCCGCAGTCCCCGGTTTTTGTGGACAGCGAAGCGCCAACCTCTATCAACATCAAAACTGAACCGGGCGTCGTCATGGGAACGGCCGTTTACATGTCGCCGGAACAAGCGCGCGGTCTGCCGGTTGACGCGCGGACCGACATCTTTAGCTTCGGCATCGTGCTTTACGAGATCGTAGCCGGGCGCTTGCCGTTCAAGGGTTCGGATCGAGTCGAAGTTCTGATGTCCATCCTGGGAGAGGCACCGCCGCCACCGCTGGCGCGATACGCGCCCGAAGCGCCGGACGAGCTGCAGCGCATCGTTGGGAAAGCGCTCGCGAAACCGCGCGAAGACCGGTATCAGTCAACGAATGATTTGCTGAACGATCTGCGGAATTTGAAGAAGCGTCTCGAGCTCGACGCAGAGTTAGAGCGCACCAGCCCGCCCGAAGCTGTCCCCGGGGCCCAACGGACAGCCGAGTTGTCCGCAGCTCTCAAGACAGAGACACCGCGAGTCGTCACCTCAACCATGCCGGCGGCCGCGAGCGCAGCGAGCGCGAGCAGTGGTCCGCAGGCCGTGGGAAGGAAACTTCAAAAGCGCACCGTCCTGATTACGGCAGGCCTCGCAGCTGTGGCCGTGACGTTGGGTTTGCTCTGGTACTTCAAATCGGGTTCAGGTGCTCCCCTGACTAGGGAAGATACGATCGTCGTTGCCGATTTCGTCAACACAACCGGCGATCCGGTGTTCGATGGAACGCTCAAGCAAGCATTGGGCTCGCAACTTGAGCAGTCACCCTTCCTGAGCATCTTCTCTGACACTCGCGTGCGCGAAGCGCTGCGTCTGATGAATCGCTCCCCGGATGAACGAGTGTCGAAAGACATCGCGCGCGAGATTTGCCAGCGGCAAGGATTTAAAGCGTTTCTCACCGGCTCAATTTCCAACATCGGAAGTCATTACGTGGTGACGCTGGAAGCCACGAACGCGCAAACCGGCGACACGATCGCGCTGGAACAGGCCGAGGCGGACAACAAAGAGGAAGTGCTTTCGTCGTTGGGAACGGCGGCGACCAACCTGCGTAAGCAACTGGGCGAGTCGTTGGCGTCAATTCAGAAGTATGACAAGCCCATCCATCAGGCAACGACGTCATCGCTCGAAGCGCTTAAATACTATTCAAACGGAATTGAGCAGCAGCTCAAGGGCCGATATCTGGACGCCATTCCTTCCTTCAAAAAAGCGACTGAGGTCGATCAGAACTTCGCCCGCTCTTACGCTGCGATGTCGTCCATGTACTACAACACGCGGCAGTACGAGCTTGCGGCTGAGGCCTCTCGCAAAGCTTACGAACTGCGCGATCGCGTCGGTGAGAATGAAAGGCTTTATATCACTCAGGCGTACTACGACAACGTTACGGGCGAGCTGGAGAGGTATCTGGAAACGCTTGAACAGTGGAAGGGCACCTATCCGCGCGACGCATCGCCGCCAAACAACCTGGCGGTGAAATACAACGAGCTTGGTTTATTCGACAAGGCGGCCGCTGAGGCACGCGAAGCGATTCGCCTCAACCCAGGATCGACGTCCGGCTATTCGCTCTTGGCGGCAGCGCAATTAGCTCTCAATCGCTATGACGACGCCAGGCAGACTATTAATCAGGCCCAGGGACAAAAGCTGGACAGTACGGCCATGCGCAGGACTCTGTTTCGGATCGCGTTTGTCCAGCACGATAGCGCGACGATGCAGCAACAGATCGACTGGTTGAGCGGAAAACCGGACGAGTATCTTGCGCAGGGTTGGCAATCAGAGACGGCAGCGTTTTTGGGCCAACTGAAAAAGTCACAGGAATTTTCTGACAGCGCGCTGGAATCAGCCGAACGTCGCGATCAGAAAGACGTGGCCGCGCAGATCGCGGTGGCGGCCGCGGCGCGGGACGCACTGTTTGGTGATTGCGCCCGGCTGAAAGAGCAGACCGCAAAGGCGCTGAGCCTCACGACCAGGCAAGTGACCACGGCCAATGCGGCCAATGCGCTGGCTGGCTGCGGCGAGTTCAGCCAGGCCCAAAACCTGATCGCGGAACTGACCAGGCGTTCTCCGACCGACACGGTTCTTAACAAGATTTTGGCGCCGCTGGTTCAAGCGCGAATGGAATTGCAGCGTGACAATGCGGCGCAGGCGATCCAATTGCTGGAAACCACCAGGCCTTTTGAAGGCTACGCGCTTTTCCAGATCGCGTATCTCCGCGGCCAGGCGTACCTGAAACTGCAAAAGGGAGCAGAGGCGGCAACGGAATTTCAGAAGATTCTCGACCATCGCGGCTCGCAGCCTACTTCTCCGATCTACGTGGTGGCGCACCTGGGTCTGGCCCGTGCCGCCGCCCTGCAAAGCGACACGGCAAAAGCGCGCAAGGCTTATCAGGATTTCTTCGCGCTGTGGAAAGACGCGGACGCGACCCTTCCGATTTTGATCGCGGCAAAGAAAGAATACGACAAGCTGAATTAACGGTCAGTCAAAATGCCGAAGGCATTCGCGAATTCCAGCCCAGGGTTTCTACCCTGGGGTTAGAAGGTGGATAACCAATCAGAAACTCTGAAAGAGTTCGTAAACCGATTGGTTCCGCAGGCGTTGAGCCGGAGGCTTAGCGAACTCTTTCAGAGTTATTAACTGATGACGCGGCTCGCATCCCCAGGGCGATGCCCTGGGCTGGAATTAACGAACGCCTTCGGCGTTGATCCTCAGTGCGCGAGTGAAGATTCTTTCATAATCAGTAAAAGAATTTCATACACCGAACTGCGCCTATGACCGATCGACAACCCGGTGCTCCGCCGCCAGCGACTCCTGAATCCGAGAGCGTTGCGGCAAGTGATTCCCGCCAGGTTGATTCGACCCTGATCCGTGTTCTGAAATGGGCGCTGGTCCTCGCTTCCGCTTTTTTCATCCTCATGCTGCCGGTTCCGGCAGGCATCACTCCACAGTCGTGGCGCCTTCTGGCGATCTTCGTCGCCACGATCGTCGGCGGCATCGTGCGTCCGATTCCCAGTGGCGCCGTCGTCCTGCTCGGCGTCACCGCAGTCATGTTGAGCGGCGCTCTATCGCCGGTTGATGCACTGCGCGGATATGCCGATCCGATTGTCTGGCTGGTGCTTGCGGCCTTTCTCATTTCGCGCGGCATGATCAAAACCGGCCTGGGTCGTCGAATCGCTTTGCTATTCGTAAGGGCAATCGGATCGAGATCACTCGGCCTCGGTTATTCGCTGATTTCAACAGACCTTGTGTTGGCGACGATCATCCCGTCGAATGCGGCGCGTTCAGGCGGCATCGTCTTTCCGATCGCGAAATCGATTGCCGAAACTTACGAGTCGCGGCCGGGACCAACGGCGCGCAGGCTCGGCGCGTTTCTCACAACGCTGCTATACCAGGCCGACGTGATCATTTGCGCGATGTTCCTGACGGGGCAGGCTTCAAACGTCATCATCGCGAAGTTTGCGAAAGAGACAACCGGCGTCGAGTTGACCTACGCGCGCTGGGCCATTGCCGGATTGGTCCCGGGACTTGTCTCGCTTGCCGTCGTTCCGCCGCTGATCTATCGGCTGTTTCCGCCCGAGATCAAACACACGCCTGCCGCCACCGAATTTGCGCGCACCGAACTTCGGAAAATGGGAAGGGTCTCGCGTCACGAGATTCTGATGCTTCTGGTGTTCGCGTTGGTCGCGACGCTGTGGATGACGACAGCATTCCATGGCATCAACTATGCCGTCGTCGCGATGCTGGGCATCGGCGTGCTTCTGCTGTCGGGAGTTCTTACCTGGGAAGACGTCATCACCGAACGCGGCGCGTGGGACGTGTTCATCTGGTATGGCGGCCTCGTGAGAATGGCTGAGGCACTTGGTGAAACAGGCATCACGAAACGCTTTGCAGAAGTCGCCGCAAACTTCACGGTCGGCTGGCACTGGGCAGCTGCGTTCGCCGTCTTACTACTCGTTTATTTTTACGCGCACTACGGTTTCGCATCGATCACGGCACACGTGTCGGCGATGTACATTCCGTTCCTCGTCGTAATTATTGCCGCGGGCGCGCCCGTGGCGTTGACGGTGCTGCTGCTCGCTTACGCTTCAAATCTGAATGCCTCGCTCACTCACTACGGCACCACACCCGCACCGATTTGGTTCGGCGCAGGCTATGTAAAGCAGCGCACGTGGTGGTGGATTGGCTTCGTAGCTTCAGTGGCCAACCTTCTCATCTGGACGATCCTCGGATCGCTTTGGTGGAAAGCGCTGCGCTGGTGGTAGTCAGCAGCAGCGTCGACTTCACCGCTCGGTCTTGTTTCAAAAGCGTCGTTTTCTAATTGCCGAGCCTCGGAAGGCATTGGAAAAGTGCCGTAGGCACTGAATGTTTATAGGGCAACCTAGCATAGGCGTTTCCCTCTTCGGCAGTGAGCAAAATGCCGAGCATTTTGCTCACTGCCGAGAGGAGCTAAGGGGACGCTTCGTGGCTATAAACATTTCGCCGCTCTGCGGCGTAGTAGAATTCGCATCCGACATGCGAATGACATCTGAAGCAAGGCCTCGCCGCTCCAAACAAACGAAACGGTGGGGCTCGCCGAGCGTCATCGAGTCGGATAGAATCCACAAATCAAACACGAGAAAATCATGACTAGAATCGGTTCTGAAATGAAGACTAATCGCATCGTAATTAACCCTTGCTTTCTTTTGCGCCACGCCGGTTTGGTGTGCACGCTGGTTTTGGCCTCAGCCGCAGCTCGCGGTCAAAACGTTGCCTGGCCGCAGTTTCGCGGGCCGGAATCGAATCCCGTGGGCAAGCACGCGAAGCTCGCCGATCACTGGTCGAAAACCGAAAACGTGGAGTGGTCGCAAGAGATTCCCGGGCGCGGATGGTCATCGCCAATCGTTACCGGCGGCAAGGTTTACGTGACTACTGTAACCACCGAGGGCAAGTCGAAGCCACCGCAAACCGGAACCGAGTACAGCAATGAATACGCCGCCGAGTTACAAAAACAGGGACTGCCGCCGGCGGAGATCATGAAACGCCTTACCGAGCGCGACATCGAGCTCCCAAAAGAAGTGATGCTGCATTACGTCGTCTATTGTCTCGACCTGAAGAGCGGCAAGATGGAGTGGCAGAAGGAATTCTATAAAGGTCAGCCTCCCGGCGGACGTCACCGCAAGAACAGCTTTGTCTCAGAGACTCCGGTGACCGACGGCAAATTCATTTACATTTTCGTCGGAAACCTTGGCTTATGGAGCTTTGATTTGAAAGGCAAACAGGTGTGGACGGCACCGCTTGAAGCGAATCCGATTTATCTCGATTTCGGGACAGGCGGCTCGCCGGTGCTTGTCGGAAACCTTCTGGTAATCGTTAGCGACAACGAGAAGCAGCAATACATCGCGGCGTTCGACAAGCTGACAGGCAAGCAAGTGTGGCGCACGAACCGCGACATTGGTAAGGGGTTACCGATACGGTCGGGATGGGCCACGCCCTATATTTGGCGCCACGGATCAAACACTGAAATTGTCGCGGTGGGCCCAGGGGAAGCGATTAGTTACGACCTGACCGGGAAAGAACTGTGGCGATTGTCGGGGATGTCAGCGAATTCGATCCCAACACCCTTTGCATACGAAGGATTGCTTTATCTTAATGCCGGCCGAGGGCGAACATTATTTGCGATTCGTCCGGGAGCTAAAGGTGACATCTCGCTCAAAAAAGATCAGACCTCGAACGAACATATTGTCTGGTCGCAAGAACGTGCCGGCACCTATCTGCCATCCTCTCTCGCTTACGAAGGCGCCATTTACCAGCTGACTGAAACAGGAATTCTTACCCGCTTTGATGCCAGGACCGGCAAGCAGACCTACAAGACGCGGATCGATCCGGCCGCGACCGCTTTCACGACGTCGCCCTGGGCTTACAACGGCAAGCTCTTCTGTTTAAGCGAGGAAGGCCAGACCTTCGTCGTGTCAACGGGCGATGAATTCAAGTTATTGCATGTGAATGACCTGGACGATTTCACAATGGCATCTCCGGCGCTGGTGGGCGATCGCTTGTTGATAAGGACGGAACATCGGCTGTACTCGATTCGGCGCAAGGGGTGAGCAGGCAACTTGCTTCGTGTCGGGCCCGAGACATCGGGATAGCGACCGGCTTTGCCTCAAGAGTCTGAAAGTTCATGATCTGAAGGTTCTGCTGTCATTCACACCGGGCTTCAGCCCGGTGGTCCACAGCTGCTAAGGTAAAGGAACCGTTTCAACGGTTTCTCCAGGTGCAGACGCAACTGGATGATGATCAATCTCTCGGTTCATTGAGAGGTGGAAACCGTTAAAACGGTTTCACGGACCTCTTCCTGCCAAAGATCACCGGGCTCAAGCCCGGTGTGAATGAGAGACTTGGAATTCTCTGACTTTTGAGGCAAAGCCGTTTGGAGTTATTTCGCGATCCGATACAGATGCGTTTCGCTACGGACGAAGATTGATCCGCCAGCGACGGCCATCGAAGCAAGTGTGCGGCCCTCGATCTGATTGGTGGCCAGATGCTTGAGCTGCCGTCCCGGCGCAACTACCACCGATTCGCCTTCTTCACTGAGAAAATAGATTCGTCCGTCCGCATAGATTGGCGATGCACTGTGATTGCCTCCCAATCTGGCGCGCCAATATTCCTTCCCCGTTTTGGCATCCACGCAAGTGGCAATGCCGTTGTCCGTGACGAAATACAATTCGTCGCCGACCAGTAGTGGAGAAGGTGTTAACGGCACGCCCCGATCGAGCTTCCAAACCACTTTTGATTTTGTCACATCACCGCGGCCGTCCAGGCGCACGGCCAAGAGCGAAGCTTGTTGAAAACCGGTGCAGATGAACACCAGACCCGCGCCATAGACGGGTGTCGGCACGTTGGAAAAACCTTCGCCGTATGTAACCTGCCAAAGCTCCTTGCCGGTGCGCGGTTCGTAAGCAACTGCGCGGAAAGCGCCAGGACTAATCACCTGATCGCCGGTGGGGAGTGAAACGATCAAAGGGGTCGTGTAGGCCTGATAGCCTTCTCGCGGCTTTTTCCACCTGACCCTGCCGGTGAGTTTATCGAGCGCCACCACAAACTGAACATCGTTACCATCGCAACTAATGATCAGCAGATCCCCGTAAAGCACCGGCGATCCACCGGTTCCATGTTGCCCGTTGTCGTATTCCAGCCGAGTCTTCCAAACGATCTCACCCGACTGGGTAATGCATGCCGTGCCCCACGCGCCGAAGTGGAGGAAGACGCGATCGCCGTCGATGATCGGCGTGGGTGAAGCAAGACTGTTTTTTGAGTTGGTGAGTTTTGGCGACTTTAAGCGGAATAGTTCAACGTTCAGCAGGATGGCTCCGCTGTTTCGATCAACTGCGAGCGCCCGCAAAGATTTTCCTTCTTCGGTCGCAGTGGTCAGCCAAACACGGTCTCCCCGGACGACGGGCGATGACCAACCTCTGCCGGGAATCGCTACCTTCCAGCGAACGTTGGTGGTTTCACTCCAGTTGAGCGGGAGGTCATGCTCGTCTGAGTGCCCCTGTCCGGTGGGGCCGCGAAACTGCGGCCAATCAGAGCTGGACAGGAACAGAGTTAGAAAAAGCAGGATGAACTTCATTTCGACGCGCAGCCAGGTTAAGTATGATCCGGTCGCTAGGGCTTTGCCTCAAAAGTCAGAGAATTCCAAGTCTCTCATTCACACCGGGCTTCAGCCCGGTGATCTTTGGCAGGAAGAGATCCGTGAAACCGTTTTAACGGTTTCCACCTCTCAATGAACCGAGAGATTGATCGTGATCCAGTTGCGTCTGCACCTAGAGAAACCGTTGAAACGGTTCCTTTACCTTAGCAGCTGTGGACCACCGGGCTGAAGCCCGGTGTGAATGACAGGCGACCTTCAGACCGTGAACTTTCAGACTCTTGAGGGGGGCCGCTCCAAACTAACTCCTAACTGAAACGGATCACCGGCCGGAATCTCTACTTCACTCAGGCGTCGTCGCCGCATATACTGCGCGCCATTATTCGCCACTGCCAATGAGGAGAAATTAGTTCGCATGCACCACTGTACTCTCCGAAACCGTTCGCTAATTGCCGCCATCGCCCTTTTTTTGATCGCCCTAACTGCGCCAACTGTCTTTGCGCAAGAACGTGGACCGTCGCCGGTCCCGCCAGCGACCCCATCGCCCAGCCCGGCGCCGGAACCCTCGCGTGGGCCAGATCAACCCGCGGGTGAAGACGAAGGCCGTCCACGCGATCCGATGTCCATCGCGACTTTTAATGGATTACGTTTTCGGTCTATCGGGCCCGCGTTCACTTCCGGGCGGGTAATTGGAATTGCGGTCGATCCAAATAATTCGGCGAAATATTACGTGGCTGCCGCATCGGGCGGCGTCTGGAAGACAGTTAACAATGGTACGACCTGGACGCCGGTATTCGACCGCGAGGGTTCGTACTCGATTGGCGCGATAATTCTCGACCCGAAGAATCCGCTGACGGTCTGGGTCGGCACCGGCGAGAACAACAGCCAGCGCAGTGTCTCTTACGGAAACGGGTTGTATCGTTCAGACGACGGCGGACGATCCTGGAGAAATGTTGGTCTGAAGGCATCTGAGCACATCGGGAAAATCGTCATCGACCCAAAGGATTCCAACATCGTTTACGTCGCCGCGCAGGGACCGCTGTGGGGGCCGGGCGGCGATCGAGGACTCTACAAAACCACCGACGGCGGCAAGAGCTGGAAACAGATTCTCAAGATCAGCGAGCACACCGGCGTCACCGACGTCGTAATCGATCCGAACAATCCGGAAACGATTTATGCAGCTTCGTATCAACGGCGCCGTCATATGTGGACGCTGATCAACGGTGGGCCGGAAAGCGCAATTCACAAATCAACTGATGGCGGCGCGACCTGGACGCGTCTGCGGGCCGGCCTACCGACCATCGATATGGGCCGGATCGGGTTGGCCATCTCGCCGGTCGACTCAAACGTAATCTATGCGACTGTGGAATCAACTGATCGCCGCGGAGGTATCTTTCGTTCGAGCGACCGCGGCGGCAGTTGGGAAAGGCGCAACGAGTTTGATACCACCGCGATGTACTACGGAAAGATTTTCGCCGATCCAAAGGACGTCGATCGCGTCTACGTAATGAACGTTTTCTTGATGGTCTCAGATGATGGTGGCCGGACGTTGCGCCGGCTCGGCGAGCGGTCCAAGCACGTCGATAATCATGTTATCTGGATCAACCCGGCCAATACCGATCATTATTTAGTGGGATGCGACGGCGGCGTCTATGAGAGTTATGACCGCGGCGCCTTCTGGCATTTCAAAAGTAACCTGCCAATCACCCAGTTCTACGACATCACCACAGACAATGCGACTCCTTTTTATAACGTCTATGGCGGTACGCAGGACAATTACAGTTTCGGCGGGCCATCGCGAACGCGCAGTGCTTCCGGCATCGTGAATTCCGACTGGATTGTGACTCAGGGCGGCGATGGTTTTCGCAGTCAGGTCGATCCGGAAGATCCGAATACGGTTTATTCTGAGAGTCAAAACGGCGGATTGATACGCTTCGACAAACGCACCGGCGAGCGCGTCGGCATTCAACCGCAGGAAGGCCGCAACGACGATCCGCTGCGTTGGAACTGGGACTCGCCCTTCATCATCAGTCCGCATTCGCACACGCGTCTCTATTTTGCCGCCGACAAACTGTTTCGCAGCGACGACCGGGGCGACACCTGGAAGTTAATCAGCGGCCAATTGTCGCGCAATCTCGATCGCGACAAGCTGCCGGTCATGGGGAAAGTGTGGAGCATGGACGCCGTCGCGAAGAATGCTTCAACCGCTCACTTTGGGAACGCTTCGGCGCTCGCTGAATCGCCCAAAAAGGACGGTCTGATCTATGTCGGTACGGACGACGGACTGGTCCAGATAACGGAAGATGGTGGCCGGAACTGGCGCAAGGTTGAAAAGATTGGCGACGTGCCGGAACTCGCTTACGTGAGCCGCATCATCACTTCAGTTCACGACGCGAACACCGTCTACGTCGCTTATGAAAACCATCAGAACGCTGACTTCAAGCCATATCTTTTCAAAAGCATTGATGCGGGCCGGACCTGGACTTCGATCAAGGGTAACTTGCCGGCGAGTTGGCCGGTTTGGGGAATCGCTGAGGACCATGTGAATCCAAATTTACTTTTTGCCGGAACTGAGTTCGGTCTTTTCTTTACCGTGGACGGCGGCCAGAAGTGGATTCAGCTACGCGGCGGCCTGCCCACAATTCAGGTGCGCGACATTGTGATTCAGCGGCGCGAAAACGATTTGGTGCTGGGAACTTTCGGCCGAGGCATCTACATCCTTGATAACTACACGCCGCTCCGTTCGATAACGCCTGAGATGTTGAAGAACGACGCGCTGTTTCCAGTTGAGGACGCGTTGATGTACATCCAGTCGCAACCGCTCGGCGGCCGCGGCAAGAGTTTTCAGGGCGAATCGTTCTACACGGCTGACAATCCGCCTTTCGGCGCAACGTTTACCTATTACTTAAAAGAAGAATTAAAGACAAAGAAAGCGAAGCGTCAGGAGGCCGAGCGCGCAGCGACCCGCAGTGGCGCGGCGATAACTTTGCCGAGCCGTGCCGAGCTAAGCGCTGAAGAAGAAGAAGAGCCGCCCGCGATCATCTTTACGATTACAGATTCATCCGGTCGCGTAGTTCGTCGTGTGACCGGGCCAGTCACCGCCGGAGTCCAGCGGGTGACGTGGGATTTGCGCTATCCGGCCGCGAACCTGCCGCCGCCGCCCAATCCTGAATCGGAAGATCCTTTTGCCGATCCGCCCGGCGGGCCCCTGGTGATGCCTGGCGCGTACAAAGTATCAGTCTCGAAGCGGGTGAACAGCGTCACCACTTCGATGGGCGAACCGCAGACGTTCCAGGTTGCGGTAGAAGGTCAGGAGCGCATGTCGCAGGCTGACCGCGCTGCTCTGGTTGAATTTCAAACGAAAGTCGCCCGGCTGCAACGCGCGGTTCAGGGCGCGCTCGACGCCGCGAATGCCTTGACCCCGCGCCTCGCCGCAATTCGACGCGCGTTGTTGGAAACTCCGAACGCTCCGGCGACTCTGCTGGACGAAGCCGCGCAGCTGGAGAAACGGAAGAACGACATTCTTCGGGCTCTGCGTGGCGATCAGGCCTTGCGTGCGCGCAACATAAACTTGCCCCCCTCGATTAGCCAGCGGGTGAACAGCATCGTCGTCGGCCAGCGGCTGTCGACTCAGCGGCCGACGCAAACTCATTTCGATCAATACGCCGCCGCCGCCGCTGAGTTTGAAGGAACGCTGACGCGACTACGTCAATTGATCGAATCCGATCTTCAGAGGCTGGAAAAGCAAATGGAAGCCGCGGGCGCTCCCTGGACGCCGGGGCGGATTCCCGAGTGGAAGGATCAACCATAGTTAAAGATGCGCTTATGATTTGAGTAGCTTTGCTTCAAAAGTCTGAAAGTTCATGGTCTGAAGGTTCCGCCTGTCATTCACACCGGGCTTCAGCCCGGTGAGCCACCGCCGCTAAGGTAAAAGGAACCGTTTCAACGGTTTCTCTAGGTGCAGACGTAACTGGATCATGATCAGCTCTCGGTTCGTTGAGAAGTGGAAACCGTTAAAACGGTTTCACGGATCTCTCCCTGCCAAAGATCACCGGGCTGAAGCCCGGTGTGAATGAGAGGCTTGGAACTCTCTGACTTTTGAGGCAAAGCCGATTTGAGTTAGATCAGCACTACCTCGGCTAAGCGCTGTTCTTACTTCGACGAAAAACTCATACGCGGTATTCGTGAAGCGACTGAATTTGCGAAAGACAAGGAGAACTAAGATGAAGAGCGTTCCGAAAGCCATCCCGGCCTCACTTCTATTGATTCTTGCGTCTGCATGGGTTCTCGCGCAGGCGCCGCAGCTGGGGCATTGGCCGCAGTGGCGGGGACCGTTCTTCAACGGCATGGCGCGCGGTGATGCGCCAACGACCTGGAGCGACACCAGCAACATCAAATGGAAAACGGAAATCCCCGGGAAAGGCCACTCGACGCCGGTAGTGTGGGGCGATCGAATATTTCTCACCACTGCGATTCCCACCGGCAAGCCGGCGGCCCCCGCGCCGACTCCAGCGCCAGAGGTGCAAGGTGAAGGACGACGCGGTCGTGGCGCCGGCGGCGACACTGCGCCTCAGCCGGAGCAACGATTCGAGGTGCTCTGCCTGGATCGCAAAACTGGAAAAATCCTGTGGCAAAAAACCGCCAAAGTTGCCGCTCCACACGAGGGCTATCACCGCGTGTATGGGAGCTTCGCTTCGAACTCACCGGTCACGGACGGCAAGCATGTCTACGCGTTTTTTGGATCGCGGGGTCTCTATGCTTACGACTTCAGCGGAAAGCTGGTCTGGCAGAAAGACTTCGGCGTGCAGATGAAAATCAAGTTGGGTTTTGGCGAAGGAACTGCGCCGCTGCTCGACGGAAATAATCTCTTTCTGGTTTTCGATCACGAAGCCGGGTCGTTCATGGTGGCCGTGGACAAACGAAACGGGAAAGAACTGTGGCGCGTGACGCGGGACGAACTCACTTCCTGGAGCACGCCGCTGGCAATCGAGCACGCGGGCCGCCGCCAGGTGATCGTGGCGGCGACCAAGAAAGTTCGCAGTTACGATCCTGAAAGCGGCAAAGTGATTTGGGAGGCCGGCGGCCTGGGCGGGAATGTGGTTCCGATGCCTGTATATCAGAATGGAATTCTTTACGTGATGAGTGGATTTCGCGATCCGCGCTTGATGGCCATTAAATTAGGCAAGGAAGGCGACCTCACGGGCACCGACTCAGTCCTCTGGAGTCACACGCGCGGGCTGGCGTATACGACGTCGCCGGTGTTGCATGACAACAAACTCTTCTTCGTGACCGACAACGGGTTGATCAGCGCTTACAACGCAACCACTGGCGAAGCATTCTTTGCGCAAGCGCGTCTGCCAAAGGCCTACAACTTCAAAGCTTCGCCGGTCGGCGCCAACGGCAAGCTGTACCTGGCGACGGAAGATGGCGATGTGGTCGTGCTCAGAATAGGCGAGAAGCCGGAAGTAATTGCCACCAATACACTCTCAGACCAGGTGTTCATCGCCTCGCCGGTAATCGCCGGAGGCGACCTGTTTCTGCGGAGCCAAAACACACTGTTCTGTATCAGCGGAAAGTAGGTTTGTCGCAGAAATGTTTAGGAGATGAACTGAGCCTTCGCGCGACTTCAAGAAGTACGCAATCACCCGCGGGACGTCCTCGTCAGACATTATTCTGATCAAGGATTTCCAGTAGTCCCCGACGCAACAAAAACGCAACAAATTTCTTCTTGCGCGGTCGCCAGATTCTGCCTATACTGCCCGCGCTCATTCCCCCGAAACCTTACTAAGTTAGCCAAGCGAAGTATGTTGTTTCGTCCGGCAAATTTTTTGCTGCATTCGCGGGAGCGGTCGTCGTGTGTCCCCGGCGCTCACTTCAACTAGCTCTCATCGGAACCAACGTCCGCAGGATAGGAGCACCTAAATGAAGAAATTAGCTTTGTTGATTGTGGCAGCCCTCTTGGGCTCAGTGTTGTTGGTCTCATCGCCGGCCAGCAGCCAGGGTTGGAAAGAGAAGGTTCGGAAAAACCGAAATAAGATCGCGAACAACTACGTCGTTGTCCTGGACGACTCGGTGATCGGCGAGCGCGGTGAGTACTCAATCGCCGGTTACATGGCAGAAGACATGGCCCGAACCTACCGTGGGAAACTGAAGCACGTTTACAAGCACGCCATCAATGGCTTTTCGGTGGAAATGTCTGAAGCGGATGCCGAAGCCTTGGCTCAGGACTATCGCGTTCTCTTCGTCGAAGAGGACGGCGTTGTGACGGCGGACGCAACGCAAACTAATCCGCCGTGGGGTCTCGACCGAATCGATCAGCGCAATCTCCCGTTGAGCGGCACATACACTTACAACTGGACCGGTTCAGGCGTTCGCGTTTACGTCATCGACACCGGCATCCGCACCGCCCACACGCAGTTTGGCGGCCGCGCGTCGAACGTGTTCGATGCCTTTGGTGGGAACGGCCAGGACTGCAACGGCCACGGTACGCACGTCGCTGGGACAGTCGGCGGTTCAACCTACGGCGTGGCCAAGAGCGCACTCTTGCGCGGAGTTCGGGTCCTGAATTGTTCCGGCTCAGGCTCAAATTCAGGGGTCATCGCGGGCGTTGATTGGGTCCGTCAGAATCACATTGCACCCGCAGTGGCGAACATGAGTCTGGGCGGCGGAATCTCAAGCGCGCTCGACAATGCCGTCAACAATCTGCACAACGCGAATGTGACGATTGCCGTGGCCGCCGGTAACAACAACGGTGCGAACGCCTGCAACTTCTCGCCGGCGCGCGCTGCGAACGCCATCACCACCGGTTCCACGACCAGTTCTGATGCGCGCTCGTCTTTCTCGAACATCGGCACGTGTCTCGATATCTTCGCGCCGGGCTCGGGGATTCTTTCAGCCTGGTACACCTCGAATACGGCAACGGCGACGCTGAGCGGTACGTCGATGGCCTCGCCGCATGTCGCGGGCGTGGCCGCGCTTTACAAGCAAGCGAATCCGTCGGCTTCGTCAACGACCATTCGCAATGCGATCGTCAACAACGCAACTACCAACGTGATTTCAAACGCCGGGTCGGGTTCTCCGAACCGTTTGTTGTATTCACTTTTCTTCTGATAGCTACGTAAGGATGATGGGGGGCGGTGCGTCAACGCCGCCCTCTGTCTGTCTGCATTCACGCAGTTGCCGGGCGGAAAAAACTGCGAATCCTTCGGAAGACACTCCTGAAAAATTTGATCACGCGCGGCAAGAGCCAGAGCGAAACCGCCAGCCCTGCGCCAATCACAAAGAACACCAGCACCGGCAGGAACAGAGCCAGCACCACCGCGACGATCACCAGCACGTCTTCGGCGAGACTGACAACGACGTTCGAAACGGGTTCAGGACTCGTGTTAATGAGTGCGCGCGTCGCGGCTTTTGTTCCATGAGAACTCAGCGCCAATCCGCCGCCCACGAGTAAAGCGATCACCTGAACGCTGCGATCGAATTCGCCGAACGCGGTTGCGGCAATCACCGCGCCCGCGGGAATGCGGATGAACGTGTGAATCACGTCCCAGATGCTGTCGACGACCGGAACTTTGTCAGCGACGAACTCAACTACGAACATAAACAGTGCGACGCCGATTACCCACCAATTCGTCACCACGTCGAGTTCGCCCGGCAGCTTCAAGTTCGCAAAGCGACTCAACAACCCGAGTGTCGCCACCGTGGCGTAGAGGTTGATGCCCGACACCCACGAGGCGCCCAGGCTGACTGCGAGTGTGGAAATGAAGTCCATCGCGATGAATTATACGCCCGTTGCTTAAGCCAGGTTCGAGCGTTTAGTGGACAGGATTAACACGATTTACAAGATGGGCATAGATGGTCTTGTTTATTGTTCGTGCAAATCGTGTGAATCATGTAAATCCTGTCTAAATAGAGTCAGAGAGGAAGACAAGGTACGACCCTGACCGGGTTCGAACAAATCAGGTGTTCACCTTTCAAGAAGCTTCCCGTCGCTTACCGGGTCGGATAGAATCCCACTTCTTAAATCGGGATCGAAAAGTTGTGACTGAATGCGGTTATGACCGCGGGATTTTCCAGCCAGGAGGTGCGCCATGACTAATCAACCTTCATATCGCCGTCGAATTCTAAACCTGCTTGTCTTGCTCTTGTGCTGTGCAGGCATCGCTCGCGCACAGACTGATAAACGCCAACTAACTATCGAATGGATTTTTGGCCCAGAGGGTCGCGCAGTGGCGGGCGTTCCTGCGACGACATGGCTCGAAGACAGCACCGTGATGATGCTCGACAATCGTCGGGCGCCGTATGAACGAACGTTTGAGAAACTGGATCCGGCTACCGGACGCAGACAGAAAGTCGTTGATGCAGGCAAGGCGTTGGCGAGTCTCAAATCAGCAGTCGCCGGCGTTGACGTCAATACGTTGCCCTGGCCGATCGCATTCGATGGCTTGGGCCGGCGCGCATTGTATGTTCTCAAAGGAGAGGTGCTTGTTCTTGAACTTGCCAGTGCACGGTTTCACCGCCTTACGAGGACTGCAACCGAAGAAACCTCAGCCAGTTTTTCCCCGAATGGTAACCGCGTCGCATACGTCCGCGACCACGATCTCTATTACTTCGATCTGAATACGAATCGCGAGACGCGGGTCACCCGGGACGGTGCAGAGACGATTCTGAACGGCACGCTTTCCTGGGTGTACTGGGAAGAAGTTTTCGGACGGCGTGACATCGGATACTGGTGGGCGCCGGACTCGAACGCGATCGCCTACCTTCAATCGGACGAGTCAAAAGTTGACCTCGCCTTTTTCACCGATATTGCACCCTTTCCCCCGCGCGTCATTCGGCAGCGCTACGCCGTAGCGGGCCGCGAAAACCCGCGCGTACGCCTCGGAATAGCTGAACTCAACAACCTGCGCACGCAGTGGATTCGCGTAACCGATAAACCATTTGAATATATCGTCCGGGCAAAGTGGCTCCCGGATGGCCGTCGCTTAAGCGTGCAAACTATGCCGCGTCTGCAGACTGAACTGTCCCTTTATTTTGCCGATCGGAGAACGGGAGCGGCCAGGCACATTCTTACTGAGACAGATCCCGGTTGGGTCAACCTGGCTGACGACCTCTATTTCCTTAATGATGGTCAGCACTTCCTTTGGCCATCTGAGCGCGATGGCTACATGCATCTTTACCGCTATCGAATGGACGGCACCGTTGCCAACCAGGTGACGAAAGGTCCATGGGCTTTGGCGAGTGCAGGTGGCGTGGCGTTCTGGGTGCGGCAGGCACTTGTCGGTGTCGACGAAAAAAATGGTTGGGTTTACTTCACCGCTCTCGAGCGATCGTCCATCGAAAGACATTTATATCGCGTGCGCGTCGACGGGTCAGAATTCAGACGCCTGTCCGACGAACCCGGTACTCACCGAATATCAATGTCGCCTGACGCGCGTTACTTTCTCGATCGCTATTCAGACGTGCGCACGCTTCCTGAATTGCGTTTACATAACAACGAAGGGTCGAAGTTGAGCACCATTGCCGATCCGCGTCCGCAGCTGATCGCACCGTACGATGTTCAGTTTCCAGAGACGACCTCAATTCCCGCGGATGATGGCTTTCCGATGCCGGCGCAGATCATGAAGCCAAAGAGTTTCCGAACGGATCGCAAGTATCCAGTAATCATGTTTGTGTATGGCGGACCCGCCGCGCCGCAGGTCGCAAACGCATGGCAAGGCGACATTTTGTGGAATCAACTGCTCCTCGACGCCGGCTATGTCGTTGTCAAAGTAGACAATCGCTCGGCCACCGCGATCAACAAACAGCTGGAGAACTCGGTCCTTAAGCGGCTCGGCGAAGCCGAAACGCCTGACCTGGTAGCCGCCGCCCGGTGGCTAAAAAAGCAGAGATGGGTTGACGACAAACGCGTAGGAGTGTGGGGTTGGAGCTACGGCGGCTATATGACTTTGAATCTACTAACTCGTTCACAGGAGTTTAAAGCCGGTATCGCCGTTGCGCCTGGTACCGACTGGCGGTATTACGACACCAAATGGACTGAGGCAGCTATGCGAACCCCGCGGGAGAATCCGGAAGGCTACCAAAGTACATCACTACTACCGCGCGCGAAGGACTTGCACGGAAATCTGCTGATCGTTTTCGGAAGCTACGACGATAATGTGCACCCAGTGAATGAAATGGCGTTTATTGATGCGCTGGTCGCCGCGGGCAAGAAGTTTGAAATGATGAACTATCCGATGCGGAAACACGGGATCGAAGATCAAGCCGCAACCCGTCATCTGTACCGGCTGATGCTCGACTTCTGGAAAGCTAATTTGTGACGCGGCCGCCAACAAAAAGCAGGTCGCAATGAAATCCGCGCGAAGATGGTGAGCGAATCGGTCGTTCGCCGAGTTCTCGTTAGCTAACGAATAAACAGGCGTGAAGAGACTGCGCATCACCCAGGGAATCATCCTCGGCGTGGCGTTGGGATTTGCCATCGGTGTCGGAACCTACACGTTTGTTTACGCCCAGGGGTATTCGTACCTGACAGACAATCCCGCGGCGTGTGCGAACTGTCACATCATGAACGAGCACTACAGCGGGTGGCTGAAGTCCAGTCATCGCAACGCCGCCGTCTGTAACGACTGCCACACGCCGCCGCAATTCGTGGGCAAGTACATGACCAAGGCGCGCAACGGATTCTGGCATTCTTACTACTTCACCACCGGTTGGTTCGAAGACAACATCCGCATTTCCGAACACGGCTTTGAGGTCACCGAGAAAGCCTGCCGAAAGTGTCATCAGGAAATCGTGGACGCTATTGAAGGCGCGCACGCGGAAACGAAGGATTCACAATTAAGCTGTATCCGTTGCCATCGTTCAGTGGGTCATCTTCATTAGGGTCTCTGTGTGACTCCGTGCGATCTCGTTGTCTCTGTGGTGAAAAAATCTTTCTGAGAACAATCCACCACAGAGACACAGAGTTCACACAAAGAATCACTGAGAACCTCGATAAAAGAGGATTTGGAAATGGTCGAAGCGAACAAGAACGAATCAATCCAAACAGAGAAGCCGCGAAAGGGAAGCCGGGTCAAGTTTGTCGGCGTAGTTGTGATTGCCGTGCTCGCGACCGTGTTTGGACTGGCGCTGCTGGTGAATATCTTTCAGCGCAAGCAGGAGGCCCGCAATCCATTCTTCCGCGTCGTCGAGTTGACCGATGACACAGTCGATCCGGCAGTGTGGGGCAAGAACTTTCCGTTGCAATACGACGACTACCTGAAGACGGTCGATCAGGTGCGCACGCGCTATGGCGGCAGCGACGCGCTGCCACGTACGCCGACCCAGGCTGATCCGCGCTCAGTCGTTGCGCAATCACGGCTGGAAGAAGATCCGCGGTTGAAGACGATGTGGGCCGGCTATGCATTCTCAAAAGATTTTCGCGAAGAGCGCGGCCACGCTTACATGCTGGACGATCAAACTTTCACTGAGCGTCAGCAGGTTGCGAAACAGCCCGGCACGTGTCTGAACTGTCACGCGTCAACCTACGTCGTTTACAAGCAGCTGGGCGGCGGCGACATCATCAAAGGCTTTGAAGAGCTGAATAAGATGTCCTACTTCGACGCGCGCAAGACTGTCACGCATCCGGTGGCGTGCATCGATTGTCATGACTCGCAAACGATGCAACTGCGCGTCACGCGGCCGGCGTTCATTGAAGGCATGCGCGCTTACAAGGCTTCGCAGGGCATTCAGAATTACGACGTTAACAAGCAGGCGACGCGCCAGGAGATGCGCGGGTTTGTCTGCGGCCAGTGTCACGACGAATATCACTTCAGCGGGCCAGAAAAGCGTCTCGTTTATCCGTGGTCCAAGGGCCTGCGCATCGAAAACATCCTCGCGTTTTACGACGAAGTGAAGTTCAAGGATTGGGAGCACACGGAAACCGGCGCGCCTGTCTTGAAAGCTCAACATCCTGAATTCGAGATGTGGAACCAGGGAATTCACGCGCGTTCGGGCGTCGCGTGCGCGGACTGTCACATGCCTTACAAGCGTGAAGGAGCACTCAAGATCAGCGACCATCATGTGCGGTCGCCTTTGCTGAACATAAATCGCGCGTGCCAGACGTGTCACCGCTGGTCGGAAGAAGAATTGAAGTCCCGCGTCGAGACGATTCAGGAGCGAACTTTCAATCTCCGCAACATCGCGATGGATGCCCTCGTCGATTTGATCAATGACATCAAAGCTGCGCGAACAGCAAACCGCGACGCCGCCGCGATTGCGAAAGCGCAAGATTTTCAACGACGCGCGCAGTTCTATCTTGATTTTATTGAGTCGGAAAACTCGAATGGGTTCCACGCGCCGCAGGAAGCCGCCCGAATCCTCGGCGAGTCGATCAACTTTTCGCGCAAAGGCCAGGTGGCGTTGCGCGGAGGAATCTAATAGCAAGCCGCTCGATCAAATAATCCGCGCGACGATTTAGCGCTGCGGCCCCAACACCTGATCGGCTTCCCCTTTAACCGCGTCGAACTCCCTTTTCAAGACCGCATAGCGTTCAATCGCATCGCGCCCGATCTTCTGATCGACGTTCGCGGTCATGCCTGCGAGATAGTTAATGTGCGCCTGAAGACCCGGCTTGCCGTAACGCACCGGCTCGGTCAAAAGTTTGGCCGCGAGTGCATTCAGACGCGCGGTTGATTCGCCATTCCCGGCGGTTGCGTTTGAGTTTCGCTGCGCTTCACGCACGCGGGCGACCAGCCGATTCATATCGTTCACCAGCGTGCGCATGCGCATGTTGTGTTCGTACTGTTCCTGCAAATCAGCAACCGTGACGCCATCAGCGGCGATGCGCGGATCGATCAGCACGTTGAAATTTTCAATGAAGGATTTGTTGCCGACCTTCAGTCGTACTTGATACTGGCCGGGCGGAAGCGTGACGCCGTCTTTGTTCTTCAAATCCCAGACGACGCGATTGAGCCCCGCATTCTGCGTAACGCGCGGCGGTGGCGCGCCACCTCTGCGTGAAGAAGGTGCGTCGGGATCGTCAGGATCCGCGTTTACACCTCCGGACCCGGGCATGCCAGCGCCAGGGCGGCCTTCGCGACCCGTGGATGTCACGGCGCTGTTGTAAGAATTCAGAGCTGCGCCTTTCGTATCCGCAAACTCGATTGTAACCACGCCCGGACTATTCGCCGGCAGGTAGTATTCGATCGTCGGTCCGAGATTTGCCGGCGAGATGCGCGTGCGATAGCCATCGCGCGAGTCGAACAGATGTATGTTTCCACTCGTAATTTGCGGCGAAAGCTGATGCAGCGAACTGATGTTGTCGAGAATCCAAAACGCACGGCCTTGCGTCGAAACAATCAGATCCTTGTTGTGAACTTTAATGTCCGTGATCGGGACGTTCGGCAGGTTCAACTGAAACGGTTGCCAGTGGGAACCGTTGTCGAACGAAATGAACATGCCGAATTCAGTTCCGGCGTACAGCAGACCTTCGCGATCCGGATCCTCGCGCACGACGCGCGTCGGCCAGTCCGCCGGGATGCCGTTCTTCCCATCCGTCAGACGCGTCCAGGTTTTTCCGTAATCGTCCGTGCGATAGATGTAAGGCGCATAATCGCCGAGCAGATAACGATAAACAGCGAAGTACGCTGAGCCTTTGCGATGCGGCGAAGCTTCAATGAATTGCACACGCCCGCCCGTCGGTAGATCAGGCGGCGTGATGTTCGTCCAGGTCTTGCCGTTGTTACGCGTGATATGAAACGGGCCATCGTTGGCACCTGTCCAAATCACGCCTTTCTCGAGCGGCGATTCAGTAATTGCGTAGAGCGTGCTGTAAAACTCTTCGCCGGTGATGTCGCGCGTGATCGGTTCGCCACTGATCCCCTGACAACACTCAGGTTTCGCAGTTAAGTCCGGCGAGATCTTCTCCCACGTCGCGCCTTTGTCGCGCGTGCGATGAACGTGTTGCGAGCCGTAGTACAGCACGTCCGGATCGTGCGGCGACGTCGCCATGGGCGAGACACGTTGGAACCTTAAAATCAGATCGCTCGCGGGATTTCCGTAGAGTGACTGCGCGCCGACCCAGTAACTCTTCTCTTGTCCGACTCTCAGGTTCATCACTCCGTACTGTCCTTTGCAGGATCCGTACACTACATTCGGGTCGCGCGGATGCGGCATGATCGGTCCAGTTTCACAGCCGGGGCCGGCGCGCCAATCGTCCGTCGCATAAGGATTGGCCTGACTGGAAATGATGAGGGTCGTGTTGTCCTGCTGCGCGCCGTAGAGCTTGTAAGGAAATTGGTCGTCCACCCAGACGCCGTAAATCTCTGCGCTCGGTTGGTTCATCTGGCTCGACCAGGTGCGGCCGCCATCGTACGAAACGTTCGCGCCGCCGTCGTTCGCCTGGATCATCGTGTTGCCGTCTTTGGGATTGATCCAGATGTCGTGATGGTCGCCGTGCGGCGGACGCATCACCGAAAAGGTCTTCCCGCCGTCAGTCGATTTGAAAAACCCTTCCGCCCCCGCGTAAACGACGTCGCCGTTCGTTGGGTCAGCTCCCAACGTCGTGTAGTAAAACGGACGTTGAATCATCTGCGCGCCGACGTTTCCAGGCTGGGGATTCATCGCCGTCCACGTTTGGCCTGCATCATCCGATCGATACAAGCCACCGCCGGGCTTTGCTTCAACCAAAGCGTAAATGCGATTCGGTTTTGCCGCGGTGACCGCGAGATTGCCCTTGCCGATTAACTCGTTCGGCAATCCCGTCGCGATCTTCGTAAAGTGTTCGCCACCATCAGTTGATTTGTAGAAGCCGCCTTCACGCGCGCCGCTGATGATCGTCCAGGGCTTGCGCTCGAGCCGCGACATCCACGCATAAACAACGTTCGGATTGCCGGGTTGCAGCTCGACATCCATCGCGCCGAGTTGATCGGAAACGAACAAGACTTTGCGCCAGCTCTTGCCGCCGTCAGTGGTCTTGAAGACGCCGCGTTCTGAGTTCGGTTTGAAGATATCGCCTCCGGCCGATACCCAAACGATGTTTGGATTCGTCGGATGAATGCGCACAGCGCCGATCTGTCCGGCATCGTAGAGCCCGGCAAAATTCCACGTCTGCCCGCCGTCGGTCGTTTTGTAAACGCCGCGGCCGGTTGAGACATTGCTGCGTACTCCATCAGAACCAGTGCCCAGGTAAATTACTTTGGGATCGGAATCGGCCACCGCGATCGATCCGGTTGAGCCCAGCGGAACCTTGCCGTCGGTGATCGGAATCCAGCTCGCGCCGCCGTCGATTGTGCGAAACACACCGCCACTCGCGACGCCCATGTAAAAGGTCTTCGGCTGCGAAGGCACGCCAGTTACCGTCGTGACGCGACCGCCACGCGAAGGACCGACCAGCCGATAACGCAATCCCTGAAAGAACGACTGATCGACCGACGCCATCATTGGCTGACGCGTGGCGGCGGTCTGTCCGTGGATCGTTGAAACGAGCAGAAGAGTGACGAAGATCAAAATGGACTTTTGAAGCATGGTTGGAGTCTCCCCGGAAAGCGGCAAGAGAATATCACGTTGTCAGTGGTCGGTTGTCAGTTGTCCGTGGTCAGTTTGTCAGTGGCATCACACATCACGAATCGTCAGTTCCGCTGGACAACTGACAACAGATCACCGACCACTGATCACTGACAACTGACCGCTGACATCGACGTCGTACTTTACTCTTGCAGGTGAGGCTCGTAATATGCCGCTCGCACGCCAGGGTTTAGTCCAACTTCAAACCAGTCTTCCGATGGAGGTAGCCATGCATCGAACCAGAAATCTTGCGCTTGTCGTGATCTGCGCCGCGGCCTTGTTGCTCTCGTTCACTCTGCCGCACGCCTCGGCCCAGAAAAAGCCTGCCGCGAAAACAAAGTCTGTCGAAAAGAATGGTGACGCTCTGTTCTCAAGCGCCAGCGCGCCGAATCCCGACCCGGTATTCGCTGAGAAAGTTAAGGAGTACACGACCGAGCCGTACTTCTCGACTGAGTTAGTCGATCACCTGCCGCTGTCAGACACGGTTCCGTCTCCCCAGAAAGTGCTGGGCTACGTCGTTGGGACGCCAAACAAACTGACCTACACAAAGGATCTCCATCGCTACTATCGTGAGCTCGACAACGCGAGCCCGCGCGTGCGCGCGTTCACCGCGGCGGAAAAATCAGAAGAAGGGAAAGAGCAGCTTTTGATCGCCGTTGGCGATGAAGCCTCGATCGCGAAACTCGATCGTTACAAAGAGATCACTGCGAAGCTCGCCGACCCGCGCAAGATTAACGATGCGGAGGCGCAGAAGCTCATCGGTGAAGGCAAAGTTTTCTACTGGGCTTCCGGTTCAATCCATTCTCCCGAAACCGGCTCGCCAGAGATGCTCATGGAACTCGCGTATCGCCTGGCCGTTGAGGAGAGTCCATTCATCCAGGCGATTCGGAAAAATGTGATTGTGCTGATCACGCCGGCGCTTGAAGTCGACGGTCGCGATCGCATGGTCGATCTATACAACTATCGGAAAGCGAACCCCGGCAAGAATTCCCCGGGCCTGATTTTCTGGGGCAAGTATGTCGCGCACGATAACAATCGCGACGGATTGGGAATGGCGTTGGCGCTGTCGCGCAATCAGATGAAGACGTTCCTCGAATATCATCCCGCGATTCTGCACGACTTGCATGAGTCTGTGCCGTTTCTTTACACGTCGACGGGCACCGGTCCTTATAACGCCTGGCTTGATCCGATCACGGTGAACGAGTGGCAGCTGCTCGCGTATCACGAGGTCGAAGAGATGACGAAGCGCGGCGTGCCCGGCGTGTGGACGCACGGCTTCTACGACGGGTGGGCGCCGAATTACATGTTCTATGTCGCGAACGGCCACAACGCCATCGGCCGCTTCTACGAAACATTTGGCAACGGCGGTGCGGACACGATGGATCGCACCGTTGGCGCGCAGTCGAATCGCGATTGGTTTCGCCCAAATCCTCCGCAGCCCCGCGTCAGGTGGTCTCTGCGAAACAACGTCAACATGCAGCAGTCGGCAATTCTGCTGGCGATGAATTTTGTCTCGAACAACAAGGAACGGTTTCTCCAGAACTTTTATTTGAAGAGCAAACGGTCGGTGGCAAAAGCGACGAATGAAGGACCGGCTGCATACGTGATTCCTTCCGATCAATCTCGACTGGGCGAGGCCGCGGACCTGGTTAATCTGCTTCGGATGATGGGCGTGGAAGTTCACAAAGCCGACAAAGAAATTAGCGTTAAGGACCAAAAGTATCCGGCCGGCTCGTACGTCGTGCGAATGGATCAGCCGTACTCGCGCATGGCCGACATGCTGATGGACACGCAGTACTACAACGTGAACGATCCGCGCCCGTACGACGATACGGGTTGGACGCTGGGCGCGCTGCGCAATGTGAAGACGGTGCGCGTTACCGACAAAGCTGTTCTGCAAGCGCCGATGACGATGCTCATCGCTGACGCAAAGGCTCTTGGGAAAATCACCGGTTCATCTTCACCGGCCGCTTACATCATCAATCACAACACTGAGAACGTTTTGGCAACGCTGCGCTTCAGGTTAAAGGACCAAAAGATCAGCGCGGCCGAAGATCCGTTCAAAGTCGGCGATCAGCAATTCAACGCCGGCTCGTTCATCATTAAGTCTGAAGGAATGGGCTCAGGTGAGCGGGAAGGTTTGGAATCGTTGGTCAAGATACTGGGACTGACGGCGCTTCGCGTTGACAAGCTTCCGGACGTGAAGTCACACGAGTTGGCGGTACCGCGCATCGCCATCATGCACACCTGGACGAACACTCAGAACGATGGCTGGTACCGGATCGAATTTGATCGTTATCAAATTCCGTATTCCTACATTTCGGATCAAGTCGTGCGCAACACGCCGAACCTGCGCGAGAAATTCGACGTGATCATCTTTCCCCCGCTGGGTGGCTCAGCGCAGGCGATCGTGAACGGCATTCCAATGCGCGGCGACGCGATCCCGTGGAAAGGATCAGAGCTGACGCCCAACATGGGACTGTCACCCGATCAATCCGACGACATTCGCGGCGGCATGGGCTTGCCCGGCGTAGCGAACCTGCAGAAGTTCGTACGGGACGGAGGCCTTTTCATCACCGTCGCGAACACCACACAACTTCCCATCGAATACGGATTGACGACCGGCGTGTCGATCCAGGAAACGCGGCAGTTGCAGGCGCGCGGTTCAATCTTCAATGCGCGCTTTACCGATCGCAAAAGTCCGATCGCGTACGGCTATGACGAGACGCTGGCGATCTATTTCAATCAGGCGCCTGTGTTTCAAGTTGCCGCCGGCGGTGGCGGAGGCGGCGGATTTGGCGGAGGTGGCGGCGAAGGTGGCGCGGGCACCAGGCCCACGGGACGCGGTACGTTGACCGATCCGGACATCGTGCAGGCAATGCCGCAGGCTTCGCCGGCGCAAAGACCGGCCGGACCTGCGGGCGAGCCGACTGCGGAACAGCGTCAACAACTCGGGGCGTTTTACGTGCCGCCGACAGAACGGCCGCGTGTGATTCTGCGCTTTGCGACGGACGAGAAGAACCTGTTGATTAGCGGGATGTTGGCGGGTGGATCAGAGCTGGCAAATGCGCCGGCCGTAATCGACGTGCCGGTCGGCAAAGGCCACATCGTCATGTTCGCCACGAATCCGATGTGGCGGCATCAGAATCAAGGCAGCTTCTTTTTGATCTGGAATGCGGCGCTCAACTTCGATTCGCTGAACACCGAACGACCGGCGCCGGCTGCGCCGAGGCGACCGGGTGGCGCCGAGACTGACGATCAATAGCGAGGGTGCGGTACGCACGCCTCGGGCGTGCTCAAGCGCGCCAGAGGCGCGCGTACCTTCAAATTAATTAGACGGCGCGGCTTTCTGTATTAACTTTATTTGTTTGTCGATGGCGCCCGCCAATTCGGCTTCTTTCTCAAAACTCAGGCCACTTGATCGAAAGCGAATTACGCCTTCGTGGTCGAGCACGATGTAGGTTGGATACCTGTTGACCCTGAAGGCGCGTTGCACGGCACGCTGCCGGTCGAGGAACTGCGGCCAAACCATCTCTTGTTTGACGATAAAGTTACTCCACTTGTCTTCGTCATTATCTGAGCTGATGCCCAGGAGCACGAATTTCTCGCTCTTCGAAAACCTCTTGTTCATATTGCGTAACGACGGCAGTGAGTCCACGCATGGCCCGCACCAGGTCGCCCAGAAATCCAGCAGCACAACTTTACCTTTAAGATCGTCGAGCGAAATGTATTCGCCTTGCGAAGTTGTAATTGAGAAGTCCGGCGCGAACGGCTCACGCGCACGGCGCGGGTTCTCGATTATCTTTCGCGCATCAGCAGAGAAGAATTGATCGGGCGCCAGCTCTAGGTACTTCTTTAACGCGGCTGTTCCTTCCGGATCGCGGTTTTGCTGAAGCAGCACGACACCGAGGTTGTAGTGCGTCTCAGCGTAATCCTCCTTCGCCGCCACGGCCAGGCGCAAGGCTGCTTCCGCTTCTTGCAGCTTCTTCTGATCTTTTCCTCCGGCTGATTGTTTCTGAATCGCAATGGCTTTCAGGTTGTAAGCTTGCGCCTGCAACGCCATGTCGTTGGCGGCGAACTCAACCACCTTGTCGGCACTTTGAGCAACATTCTTGTAGGCCTCGAGACCCATGTAGGCATCCGCCATCAGCAAGTGGGCTTCGGCCGAAGTCTTACCCTTCAGATCGTTGGCCCGTTTGAAAGCCTTGAGCGCGTCTTCCCACTTTCGCTGGCGCATGAAGTTGCGGCCGGCCTGGATCTCTTCTTCATAAGTCGCGCCGTTGGGTTGTTGAGCGCGGGTGGTGCGGCCAGTTAAGAGAGCCGGCGCCGCCGTCACCACGGCGAGCACAAAAAGCGCTAGCAAGAACCCGATTCCGGGTATTCCAGGGCGAGCGTCAGGGTGAAGATTCGTTCGGTACAACAGCATGGGATACTCCTTTTTGCGGCGAATAATAGCATTATCGGCTCGGGGCTAACGAGCCGGGTCGGGCCTTCCCAAAAAAGGCTTGGCAGCGGGTGACATCCTTCGATTATAATTGGCGCGCTAACCGTACTACTTTCATTCTGACACTGAGAGGATTTGAACCCGATAGGAGGTAGTGTATGTCTGACTACAAATGCCGCATCCTTTACGTTGATGATCACGAAGATAGTGCTGAGATGCTGAAACTTGTGCTGGCGGACGTGGACTATGAAGTTGAATCCGCGCGCACGGTCAAGCAGGCGGTAGAGATGGCTGCGACGATTGAGTTCGATCTCTACGTCCTGGACAAGCGTCTGCCTGACGGCTCCGGCTTGGAATTGCTCAAGCAGCTGGAAAAATTAACGCCCGGTATCCCCAGCATCGTTTACACGGGCGATGTTTACGAAGTGCATCGTGAACAAGCCATGGCCGCGGGAGCACACGCCTTCGTGTGCAAACCCGACATTGAAACGCTGATCAAAACTGTGCACGAGTTTCTTTCCCAGCGTGAGTGCGCCACGGCAGCATCCGCTTGACGCCAAGTGCTTCCGGCGGCACTGCCGAGATGAAGAAAATGAGATTTGAGTTCTACAGCGAAGCGATCGCCGCCGAGCCGAAGCTCTCGGTTGACGGTACCGTCGACAACGCGATTCACTTTTCGCACTGGAAGGGAAACGAAACACCTGCGTTGGTGAAGGCCGATACCTCGACTGAGATCGCACTGAATGTCGTTGCCGCCGCGAATCGCGATCAACTGACGCAGGGAATCGATCTCGTCACGAACAATCACTTCGATACTGACGGCGTGCTGTCTGTCTGGGCGATGCTGAACGGCGAACGCGCGCTCGCGTTGCGCGAGCAATTGATTTCCGCGGCCGAGGCCGGCGATTTCTGCGAGTTGAGTAGTGTGGGCGGCGTGCGCGCGAGCATCGTGATTCAGGGATCGGATTCGCCGACTGATAAGTCGGGGTCGCCACTGGCGCGGCAGCTGGCGGGCGAAGAGATCACTGACGAAGGGCGCGCCTATGAACTGGTTCTGCCACACGTCGAGCGTGTGATCACCGACACGAATGCCTTCGAAGATTTGTGGCGCGAATCATGGACACGAATCGAAGCTGCGCTCGACAGTTTTGCGAAGGGCGTATCACGCGTTGAAGAAGATACTCAGGCAAGGTTGTCGGTGGTGACGCTGGCGCCTGCTGTTTTTGGAGCCATCGGCTTTGACCCGTATCACCATTCGGCCCCTTTCACAGCGATTTCGCACCACGCGCATGGCGAGCTTTTCCTGATCGCAACGCCGCTCGGCGACGGTTGGGCTTACCGCATCGATTATCCGTACTACTCCTGGGCCGAGACCGTCGTACGTCCGCGGATCGCGCGTCGCGATTTTAGTTCGCTCGTCCGTCAGTTCAATGACCTCGAGAAAAGCAGCACCGGTCGTTGGCAAACAGATGACAGCGAGCTCGCATCGGCGATCAAGTTTCGCGACGACCACGGAAAACTTGCCGCGTCGAAATTGACGCCCGACACCGTGGCCGGCCATCTCCGGGTCGCCGTCTCCGACCCCGTTGCCGCTGAAGCCCACCATGCCTGATTGGGACCAGCGGTATCGCAACGGCGAGCACGCTACTAAAGAACCTTCGCCGCTCCTCCGTACAGCGATCGAGAGTCTGAAGCCGGGACGCGCCCTCGACGTTGCGTGCGGTGTCGGTCGTCACGCGATCCTTCTCGCGGAGCTCGGCTGGCAAGTGACGGCGGTCGATTCTTCGCGCGTTGGCATTGAGATCCTGCAACAACGTGCGCGTGAAGCCGGTGTCGCGGTCGAAACGCGCGTCGCGGATCTAGAATCTGGCGAGTTTCAGATCGAACCCGAAACTTACGATCTGATTTGCGTCTTCTATTACCTGAAGCGCGATCTGTTTTCGCCCATCCGCGCGGGCGTCAAACCGGGCGGTACCGTCGTCGCCGCTATTCACCTTAACGACGGGAAAGAGGACGCGAAGCCTTCGAATCCCGCGTTCCTGCTGGAGCCGGGTGAACTAAAACAATTGTTTGCAGATTGGGAGATCACGTACTATCGCGAAGGCGAATCAGACGAAGGCGGTCATCATCACGACACCGCGTATCTGGTTGGGCGCAAGCCTCCGGAATTGAGTCAGTACCACCTGCGGTAGCGGGCGGGTATCACCAGGCCGTCACCATCATTTAGGATGGCGGGAACGAGTGAAATTGAACGACAGCACGAGGTAATAACTTTGGAACTCGACGATTATGTGAAGGAACTCGCTGAGCAGGTTGGCACAGCTATCAACGAATCCGTTCAGGATTCGCCCACCGTCGCCGCCGCGATCGACCGGTTACGCGAAGCAGGATTCGATATGGAGCTGACTTTGAAGCTTGAAATCGGCTTGCGCCCGCAGACAGATGACGAACGCGAACGGCAGAGTGATGGATCTCTGGAATTGACTGAGGAAGACGTGCGGATTCTGCGCTCGATGAAGATTAAGATCGATCCGGAGTGAGGAGCTTTTTCGATTTGAGATCTTAGATTTGCGATCGCCATTCATCGCGCCGTAGGCGCGAAATGTTTATAGAACCCGAGTACCAGGAAACAGTTGCCCGTGAGAACGAACGTCGTTGTTCGTTCTCGCGGGCTCAAGCATCTTGGGGCAGCGTGATTTCTATAGACATTAAGCGCCTACGGCGCTTTTACGATCGCGTCACTCCCTGGCTCGTCCGTTCCGGTCAACTACTGCCGACGAGCGCCGCCTACTCCTATTCGACTGCATTACTCGGTACGAAACCGCGCCCGGATTTGCCCGTTTTTCGGCGTTTTGTGAACATTGTGGGGCTGTGCTAACCTCTCCCTTCTTTAAAACCCTTCCAGTTTCGATCTGTAAGGCTTCAGCTTTAATTCGAAGGAGTTGACTGAATAAATATGGCTACGTCTAACGGCGCTGCGGCGAACGGTCACGTCGGCAAAGTTGTGCAAATCATCGGCCCGGTGGTCGACGTTGAGTTTGGCGAAGGCTACCTGCCGCCGATTTATCAGGCGCTGCGGATTACGTCCGACGGCTTCGAAGTCCCGGATCCGATCAACGTCATCGCGGAAGTGCAGCAGCACCTCGGCGAAGGCCGCGTGCGCGCCGTATCGATGCTGCCGACCGACGGCATGGTCCGCGGCATGAATGCCACCGACACGGGCGGCCCGATTACCGTTCCGGTCGGCGAAGGTACGCTGGGACGCGTTATGAACGTGATTGGCGACCCGGTGGACAATCTTGGCGACATTCCGCATCAGCAGCGCTATCCGATTCATCGTCACGCGCCGGCGTTCGACGAGCAATCAACTGAACTCCAGATGTTCGAAACGGGAATCAAGGTCATCGACCTGATTCAACCATTTCTCCGCGGCGGCAAGATCGGTTTGTTCGGCGGCGCGGGCGTCGGCAAGACCGTCATCGTGATGGAGTTGATCAACAACATCGCGAAGGCGCGCTCAGGCTTTTCCGTGTTCGCCGGCGTTGGCGAGCGCACGCGCGAAGGAAACGATCTGCTGCGCGAAATGGTCGAGTCGAAGGTTATCGATTTTGGCGAGGCGTTCTATCAGAACCTGGAAGAGACCGGCGTCTTCGACATGACCAAGGCCGATCTCAAGGCCATTGAGAATTCGAAAGTATCTCTGATCTACGGACAGATGACTGAGCCGCCGGGAGCGCGTCTGCGCGTGGCACTTTCGGGACTGACCGTCGCCGAATATTTCCGCGACCAGGGCATGGACGTTCTGCTCTTCATCGACAACATCTTCAGGTTTACGCAGGCAGGTTCCGAAGTATCGGCGCTGTTAGGCCGCATGCCTTCGGCGGTGGGTTATCAGCCGAACCTCGCGAGCGAAATGGGCGAGATGCAGGAACGAATTACTTCAACAAAGACCGGCTCGATCACTTCGATTCAGGCCGTGTACGTGCCGGCCGACGATTACACCGATCCGGCGCCGGCGACTACGTTCGCGCACCTCGATGCGGTCACCGCGCTGTCGCGCCAGATCGTCGAACTGGGAATTTATCCGGCCGTCGATCCGTTGGCGTCGTCATCGCGTATTCTCGACCCGCGCATTGTCGGCGAGGACCACTACAACACAACGATGGCGGTTAAGCAGATTCTGCAGCGCTACAAAGATCTGCAGGACATCATCGCGATTCTCGGTCTCGACGAATTGTCTGATGAGGACAAGCTGAGTGTTTCGCGCGCGCGCAAGATTCAAAAGTTCTTCTCGCAGCCGTTCCACGTCGCGTCCCAGTTCACCGGCCGCGAAGGCAAGTACGTGAAGCTGGAAGACACGATCAAAGGCTTCAAAGAAATCATCGACGGCAAGCACGACGACCTTCCGGAGCAGGCTTTCTACATGGTTGGCACGATCGATGAAGTGATCGAAGCCGCGAAGAAGATGGAATAAGAGAATTGATTCATTGATCCATTGACTCATTGATTCATTTATTTGAATCAACCTGACGAAGGGACCAATGATTCAATGGATCAATGAGTAAATGATTCAATGGCTGACCAGCTCCAATTAGAAGTAGTAACGCCGGAACGCCGGGTTCTTTCTGAGTCCGTGAGCTCTGTAACTGTCCCCGGTCGCAACGGCGAGATGCAGATTCTGCCGGGCCACGCCGCGCTAATCTCGGAACTGAAAACCGGCGTGCTCACCTACAATCAAGACGGCACAACTCAGCAATTGCACGTGTCGGGCGGATTCGTGGAAGTCAGCGACGATCGCGTTTCGGTATTGGCTGAAATCGCCGAACGTCCCGAAGAAATCGACGCTGCGCGCGCTCGACTTGCACGCGACCACACTGAAAAGCAGTTGAGTGCGTGGAGTGGGACTGAAGAAGATTTTGAAAAGGCCCGGGTTAAGCTGGAGCGATCGATGGTGAGACTTCAGCTGGCGTCCTCTCGTTAGGAAGTCAGTACCACCTGCGTCAGCAGGTGGGACAAACACGCTACTCAAGTTGAACACTTGATCCATCCGCTTACGCGGATGGTACTGACCTGTTAGCGACCTATAGCGTCGCGAATCTCGCGCACCGCCTGATCCAATCCAACAAATACCGCCCGCGATACGATGTGATGGCCGATGTTGAATTCCGCAATTTCGCTTATCTGTGCGACGGCGCCGACGTTTCTGGTCGTCAATCCGTGACCAGCCGCAACGTGTAAGCCGTATTGAGCAGCGAGTGCCGCGCCTTCACGCAGACGCCGCAGCTCGTGATTCGCTCGCGCCGCTCCCTCGCCATGAATTCCCGCGGCGCCCAGAGTCGCTTCCGCGTAGGCGGCCGTGCATAACTCGACCTGTTGAGCGTTCACCTCACGCGCAGCTTCGATTTGTTCCGGATCGGGATCGATGAAGAGGCTCGTCAGGATGCCGCATTCGCGTAGCTTACTTACCGCGGCGCGCACTATGGCGATATTCGTCCGCACATTCAATCCGCCTTCCGTGGTGATTTCACGCGGATTTTCGGGCACCAACGATACTGCGTCAGGCCCAACGTCGATCACGATCTTTAACATTTCTTCCGTGGCCGCCATCTCGACATTCAAGTAAGTCGTGACGGCTTGTCGCAACACGAACAGATCAGCATCCTGAATGTGACGCCGGTCTCCGCGAATGTGGACCGTGATGCCGTCTGCGCCGGCTTGTTCGCAGATCATTGCGGCGGCGACCACACTGGGTTCAATCGTGCGGCGCGCCTGGCGCACCGTAGCGACGTGATCGATGTTGACGTTGAGTCTCGCAGTCATTCGGACAAAGGCAAAAGGTAAAAGTAAAAAGGCAAAAGATCAATTAGGCCGTCACCGCGCGCGGAACGTCTTGAGTCGCCGCTGCTCGTGCTGCTTCGATCGCTGCGTCGTAATCACCCCGCGCCGCGGCGCGCCGAATCCGCCATACTTCATCAACCATTCGGAAGCTGTCGCGAATTACCGAAACCTTGCTGGCCGCGTCGTTATTCCAGCGCACCGGGATCTCGCTTAACCGCAGCTCGGCAAGGTGCGCAACGTAGATTAGTTCGACGTCGAAGCCGAAGCGATCGATTTGCACGCTTTCAATCAAAGGCCGGCAGACGCTCATGCGGAAAGCTTTGAACCCGCACTGTGTGTCCCAAAATGGCAAGCCGGTCGCCGCGCGCACAATCAAATTGAAGAGCCGCCCGCCCTGTTCGCGTCGCCATGGTTGATGAACTCCAATCAGTGAACGATCCAATGCACGCGAGCCAAAGGTCACATCGAACTCGCCACTTTGAATCGGATCGACCAGCTTCGGAGTTTCAGTAATTGGCGTCGAAAGATCTGCGTCGGTAAACAGCACCACCTCAGCGGCGGCTGATAACAAGCCAACCCGCACCGCATAGCCCTTGCCGCGATTCTGCTCGTAACGAATTACGCGGGCGCTCACGACTCCCGATTTAGCGATTGCCCTTTCCGCGACACCGGCAGTGTCATCGGTTGAACCATCATCCACCACAATTACTTCCGAGGATTCAAAATGCTCGTTCAAATATTCAACAATCCTTGAGAGCGAGCGGCCCAGGCGCGCCGCTTCATTGTAAGCGGGGACGACGATTGTCAATTGCGGCGGCATAGAAAACGCATTGTCCGTGAAGATTCGCAGGCAGACAAGCGACCGTTTGGAGGGCTGATCGTATTTTGTCTTTGCTATCCGTTGCGACTCTGCGTCTTAGCGTGAAATGCCTTCCAGGATCGGGCCGGCTTCATGCAAAGGCGCCAAGCCGCAAAGACACGCAAAGCAGGTTAAAGCACGCGTGAAACCTTCAGACAACCGGCTACGTTAGATCTCACACTCGGGGTGTGCCTCCGCGCTGTGATATATTTTTGTCACTGGTTTAGTCATGACTCGCAGTTTTGCCATCGCCGCTTCGCTGATTCTGGTTACCGCAACCCTGGCCGGCGGCCTCTATTCGCGCTCGACGCGCCGGCGTCAGGCGTTGAACCTCGGCTCTTCGACGGTGTCTTCCGCCGCGGACAAGTACGAAGCCGAAAAAATTGAGGGCGACTACAGCGAAGCGATCGAAATGGTCGAACAGAACTATGCCGGCGAAATCGATTACGAAAAAGCGACCCAGGCAGCGATCCAGGGAATGCTGTTCACGCTGGATCCGCACTCGCTTTATTTTCCCTCCGCTGAATTCAAGAAACTGAAAGAGGACCAGGCGTCGAGCTTTTACGGCATTGGCGTGCAAATCCTGCGGCGCGGCAACGGCGTCTATGTGCAATCGGTAGTCGAGAGCACGCCCGCATCGCGTGCCGGATTGCGTTACGGGGATCGCATCGTCGAAGTTGACGGCAAAGACGCGCGCGAGTGGTCCAGCGACGAAGTTTCAAGAAACGTGCGCGGCGAACGGGGCAAGGAAGTCTCGATCAAAGTCGAACGTGCGGGCCAACCAGCCGGCACGAACTTCCGCATCGTTCGCGACGCGGTCCCGCTTCCGTCTATTCGCAACGCTTTCATGATCGCCCCCACCACCGGCTATATCGCCCTGATCGGCGGCTTTCAGCACACCACCCAGGAAGAGCTGCGCGATGCCATCGCCGATTTGAAGAAGGATGGGATGCGGCAACTCGTGCTGGATCTGCGAAACAATCCGGGCGGACTGCTCGATCAAGCGATCGACGTCTCGAGCGAGTTCCTGCCGCGCGACAAGGTTGTCGTCTCAGTAAAAGGCCGCAGTGAATACACCAAACCTGCCGTTTACAAATCAACCGGCAGCGACCCGGAAGACTTGCCGCTGGTTGTGCTGATTAATCGCAACAGCGCTTCGGCATCCGAGATTGTCGCCGGCGCAGTTCAGGATCATGGCCGTGGCCTGGTGGTCGGTGAAACCAGTTTCGGCAAGGGCCTTGTTCAGCACGTATTTCAATTGCCCTTCACCACCGGATTGACGCTGACGACGGCGCGCTACTACACGCCGTACGGCCGATCGTTGCAGCGCGATTATTCGAGTGGCTCGCTCTACGACTATTACGTGCGGCATGACGAGAGTGGCGAACAACAAGTGATCCAACCCGGCCAGCCTTCGCCGACTGAATCATCCGAGCCGCGCAGCTCGAACGCGCCGGCATTTCGCACCGCGGCGGGTAGAGTGTTTTACGGCGGAGGCGGCATCACGCCGGATATTGAAGCGCGGCCGTTGACCGCAACGCCCGTGCGCGCGCGGATTATCGAAGCGGCGTTCTACTTCACCAGGGAGCTGGCCGCGGGCCTGGTCCCCGGCGCTGAGTCGTATCGCATCGACAAGGTGGCGTACGATCGAAGTCCGAAGATGGCTGACTTTCCAATCACGGATCGCGTGATCGAAGCATTCAAGAATTTCGTGCGCAAGGACCCGTCCCGGCGCTTGAGCGACGAGCAGATCGACAACGACGTGGATTTCGTGAAGCTTCGTTTGCGGGACGAGGTAATCACAGCGGCGTTCGGCGCGGAGGAAGGTCAGCGGGTTTTGCTCGAAAGTGATCCGCAGGCATTGCGCGCCATCAGCGTTCTGCCGGAAGCGAAGCGACTTGCCGAAAGTGTTCGCAACGGCACGCCGGTCAGCTTCAATCTCAGGTTTGCCAATCGTCCGACCATGCCATTTCTCCGCGAGTTCTTCGCCGAAGAAATTCTCACCTGATAGTTAAAGAGATCCTCTCCTTCCAACGGCCTTAACAAAGTTGAGTGATCAAACTCTGGTTCCGCACCTGAATGGAACGCCGAAGGCGTTCGCAAATTCCAGCCCAGGGCAACGCCCTGGGTAGCCTCGTTGATTGTAAGAGGAACTCTGAAAGAGTTCGCAAACCCAGAACAAAGAAACTCGGCAACCCTAAGGGTTGTGCCCTTTAGGTTGTTTCCCATTCGCGAACTCTTTCAGAGTTCGGGAGCGAGCTACGGAATCCGTCCCCAGGGCGTTGCCCTGGGCTAGGAATTAGCGAACGCCTTCGGCGTTAGCGAGATGCGTTGAGTCAACGATGAATCTCTCCCAAAGGGAGAGGGCAGAAAACTGCATTTGACTTTCTTTTCATCACCGCATAAGAAGTCCGCGTTCCAACACTTCTTTTCAGGAGTCCGCCATGAATCGCAGGAGTTTTGTGCGTCGCAGCATCGCCGGTGCGGCCGGCGCAGCCGCCGCTACTGTTTCTGTTCGTGCCCGATCGGAATCACGCGAAGTCGCACCCCACGCTTCACCCGCCGCTTTCGAATTGGATGAGTTGACGGTTGCCGATCTGCAAGCCGGTATGTCCTCCGGCAAGTACACGGCACGGTCGCTTACCGAAAAATATCTCGACCGCATCAACGACATCGACCGGCGTGGTCCCGCGATCAATTCTGTCATTGAAGTAAATCCGGACGCGGAGTCGATCGCGGCTGAAATGGATCGAAGGCGCAAGGATGGTGTAGTGCGGAGCCCTTTGCATGGTATCCCCGTGCTGATCAAAGACAATATTGATACGAACGATCGCATGAAGACGTCGGCCGGTTCACTCGCTTTGGCCGGATCGACTCCGCTTCAGAATGCTGTTGTCGTGCAGAAACTGCGCTTTGCGGGGGCGGTGATCATCGGTAAGACGAATTTGAGTGAGTGGGCGAACTTTCGCTCAAGCCATTCGTCGAGCGGTTGGAGCGGTCGTGGTGGTCAAACAAAGAATCCCTATGTGCTGGATCGGAACCCGTGCGGCTCGAGTTCCGGCACCGGGGCCGCCATCGCGGCGAATCTCGCCACGGTTGGCATGGGAACCGAGACCGACGGTTCAGTTGTTTGCCCGTCGAATGCGTGTTCGCTTGTCGGAATAAAACCGACGCTCGGACTCGTCAGTCGGACCGGCATTATTCCCATTGCGCACAGCCAGGACACGGCGGGACCGATGTGCCGCACAGTCACTGACGCCGCGATTCTGCTCCACGCAATTACCGGAATGGATCCGCGCGACCCAATAACAGAAACGATGCCGTTGAAAGCGCTCGAAGGCTATCGGAAGTTTCTCGATGCGAACGGGCTGAAAGGCGCGCGCATTGGCGTGCAGCGAAAATCGCATGGCTTCAATGATGCGGTCGATAAGCTCATGCACGACAGCATTGATGTCCTGAAGCGACTCGGAGCGACCGTGATCGATCCGGCTGACATTCCGACACATGGGAAGTTCGACGACTCAGAATTTGAAGTGCTGCTCTACGAATTCAAGGCTGACCTGAATAAGTATCTCGCTTCACTTGGCCCAAACGCGCCGGTGAAGAGCTTGAAAGAGGTCATCGACTTTAACGAGAAGAATCGCGATCGCGAGCTGCGCTACTTCGGCCAGGACATCATGATCAAAGCGCAGGCGAAAGGGCCATTGACCGAGCGAAAGTATCGGATGGCGCTTGCCAAGAATCATCGGCTATCGCGGACGCTCGGAATCGACGCGGTTATGAACAAGCACAGGCTGGACGCGATCGTCGCACCGACCGGCGGTCCACCATGGCCGACTGATCTCGTGAACGGGGATCACTACACCGGCGGATATTCGAGTGCGTCCGCCGTTGCCGGATATCCCCACATCACTGTGCCCGCTGGTTACGTGTTTGGATTGCCGGTGGGAATTTCATTCTTCGGCCGCGCGTGGAGCGAACCAAAACTGATCACGTACGCTTACGCGTTCGAGCAAGCGACTAAGGCGCGGCGTGTGCCAAAGTTCCTGGAGACGGCGAAGCTGGATTGATTTGGAGTGCGGTGGCAAGCGTAGCGCGACACCGCTTTGGATGATTGAAGCCGTTGATCCAAAGCGCCGTCGCCGCCACGCTGCCACCCCAGCGGGGCTGCCCCGCTGGGGACCCCGGCCTCTGCCGGCGCACTCCAAATTGGCGTCGTTACGAAGGCGTCCAACGCTTAACCGCCGACTCGTCTTCAACGTTTTCCAATAAGTCTGCCGCGCTCGTTTTCAATCTGGGATGAATAACACGCGGCGCGATTTCCACCAGCGGCTCCAGCACGAAACGGCGTTCATGCAAGCACGGATGCGGCAGCCGCAGGAACTCAGTGTCTTTCTGGATGTCTCCGTAAAGCAGTAGATCGAGATCGATCGTACGAGGCCCGTCTTTTACTTCTCGAGTTCGACCCAGCGCGAATTCAATGCGCAGCAAACGCGCCATCACTTGCTCAGGCGTGGGTAGAGTATTGCCAATCTCAACCACCATGTTGAGGAACGGTGGCTGTCGAACTTCGCTGACAGGATCAGTTTCATAAATCGATGACACGCGCGTTACGCACAACGACGCTTCCATCATTCCGCGAACGGCCAACAACAGGTTGCCCGCGCGATCGCCGAGATTCGATCCCAATCCGACGTAAGCTTTTGCGTGATTCCGGTGCGAGAACATTCGTGGCACAGACTTCAGTCTGTGATTCATATGCCAGCCACAGACTGAGTCTGTGCCACAGCAGCGCTATGCTACACTGGCATCGTTACCCCGTGAAGCACCAATTCTGATTCCAGCGATGCCGTTTCGGCATCCGGGCGGGCACCGCGGCCCCGTCATTACAAAATGGCTCGCAGAAGATTTCGCAGCAACCAGCGGCACGAGCCGGTCACCGAGCGCTCTTTTCAGGAATATCTTTATTCCAGCGGCGCGCCGCAGACTTCGCGTACTGAACTGATGCGCATGGTGCGCGGCGGCGAAGACACCTACCTCGAACTCAAAGTAAAACTTTCTAATTCCGAACGAATCGCGCAGGGAATCGTCGCCCTCGCGAACACCGGCGGCGGCGTGATCGTCTTTGGAGTCAACGATCAACTGCGGGTCGAAGGCGTCGATCATCCGGAAGAAGTTCAGGACGAGTTGGTGCGCATCTGTTATGAAGAGATCGCGCCGCCACTGATTCCGTTCATCGATCGGCTGGCGTTCGACAACGGCCGGCGCATCGTCGCGCTGGACGTGCAAGGGAAGCAGCGACCGTATCGCACGCGCGACGGCCGGTTCTTTGTCCGCATTGGCGCTGACAAACGTGAGGCTACGGATGACGAGCTGTCGGCGCTGCTTAATGATACAAAGCCCTTTAGTTACGAGAGCCTGGCCGCAATTGGCGCGACGATTGAGGACATCGACGAAGCTCATCTTTGGAGTTTCATGCGTGGGTTTTCGGGTGGCGCCTTCGACGAAACCATCGTCAAAGGTTATCCGACGGCTGAAATTCTCGAGCGGTACCTTTTGCTGGCGACGAATAACGCGCGCGGACTCGTGCCGACGTTCGCCGGTCTCTTACTGTTCGGTAGCGATGAAAGCGTCGCGCGTCTATTGCCGCAATCGTCGGTTACGGCGACGCGTTTCAGTGGGGACAACCCTCAAGCGCCAATCGTTGAGCGAGTTGAGCTGAAGGGGAATCTCGCGACGGTTTATGAATCAGCTTTGAAGTTCGTCACCCGCTATGCCGACCTTTGGGACGCGCGGCCGAATCCGCCGCGAACGACCGCGGAAGATCATTCCGGCCTGCCCGCGCGCGCGAATTACCAACGCGCGTCGATTTCTGAAGCGCTGGCGAATGCTTTGATTCATCGCGACCTGGCTTTACGCGACACTTCTACGCGAATTCACGTATTTGATCGTGCGATTGAAATCGCTAACGCGCGTCGCAGCGCGGGATTCGCCGCCGCCGGCTTGCGCGCGACCAAGTTTGGCGTCGCGCAAAGCTTGAATCCGCAAATCGCTTCAATCTTCTCGAATCCGGCGTACGGCTTGACGCTGGCTCACGGCGGCTTGCCAATGTTGTTGAAGGAATCGCGAACGTTCTCAGGCCGTCTGCCCGACATCGCCGCGTTCAATGATGAGTTTCGTGTGCGGATTCACGGGGTTTGATTTCATTCTCATTCACACCGCGGCTTCAGCCCGGTGATCAAACTTGAATTGTGATGCGAAACCGTTTAAACGGTTTCCTGAATTGTATGCCCGCACCACGCACCGGGCTAAAGCCGCGGTGTGAATGAGACAATGCGGGCGCCAGCATCGATCAAGCCTGGAGGACTTTGCATGTTAAAGCGCGCTTTACTCTTGTTTCTTGCCGCAAGTCTCTTCTTTGCAGTCTCGATTCAATCCGATAAGACTCTTCAGCAGTCCTTCGCATCCGCTCAAAACAAGATTCCGGCGCCGCAAGACGTCCTGGGGTTCACGCCTGGCGACGATCGCAAACTCGCAAGTTGGGCAAAGATCGTTGAGTACTTTCAGAAACTCGACGCGGCCAGCGACCGGGTCATGTTTGAAGAGATCGGCAAGTCAACAATGGGCGCGCCATTTGTTTACGCGACGATCAGCGCGCCTGAGAATCTAAGCAGGCTCGATGAATTCAAAGAGATTCAGCGGCAGCTTGCCGATCCTCGACTTCTCGGTTCCCCAGCGAACCCTGCGCTTGCCGATCGTAAAGCGCGCGCGTTGATTGCCCGCGGCAAGACTATTGTCCTGATCACCTGCGGCATTCACTCGACTGAAGTCGGCTCGACGCTTTCCAGCACTTTGATCGCGCACCAGCTCGCTTCGTCGAATGAACCTGAAATCCAGGAGATTCTCCGAAACACAATCATTCTGCTGGTGCCTTCATTGAATCCGGACGGTGTCGACATTGTAAAGAACTGGTACGACAAAACTCTCGGTACACCTTACGAAGGGACCGAGCCGCCTGAGCTCTATCACAAATACGTCGGCCACGATAACAATCGCGACTGGTACGCGTTCACCCAAGTCGAAACGCAACTGACCGTTGACAAGCTGCACAACGCCTGGCATCCGCAGATTGTCCACGACATTCATCAGCAGGGCGCATTCGGCTCGCGCCTGTTTTTGCCGCCGTACCTGCAACCGGTCGAACCGAACGTGCCGAAACAGATCGTTGAAGGCTATACCGAGCTCGGCCGCTGGATGGCGGGCGAAATGCGGAGGGCAGGCTTTCGGGGCATCACGACCAATTCGACTTACGACGCGTGGACGCCCGCGCGCGCTTACTCGCACTACCACGGCGGTGTGCGCATTTTGTCTGAGACTGCATCGGCGCGCATTGCCTCGCCTCGAACCGTGAGGTTTGATGAGTTGCGGTCGCGAGAGTCGTCCGAAGGTTCAAATTCACCAGGCTATGACCCGAAAAGAGAGTCAGCCAACTTTGGCCCGGTCTGGCGCGGCGGTGAATGGAAGCTCGGCGACATCACCAACTACATGACCACCGGTGCGTTCACCTTGCTCAAGCACGCAGCCAAGAATCGCGAGCGATGGTTGCAGAGGTTTTATGAGATTGGGAAAGAGGCGGTGCGGCCAAGGAAGCGCGGTGAGTTAGTTGGGTTCGAATTCGGGTGGGACACGCAACCTCCGGCAGCAGATCAAAAAGCCAAACGGTTGGTAAAAATCCTGGAGAAAGCCGGCGTTGAGATAAGAACGGAATTGTTGTCCGGGTTTTACCTTCGACAGAAGGTCTTTGTGCCGCTTGCGCAGCCATACGGAGCCTTTGCCAAAGCGCTATTGCAGTCGCAAAGATATCCAGACTTGCGAGACTCGTCAGGACGGCCGATTCCTCCCTATGACGTGACCGCTCACAACCTCGCATTGCTGATGGGCATCGAGGTCGCCCCTGTTTATAGAGCCACAAGAAGATTTGCGGGATCGCGCAGCCAAATAGTTGATGACGGAAAGGAAAGGTTTATCGAAATCCATGATCCACCCCTGGTTTCCATCTACAAGTCTCACCTGGCGGCGATGGATGAGGGCTGGACACGTTGGGTCGTTGAAAAAGAAGGGCCAAACTACTCGGCTCTCTACGACCGAGAAATACTAAAAAGCGACCTAACGCATCGGGCGAATGCGCGAACGATCATCATTCCCGACCAACCTCCCAACGCCATCCTCAACGGCCATCGCAAAGGAGCGATGCCGGAACAGTACACCGGCGGTCTAGGGGAAAAGGGCGTGAAGGCTCTGCGGGAGTTTGTCGAAGCCGGCGGCACGCTTGTCTGTCTTAATCGCGCGTCGAGCTTTGCGATTGAGCAATTCAAGCTCCCGGTGCGCGATGTAGTTGCCGGTTTGCCGCGCACAGACTTCTATGTTCCCGGATCGATCCTGCGGATTGAGCTCGACACTTCGAATCCGATCGCGGAAGGAATGCCGAAGGAATCGATTGCCTGGGTGGAGAATTCTCCGGTGTTTGAGGTGATGGCTGCGACGCAACGGGGCAGTAGCCCGACCGTAAGGGAAGGCGTTTCAGCAAGAGTCATCGCCTGGTATCCACGCAACAAAGATCCGCTGCTTTCCGGCTGGCTGCTCGGGGGCGATCGCCTCAAAGGGAAGGCGGCACTCGTAGAAGTTAGCTTGGGGAAAGGCCGTATTATTCTTTTCGGCTTTCGACCTCAGTATCGCGCACAGTCACTGGCAACTTATCCGCTGTTGTTCAACGCGATCAACCCTTAATTTGGAGTGCGCCGGCAGGGCGAAGTGGCGACGGCGCTTTGGATTCCTTTTGATCCGAATTTCTAGTCATCCAAAGCGGTGTCGCGCAACGACCACCCCAGCGCGGCTGCCGCGCTGGGGACCCCGGTTGCGTTGCCACCGCACTCCAAATAGGTCACGCAATCGCCAGCGATCTCTGCACACAGGCGCGTTCAAAGTACCGCTTCGCTCGGCCGACGTCTCGATCGATCTGCGATTTCAACTCGTTAACTGAGCTGAACTTCTTTTCCTCGCGCAGCCGATGCAGGAATCTCACGCGCAGCACGTCGCCGTACAAATCGCCTGACCAATTCAACACGAAGGTCTCTACCGAAGGTTCAGTCGCGTCGCCGAATGTCGGCCGCACGCCAATGTTGGTGACGCTGCGACGCCATTGACCTTTGATTAAGGTCGCAGTGACGTAGACGCCTGCTCGCGGAATCACACGATTGTGCGGCTGAAGGTTTGCGGTCGGGAAACCCAGGCTCGCCCCGCGCGCCGCGCCGCGTACAACCGGACCTTCGACCCCGTAGGGCCGGCCCAACATTCTCCGCGCTAAATTCACGCGCCCCTGTTGCAGCAGTTCGCGAATGCGCGTTGACCCAATTCGCGTTCCGCGCAGTCTTACTTCAGGCACTTCGTCAGCAAAGAAACCGAGACGCTGGCTGGCGCTGCGCAGCAAATCAATGTTGCCTTCACGATTGTGGCCAAAGAAGAAACCGCGGCCCAGGTAAGCCTCTTTCGCCTGCAAGCGCTCACGCACGACATTGCGCAAAAAATCTTCGGCCCGAATTTGCGCGAACGCCTGGTCGAAGTGAATGACGATGGCCTGCTCGATACCCAACGCGCCGAGAGCTTCAATCTTTTGATCCAGGGTTTGCAGCAGTGGCGGCGCGGAAGCGGGATGCAGAACAGCGCGCGGATGCGGCTCGAAGGTGATGACGGTCGGCACCGCGCGCACCGCCCGCGCGCGTTCGACGACCGTCTTCATGATGAGCTGATGACCAAGGTGCAGCCCATCAAACACTCCCAGCGTCAGGACCGTGGGGCGGGCGATATCGGCGTTTTCTGTTCCGTGGAATAATCTCATTGGTCAGTCGTCAGTCGTCAGTTGTCAGTGGTCAGTTGTCAGTTGGGTAGCGTGCTAC
>JBASRE010000045.1:0-97351 GCA_049273695.1 Pyrinomonadaceae bacterium
ACCCTCACCCTGGCCCTCTCCCAGAGGGAGAGGGAAGAACGGTGCTCTGCGGCGCGAAACACTATCGCGCCTGAACTATCTAGTCAATTCCACCTCGGCAGCGATGTGGCCGAAGCTGGCCCACTGGATGCCCATCACGATTTGGCGAAAAGTGCTTTCGGCTTCGGCGCGCCGGCCGTTGTAGAGAAACCAGTTGCCCACCCCATAGCCCACGGTAGCGTTGCTGAGCGTGTTCGCTGTTTGGTTAGTGTCGCTGAGCAGGTCTGAAGGCTTTAGCTTGCCTTGATAAAGTTTTATTAGCTGGTAGTAATCCGCATTTTCGATCACTTCGAGGTTGTCTGTGATCGGCGCGAGCGATGCGCTGGCTTCTTTCTCGCGACCTAAACGCCGCAGTGTCATGTAGAGCCAATGCGTCGTCGCGACCATCATGTCAGGGTTCTTTGAAACCTTTTCCGCTTCGCGATAGGCCTTGCGCGCGCTTCCGAAGTCGCCTTTTAAATAATGCGCCAGGCCCAGGTGATACCAGATATTCGACTGTAGCGTGCTGGTGGGAATGTTCCGCGCGTTCGGTAAGCCATCCGGTTCGATTTCGTCCGGTTTGCCTTTGACGAGCTTGGCGGCCTTCTTGAAATCCTTGATGGCATCATCGAAACAGCGAATCGTAATGAAGCGATGGCCGCGGTGTCGATACAACCGCGCATCCTTCGGATATTTCGTAATCGCGTCGGTGTAAACCGCGATCGCATCCTTGTATCGCCCGAGATACGCCGTCCGCCTGCCTAACCAAATAGAGTTGTCCGCGCTCTGGTTCTTCTCGAAATCCGCGCGCGCCTGAGCAAGCCTCGCCTGAAAGTCTCGACGCGTCTCGGCTGAAAGCTTCGGCTGGATCTCGCCAGCCGATTGGAGACAGCTTGTTTGCGCGAACGTGGTTGATCCGAAAAGAAACAGGGCGGCTAAACTTCCGATGATAATTTTCATGTCGTCGGTTGAAACAGCGTCAACTTTAATGGGTTGCGTCCGCAGTGAGAACGCGATCTCAGCATAACGTCAATGTAGATGTCTGCAACAACGAGCCGCGGAGCGGCGACAGAGTTTAGCCCGGGGTGAGCGAGCGCAGCGAGCGTAACCCCGGGATCACTTCCCCTTGAATTACCGGAGCCCGCGAAGCGGGCGACAGAATCATTGCGCCCCTACAGGGCGCGGAATCTTTTCTGACTTGATCCAGGGGTCGCGCGACCTGCGGTCGCTTACCCCTGGCTACATTCTGCCACCGCTACGCGGTTGGTTGAGCAGCGCAACCCAACGCTCGCCTTCAGCTGCGGCGTGCGATCAGCATTCAAGCTGAAGGGAAAAGGTTACTTAGAAACATGCTACCGCGCGGTCATCTGCAAGGCTTTGTTATGCAGCGCGGTCTTGCGAAACGCACCCCTTTGTTGGGCTTATTGTTTTTGGCCGAGCGCGTTGTGATGATCGAGTGACCCGCTGTTCTAATTTCGACGTATCTCTGCGACACGTCCCCCGGACTCGAGGTTAACTAGGTGAATAGTACCAGTAGAGTCCTCAAAAATTAGGCTGGTCAACACAGCTCCCTTCAACGTGCCGTAGCTCTTTGGGATGGTCATCGGTGCCCGCTGCGCTTGAGCAGACTGAACTTGCAGAATGTTGCTCAAGGCTGCTCCGGCAACAAACGCAATGAGAATCGCAATCGAAGTTAAGAGAAACCGCTTTCTATTCATAATTGTCTCCTCTGTGTTTGACGAATGAAGACTCTTGGAGCGCGATCCGTTAGATAAGCAAGAGCGCATTACCATACTAAGTATCCATCACTTCGGTCACATATCACTCGACCAACGGGTATTATGCGTCACCGCGGCCGCCAACTTTCACTGTCCGGCCACGCTCAATGTAATTTCTGTCCGTCGATTCTTTGCCCGATTCGCGACGGTTGAATTCGGCGCGACCGGGTTTGCGGAACCCAAACCGCTGGATTGAATGCGCGTGACATCAATGCCGGCTGACGCCAAACGCTCGGAAAGAACACGTGCCCGGTCGTCTGTCATTTGTTGCAGCGCATCAGCACGACCGGCATTGTCCGTGTACGATTCGATCGAGATTTGGTAGTCCGGATTGTTCGCGATCAACGCGCCCAGTTGATCGAGCCGCGTGGCGGCCGCAGCCGTTAAGTTTCCCGAACGCGGATTTGCCCACCAGGACTCGTTGAGCACCAGCACGATGCCGCGTTCAGAATCGCGCACGGTTCCAAAGCGCGCCAGCGCCTGTTTCAAATTCGCCGCGGTGGCGCGTAGTTGCGCCGCGCGCGTTTCGGCAGCTTGCCGTGTCTGTTCAGCCTGACGCTCGCCTTCGATGCGTGCCAGCCTCACCTTTGCGTCTTCCGACTCCGCCCGCACGTTCTGAATCTCTTCGCGCAGCCGGGCGATTTCGGTGCGCGCATCGCGAAGTTGCTCCTGCGACCTCAGCGAATCGCGTTCGGCAAGCTCGCGTGCGTGGCGTTCATTGTCGAGATCCTTTTGCAGTCGCGTGATCTGCTGATTGGCGGTGGCGGCCGTTTCTTCGGCGTCTCGGACGGCGCGATCGCGCCGCTCGATTTCCTCCCGTCGCTCGCGGGCTGTGCGACGCGCCAGCGCCATCGCTTCGGCTTTTGCTGCGCTGCTGGTTGCCTGTCGCGCCAGAACATCGACTTCCGCTTCAGGTTGGCGCATGCGGCGCGCGGCTTCAGCCTGTTCGAGATCGGCGGTGGCGGCGCGCAATTCGTTCGGAGCATCGCGTTCCGCACCCGCGTACCGCGCGAGGTTCAGCGCCTGTCGCGCGCCCAGCAGAGCGTTGGGAATGTCTCGAAAGTCGGACTGAGCGATCGTGGGGACGCTTGCGTCGCGAAAGTAGTCGCTGGAGTTGCCGATGTACGTAACCGGCACCGTATCAATCTCGGCGTCGCGCGGCGTGGCCGGGCGCAAGTTCTCCAGCACCACCATGCGGCTCGGCGCGCGCACGAGAAAATGAGGTTCAGCCGTCACGATTAATGCGAAGGTTTGCAGCGGGGTCGTCACGTCGATCTTCGAATCGATGATTCCGCTGCCGCTACGCTTTATTTCGCCGAGGTTATCAACCGTCCCGTCAGGCGAGATGGCCCACAACACGAACGTCGTGTACGCCCCACCTAATTCATAACCCCGCGGCAAATGATCGAGGCTTAGCTGAACGCGCGTGCCGCGGCGTCCCTGGCGCCGCACTTTTGCGTCGCCTTTCAGGCGCGGCAAACGCGTCGTCCCGCGAAACGGCACCTCGATCGTTTGATCCAACGGATAGGTGATCGCGGTCGTAGTTCGGCGCACGTCACTCTGCGCAAGAGCGCCAACACAGAGAGCAACAACAATTATTGGAAGAGGAAGGAACGATAGTAACCGGCGAGCTATTTTCATCAAACCCTCTTTTGCAGAACAGGCTAACCCCTGTTCAAATTATGTCGAGCACGAACAGGATGGTTCCTGTCCTACGTCGTAGATGCACGGCCCGGTCTTAATTGTTGCCGAACAGGAAGAAACTGACAAGAAGGTTTCTGCTGAGGTGGGCGGTTTTTCTTTGCGGAACTCTGCGTCTTTGCGTCTTTGCGTGATTGATTTCAAATGGATCCAAGGGTTCACGCCAAGGCGCTAAGGCGCAAAGGAACGCAAAGTAAGGCGACTAACTGCGCTTCGAATTATGTATTCGTTGCTCGCGCTCGTATTGCCGTGTTCGCAGGTGCTGGACGAATTGAACTGCGATGAACCCCAAGCCGGTCAGTAGCAGCGTGTGGACGAATCCACTCTTGTGCATCCCAAACTTAAGGACAACCCAGGCGATGAGAAAAAATGATCCGACGTAATAGAGCATGTGGAGAAGCCGGCGCCTGTTGGCCGAGCAAGAGGCGCATTGTAATTGGAGAGCTAGCGTTTAGGAAATTCGATCGCGCGCAGGCCTGTACGGTTAGGTTCTGGAGCGATAATCAAAACGCCCGACGCGGACGGCACGGCCAACGCCTCGCGCGGGGCCGCAGCGGGTGCATGATTCGTCGAGATACTCGAGGCCATTTCGTCTTTCCAGACAACGGAACCGTCGCGGCCGGACAGAGCGAAGGCAAATCCTTCCCTGCCCGCCAACAGCAAGTCGAGCACTCGATCTCCGTTCACGTCCGCGAAGGCGGCTGATTCGGCGCGACGGGCGTCAGCTTCCCAAACGATTCTGCCTTCATCGGACTTGACGATGACCACGCGACCGCGTTCGGTGAACATCACTACTTCCGATCGGCCATCGCTGTCCAGGTCCTGCGCGATCAAACTTCCGCGCGGCGCGTCATCTTTGAGAGTCACGCGGCCAAGCGGACGCAGGTCCTCCGCGGCGAGTGCCGTCAGTCCACTTCGCGTTCCGACCAGCACGAGTTCGCCTCGTGCTGTGCGCACGATCAATGGCGTGGTCGTTATCGGGCTTCCCGCATTCGCGGCGATGATTAACTTGCCTGACTCGTCAAAGACGTGCAGGCCACCATCATCGAGCGCGACGGCGACAGCACGCGCGCCGCGGTAAGTAATGGGCGCGGGGTTTCCCACTGCACGGCGCGGCAAAGCCGCTTCCGAGATCACGCTTCCAAGGTTGGGATCGATCACAAACAACTTTCGAAGCGAGCTATCAACGACAAACGCCCTCGCTCCCGACGCTATCGCCGCTACTGCGTTTCCTGGCAAGGTCGTTCGCCAAAGCTCCCGACCGGTTCTACCTTCGATCAAGGTCGCGATACTCCCCGCCAGGACCAGAATATTGTCGGCACCGCCGCGTGCGCGGATTGCTATCACCTGAATGTTTAGTGCGGGCGCTGTCCGGACCGTCCAAAGTGCTATACCCCGTGTCGCATCCAACGCGACAATGCGACCATCGGTCGTCACCGCCAAAATCTCAGAACTACCCGGGCCTCTAAGGTGGGCAAAGATAGATCTGGTGACATCGCCGATCGCTGCGTACCAGCCGCCCCTCGAAGTCACCGTGGTTGTTGCTTGATCTGATACTGCGGGCGGCGTTGCGCTGGGCGTCTTTGGATCGCCGTTCGCTCGCACTTCAATTACACCGGCCGACGAAAACTCACCACGTTTCGCGTTCAGCGATGCGACGCGCCAGTAGTATCTACCGGGCGGCAAGTCATTCATGCGGTATTCGTGGCCTGAGACAACTCGGTCGAAGACGACGTCGATGAAGGTGGCGTCATTTGCCAGTTGCAGACGGTACCGGGACACACCCGGGCGAGCGCCCCATCGAAGCGTCACCGAGGTCTGAGGCGCATCCTGGACGACCGCCCCGGCAGGCGCCAGGCACGTTAGCGCGGGACCAACGCAAATCGCGGTTACGCAAACCCATCTGAGCAGGCGACTTTTGGCTGAACAGACCTTCACCATTAATTAATAAACGACGAATCGGAATTGGTTCCCTTGTGCGGCGAACTGAAGGGTAGCGCGGGCGCGAATCAGGGATTCTCGTTCAGCTTGTAGCCCACGCCGCGAACTGTCAGTACGTAATGAGGGTTCTTGGGATCGTTTTCCAGCTTCTTTCGCAGCCGGTTGATGTGAGGATCGATGTTGCGTTGGTACCCTTCGTACTCAGTGCTCCAGACGCGATCGAGCAGATCGTTGCGTGACCAGGCGCGGCCGGGCTCAGACGCGAGTAGCTCCAGAATTTGAAACTCGAGCGGCGTGAGATCGACACGCTGGCCGGCGCGCGAAACTTCGTGCCGTCGCTTGTCCACGACGAGATCGCCAATCTCGAGACGCTCGCCGTCGCCCGCGGTCTCGGGAGCGAGCTGACCGCGACGCAACAACGCTTCAATCCGGTACTCAAGCTCGCGCGGACTGAACGGCTTGGCGAGATAGTCGTCGGCGCCCGCCTCAAAGCCCGCTACCTTGTCGTCCAACAGATCGTGCGCGGTGAGAAAGAGCGCCGGGGTAGTAATGCCGCGCTCGCGCATCTTCTTCAGCAGATCGATGCCGGACATCTCAGGCATGGCCACGTCGAGAATGAAGCAATCGAAGGTGTCGTTTGAAACGGTCTGCAAAGCGGCCTGACCATTCTCTTTTTCGGCGACTTCAAATCCCAGTCTGCGAAAGTACTCAGCCAGAAGCGCACGCATCTCGGCATCATCATCGACGATCATTAATTTCTTGGCGCGTTGTGTCGGTTCGGAATCCACGTCAGTTTTCCTCAAGACTGTTGCCGGGCGCTGCAAGACCGGCCGGAACAGCTACGCCTAATTTGCTGTAAGATCAAGGGTTGCGCCCTAGTATGGACAGGACGATGGCCTTGCGTCAAACGATCTCGCTCAGTTATATTCCGTGGTTGCAATCGCTTCGGCTCCTGGCCCGTTTCCTGTCAACAGGTCTAACCTTCGATTTCCATGCGTGATCTCCGGCGTCTGTTAAAGTACCTGCTCCCTCACGCGGGAATTTTCGCCATTGCGACCTTCGCGATGGTGGTGGTCAGCGTTCTGGAAATTTCCATTGGCGCCCTGATCGTTCCGATTTTTGATCAGGTACTCGCCAGCACCCAGCAGCAAAGCTCCACACTGTTTGGTCTTCAGAAACTAATTCCGGCGTCCGGGCTCGCCGCCTGGCGCACGATTGCCATCCTGCTAATTGGCTTCACGCTCGTAAAGGGGATTGCGGATTACTTTTCAACTTACTTGATGGCGCGTATTGGCCAGTCGTCGATTCTGCGACTGCGGCAGGATCTTTACACGCATGTGCTCGCGCAATCAGCGGCGTTCTTTGAGCGTCACCGCACTAATTATCTTGTCTCGCGTTTGATCACCAGCGCAGCGGCGATTGAAGCAGCCATCACGCATACCTTGCGTGACATGCTGAAAGAAGGACTAACGCTGATCGCTTTTCTGATGGCGGCGTTTTACTACAACTGGAGATTGACACTAGGGTCGCTGTTAATTGCGCCGCCCATCGCCTGGTTGACCATTCGGTTTGGCACTTCACTACGAAAGCTGGCGCGCGAATCGTTTGAAGGCACTAAACACCTGACGGACACCGCGCAGGAAGCCCTGGCGAACCAAAACATCGTGAAGGCCTATCAAGCCGAAAGCCGGGAACGAGAGCGATTCACCCGGGTGTCCGATCACATCCGGCGCGCGAATCTTCGTTCGGCAAGCATCGCTGGAATGTCTCCTCCGATCATCGAATTCATCGGCGTATTGTTCGTTGCGGCGCTGCTCTTTTTCGCCGAACGGGAGATTCGGCTCGGCCGGATGAATGCGTCGCAGTTCATTACGTTTCTATTCTTCCTCTTCCGCAGCTACGATCCGATGCGCAAGCTTTCGCGTTTGCAGAATTCGCTGTCACAGGCGCTCGCGGCCGCGCGGCATGTCTGGGAAGTACTTGACGAGCGCGCAGAGATTCCCGAAAAGCCGAATCCAGTCGAGCTCAAGCCGCTGGGAAGCGAGATCGAACTTCGCCAGGTTTCATTTGGCTACGCGAATGAAGGACGTAAGGTGCTTCAGGATGTGGACCTCACGGTGCCCGTTGGAAAGATGGTGGCCCTGGTTGGCGAATCAGGCGGCGGCAAATCAACCCTGACGAAGCTCATGCCGCGTTTTCACGATCCGACTTCCGGCGCGGTTCTTTGGGACGGAATTGATTTGCGCGATGCACGAATTTCCAGTTTGCGGAGTCAGATGGCTTTGGTGACCCAGGAAACGGTTCTTTTCAACGACACCGTCCGGTACAACATCACGTACGGCCGACCGGGCGCTTCCGACGAAGAAATGCGCGACGCCGCGCGAACCGCTTTCGCGCACGATTTCATAATGGATTTGCCGAGCGGCTATGACACAATCATCGGCGAGCGCGGCATTTTCCTCTCCGGCGGCCAGCGCCAGCGGCTCGCGATTGCGCGCGCTATTTTGATGAATGCGGCGGTGTTGATACTCGATGAAGCGACCTCCGCACTGGATGCTGAGTCAGAACAACTGGTGCAGCGAGCCATCGCGAATCTGGTGCGTGACCGCACGACGATTGTAATCGCGCATCGTCTCTCGACCGTGCGGCGCGCCGACAACATCGTCGTCATGGAAGCCGGACGCATCATTGAGCAAGGAACGCACAAAGACTTGCTCGCCCGCGGCGGTCAGTATCAAAGGCTGTATGAGATGCAATTCGCTGACGAAGAAGAGGAGGAGTTGTCCGTTGTCAGTGGTCAGTAGTCCGTTATTCAATTCGTGCTTTGTGCTTGGTACTTCGATGCCGGTTTTGAGGAGTCGCTCTTCGCTGAAGTTTTCGACTATGCGTGACGTCAAAGGACAAAGGACAAAGTACAGGAGGAGCTAGTGAGCAGTGAGCGGTGAGCAGTTAAAGACAATCCCGAGACTAACGGGGGAACGACAAAGAAAAAAACGAAGCTTGCTTGCATCGTAAAGAGCATGGAACTCGTCAAGAAGTTGTTCTAACAAACGACTGATGACGGCTACTGCACACGGCTCACTGCACACCACACACCGCACACTGGCACAGCTCACTGCTAACTATTATGAAATCGATGACCGGATTTGGACGTGGGGCGGCAGGCGGCGACGGTTTTACCGTGGGCGTCGAAATCAAGACCGTCAACAATCGTTACCTCGACATTCACTTGCGCGCGCCGCAGGAGTTGAACGCGGCCGAGATGTCTATCCGGAAGCGAGTGAAAGGGCGCGTGTCCCGCGGACGCGTCGATCTCAACATTAGTTTCGATCGAACCGGTTCCGAGGCGACTTACCAAATCAATCAATCGGTTGTTTCGGCCTACGTTGACGCGCTGCGCGAGATTCAGCGGCAGTTCAACCTCAGCGGCGACATCGACGTGACTTCAATCGCGCGCCTGCCGGGCGCCCTGTCTTCGCCGCGCGACGAGTTGAACGAGGAGATTGCGGGCGCTGTCGAATCAGCGATCGATCAGGCGCTCGACAGCCTGGAACAGATGCGGAGCGCTGAGGGCGCGGCCCTGGCTGAAGAAATGCGGTCGCGGCTCGGAAAAATCAATGCCGCCATCCCGACGATCGAGGCGGCCGCTGACGGGCTGATCGAAAGTTACCGCCAACGGCTCCATAAACGAATCTCGGAATTGCTCGCCCGGGAAGGTCAAACAATCGAAGTCGACACTGCCAGGCTGGCTCAGGAAGTGGCCTACCTGGCCGATCGCAGCGACATTACGGAAGAACTGGCGCGGCTCAAAAGCCACGTCGATCAATTCCGTGAAGCCATCGATTCAGCCGATGAAGTAGGCAAACGTCTGGATTTTCTGCTTCAGGAATTCAATCGCGAAGCGAACACTGTTCTCTCGAAATCCACCGAGATTCCGATCAAGGAAGCGGCATTGGCAATCAAGGCTGAAGTTGAGAAACTGCGCGAACAAGTGCAAAATGTCGAGTGAGCTGATAAACAAGCCGAACACCGACGGCGCCCGGGGCGGTCGCGGCATGCTGATAGTCGTCAGTTCCCCGTCGGGCGGCGGCAAAGGCACTTTGATCGATCGCGTCCTGCAAACAGTGCCCGGGGTCAGCTACTCGGTCTCGTACACCACGCGTCCCCCGCGACCGAAAGAGCAGGATGGTCGCGAATATTTTTTCGTCTCGACCGCCGCGTTTAAAGAGATGATTCAGCGCGGCGAGTTTCTTGAATGGGCGGATGTGTATGGTCACCTCTACGGTACCAGCCACAAACAGGTAGAGCGCGAGCGCGCGGCAGGCCGCGACATCATTCTGGAGATCGACGTCCAGGGCGCCGACAGCGTGCGTGAGCTGATCGAAGACGCAGTCACCGTTTTCATCCTGCCGCCGTCATTTGAACTGTTGCAGAATCGGTTGATGAAGCGCGGCACAGACTCAGCAGAAGATCTCGCGCGACGATTGCGCGGCGCGCCGGCTGAGGTTGAGCAATACCGGAAGTTTCAATACGTGATACTGAACGACGACATCAACCGGGCCTCGGCGCAGCTGGCGTCAGTGATTTACGCTGAGCGCGCACGCCGGGAGCGACAGGAGACGACTTCGAGCGAAGCGCTTGCTGACTTTGCGCGTGCCGGCACAGTCGCCCAGACCTAAACAACTACTGAATACCAACTATCGATGGATTGAGGAGCAAACACGACTTATGACGATGGCAAACATTAACGAAGAGTTTGAAGAGGCATCTGAAACAGTGCCTGAGATTGATGCGAAATACCGTTTGATAATTTTGGCTGCAAAGCGCAGCAAGCAACTTCAACGTGGCGCGCGTCCGCGTATCGACATCGATGCGACGAAACACAAGCCGACCCGCATCGCTCTGGAAGAAGTAATTCGCGGGAAGGTTCCATTCCACTTCAAGGCTATCGAAGGCGCCAAAGAGAACTGAACTTTCATAAAGTTCGAGCAGCTTTAATTCCCTCCGTATCTCCCAGTAAGCCGTTCCTGAGTTTGATAATCCGCACACCCAAATTGGGTGATTAATTGAAAAGTCTCTCAGTTTGGGGGCTTGCCCCCGCTTGCTTTGTCTTTTAACTCAACGCGGATAAACCACTCTTCCGAACCTGAGAGGAAACGGTCTTGACGCGATTTCGCAAGCAAAAATCGGCTTACAATCTTCTTCTCTTTCCACGTGAAAATGTGACGAATTGGGCCGAAAGCCCTGGTGTGGCACGTTGTGCGCATGGCAAATAATTGGAGGATAGGACTAATGAACACTGTTATCGGAATCTTTAATTCATTTCCTGACGCAAAACGCGCGGCCGCTATGCTTCGGTCACTCGGCATACCTGATGAAAACATCGGATTGCTTTCGCCGCGCACACCGGAAACTGAAATCGAAGCGAACATTCCCACGTCGGAAACCGAACAGCCCGGCGTCGGAACCGCGGTGGGCGGAGCTGTCGGAGGCGCTTTGGGTGTCGCTGGCGGCATGCACGCCGGATTGGTCGCCGCAACGGCACTGATACCCGGCGTCGGACCAATATTCGCGATCGGGTTGATTGGCGCAGCCCTATTCGGCATCGGAGGCGCAGCGGCAGGCGCGGCTGCCGGTAACGCAGTCGAAGGCAACCTTGATACTGGCTTGCCACGCGATGAGCTTTTCTTGTATGAAGATGCTCTGCGTAAAGGACGCTCAGTGGTGATTGCGCTCGCCGATTCTGATCAGCTGGCTGAAACGGCACGCGCCGAACTGGGACGTGCGGGAGCCGAATCAGTCGACGCGGCGCGCGATCAATGGTGGACTGGTTTGCGTGATGCTGAGCAAGAGCATTATTCGAATCAGGGCGGCAACTTTAATGTTGACGAAGCCGCTTATCGGCTCGGCTTTGAAGCATCGCTTCATCCGGACCGACGAGGCAAGAATTACGAAACCACCGTCGAGAATCTGCGAACGCGATACGCGGACAACTGCGGGCTTGAAGCATTTCGCCGCGGTTATGAGCGGGGCCAGGCGTATCAGAGCTCGGTTGAAACGAAGCAAACGGAACCAACGGCGAGTCGTAAGGCTGCTTGACGGCTGCCGTCGAGAACTAGCCTGAAAGAAACTCTTCTGAACATCGCGATAGCTGTCGCCATTCTTGGCGGCAGCTATGTCGTTATGCATCTGTTCGCGCGCGCGATGTACGTGCGTTGCCCGTCGTGCCATACGCTCAACGCCCGTCGTCGCTCGCAGTGCCGTGCGTGCGAATCACCTTTTGCCTAGTGCCCGAACGCATCAGGATGTTCCGACACTTCCTCGATTGCTTTGGTCCGGCCACGACGCGTCACCACCGCCACGCCGGCAAACACTAACAGCGACGCGATGATCACACGGGAGCTCAATCTTTCCCCCAGCACAATCGGCGCCAGCACAAATGCGACCAGCGGTTGCAAATAAATGTAGACCGCAACCGTGCTCGGCGGCACGCGCGCCAGGGCCCACGAATTCAGGTAGTAACACACAGCCGTCGCAAACAGAACGATGTAGGCGACTGCCAGCCAGACTGAGTCCGGTACGTCGCCAAAGGACACCTGCGAAAGACTGATCGCTCCGACCGGAACGGTGGGGACACATCCGACAATGAATATCCAGGTAGTCACGGTTAGCGCGTTATAGCGGGTCACTAGCCGCTTTGAAATCGCGATGTACGTCGCGTAGCACAGCGAATTGGTGACGAGGAGTAAATCTCCGACGACTGAGCTATGGGAAAAGGACGCGCGGTCAGGGCCAATCAAATAAACGACTCCGGCGCCGGCGAGGAGGATTCCGATGATGCGGCGCCAGGATGCGCGGTCATTCCCCAGAGCGATGCTCACCAAAAGCGTAAATACCGGAATCGTTGTACCAAGCAGCGCCGCGTTAACCGCGGTAGTGAGCGACAGACCCTTCACGAAGAGCCACTGATTGAATACGACGCCCAGCAAGCTCGAGACCACGAGGAGCAACCAATCTGATCTCGCAATCCGCTCGAGTCGGCGCGTCGCAAGTCCGATGGCCGTGAGCGCCACGGCTGCCCCCAACACGCGGATACCAACCAGGCCCAAGCTCGGGATCGTGCGCAACACGATCTTCCCGAACACCGGCCAGGTTGCAAACATCATCTGGACCCCGATCAGGGCGATGTGCGGAGATGCATTTGAGCTGGGCGTATTCACAAAGCGTTCTTTGTGGCACGGACTTCAGTCTGTGCGTTCCTGGTGGCAATCACAGACTGAAGTCTGTGCCACAAAAAAAGATCGGGCCGTGTGTTCCCGATCTCAACAGCTTCTAAGCCTTTAATCGGCTCTTTACGAACCGAGGAACAAGTACAGAGGGTTCTCAAGAATCTGTTTGAACGTCTGCAGGAACTGCGCGCCGACCGCGCCATCGACTACGCGATGATCGCAGGACATCGTCACTCGCATCATCTGGTGAATCTCGATTTGGTCCTCGCGAACAATAGGTTTCGGCTTCATCGCGCCGACCGCGAGAATCGCAGCTTCGGGCGGATTGATCACTGCTGTGAACTCATCGATGCCGAACATGCCGAGGTTGCTGATTGAGAAAGTCGCTCCCATGTACTCTTCGGGTTTGAGCTTGCGCGTACGCGCCCGGCCGGCCAACTCCCGCACCTCAGTTGCGATGTCCAGCAACGATTTAACATCGGCCGCCCGCACTATCGGCGTAATCAATCCGTTCTCAGTCGCGACCGCGACGCCGATGTCCGCGTGTTCGTAGTGCCGCACGGTCTTGTCCTGAAACGACGCGTTCACCTGTGGATGCTGAATCAAGGCGACGGCCGCAACTTTAATGATGACGTCGTTGATGCTGACCTTTGCGTCAGGATAGAGAGTGTTGATTTGCTGCCGCATGTCCGCGGCCCGATCCATCTCGATTTCGGTCGTCAGGAAGAAGTGCGGCACCGGGCCCAGCGAGGTAACCAGACGCTTCGCAATCGTGCGGCGCATTTCGCTCATCGGTTCGTCGCGATAAGCCGACGGGCCGTAGGTGGCGCCCGGTTGACCTGAAGGTATCGCCATCGGTCGAAGTTGGGGCGCGCCTGAGGATGCAGCCTTCTTGGGCGCCTTCATCGCTTCTTCGATGTCGCGCTTGATGATCCGACCGCTCGGACCGCTGCCTTTGACCGAATTGAGATCCACGCCCGATTCCGCTGCCATGCGCGCAGCAATCGGCGAAACCAGCATGCGACCGCCGGCTGGGCGCTTACCGTCCGTTTGCACTTCGCGAGCTATTTCGGATTTGGGCGCGGCTTCTTTCTTTTCGGCTGGGACGGCCTCTGATTCAGAAGGCCTCGCAGGCTCCTCAGCAGCTTCTTCTTTGGCTGGGGCGTCTTCTTTAGCTTCTTTGGCTGGAGCCTCTTTGGCTGCGGCGTCTTCTTTTGCTGAAGCCTCTTCTTTGGCCGGCGCCGGTTCACTCTTCAGCAACGTCGAGATGTCTTCGTCAGGCTCGCCGATGATCGCGATGGGTTGGCCCAGTGGCGCGCTCTCGCCTTCCTGGACAAGCACCTTCCGCAGTACGCCGGCTGACAGCGCCTGCATTTCCATGGTGGCTTTGTCAGTATCGATTTCGGCGATCGGCTCGCCCATCGAAACCTTGTCGCCTTCTTTTTTCAGCCAGCGCGCAACCTGCCCCTCTTCCATCGTGGGCGAAAGTTTCGGCATGACGACTTTTGTAGCCATTTGGTCAGTGGTCAATGGTCAGTGGTCAGTTGCGAACTACAACTGACAACGGACCGTTCTACAAGTAGGCAACTTCTCTAACCGCCGCGACGATTTGCGGCACATCCGGAATCGCGAGCTGTTCGAGGTTCTTCGCATACGGCATTGGCACATCCACGCCGGAAACTCGTTTGACTGGCGCATCAAGATAATCGAACGCCCGCTCTTGAATCTGCGCGGCGATCTCGGCGGAGACGCCGCAGAACGGATGCGACTCTTCGGCAACGACGACGCGATTCGTCTTCTGCACGGAAGTGATGATCGTATCGATGTCGAGCGGCCGGATCGTGCGCGGATCTATCACTTCGCAGTTGATGCCTTCTTTCTCCAACTCCTCTGCGGCTTTCAAAGCGGTCGGCACCATCAACGAGCGGGCGACGATCGTGGCGTCGGTCCCCTCACGCTTTACCTCGGCAACGCCGAGCGGGATGGTGAAGTCCTCGTCTTCCGGAACTTCGCCTTTCATTCCGTACATGCGCTCCTGCTCGATGAAGATCACCGGATCGTCGTCGCGAATCGCACTCTTCAAAAGTCCTTTGGCATCAGCCGGCGTTGAAGGCATCACGACTTTCAAACCCGGAAAGAACGCGTACCACGATTCCAGCGCCTGTGAATGCTGCGAGGAAACCTGGTAAGCCGACCCGCCCGGACCGCGAAATACGATCGGAATCTTGAATTGGCCGCCCGACATGTAAAGCATCTTGGCGGCCGAGTTCACCATTTGATCCGCAGCGAGAATCGAAAAATTGAAGGTCATGAACTCGATGATCGGACGCAGGCCGACCATCGCTGCGCCCACGCCAAGACCGGCGAAACCAAGTTCAGTAATCGGCGTATCGATAACTCGCTTTGCGCCGAACTCTTCGAGCAATCCGCGGGTAACCTTGTAGGCGCCCTGGTACTCGGCGACCTCTTCACCCATCAGAAACACATTTGGATCGCGCGCCAGCTCCTCGCGGAGAGCGTCGTTCAAGGCGTCGCGCATCGTGATTACAGCCATTGGATTCTTCAGCGCAGCGGATTCGCGTAAACGTTCGTCATCAATTCTTCCGGCGCGGGCTCAGGACTCTCTTCAGCAAACCGAGCGGCCTGCTCAACCTGTTCGCGCACCTCGGCTTCCATCGCGGCCACGTCATCGTCAGTCAACATTCCGTTTTCTTCCAGCCGGGCTCTGAAAAGCTTGATCGGATCTCGCTCCTGATACTTTTCAATCTCAGCGCGCGTCCGGTACTTTCCGGGATCGGACATCGAGTGGCCCATGTAACGATAGGTTCTTGCTTCAAGCAGTGTCGGCAAAGACTCTTTCCGCGCGCGCTCGACGGCCCTCTGCGTCGCCTGGCGCATAGCCATCACATCCATGCCATCAACAACCTCCGAGGCCATCTCGTAAGCGCATGCCTTCGCGGCAATGTCCTGGAAAGACATCGCGCGCTGCGCCGACGTGCCCATACCGTACATGTTGTTCTCACACAGGTAGATACATGGCAACCGCCACAGCTGCGCCATGTTCAGCGATTCGTGGAACGCACCCTGGTTGACGGCAGCCTCGCCGAAGAAGCAAACCGTGACTTGATCGGTTTCTTTATATTTAGAAGCGAAGGCAGCGCCGGTAGCCAGAGCGATCTGCCCGCCAACAATCGCGTGACCGCCGAGAAAGCTCACGCTCGCGTCGAACAAGTGCATCGAGCCGCCCTTCCCTTTCGAGCAGCCTGTGGCTTTGCCATAGAGCTCAGCCATGATCGCATCAGGCGACATGCCTTTCGCCAAAGCCTGACCGTGCTCCCGATAACTCGTGATGACGTAATCGTCGCGCCGGAGTGCCGAGATGGCGCCCACGCCGACGGCTTCCTGGCCGATGTACAGATGACAGAAGCCGCCAATTTTGCCGAGGCTGTACGACTCAGCGCATTTCTCTTCAAAGCGCCGAATCAGCAGCATCTGCTGAAACAGTTTGACCAACGTCTCGCGATCTTCGGTCAGCGCTCCCGCGCCATCGCGGGTGGTCGCCGGTTGATCGATGACGCTAGCAGTCGCGCTCGCGTTCTGTCGCCGGTCAGTCGTCTGGCTGCTCATGATTTCGCTGCTCGCTTAGTGCGAATCGGCCAGCTATGAGCTGGCCGTGCACATACTTGCGGAGTTCGACACGATTATACGCGACACTTGCATCGAGGCAAGTACGCGAATGTCGGAAGGCTAAAGCGAGGGCGAGATTAAGTGTATTGATCGATTCCCGCGTTTGTCGGCATCGTGGTCAGGCTAAGCAGATTCTTGCGCGCATGCTTGGCTTTCTGCATGTTGCGCGCGGCTGTAGTCAGCAACTCTTCGCTCGTTTCGCCGTCCGCGGGGAAACAAGCGATGCCCGCGCTCAGCCCAACTTCAACGTACTTGCCAGTGCGCACGGAAAACTTCTGCTGCTCAACTGCGTTGCGGATGCGGTCGGCGGCGGCTTCAGCCATCGCCAGCGAAGCCATGGGCATGATCGCCACAAATTCATCGCCGGCATAGCGCGACAGAATGTCCATTTGCCGCAACTCTTTGCGAATGATTTTGCCGACGTTCGCTAACAACCGATCACCGATCGCATGTCCCCACTGATCGTTGATTTGCTTGAAGTCGTCAACGTCCATGCTGATCAGCGACAGAGACTCGCGGCCAAGTCGCTGGCATTCCGCCAGCCGCTGTTCGAGCATCATGTAGAAGCCCCGCGCGTTCGGCAGTTCGGTGAGCGGATCCGTCAACGCGCTCTCTTTCGTGCGTTCGAACGTTAGCGCGTTGTTCAAGGCCGAGGCCGCGTGCTGCGCAACTGACTCCAACAAACGAACGTGTTCCGTCGTGTAAGAGGTGCGGCCTTTCGAGTACAGCGTGATCGCACCGAAGGCGCCGTCTTCACGGATCAGCGGCGATACCAGCACACCGCGATAATTTTTCACGACATCATCGGAGATTCCGACCAGGTCCAGCTCAGGCGACGAGTTACACATCGAGCGCGCGTTCGCAATCACCCAGCCGGTGATGCCGTCGCCGATGTTCATGCGGCGACCCTGGAAGAGATCTACGTGATCACCGACGGCGTGAATCGCGACGGCTTTGCCCAGGCGATCGTCAACGATGAAAATCGCGCAGGTGTCGAATGGCACGATCGCATGCAGCTTGTTCGCGATTAACGTCACCGTGTCGTTCATGTTGAGCGACGATCCAATTGTCTGAGCGATTTCATGCAGCGCGAAGACCTCGCGTTGCGCCTCAGTAATCGAACGGAAGCCTAAACTTTCATCGGGCGATCCCATGACGTCCGACGCCAGTCCGGCGTCAGGACGGGCCTTGGAGTTATCGACAGTAATTGGCTGGACTTGCTCCTGAATGTCCGTAGCGTCAATCAATTGGTCAAATTCCGTGACGTGCTTCGTAAACAGATCCACGACTCTGGGATCGAAAGAACTGCCGGACATCTTCTGCAACAGAGCGAGCGAGTCTTCGCGCTTCATCCCTTTGCGATAGGGGCGATCGCAGCGCGTCGCGTCATAGAAATCCACGACCGAAATAATACGTGCGACCAACGGAATTTCTTTGGCCCGCAAGCCCTTGGGATAGCCACTTCCGTCCCACTTTTCGTGGTGAAAACGCACAATGTCTTCAACCGGGTATGGGAAGTTGACGCGTTTCAGAATGTCGCCACCGACCGTCGGGTGAATCTTCATTTTCGCGAATTCCGATTCCGTCAGCTTGCCCGGCTTGTTGAGAATGTATTCGGGGACGGCCAGCTTGCCGATGTCATGTAAGAGCGCACCGGCGAATAATGCTCGTAATTCCGGCTCCTTTACCTTCAGAAGCTTACCCATCTCCGTCGCGTAAATCTGCGTACGGCGAACGTGGCCATGCGTTGTCTGGTCCTTGGCATCGATCGCAATCGCCAACGATTCGATCGTGTTCATGTGCAGGTCAGCAATCTCTTCAATGTACTTGAGCTTCTCGCTTTGCCCGCGCGTGACTTCGCCGACGCGCTTCTCATTAAAGCGGTAAAGCAGATGGACGAGCGCCGTGATCAGAAGTCCTACGAAAAGAAATGGAATGCCCGCACCGTGGAGTGCGCCATAAAACATGGCGGCCGACGTCACATTCGCGACTTGCGTGATCAAGGTCCAAATCAGACTCTCTTGCGTCAGGCTGACGCTAACACCTGAACTGAAGACACGCGACGCAAGGACGCCGACGGTAGTCAGACCGTAATGCACTAAGCCGAAAACGCACAGCGGCAGCAAAACGAAATTGAGAACCAGACTCTGGTCTCCTGCAAGTCCGTCGCCCACCAGAACCCAAACCAGGCTTCTGTAAACCAGTGCCGCTAAGAATGTCGCGATCACCGAGGTGCAAACTGAAAAGATGGATTCCAGACGCTTGCTCTTGTCCAAAGACGACACGCAAGCCACGGCCGCAGCCAAAATGATCGGCGGACCAAAGTTGTTCGCCGGCGCGAGCGTGTACATCATTACCGCGAGGAAGATCAGCGTGTCAGCGACAGACTTCTGAGTTTGACTGGCACCATCGACGTGAGTGACGGGGACTGTGAAGCGACTGGTCACTAACGTGATGCCCAGCAACAGAAAGAACGCTGCCAGTCCGCTCCAACTAAGCAACGGAAGTCTTATGGTCGAGTAGGCGCCATAGAGGAGCAGGGCAGCGCCTACGGACGCCACAATCGCCGTGACGATAGTTTTCTTGAAATCAATTTTCGGCATTCGGTTCACCCGAGTTGAAGGTACTGCGGAGGGAAAATGCGAGACCTGGCGACTTACACAGGCTGACAGAGGCCAACATCGTTGGCCACTAGAGAATAGCGGGTTGGCCGCGATGGCGTCAACGATTTCTTTCGGATTGACCGGTTCTACCGGATTGCCAGCTGATCAGCGAGTTCAATAGGTGTTTCGGCCGGTTTTTGGCACGTGTACGCTTCACAGACATAAGCGCGTGAGGCGCCGGTGGTTCTCCGTTCGGCGAGCAGGGGGATCAGCTTTTCGGCGGCCTGGTAATCAGCGCCGCCCAACGCCAGGACGCGGTTAGGAAGGTATTTTTCCCAAAATGAGCTGGTGAATCCCTTGAAGCTCGGATCACCCTGCTCTCCGACGATTGCGACTTCTTTCGGGTTCGACAAGTAAAAATCTGTCGCGCACAGCGCCCAACTGTAAGCCGAAGGATAGCGACGAATCTGATCAGCAAGGAGGCGAAGGATCGTTGTCGCGTGACGCTGATACGTTTCGTTGCCGGTCAATAGAGCAAGTTTTTGAAGGGCGAACGCGGCCACGGAATTTCCCGACGGCGTAGCGTTGTCCATGAAGTCCTTCGCACGAACGATCAGTTGCTCGTGACTCTTTCCAGTGAAGAAGAAGCCGCCGTCCTGTTCATCCCAAAACTCTTCGAGCATTTTGTCCGCCAAGCGAATTGCATCTTCAATCCACTTCAACGTACCGGTCGCTTCGTAGAGTGAGATCAACCCTTCGATCAGCGCCGCATAGTCTTCCAGATAGCCGTTGAGCTTCGCTTCGCCATCCTTAGACGTCCGCAGCAGCAAACCGTCACGTTGCATGTTTGAGAGGATGAATTCAGCGTTCGCCTCCGCTACTTGTGTGTAATCTTCACGGTTCAGAATCGCGCCGCCTTCGGCGAAGCTCGCGAGCATTAGACCATTCCATGCGGTGAGCGTCTTTTCGTCCCGTCCAGGTTTGATTCTTCGTTCGCGAATGTCGAATAGCGTCTTTCGCCCACGGTCGACGATCGCTTGGGCTTCTTCAACCGACACACTGTGACGCGTTGCGACCTCTTCAATAGGCGCACTCACGTGCAGAATGTTTTGTCCTTCGAAATTTCCTTCTTCAGTTACGTCAAAGTAATCGCAAAAGATCTCCGCTTCGGTTGCCCCGAGGGCGGCGCCAACCTCCAGCTTCGACCAAACGAAGAACTTCCCTTCCTCGCCTTCCGAATCAGCATCCTGCGATGAATAAAAGCCGCCCCGGGCATCCGTCATCTCGCGCACGACGTAGTCCAGAGTCTCTTCGGCAATTCGTCGCGCGAATTCACTCTTTGTCAGCTGATAGACATGGAGGTAAACACGCGCGAGCAGCGCGTTGTCGTAAAGCATCTTTTCGAAGTGCGGAACCAGCCAACGCGCATCGACTGAGTATCGATGAAAGCCGCCGCCCAGTTGATCGTACATTCCGCCTTCGGCCATCTTGCGGCAGGTGTGCTCGACCATCTCGAGGGCGTCGGGCCAGCCGTGGCCATCATGGATATGCATCAGGAACTCGATCGTCATCGCGGGTGGAAACTTGGGTGCGCTGCCAAAGCCACCGTTCGTGGGGTCGTAGTTTTTCGCGATTCGCCGGTACGACGCGTCAAGCAACTCTACCGTCAGCATCTCACGCGAAGGCGTCGCCAGACCGACTCGTCGCAATTCGCCAAGGATCGCCGTCGATGTATGTCCGACTTGATCGGGTTGCGAGCGGTAGGCTTCAGCCACGCTGAGCAGCACGCGCGGAAATCCCGCCATGTTGTAACGATCGGCGGGCGGAAAGTATGTGCCACCGTAAAACGGCACGCCCTCGGGCGTGAGGAACATCGTCATGGGCCAGCCGCCGTGTCCGGTCATCATTTGCACGGCATTCATGTAAATCTGATCGAGATCCGGCCGCTCTTCGCGATCGACTTTGATATTGATGAAGTTCTCGTTCATCAACTTCGCGATCTCTTCGTTTTCGAACGACTCGCGCTCCATCACGTGACACCAGTGACAGGCGGAGTAACCGATGCTTAACAGGATTGGCTTTTCTTCGGCGCGCGCTTTCGCGAGGGCCTCGTCGCCCCACGGAAACCAATCGACGGGATTATGCGCGTGCTGAAGCAGGTACGGACTGGTTTCGTTGATTAGGGCGTTGGTGTGTTTGTGTTCAGTCACTGGTAATTCAACTTTGTGTTTCTTGGATACGCACGCCCTGGCGTGCAGCCTGCCGGGAGGCATGCGTACCACTATCCCTTGAACCAATATGGTGTGTCTTTGGCCCAGGACGTGTTCGGATACTTGCGATGCAGGAGATCGAATGCCGCTTTCGACCAACGTCCGGTCTCTTTGTCCGTGCAACCGTAGCGCGTCGATTTCACTGCGAGGTGCAAAGCCTCAGGCACTCTTCGATCAGTCGGGTTCTTCGTTGCCCAGTTGATCGCCGTCTGCGCCAGGTAGTTTGGGCCTGGCCCGAGCGATTGCAGGAGAGCGGCTTCCCGCTCCGCTGCCGTTTGCGACGGTTTGAGAAACTCGGGCGCGAGCATTTTCTTTTTCGCGGCATCGCCTCCATCAGAAAAATACCCTCCGTAACTCGTCGGCGGCTCGGCGCACCACCAATTGTCGCGATAGCTATCCATCTCAGCGATGTCCGTTCCGCGACCGATACCGAACGTGACGTAGGGCCGCAAGCCCGGAAACTTGAGCGCCAGATAAGCCGCGGCAAAACGCCGCGCGTCGGGCGTTGTCGCTCGTTGATAAGCCGTTAACAACTCTTTCGCCTCCGGATAAGCAGCCGCCATCGTGGTAGCTGACTGGTTAGCGACTGCGGCGCGATCCGTCAGCGCGGCCCGCATGAACGACGCCTGCGCGACATGCCGATGGAGGTTCGCGGGCAGAAGATCACCACGCGCGGCTTCCGCCCAAAGAGCTACCGGCATCAATTTGTTGAAAACCGTGGCTGCGTCTGCATCGAAAAACACTTTCGCGTTTTTCGTAAACTCTGCGGCTTCCTTTTCCTCCATCGGCCTTTCTCGTTCATCACTATTGTCGCTGAAGCCCGCTGCTTCACGCTGAGCCGCGCGCAGGAATTCTCCCAGATTTCGCGCCAGCATCATCCGTTCGCTCAGAAGCAGATTCGCCCCTGAGCGCGTTAACCTCGTTCGATCACCTGCGAGCGTTTGATCGAGAAGCGTTCGAGCTTCGTCACCGCGATTCATTTCCGTCAGCAGGCGTGCACGGTTGAAGATAAGCGAAGGAGCCGCTGCCGATGTGGATTCAACTCGTGCGGCGGCACTAATTAAGTCGTTCGCTTTGGCTGATCGACCGTCGGCTTTCTCGATTGCGGCCACCAGCCATGGCAAGTTCTGTTTTTTCTCCCATTGTTCGATAGCATGTGCCGTCGCCTCGTCCGACTGGTCTTGAAACGTCACAATCCAATCGGTTAAGTCGTCCGTTCGAACCGCCGCCGGCACGGATGTGCTCTTTACCACACCGTCTTCGTTGTCGAGGATCCACTTGTCGAGCAGCACCGTGTAATCCCAAACACTCTGTTTGAAATCCGTCGCCGCACTCTTCTTCGAAATCGTTTGCGCCAGGTTGCGAACGGTCTCCTCAGGACGCAAACGCAGACGCGTCAGATTAAGGAGGCGGCTCGCGGCGTGATGCGACTTCTCGAGCTTTCTGTCGTCGACAATCGATTTCAGACGCTTCTCAGCCTCGGCCAACGCGGGCGTTCCCTGCTCCGCGTCGGCGGCCAAACTCCCCTTTCGGAGCAGCGAGCGCGCGGCAAGATACGGCGCGATCGTCCGCCAGGGCGATGAAGCATCATCGGCGATTGCGTCAAAGTCTTTTGTCGCGTCATCAAACTTCGTCGCGTAGAAATTCGCCGCAGCGATTTGATAGGCGCGATCCGCACGGAGCAGTGCGTTCTGTTCAGCCGCGGTTGGCGGAATTTCCTGACCCATCTTGCAATTCTTGAAAACGATGTCCTGCGCGGCTACCCAATCGCGCACCGCCGCGCTATCGGCGCCCCAGGTCTTGGTTCTTTCGTCGAGCGTCACGACCGCATTTTGAAATGCATCCGACTGACAGTTAAGGAAAGCCTCGTAATCCTGCGGCTTGTCGCGATAGCGGTAAACGTCAATGTCCGGTGATGCGCCGACGCCCGGAACCTTCGCGCGCGCCTCCTTCCACTTCCTTAGCCAGTCTTCATAACTCTCATCCCACGAGTTGTTCAGCCGGTCATTCCACAGCCCCGTGAGTCCCTTAACTTCCGCGTCGCTTAATGTTTCACCGTTCAGGTTTCGATAAGCCGCGACGAGATAAGAACGCGCGTAAGTAGGCAGCAGCACACCGACGTTTCCGCGCGCGAACTTCTCCAGCGGATGGTCAGGATGCTTTTGGAAAACAAAGATTGCGTCAGTGAAGAACGGGCCGCACGCTTTCGCCGGCCGTGGCGCCAGCGTCATGAAGAAACAAAATAGCAACAGGACAACGACACTTCTCTTCCAGGCAAAGGGGATCATTCAACAGGCTCCTACGTTTCCGGTACGTGCAATTCATGCTCAGTCTACACCACAGAATTGCGCAGAATAAACTTCGTCGCGGAGGTCCCTTGAATTAGGAGTGCGCCGGCAAAGCGAAACGACGACGGCGCTTTGGATGATTCGAAGACCGTGCGTCGCGTCTGTTATACTCGCGACTGAATGGTCATTCATTTTCTTCGGTGGGCGGGCTTTCAGCCTTGCTCCTTCAACTAACTAATGGAACGTGAAAGTTTAGAAATGGACGTGGTCTTCGTCGGCGCGGGGCCGGCGAACCTGAGCGGCGCTTTGCACCTGTCGCGCCTGATCGCAGAACACAATGCCGCGGTTGAAAGCGGAGCACGTGAAGGAAAACCGCTCGGAGAAATTCAAATCGGAGTAATTGAAAAAGGTGCGGCGGTTGGAGCGCACATTCTCTCCGGCGCGGTCATGGATCCAAAAGGACTTGCTGAGCTGATTCCGGATTTCGTCGCACAGGGTGCGCCGCTTGAATCTCCAGTTAAAGAAGATCAGTTTCTTTACCTCACGGAGAAACGCTCGATCCGTTCGCCGATTAATCCACCGCCACTGAACAATCACGGTTATTACATCGTCTCGCTGAATCGTTTGACTGCTTGGCTTGGCGAGAAATGCGAAGAGGCGGGAGTCAACATCTTTCCCGAATTTCCCGGCGCTGACTTGCTGTTTGATGACAACGATCGAGTCCTCGGCGTGCGCACCGGCGACAAAGGCATCGACAAAGAAGGCAAACCGAAGCCGAACTTCGAACCCGGCGTCGATCTCTTGGCGAAAGTCACCGTGCTGGGTGAAGGCGTACGCGGATCGCTTACAAAGAAGCTGGTTCGCCGGCTGGGTCTTGATGAAGGTCGGGAACCGCAGGTTTACAGCCTCGGCGTGAAAGAGCTCTGGGAGCTTCCCGACGATCGTTATCCCGCTGGTCGAGTGACGCACACGCTTGGCTTCCCTTCTGATCAATGGACGTATGGCGGCGGGTGGATTTACGGGATGCAGAACCGCGTGCTGAACATTGGTTACGTGACAGGACTCGATTATCGCGACCCTCTGATCGATCCGCACGCCGAATTCCAAAAGTTCAAGACGCATCCGTTCATTGCCAAACTGCTCGAGGGCGGCAAGATGATCCGCTATGGGGCAAAAGCGATTGCCGCCGGCGGCTGGAACGCTATGCCGAGAATGTATTCAGACGGCGTTTTGATCGTCGGCGATAGCGCAGGCTTTCTGAACGCCGCACGCTTGAAAGGAATCCACTCGGCTATTAAGAGCGGCATGCTCGCGGCTCAGACGATCTTTGAAGCACTGGTGGCGGAGGACTATTCATCCGCAAGACTGCAATCATTTGAAGCTCGGGTGAAGGAAAGCTGGATTGCGTCGGAGCTGCGCCGGTACCGAAACTTTCATGCGGGGTTTCGTCACGGCCGCTGGCTGGGAATGGCAAACGCCGGTTTGCAATACATCACCGGCGGTCGAGCCTGGGGCATCCTTGATCGAGATCACCAGGAGCCCGGCCACGAGGCGATGCAGAAGCTCTCCGCGTATGGCTACAACGGAAACGGATCGACGGCACCGCGGTACAAGGATCTACGCTTTGACAAGAAACTGACCTTCGACAAAGTGACTGACGTTTACCACGCGGCTGTTGGTCATGATGAAGATCAACCGGCGCACCTGCACGTGCTCGACACGAATATCTGCGCGACGCGCTGCACTGAAGAGTATGGCAACCCGTGCCAACGCTTCTGCCCCGCAGCGGTTTACGAGATGGTTGAAGTCGGCACGCACGTTTCCGGCGTCGGTACGCACGCCTCCGGCGTGGGTACGCACGCCTCCGGCGTGCAAGACGAAAACCCAACCGTTAGCGAGGGTGCAAACGTTCCCCGTCGGCAACTCCAGATCAACTTCTCGAACTGCGTCCATTGCAAGACATGCGACGTCATGGACCCGTATCAGATCATCAACTGGGTGACACCCGAAGGTGGCGGCGGACCTGATTACGTCGGGATGTGATTCTCAGTGAGCAGTGGGCTGTGAGCTGTGAGCAGTCGAATGCGTCCGCGTAGCGGACGATTTGAATGTAGCCCAGCCTTTTAAGGCTGGGTTAACGATCAATTAAAGAATCAGAGCCCGCTTTAGCGGGCGACAGATACTGGCCTTCACGCCCACAGTTTTCGATTGAGGCTATCCTCCTCGTATGCTAATGTCTCCATCCAACATGACAACGCTAGAAGATCAGGACGTATTCGACGTCGTCGAAAAGGAATGGCCGATGTCGGTTGGTGATGGGAAGGCCCAGCGCAAGAAGCGGCCGCGCATTCTCGCCATCACGACTGACTGCTGCACTGGTTGCGCCGGCTCGCCTGCGTGTATCGAGTACTGTCCGATCGAAGCGTGCATGTTCTGGGTGACGGACGAAGATCATCCGCCGTTCGGCCGCATCGAAGTCGATCCCTACCTCTGCATTGGTTGTCAGAAGTGCACCAGCAAAGGTCCCGATGGAGCCTTTCTCGATGGCTGTCCCTGGGATGCGATTGAAATGATTCCGACAGACGATTGGGAGTCGATGCACGGAATCAGTCTGCCCGACTTACCGCCACCAGTGCCGACGACGGCATTGCCAGCATCATCCGACGTACCGGCGACGTCGGAAGCACGGTAGTTAAAGCCGCAGAGCGGCGAAAATATTTATAGGACCAGACTCCGCGTACTTTCAAATGCGAATTGAGGGAATCTCGATGTATCGAGATTCCCTCAATTCGTAAATAGGTGCTGATACGGGCGTTCTATAAATATTCCGCGCCTGGCGGCGCTCACATTAGATTCTGATTCCGAACCCGAAACTCGGAACTCGAAACTCGAAACTACTCCTGCTCACCGCTCACCGCTCACTGCCAACTGATTGGGAAACGCTTTCATCGACGCCACTGCCGCCAGCACATAACACGCGCTGCCCATCAGCATTGCCGCCTGGAATCCCCAATTCAGCGCTACGAACACTGTGGTCACTGATCCAATAACTGACATGATGCCGTTTAATCCCCAGTAGAACGGTGGCGCCGGCAGAGACCCTTCGCCCGTGTGTTTCAACCCGCGCGGGAAAGGCATACCCATCGCTAATCCAAGCGGCGCCATCAGAGCAATCGCCACTGCAACCCTCCCCCACAGCGGCAGCCAAAGGAGCGCCGGCACAAGCTTCGGTAACACCATCGCCTCAATGGAGCCGATGATCGCCACCGCCGCACAAGCTTTCCACATCGACCAGCGCGGACTCAGCGCTGCGCCGATGCCGCCAAACGCCAACAGCGTGAACAGCAAGACTGAAAGCGTATAAATCGGATGGCCGACGAGGAGCGTCAGATGCTGGAGCAGCGCTAACTCAACTGCGATGAATCCAAAACCGAGCATCGCAAAATAAACAAGTGACGCGACGTAAGGACTGTTGGCACTCGGGAGAGCTTCCTGGCGTCTGCCTTCTTCCGTCTGCCTCCTGCTTTCTGTCTTCTTCCTCCGCGGCCTCCCAAACACGGCAAACACCACGAGCAATAGGACGCTCGGTGCCAGCAGCCATTTCAGAATGCGTTCAGCAATCGCTCCGTGCATTCGCCAAGGCCGCTCATCCGCAAAATAAAATGGGCTGTTATCCCAGACCGGCCCTACGAACTTCGGCGACTCAGCTTCGTACTGTTCTAAACTCTTCGTGCCCGCGAGCACTTCCTTGATTCCCTGCGGCGCAATTCCGCCCGGCGCGATCTCCACGTTCGCATCAGTCCACTGCTCGCGAATCTCTTTCAACTCCGCTTCATTGAACGGCCGCTTCCGCAACATGAAAAGCATCTGCGGAGGATCGCTCGGGGTACCACGCTTCTCCAGCAGCACTACCACGCGCTTCGCCGCTTCGCCGGCGCCCAACGTCGCCACCGCATTCGAAGTCAGCCGCGGAATGTCCGTGCGCCAACGAAGTACGACCACAATGCCGTCATCCTTCAGATGATCGTAATACGCGCGCATTGCTTCGGCCGTGTAGAGATAATTTTCCGAAAGCGACAGTCCGCCCGACGCCACCGACGCCCACGAATCGACAAACCCCATGAAGATGATGTCGAACTTTTTATCGGTGCGCGAAATGAAGTTGCGCCCTTCGCTCAAGATCGTCTCCACGTCCGGCCGATCATAGAGGTTCCCCGCGCGCGCTCCATAGTTGCGCACAAATTTCAGCATCAGCGGATTCAATTCGACGGCGGTGACTTTCCGGCTGCCCGATGCCAGAGCAGAAACGACATCAGCGCCACCCCCAGGACCGATGACCAGTGTTTCGGCGTTTGGTGTCAGCCGAAACGGCAGGGCGCGATAAGAATCACGGAGACCCTTCGCGCTTTCCAGCTTACCGTCCCATTCGTTGATGCTGGTCCAGGCATCCGAGTCGATATAGAGCCGCGCGACGTGTCCGGGCGCGACACCTTCCACGGCGTCGATGCGCGAATAAGCATTCCAGCCCGTGTACGCGATGCGAGCCTGGGGATTCTCATCCATCTGATTCCGCATCGCTTTGGTCCGGCCGGGCTTCACGCGAAACGTTTCATACTTCACTGCCGACACTGCGGCGATGATTGCGAGTACGACTCCGAGCGCCGCCGCCACCTGCACGACACGTGGCAGGGCTCCCGATCCGCTGTGGGGCGTCTCTTGAGACTTGGGACTTGAGACTTGAGACTGTGACGCCAACAATCCCGCGGCAATCGCCGGCGCAATCGTAGCCACCAGTAGCGCCGCTTCCCCACCAAACAAATGCAGCAACACCGTCACCAACACCGCGCCCAACGCCGCGCCGATCAAGTCCCAGAAATACAGACTCCCTGCAACCGCTCGGTGAATATCGAAAACGATTGACAGCGCCATGCCCGCAAGGAAGAACGGCAGTAGCGGCGCGAGAAAATACAGCGGCAGCCGATCCATCTCGAACGGATAACGCACTAAGAGCCAGAGGCACAACGGAATCGCCCCCGCATATAACAGCGTCGTCAACGCCGCTGCCTGAATCGACAGAGTCCTCGATACGCGGCCGTCCCGGCCGCTTGCTAACGATTCGTTTTCTGCCTTCTGCCTTCCGCCTTCTGCCTTCCCTTGTCCTGCCTTCTGCCGTCTGCCGCCTGCCTGCTTCCACAAGTGGACCGTAAACCCGCCAAGCCCCCACCCGAGGAGAGCAACCGAGATAGCAACAAAGGCAAAGTGATACCAGATGCTGGCTGAATAAATGCGCGTCAGCCCAACTTCAAGAATCAAACCCGATAATGTAATGAGAAAAACCGCGATACGAGTGCGCATATGGCGCTAGTTAAGAGGATGCAATCGGAAAGGTCAAGCTAGCGCAAACGCAGGTTCGAGCAACTTCGGTGTTTAGACGTCGATCGAGAACGCCGACGGAATGGTTTTACTTACGTGCGGAGCCTTAGGCAGCGTTTCTCGCGTTCTCGCCGCTTAATACAAATGGGCTGAGGGAAGTCGTGATATTTCCTAGCCAACCTTTCGAAGTGTGCGAAATAAGCTCGCGCCGCGCCTGGTCTCGCTCTTGAGATGACTCAATGTTTTCACAGGCTTCCAAGAGCTGATCAAATCTTGCACGCTCGACTAGTTCATTGTGTTGATTCTCAGCCATACGAAACACAGGCTCACCTTTCTTGATGAGCAGCCAAATCAAGGCCTCCCCACCTGCTACAGCCGCTATTGTCGCGAGACCTTCCCAAAAGCTCACGTGGAGAACAAATACAAGATAGACACCAAGCAAGGCAAACGCAGCAGCCGCGATGATGAGCATTACCGATTGAATGATGACTAGAATCCAAGCTGCCCGGTAATGCTTGTGAAGCTCAGGACTGACACTCTCTCGCTGTCTTCTCAACCACACATCGCGAATTGAAACAGCCTCGCCAAGCGCATCAAACAGCCGACTTGGGTTGGTGTCGATTTCGCTCTTTGGAAGAAATCGCACGGCGAGTGGGAAACCCTCACCGCTCGTGTAGACTGATTGCATTACTTCGTCGCGATCGGCAAGCGCCGATATCATTATCTTTGGAATCAATGGATCAGATCTTAATGCGACTCTAATCCCCGATCGGTCGTTTGCTTGACTATTTAGGCACCGGTAATCTATGACCGCGACGTCGGGTCTAAACGACCGGAATTTTATCATAGCATCCTCGGGTCCCTTCGCCGTCTCCACGTCAAACGACTGGTCCGCGAGCAAACGGTTGTACTTGATCCGCTCCTGTTCGAGATCATCGACAATTAGTATGCGCGTCATACTTAACCTCCTATCGCCGCTAGGCTTTCTTCGTCTGAAACCAACGGCAAAGTAATGGCAAACGAAGTACCTCGTTTCCCGGTGTCCACCTTGTTCGGAACGCCACCGAATCTAGTAATAATAAGGGCGGCAGTCAACAATCCAATCCCTGATTTACTTGGGTCATCGCTCTCCACACGCGCAACGAAGATTTTGTCCCAAGTCGAAGCGTCGATCTGGTGACCCGTATCTTCGAGAACGATCTGACAATGCCCTTCGGGGCCATTCCTAGAGTAAAGCCCAAATCTTTTGATGCCGCTCTTCTGCATCGCCGCCAAAGAATTTCGAGCGAAGATATGCAGAACGTGGTTCAGCATCTCCTTGTCCACACGAACCTGTGCCCCCATCGTTTCAGTCAGCTGAAAATCTAGTTCAACCCCGGAATAGGCAGTGTTCCACTTCAACTCCCGCCGAAACTCAGCCAAAATGTCATTCAGATCTTGCGCTTGCCACGACGACGGATTGAGTTCAACGGTCGACAGTAACAACTTTAGGTCTGTTGCCTGACTGGTTAGTTCCTCAATTTCGTCCTTGAGATGCGAATCAACTTGGATCTCGCGAGCCTTCGTCTTCAGCTTTTCTACTCCCGCCATGACGCGCGGCAACAGATTCCTGTGCCGGTGGACGATAACACCAGACTTAATGTAATAGAACGTGACATAACTTAAGTTTTCCTCGCGTTCTTTAGCTTCAGCTAACGCCTCATATTGTTCTGCATTTCGAATTGCATTTAATGCCAACGAGCCGAACAGCTCAAATGTTTCGATATCCTCTTTGAAAAAGCCGTGTTTGTCAGAACTTTCAATGTTAATTGCCACAATGGGTTTAGCACCATGAGTAATAATGATGACCAATTCAGATTCGGTCTCGTCGTGAATGTGGACGTAAGCCGGGTTATTTCTGACATGGTTGACTAAAACAGTATGGCGCAATGATATTGCTTGGCCTACGATCCCTTTGTGAGCCGGAACAGGATCGCCGAGCTTTTCCAAGATCGTTTGGAGGCTCCCCTCCGGAAATGCCGAGACCGTATTAACATTATCTCCCTCTATCCTCCCCACGTCGACGAAATTTACGTTCCGCCCCGATGCGGTTGCGATCTTGTAAGCTTCGCTCGCAATTCTCCTGTACGTCTCTCGTAGCGACAGCGACTCCGAAAGGGCCTTCGCGGCGCCGTATAGCGCTCTTTGGACATCAACCTCAGCCTTCTTTGAGTCTTGCACTTCCTGATTACGCAGTGCGAGCGCGACGAAAGGCGCCACTGATCTTATGATCTGTTGCTCGTCTTCCGTGAATAGTTGAGGGTCGTAGTAGTTCAGGAATAGAACGCCCACATTGGTTCTTTCCTGCAAGGGCTGCTGTTCCAAGCCTAACCGAGACTCCTTAAGCCAGATAGGTAAACCTGCTGACGATTTGACTCCTTCGAGCCGTTGAAACACGTCAGCCATTATCTTATCGGTAGGGGCGTCCTCGGCCACATGTAGATCGTCCTTTTCAAGGATTCTACCCACTGCTGTCTCTTTTAGCGACTCATTTATTGGAGCTAAGTTCGTCCGGTCTTTGACGCCAATTTCGTAAACCTCAAGGAATTCCTGTGAACGCGAATCAATCTTGTAAAGAACGACCGAGTCGCACTGAGTTGCATGTTGCACGCCGCTGAGAACGTTTTTCAAAGCACTAGCGCTTTCACCGTGTGCCATCTCGTCGCCAAGAGCTGTGACTGCATCGCGAAATCTTTCGAGTCGATTTCGAACGACAGCTCTTGTCAACGATGTCGAGCAATGCCTTGCGAACTTGCCCAGAACCGCTTCTTCAGCGATAGGCTGAATTATTTGGGGGGCTGAGCGCGTTAACACCAAAGCGCACGGCGATTGTGTTCCGTTGTGCAGCCGGGTTGATAGGAATGAACTTTCGGGCGATCCGATCCCTAAATCCAAGACAAGCCGTTTTAAAGAACTATGATCTAGCTTCGTGGGATTCGCAAATGTTTTCTCGAAAAGCGTATTAGTGAGCGGGTCCTTGTCATACAGACAACAAAAGGCCCCGGTTTCTATATGGACTTCGATCGGGCCTCCTCGAAAACGTCTAACGATAATGTGCGCGGAGTCATACGCAAGTAACGAACCGGCCTCTCGCAGAATGAGCGGAAAGAGATCTTCCAGATTCTCTTCCTCACGTATCCGCGCAACCGAAGAGTCGAAGGCTTCTAACATCTGCGATTGCCGTTTCCATAACTTGTCGCGACGGAGCAGTTCTGCGATAAGCGAGGCCGGGTGACCTATTAAATCCACCTCCTCTTCCGAGAGGCCCGCGCGCCCCTTGGCAGGATCTCTTAGCTCGCCAAATTCAACTGCACCGACAATCCGTGAATTCAGCAACAATGGGACAGCTACGATCATCTGAAGATTGCCGACTTTGACCGATTGCGAACTGCTTAGTAGTGCAGCAGCATTCTTTTGAGCCGAGGCGCAAAAGATTTCTGGGGCACCCTGTGACAACGAGTCAAAATAGCCGAAGGAAGAATTTTCGAGCGCCGCCCCTTTGTGAGGTTCCCATACTAATTGCCCATTCATCCGCGGATGGAGACCAACACCTCTAACGACCATTCGCGTCGTTGTAATGTCGTCGCAAAAAAGAATTCGGCAATACGTTTTCTTAAGCAGCGCCGCCAGTTGACGGGCAATGACATCCATTTGGCTATCGAGATCAGCGTCCCCAGTGAGAACTTCAGAAAGAGTTCTGTATAGTCGCAATTCAGCGTCTCGCTTACTGAATAGTTCTGCTGTTTCTATTGCTATAGCGGCAACCTCAGCAAAAATACGAAGTATCCACTCGTCCTCTTTAGTAAACGTGACTTCAGACGTGGCTAACCCGCTAACACTCTTCTTATTACTTACGCGCAATAACCCCGTAATGGAGGGGGTTGAAGGTGGAATGGATATCAGTGGAACTGCGAGTAATGAAAAACAATGCCCGGAGGGTGAGTTATCGTCATCTCCCCGTACCGCTTGATCGTTTGCCAGATCCGACTCTCGCACGTTAACAAGCCTCTTGAACGATCCGGTTTCGCCCCGAGCCTGTGCCTCCAGGAACTGTGCTCGAAGCCGATACGCCAGGGCACCTGTAAGGCCTGAGTGCTCCTGGTCCCGAATGTGGAACGATTCGGCGATCGGGAATCCGCCGGGTCGGTGACCATAACTGGCCTCAAGTGTCATTGTTTCCCAATCTCGGATCCTAAAGACTCCGCACATCTCGGCACCAAGGATGTCCGTAGCGGCTCGCGCGATTGCGGTTAGACGTGAATTAAGAGATTGCGTGTCGAGGCTCTTCGAAAACTCAAAACTCGCGTCCGATATTTTTTCGATTCTTTCAAGCAGGCGGAATCTCTGAATAGCTAGCGTAGCGAGGTCGGCGATTCGCTGGAGTCGTGTAGCGCTGAATTCCCCAAATTTTCTGCCCGGTTCAGCAGCGACAAAAAGCACACCAATCGTCTCATTTAGCCAGACCATTGGAACCTCAAGAACAGAGCCAAATCTATCGATCTCGTATATATCGCGAGCGCGGAATTCGTATTGTGAGTAGTCTGACGTCTCTAAGAAACTCTTTCCATTGTCGTGGCCATCGATCAATCGCCAAGCCATGCCGCTGTCTTTGCGTCGAATGATTCTCGTTGTCTCTGCAGTGGAAGAGGCTGACAGCAACAGGAATTCTCCTTCGCGGTCATGACGCAGTTCATAAATTCCGGCTTCTGACACCTCAAGCAGTGTTAAGGCGTCACCCATGAATCGTTCGAGCAATGGCCCAATATCTTGCTGGGAAATTATGGCCTTTGTTGATTCTTGAAACAGTTCAAGCCAGTCATTCCACAAGGCATTTTCAAGTCCCGACGAGGCAAGCTGAGCTAAAGACTTGCATAAGCTCTTTTCCTCATCTGTAAATGCCTTTGCTTTGCCTACGCGATCTAAGCTGAAGGACCCGATCACTTCGTCACGGACCAAAACTCTTACGACATACACCGACTTAATATTGAATTCATCTAATAAGGCAGCCACGCCGCGAAGACTATCTCTTTGCGCTGCATCGTCAATGTCGACGATTTCGATAGCACTTTCTTGGTTAATGAGACGCTGTTCGGCAGGGATGTTGTGCAATGGCACTTCACGACCAAGCAAGCGCTCAAATCCTTCATTCGGAAACTGGGCAACAACTTGTCCGGTATCAAGGGAGGGCCGAAATAGCACAAATCCGCTGTGATCGACATTGATCATCTCGGACGCGAACTTACATAGCGCTTGCAGATTCGCAAGCAGCTGCGGCCGCTGGGCGAGCTTGATGTCAGACTGTATTGGCTCGTGTGGGAGGTTTTCGTCCGAATCCATTAGGATTTCTTCTAAAGATTACGCGGCGAAACGATAGTGAAATTTTTTGCAAGATGCAAGAACTTTCTCGCCCAGAGCGCAAAAAACAGACGGCAGTAAGCAAACTGCAGGAGGCACGAGGCAGTAGGCACGATTCCTACTGAGAAGTCATACGTGAGCCGATGGCTTTGGCCGTGGTGGAAGCTTGGCTCGCGATCTCTGAGGTTCCTGCATTCTGGGCTAAGGATTCAACAAGAGGCAAATCCTCGGCTGTTCCAACATACGCCAGTGCACGTAGAGCAGCGCTGACGGAAGCTTTGTCAGGTTTCAGGGCAGCGATTGTTTGACCGGAGGTCACAGCGTCGCCTTCTTTCACCGCAAGCGATCCGATTTCGCCATCGACGGGCGAGCGGAATTCCTGGACGTCGCCGGGCTTAACAGTCGGGTTCTCGCTCGAGGGTCCTGCCGTCGCGTTCTCGCTTGAAGGCGCGGCGTGGCTCGAGGGGTTGGCATTCGACGCCCCATCTGTCGGACTCGCGGCAACTCGGATGCGGGCGAGTAAAGCGCCGGCGCGGAGTTCTGAGCCGACTGGCAAGATGCTCACAATCGTTCCGGCGACGGGCGACTTGGCTTCGAAGGGTTGCAGCATCGCGCGTAGCTCGGGGCGGCCGGAGGCGTCGCCAAAGCGCACTAACTGCAAGGCGGCGTTGCGACGAACAAGAGGTTCGCTGTCGCGGAGTAACTCGAGAAGCGCGCGGTGAAAGTCTTCGGAAGTGTTGTCCTGACCCATGACCCACGCGACGGTTTTGCGGACTTCGCCGGTCGGGCTCTTCGCTAATTCAAGAATGCGTGGATAGAACTTCTTGACGGCTGGATCGTTCTTCTCCATCCGCGATTCGATCTGGGTGAGTGCGTGCTGAATGTTGCGCGGCTTCTTTTCGTCGGCCAGGTACTCGACGATCTTTTCATCTGAGAGTGAACGGCCGAACCAGGTGAAGTACCACGTCAGAAATGGAACGATGATGAAGAGAGAGGCGACGATGATGAGCCAAATGTTGCTCGGGCGACGCGGCTTTGGGGCGACGACAGCTTGCGCATCATGGGCGTTGGCTTGTACGAAGTCATCTGACATTTGTCATTTGAGATTTGTCATTGTGCCATTGATTGCGATGGAGGGCACAAGGGTGAGGGGCGAAGCTAGTGCGACAAGAGCAAGATATTGCTCGGTCGACGCGGTCTTGTGGCAATTACAGCTTGCGCATCGCGGTTGGCTTGTCGAAATCATCTGACATTTGGCATTTGAGATTTGTCATTGTGCCATTGATTGTGACGGAGGGCACACGGGCGGAGAGCGTAACCCTGGATCACGATAGATAGAAGTTCCTCGCCCTGAAGGGGCGAGATAGAACCCTCTCCCAGAGGGAATAAAACGAATCCAAAGCGCCGTCAAGGCCGGCGCACTCCAAATCGGCGCACTCCAAATCACCAAATCAGATACCGGGGCGTCTTCTTTAGATAACGCTCGTACGCTTCGCCGTAGCGCTTCTTCAGGAATTCTTCCTCGCGCAGAATTTGCCAGTGCTGAGCGGCAATGGCCAGGACCGCAAAAACCAGAAACAGCACCGTGCCATTAATCAGAAATGTGCCGATGAACCACGAATTGATAAAGACGTAGATCGGGTTCCTGGTGAGCGAGAAAACACCTCTCGTCACCAGCGCTCCGGGCGTTTCGTAGTCAACGCCGACACGCCAGGAATCGCCGAAGTTGAAGAAAGCGAGGATGAAAACTACCAAGCCGCCGCTTATCAGGATTACACCGGCCCCTCGCAGCGCGAGCGATCCAAAAAGCTGATCGTGCAGAACCGCCGGCAGAATGCGCGCGTTTGAATGCAGCGCGTACAAAACGATCTCAACCATCCAAAAGACCAAGCCGGCAAAGGCGGCGATCTCAAACACCCGGGCGAGACCGCGACTGTCGCGACCGGCAACGATCGCGGTGATGTTTCGACTAATGCGCAGGTAAGCGGCTTTGGTGACGATAATCGCAATAAAGATCGCGATGATGGCTATTTGGAAATAGTCGAAGAAGGACATCGAATTAGGCCGCGGATTTGCGCAGATTGGCGCGAATAGGAACTAGCAAACGGCCGATGGTGTTTTTTTGATCCTGTCTGCGGAGATCCGCGTGCTTCCGCGGCTGATTATCGTTTCTCCGGTTGAGAATCCAAAGTGCCGTCGTCGCAACGCTCTGCCGGCGCACTCCAAATGCAGGCAAGATGCCTGCGTACCGCACTCCAAATGCGTGCACTCCAAATCAACGCGAAGGGTAGAGGTGATACAGCATCACGTAAACCAGCACACCGGTGATCGACACATACAGCCACATCGGCAGCGTCCAGCGCGCGATGGCTCGGTGCCGCAGGAAATCTCCTCGCTTAGCCCGAAGGACGGTGACAATCACGAACGGCACGATGACCGCCGCCAGAATCGTATGCGTCGTCAGAATCGTGAAGTAGATTGGCCGCGCAATTCCCTGCCCCTGAAAACGCGTCGCGCCATGCTGCGAGTGATATGTCACGTACGAAATCAGGAACAAGACGGCGACAGAGAGCGCCGCGATTTGGCAGTTACGATGGGCAATGATGTTTTTGCGGCGAATAAAAAAGTAACCGCTTAGTAGCAACACGAAAGTTGTGAAGTTAAGAGCGGCGTTGAAGTGCGGGAGAGCAGAGACCCAGTCGGCAGCGAGGGCAGTGAGCAGTGAGCTGTGAGCAGTGAGCAGCATGAAAACTTCAAAGTGTCAGATGTTAGAGATCGGAGGTCCGATGCGGTAATCGGAAGCGAGCCTGTTCTATGATGTGCTTCTCTGTCGCCCGCTAAAGCGGGCTCTAGATTCGTAGGGACGCGTAGATCCCAGCACTAAAGTGCTGGGCTAAGTTCAAGGCGTCCGCTATGCGGACGCGACCGACTGCTCACCGCTCACTGTCCACGGCTCACTGCTTACTGCTTTCTCCTATTGCCTACTGCCTTCTGCTCTATTCATTTCGGCGACCATGCGGTTGACGTCGGGAGGCATGGCGCGGCCGCGCACGTCCTTCAGCGCCGGCGGTAATTTTAAAGCAGCGGGTACCGTGCTGGCCGCTCGCGCGGCTTGTTTCACCGCCGCGGCGGTGGGCTTCACTTCCTCGCCACGGGCGATGCGTCGCTTTTCAAGCCGTCGCGTCAGGATCTCCTGAGCCGGTACAGCCAGGAAGCCAAGCGCGATCACAATTGGAACGACGGTAAAGAATAGACCGTCCGTGCTGATGACCGAGCCGGCCGCCATGAAGTTGTAGGCGACGAAAGCGAACAGGCCGAGTGCGGCAATCAAGCAAATCAGGGTTAGAAGCCTTTGTTCGTTCTTCATGGAAAATCGTTCAGCCGTAGTGGTCAATCGATTATCGTCCTTTTAGACTACATCTGTCGCCCGCTAAAGCGGGCTCGCTAATCTCACCCGCGATCCCAGCGCTGAAGCGCGGGGCTAAGGAAAACAAAGCGCGGCTCCATCAGACCAATTCACAGACTGAAGTCTGTGCGACTTCAGTGCTTCTTCGCCGGCTTTAACGGTTTTTCCGAAAGCTCTTCATAACCGCAGCGTTCGCACTGCCAAACCGGAAACACCATGTCCGGCTCGGCCTTGTTTTCATAAACCGCCCGTTGTGACGGCACGATTTTGCCTCCGCATTGTGAACAGACGCGGCCGCGCGTCGTGCGGCGCTCAATATCGATCTGCAAGAGTTCGGCTACGTCTTCCGGCATGGAACACCCATGAAAGCGCGCGGGACGCGCGCGGACCTCATCCCTTTCGATTGCGAAACGCGACAAAGAAAATCGCCAGGAACATAGTAACCGGCGGCACAAACAGAACAAGAATCGCCAGGTTAAGGTTCTTTGCGAATGCCTTTGTGACCGAGGCGCGGCACATGGCGCATTGAGCGAGGGCGGAATCGGACATTGCGAGCGCGCATAGTGCGACAATCGCGCCAACCAACACAATCCGAATTACGCGTAAAGCCATTCTTGATTCTTCAACCCCGCTCGCTTTGCTGACGCCCGCTAAAGCGGGCTAAGAAATCTTAACCAACTCGGTGACCCAGCGCTAAAGCGCTGGGCTAGAGAAAACCTATTGGTTTTATCGCGCTAACTTCGTCCCTCACCCTAACCCTCTCCCAGAGGCAGAGGGAAATCGCCGCGCCATCCCGTACGGTCGGGCTACTGCCCCGGTCTGCTCACTGCACACTGCTCACTTCAATGACTTGGCTGTCCGGGCGGCGGCGCGGTCGCTGGCGGCGTTGCCCGCAGGTCGCGTGAGCGGAAGCTGTCGGGGAAGAACACCAGCAGCAGACAAATACAAATCACGACGGCCGGCACGATTGTGAGCACCAGGGGCAAACGCTCGAACCGAAGGTGCATGAAATAGGCAACGATCAGCGCCGCTTTGATGATCGACGCGCCCAGCAGAATCACCAACATGTATATGAGGGGCAGGTTGATATAGCCGAACAATACCTCGATGCCCGTCAAAATTAGCAACCCAATCCAAACTGAGATGAAGAGCTTGTTTGAACCGGCAAAGTGTTCGTCGTGCGATTCCGCGTGTGCGCTCATGTCTGATTCTCCGTTTGAGCTTATCGTTCTTTCGCCCGCTAAAGCGGACTCTAAAAATCTTTCCCCTTATCTGATCCCAGGCGGCTTCGCGCTTACCCCGGGGCTATTGTATCGAACGCCTCCGGCGTTCACATCTGACCGCTATGCTTGAATCGAAAGCAAATAGATCAGCGGGAAGACAAACATCCAGACGAGATCGACAAAGTGCCAGTACAAGCCGCTGATCTCGACGTCTTCGTGATTTAGTTTCTTGACCCGTCCGGCCACGACCAGCAGATAAATGCAGCCGGTGAAAACGTGGAACATGTGCATGCCGGTGATGCCGAAAAACGTCGCGCCGAAGAGAGGTGACGCACCGGGCCACTTCTCAGCCCATTCGTGCGGCAGCGCAAACGGCGTCAGGCCCTCGTCAATCAGGTGCTTCCACTCGATCGCGTGCAAGACGATAAACGTCGCGCCCAGGATGGCCGTGGCGATGATCCATTTGCGCGCGGCAGACAGCTGTCGTTTGGCTGACGCAGACACTGCGAACACCATCGTCAAGCTGGACGAAAGCAGCACCAGGGTCATGATTGATGAAAAGACTATGCTCGGATAAAACTTGAACGGTGTCGGCCAGACGTTCGAAGCGCGCAGGTATGCGTAACCCATCAACAAGGCCGAGAACGTGAGCGAGTCGGACATGATGAAGAGCCACATGCCGAGCTTGCGATGGCCGACGCGATAAGGGTGAACTCCGCCGCCCCAATCGTTTGTCAGAGCTTCTGCTTCAGTTGCCACGAGTTACCTCCGAAGTGGCACAGACTTCAGTCTGTGACTCTATGTTTCGAATACAGCAACACAGACTAAAGTCTGTGCCACAACTCACTTCCAAAAGAACAAAAGCAAGAACAAGCAAATCCAAAGTCCGTCGAGAAAGTGCCAATAGGTCGTCGCTGCATCGACGGCGCCAACGCGCTTGAGTTCGCCTTCGACCGTGTCGCGTTTCTTACGCGTGCGCAGCAGCAGATAAGCGAGGGCGCCGAGTCCACCAAGCACGTGAATAGCGTGCGCGCCGGTGAACAAATAGAAGAACGAGCTGTGCGGATTGCTGGCCACGAAGACGCCTTGCCGGGCCAGTTGCCGCCAGGCAAAGAACTGCGACGCCACGAAAACGACGCCCAGCGCGGCGGTAATGGTGAGCCACATTCCGTACTGCGCGTCGCCATTTCGTTTCAAAGACCTTCGCGAAATTTCGATCGTGACGCTGCTAATCAAGATCGCCGCGGAACTTAGCCAGAGCGCCTTCGGCATCGCGATGCGTACCCAATCGTCTGCCGAAGCCGAACGCACGATGTAGGCGCTGGCGAGCCCGGTAAACAGCATCACGATGCTGGCAATCGCTACCCAAATACCGACGCGATAGCGGGCCGGCGAAAACCGAAAGTCGCCTCCGTCGTGGCCGCCGCCGTTCTTGCGAAAGCCGTTGCCGCCGCGCGACTTTGGCCCGCCGCCGACGCCAACATCGACAACCGGATTAGTGTTTGTGACCGTTGCCGCCATTCCCGCTTGTCTCCACTGCATGCGCCTCGACGCCCTCGGGCTCAGTCTGCATCACATAATCCTTCGGCGCGTCAGGCACCGAAAACTCATATGGCCCGCGATACACCGTCGGCATGACGCCCGCAAAGTTGTCATGCGGTGGCGGTGAAGGAATTGTCCATTCCAGCGTCGTCGCTTCCCACGGATTGTCGCTCGTTACCTTCTTACCCTTGAAAATGCTCCAGACGAAGTTGAAGTAGAACAAAAGCTGGACAGCCACCGTGATGAGCGCCGCGACCGTGACAAACTTCACCAACCCGCCAGAGTTATTCAGGAACGTGTACTCGTCAAACTGCGAGTAGCGACGCGGCATGCCCAACATGCCCATCGCGTGAAACGGCACGAAGATCGCGTAGACACCGAGGAAGGTCACCCAGAAGTGAAACTTGCCCATGCCTTCGCTCATCATCCGGCCGAACATTTTCGGGAACCAGAAATAGGTCGCCGCGAACATGCCAAAGATCGACGCGACGCCCATCACCAGGTGAAAGTGCGCCGTCACGAAATACGTGTCATGAAAGAAAAAGTCGAGCGATGTCTGGCCCAGAACCAGGCCGGTGATGCCGCCGGCGACGAACAACGACACAAAGCCAATCGCAAACAGCATCGGCGTGGTGAAGCGAATCTTGGCGCCCCACAATGTCCCGATCCAATTGAATGTCTTGATGGCCGATGGCACGCCAATCGACAGGGTCAGGATCGAGAAGGCGACGGCTGAGTAAGGACTCATGCCGCTCATAAACATGTGATGGCCCCAGACGAAGAAGCCAAGCATGCCGATCGCAAAGACAGCAAACACCATCGCGCGATAACCGAAGATTGGTTTACGCGCGAACGTGGACAGGATGTGCGACGTTGCGCCCATCCCAGGCAGAATCGCGATGTAGACTTCCGGATGGCCGAAGAACCAAAACAAGTGCTGCCAAAGAAGCGGTGAACCGCCACTGTGCAGAGGCACGGACGAGCCGCTGACGTACAAGCCACCGGGAATAAAAAAGCTCGTTCCCGCCATGCGATCCAGCAGCAGCAGAATGCCGCCGCCAAGCAGAACAGGAAACGACAGTAACGCAAGCACGGCTGTCGTGAACCACGCCCAGCACGTCAAAGGCATTCGCATCAGCGACATGCCGCGCGTGCGCATATTGATCAACGTGGTGATGAAGTTCAGGGCGCCAAGCAGTGAGCCCACGCAGAAGATCGCGATACTGATGATCCAGAGATTGACTCCGGCTCCCTGCCCCGGCCCGGCCGCTTTGCCCAGCGCGCTTAACGGCGCGTAACCTGTCCAACCTCCTATGGGCCCAACGGTGCCGCTGCCTGCTGACCACGATGCTCCCAGTCCGGTGAACCACGCGCCGACCGTCGCGTTACCCTCTGCAAAAATCGCCAAGAGGATCACGATGAAGCCGACGAACGTCACCCAGAACGACAGCATGTTCAGGGTGGGAAACGCCATATCGTCGGCGCCAATTTGAATCGGCAGAAAGTAATTGCCAAAGCCGCCCTGTGGCGCCGTCGTTAAAACGAAGAACACCATTATTGTGCCGTGCATCGTGACCAGGCTGAGATAAAACTCGGCCGACATGATGCCGCCCGGCGCGCCCTGCGGAAACAGCGTCTCGAGAATTGAAACGCTTGTTCCCGGCCACGTCAGTTTCACGCGCATCAGCACGGACATCAGCATGCCGACGATTACGGCGGCCAACGCGAGCAGGATGTACTGAATGCCGATTACTTTGTGATCGATACTGAAGATGTACTTGCGAATGAAGCCGGTCGGCGCCGGGTGCCTGTGGACTTCTGCATGAGCTGCATCTGCCATCTCGGTTCTCCTCTACGGGGCCAGCTGAAAACTCAGTACTGCGGAAGCTGATAACTGTTGAGTAACTCGTTCTTCTTATCCTGGAACTGGGCCGGAGCCATTTGCACCAGTGCATCAAAGTCAGCTTGCGGCAGGACGAGCATGAACGTCTTCATCTTGAAGTGGTTCATCCCGCAAAGCTCTGCGCACGCCAGTTCATACTTGCCGACTTTGTTGGCGGTGAAGTGAACGCGAATCGCCATGCCGGGAACCAGATCCTGTTTGAACCTGAGCTGCGGAACCCAGAAGGCGTGCGTCACGTCTTTTGATTTCAGAATGAGTTCGACCGGCCGGTTCGCCGGAATGACGAGTGTCGGGGTTGAGATGTCGTCTTTGCCCCCCGCATCCGTGTCCACAACTCCAACGGGATTCGTCGCGTCGTCAATGTAATCAACATTTGTGCTGCCGAAAGTCTTGTCAGGCCCGGCGTACCGAATGTTCCAGGCGAACTGCTGCGCGGTGACTTCGATTTGAGTTGCGCCCGCGGGTGCCGGATTCAGATGCAGCGCCGCCCAAACTCGCTGACCCATCACCGCAAGGCTGATGAAGACGATCGCCGTCACGATCGTCCACACGACCTCGAGCCGATTGTTGCCGTGCGAATAGGTCGCGCGCGCCTTGTCTGCTGAGTCGCGATACTTCCAAACCACCCAGCCCAGGCCAATTTGCGCGGCGGCGAAGGCAATGCCGCACACGATGATGGTGATCAGAAACTGGCGATCAACACTCGGTCCGTGGTCGGTGATGGCCTCAGGAAACCACCAACGCTTATTGAAAAACATCAGGACAGAGGCGATCGTGATCACCCAGATAGCTACTGCCAGAAGACGTCCCATCAGTTAGCTCTCCTTTGCGGGATTGTCCGTTGTCCGTTGTCAGTAGTCAGTTGGCGGCGCTTCCCCGGATCCGCATTACCACTGACTACTGACAACTGACCACTGACCGTCACCGATTCAAAACCATCACGCCAAATAACAGCGGCAGATAAAAAACTGAAGCCATTAAGAGTTGCCGCGCATGCTGATTCGATTTTGAAAGCGCGGCGCGAACGCCGCTCGCCAGAAACAGCAGGCCGAGAATCAGAGCGGCGACAAAATAAACCTTCCCGGAAACGCCGAGAACGGTGGGCAACAAACTCACCGGCACTAACATGACTGTGTAAGCAATGATTTGCTGGCCGGTGACGCGGCCGTCGGGTTCGACGACGGGCAGCATGCAGATGCCGGCGCGGCCATAGTCTTCACGATACATCCAAGCGATCGCCAGGAAATGCGGAAACTGCCAGAGGAAAAGGATGGCGAACAGCACCAGCGCGGTGGTATCCAGCTGTCCACGCGCGGCGGTCCAACCAAGCACCGGCGGCATCGCTCCCGGAAACGCGCCAACGAATGTTGAAAATGTCGTCCGCGTCTTCAGTGGCGTGTAAGCGCACAGATATCCGGCAACCACCGTCAACCCGAGAATCGACGTCAGCGAATTGGTGAATACCGCCAGATAGAGTTCAGCGACAATCGTGAGCGTGAGACCGAGCCAAAGCGCCTCGTACGGCTGCACTCTTCCGGTTGGTAACGGCCGATCCGCGGTGCGGCGCATCAGCAGATCGAGGTCGCGCTCCATGAACTGATTTAAGGTGCCGAGTCCCGACGCGAGCAAGCCAATCCCAATCATAGCGTGCGTCAGCAGCAAATAATTTGTGTTGCCTTGCGAGCCTAGAGCAAACCCGGCCGCAGCCGTCAGCATGATGAGCGACGTGATGCGCGGCTTGGTTAGCTCGACGTAGGCAGAGAGTTTTTCGCGCAGGCGCGATTTAGCGATGGGCGCCGCAGGCGAAACTGGATGGACTTCGATTGCAGTAGTCTTCATGAAAACCCAGGTTGTATAAATTTCTCTGTGTTTCTCTGTGAGACCTCAGTGTCTCTGTGGTATTTGTTCTCGACGATCAATTCACCACAGAGACACGCAGAATTCACTGAGAGACACTGAGTTTCTTCAATCCCACCGAGTCTTAAGCGGGCGCGAGAACCCCAACATCGCGGGACTGCTGCTGAACCCGCAAAACCCGGAACACACGCAACGTAAGGACAATGGTCGTCGCGAATACCAGGGCGCCGCAGGCTACGTGTGAAACCGTAACGGTAATCATCGGATTCAGCGGCTGCGGATCGTAGGGCGATGCCGCACGTGTCAGATATGCAGCTACCCCTAACATCAACTGCACAAACAATAGCCCGAGTGCGATTCCCGCCGGACGCGTCAGAAACTTCTCTTCGCGATGCCGCAGGAACACTGTCATTGCCGTGACGCTGAGTGAAAGCGTGACGATAATCGCTCCCGTGATATGCGCAATGAGAAGGCTGGTCGGCAGCCACTGGTCCCAACTAGCCGAATGCCGCAGCGTTGCGCCAAGCACCAGTTGCGCGAGAATCAAAACCAACGAAGCGACGCACAACGAGCGCAACGAAATCCCGCCGCTCGGCTCATGCACACTCGCCGGCGCATCAATCCAGCTTCGCGATGTGAACACCGCCAAACTTACGGTCGTGAGAAAGAACAATTGGGCCAACGTCCCGTGAGCGGACGAAACGGCGAGCGGCAGATTCATCTTGACGGTCAATCCGCCCAGCAATCCCTGCACAATCACCAACCCGAGAGCCGTCCACCCCAGCCGCTTGACCCATGAACGCCGCTCGCGCAACTGCAGATAGATCGCGAGAATGATTGTCAGGAAGCCGACGCTCGCCGCAATCATCCGATGGCCGTGTTCCCAATACAGGTTACCCACCATCTTGGGAAAGAACTGCCCGTTCGACAGCGGCCAGTCTGAGGTCGCTAGTCCGGCATCACGGCTGGTGACATTCGCGCCCGCGATGATGAGAAAGAACGTTGCCCCCGCCACGAATAGCGCGAACCGATGAACCCCTTTGGACATGATGCTTGGAAAATCGTAATGGGTGATAAGAACTTTTCCTATCACCCATCACTTTCTTTCTAGTGCCGCATGAACGGAACTTCGATTGCCGGCAGCATCGGCAGAGAGCTCGGCTGTCCACGCAGAGCCGCGCTGGCGCCAAAGCTGAAGTCAGCCGCTCCCTTTCCGCTCGCAGGAACCGTGACCTGCATCGTCTTTTCCGTTCCCACGCCCGGACCTTCATGCCAGGCCACGACCGTGTAAGTTCCCGGCGGCACGCCCTTGATCGTAAAGCTGCCGTCTTCGGCGCTCACCGCAAAGAATGGGTGCTTAAGCACGCCGACATAAGCCTTCATCCACGGGTGCTGATTGCACTTCACCGGGACCATGGCTTCGGCCGTGTTCAGCTTATGAGTGAGCGGTCCCGCGCCATTGGCCTGCGACTGGTTCCAGTCCGGGTTCAGCTTCGGAGTGAAGTGGACGTTATGCGTCGTGGGATCGCTGTTTGTTATGGTGATCGCCTGCTTGGCGACGACACCCATGACGTGCGGCTTATAGTGGCATCCATTCTGATCTAAGGTTGCCGCCGCTGGAGGCGCCACAAAAGTGTAATCACCGACCTTCTTGCCGTCCGCGAGGGTTCCGTCCTTGATATAGACGAACGTGTTAGCGAGTTTGCCGTCTTTCACGGCCCACTCTTCGGACATCAGATTCCCCGCTTTGCCGGCACAGTTCGGATCGGCTGAGGTGTCGATCTTCTTGGCTTCCGGCGCAGCGCCGGCATACGCCACCGTTCCACTGATTGTGCCCTCGTTACCTGCGGATTTGTATTCGCTGCCGGTGGTGCTGCCTGTATCATCGCCCCCGCCCTCGGGAGCCTTGCTGCATGATGAACCGAGCGACAGCACGGCCAGAGCCGTCATCAACCCCAGCCACAAACGTGCGCGTTTAGTGAACATATCTTTTAAGTCCTCCAAAAAATTGAAACTGTCTGTAAATTTGCGATAAGCATACCGTAAAGACAACCCACCTGCTACCGCAGGTAATGTTTCACTTTGAAATTTCTCATTCACACCGCGGCTTTAGCCCGGTGGCAACCTGTGACCATACAAGTGAAACCGTTTAAACGGTTTCACGGCGCGACCTGCCAACGTGCTCGCCGCGCTGAAGCGACGGCGAGAATGAGAATTTCTCTCAAATTAAACCAGCACTGCTGCTACCGTTGTGCTGACCTCACGGTCTCAGCCGATGACCTAACAACCGACGACTCGAATTCGCGTGGTGACCACTCGTAGCTGACTGTTGAGCCGCCGGCGCCGGAGTCGACGGTGACGCTGACAACAATCTGCGCTGCTCGTCCGGCGTCATCAGGAACATGTAGCGCACCATTAATTTCGCGTGATCGCCGTGATAGCTCGTTACAGCCGCGGGCGGATTAGGAAGGTTAACCACCCACCGCTCGCCTTCTTTCTTGAACAGACCCGTCGGCATCGCCGTCCCTGGCGAAATTTGCGCCGGGTCGAGCAACCAACGGAACGTCCAATCCGGCTTCAAGCGCTCAGACGCCAAAAGGAAGTTCGGCGCAATCGCCGTTGCGTCATGTCCCGGGTCGCCAGTGATATGACACTTGAGACAAGGTGTGCCCGACACGAACATATCGCGCGCGATGGTGCGTTCAGCCTCGGTCAGCGGCAGCATCGGCTCCTTAATATATGGATCGTTCTGTGACGACACGGCGATGAAAAAGCGCACGAGGGTCCGCAGCTCGTTCGGCGAGAAATTGAAGGTCGGCATGTGCACCTGAACGTAGGGCCGCACACCGTTGCGATTCGCGCCGGGCTGCGCAATCAAACGTCCATTCCTTTGATCGGTTGCGTTCGCGGCCGCGCTGGGACTCGGCGATCCACTTGCAGCAGGCGACGCGGACGGCCGGGCGGTCGGCGCCGTTGGCGCACTCGCCGGCTGCGCCGGTCGCTCGCCTTCGCGCAGCATCGAAGGATCCTTCAGGAATCTCATCAGCCATTCCGGATCGACGCGCGCGCCTTCGCTGGTCAGCATCGGCGGCAGCAAGTCCTTGTTCGTCGCATAGAAAGGCAGAGATGTGAGCGAGGTGCCCTGGACCGTCGTCGGCTCGGCCGAGTTGTTATAGACCTGAATAGTCTGCCCCGGCTGAATCACGTGACAGCCCATGCAGTTGTACTTCTTGATTACCCACCAGCCGTTTTGAATGTCCTGGCGCCGCTGATCGGCCGGCACGTAGAAAAGCGACTTCGGCACGTTCGCGCCTTCGATGCCACGGCTACCAAGCAGAAGGGTCGTCAGGCTCGTGCGCCAGGGCGCCGGCAAATGCGGATCGGGCATGCGTAGACGCTCGTTCGGAGCGAGATAATCAGACTTACCGTGATCGTAAATGCCCGGCTCGGCGAGCTTGTGTTCGAAGAACCCGCGGTGGTTGTACCAGTTCTTATCCTTCTTATTAGGATGAAGATCGATCAGTTTTCCGTCCTTGTCCTTGAGGACTTTCTTTCCGTACTCGGCATCATGGGTGAGCAAAGCAAAGTCGAGACGCTCAAGCGGCGTCGCGCCTTCGGTCGTCAGCTCTTTACCGATGCGCTGTTCCTCTTCGAAGCCCTTGATTTCATGACAGCCCGCGCAACCATACTGCTTGATCTGCAATCGCCCGCGTTCCACCAATTGCGGGTCGTCCATGAATGACGCATCGCCGTAAGACGGCGCCGCTGAAAGCGAGAACAGATACGACGTAATGTCGCGCGAGTCTTGTTCAGACAGGCGCAGGTTAGGCATCACCGTCATGTTCTGGACCTGCAACTCCGCGCCGTCGTTTGGACAAGTCGAATGCAGCTCAGTATCGAACGTGAATGGTTTGCCGTGCTTCGCAAAGTCGTCAGGGGTCAGGTCGCGCTTCTCTGTCGGACAATACGGCGCCCAGCGTTCGCGCGGGTTGTAAATCCAGCGCACGATGTAGTCATAGTTCGCCTTTTCGCCGACGCGCGAAAGATTCGCGGCAAACACGCCGCCCATCGTGCTATCGCCCTGGCCGATTGAATGGCAACCGAGACAGCCGCGCGTTTCAAATAATTCTTTGCCCTTTGTCTTGTCACCCTGCGCCTGGATGGGCACCTTGCCGTCAAAACTGTTCTGCCACAAATAGGCCGCGATGGCTTTTAGATCCTTCTCACCTTCATCCTTGTCATGCTCGAAGCGCCAGAACTTCGGCATCTTCGTGCCGGGCCGGAACCCTTCCGGATCCTTCAGCCACTGCGGAACCCATTCTTTGCGCAGTTTTAGCCGCACGTCTTTCAGGTTTGGCCCAACCTTCTTCTGATCCTGAAGCAAATAGCGCGTCTGCAGGTTGAGTTCGTCGATGCGCGCGGCGAGCTGGCTGTTGATGACTCGCAACGATTCCGCGCGCGCAAGTAGCCGTCGAATTTCAGCTTCATCACCGGCGTTGGCACTCGCGTCAGTTTCGCGCTTGGCTTCGCGATCATTTGCGGCGATCTGATCCTGGAGTTGCGAGACTTGCTGGCGCGTGTTCGTGAGCGCGTCAGCCTCGCGATCGAACGCTTCCATTCGGTGACAGCCGACGCATCCACGCTGATAGAAAAGATCCTTCGCCAGGTTAAGCTGATCCGCACCTTGCGTGACGCGGTCATTCGCGTGGCACATCTGGCAACCCGCCTCGGTATTCTCTTTCTCGGGCATCGGGTACAACCAGTATTTGTGCCGGCCGTGACCTTTCACGACACTCGTCGTCGCACGGCCGTTACCACCGTGGCACGACGAGCAACCAAATTTTTGCGGATTGTGCGACTGGAACAGTTCTTTGCGCGGATGGCTGACAAACGCGCGCGCTAGTTCGTCAGGCTTCTTGCCGGGTCCGTCCGGCGCCATGTCCGAAGCTTTGATATTCAGAGGTTCGCGCGTGCCGAGGTGGCAGACTTCGCATCGATCCACGATGCCGTATTCATTTGAGTTGATTTGGTGGCCGAGGATCGAATAGTCGAATGCGTTGTCGTTCTTTCGAATCAGATCGTCAATCGTCTTTTGGGGTAATAAGCTGACCTGGTTCTTCACATAGTCGTCGCGCTTCTTCGCCAGCTCCAGCGGCTCTTTCAACAGTTCAGCCTTTTCGCCCAGGAACTTCGCCTTCTCTTCGCGCAGGTCGTTGAACGTCTTTTCCAGCTGGGCATAGTTCAGTCGCTGGCGGACAACCTTGCCGCTGTCATCGGGCATGTCCACCGTAACCTGTTCTTCTTTCTTTGCCCTGAGCTGTCTGTCGTATCGATCTTTCGCCGATTTGCTGTGGGCTGTCTGGGCCGTGAACGTGATGACTACAATCCGGCCGCGCTGGTTTTGAAACGGATCGGTGACGGCGTCGAGCTTCGCCTGAATCCGGCTGACTTCTTTGTCGATTTCTTTGCGGCGATCTTTCGTCTGCTCTTCTGCAGCCGTGGCGGCCGCATCAAGCTGTTGATATTCGGGCGTCTCTTTGATTTCGGTTTCAGACTTGCCGGCGTCGCGGCGAATACTCTTGAGGTAGGCGTTGTAGCGTTTGACGTATTCTTGCTGAATGCCGCGCCAGGGTCGCTGTGCAAACGCTTCGTCCCACAGAGCCCAAACCGCCGAGCCCACCAGCAGCAGCGTGCAGATGAGAAGTATCGAGCTGGTCGAGCGGCTGACGATCGGATCGCGTTCAGGCTCGGCTTCTCGCTTGACGAGTGATTCGGTCGGTTCAGTCGGCTCTGCCATGATTCTCAAGAATGGTTCAGACGTTGAACCAGGGAGTTACCCAAACGTACTTGATCGTAAATACCAACCTCAGAATCAGTTTTACCGGCATCGCCAGCAGCACGGTCACGGCGAAAAACTGAAACGTCATGTATTGAAGCAACGTGGTGTTGGCGAGCAGCTTGCGCTCGAATTCGCCGGACACGGTGGCCCAATGTTTTAGCGCGGTCCAGGACTTCAGGTACCGCAGCCTGAACGGCGCCCGCATCATCCACCAATGGAAGAACAGTCCGCCGACGATGAAGAATCCGCCGACGACAATCGCGCCGAAGATTGCTTTCCATGGATAAGCATTCAAAAACGGCAAACCCCAGCCCGCAATAATCTCGTGCAGGTCACGATTGCGATCGAAGACTACCGTGTTGTGGTCCCAGGTCTGGCCCGGCCAGAACCAAATCCAGCCCGGCCCGCGAATGAAAGTGCCGATGAAAATCAGAACGATCCACGTCAGAAAGCCGACGCCGAACATCCAGATGGCAAATCGTCTTTGTCTGAACGTGTAATAGCCGTTGCCGAGCGGATTCGAATCGACGTACGGAAAAACCATCAGGCCGATCATGATGAGCGAGGGCATCACCACACCCGCGATCCACGGGTCGAAATAGACGAGCATCTCCTGCAACCCGAGGAAGTACCACGGCGCCTTCGACGGATTCATCGTCAGGTTTGGATTGGCCGGCTCTTCAAGCGGCGCGTTCAGCGTAATCGACCAGACATAGAGAATGACCGTAACAATAACGGCAGCAAGAAACTCGATGCGCACGAGATAAGGCCAGACGTGCAGCTCTTTCGCCCAACCCGGCCGCCACGGTTCAGCTTTGCGATGATGTGTTTTCGCTAGTTTCGGATCCGCTTCGAGGCGATTAATTAACTGGTCGTTCGTGACCGCCTGTTTGACGCCGAGCCAGGTGAAGAACGGCACGAGGAAAAGCATCGCCACGATGGGCACGTTGTCCGGCGCAGAAGTGATCTTCCAAAGCTGGTACCAGTCTTCGACCCACCAGATGTACAAGCCAACAAGCAAAAGGATCACGACCAAGCCGATGATCTTGTTGCGGCGTGAGTTTGGCTTTGGAGTTTCTTCCATTGAAAAGTAGCGCAAGTTGTTAACTTGCGCGCGCAACTTAGCAAGTTGCGCTACAACTACTTCTTCTTTACTGCTTTCATTTCCGACTCGAGCATCATCGGCGCCGGGCCGCTGATCCCGCCGTCCTTACGTATGCGCCAGAAATGGACGGCCATGAATATCGACGCGACGAGGGGAATACCGATGCAGTGCCAGATGTAGGCGCGCAGCAACGCGTTCGAATCCACGATCGATCCGCCCAGCAATCCGAACCGCACGTCGTTGTATGGCGTCAGTCCGAGCTGCGGGCCAAATGGCCCTTCACTTCCCAACATCGGCGTCGCGCGCGCCATGTTCGTTCCCACCGTCACCGCCCAGAATCCGAGTTGATCGTCAGGCAGCAAGTAACCTGTGAACGAGAGCAGAAGCGTCAGCACGAGCAGCACGACCCCGACGCACCAGTTGAACTCTCGCGGCTTTTTGTATGAGCCGGTCAGCACCACGCGGAACATGTGCAACCAGGTCGTGATGACCATCAGGTGCGCGGCCCAACGATGCATGTTGCGCAAGAGCTTTCCGAACGGCACGTCGTGTTCGAGATACAGAATGTCCTGAAACGCCTGAATCTTCTGCGGATGGTAATAAAACATCAACAGCACGCCGGTGAACGTCAGCACGATGAACAGGTAGAACGTGATCCCGCCCATCCCCCACGTGAACCCATAACGCACCGCGTCGCGATTGATCTTTGCCGGATGCAGGTGAAGAAAGACATTCGAAAGGATCGCCAGCGAACGATTGCGCGGATCGGAACGTTCGTGCGAGACACGAAAGATCGATTTCCACACCTGAGTCTGCTGCGGGTCTTTGTATTCCTTCGCTTCTTCCAGCGCGCGATCCTTCAAAGCAACGGCCGAATCCTTCGCGCGCGTCACCAAACCGGCGTTGCTCTTCTCGCCAGTTAGCTGCTTCGGTTCTTGTGCGTCTTTCGGCTCGTCCATACTTCGTTACCGCAACCCTGACTTAAAGCGGAATGTAAGCGCCTTCGTCGTTAAAGTGATTCACGCCGCCTTTCTCCCAAAGGTAAAGGCGACTCTTGTTCACCACGATCTGTCCTTCAGCATCCAGCTCTACGTGCGCGCGATCCATCGGGCGGGGCGCGGGACCCTCGAAGTTAATAGCTTCAACGTCGTAGCCGCTGCCGTGGCAGGGACACTTGAATTTGTTCTCGCTTGCTTTCCAGTCCGGTGTACAACCCAAATGGGTGCAAACCGCATTAATCACGAACAGTCGATCCGATGTCTTTGTCACCCAGACGCGATACTGTTGCTGCCACTTGGTATCGACGCCGAGCGCATAGTCGCCGGGAAAGCCGATCTTGAAAGTGCTGGATGGTTCAGTGATTGACCGCGGCAGGAAAAACCGCACGAACATCAGAAAGCAGGTCGTCAAGAACCCGGCGACGCTGTACCAGACAATCCGGCGACGAGTTTTGTTGACGGGAGGTTCCGACGTCGATTCGACGACCGCCGGTTTAGCTGCGGCCTTTGCGACAGGTGTCGCGGCCCCGCGTGCCGGCGGCGGCATTGGGGGTCCGGCGGGTTTCTCAGGTACCGCTATAGATTCGGTGTTTGGATTTGTATCCACTCCGACGATCTATCCTTGAGAGTCACGGATTCGGAAAATTAACAGTTACCTAACAGTTACACACTGGGGCCGTCGAGGATTGCGACAAACTATACAATCCCCCGCGACACAGGGACCAGGAATCTCTGCGAAAACGATTGCAGTGTGTTCACTAGAAGAGCACCGCGCCAAAATAAAAGTATAAACTGGCTGCGACAGCGCAAAGTTATACATCGTTTTTGACAGAATTGGCAAGAGAATATTGAAGTCCTGGTGCGCAGACGGCTCGTCCGCTGTTCTGCAAAACTACGGAAGCGGCAACAGTGAACGTGAGAGTTCCAGTCATCCTGTACAGCAAGCCCGGCTGCCATCTTTGTGAGTTGATGAAGAAAGAGATGGCGAATGCCGACTGTGCCGCGCTGTACGAACTCGAGGAGATTAATATAGAGGACAACGCCGAACTGTTTGCGCGTTACCGCCATGACATCCCTGTCCTGATGATCGACGGCGTGGAAGCCTTCCGGCATCGGCTGACGGCTGATTCCTTCCGTGACTGTATAAAGAAGCGCGCCCGGTGAGATATGGGTCGCGTGTTAAGATGGCCGCTCGCAAAAGCGTGTCAGTACGGGGAGCGGTAGCGACCCGATCGAGACTCAACTTGATGTAGATCCCGTCGCTACCGCTCCGGGTACTGACATGTATCCTCGACCAAATGTTAGAAGCGCGCAACCTGACATGTGTCCGTGGCGACCGGCTTCTCTTTCGGGGCGTGAATTTCACGCTCGCGGCGGGCGGGCTGTTGGAACTCCGCGGGCCCAACGGTGGCGGAAAGACGAGTCTGCTGCGGATTCTCTGCGGCCTGGCGACACCGGCCGACGGCGAAGTGCGCTGGAACGGCACGAACATTCGGAAACTGCGCGAAGAATATTTCGGGTCGCTGGCGTATGTCGCACATCTGAACGGCGTCAAGGATGAGCTGACCGCCCTTGAGAATTTGCTTGCCGCACGCCGTGTCGCCGGTCACGAACTAAGCAACGACGAAGGCGAAGCTACGTTGGAACGCGCGGGTCTGATTAATCAACGTCACCTGCCGACGCGCGTTTTATCCGCCGGCCAGCGTCGGCGGCTGGCATTAGCCCGGTTGCTGGCGTCGCCCGCCAAGCTCTGGCTGCTCGACGAGGTACTCACGTCACTCGACGACTCGGGCGTAGCTCTGGTTCGTAAACTGATCACCGAACACATCGACGGCGGCGGTCTTGCGATCGTGGCCACGCATCAAGAACTGAACCTGTCGCCGCCGGGTTTGCAGACGATTAATCTTGCGAACAGTGCGGACGGGATGGCCGCGCTCCCAGCAGCGCTCACAGGATGACCGCGCCTTCCACCCTTTCAATGTTTCGATGGGTCGTCTGGCGCGACCTGCTTCTGGCATGGCGCCGGCGAAGCGATGTCCTGGCGACACTGTTCTTTTTCATTATCGTTGTTAGTTTGTTTCCGCTCGGCATCGGACCCGAACAGCAGCTGTTGCGAACGATCGCGCCGGGCGTCGTCTGGGTTGCCGCACTGCTCGCATCGATGCTCGCCCTGGGTCGAACGTTTGGGAATGACTATCAGGACGGCACGCTTGAGCAACTCATGCTGACGCCGCAGCCGCTTTACCTGATTGTGCTCGCCAAGGTGCTGGCGCAGTGGCTGGTTTCCGAAGTGCCTTTGGTTTTAGTCGCGCCCGTGCTTGGACTTCAGTTCGGTCTGTCGCAGAATACGCTCGCGGTGATGACTGTTTCCCTGCTGTTAGGAACGCCGGTGTTGAGTCTCGTCGGCTCGATCGGGGCCGCGCTGACATTAGGTTTGCGCTCAGCGAACGTTTTGGTGGCGCTGCTCGTGCTGCCGCTTTATATTCCGGTGCTCATATTCGGCGCAGGCGCGATCGAAGCGACCGTCAGCGGCGCAGAGGCGCAACCATACCTATTATTATTAGGAGCAACGCTGGTTCTGGCTTTGACGTTTGCACCCTGGGCAACCGCCGCAGCGTTGCGTATATCTGTTGAGTAGGGGTGGCACAGACTCCAGTCTGGAATGAAAACGAAACACAGACTAAAGTCTGTGCCACAAGTAAATGAGCAAATCAAGGATCAACTGGTACAAGTACGCGGCGCCCGCCAACTTCTACCCCGTGGCCGGCAAGGTTCTGCCGTGGTTCGCAGGCCTCGCCATCATTCTCTTCGCGGTCGGCTTGTACATCGGTTTCTTTGTAGCGCCGCCTGATTTTCAGCAGGGCAATTCGTACCGAATCATCTACATTCACGTGCCAGCCGCGTGGATGGGGATGCTCCTGTACGTTTTGCTGGCGATTTACGCCGCCATCGGTTGGGCTTTCAATGCGCGCCTGGCCTCGATGATGGCGACTGCAATCGCGCCGACGGGAGCAATCTTCACGTTCATCGCGCTGGTAACCGGCGCGCTCTGGGGCAGACCCGCGTGGGGCGTCTACTGGGTTTGGGACGCGCGTATGACCTCGACTCTGATTCTGATGTTCTTGTACATCGGATTCATTTCGCTGCAATCATCAATAGATGACACGCGGCGGGCCGATCGCGCCGGCGCAGTGCTGGCGATCGTCGGCGTCATCAACGTGCCCATCATTTATTTTTCAGTGCAGTGGTGGAACACTCTACATCAGGGCGCCACAATTCGTCTCGGCAGCCGGCCATCGATGGCGCCCATCATGCTGGCGGCCATGCTAATCATGACCGCCGCTTGCTGGATGTATTCGATCGCCGTTGTGCTGGCGCGCGTGCGCACCATCATTTTGGAAAGAGAGAGCGAGGCGCCCTGGCTGGCTGAAGCCGCGGCGACGCTACCAGGTAACTATGCAGTGGAATAGCTTTTCTGAATTTATCTCGATGGGCGGTTACGGCTTCTTCGTTTGGGGCTCGTATGGCGTGACCTTCGTTCTTCTGGCCGCTGAACTCATCGTGCTGCGGTCACGGAAAAAGCGACTTTCGGAAAAGGCGGCACTGCGTCGTAAACTCGAAACCCGAAACTCGGAACTCGAAACGGCTTTATAAGATTATGAAGAGACGTCATAAACGAATCATTTTCATCTGTGCAGCTCTGGCGGCAATCGGTCTGGCAACATTCCTGGTGCTCGGCGCGTTTCGAGAGAACCTGGTCTTCTTCTTCAGTCCAACGCAGGTCGCCGCCAAAGAAGCTCCCGTCAACAAAACATTTCGCATTGGCGGACTGGTTGGCGAAGGAACGCTAAAACGCGATCCCGACGGGCTTACGGTTCGCTTCACTGTTACCGATACCGCGCACAGCATTCCGGTCGTCTACAAAGGAATTCTTCCTGACCTTTTCAAAGAAGGTCGCGGCTGCGTGGCCCAGGGCCGGATGAGCACGGACGGTGTGTTCTACGCCGATCAAATTATGGCGAAGCACGACGAGAACTACATGCCGCCCGAAGCTGCCGAAGCGCTCGACAAAGCGAAACAGAACGAAAAGATTCAGCAACACACGAAGGAAGCCGCAAAGACTCTCTCAAAGTAATCTACGACATGCCCCTCCATGTCTATCGGAGTATTTACGAATCCGGATCGATCCCAGCGGAATGGAAGCCCATCAGAGGTGGTACAATCAAGTACCGAATCCGGAACACTGCTTTACGGGGCTACCTCCGACAGTTGTTACCGGGCAAATGGCAAAAAGTGATGAAGGCGGGAAATATTCGAGAGGTGCACTACCTGAACACAATTCTGGGCGGGTCGCCGGAGTGAAATTTTTCCCGTTCCAAATCGATGAATAATAAGGTTAGTTTAAAAACAGTTCTTTCCGGACGGGGACGAACGGCCAGCCAAAGGCTAGCGCTCTTCGCTTGGCTGAATCTCGGAATTGTTGAGTCAATGAGTAAAGGTTTATTGACCGCCGAAGAAGCCGTGCGAATCTTCTTTCATGCCGAGAATGCCCTGTTCGTGCACCGCAATCTTCGGGTCGAGACCGCCGAAGAAATCATGAGCCGAGGTGTGCAACTGCCCGATTTATTTGATGTCTTGCCACCAAAACAAGCCCGCGCCGAGTTTCAGAAAGAGTTGCGCAAGATGCGTGCTCTTAGTTTGGGTATTCTCGAACGAAAGCAACTAGCCGCCTAAGCTGTACCTGAATGATTCCTGAAATAGGTCAGTTCGCCTTAATCCTGGCACTCGCGGTTTCGATTGTCCTGGCGATCGTGCCGCAGATCGGCGCGGCGCGCGGCATTCCGCAAATGGTCGCCGTCGCTAAACCGGCGGCGCAGGTGCAGTTCCTGTTTGTCCTCATCGCCTTCGCATGCCTGGGATATTCATTCATTAATAATGACTTTTCTGTTCTCAACGTAGCGACTAATTCCAACTCACGACTGCCGCTTCATTATCGACTCGCCGCGACCTGGGGTTCGCACGAAGGCTCACTGCTGCTTTGGGCATTCATGCTGACTTTGTGGATGGCCGCGGTGACGCTATTCAGCAAGCACCTGCCGGAAAAAGTCGTTGCGCGCGTGCTGGCGGTCATGGCGACGATCAGCGTTGGCTTTCTGCTTTTCATGCTGCTGACCTCGAATCCGTTTCAGCGTTTGGTTCCTGCCGCCGCTGACGGCCGCGACTTGAATCCGCTGCTTCAGGATCCGGCGATGGTCGCGCACCCGCCGATGCTCTACATGGGTTATGTAGGCTTCTCGGTCGTGTTTGCCTTCGCGATCGCGGCGCTCATCGGCGGACGGCTCGATGCGACTTGGGCACGTTGGTCACGACCATGGACAACCGTCGCGTGGTGTTTTCTCACCTGCGGCATCGCCCTTGGGAGTTTTTGGGCCTACTACGAACTCGGTTGGGGCGGTTGGTGGTTTTGGGATCCGGTTGAGAACGCTTCGTTCATGCCGTGGTTAGTTGGCACAGCTCTGATTCACTCGCTGGCGGTGACTGAAAAGCGTGGTGGCTTTAAGAGTTGGACAGTGTTGATGGCTATCGCTGCTTTTTCATTGAGCCTTCTCGGCACGTTTCTGGTGCGCTCGGGCGTGCTTACTTCCGTTCACGCATTCGCGAACGATCCAAAGCGCGGCGTTTTCATTCTCGGATTTCTTACGCTAGTCATCGGCGGCTCACTCGCTCTCTATGCATGGCGCGCGCGGCAAGTTGGACTGGGCGCGAAGTTTGATTTGCTCTCCCGCGAATCGCTTTTGCTGACGAACAACGTCTTGTTGATAGTTGCGTGCGGCTCAGTGCTGCTCGGCACTTTGTATCCGCTGTTCATGGACGCGCTCAGCCTCGGCAAGATCTCGGTCGGCCCGCCGTACTTCAACGCGGTATTTGTGCCGCTAATGGCGCCCGCTCTGTTTTTGATTGGCGTCGGACCGATTGCGCGATGGAAACAAGCCAGGGTTCCTGAGATAGCCGTACGTTTACGTTGGGCATTCGTCGTTAGTCTGATTTCAGCCGTCGCAATTCCCTTCCTCATGGGTGGCTGGCAATGGCGTGCGAGCCTGGGCATGCTGCTCGCCGTTTGGATTGTGGCGACGGTCATTCAGAATATCTGGACTCGCATTCGCACCGGTTCAGGCGAACTCAGTCTCATCGATCGCATCAAGGCGCCGACGCGCGGATTCTACGGAATGCACCTCGCGCACCTCGGCGTCGCCGCGTTCGTGGCCGGCGTGACCGTCGTAACCGGCTATCAAACTGAGAAAGATGTGCGGATGAATATCGGCGAGGTCGTCAATGCCGGGGGCTACGAAGTTCGCCTCGATAACGTTACGCAACTGCGCGGACCGAACTACCAGGCGGTGCGCGCTGACATGCAGGTTTCGAAAAACGGCGAGTTCGTCGCGATGCTGCATCCCGAGAAACGTGCCTTTACCACGGCCCAGAGCGTTACATCCGAGGCTGCTATCGACCGCAGCATCTTTCGAGACATTTACGTCTCGCTTGGCGATCAAGCCGAGGGCGGCGGTTGGACCGTACGCGTCTATCACAAGCCCCTGGTCAACTGGATTTGGGGCGGTGCGTTGCTGATGGCGATCGGCGGTGCGTTCGCGGTGACCGATCGCCGCTACGTGTTGCAGGCGCGCAGACAAAGTGAAACGGCGAAACCATCGCCGGCGCCGGCAGCGGCCGCGGCGACGACAGGAGCGAGCGAGTAGCGATGAAAAAGCTCGTCGTAACTTTGCTCGCACTTCTGACGGCACGCTTTGTGTTCATTCCGCTGCTCTTATTTCTTGGGCTTGTCTCGTTCCTTTTCATCGGGCTGGGTCGTGACCCCCGTGAAGTGCCCACGCCGCTTCTCAACAAAGCCGCGCCGGCATTTCAGTTGCCGCAACTTCAGGATCCGTCGAAGACGTTTTCCGCTGCTGACATGCGTGGCAAAGTTTGGCTCGTGAATTTTTGGGGCACTTGGTGCATCGCGTGTCGCGAAGAACATCCGTGGCTGGTTGAGTACGCAAAAGCGAACGCCGTTCCGATTGTCGGCGTCGATTACAAGTACTCGAGCGACACAAGCGACGAACGAGGCGCGGCTGTTCGCTGGTTGGCCCAACTTGGGGATCCGTACAGCATCACTGTTTACGACGCCGACGGCCGTACCTCGATCGACTTCGGCGTTTATGGCGCGCCTGAAACTTTTCTGATCGACAAGCAAGGCGTCATTCGGTTCAAGCAGATTGGGCCTTTGACGCCGGAAGCCTGGCAGAACAAGGTGCTGCCGTTGGTGAAGCAACTTAATCAATGACTGGTCGAAAGGTAAACTTTGTGTCTCTCTGTGGAACTCTGGATCTCTGTGGTGAAATCTCCGGTGGTACGCACGCCTCTGGCGTGCTTTGCACTCCGGAGGAGTGCGTACCGCCGACCGTTCACCACAAAGGCACAGAGATCTCACTGAGACTCACAAAGATTCTTCTCGCGATCACTATCCTGTTTACTTTAGGTTTTCTGCCGGCGGTTTATGCTCAAGTCGCGCGGCCGATCGAAGATCCGGCAATTGAAGCGCGGATGAAATATCTGACGAAGGAACTGCGCTGCCTGGTTTGCCAGAACGAGACCCTCGCAGATTCGCAAGCGCCGCTGGCTGAAGACCTGCGTCGCGAGATTCGCGAACAGATCAAGGCCGGTAAGAGCGATCAGGAGATCCTGGCTTACGCGACGCAACGGTATGGTGACTTCGTTTTGTACAATCCGCCCGTCAAAGCATCGACGTATTTGCTCTGGTTCGGTCCGTTCGTCTTACTCGTCGGCGGAACGGCGTTCCTGTATCGCTACGTGAAGCGAAGGCGCGACTTAATTGAAGCGAAGCCGCTGACGTCGGACGAACGGTCACGGGCGGAGAAACTTTTGAAGGAGATGTAATGTAGCGCAACCTGGTAAGTTGCGCATCCGCAAGTTATCAACTTGCGATACCGGAGTTGCGGACGCAAGTTAACAACTTGCGCTACGACACACATGATCATCTTTTGGTTTATCTGCGCGCTTATGGTTTTGCTGGCGCTGTGGTTTGTCCTGCCCGCCCTTTGGCACACGGAGCCGGATGCGAAAACTGACGATGCGCGCGCCGCGAACCTGCTCGTCTACCAGGATCAGCTCCGCGAACTGGCCGCCGATCTCAAGAGCGGCTTGCTTTCGGAAACTCAATACGAACAAGACAAGGAAGAGTTAGAGCGCCGTCTTCTCGAAGACGTTGGTGACGGAAAAGCGAAGTCGCCTGCGAAGCAGCTCCGCAGTCGAGCGCTTGCGTACGCAATCGCGATTGCGATTCCGGTGGCCGCGCTTACTTTCTATTTTGTGGTCGGCAATCCGAAAGCCGTCGATCCCAACACCGTTAACCCGCCGACGATACGCACTCGGTAATTTAAAGGCGGCCATGCGTTGCCGCATCAGCGCCCTTCGCGTTAGACTCCGCCGGTACGCACTCCTCCGGAGTGCAAAAGCACGCCAGAGGCGTGCGTACCAATTCTTTTCGGAGACGAGATTTTGACGAGAGAGAATTTCCTGTTCGCAATCATCGGTGTGCTGCTGGGCTTTATCCTCGGTTTCATGCTGCATGGCGTTATGAGCCAGCGCGATGCTGAGCGCGCGTCGGCTTCAACTGAACAGCGCCAGCAGTTGCCTTCCGATCATCCGCCGCTCGATAACGCCGGTTCCGGCAACCCGCAGCAAACGATGCAGCAGGTGCAGCAGACCATCGCGCGCGCGCGCAATAATCCGAAAGACTTTGACGCGCAGATCTTGGCCGCCCGACTTGAATACCAGATTCAGCAGTACGACGAAGCGATCAAGTTTCTGTTGACGGCTAATCAACTGAAGCCGGACAACTACGACGTGCTCGTGATGTTGGGCGAGGCGAACATGGACGCCCAACATTGGGACGCGGCGGAAAAATGGTACAAAGCTGCGCAAATGAAGAACTCGAAGGACGTGGCGGTCGCCGCCAGTCTGGCCTTCGTAGCTTTGCAAAGGGGCGACGTGAAAGCAGCCGAACGGGCCATCGCAAATCTCGAGAAGCTCTCGCCTGACAGTCCTGACCTTCAGAACTTCAAGAACAAGCTCAACGAGTTGAAGTCCGGTCAATCGAAATAGCCAAATGGCCGCGCGAAAACTGCTCCAACCCATTCTCATCGGCGGCCTGATTGCCGGCCTGCTTGATATTACCTACGCCTTTGTCTTCAGTTATATCCGGAGTGGTCGAACTCCTGCGTTTGTTCTGCAATCGGTCGCCAGCGGTGCGTTGGGACGCGACGCGTATCAAGGTGCAGCCAGGACAGCGGCGCTGGGTCTCGCTTTTCATTTCTTAATCGCTTTAACCGCGGCCGCCGTTTACGTACTCGCTAGTCGTGCTCTGCCCTTCATGACAACGCACCCGATCTTCTCGGGAATTATCTACGGGCTTTGCGTCTATGCCGTCATGTACTGCATCGTCCTGCGTGTGTCCGCAATTCGCGCCACCACCTGGCCGTGGTCGCTCCCAGAGTCTGTCCTTATTGGCGGCCTTCTGATCCACATGTTCGGCATCGGCCTTCCCATCGCGCTTGTAAATCGACACTATTCGAAGTAGAAATCTCGCCATGGAAATGAACGAAGTCAGCCTCGAAACCGAGCGGCTAGTGCTGCGCTGGTTTCGCGATGACGATTTCGATCAATACAAACGCATCTGTGCCGATCCGGAAGTAATGCGGTTTCTTGGCGACGGGAAACCGATGTCGGAACTCGAAGCATGGCGTCACATGGCCGCGATCATGGGTCATTGGTACTTTCGCGGCTATGGCGTTTGGGCGGTCGAAGAAAAGAGTAGCGGTCAAGTTGTCGGCAGAATTGGCCTGTTCTATCCCGAGGGCTGGCCCGGGTTCGAGCTGGGCTGGACGCTCGCGCGCTCAAGCTGGGGCAAGGGTTACGCCACTGAAGGCGCGCAACGTGCGCTGGAGTACGCCTTCACTGAGATGGACCGGGATCGCGTGATCAGTTTGATCGATCCCGCGAACGTTGGATCCGTCAAAGTAGCGGAACGCCTGGGCGAAACAGTGGAAGGTGAGACTGAGGTGATGGGACATCATGTTCTGATTTACGGCATCGGTCGTGACGAATGGAGGAAAAGACTTGAAGCAAAGGTTTAGAGCATCCATCGGAGTTTTGGTGCTTTGCGTATTCGCGATCGCTGTATGCGCGCCGGCCGCGGCGCAGCAGAACAATCCATCAATCGAACAGTTCTGGGCTAGATTCAAGACCGCGGTTCAAAAGTCCGACAAACCTTCCGTCGCTTCCATGTCGCGATTTCCGATCGAAATGCCGTACGGCGTACCTAAGATTAGGACCAGCACGCAACTCGCGCGACGATGGCGCGACCTTTTCAACGTTCAGGCGAACGCCGCGAAATGTTTTGAAGACGCTAAGCCGGTGCTCGATCCGGAGAACGCGAATCGGTTCACGGTGGGATGCAAGAACAAAGCGGGAGATGAAGTTGTAATTTACGGCTTTATCCGCGTTCGCAGCAGTTGGAAGTTAGCTTATCTCGACAACATCAACGAATAGCGAGCGGTACGCATGCCTCCGGGCGTGCCGGTTCCGCGAGGGCACGCCAGAGGCGAGCGTACCTATTGCGGCTCAATCGCCATTCTCGCAACTGAGGCCATCGGAATTCGTTCCGTCCGTCCCGTTTTCAGAATAATCACAATCATATTCGTTTCGACGATGATGCGTCGCACGGTTGACATTGGGCGGTTGATGCGCGTGCCGTCGGTTTGCTCGATGATCAGACGGGCACCGGTCGGAGTTTCCTGAGGGACCTTCTCGGTTGCCGGTTTCTCTTCAGTCTTCCGTTCTTCTTCAGCGGGCGGCTTCTCTTCTTCGGTCTTCGGTTGCTCAGTTTCCGTCTTTGCTGGTTCGGTCTTGGGAGGCGTCGTCCGCGTGTTTCGTGGTGGGGTACGTCCACGGGGGTTTCGCCGCGCCGGTGTTCTCGTTGTGTTCCGGCGCGCGGACGGAGTCGGCGTTACCGGTTTTTCTTCCGCAGGTTTTTCCGAGGGAGTTTCCGCCGGCTTCGGCTCTTCAACTGCTACTTCTCCCGGCGGCTTCGGAATCGTCGCGCCGACTGAGGATAGGCGCTGCACATTATCATCTCGTTTGTCGGGCTCTGTGTCTGTCGGAGCATTTTCAGCCACGGGAATGCCACCGCTGAACGGCTGAAAAGATCCGCCCAATGTGATGCGATACGTTCCGGCCTCGTCGTTGGGCGTCCGCGCTTCAACGCGCAAAATAACAATCTGGCGCGTGCGAAAGTAGAGACTCTTCTCCACTTCCGGCGGAATGCTGCCGGCGTAAAGTGCAATTTTTGTCAGCGGCCGAAACGTGACGGCCGTGAACACATCGACGTCGCCATTCAGGTTCCGGCTGTTCACTTTCACCATTAGATCGCCGGGCGCTGCTTCGAACGCGTAGTAGTGGCGCGTGAAACGCGAGTCGCCGAGATCAAGCACCGCGATCGTGCCGTTGATCTCGTTACTTAAGACAGGTGTCGGCAACTCCGGGTTGGTAGACTGCGCCCAGAGCATGCACACGCTTGCCGGTGCAAAGGTAAAGATCGTTACGAGTAGAATTGAGCGGATTAACTTCACAATAGCTAAGATGCGCCAGCGTCGCTGAGATTCTACAAGCCCCAAGCGGTGCGTGGCAAAAGGCGGGTTCTTTTTCTTCATTTCCACTTGAGCAAGAACGACGCGCGTGAAGGCGCTGTGATTGACAGTGATGGTCCGCGCTTGTAGAGTACGCAGGCGCTTAAGTAATTTTCCACCGATCGGTTGGGTGCGGAACACCCGACGGTGAGGGTGGTGTTGGAAGCCGAAAAGCCCACGAGACGTTTCTCTTGCCTGCTTGCCGCTTCTCCCCTAACACCCGGAATTTGTTTTTTCATCCTGAATGGCGGCGAAGTGTCCCATCATTCCAGTTGGCCTCTGGCCTCTTAACCTCAAACACAAGGAGATTCTATGAACAAAAAGTCTATGCTCGGCCTGGTCTCTATTCTGGCCCTGGCAATAATTTTTACAGGTTTGAATCGCAAAGCTAATGCTGCGGCAACGATCGTCGTTGACGACGATAACGTGCAGTGTCCTTTGGCGCCGTTCAATACCATTCAGGACGCAGTTGATGTAGCCGCCCCCGGCGACACCATTCAGGTCTGCGCCGGCACATACAACGAGAGCGTCAACATACCGGCCACGCTCGCGGGCTTGACCCTCAACGGCGCGCAAGCGGGCACCGCGATCTCAGGCCGCCTCTACGGCAGCCCCGGCGAATCAACCGTGAATGGTCAGATCACCGTCCGCCCGGTTGGCGTCACGATCGACGGCTTCTCGCTGACCCGTTCAGTCCCGGCGTTCGCCGCATTCGGGATAGTCGTCTCGCCCGGAGCCGACGGCGCGACTATCACCAACAACATCATCGACACGATTTTCAGCCCCGACCCAAGCGGCAATGGCACTGCCCAGGCGATCTATTTGAGCAATGAAAGCGGCGACGGCCCGGACAATGTGTCAATCACCGACAATAGAATTAACAACGTCCACAGCAACCGGTCGGCGAAAGCCGTCCTGATCGGCGTTAACGGCGCGACCGACCCGAGCCAGAACGCACTCATTCAGAACAACGAGATCACGAACATCACGAGCGACACGCGCGGCGCTTACGGCGTCTCGGTCGCCAACACCCCCGGTGTCACGGGCCTTCAGGTGCTCGACAACACCTTCACGAACCTGGTCGGCACGATCGGCTGGGCGCACGCCGTCGGCCTCGAAGGCGATACTCCGGGCGCAACGGTGACCGGCAATGTATTCACTAACGTCACGGACGGCAATCCGACGCCCGTCGCGGACGCCGCGGCGGTCTTCCTCGAGGTTAACCCGTCACTTTCGACCGTGGAGGTACACAACAACCAATTCAACGTCGGCACCGTGTCCTTCGGTATCGCAGTTCACCCGGCCCTTAGCTTGGCGTTTCCGGCTGCTTCGGTTGATGGCGAGTGCAACTGGTGGGGTTCGCCAAACGGCCCCGGCCCGGTTGGCCCAGGAACGGGCGCGCGAGTCTCTCCCAATGTTGACTACGCCCCTTGGCAGATTGCGCCTAATGGAGCTTGCCTCGGTGGCAACGTCCCAACAAACGCCAATCAGTGCAAGAACGGCGGCTGGATGTCACTGGTCCGAGCTGATGGCAGCACATTCAAGAACCAGGGCGACTGCATCCAGTACGTAAACACTGGCAAGTAGTTAACCTTATTCCCGCGGCGGTCGGCGGCAGTCGGCCGCCTCGGCAAAAACGAAAGGCGAGTCCCGAACTCTCGGGACTCGCCTTTTATCTTTGGAAGAATGGCGTCGGGGGTTTTCAGACGTGAATTCCCTTCTTTCGATTTACTCCGCAAATTCGAAAATGCTTGTCCTTCCTCAACCTCTGCTTTTTCCACTAATCACGTCTGAGTGGACTGCCGACACGCAGGCGGCGCCAACGGGACACGGAGGCAGCCTTAATCGAACTCGGAAAGTCATTTGTCCACGGCATTCTCCAATTCATGAAAGACCTTTTCGATGTCTCCACTTGATAGTCGAATCTTTGTGCTCAGCGCCTCAAGTCCTGCGATATCAAAGACCTTGTTGGCACAAAACTCGCCCAGCCTGCGATAGCTTTCAAATTGGGCTTCATCAAACCACTGATTTGCGGTCGTCTGCTGCGGAAAAAAGTTGTTCTCAAGAGCATACTGGCGAACGTCGGCCGTCACCGTCGGAACCACAGCAGGCTTAATATAGACTATGGTTCCGGTTGAAGGATCTGTGCCGTCAAGGCTGTTGTCGCGGGACGGATTTCGGCCCAGCACCTCCAGGTGTTTAGGCGAAAATCGAATTCGGCCTAACACGAAACAACGATCCGAATCCATCGTCTGCCCCAACAGCGGATCCAAAGACAAATCGATTTCAGTTCCAAAGTCGATCCGGCACCGGCGAATCGCTTCGCCGAGGTCCTGAAAACAAGCGGGCTTCGGATCCGCGCCGCAGTCGACCAGGACAATGTAGCGGCAGCCGCGCTCAATCAGCGAATACAGGCCGGTATTGTCGAAATGTCCGCCGTCGGTTAGATAGCAGTAGGTAGACACATCATTTGTTTGAGAAAAGAATTCGCGCAACAAATAGAAAGGCCACAGTCGCGGCTGTGACGAGTTCCACGTCTCCCGGTTGGGCGTGGGGGCCCAGTAACCAAGCCGCACATTTAAGAGTGTCATCAGCATCGCCAGCGCAGCAGTGGGCTTCTTCGAACCCATATTCGGACTAACTGCTGCGCCTGACGCCGCGATCGCAGTTCCCAAAGACAGTTGGCCGCTCATGTATTCTAGTGTCGGGCGATAGTCCGTGCGGGATGAGCCGCAGTACTTTTGCGATAGCGTGAAGGACGAGGCAGAACGTTGTGCTGTAGCCAGGTCGCGTCCCCCAACCAAATTCAGGGTTGTATTGATGAGATGGTAGGGGCCGCCACGTTCACAGTTATGTAATGAGCTAAGTAACAAATCGTCGCCGGCAACGGTTTCGGTAATCTCTGTCCGGCTGGCCTTACGGCGTCGCACATTGGAAGCGCCCAGGTAAGCTCGCACCAGTCGCCCTTTGTAAAACTGGTGCATCGACACGGCATTCGGATCGACCATCCAGCCAAGCGCTACCACCCAAACGATGACCGCCGCCAACAGACCCAGCACGACCTTCCAGTTATAGACGGCTGGATTCTGGATAAGGCCAAGGAAAAATACAGTTGCTATCCCCAGGTAGGCGAGCGTAATAAGCCAGATCGAGCGACGATTGTCTCCTTCGCCCCAGAACACCTCGAACAGCACAAGCAAAAAACAAAACGCCGCGCCGGGAAACAAGATCGGGGTTAGGCCCTCGCCCAACGGAACTTTGGAAATCTGATGCAACCAATTGCGTAATAATAATCCAGCGATTTGCGCAAGCAGTACACTGATCAAAGCAAGCGCCCACAAAGAAGCCTTGCTATAAAGCAAATTCGATCGTTGAAATGTTCGCCTCAATTTAAGACCTTCAGCAGGACGCAATTGAAAAATCGCGGAACCGAAGATCAACCAGCTAATCGCCAGCGTAAGGCCCAGCAGAGTAAATCTGGTGCGGCCCGCCATCGTGACGGATGAGACGTTACGCGCCACCGGTTCGACCAGCAAAGAAATGGCAATCGCCAGACCCGCAAGAAACCGTAGCGCCGGGCGATCGTACTTCTTCAGATCCTTGGAAAACGCCCAATCAAGGATTCCTATTAACCGGCCCTCCGGAGGGTTTCCTGATTCGGCTAACTTCTCGATTACCAGGAAGCGCAGAAAAATCAAGACGCCGAGCAGCGCGGCAAGGACAAAAGGAAATAACAGGATCTTGAATTGTCCCCAGCCTTCATGCTCCGTCGCCGACAAAACGTGAGTCAGGCAGGTGAAGCCCAACGGCACGATTAGACATAAAGCTGCCAACGTCCAGCGCGCTTCCGGTCTTTTCATGAAAGTCCTGCTGCTCAACCATCGAATATTGAGAGTGGGCCCGGCCTTTGAGGGTTGACGTATCAGAAACAATCGATAAAGCATGGCGCCACCGGCGATGCACACCAGACTGAGGACAATGGAACGAATAACTTGTGCGGCTGGAGTCGCGGCGGTACTGGTCGTCTTAAAAATCGCGCTGCCTATCGACCAACCAATCACGGTCAGAGAACCAATGAGGAGCAATCCGAACGTGCGTTCCACAATTGCGAGGGTACGAGCTTGATGGACTCCAGTTAGCTTTCCTCCGGCATTCTTCAGCTGATTGATAACTATACCTTTCCAACCCCCGGCGGGAATTACCCGCGTAAGGATTAATGATGTGACAACTACGGCGATGGCCGTCGAGACCCAGAACAGAACCGAACCCGAGACGGCGGTCATTAATGCCAGAATGAACCAGCTGCCCGTCACCATAGTCATTCCGATAAACAGCAACGCCGGCAAAGATGGCTCCAGGAGCTTGGACCATTTCACATCCTTCATCTCGTAGACGGCCAGGGCAATCAAAAGGGCGATGAAGAGTAAAGCCGCCACATTCAACAGAGAAGGAACCCCGGTAACGTCGGCACGTGGTACCACCGGTGCCAGTGCTCGCAATAGGCGATTTGCAACCACTCCGGCCGAGGTCGCCAGTACCACCAACACCAGGGGCGGCGTCGCCGCAAAAATCATTCGGCTGATGAACGAGGGTTCACGCAAGGCTGAGCGATCGCCGCCCGTCGTCGGTTTGGCTCGCAAGGCCGTAAAAACGGAGCCCGCAATAGAGCCCACAATCGAAATGAACGACAAGACTGTGATTGAAATATTTTCAAAACCCACCAACTTACTCGGCAGTTGCTGGGTGCATATCCATGAAACCAACAACACGACGCCCACGACCGCGGTGGTGACAAGTATTTTGGCCTGGACCCGGGTGAAGCGGCTGCGGCGCACGTCTTTTTTCCATCTCAAGGTCTCAGGGTCATCGAGGCCTGCCTCCTTTTGATTGAATCCCCAAAACCAGACAAACGCGACCATTATCAACGTTACCGCCGCCCAAACACCGAGCAATATCCATGCACTGTTGTCGAGAGCGCGAATCCAGTCCCCGACCGATTTGATTGAAAAGAGTCCGAACACGAGCAGCAGTAAGAGCGCGCCCAGACATATTATCTGCACGAGCCAATCGTTCCCCGAGGTAGTCTCTCGATTACATATCAGCCAGCCGATAGCGATCACGACGCTCCAGCTCACCAGGAGGACGAGCGGAGCAAGCGTGAGAATCAGATCATGATATTTCGGCGAAAACATCTCCGCTAACGGATGTCCGAGCAGGAAGTACGCTTGGCCGAGCAGCATCACCGTAATCAGCAGCGGCAGCAGAATCAGCCAGGTAAGAATTAAATTGCGCGCAATCACAGACACTGCGCGCCAGGTATCCGCGCTGAGCATTCCTTTTCGCGGCGTCAGATAGTTGGCGAAAAGACGTAAGTGATGAATCGGATCTTTGTAAGCGTGCACTGACCCTTCGGCATTCTCGACTTTGTCATCATTTGATCGGCGCACTGGCTCGATCATTTCGTCGGGCGGAAAATTATTCCGCAGTTCATACGGAAATGCGTCTTCCAGCTCAAACCGGTTTTCCCAACGCCGGTCGTTTTGGCGGCTCCGCGCCTTTTCCACTTCCGCCTTTTCCGCTTCGGTAAGTTTGGCCTGGGCTTCGGGATCAAGAACGGAAGCCAGCAGGTCAGCGTCGGCATGCGCTTCCGGATAATCATTCGTCTTGATGAATGCATTCAGTTGATCTACGAGCTTGTTCAGAAGCTCGTTCTTCGGACACTCGCCCTCGGTGTATTTCGTGAGCAACCGGTAGGTGTCAGTGTCTCTCCGTCTGATTTGCTCTCGCAAAATCTTGCACACCTGGTCCTCGCCGTCCGCAATCCGTGCGACCAGACTGGCATCGTTATGAATGTTACTCCTGTCCAGCTGGGGATTGCCTTTCCGCCTGACCACTTTTTCGTCACGCGACAACCACGCGCTCCACCAGCCACCGACGTAACCGCCGCCTGAAACGGTCGAAAGGTAATCAAAGATGCGCAGAAGTTTGAGCCGGTTAAGCTCCTGAAGAAACCCCAGGCAAAACGTAGCACTGCGAATTCCCCCTCCCGACAATGCTAAGCCGACACAGTCATGCGTGGTGCTTTTATCGTCAGCATAGAATTGGCGGCGGCGGCGAATTGTAATCTCCGACTGTTCCTCCATATAGACAGAGGGAAAGCTTGAGGGCGGGACGTTGGTTAGGTCTGACATGGGCAATACTTCCTTTGTGAGATCGCTCTGTGCAGAGCGGGTGTTAACCAAATATGAGCCGGTATGAAGTATCAACGGCCGGCGGGCCGTCTTAATCTTTAGATCGCCGATCCTGGTTACAGGAGTTAATAATCTCCTTCAATCGTGGATTCGATGGAAAGTACGGGGAGTTGATAATGGCCTCGCAGATTTTTGGATCCAGCTTGATTACCCGCTTCAGAAAGTCTTCGGGAGCGCGATTCTTTCTCTTTTGGCCCGTCATATAATTGACCACCGCGGGCGCGTCATCCGCTCGAAAAAAGCACCACTCGATGAACGTCGAAAGGATTTCCGGCAACGAGCCCCGCATCGTTTCATCAAGCGCATCGATTTCGGCCGTAGACAGATGAAGCCATCGCTTCTCGTCCCCTCGCATGGTTATGATCGTTGATATGGCTTCAGCCAGTCGCTTTCCGTCAGCCGATCCCGACAACTTCGACACCAGAGCGTCAGAGTGCGAATGAGCCTCAGCAGGAACGTTCTTGTCGGCCTCCTCAGTTCGCGGCCGGCCCAGCACCGACACCGCCGCTTCCAGGTCCTCGCGGCGAATGATATTGCGCTTTCCCTTCCCCATTGACGCAACATCCAGTAGCTGCTCGAGGGTGCGGGCATTTCCAGTCAGTTCGGTGGTCCGAAGAAACTCGCAGGCTCCATCGTCCAGCGAAAGTCCGGGCGCATTTATCCGCTCGGCGCTGGAGAGAAAGTGTTGGGCCAACACCACGATGTCGGCGGGCCTTTCCCGCAACGGCGGAATCTCGATTACTTTCGAAACTCGCGTCCGCAGATCCTCGCGCACCAAACTGATCGGCCTGTTGGTGCAACAGATCACCCTGACATCGACTTCAGTCGGCAGCCGCGAAGTCGGCCGGCGATTGCCTCTGGGCTCAACCGGGCGATGTTGTGCCCGCTTCGGCTCGAGCGTGCGTAAAAGCTTGACCTGAACATCCCTGTCAAGGTCAGCGAACTCATCGAGCACCAGTGTTCCCCGATCAGCCTGGTGAAAAATGCCGGGCATATCCTGGTTGGGCGCACCGGTAAAGGCTGAAGCGTAAAAGCCAAACAATTCGCTATCGGCAAGTTCCTTGCTGTACCGCGCGCAGTTAACGAACATGATGGTCCGGTTTGATCGCGGGGACATATCGTGAATGAATTGGGCCAGGCGTTCTTTGCCGGTGCCGGGTTCACCGGTGATAAGCACCGTTCGTCCTGCGTCGTCCTGAGCGATATTCCAGGCCTCGATGATCACGTCGATCATCTTTGGATCTTCTGCGACGAAGTCGTCGGGGACATTCATTGCCCGCCGGAGTTGCGGCCCCGAGGCCCGCTTGCCGCGCGCAAGGCGAATGAGCATATCGACATAAGTCGATTCCGTTCGATGTAGATAATCCACCCCAAGCTTGTGCGCCGTCTCGATAATCGACTCGCCGGCTTCAGTGGTGAGCGCCACGATCGGCAAGTCGGGAAAAGTCGTCTTCAGCCACGGCACGACCTCTTCCAGGCCGAATCTGCTTTCGCCCTTTCCACGGCCAGAGTCATCTGGCGTTCCTGTATTGAAGAGGACGTCGGCGATAACCAGAGCCCACGATGGGTTCGCACCTAAATCATGATTGGCTCGCAAAATATCTTTGCGCACCACGTCTAAATCATTTTCAAAACCGCGTTCTTTCCCGTATTTTTGGCCCGAGGAGAAATAGGCCCGCGCAATGGGGTTCCGAACCGGCTCAGTGTTTCCGAGAGCCGTCTGATCTATCAGATGAAATCGTTCGCAGAACGACCGGCGCAATTCACCAATCTCCGCTTCGGCTTGATCTTCGAGTGCTGGTTTGCCGTCGTCTTTTTTGGTTCCGGTCCGGCCGAGGAGATCATCGATTACAAATACAAGCGGCAAGTCGTCAACCACAGCTTCGGGCCAGCTCAGTGACTCGGGCAGGTCGCGTAATCTCTTGGCGACATCGTCCAGCATGTGGGCGATCCGTGCGCGTCGTGCGTCGTGCAGCACCGGGCCGTCCTTCTTGAGCATCGGAGTTAATTCGCTGTTCAACTCTTCCAGCTTTGCCAAACAGTCTTTCACAATCCCAGTAACACCCGCCTCGCAGTTTTCGAATTGCGTGTGGAGGTATTGCTGATACGAATCGCGAAACTCTTTGGGCCACGAATCGAAAACCGGCAAGTCCAGCAACTGGCGCGGCGACAAGGCATCCGGCGTAGCTTTGATCCACTGGACCAGGGCTTTGTAGTTTTTTTCCCAGTTCTTCAGCGACGCGGGTAACTCACCGCCCAGGGGAAAGTCCCGCACGACGTCTGCCAGGCGATCAAACCAATTGTGCTTCAGCGAGATTCGCTTGTTGGCCCAATCTGAGTAGGCTGGTAAAAATGAGTCCATTGGAGTTTTCTTTTTATTACTTTCGAAACTGGGTCAGGGCTTGGCGCACATGATCGCCCAAAGCTTCACTGCCTGAATCCAAACCAGACCTGATACGAAGCGCCATCGCGTTAAGTGACGGCTCACTCTCACCAATAGTGAGGGCCGGTGCGAGCAGCAAGGCCGGGAGCATGTCCCCGCCTGGAGTGTGCAACTTCGCTCCGCTTTCCAATTCGCGAAGCGCGATTTCCAGACTTACACGCATGGCTAAGCGCGTCAGGGGCGAGTGATACCCGAGCAGGGCCTGAACCTCCGGATCTTGCGGCACAGTGTCTTCTGAACCGGCAAACTTAAGTATTCGGGCGCGAGTTGCGGACTCGATCTTATCCCAGCCGCGGGTCAGCCCGAAGACTCTTTGACAATGATCGGCCAGATCGGTTTTTAGGTCGTGAAGCTCGGATGCAGAGGCCGGATCCGCACGATGCGTTAATACCACTGCATGAATTTTGTAACCCAGCATTTCCGCAGGAAGCTGGGGCTCCGGATCCGACAACATCACGTACGGCGGTCCATGACAAACCAGCACTACCGGCTCGTCGGGTTGGATCATTTCTTTCAGGTTATACGGACTCCGGGCATGTGACGCGCTGGTGAAGCCGGCCAATCCGCCGCCCACGCAAATCGTTTTCATATCTGCCACGATATTACCAGCCTTTGCCAATCGTTTTCGGGCACCAGGGTTAGCGTACTGGCGAATTTGGGATCGTTGAGGAACTCGCTCCAATAGTCCCGTTTGCCCTTGGGAGGCACAATAGTGCAATCCTCGAGATGCATGAAGATGCCAGTGGTGTGTACAAAGTTCGGGATTTCATGCTTCTTCTTCTCCCAAATTCTCTCCAGAAGTCTCGGCTTGTCGAAGTCGATAATCACTGATGACGCCTTAAACTCGATCTTCAGGATCTGAGTGTTCTCCGGCGAAACATTAGACTCCACATCGACAATAAAACGGCAAAGCGCAATGAGGAACCGAATCCCGGGCCGGGATGGCAGATCAATTGTGTAGTCACTGACAACAATCTTCGGTCCCACGTTGACGTACATTTCTTCAGATATCAGAAACTCAATCGCCGCCCCGAAGCACTCTTTGCACTCGATGGCCCGATCCGCCAGATCGCGGCGTGCGTAAGAATCCGATCCCTCATACTCACGCCAACCGGACAAAAACGTTCCTATCCGATTATGAACATCCGCTGTTCCCCCGAGGTAAAAAAGCGCTTTCCAGGTGTTATAACAGCCCGTCTTCGGACGGCTCGTTCTGGGAAGTTCACAGATATGATTTGCCGTGGTAAAGACTGATCTAATCTGTTCCAGTGAATATTTCCAGCCGATACCATCCTGAGGCCGATAATCGTGGTCCGTAAGACCTTTCCCGATGGGGGTGGCGAAGAGCAAGTATCCCTTGCGGGGAAATCGTCGGTCCTTGTCGTCTCCTTTGAGCAATCTGCCGATGAGCGCGACTCGTTGCGAAAAATTGGTGCGCTCCTGTGCCGCCTGCCAACGCACGGTCTTGTAAACATGCGTAGTCGTGTAATGAGCTACGGCCATCACCAATCCGCGCACTCGGCTGGCAATCGCCTCAAATCGCTCTCTTGAAAACGGTACTCCGGGAAACTCCAGACCCAGGAAAGTGCCACCGACAAACTGGCAAAGCCGTCCTTGCTTTTCATAGGTCTGGGCCAGCGCAAAAAAGAATGAAGTGCGCGTTTGCTGCTCGCGGCGCAGCAAAAGCTCCATTAAATATCCGAAGCTGGGTTCTCCGGTGGGATGCTCTTGAGGAATCTCAATCTTGTCTACAAAAACCCTGGTTGAGGCTAACTGGTCCCAGTACGCGGACATATGATCGTTTTGGTGGACCTGTTCACAGGGTCCCGGGAATAATTTCTGGTGTAGTTTGCTGGGCTCAATTTCGTCCCACCAAAAATGATCGCTCCAATCAGGGAGTTCTTTGTCAAAATCAAAGTCGCTCAGCGCTTGTTTGTACCAGAGCGGCCAAAGGCTCTGAGCCGCTGCGGAATCTCCGTTCTCTCCATCTTTAATCGGAGCCAGCACCGGCGGTCTGGTGGAAAGAAAATGATTGGTTATTTCTCCGTCAGAGATAAAGTCGGTAGTAGTATCCAGGCGGTTAATAACTCGATGTCGGTGCTCAGAAAAATTCGGGAAGAGTTTTTTGTCTTTTACTGAGTAAATAGTTGACGCCAGCTGACGAAAGTTGCTGGCCCGGCGTGCATCATCTTCGAAGGGAATCAGCTTGGCCGGAATGGGATCCATGTTCCTGGTTTCGTGGACCAGTTCATAAAGCGGAATTTCCTCTTTTGCGTTTTTAATCTCATTCGGGTTGGGATGATAAAAGACCGTCATTTGGGCGATATGAACTGCTTTGAAGGCCCCCAGCACCACAGTTGAGACTTTCTCGGGATCTAAATCTTTAACCGAAAGCCATTGAATCGTTTCAATTGCTTTTCTGATTTTCGGTCGCGCCGCAATCAATCCCATCAAATGTTCGACCAGCTGATCAATCGCGCAGAGGTCAGGAACGTGGGTAATCAACACTTCATCACGCCAGAGAGCCCGCTTCGAGTTAGCCTTCTCAGCGTGCAATTCGCGTCCATTGATCTTTACGATCATTTCCGTGATGACGCCCGCAGCGTCCTTTACGAATGTCACCTGCGTATCGTGCTGCTGATCGAAGAATTCGGTGTCGGATTTGGCTGCGAGTGGGTCCAGATCAGACTGGCCCGCGAACTTGAGCATCAGCGTCTCTTCCTGGACCAGAATAGTGATGACTTGCCCGAGCCGATCTTCGTAGTCACCGGCGTAATCGTCAAGGACCCTCTCGTCTGTTTTGTTGTCCTTTTTTTGAGGCTTCGTAACGTACCATCTGGTGGCGGTGTCGGAATTTGACTGAAACCAAAGGCGCAATACATCCATCACGCTGCGTAAATTGTTATAGAGGATGCCCTGGATTTGGCACAGGGCTGTTCGCGATTTAAATCGTTCTTCGGTTTCGGTTTTTAGATAACCATAGTAACGAGCGGAATGGTAGGGCCACAGCATATATGCTGCGGCGATGCGTTCACGCGACGAGTCTAAATAAACAGGGTTGTCGAGATCCGCGCGTTGCGACAAGCGCTTGGCAAGTTGATCGGCTATGTCCCACCCGTCTGCCACGGCCCGTTGCAACCACAAGCCATTTTCCACAATGGTGGCAAACATCTGGTCATCATGGTTTCGCTCCCGCAACGGTCCGGAGACGGTCTCTTTCGGCTCGTAGACGCTTTGATTCTTGATCCTTTCCCAGCGATGGGTTACTTCGAACCGATCCTCGAAACGCTTTCCCAATCGTGCAGACATTGTTGCGCTCCTTATGAGAGTTTTAGCGCACGCCCTCCACCAACCAGTCGATTGCCATCACCTGATTGTGCGAAAGCGCAGACCCCGCCGGCACCCGCTCTCTTCCAAGGTTGTCGACAATGGGTCCGCTGAAAATCTGTAGTGAACCGGACGTAATTCGCTCACGGGTGGCCGTTACGATTTGCTTTACTTCATCAGGAACGTCCGCCGATAAATTAGTGGTCCCGACATAACCGTCCTGCAGCCCACCAAATCGATCTGTTCCGCCTTTCCAAGTCCCGTCCAGCATCTTCCTGATCTCGTCCTCAAACAGCTTGCCCCAAAGCCAATGCGTCCCCGCAAGTTGGCGGGTGGGGGCGAATTTTGATAAATCCGCGTTGTGCGCGATTAGCCAGACGCCGCGTTTCTCGGCAGCTTGAGCGACGCCGACGGAATTATCCAGCACTCCACAAACGACGTCGTGATTCTGGTTGATCAGCGCATCGGTCGCTTGTGAGGCCAATACAGGATCAAACCAGTGATTTATGAATGTCACGGTCGCGGTGACCTTGGGATTGACGGAGCGTGCCCCTAAAACATACGCATTGATCTGCCACTTCATGGGTGGAATCGGGTGGGCGGCCACAATTCCAAGTTGATTGGTCTTGGTCATTCTACCGGCTACAATGCCCATCAGATACCAGGCCTCATACATCTTGACCGAATAGGACCCGACGTTCGGCTGGTACTTAAACCCCCATGCCTGAAGAAACTTAACGTCCGGATGCCGACGAGCGGCCGCCAGCGTTGCATCCTGATAGCCGAACGACGTAGCCACGATCACCTTTACCCCTGATTCGATGAGACGTTCCATGACGCGTTCAGCGTCGGCGGTCTCAGGAATACTCTCCAGGACTCCTGTTTTGAGACTCCCGCCGAGCGCCTGATCGAGGGCCACCTGTCCCTCTTTAATGGCGTAGTTGTAACCTGAGTCGGAGACGGGCCCGTTTGTTAGAAAGGCGACCTGCGTCCGTTTCTCAGATCGGCTAAATCCCAGGAAGGGATTTCCTGGATCGGACTGGTCAGACCGCGGCTTGCACGAATTAGTGGCCGAGAGGGCGACCAGTGCGGTTAACAGGCTGCAGAGTATAACACCGGTTTTCATAATCGCTAGTTCTTTCTTCCCGGGCCCGCCGGGAGTTAATAGATTGATTTTCGAACGGGGAAGCCAACTCTCTTCTCTGTCTAAAGTCTGGGGATTATTATGTATTGCTCCGCACTAACGCCGCCGGGACCGCAGAGGACCGTACCCATACTCGCGTCACGATTAAGACGCCGATCGTAAAAATGTAGGGCAAGGTTGCGAGCAGGTAGGGTGAAACGGTTAGTCCGGCCGCTTGAGCGTTAAGCTGCAACGTAATCACTACCCCGAATATCCAGGAAATAGGAATAACAGACAAAGGATTCCACCGCGCCAGCACCACTAATCCGATCGCCACCCACCCGCGACCTGACGTGATGCCTTCAAGCCAGGTGTGCGAGAAAGCAAGAACGATATGAGACCCTCCCAGGGCCGCGAACGCTGAACCTGCCGTCACTGCCAACATTCGAATTGCGACGGTGGGCACGCCCTGAGATCGGGCGACCTCGGCATTCTCTCCAGTTGCGCGGACCGCTAGTCCCAACTGGGTGTGAAAAATTAGATACCAAGTCGCAATCGCCAGAATCAACGCCAGATAAACCAGCCAGTCATGGCGAAAGAACGCGTTCCCCAAAATCGGAACGCTCGAGAGGTAGGGAATAGACAACCGGCTCAGTCCCGGCAAAGGAACTCCCACCAGGCTTCGACCCAGAAAAGCGGACAAGCCGCGCCCGATAAAGAAAAGGCAGATACCGCTGGCAAGCATGCTTACGTTTGCCAGAACGACCATCGACGCGTGCATTAGTCCGAACAGACCGCCGGCGACAGCACCGGCCAATACTGCGAGCGGAATATTATTCGTCGCCGAATAAACACCGGCGGTGCTTACGGCGCCCATTAACATCGAACCTTCCAGCCCGAGGTTGATAACGCCTGAACGTTCAGCCAGCGTCTCGCCTACCGTTGCGAACAACACTGGCGTGCTGGTTGAAATCGCCGCGCCGATTACCAGACCTGCGATCTCACTATTAGTCATGACAACTCGCTTTTCACCAGCGATTGAATCGCACGCTTCTTTTCGAGCCAGGCCAGAAACGGTTGACTCAAAACCACGAACAGCAGGAGAAGCCCTTGCGCGACGTCGCCTACGGCGGCCGGCAATCCGCTCGTGACCTGTAAATTCTCGCCGCCGACCACCAGGCCGGCCACCAATATTGCCACCGGAACCAGCAGCACTACTTGTTGCCGACACATCCAAGCCACCAGGAACCCTGAATAGCCAAATCCCAGCGAGATGTCGGGCCGCAATCGATGCTGTATTGCAGCAATCTCATAAAAGCCGGCCAAGCCCGCTAAAGCTCCGCCCAAAACCATGCTGAAGAAGACGTAACGAGGCACGCCGATACCAACTGACGCGCTGACCGTGGGATTAAAACCCACGGCGCGTAACTCTGTTCCTCGGCGTGTGAGTTTCACAAACGCCGCAAAAACCAATGCCAACGCAATGGCGACCACGATCCCCGAATGCACACGCATTCCGCCCCAGGTGTTAAGTACCAAATCACTCGACAGCGGAGCACTCATCGGCCAGCCCTGGCTATTTGGGTCTCGCATTGGACCTTGAACCAAATACTGGAGGAGATTTATGGCGACATAATTCAAAAAGAGGCTGACCAGGGCCTCGCTCACACCCAGCCCAACTCGCAGCGCGGCAGGAATCGCTGCCCAGAGAGCGCCGAAAAAGATCGCCGTACAAAGCATTACCATCATCATGATGAAAGGTGAGCTGTATCCGACCAGCAAGGGAACAAGCAGAACCGAGCCAATCGCGCCCAAATGAAATTGACCTTCACCCCCGATGTTAATCTGGCCGGTCTCTGCCGGCAGCGCTGCGGCCAACGCACACAACACGATCGGTACCGTTCGCAAAAGAGTCTCAGACCAACCGTAAGTGGATCCGAAGGCTCCGACCAACATCGCCGACAGCACCGCTTGAGGATCGCCTCCCAGAGCAAACACGACTAGCGCCAGGACTGTCAGCGCGACCAACAGCGAAATCAAAATTGCCGCGATGGAAGTGAATCGGGTCACGGTGCGTCGGTCGCCTTTCGCAAAGAATGTTCGCGTATCGGCAGCGCGGCTCTCATCGATCCCGACAATGCAACGCCGAGTGCTTGCGAACTTATCTCGCCACGACCCAATCTTGAAACACACCTTCCGCGTTCGAACACAATCACGCGGTCCGCCAGCTCCGCTATTTCGTCGAGATCATCCGAGGCTAAAACGACAGACCCACCATTTCTGGCTTTGGTTCGTAAGACTTGTCGAACAAATTTGGCCGAGCCCATGTCCAGACCAGCAGTCGGAGATTCAGCAATCAACAGCAAGCCTGAAAAGTCCATCTCTCGCGCCAGCAATACCTTTTGAGCGTTGCCACCGGAGAGGGTTTCTAACTTGCGTTCCGGATCAGCCGGCCGAATATCGAATTCTTTTATTATCGAATCCAGGAATGTCTTTCTCTCCACCGCATGTTGTGAAGAGACTCGCCCCATGAGATTTCTGCGACGGAGCATGAGATTCTCGCTGACGGTCATAGACTGGATTAGACCTCGTCCGCTGCGATCGGCAGGGACATAGCCAATGTTTTTATTTGGCCCGACTTCAAGCTCCTTACTCCAGGTCAACACGCCGTCAGTTAGCGGCACGGGTTCTCTGCACAAGAGCTTGAGAGCCGTGCCGACGCCACTGCCGGCCCGGCCCACCAGGCCGAGAATTTCTCCGCGACACACCTCGAGATCCAATCTCCTAAGGCAATCACTTTTGTCTTCAGGATCCGTTGCCACACCGGTGAAGCGAACAATCGGATCCTCGCCGAACTTTATGGCGGAATCTGAACTGTCCTGGCTCCGCGGTACTAGTGGGCCGGTATTCGAAGACACTCTTCCATCGGTAAACAACCGGACCATTGACTCCACGGTAGCCTGCTCGCGATTCAGACAACCAACTACTCGACCTTTCCTCAAGACCGTGAATCGATCACAGTGCTTAATAATCTCAGTCAGTTTGTGCGACACGACAACAACGGAGTAGCCGGACGTGGCCAGCCGACGTAACGTTTCAAAAAAAAGGCCGGATTCCTGCGGCGACAGGTTTGAAGTGGATTCGTCGAGTACGAGAAGGCGGACGCGCTGTAACAGTAGCCGATGGATTTCCACCAACTGGCGCTGCCGTGGATTGAGGTCGCGAACCAGAGTGTTTGGCGCGATCTCGGACGTTAGCGGCGACGCGGATTGGCTTTCTTCCGAATCGTTTGATCCGGGCCAAACGCGAATCTTGCCCAGTCGCAAATTTTCTTTGACGGAGAGCGTTTCGATCAGGGAACCAGCCTGATGGACGACGCCGATTCCCGCCATCAGTGCGGCGCTGGGCTTTGTGAACCGCCGTTTCTCGCCGCTAACCTCGATAAACCCGGAGTCCGGCTGGATGCTTCCTGCCAGAATTTTTACCAGCGTAGACTTGCCCGCTCCGTTTTCGCCTACAAGGGCATGAATTTCGCCGCTGAGAAATTCAATTGAAACGTCTCGAGCGGCCACCGCGCCAGGATAAACTTTGGTCACTCCTCTCAACGCGGCGGTAACTTCGGACATTTTCGTCTCCGTCGAACCGTAACGATTGTTCAAAGCCACTCCCAAGGTCTAGCGAACGTTGTGCCAACATTCCGAGTCACGGGAACTCGACTAAATCGGCTTCAGGGCTGTCGTGGAACCGCCGGAACCCAAACTTTTCGCTGTCCTCGCCGATAAACTCCCCACCGCCGATATCAAATTCGACACCGGCGATTACAAAAAGCGCGCGGTTCTGACTCAAGCTGCCAGCCGAATCCCCGGTTCAGGGTTCTCATTGACGAAATGTTCACGGCCCTGCAGTTGCAGGCTTGTTTCAGGATCTCTATTGAGAAGCACTTGGAAGGGGTACATCCTTTGTGTGGAATCGCCGGATTTGTTTCTACTAATGAACCCGCGGACGTACGTGAGCAGATAGTCTCGCAGATGCTGCTTGAATTGGGACACCGAGGGCCAGATGCCCGAGCTCTATTTTCGAGCGGCGAGGCTACGTTTGGGGTTGATCGATTGGCGATTGTCGACCGCGCGGATGCCCAACAACCAATGGTTCTGCGAAACGGCTCGCGTGAAGCCATGATCGCCTACAACGGTGAGGTCTATAATTTTCAGCCGCTACGTTCGCGCTATCAGGCACTCGGCTTCAAAATGAGAACCGTTTCGGACACCGAAACTGTTCTGGCCGCGCATCTCGCAGAAGGTGTACAGGCCCTTGAGCACTTGGATGGAATGTTTGCTTATGGGATTTGGCATAACCCCGAGCGTGAACTCCTCCTGGCCAGGGACCGGATGGGAATCAAGCCGCTCTTTTATGTAGAGCTTGGTGATGGGTTGTTGTTCGCGTCGGAGCCCAAGGCCTTCTTCTGCCATCCCGCCGTTGCCAGGCGCCCTAACCTTAATGCAGTTTTGGAATACTTTCTGCACGGAGCAGCATTCGCTTCCGGATACACGACAGGTGATCGCTCGTTCTTTGAAGGCATAAAGGCCTTACCGCCCGGACACTTCCTTAGGTGGAGCGCGCATGGCGGGGTCAGGACACAAAGATACTGGTCGCCCGTGGATGAATTGGGTCCGCTACGCCCGAACGAGCAGGCCGCGCAAGAAGAAATTAAAGAAACCTTAACCGACAGTGTGCAATCGATGCTTATGGGCGAGGTCCCCATCGGCTCAGCGCTCAGCGGTGGGATCGATTCGAGTTGGATCACCCAGATCGCCTCTCAGGCGATGCCTCAGCCTCTCGTGTCCGCGTGTATAACTTACAGCGCCAATGCTGATGACCCGGACGCTCGTCACGCTCAGCTCGTGTCCAGTCGGCTTAACGACGAACAGCGCGGGTGTCATGTTCTTCATTACACTCATCTCTCGCAAGACAACTACCTCGACGGGCTGGACGAAATGGTCAAAGCCTTCGACGAGCCCCATTGGGAACTACGTCAACTGGCGATGTTTGAAAACTATCGGACGCTCGCAAAAGCGCGCCGCACGGTCGTACTCACGGGTGAGGGCGCGGACGAACTTTTCTTTGGCTACTATCAAAAGTTTCCCGGATTTCGATCAAATATTTCCAGCCCCGCTGACTTTGCAGACTTGTGGCGCCAACGTCTTCCGGGAGTTCGCAGCCTGTTGGCGCCGGCATTTGCTTCCGGACTAATGTCGAACGGCATGGCTAATGATTTAGTCGATAGTGCAGTAGACGAATATTTCGCACGCGCCTGGGAATTGACCGGTGACCGGCTGCGCACTGTTCAGGTTTGGTATCTGCACACGTTCCTGCCGTGGCTGTTGATGGACAACGACCGCTGTAGTATGGCCCACAGCATCGAAGGACGATTTCCGTTTCTTTCCCGTAAAATGGTCAGCCTCGGTCTGCAACTGCCACCCTCCTGGAATATCGGCAGCAACGGTGTGATGCGTGAGAAAGTGCTTCTCAGACGCGCGGCGGCAACGTCTTTGCCCGAACAGATCTGGCGCGACCGCGTAAAGTCACCACTGCCCGTACCGCTTCAGAAATCGTATCACGCCCAAATTGCGAACCGGCTTGGCCACGAAGTTGAAAATGCCCATTCGAGTCTCTGGGAAATACTGGATCGTGAATACATCCTTAAGAGAATCGAAAATTTCAACGTTCGCATGAGCTCGGCGGATGACCAGAGCGGCGATCTTCTTACCGCGTACATTCCTCTGACGGATGAGCCGCAAGTGCGAACGGCTGAGCTTTTCGCGATTTTGACGTTTCTTCGTTGGTATCAGATGCTTATAGTCGAGCCGAGAAAGGATTCAGCATGTCGGAAACCGGATCACGAAACTCAAGCGAAGGTATTTCCATCCCAGATCACTGGTTCAATCTCGTAGCGCAGATACCCTGGACGTTTCCGCTCCCGCACAATGCAGACGGCGAGATAGAGACGGTAGAAAGTTTGGCGGGTGTCTATTCGCAGGAATGCGCGCGCATCGAAATGCTGGACGGGGAATATCGCCGCGATCCTCTCATCTCAGTTCCCGGCGCTGTATTAGATGAATATGCGAAATACCGGCCCAGCCGGCTTCAGCGAGCCCGTGGTCTGGAGCGGCGTTTGGACTATGGCGGACAGATCTTCTTCAAGCGTGAAGATGGAAATCCGACAGGAAGTCATAAGCCGAATACTGCGATCGCGCAGGCCTACTACGCCCACAAACAAAATCTGAAAGGATTGGTGACCGACACTGGCGCCGGACAATGGGGCGCCGCCTTAGCCTGGGCATGTCATTCGTTGGGTTTGGAGTGTGCCGTTTTTATGACGCGCAATAGCTTTGTGAGCAAGCCCTACAGGAGATACTTGATGCACCTGTCCGGCGCGCGGGTGTTCGCATCACCCAGCGACATCACGTCACGCGGCAGGGCTCTGCTGGAAACCGACAAGAACCATCGTGGCTCGCTCGGAATTGGGATGGGCGAGGCGATGGAATTCATGCGCACGCAACCAGACACGCGGCTGGCGCTCGGCTGTATGTCTTACTACGCAGCGCTTCACCAAACAGTGATTGGCCAGGAATTGGTTGCGCAACTCGAGTTGATGGAGATATCGCCGGACATTCTCATCGGGTGCGTGGGCGGAGGCACCAATTTCATAGGCTTCGTGGCCCCGTTTGCATCCGACATACTTCCCGCCGGCCTTAATGGATCCAAACGTCCACGTTTGGTCGCAGTAGAGTCCGCCAACATCCCGGTTTTGACGAAAGGTGCTTACGATTATGAATTCGCCGATGCGTTTGGTCTAACAACGCAGGTTAAAATGTACACTCTGGGACGCGAATTCCTGCCCGATGAAATTCATGCCGGCGGACTGCGATACCACGGAAAGTCACCAATCCTTTCGCTGCTGGTTCACGAACGGCGAATTGAAGCTGTGGCGGTGGATCAGGAGGACGCTTTTGTGGCCGGAAAACTCTTTTTTGAGGCAGAAGGCATTTTAGCCGCACCCGAATCGTCGCACGCTATCGCACAAGTAATTAAGGAAGTTAAGAAAGAGAAAGAAGCCGGAACAACTCCGACCATAGTGTTCTGTTTGTCGGGGACAGGGTATTTGGATCTCCAATCGTACGCCGCTTTTTTTGGGGCTAACTAGAACGTTTCGTCTCTGCTCTGATTCTCGCTTTCCCGCGCGCTCCTCTTCCACCTCGGCAGATTCGCGCCGGCTTGAACTCCCCTTTATCGAATTGACCTTTTCGATCTCTCGATCGCGCGTTTGATCTTCCATCACGGACCTCGCGAATTGAAACCTCTGGTTGTCGTACGTTCTTTTCCCGATGCCGCTATCGCTAATTACATCTTCGTAATCATCACTATCAGGTTTTGAAACCAGTCGTTCTTACCACGGGGTATCTTGATGCGATCGTAAATTTTTTCTGGCGCATTATTGCGCCGGCCCATCAGATCTCGTGTCCTCGGTAGTGGCCTCACGTTTGCTAATTACATTTTCGCCGAACACAGGGAGGGCGAACACGACCGGAAGACGTGAGCAAGCTGCTCACATCATCCAGGGATAAGTACGTTCACAGAAGTTACTAAAGACTCAGAAGGAGAGTTCACATGAAAAAGTTCAGCAAACAATTGATCGTCGGCATTGCGGTGCTGGTGTTATTCCAGGTTCTCGCCGCGACGGCATACAGCCAGGTTTGGCGGGTGCGCCTCGAGGGATGTCTGCACGGTAACCGAGCCGTTGCTGACATTGATCTCCAGGACTATCTGGTGAGGACGCGTAACCCAATGCTGGATGCGAGCATTAGCCAGGATATCGATCAGCTTAATCAGATGTTTGGTATCCGCGTCGCCGTATATTTCCCGAATGACGGAATGAAGGATGCCAGCTTCACGCCGCAACAGAGCGCTGAGTTAATCCTCAGGGAGGACATGGATCCCAGCCGGGTGCGGTTGACCGGGAGCATCTTCATCAGTCTCGGGCTCCTGCAGGACGAGTTCACCCAGGCTAACGGAAGCTGGATGGCGGTCCCGGCGATTTTGTCACACGAAGCGGCGCACGCAATGCAGCATGCGAATAATTTCCCTTACAAGAATGGTGTCAGGAAAGAATTGCATGCTGACTTCATGGCCGGCTGGTACATCGCGCACCGGTGTCGCTGCGGGACCCAGAATCCGAAAATCGCCTTCGACTCGTTCTATCGCAAGGGAACATCGCTTGGTTTCTTTGATCCCGACCATCACGGCACGAACGAGGATCGCGTCGCCATGATGCTTGCGGGCTTCTACTACAACTACCAAACCAACGATGGCTCGGCGAAGGCTGCCTACGATCACGCTCTGCGGATCGTCAGCTCCTGGTAAGACCGTGGACCGTCGCCTCGACTGCGAGGGTCGGCGTCTCGCTGACCCTCAAGTCGGTCCATCAACTTGATATGTAGTTTGGTCCGTGCGGCTCAGCGTGTTCGCGTGGTTGCGAAAGATAAATTGTTCAACGCACCAGTGTTTTAACGGACGCGCGGAGCCCGCGGAAAACCTTAACCTGAGAGTACTGAAAGGTGAATCACAATGCGAAAAAGATCAGCATCACTTTTGAGAAAGACAAAGACCTGGGCCGGCAGTGCAATCCTGCTCCTAGTGGTTTCCATCGGCGTTAGTGGTTTAGCACCTGCGTTCGCCGGCTCGGTCCCATCAAACAGCAAAGATAATCGCGCGCAGGCTGTCGAGCCGGCGAGGGACCTTTCTGTTAATCCCCCGGGGCCTTCTGAAGTTCCAGCTAATTTTGACTACCTGAGCGGAGCAGAATTCCGGCTGGCGCTCTTAATCAGCGCCATATCTTTTCTCACACTGCTCATGCTGTTTTTTCTGTTGAGAGGTGTCCCCAGATTGAAAGCCGAAGACTCGCTGCGGACCTTCGGAGTGGTCCTGATAATCATGGGGACACTTTTCTTTGTCGCCGCTGGTTTCAGTGCCGAGCAAATCGCGCCCGCGATTGGACTGTTCGGCACCATCGCCGGCTACTTGTTGGGCAAAATAGAAAGAAAGTCGGAGGAACAAAACAATGCGTAAACACTCGAAGTGGGTCGCGATACTAGTGCTCGCCAGTCTCTTTCAATCAGGCGTCGTTCTGGTGCGCGCACAAGACATCATTCCCGCGAATGCCTTTCTTCTGCGCAACCGAAATGATCGTCAGATCATATTCTATCTCCGCAAGGACAGCGACGACTGGGAAAGGTATGGCCTGGCGGCGGGCGCGGAAGGAATATTCAAAAACAAGAATCAAATCTGGATCAAGACCGAGGATCAGGAACCCGTTCACTACTACTTGCGACTTGGCTGCCGCTACAGAATCGTGTGGCAGGATGAGCGATGGGACGTTGAGAAGCTTGGGCTTTAACCTCAGCGATTCCTGGTGAAACAGCGGTGATTATATCTCTACAAAAAGGAGTGCTTAATCATGACTCACCGAACTAAGTGGAATCCGTTGTTGCTGCTTCTGGCGATCTTCTCGCGCCGCTCGCGAGGAATGACGTCATGCGATCCAACGCTTCCTCCAGATGGATTTCAGCTTCGCAATCTCAGCAATCGTCGAGTCTCATTTTGGCTGGGAACGAGCGCCGGCGAGTGGGCGGCTTTCCGGCTCGATCCTGGAGACCGTCGAATCTATCAAGGCCGGGACCGAATCTGGATAACGGCGGCGAATCAAAAACCACTTCAGTGCAAATTAGCGTTTGGACAACGCTACGCAATAAAACAGTTGTTGGGGACACTGAATTGAAAAGTGTTCGGATGTACTGAGAACAAACTAAAAGATATGGTGCCGAAGGGGGACTCGAACCGTCTGGCTAATCCTAATGGTTACCCGCGCCGCAGCCGGCTAATGGCTGGTCCTAAGTCAGGATACTTACAACAGAGACAGAGCCGGCAAAACATCTTGCCTGCTAACAGCTCTTGTGTTATATGGATCGCACCTCGCGACTTCTAGCCCTATGATTGACATTCGCTCGGACACGAAGTGTTTGAGGAAGACGGTGAACGGCTAACTATTTCCCCATAACTCAGCTTCGTTTTTTCACAATGGCCATCATCCTTATCGAAAGAGGTATGCCATGCCTGCTCCCGGACATCGACCTGTTTCCAGCGACGAGCCTCAACGAGAGACACGCCGAGTCTTAGAAGCTACCGTAGTTCCCCCATCGAACCGCGTTAGCGTTTCCTATTACAAACCCATTGAGCCTCCGCGCAGATTTGTAAACGAGTCTGCCGTTCTGGGTGAAGATTGGGATGATCTCAACGCCGGTTTACCCGACGTTGCGATAGCCAGCTTCGGTGAACCGCGTTTACTAGAGGCTGTTATCGGCACGGACGATCGCGTAAAAGTCGCAAAGTCTTTGCTATCAAACAATCCTTGGCGACAGATCTGTGCCCTTCGAATTCGTTCTCAGTCGAATCAACTTTATGTCGGTACCGGGTGGTTTATTGGTCCAAAGACCATCGCGACAGCCGGTCACTGCGTTTTCCTGCAGGACGATGGCGGCTGGGCGCAGTCGATAGATGTGATTCCGGCAAAGTTTGGCAGTTCAACGCCGTTTGGAAAGTTGACTTCAACCCGCTTCTGGGCGGTTGACGGCTGGACAGTAGAGAGTTCGCGCGACTTTGATTATGGCGTCATTACTTTGGATAACGGTGCTGTAGGTGTACAAATCGGCAACTTTGAAGTCCGCTCATTTGCGGATCCTGAATTTGCCAACGTCGTTTTGAAGATCTCTGGCTATCCCGCAGATCGAGAGCAGGCGAATTTCCAATACTTCCACGAGCGTCCCATTCAACGCGTCACCACCACTCGACTGTTTTATGACGTCGATACTTTTGGCGGACAGAGCGGCAGCCCAATCTGGCAGGACACGGAAGAAAACGGAGTTGTCGCAGTCGGGATTCACACCAACGGTGGCGTTACGAGTAATTCCGGTACGCGCATCAGCGATGACGTAATCGATAATTTTATTTCGTGGTTGGAGGCCTAAAGCCAATGCCAAACAAACGCATTCCCGGCAGTCCTGGAACTATTCCACCCACGGGCACAGCACCTGAAAATGATCCAACACCACCTTTGACTCCTTCCACCCCCATAACGACGACGAGAACAGCAACTAGTCCAGGGCGGATTGTGAGCGAGGGTGGCAAGTATTTTGTAGTATGGGGAAACAACCGCATACCAATCGAGAATCCCGATGTCCTTTCGGGGATTACCAAACGAGTCTCTGCCAGCAACTCAGCCGTGTCGCCCGATCTACAAAATGCGGTTGGCGTCGCTTCCCAAAACCGGGAAGCGCTACTGTTAAAGAACAACGTGATTAGTGTTCGCGCAGGCTACCTGTTTCAAGACGGTAAAATCACATCGATCCCTGCGGTAGTTGTTGGTGTGCGAACGTCGCCGGGGAAAAAGTTCGACAAACAAGCTCTCAAGAACGAATTGGGACTGCCACAAACCATCGATGGAGTGCCCGTCGACATAGAGATCGCGGATCCGTTTGACCAACTGTTAAGCGGACCCGAAACTGAAGCTGTACCGCTGTTGCGTCGGCGGCCGCAGTTACTGATTGATGAGATTCAGGCTACCGGAGTTGAAGCGGAACTACTGGAAGCTATGCCGATCATCACGTATGAGCCGCCCCCAAATGGCGATCTCAGTCCAGTTACTGGCGCAATGACGTTAACCTGTCACGTTTCCCCGGAGGCCGGTTGGATAGTCCTGCAACCGTTTCTTGAAAGCACCGAACGCAGGTTGCATCTCGGCATGTACGACTTTACGGCGCCACACATTTATCGCACGGCGCGCACTCTGCTGAAGAGCTCCACTGTCGATTGGCAACAGACTCTTGGGCCAAAGGAGTCGTTACCGAAGGAAGACGATGTTGATTCAACGAAGGCAAACGATATCTCGGAAACTTCCGTGGTCAAAGGACTGAAGCGTGTTGGTTCAGATCGGTTCGGTAATGCGTTCGCTCACATTGGCGCTGGAAGAACCTTCGCCTCCGCTTATCACATCAAGGTTGCGGTTCGCGACGAGCGCGCGTTTTGGCTCTCAAGTGGTAACTGGCAGTCTTCAAATCAACCAGACATCGATTTCTTCGATGAGAATGCCGACCGTCAATTGATCGCGCGATTCAATCGTGAGTGGCATGTCGTCTGCGAAAACCCAATACTGGCAAAACGCTTCCAAGTCTTCTTGGATCATGATTTCAGAACCGCTTCAACTAGCGAAGAGGCCGCTCTGATTCCGGAGACGATGCCAGAGTTGTTGTTGCCCATGGAAGCGCTGCTTGAAGAAGAACGTGCGGCGGTTGGCCTGGACGTTTTTCCCCCTCAGAAGTTTACCTTTACCGCAGACAGTCCGTTGACGGTGCAACCGATTCTGACTCCCGATAACTATCTTGAAGTCGTGCTGAAGTTCTTGCGCAAGAGACCTCGACGGACGCTGTATTTTCAAAACCAATCGCTTAATCCGATCAAGTCTCCAACGCCTGAATTTAAGGAATTGATGGGGCGGCTCGTGAAGTATTCGAACGATCCCGATCTCGACGTGCGCTTCATTTTCCGTAACATTGGACCAATTCGAAAGAAGCTTGAATCGCTGCAGGCCGCAGGGTTCAATATGGAAAGGATCCGAACTCAAGCTGGTTGTCACACGAAAGGAATTATCGTCGACTCCGAAACAATCTTGCTCGGCAGTCATAACGTCACCAATCAGGGTGTTCAAGCGAATCGAGATGCCAGCTTGCTCATCCGTCATGCTGGGATAGCGAAGTATTATGAGAAAGTCTTCCTGCACGATTGGGAGAAACTCTCAAAGCCCACGATTCGCGAAGAGCTGGTGCCAATTCCGATTAGCGATCGTGAGGCTGCCAGCATCGCTACTTTCGGGGAATTCATCACCGTGCCCTTTTCCTATTTTGAAGAGGAGTGAAGTTGGACCAGTAGGCCCCCGTGGTGGAGACGAGATTCTTTAGGACTAGTTCGTTGGCTGTAACGGAATAGTGATTATCGTTTCGGTGGCCGCTCGAATTGAAAAGGGCCGATTAGCTCTTCGGTATCCGCGCACGTTCAGCGTCAGGCTATATCTACCTGGCAGCAATGAATAGACAAACCCATATCTCGACGTAATCGATCTCTGTTCCGGGTTGCTGAGCGATGCGATAAAGAGTTCAAAATCTACGCCCTCCAACGTGTCACCTTGCTCATTTGTGGGGTCAATGATTAAGGTGCCACTTTTCGCAAATTGACCAGCAAAATAAATCTCGAAGGTCCCGCGGCTTACTTGGTTGGAACTCAGCGGTTTGCTCGTCCATTGGCTCTTGTCGACCTCGCTCAATAATGCGCGGACACTGTCAGGTGTGGGATCTTGAGTTTCGGATTCGCTGCTATAACGAACTTGATTGGTTGGTGGTCCGCTTCCAACGACTTCAAAAGGCGGTACTATATAGCCTTTGTCTTCGAGAGTTTTCTTTATCGTATTTGCTCTTCCCTCCTGGTCGCGCGTTGCCATGTGTATATAAAACCGTGGTGTCACCGTATCCGCGCTGTCAAGTTGTTGCGCGAGACTCGCATCCCCATAAGCGGCGCTGCCAATAGATTGGGCGAGCACATCCTTGCTCGCAAACTGCTTCACTATTGCTTCAGCTTTAGCGGTAACTTCCTTGTCCTTATCTCTAATCGCAATCGAGAGGATCGCAGCGCCGATTCTTGCCGGCATCTTTCCTTCGCTCACCAGAGAATCTAATTCGGAAAGAGCCGACAATCGGTCCGCAGACTGCTCGCTGCTCATTTTTTCCAACAAGTTGGCAACCTTGAAGGCACTCTCCGATTCGCGCTTTACTTTCTCTAATGCGAGGCGGTCGGCCCTTCCTTTAGTCCGGTATTGCCAAATCATGCCGATTACAAGACCAACCAGCAGCAGAAAGGTAAAGGTTAGCCAAACGCCTTTGCGGAACCTTTCTTTGGAGATGGATACTTCGCTTCTGGCAACAAGCGCATCCAGATCCGGATCATAGCCGACTTCCTTGGCTGCCCGACTTTGGATCCAGCTCTTCGCTTCATGCAGTTGGTACTTGTCGAGTAACCCGGAGTCTTTTCGCCCCAGCCGCCAGTTTACAGCCAAAGATTCCAATCGTTGCCGCATAACCAGCGCTTCACGCAAACCCTTCAGCCAGGCTGTGAAGGGTTCCCAGTCAAGCCACATAGATTTGTGGACCAGTTGAAATTGATCGTCCGGAGAGGTGTCGGTTTTGACGCCGCCGGCATCCGCCTGAGCATTGTCTTGCGGAACTAGCGATACGCCTTTCGTTATTCTTACCAAATGGGCGTTGACCAGACCGTCAAGCACGCTGTCGACCGCCTCAGGAGACGGGGCCGATTGGTAGAGATCTTCGCGTCTAACTCGGTCCCCGACAACTTCAAGATTGTCGGTGATCCGGACCATTTTCAGAAGCACGAGACGGGCGATCTCCCGTTGAGTGGCACTTAAGGATTTGTACCATTGATCGGCCGTTTGAGTCAGCGCGTAGGCGCACCTTTTGAGCCGGTTCATTGCGGCCCAAGTGATGGTGTCGCCTTGCTTCTCGTCCCAAAGCTTGAGCAGCATGAACTGCAAAAGAGGCAAGCCCATCTCGTCGGCATAAATCTCACGAATCAGTTGAGCGACGATACCTTTCTCAAACTTAAGACCTATTTTTCGCGCCGGTTCTTTTATTACTTCTCGGAGATCACTTTCAGTCAGCGGGTGGATTCGTATTTCAGCCTTGGGATATAGGTCCCTGAAGTCGCTCCGCCCGATTATATAGTTCGTGCGGTCACTACGTATTATTAAGATAACCCGGTGAGTGAGAGTCGAGCTTTCGGAAGGATGCGTCAACTCAATGAGATTAGCGATGAAAGCGTCGCGCTGTTCATCATTCTTACACAAGGTAAATACTTCTTCGAACCTGTCGATGACCATCAGTACGGTCTGTCCGCTGAACTGCTGGTCAAGTAGCTGGCGCACATATTTCTTATCGGCGAAAAGTCTTTCATTTTGTGGTCCGAAGTCTGTGCCTGTCGTTCCGGCGCTCGGCGCCAGCATGGCGGCCAAAACCTTGAGTGGGTCACGGCCTGGAGTGACAGCGTTGAAGTAATGCCAGTGCTCACTACCGGGCAGTTTTTTGCCACTTTTCAACTCGGGCACTACCCCTGCGTTGACAACCGACGTCTTACCGCTACCCGCCGGACCGACGAAAATTAACAGCCGATTGTCCTTCAGTCGTTCGATCAGACGCCCGGTAACTCCCAGACGACCGTAAAAACGGTCGTGGTCAGCTTCCGTAAACGGGTTCAAACCCAAATAGGGAAGTTTCGCGGTTGCCAGGTCAAGCTTTCTAGGCTCCGCAAACGGAACGAGGATGGTATCCGGGGGTTCGATGTCACCCGCCCGATAGAGGACCGTGACCCAATAGTTGAGCAGGCTTTGAGCAGTTTGTCGTTCGGAGATGCTCTCAAGCAGCACTCCCGTGGCGCGTCCATGTTCAATAAACTCTTTAACTTCATCTAGAAATCCAGGCTGATTGGCGTTCTCGGGCAAGAGCTGGCGCCTAAAGAGTTCGGTATGCGACTCTGCCATGAAATCGAGTGAGTCAAAGGGCACCGCCCCGCTGGCGGACTCGGTTTGTTGATCCTCTGAAAGGTCTGAGGTCAAAGCTTCTTTCCGTGGCTCATCAGTCATTTCAAACTCCCAACGGAGTCGCTACTAACTCTGAGTTAACCTGCTGTAACTCGTGACCAATTCGTCTCAGTTCCTCACATTTCGCTTTCAGCCCAGTGTCAAGGTCAAAAAAGAAGAGCCTCGCCTGGTCGAGGTATGAAAAGAAGAACAAAATCTCCGCTTTGTCTGCGTCCTTTTGCTCAATAAGATCGTCAAGCTTCTGAACGGAAATGTTCAAACGCTTTGCCAAGGTTGAGGTTTGTCCGGCGAGTAACGGAACAACAGACAAATTCACCACGGTGGAAATAAGCTCAAGTTGGCTCAGCCTTTTAGCCTCCGTTGACGTGCTCCTTTCACCCTCCACGTTAGTCTGTTGGCGAAGGGCAACACTTAGAACTCGCAGGATATCCTCGTTGCGTTGCCATTCGTCATGCTGAATTATCAATTTGCTCAATTCCTCGTCTAGTTTCGCTATTTCGCTAACGCCGGCAGCGTAGCGCTCGACCTGCCGGGAAGCACGTTCAGAAGCAACGTCTTGCAAGACGATGCACAGGTCACCCATCGAATTGATCAGGTCTTTCAGATGAACACTCGTCACAGCGGTTTTCAGCCGACTATTGAGCCAGGAGAGATCACTCCCAAGCTGCTCCTTGATATCATTAAAGGTGATTTCTATCATCGACATCTGATCATCCTCAATGGCTTTTTCAAGGCTGATCCGCTCCTGCTTAAGGTTATTCATCCACTTTTTTTCTGCTCCGTCCACGAACTTCCTCTCGAATGTGTCATCCAAGTCAGCAATCGTGCCCGTAAGGAGGGTCAAAGAATTCAAGATCATGACGTGTATCGTGGAAGTCATGGCGAGATTGTTGAGCATCGAGGAGATGTCGGGCCAACCGAGTTGCAACTTGTGCAGCGCGTCATGCATGCGCTTGTAGTCGGCTATGATTTCGAATTCTTTGATAGCGGTTTCGAAAATCCTCCTGTAGAAGAAAACCGCATCGTGAGCAAAATCATCCTGCTCGATCAATTCCGAAAGCGCGGCCAGCCCGCCCACGATGACTTCTGCGCTGGCCGACTCTGCCGGCCCTGCTAGCAACTCGCCTAGGGCCTCCTCAAATACCTTGGCCTGGGTCAAAGGTGTAAAATACTCCTTCCCGTTTTCGAGCCAGGCTTTGAATGGCACAGTGCGGGCCGCGTCAGCCACGAACTCGATAGAGTTAAGAGCGCTGATGTCTCCCGAAAGCTGATAGAAGGGTGTCTTGAAGTGCTTGAGATTAGCGCCGTATCCGGTCCGATCAAGCATGAGAGTCCGAAGGTCCTCGTCATAGATCTTTCCAGCGTCTTCAAACGCCTGCTTTATCTCCCGGATTCTTTCTCTTTTTAGATGAGCAAAAGGCATTGGAACTCACCTCGCGAGGAGCGTTGAGAGTTGAGATTTTCACCCGCCGGTAATCGTGCGATAGAGGTCAATATTCTTAGCTTTCAAATTCTCCAGGATCGCGGCCATCTGCGTCCCCTCATTGACCCAGCCGGTTAACCGCCCCTGAAATTTCACGTTGCCAACAAAAGTGGAAGCGCGATGAAGTGCGATGACTTTCCAGCTATCGCTAAAAACCGGCGAGCCGGAAGATCCGTGTTCGGTGTCAGTGAAGTAGCGCAGTCTGGGAAACTCGCTGTCGTAAACAAGATTATTCCTAAGCGCTACTTTTTTGGGACCGCCGTTCGGATGTTGAATGATATTAACGGAAAGGTACGAATCCGGTGTGACGGTTACCTTGTCGGGGCTGATGGGCAAGGGAGTCCGGTCGACCGGAGACTCCAATCGCAAGACGGCATAATCCAGTTCTTTATCGAACGCTTCGAGCTTCGCCGCATTCAGTGAAACCCCACCCAGAGTCTCCGCATCAAAATCAAACTGGACAGAAGTATTCCTGGCCTGAAGTTCCAGGTCGGTGGCCGACGCGTCGCTTTGACCATCACGCCGAGCGTTGACTACGTGGTGGTTCGTCATTACCAGGTCAGGAGCCACCAACCATCCGGTTCCCCGGTGAATTTCTGGCTGGCCGGTCGCGATCTCGCTGGCGTTGCTTCCATCGTGTCTGAGGACGCTTAAACGTGCGACGGATTTGCCCGCGTCAAATCCCGCCGAGAGAAATCCGTAAGCGACCATGTCGTTGCGGTGAACCAGTGCCTCGCGAACTTCAAACAGTTCGGGAATTTTTGCCGGTTCTGAGATCGGCCCAGCCGTGGACATCCGGTTGTTCAATTCATCCAGCGCCCGGCTAAACACCTTGGTCTTGTCTATGTGAGATAACTGCTCGACCGCATTCCTAAGCCAAATCTGAAGCGGAATTGTCCCGTCGGCAAGTCGCTCAACAGAATTCATCGCGTTCAGATCGCCGGAGAGTTGCGTGAGATCGCTCTTGAAATTTTGTAGCCAACCTACGAACTGCCGGTTAATCCCATGAAGCAGAATCGGGCGCCACTCCAAGTCGTAACTAAGGTTGAACTCAGTAAAGACGTTCCTAATCTCGGCGACGAGTTCACGTGTGAGATGAGCGAACACGATCTTCTCCTATCCGAAAACCGCAGCCAACGGCGCTTCGGTCATATCTTCGTCGGCGTTGATGCGAAGCCTCCCCCGAAGGACCTTTTCCAATTCGACTTCTTGCCATCGGTGAAATATCGGCGCGCGCGCACTTTTAGCGATGGACTCTACGTGGCTGGAGTCCAATCGCCGCAATTCGATCGCGATCAGATGCCGTTGATCATCCATGGCACGGATAACCTGCTTTTGAAAAAGACAATGATGGTATCGGGACGACCATCGTGTTGAGATAACTCTAAGTTAGCTGGTACTGAAAGGGCGGACGGAAGGAGGCTCTTTGAGGACCAGCACGGCCGATGGCGTTGAGAGGCCGCCAATAGGGCTACGCGATGAGATTGACGGACTCCTCTTGCCTGCTTGGGCAAGACTCTAGTGCCAACTCGGGTTTTTTGTCAATAGTGCACTTGGTTGCACGACCAGCTTCGAGGACTTGACCTGGCCACCGTGTCACAACTAAGTCACATCTGAGTCCTAACGGAGTACACAGTGTAAATAGTGTAATTCGCAAAATGACAAAAAAGCCTAATGAAATGCGAAAGGCCGCGTGAACACGCGGCCTTACATATTATGTGTTGGTGCCGAAGGGGGGAATTTTACTGTCTGGCTAAGTTCATGTCTAGATACACTTTAACGAAAGCGTATAATTCCAAAGTCACAACCAAGTCACATCTATGAAGCAGGTGTCGGAGTCAAGACACAAATCGACGTGGGCGCCGAAGCGTCGAGGTCGAAGTTGGTTAACCGCTTGTTCTTTGACATAAAACCGAGTTAGTTGTTGTCGTTTGCTTACTCAATGGATCGACAGCTCGCGCTGCGATCACTCATCTATTCGGTCATGATCCATGAGGTTCAATTCGCTCTCTCCGGTCAGCACTGACCGCAGAGGCTGGCTGCTCAATCAAAGATCAGGCACTTGAGGCCTATGCGACTTCTCGAGCAAGCCGAGCTGCGACAGCGCGACGATTGAACTCTGCGTAGTCAATCCCGTCGCGCAAAAGGATGTAACTACGAATCAATAACTTCCTGGCCACTGCCACTTTGGCTTTAGGTTTACCCTGTCGATGCAATAGGCGCAGATAGAATCGCTTCAGTTCGGGATCGCCTTTGCAGGCTGTCTGGGCTGCCTCTATTAACAGGAACCGCAGCACCCGTGAGCCGGCTTTGCTGATCCGGAGATAGCGTTTCTTTTCTCCTGACGAACGCTCTTTCGGATCAAAACCAACGTAAGCAGCGACCTTGCGTTGATTACTAAAGCGACTGATTGGTGCGAGCGTATGCACCAGCCCCAGACTGGTCAGCAACCCGATGCCGGGATGAGTACGCAGTCGTTCGATACGCTCATCACCAGCTGCCTGTTGTTCGAGCCAGTCGACGGCCTCGTTGATGCGCTGGTTCAAAGGCTCAAGTGCTTGCAGCCATTGCTCGCGTTGGTACTGCATCATCGGTGACATCGAGGTGCTGCGAAGTTGCGTCAGCCCCGTGCGGGTAAACAACTTGGCCCGCAGTGACAAGCCAGACTGGATCGACAGGGCTTGCAAGCTGTTCTTGATGATGGTCCGCATCTTCACCAGCTTGTGCCGATAACGCAGCATCCGCAGGATCTCGCGACTCGTCGGAGTCGGCCGATGAATCCGCGGGAACTCGTCATGGATGAGCAGGTCCAGAATCAGCTCGGCATCGCGCCGATCGTTCTTCTGTCGCCGACGAGCGCGCCGCCGAATCTCGGTAGCATCGCCCAGCCAGACTTCACAACCGAGCTCTTCCAACAGTTGCTCGAACCAGGGACTGTAACCACTGGCTTCCAGTCCCACTAACACTGGTCCGCTGAACTGTGAATAGAATGCTTTCAGTTCAGCCTTGTTCTGATGTTTGAGTTCGTGGGTTGACAT
>JBASRE010000055.1:0-10680 GCA_049273695.1 Pyrinomonadaceae bacterium
CGTTGAGACATGACTGAAACCTCTTTCCAAGGCATCGCTTTTCCTCCTTGCGAGGCTAAAGCTAATCCTCAGTCAATGTGTAAACCATGTCTCCGAACACCTGTAAACTATCTGTCCGGTCTATACACAGGTCGCGCAACCCCTGGATCTCGCAAGAAAGCGTTTCGCGCCCTGTAGGGGCGCAAGCGGGTTTTCTGCCGCCGGCTTAAAGCCGGCTGCGAAATCAGAGGTAACCGGATCCCCGGGTTACGCTCGCTGCGCTCGCTCACCCGGGGCTACTCTCTGCCGCCGCTCCGCGGCTCATTGATGCGGCCATCTGAGGACACCCTTTGTAACGAACTACCCCTTTTCGGTGTCTGCCCTATCGAGAGGCTATGGGCCTCACAATCCGAACAAGGAGTTAACGAATGAAAAAACTTGGAAAAGTTAAGTTGTTGGCAATAGCCTCTCTCTCTGCTCTTGTCCTGGCTGCTTCAATTGCCGTCGCGCAATCGGTGAAGTCCGAAACGCAGGACGGCAAGGGCTCCGGACGTGCCTGGCACGGCCAGGGCGGGAAGCGTGGTCATCGCGGAGGTGGCGCTCTCTTCAATCGTCTGAATCTTACGGACGATCAGAAGGCGAGACTGAAGCAAATTCGCGAGAGCTTCGCCTCGACGAACAAACCGCTGCACGAACAGCTGCGCGCAAAGCGTCAAGAGTTGCGCCAGTCGAATGAAGGCGGTACGTTCAACGAAGCGCTGACTACTCAGAAACTGACGGAGATGGCGGGCCTCGAGGCCAAGCTGATGGGAGCGAAATTTCAGATCCACCAGCAAATGCTGTCTGTGTTGACGGCTGAGCAGAAGGCGCAGCTCGATCAGTTGAAAGCGCAGTCCAGGGAACGTCGCGGCGGACGCCGTGGGTTCGGTGGATCGCGTGACAACAAATAAGTCCCCCAACCGAAATGACGGATCGATCCCCAGCGGTCCGTCAACTTCGATTGAGGAGCACTGCTGCCGCACGACTACGAACAAGCGTCCGAAGTTGAACTGGCCCGCCGCGCGCGCGATGCCGACGAGTCCGCCTTCGCCGAAATCGTTCGCCGCTTCAGCCCGCGCGTGTTCCACGTTGCGCACCGCTTCTTTCGCGACCGGGGTCAGGCTGAAGAAGCCGCGCAGGAAACTTTCCTGAAAGCATTCGCCCATTTGAACAGCTTCGCCGGCCGCGGCTCAATGGAAGGATGGCTTACGCGAATCGCGACTAATACCTGTTTGAACCTGCTGCGCAGCGCGAAGCGCCGGCCGGAACTTGTGACCTCCGATCTGAGCGAAGATGAAACGGCGTGGCTGGAAAATGTGTCTAGCTCAGTAGAGGCGCAATCGCTGAACGCAGAGCAGAAGGTCATTGCAGCCGACTTGGCGGAAAAAGTTTTGGAGACGTTGGCGCCTGAGGATCGCCTGGCACTGACGATGATCGATGGCGAAGACGCTTCGGTAAACGAAGTGGCGGAAGTAACGGGGTGGTCAGAATCGAAAGTGAAAGTCCGAGCTTTTCGAGCACGGAAGAAGGCACGAGAAGCGCTGGAAAAACTAGTAGGCAGAAGGCAGTGAGCAGAACGCAGGATTCAGCGTACGGGGCGTAACCGACAAAAGGTGATGACACATATGAACGACAAACACATCACAAACATTCTCGACAACAAGCCGCTTGCGGCGCTGTCGGAAACCGACCTGCAGACGATTCGCGCGCACACCGCGAGCTGTGCTGACTGCGCGCGAGCTTTCAAGGCGGCGCGGATTTCCGCGTTGCTGCTTAACGAGCGCGCTGAGGACATGCGCGACAGCGTGCTCAATGCGAACCCGTTTTTTCAAACCCGCGTGCTCGCGGCGTGGCGTGAACAGCAGGCGACCGCCGGCGTATGGAACCTGCGTCGCCTTTGGAACGCGACCAGCGGATTAGTCAGTTCGATGGCCGCGACGACGGCTGTGTTGGCGGCGCTGACTTTTGTCGTTCCGGCGGAAGAATCGACGCCCGTGCAAACGGCGGCTCTAATTCCATCGTCAGCAGAAACTGTTGTGTTCGACGAGTCTGATGAAGAAATGACGAATGAAGAGGTGCTCAGCGCCATCTACGGCGAAGAAGAAGAGGCGAGGTAACTATGGCTGAAAAGATTCGCAGTAAATGGCAGGTGCGAGTGGCGGCGGTGGTGATCTTCGTTCTCGGGTTCGTTGCCGGCCTGCTGGCGTTACAAGTCTATCGCGGCTGGGCCCACCGTCGACCGTCGGCTGAGAATCGTATCGAACAACTCGCCACGCGCCTGCAACTGAACGACGATCAGAAAACGAAAGTCCAGCAGATCTTTGCCGAGACGCGACAACAGTTGGAAGGCCTGCGTAAGGAATCAGAACCGCGTGTGAATGAGATCAGGCAGCAAGCCGATCAGCGTCTGCAGCAAGTCCTTAACGCTGAGCAGTGGCAGAAATTTCAGCAAATGAAAAGCGAGGGGCGTGGGCGGCGTGGCCGTCGCGGTCGAGGCGAGCGATAACTCGCAGTTACAACGCCGAAGCGCCCGAAACGATTTCGATGATCTCGCGGGTGATGGCGGCCTGGCGCACGCGGTTCATGTTGAGCGTCAGCGTCGAAATTAATTCGCCGGCGTTCTTTGATGCCGCGTCCATGGCGGTCATGCGCGCGCCCTGTTCGGAGGCAATCGACTCGAGTAGCGCGCGGAAAATCTGCGTTTCGACCAGGCTGGGGAGAAGCCGGCTGAAGATTTCGGCGGGCTCCTGTTCGTAAATGTAATCCTTCGCCTTCGCAGTTTGCGCAGCGTCGGTTTCCGCGGTTTCGGTGGTCTTTGAAATTGGGAGCAGCTGCTCAGTGACGATGCGCTGCGTCAGGACCGATTTGAATTCGGCGAAGATTAGAAAGACTTTGTCGATTGATTTGTCTTCAGTGAACCGGTTGATTACTTCGTTAGCGACCTCCAGGGCTTCTTCAAATTCCACCCGGCCTTTGCCGGTCAGGCCGATGTATTCGGTAACGATGTTCGCGGCGCGCCGGCGATAAAAATCGCGGCCCTTGCGGCCGACCGTGACCCACTCAATTTGTTTGTCCGGGTTCGCTTTGACGAAAACCTGGGCCGCTTTGATCAGGTTCGTGTTGAAAGCGCCGCACAAACCTTTGTCGGCGGTAACCAGCACCACCAGGTAACGCTCGTCGCCGCGCTGATCCAGCAGTGGGTGATGAAAATCTTCACTCGTTTGGGCCGCGAGTTCACTAAGCACCTGGTTCATCTTGTCGGCAAACGGACGCGCGTTGATCACGCGATTCTGCGCGCGCTTCAGCTTCGCCGCAGACACCATCTTCATCGCCTTGGTGATCTGCTGCGTGTTCTTGACCGACTTAATGCGCCGGCGAATGTCTAGAAGATTTGCCATTCCTGAGTAGCACAGACTTCAGTCTGTGTATTCGTGTTGTCTAATCACAGGCTGAAGCCTGTGCCACTACGCCGCCACGGCTTGTGCCCGCTCCGCCCACGTCTCTGCGAAATCCTTCAGGCCCTGGTGCAAGTCCTTTTCGACTTCACCATCGATCGCTTTCTTCTCGCGCAAGGTCTGCAACAAGGCCGGCTGCGAGTTCTCTACAAAGCGCTGCAACTCAGCTTCGAACGCGCGCACGTCCGCGACCGGTACATCATCAAGGTAGCCGTTGTTCGCCGCCCAAATGATCAACACCTGTTTCTCGACGTCCATCGGCTGATACTGCGGCTGCTTCAAAATTTCCGTCAGCCGTTCGCCGAGCGCGAGTTGGGCCTGCGTCGCTTTGTCCAAATCCGATCCGAACTGAGCGAAGGCCGCCAGCGCACGATACTGCGCCAGCGAGAGCCGCAAACCGCCGGCAACTTGTCTCATCATTTTTACTTGAGCTGAACCGCCTACGCGCGAAACAGAATTACCGACATCGATTGCCGGACGAATACCGGCGTTAAAGAGATCCGCTTCCAAAAATATCTGACCGTCGGTAATCGAGATGACGTTCGTCGGAATGTAAGCCGAGATGTCACCCGCCTGGGTTTCGATCACCGGCAAACTTGTCATCGACCCGCCGCCCTTAGCATCGGAAAGTTTCGCCGCCCGCTCAAGCAGACGCGAGTGCAGGTAGAAAACGTCTCCCGGATACGCTTCGCGGCCCGGCGGACGGCGCAGCAGCAGCGAAATCTCGCGATAAGCCGCCGCCTGCTTCGAAAGATCGTCGTAGATGGTCAGCGAGTGCTGGCCGCGATCGCGAAAGTACTCGCCCATCGCCGCGCCTGAATACGGCGCCAGGAACTGCATCGCCGCCGGATCCGATGCGGTCGCTTTGACCACGATGGTGTAATCCATCGCGCCGGCATCCTGCAGCGTCTTCACCACCTGCGCCACCGTCGAAGCCTTCTGGCCCACCGCGACGTAGATGCAGATCACGTCTTTGCCGCGCTGGTTGATGATCGTGTCAACCGCGATGGCCGTCTTTCCCGTTTGCCGGTCACCGATGATCAGTTCGCGCTGTCCGCGGCCAATCGGCACCATCGAGTCGATCGCTTTCAAACCAGTCTGCAAAGCCTCTTTCACGGGCTGCCGATCAACCACGCCGGGAGCGATGGTCTCAACCGGATTGAAGTCTTCCGTCAGAATCGGACCGCGGTCGTCAACCGGATTTCCCAGCGCATCCACCACCCGACCAACCAGCGCCTGGCCGACGGGAACCTGCATAATGCGGCCGGTGCGCTTCACCAGATCGCCTTCTTTGATCTTCTGAAAGTCACCGAACAGCACGACGCCGACTTTGTCTTCTTCAAGGTTCAGCGCCAAGCCGCGCACGTCGTGTGGGAACTCGAGCAGTTCGCTCGCCATAACCTTTTCCAGGCCATGAGCCTCAGCGATGCCGTCGCCGACCTTGATCACCGTGCCGACTTCCATCACGGTCACGCCGGCTTCAAAGTCCTCGATCTGCTTGCGGATGATTTCGTTGATTTCGTTTGCTTTGATTGGTTCCATAAAGACTGTCCGTTGTTAGTTGTCAGTAGTCAGTAGCTTCGCTGTGTCAGAAGAACTACTGACAACGGACGACTGACAACTGACGGTTTTTAGCCCGCCATTCTTTCCTTAATCTGCTGCAACTGACTGCGCACCGATCCGTCATAAATAGTCGAGCCGATACGCGTCACCAGCCCGCCGATTAATTCCGGGTCCTGCTCAAAATTCAGCCGCACTTTCTTCTGCGTTACTGATACCAGTTTTTCGCTCAGCCGCGCCTGTATTTCATCCGGTACCGGCCGCGCGGTGGTGACCGTGGCGGCGACCATGCCTGCACGTTGGTCGAGTATCTCGGCAAATTTGCGATTGATTTCAGGAAGTTCGGTCAGCCGCTGATTATGCAGCAGCACCTTCAGGAAATTTGCAGTTGTCTGCTGTGGCTTCGCGCGCTCGATCAATTGCTTCAGCACCGCGCGCTTGTTGTCCAGCGGGATCGTCGGATTGCGGAACACTTCCTCAAGGTTCGCATTCGTTAAGATCAGTTCGGCCCACTGCTGCAACTCTTGCTGAATTTCTTTGGCTTCACCGCGATCGAGAACGACGTCGGCTAAAGCCGCAGCGTAACGACGCGCGATCGTCTGGATGCTCATTGCGGCGCGCCTCCCAATTCGTCAACGTTGCGCGAGATCATGCGAACATCATCTTCCGGCCGCATTTCGCGCCGAATGATCTCTTCCGCCATCTTCACCGAAGTTTCCGCAGCGTAAACCCGCAGATCGTGTTTAGCGGCTTTGCCGGCGCTTTCGATTTCGCGTTTCGCCTGCTCTCCGAGTTTGACGATTTCCTGTTCAGTCGATTTCACGATCCGCTCGCGCTCTTCCGCCGCTTCGCGTTGTGATTGCGCCCGAATCGTCGTGACCTCGATGTCGAGCCGCGCCAGACGCTCTTCCACTTCTTTCAGCTTCGCCAGCGCCGCGTCGCGTTCCTGTTGCGCACGCTGGAGTTCGGTCTTGATTTGTTCGCTCCGCGTCTTGAAAGCTTCACCGACCCTGCGTTTGACCAGAAATACCAAAATCGCGACGAACACGAAGAGGTTGACGAACTTCCACAGCTCGAAACCCGGATAGTCCCACCAGGCGCCACCTTCAGACGCAAAGATCATTAACAATGCCAGGTTCACGAACATTCGTCAGTTCACATCCGTCGAGCCCAACGGCCGATCCAAAACTCGTTCACCAATCTCGCGCGCAATGCGACGCGATTCACTTTCTAAAGTCACGCGGGCTTCTTCGACCTGGGTTTGGATTGTTTGCTTCTCTTGCGCGACCGACTCCGAAAGCTGCTGCCGCATCTCGTTCAACTTACCTTGCCGCTCCTGCATCGCCGCGGTGCGTTCCTGCTCAGCCAATGCGTATCCTTCGGCGCGCGCCTGGCGCAATTGTCGTTCGTAATTCGAGACTTTCTCGCTGACATCGGTCAGGATTTCCTGCGCTTCGCTCATGCGACCGCGCGTGCGCTTCTCGCGCGCTTCCAGAATTCGGTTGATTGGTTTGTAGAGGGTTTTATTCAGAATCCACACCATCACCAGGATGATGATGACGTGAAGGATCAGCGTGCCGTCAGGCACAAGTTGAATTGAGTTTTCGGCAAACCCGAGCGGATACGTCATCTTCCGTTGTTAGCTGGGAAAAGGTTCGTCAGATGCGAATCCCGATTCCGTCGGGGTTCGATCTCACAGGGGACTGAAAACGTCTGCCCTAGTTAAGTGACCCAACTGCACTTGCGTCTGAAACTCTGAAGGCTAACACGCGATTTTCAGACGCGTCAAGGCGGGTTGCTGCGTTCCTTGACATCACTTCACGGCGTCGCTACGCTAAGTGTTTTCTTAAGCGAAGGGATTTCTGTCTATGCCGAAGCGAACGTTTCAACCGAACAATCGACGCCGCGCCAAGACGCACGGGTTTCGCGCGCGCATGGCCACTAAAAACGGCCGTCTCGTGCTCAAGCGGCGCCGCGCAAAGGGCCGCAAGCGCCTGACGCCGTCGCATTATTAGAAAGTTGATCGCAGCCACCGACGACGCGCCGGCGAAATTGAGCTTTGCGCTGCCGAAACAGCGCCGGCTGCGCGCGCGGGCTGAGTTTCAGAAAGTTTACGCCGAAGGGCAGCGCTATGACGGCCGCTTGATGGCCGCTTTTTTACGCGCAAATGACGCGGCCGAGCAGCGACTCGGCGTGACGGCTTCAACCAAGGCGATTGGCAAGTCGGTCGATCGAGTCCGCGCGAAACGTTTGCTGCGCGAGCTGTTTCGGCGCAGCGCGAGCGAGTTGGCAGCCCTTCGCGGACGGTACGATTGGGTAATCAACGCCAAGCGGCCGTTGCTGACTTCGACGGAAGAACTTCGGTTCAAAGAGTTTCGTAGAATTGTGGAGCAAGTGGCGCGGGCGGAACGGCAGCAGGAAACTTCCTCTCCCTCTGGGAGAGGGCTGGGGTGAGGGACGAAGTTAGCGGCGAAGAACTGAACCCATTTTTCTTTTTAGTTGTGTGGTGCGTGAGGAAAGAATCTAATTTTGCGAGTTGCATCGCTAAGCCCTCACCCTAACCCTCTCCCAAAGGAGAGGGAATCGAACTACCACCAATGCGGTTCATACTCGTCTCAGTATTGAAATTCTACAAAGCAGTAATCTCGCCGTGGCTGCCGCCGTCCTGCCGTTTCACTCCAACTTGTTCTGAATATGCGCGCGAAGCAATTGAACGTCATGGTGCACTGCGCGGAAGCGGCATGGCGATTTGGCGTTTGCTTCGATGTCAGCCGTTTTGCGCGGGTGGTTACGATCCGGTGAAGTAGGTTCTAGTGAAGTCACAACAACGATTCATCTTTGCGTTAGTCGCGTCAGCCGCGGTGCTGATTGGCTGGAACTATTTTTTTCCTCCTGTTCCGCCGCCGCCGCCGAACGCAAACGCGAACGTCAACGCGAATCAACAGGTAGCGCAGGCCTCGCCGCAATCGACGGCGCAGGCATCTGCCCAAGTTTCGCCGTCAACCACACCACAACCCGCAGCGACCGCCACACCTTCATCCGCCCAACCGGCGGCTTCACCGACGCCGGCACCCGAGGTTGTTCCGCAACGCAAGATTCGCGTTGTCACTCCGCTTTACGAAGCCACCTTTGACACGCGTGGCGCAGTCGCCACCAGTTGGATCGTGAAGCAAGTTAAGCGCAGTGACGGAAGCTTGCGGAAAATCTATGGGGAAGGATCGACGCGTGATAATCCAAAACCGCTGGAACTCGTAACGAAGCGCCCGGAGTCAGTGGCGGCCGAAAAAACTTTTCAGCCATTCCAGATCGTAACGGGTGATGCTGCCGTTGACGCCTTGCTGGCCGAGGGCAATTTCAAAGTCTCAGCGCCGGTTGCTGAGACCGGCGATGCCACCCTCGACGTCACAAACGGCCGGCAGTCGCTGGTTTTCATCATGAACGACGCGGCGACTGGGACTGACGTCACCAAGGAGGTTACGTTCCTCCCGGACCGGTATCTGACGGAAGTTAAACTCAAGATCGCGCGCCACAATCAGGCTCTGCCGCAAGCTAAGCTCGCACTCGGGCCCAGCATCGGCGATCAAGGCATCGCCTATTACGGTTTCTATCTCTACGCCCCGGAAGGCCTCGCCATGATTAACGGCGAAGCGCGCCGCATTCCTTCGTTGGAAGTGCATGCTGACCGCCGCAACACCGGCACGATTAACTGGATGTTGGAAGGGATCGGGATAAAGTCGCCTGTGCCGAAGCCTGTCGATCAAGAGCTGATCGACGGCCAGGTTCAATGGGCCGGAGTCGATGACACGTATTTTGGAATGGTCGGAGTGTTGGCTAAACCGGCGACGGGTCTCGAATACCGCACCGCCGCCTACGAGCACAAATACGACGGGACCACCGAGCAGCGATTTCTAGTCACCGGCCTGCTGCCGGTCCCGACTGACGGAACGAAAACCGACATCTACGTTGGCCCAAAAGACCACCGTCTGCTCGACGAAGCCAGCGCGCAAGTTAAAGAGGCGGGCGGCCCACAGGTCGATCTCGGCGAAGTAATCAACTACGGATTTCTCGGCGGCATGCGGCGCGCCCTCGCCATCCCAATCCTTTGGGCGATTGAAAAACTTCAGCGCATGACCGGCAGCTACGGTGTCGGGATCATCCTCTTCACTGTTTTCATTTACTCGCTGTTCATGCCCTTGAAGTGGGTGTCGTCGCGCAAGATGAAGAAGGCGCAGAAATACGCGCCGCGGATGAAGGAGCTGCAAGAGAAGCTCAAGGGAATGAAGCAGACCGATCCGCGCTTGAAAGAGTTGCAGATGGAGCAACTGCGTTTGATGAAAGAAGCGAATCCGCTGGGCGGATGTTTGCCGCTTTTGATTCAGATGCCTTTTCTTTTTGCGCTTTATACGGCCTTGACGATCTCGATCGACTTTCGTCAGGCGTCGTTTTTGTGGATTCCCGATCTTTCCGCGCCTGAGCCGTACCTGCTCGGTTTTATTCGCACGCTGCCGGTTCTCTTCACGGCTTCAATGATCGTTCTGCAGTTGCTGACCCCGGCGCCTTCGGCCGATCCGCTGCAGCGCAAGATGATGGCGATCGGCATGCCACTCTTCATGCTCTACATTCTGTGGAGCGCGCCTTCGGGACTATTGCTTTACTGGCTGGTCGGCAACATCGTCGGTTTCTCACAGCAGATGATCATTAATCGCTTAACCAAAGAACCGGAAGAGCCGCCGCCGGACGAGAAAACGGCGAAGAAGAACAAGCCGAAGAAGTTGAAACCGGCAGAAGCTTGATCAAATTGAATCATTGAATCATTGAATCATTGATTCAATGGATCAATGACCCAGTTCTGTAATCTGCGTAATCTGTGGATTATTTCTGTTTCGCTTTCCCAACCGCGTAATGCAACCTCACCACGCCATCCGAATATTTCTTCGTTGAGAGCAGCTTCAGCGGCACCGTGCGCCGGCTTGGCGCGATTAAGGGAATACCTTCGCCGATGAACGTGGGCATCACGTGAATGATGAACTCGTCGATCTCGTCTTCATCCAGAAACGAACCGATGATTCCGCCGCCACCCATCATCCAAATGTCTTTGCCCTTCTGAGCGCGCAGGCGTTTCGTGAATTTCTTGATTGGTTCTTTAACGAACTCGAAACCGCGCAGTAGTTTCTTCGGTGGCTGACGGCGCGAGAAAACATAATTTCGACAGTCCCTGCCGTCATCAGGTATCTCGAGTCCTTCGGAGACGAACTTCACCGCCGTGTCGTAGGTCTTTCGCCCATACAAAATGGTATCGACTGATTTGTAGAACGCGGCCATGCCGTAATCCTCGCCTTTTGGCGCCGGCCGGTCGAGCCAATCAACCGCGCCATCCTTCCGCGCGATGAATCCGTCGGCGGAGGTGGCGATGTAAACGATGATCTTGCGTTTCGGCATCCCGGAAGAGTGATTTAACCACAGAGGATACAGAGGAAATCAAGAGACAGGAAGAGAAGGTAGTGTCCTTACTTTGGGTGTCTTTGATGTGATGAAGCAGGTGCCCTTTCGAACCGCGAGCGATTAGACTTGCGGGTGACACAAAACCGAAAGGAGACACCTGCTATGGACTACAGAGTATATTGCGGCGTCGACTTTCATGCACGGC
>JBASRE010000001.1:0-2239 GCA_049273695.1 Pyrinomonadaceae bacterium
GCCTGATTGGCCCGCGCCACGATCTGGATCGACAGAATCGAGTCCCCTCCCAGTTCAAAAAAGTTGTCCCCGATCCCCACCTGCTTCACTCCCAACACCTCTCGCCAGATCCCGGCCAAGGTCTCCTCGACTTCATTAGTTGGCGCTACGAATGTTTTGATTGGATCGAATTCGCCATCTGCAGGATCCGGCAATGCCTGACGGTCGATCTTGCCGTTGGGAGTCAGCGGCATGCTTTCAAGCAGGACGAAACTGGATGGAATCATATGGTCCGGCAGATTATCCTTAAGGTAAGCGCGAACGTGGTCAGTCAAGGAATCGGGGCTGCTCCAGATGGATAGGCTATCGGACGCTGCATTTTCGTCGCTTCGCGTCGAAAGACTCTGGCCTCGTCCGCGGCGCACGCAGTAGAGATCGTACAGCCCGGTCTCCTTGAGCATTGCCTCTTGCTGGATGGCGACCTGAAAGCCGCGAGTCTCCAGCAACGACACAATTCGATGAAGCCGATCATCAAGGTCATGCACTTCCAACACGACTTGCTCAATCCTGGGCCAATCGTCCTCGTCTATGCCGCTCAGCACGTCCAACTCGCTTTTCTGAACGTCAATCTTCAGTAAATCAATTCGCTGGATTCGATTCTCGCGAATGACGTCAGAAATTCTCTTCATTTGACAGGTAAACTTTTCGCTCGTCATTCTTTCTGCAAGGACTTCATCTAACAGTTTATCGTCCCACTGTGTCGCGGAGTCTTGCCTTCGCCGGTTCGACTCGAATGATTTGACGACCTCTTGATCCTGCGTTAAGTCCGCAAAGCGCCCGGACATTAAGGTGAGGTGCGGATAATAAGTAAACTCTTGCCGCGTCGTGTCAGACGAAACACCGCAGTTGAATAGTTTCGCCTCGAGTTGATAGAGCACCGCATTTGTTCGGAGCAGTTCATACAAAGGCGGGATCGGTTCAAAAGCATAAATCTGAGCGTTCCTGCATATCCGATTCACAAAGAGACTGAACATCCCAATGTTCGCGCCGACGTCGAAAACGCAATCCCCGTCTTTCAACCGGATCCCGTGTTGCAAGTAAATCTTTTCTTCAAAGATCTCCTTGTACATGAAATCCGTCTCGTTCTTATTTTGGCTCGCGATTAGCATGCGGTTCGGCAGTTCGTAGCATTGGCGACTATTGAGAGAGCCCTCTCTTACTAACCGAAGCCATTGACGAACCATCGGCGCGAAACGCTCTACAGGAACCATGTATGCCGCCAGACGTTTGTCTCCGCCGGGTCTCTCCCGGGCCAGCACTTTGACCTGCTCTACAGCTGGATGCCGCCTCAGCACCGCCTCGATTTCACCAGGTTCGGTGCGAAAGCCCCTAACTTTTACCTGGTCGTCAGTGCGCCCCAGAAACTCGATGCTTCCATTGTGCAGGAATCTGCAAAGGTCACCCGTTTTGTAAAAGCGCTCTCCCGGTTCTTTGCCGAACGGATTCGGAATGAACTTTGCGGCTGCCGTTTCCGAACTGTCGAGATAGCCTCGGGCGAGATTTGCTCCGCCGATGTGGAGTTCACCGGGCACACCCAGCGGCGAGGGACGCAAGAGCGCGTCGAGCACATATATTTGTGTGTTTGCTATCGGGTAGCCGAGCGGAACCGTTTTACTGTCAACATCTGTCGCCTTCTGCTCAACGGCATAGGTTAGAACGCCAACGGTCGTTTCTGTGGGGCCGTAGTGATTAAGAATCCGACAGTCCGGGACAAGACCCTGAATCCTATCAATCAAATCCCAACTTGACGCCTCGCCACCAAGGACCAGACATTTGTGAGGAAGGACAAGTTCCGGCTGCGAATGCGTCATCAGGGCGGCCAGGTGGGAGGGAACGATCTTGAGGCAATCAATTGAGTGCTCACGAAAATAATCGGCTAGCGCGCCAGCATCAGAAGTTCTCTCCGGGGACATGACATGAAGAATTCCGCCGGTGCAAAGAGATGGAAAGATTACGGTATTGCCCAGGTCAGCAGCGAAAGTCGAAACGAGAGCAAAGCTTGCGCCTGCGGGAAGGCAAAGCCTCTGTAAGATCGAATGGAGATAGTTGGTAAGTTGCCGATGTTCGATGCAGACACCTTTGGGAGATCCGGTAGAGCCGGAGGTATAGATCACATAGGCGAGGTTGTCCGCATGCGCGGCGCCGCTAATGTCGGTAACGCTCTCTTGCTCGATGGCTGCGGCTTCACTGTCGAGGTACA
>JBASRE010000015.1:0-36031 GCA_049273695.1 Pyrinomonadaceae bacterium
CTGCTTCTCAAGATACTCAGGCGATTGGCTGCGAAGGACTTGCCCTCCAAACGACACTGAGAAACCGTTGAAACGGTTCCTATGATTCTCACGGTCTGTTCATCACCGGGCTGAAGCCCGGTGTGAATGAGAGTAAGACTCTCAGACTTTTGAGGCAAAGCACCCTTCCGCAAACTATCGTCCCATCCTGGCAGTTCTTGACTGATAATCTCTAAAACCGCGAAGCCATTCTGTGTTGCGGTTTAGCGTGGAGAAAAATCACAGATTGAAGTCTGTGCCACTAGGCTCCTCGAAACGATGATTCGAGCTCTCGGGTTGCTTTCTCGACGGTTCGCTCCGCCTCCTGCAACGCCTTAGTCGCTTCTATTAATTCCGCCTCGATACTCTGCACGCGTTCGATTGCGTCTTCGGATGCGGCGCTGGCTTTCTTGAAGCGCTCCTCAGCGTGGCGCTTCTGCTTCTCAGCTTCCTTTGCAGTTGCCTCGGCCCGCTTCTGCGCTGCTTCCAGACTCTTTGTCATCGCACGTGCCGCGGCCAGCGACTTCTTTGAATTTTGTAACGAAGCCTTCGCGGCATTCATCTGTGCCTGTCGCTCTTCCCGCTGAGTCGCGTCGGCAGCCGCTTTTCTGCTTTCGGGTTTACTTGAAGCAGCGACTGATTTCTTTGCAGGACTAACCTTAGGCGGATCCGGCGCGCGCTTCGCAATGCCGGCGCTGGGGACGAAGGAGCCGAATGAATCGAAGCCGGGTGGATCGACGTCCTGGGTTAGTCTCCCCGGAGTGAGTTCCTCGGAAAGTGTTTCGTAAGACGATAGTGCTTCGAGGGTGGTGGTAATCCGTCGCAGCGTATCGAGCGACGGGTTGTGACCAGCATCGCGGAGGATTTCAGTTGCCAGATCGGAAAGCTGCGAGAGCGCCTCGCGTCGTCCGTCCAGAGCTTCCCGCATGTTGGCCATCTTCCCGGACGTCTGCGCCTTGCGGAATCTTTGCCCGGTCGCCAACAGCTCGTCGAAGGCCTCGCGATGCGTCCAATAGAGCTGGTTCACACTCCAGGCAGAGACGGGCGGCTTGGCCAGAGCCTTGACGCGCTCTGCCTCATCCGCATTCCCATCCTTCTTGAGTTGAGCGGCCAGTTTCTTGCGCGCGCCGATGAATTCGGTCAATGGAAGCTTGAACAACGCATCAATGGGATCTTCACGTCTGGGCATTTAACTTTTTCAAGGATGTATCGCCAATTGGTAATTTGCGAATCGGACGCAAGTTAACGACTTGCGTTACAACAACCGCCGCGTGTAGATCGCTTCGACAACAGAGGCTTAATCACTTCACCGCTGAGGTCCTAACCAATCGTTTTAACTCCAGCTTCATTTTTGCCAAAGCTGTCGCCGCGCGAGGATCGCTCACCAGGTTCCTCATCTCAAAAGGATCGGCTCTTAAATCATAGAGTTCATCCATACCGTCCAGCTCGAGGTAGTGCACGTATTTCCAATTGTCAGTGCGTACTGCCTGGTAGCCCATCTGCAAAATGCGAGGAAAGACCTTGTCTGAGTAATACTCAATCAGAAAGGAATTTCTCCACGCGCGTCGGCTACCACTCAACAAAGGCACGAGCGAATGGCCCTCAATAGTCTTCGGCACCGGGACACGCGCTAATTCCAAAATCGTAGGCGCCAGATCGATGTTCAGGGCCGGCTCGTTTCGCACGGTGCGAGGCCGGATTCGCCTGGGATATCGCACGAGCAAAGGCATGCGGATCGATTCTTCATATGCCAGTCGTCGCTCGACGCTCAGTCCATGTTCCCCGTAGAAGTAACCGTTGTCACTCGCAAACACGATGACAGTGTTGTCGAGTTGGCCGGTTTGCTTCAGCGCTTTAAGGATTTCACCGACACCTTCTTCAACCGCCATTAAGGAACGCTGCCTGCCGAGTATCGCTTCGTCGCTGGTGACCGTGCGTGCTCCCAGGGGCGGCAGGTTGCCGATGCGGCGCTGCAATGCCGGCTTGTCGTGAGGCGCACGCCCGAAACTCGCTCGCCGTGGAATGCTCGCGCCGGCGTAGAGACCACGATGACGATCGGCCGGGATAAATACTTCCGCGTGCGCCAGGTTGACGCTGCCATCATCGTGCTGCATCACTTCGGGATGGATGGCCTTGTGCGCCAGATAAATCAGAAATGGTTTGTCGTGTGGCCGTTTAATGAAATCGACAGCATGGCCGTTCAGCAGATCCGTGATGTAGCCGGAACCGTTAATCGAGACGCCATCAATGTTGAATTCAGGATCAATATAAGAGCCCTGGCCTTTGAAACTCACCCAGCGATCAAACCCCGGACGCGGCGTGTCGTCGTTTCCCATATGCCACTTGCCGATAAACGCGGTTTCGTAGCCCGCTTCTTTCAACAGCAGCGGAAAGGTAATCAGTCGATGACTTGCCGCCGAACGGTCAACGTTATCGACGATCCCGTGGGTGTGCGGATACTGTCCGGTGAGAAAGCCAGCGCGCGAGGGCGAGCAGAGCGGCGTGGTCATGAAGGCATTTGGGAAGTACGCGCCTTCTCGGCCCAGACGATCTATGTTTGGTGTCTTAAGGTAGGGATGTCCTGCTATGCCGATTTCGTCCCAACGTAAATCGTCAACCAGGATAAAGACGATGTTGGGTCGGGAGTTGACGGGACGAGACTGGTTGGCAAAGCGCGCGGCTGGAAAGATCAGAAGGTGACAACCTAAGACGACGCTGACGACAAAACGCCTGTTCTTCCCCAGCAATTTCTGCCACCCGGTACAGAAGCGCACGATGTCGCCTTTCTCAATCGCACTGAAGCCTTGCCGCTTCATCGCTTCATCGATTTCCGCGAGGTGAACGCCGTCCTTTCCCGCTAGTTTTCGGGATGGAGATAGAAAACCTTGCTGATGATCTTCCATTCGCCGTCGGACTTTAACAGCGTGAACATGTCGGTGAATTTATGACCGGTCCAATTATCCAGTTCGACGCGGGCGGTCGCGATGGTGCCCTGAATATCGATGTTGCCGATGTTGGACTTGAGTTCAGTAGCCGGGCCGTTCCCGTCGTTCCAATCAAACAGCGACTGGATCGGGCCGCCGAACAAGTCTGGCCCAATGTAGCCGTATATGGTCGCACCCTCGTGGAACGCCGGCTTCATGTCGTTACCTTTGCCTGACCTGCCGCCATCGACATACGTTTGAATCGTGCGCGCGATCGCGTCGCGTTCTTCGGTAGAAGTCATTTTCTGCTCGGCCTGCATTCGTGGATTCTCCTGGTTGGTTTAAGAAAGTGGACTCTCGATGACGACTCGTGAAAGAAGCGCGCAGAATACCACAAGTCACTTTGAGGCGGGGTAAGTTGTTGATTTTGAAAGCGCCGCAGCCGTCAAGTTCACCTGACGATCAATACGGAGCACGGCGCTCGTCAAAGAGATCTCCGGCTGTGCTTGACGATTTCGTCAATCGCTACGGCACTGGATCTTTAGGTCCAGCTGGTTGAGCCGCGTTGACATGAATACTGCTGTCGTTCGAATCGAGGTAGAAGTGGTTTGTGCCAGATCCGGCGTCAACAGGATCCGCGTTGAGCGTATAGGACGAGCTCGAGTTTGCCGTTTTCGGCGTGACGCTCAGAGTAAAGATATAGCCGTCTGCAATCGGAGGATTGCCGGAGAATTTTGAACTCAAGAACTCTTCCTTGGTTAGCTGTTCGAAGGTGCCAAACGTCCGAGAGTGCGTGTTGTAGTACTGGATTTGGACGGCGGCGATTGTCTTAAGGTTCTGAATTGTAGCCGCTTCATTTCCCGAACGGTTTGCTGCACGCCAGCCCACCACCGCCGCACCAATAAGAATGCCGATAATCGCAATCACGATCATCAGCTCGATGAGCGTGAAGCCGCGTTCGTTACGTCTCGCCTTGAGGGTGTTCTTCATGAAAGTTCCTTTGCTAAGAACGACGCGCAACGCCTCAAGTTCCCAAAAGAAGCCGCGCGCCAACCTGACCGACAAATCTTACCACCGCCGAGAATCGACGCGCTAATCAGGGCCGCCGCCAAAACGAGGATAGCGAGCGCCTGATAATGCATGTAAAATGGCGGCTTGATGAGAAACCTTCGCACCGCCGACGCCCCGCTCGTGACCACGGCCGAGAAAATCAATCTGCTGCAAGCCGAAATCGAGCGCGTTATTCGGGGAAAGGCAGAGGCCGTGCGCCTGGCAATCGTCACGCTTCTGGCCGGCGGACATCTGCTGGTTGAAGACGTGCCGGGGGTAGGGAAGACGACTTTGGCGCACGCCCTGGCGCGGGCCCTGGACTGTTCGTTCCAGCGGATTCAATTCACGTCGGACCTTTTGCCGTCGGATGTGATCGGCTTGTCGGTTTACGATCAGACCTCCACGACCTTTGAATGGCGGCAGGGACCGATCTTCGCGAATGTAATCCTGGCCGACGAAATCAACCGCACTACGCCAAAGACCCAATCCGCCTTGCTGGAAGCCATGGCCGAGCGACACGTCACCGTCGAGGGCGTCACGCATCCACTCCCGCAGCCGTTTATCGTAATGGCGACGCAAAATCCGATCGAGCATCACGGAACATATCCGTTGCCTGAGTCGCAAGTGGATCGATTCATGCTCCGTCTGCGAATCGGCTATCCGGGTTTGATTGATGAAAAGCAGATGCTCCGCGACCGCGAGCACGCAGAGCCGCTCGACGAAGTGCAAACCGTGATGACAGCCGAAGAGATTCTCGAATTGCAGAGAGCGGTCTCAGAAGTAACGGTCGATGATGCGATCGTGGATTACTTGATGCGGATCGTAGCCGCGACGCGCAACTCAGAGATGCTCGACCTCGGCGTAAGTCCGCGCGGCACACTTGCTTTGTTCCGCGCTGCGCAGGCGCTCGCGCTGACGGAAGAACGCAGTTACTGCATTCCCGACGACGTGAAGCGACTAGTCATTCCCGTCTTCGCCCACCGCACCACGGTCAGCTCGCGTTATGCTTCCGCCATGCGCCGCAGCGAAGAAGCCGAAGCCGTGCTTCACGAGATCCTAAAGACCATCAGTGTGCCGCTTTAGAATTTCGAATTGCGGATTGCGGATTTCGAATCGTGGATTGGCCGGATCGAACATGACGGTGAAGTGGGCTGAATATGAGCAACGCCGGGTCACCTCAAATTCGCAATTCGCAATTCGCAATTCGCAATCTTCTCTCGCGTTGGCGTAACGCGATTCTTGGAACTCTCCTGGTACTTGCCGGTCTCGCGACGGCGCTCTTCACTATCCTCGCCCGGCGCATTGGCGACCCGGGTTTAGCCGGCACGGGCGCAATCGCTTCACTCATCTTCGCCCTTTTGATCACGATTCTGATCGTGCCGCCCCTCGCGCGCTCTGCGTACGCTGAAGTGGCGCGGCGCGGTTTGCCGCTGGAAGTCACGAGCGGTGGGGTCGTTTTCATCGTCATTCTTCTGATCGTCGCGCTGGCCGCGTGGAATACGGGAAACAATCTGTTGTTTCTGGTGTTTTCGATCATGCTTTCGACTTTGTTCGTGTCGTGGGCGGCGGCGCGTCTGGCGCTGCGCGATTTGACTGCGGCGGCGCGCTTTCCCGATCACATCTTCGCCGGTGAGCCTGCCGAAGTACTTGTCACAGTCAAGAATGAAAAGCGAGTGCTGCCTTCGTTCTCGGTCCTGGTCGAAGCGCGTGGTCCATCCGGCAAGTCAAAGCGTCAGAGATGGAAGCACCGGGTCCGGTATTTGAAGCGTACGCTCGGCTATTTCACATACGTACCCCATCGCGCGTCGGCCGAGCAAACGGTCGAGCAACTCTTCCCCAAGCGCGGTCACATTCTCGTCACCGGCTTCGAGCTTTCGACGCGATTTCCGTTCGGATTTTTCCGTCACCGCCGTCGTTTGAAGACGCGCGAAGTGAACATCGTCGTCTACCCAAAGCCGCAACCAATTCCTGACGAGCTGCACCTTCTGCCGCTTTTCACTGGCCAGCGGACTTCATTTCGCCGCGGCTTCGGCCACGACTTACTTTTACTGCGTGATTATCAGGCGCACGACGAATTGCGACACATCGATTGGAAAGCGACGGCGCGCGCGCGGCGATTGACCGTGCGCGAGTTCGCCGCCGAAGACGAGCGGCGCATCACGATCATGCTGGACACGCGTCTGACCGAGGACATCGATCGAGAGAACTTCCGAATTCGATTTGAGAATGGAGTCGTGCAGGCGGCTTCATTGGTAAAACACTTCATCGACGAACGTGCAGAAGTTTCGCTCGTGCTCGGCGCAGAACGCGGACCGTTTGGCACCGGGCCTGAGCAGTTGTACACCTGTCTCAGAAGATTGGCGATGGCGCGATATGAAGAAAGGGTCCCGAGTGATGTCTGGCCCAGCGCGATCACCGAAGGCGTCGAACTGCGCGGACACCAGCCCGATGGGAACTACTCGATTCTGCTGACTGCCGCGCCGCAGGGATCGATTCCCGCGCACATCTGGCGGCGCGCTTTTGTGATCTTCTTGTGAGCTAACCGAGTGACTCACCCACCTGTGGATGAAAGCCGTTGATGAAATCGCGCGCGCTCATCCGGCGTGCACCTTCCATCTGCAACTGACCAATTAGCAAGACGGTTGAATCACCGGCCGAGACGACAAGTTCATCGCCCTCGGCTTTCAGAATTCTCCCGTTGCTTTCGCTTTCGTCGTCGGTCTTTCGCGGTTGTGCTTTCCAAAGAACTAATCGGCGAGATTTGTATGAGGTGTAGGCATTCGGCCAGGGTTGAAACCCACGGACGCGGCGCGCGATGGCGAAAGCATCCATTGACCAATCGATAAGACCGTCTTCGCGTTTGAGGAGCGGCGCGAGCGTGGCTTCCGCATCAAGCTGCGGCTTTGGTTCGATGTCGTTCAGATTTCGAAGCGTCTCACTGATCAGCTCAGCGCCCACTTCGGAAAGACGTGACAAGAGTTCCGGAGCAGTTTCGTGTTCGCCAATCTCTGTGGCCTTCTGAAGCAGAATTGGGCCGGCATCGAGTTCCTGAACAATCATCATCGTGGTGACGCCGGTTTGTTCTTCGCCATTGACGATTGCCCAGTTCACCGGCGCGGCCCCGCGATACTTTGGCAGAAGAGAGAAGTGGACGTTGGCGCAGCCGTGCTTTGGCGCGGTCAGGAATTCAGCCGGCAGGATCTTTCCGTAGGCTACAACGACAGCGACATCCGCCTGGTGGGAAGCGAACAACTCTTTCGCTTCTGGAGTCCTAATCTTCTGCGGCTGTTGGATTGCGAGGTTGTGTTCAATCGCGAATTCTTTGATGGGTGACTGATGCAGTTTCTTTCCGCGACCAGCCGGTTTGTCCGGCTGCGTCCAGACAGAGACGATTTCATGACCGTCATCAACCAGCCGTCGCAACGACGGCACGGCGGATTCAGGCGTACCCATGAAAACGATTCGCATTGTTTGGCAGTTTACAGATATCGAGCCGGACGCGACAGATGAAGCAGCCGCGTAGCGGCAGAATGTTTATAGAACAGAATCGACATTAAGAAGTCAGCCGGTGAAAAATGCGTTCGCATTTTCCACCGGCTGCTCTTTTTGTGACCCCGAGAATCTATAAACATCTCGCGCCTACGGCGCGAATGGTCAGATCGCCGTGCCGGCTTCCGCGCGTTTCCTCGTCGCGCCAACTTTCTCAGACGAAAGCTTTGCCTGCATGAACAGCAAAAGGTAGTCGCGACCGCCGGCCTTCGAATCGGTACCTGACATGTTGAAGCCGCCGAACGGATGCACGCCGACCAGTGCGCCCGTGCACTTGCGATTCAAGTACAAATTACCGACGTGAAATTCGTTGCGCGCGCGATCGAGTTTGGCCTCGTCAGTTGAATAAACCGCTCCCGTCAGACCGAACTGCGTATCGTTCGCAATCTCCAACGCGTGGTCGTAGTCGTCGGCTTTAATGACAGCCAGAACAGGGCCGAAGATTTCCTCCTGTTCGATGGTCGAGCCCGGCTTCACATCTCCAATCACCGTCGGTTCGATGAAGAAGCCTTGCTCACCGTCTGAGCCGCCGCCGGCAACCAAACGCCCGCCTTCGGCTTGCCCTTTTTCGATGTAGCCGTTGATGGATTTGAAAGCTTTCTCGTTGATCACCGCACTCATCGTGATGCTATTGTCGGACGGAGCGCCGAGCTTAATCTTCGCCGTACGCTCAGCAATCATTTCAATCATCGGATCGTAAATGCGCGCATCGATGATCGCTCGTGAGCAGGCGGAACACTTTTGGCCCTGGAATCCGAATGCGGCTTGCACAACGCCCGTCGCCGCCTCTTCGAGATCGGCGTCATCGGCGACGATGATTGCGTCTTTGCCGCCCATCTCAGCCACGACGCGCTTGATCCAAAGCTGGCCATCGTGCACCTTCGCCGCGCGTTCATTAATGCGCAGGCCTACTTCTTTGGAGCCGGTGAAGGCGATATAACGCGTCTTCGGATGATCGACGACGACATCGCCAACCTCCGCGCCTGAACCGGTCATGAAGTTTACGACGCCCGCAGGCATTCCTGCTTCCTCCAGCAGCTCAAAAAACTTGTAAGCGATCGTCGGCGCGTCGGACGAAGGCTTCAAGACGACCGTGTTGCCGGTGACGATTGAAGCCGCAGTCATGCCCGCCATGATCGCCAAAGGAAAATTCCACGGCGGAATCACCGCGCCCACGCCGAGCGGGATGTATTCGAGTTGATTGTCCTCGCCTTTGAGTTTCGTTAACGGCTGGTCACTGGCGTAGCGCAGCATCTCGCGCGCGTAGAACTCGAGAAAGTCGATTGCCTCAGCAGTGTCGCCGTCGGCCTCCGGCCAGGACTTCGCGACTTCGTGAATCATCCACGCTGAAAATTCATGCTTACGTTCGCGCAGCGTTGCGGCGACACGAAACAAAAGGTCTGCGCGCTCCTGAGCGGGAACGTTGCGCCACGTCTGAAAGGCTTCAGCAGCACTCTCGACGGCTTTGTTGGCCAGTTCTTTCGTGGCTTTGTGAAACTTGCCGACGACCTGCGTGCGATTGGCCGGATTGATACTCTCCAGCGTGTCGGCGGTCTTGATGCGTTCGCCGCCGATGACGAGCGGATACTCGTTGCCGAGCTGCGCTTTTACCTTTTCAAGGGCGTCGCGCATTGCCTGTGCATTTTCTTCTTTGGTGAAATCGGTGAATGGTTCGTTTTGAAATTCTGTTGGCATGATGTTGGTGCGCACGCCTCAGGCGTGCTCTTTGTTGATTTGGGTACGCACGCCTCTGGGCGTGCTGCTTTGATTTAGTTTGTTAGCACGCCGGAGGCGTGCGTACCTATACCGGCCATTCGCCGGCCTTCTGCAACTTCCTGACTTTACGTTTGACGATTTCGCGCTTGAGCGGCGTTATGCGATTTACATAAAGGATGCCGTCACAATGATCCGTTTCGTGAAGCAGACATCGCCCTTCAAGCTCTATTCCCTCGATCTCATACTGCTTGCCAGTAAGATCGTGGCCGCGCGCGATCACGCGCATGCTGCGCTGCACTTTCGAATAAATGCCCGGAATGGAAAGACAGCCTTCTTCACCGTCCTGTGCGCCTTCCTGCACGATGATCTCAGGATTGGCCATGAAGTAACGGCTGGCGGGGTCTTTTCCGCCCGAACAATCCATCACAAAAAGACGCTTTGCGATGCCAACCTGCACACCCGCCAGTCCGACGCCCGGCGCGGCATACATCGTTTCGAACATGTCATCGGCCAGCTTCCTTAGATCGTCGTCGAATTTGGTAACGGGATCAGCGGGGGTTTCTAAAATTGGATTGGGCCAGGTAACCAGTTTCAATACTGCCATTCAATAAAAGAAGTCTCAGGGAAATTTGGTTTAGCGTCGTCGATTTTACGATGAACGTTCCGGCTTTCGCCAGCGGAGAGGATTGAACGGTAGAGATAGAGGAAGAAACCCGACCGTAAGGGAGGGTGCAAACGCTACCGTAAGCACCATCCCTAACGGTCGGGTTTCCGCCCTGCCTTTCTTATGTATCCGCTGTGGTCAAATTCCGATCAGTAGCTTCGCAACTGGTCGCGATAGCCTTCGTAGTTCCGTTTCATCTCGCCCAGGCTATCGCCACCGAACTTTTCGCGCGCGGCTTGAGCGAGGACGAGTGCCACCATCGCTTCGCCAATTACTCCAGCGGCGGGAATGACCGTGATGTCAGAGCGTTCAAACGCTGCGCGCTCTTCCTGTTTCGTGTCTATATCGACCGAGCGCAGTGCGCGCCGCAGCGTGGAGATAGGTTTCAAGAATCCGCGCACACGGATCTCTTCGCCATTCGTCACGCCACCTTCCAGGCCGCCGGCACGGTTGGTCTCGCGTACAAACTCCTTCGCGTCGTCGCTATAACCGATCTCATCGTGAACTTTGGACCCGGGAAGGGAACTCGCTTCAATTCCTGCGCCGATTGCCACGGCCTTGACCGCGGGAATCGACATCATCGCCTGGGCCAGACACCCATCAAGTTTCAAATCCCAGGCGGTGTGCGATCCGAGTCCCGGCGGCGCATCGCGTGCGATGACTTCAAAGATGCCGCCAAGCGTGTCGCCTTCGGCTTTTGCTTGATCGATCAATTGCATCATTCGCTGTTGCACGTCCGCGTCGGCGCAGCGCAAAGGCGAGTCGTCCGGAATCGACGCGACTTGATCGAAAGTAAGTTCCAAAGGCTGCTCAGGAATTCCGCCCAGTTGAATCACGTGACTGCGAATCTCGACTCCAAACTGTTGCAGTAACTGTTTGGCGATCGCGCCGCAAGCGACGCGCGCTGCCGTCTCGCGGGCCGACGCGCGCTCAAGAACGTTGCGCAGATCGCGCGCGTCATATTTCAACCCGCCGGCTAAGTCCGCATGGCCCGGACGTGGACGTTTGACGAGCCGTGATTTCTCAGGCGCAAGTTCCTTCGGCTCAACCGCCATCACCTCGTCCCAGTTGGCCCAATCCTTGTTTTCAATCATCAGTGCGAGCGGCGAACCGAGTGCCGTTCCATGACGCACTCCGCTGAGGATCTCAGCCCGATCCTGCTCAATCTTCATGCGTGCGCCGCGGCCATAGCCTTGCTGCCGGCGCCACAACTCATGATTGATTTGATCGATATTGATGGGCAGTCCGGCAGGCAGACCTTCGACGATCGCGACCAGGGCGCGTCCATGTGATTCGCCGGCGGTGGTGAAACGAAACATGGCTGATTGTCAGTAGTTAGTTGTCAGTAGTCAGTTGTCAATTCTGTGCTTTGTCCTTGGTACTTTGTGCTTTGATGTCTAACCTAAAAGGCGTCTTCAAGCTTTCGGCTTTACTCTGGTTTCACATCAAAGTACCAAGCTCAAAGTCCAAAGTACAAAACGACAACTAACAACTGACAACTGACAGGTACTCTTCCCCAAACATATTTCCGCGACCCAGGATTCCCGCTGGATCGAAGGCTCGCTTCAGCTCAGCCATTTCACGGAGGTGATGATCGCCATACATTTCGCGCAGGTACTCACGTTTCAACTTGCCGATGCCATGTTCGGCGGAAATCGTACCGCCGAGTTCTACGGCGCGGCTAACGAAGCGACGATAAATCTCCCAGGCCTTCGCGGCTTCATCGTCGTCGCGCGGCAGGATGTTGACGTGGACGTGATTGTCGCCGATGTGGCCAAAGATCGTGTAGCGCAATTCGCCGCCGCGCAACGCGTCGCGATAGAAGTTCAGCATTTCAGCGAACGAATCATCCGGCACAGCCATGTCGGTTGAGACTTTGCGCTGCTTGTATTTGGCGAACCATTCATTCATCAGCACCGGCAGCGCGTGACGGAACTCCCGTAGCTTCGCGTAATCCTGTTCGTTCGTGGCAAACCATGACTGGTCGCCCAACGCCCGGTGACGTTCGGTCAGTTCGAGCCATTCGTTCATTAGCGAGTCTTCCGCTGCCGGGTTGGTTTCTTGCTCAAAGAAAATAGCGCCGACCGACTGGTCAGGAATGGTGGCATATTTCTGGCGCAGGAAGCGTAGCGACTCTCTGTCAAAATATTCCAGCGCGCGCGCGTCGAGGGGGGCACGGGCTTCAGTCTGTGAATCGGATAAATCAGGCACAGACGGAAGTCTGTGCCACAACGATCGCTCGCGCGCTTCGCGAACAAAGCCGAGCAGGTCCTCTTCACCAGCGAAGAACACGACCCCACTTAGCAGCCCTTCAGGCTTTGGCAGTAATCGCACTTCGGCTTCAACGATCACGCCCAGAGTTCCTTCGCTGCCAATGAAAAGATCGATCGCGTCCATGCCTGGCGCGACGAAATAGCCGGATGCATGCTTGCGGACGTCAGGCATTCGGTAAGAAGGTAGCCGAGCCTCGATCAACCGATCCAGGAGCAGCCGAATCCTTAGTCTGTCTCGGTCGTCTGCGCGGACAGCGCCGCGGCGAAGATCCAGCACCTCACCCGTGGCCAAAGCAATCTTCAACCGCTCGATATAGTTTCGCGTCGGGCCGTACTTGAACGTGCGCGATCCCGAAGCGTTCGTGGCAATGGTTCCGCCCAGAAAGCAGGTCCTCTCAGTCGGGTCCGGCGGATATAACAGGCCCTCGGCTTCCACCGCGCGCTGGAGATCGATCAAGCGGACGCCGGCTTCGGCGACTGCATGGCCGCCATTCTCGTCGCGAGCGACACTCTTAATGTGATTCAGTCTGTCGGTGGCGATGACGATTCCGCCGAAGGGTACTCGGCCTCCCACGGTGCCGGTGCCGGCGCCGGAGATTGTGACCGGGGTCTTATCTCGGGTGGCCTGCGCCAGAATCTGTGCGACTTCTTCCGCGCTTTCCGGAAAGACCACAGCAGAGGTAAAGCCGCCGGTCAGATAACTCGCATCACCAAGAAAGTCTTGAATCTCGTCCAGTTTGGTCTTCGTCAACATACAAATAAATCAGCCACCCGACGGCCCGGCCAGAAGAATACGTCCGATGAGCGGCGCCAGCGTCAATCCAATCGTGACCCAGGTGGGCCAGCGATCAAAGTCCTCAATCAGAAACAGGAACCGAGGCGTCACATAAAACAACGCAAACGCGCCCGCCGCCAAGCCGGCCGCAAACAGTTTTTCCGTCAAACCAAGACCGGGCGAATCGAACACAAACAAATCAGCGAACCAGATATTCCACATGATTGTGAGCAGGAGTACGGCGGCAACGATCAGGATGTCAGCCAGTAATTCCATTGGCCAGCTCTTGCGCCACGCCGGCATTTGCTCGAGTTTCTTTGGTGGAAACACGACGCGCGCGGCGAAGACAGTTGGAAGCAAGCTCAATAGAATCACTAATGCGAGCGGCACGCCTTTCGGTGCGTGCGCAAAACCGACAGCCACGACGGCAGCGCCGAAAATCGAGAGACCCAGGGAGAGAGAGATCCATCCGAGAAACAGACAACCCGCATAGCCGGGACTCGGGAGCGATTTACGTCGCGCGTGCAATGGCGCGCGCTTGAGGATTGCGCCGGCGGTGTAAGAGATGAACGCGGCCAGGATGATGAACGCGAGTTGCCGCGCTGCCGCATCTTCATTTGCAGTAAAGCCGGCGCCAAGTTTACCCAACCATCGCGCCACAATACCGAACAGGAAAAGGTTTGCCAGGAAGACCAGAACGTCCAGCACGTGTCCACGGTGTCTTCCCAGCCATGACGAAATCTTCATTTACGTGATCTGATTTGGATCCGGTGGTACCTCCCTCTCCCTTTGGGAGAGGGCCGAGGTGAGGGTGCGTAGCTTAGCGACACATTAAGAAAAACTATTTTTTGTTTCCCGCGCTAAGGCCTCACCCTAACCCTCTCCCAGAAAGAGAGGGAACAAAATCCAAAGCGCCGTCGCCGCTCCGCTCTGCCGGCGCACTCCAGATTACGCGACTTGCAGCTCGCGCTCACGCAGATACTTGATGCGATCACGCAGTTCAGCCGCTTTCTCAAACTCAAACTTCTTCGCGTGCTCGCGCATTTCGAACTCAAGGCGCGCAATCGTTTCGCCGATCTGTTGGGGACTGTAGGCTTCGATGTCCTCGAGCTCCAGCGGTACCTTGAAGTAATCGGCTTCGGCGGCCGTGACCAGAGTTGCTTCGATTGGCTTGATGATCGTTTGGGGCACAATGCCGTGCTCGAGATTGTAAGCACGCTGCAATTCCCGCCGGCGAGTGGTTTCGTCGATCGCCCGCTTCATTGAATCAGTTATCCGGTCGGCGTACAGGATCGCTTTGCCGCCTGCGTTGCGAGCGGCGCGGCCGATCGTTTGAATCAGAGATGATTCGGAGCGCAGAAATCCTTCCTTGTCAGCGTCGAGGATCGCTACCAGCGAAACTTCCGGCAGATCCAGTCCTTCGCGCAGAAGGTTGATGCCGACCAGTACGTCGAATTCACCGCGGCGCAAGTCGCGCAGGATTCTTATGCGTTCCAGCGTTTCAATGTCCGAATGAAGATAGCGCACGCGGACATCGACTTCCGTGAAGTACTCGGTCAGGTCTTCCGACATCTTTTTGGTGAGCGTGGTCACCAATACGCGCTCGTTGCGTTCCGCGCGGATGCGACATTCGTTCAGCAGATGATCGATTTGACCCTTGACCGGACGTACTTCAACTTCCGGATCCATCAACCCGGTCGGGCGAATGATTTGTTCGATCACCTCGCCGCTGGTCTTGGTGAATTCGTATGGTCCCGGCGTCGCCGAAACGTAAATACGTTGCGCAACGCGTTCTTCGAACTCCTCAAAATTCAACGGTCGATTGTCGAGCGCAGACGGCAAACGAAATCCATATTCGACCAGCGTCTTCTTGCGCGATTGATCGCCGAAGAACATGCCACGGACCTGTGGGATGGTCTGATGAGATTCGTCGATAATCACCAGAGTATCGCGCGGCAGATAATCCAGAAGCGTCGGCGGCGGCTCACCCGGGTTCTTTCCAGTCAGGTGCCGCGAGTAATTTTCGATGCCCCGGCAGAAGCCCATCTCTTTCATCATTTCCATGTCGAACATCGTGCGTTGGTGGAGACGCTGTGCTTCAAGCAGCTTGCCTTCTTCGATCAACTTTGGCTCCCACCACTCCAACTCCTGCTTGATTGATTTGATGGCGCGCTTCAAAGTCGTGCGCGGCATCACGTAATGCGACTTCGGATAAATGGGAAGTCGCGACGTGTGTTTCTGCGTGATCTCACCCAGTAACGGATCGATAGTCGAGATCGAATCGATTTCGTCGCCCCACAATTCAATCCGATAAGCCTCGTCCTGATAGCTCGGATACACCTCGACAACGTCTCCGCGCACCCGAAAGCTGCCGCGCTTGAAATCGATGTCGTTACGTTCGTATTGGAGTTCGACCAAGCGCTGGAGCAGAGTGTCACGCGCGATGCGCATCCCGGGTTCGAGGAAAACCAGCATGCCGTAGTAAGCATCCGGATCGCCGAGACCGTAGATACACGAGACGCTCGCGACCACAATCACATCGCGTCTTTCAAAGAGTGCGCGCGTCGCGGACATGCGCAGACGGTCGATGTCTTCGTTCACGATCGCGTCTTTTTCGATGTAAGTGTCCGAGGCCGGTACGTAGGCTTCGGGCTGATAATAGTCGTAGTACGAAACGAAATACTCGACGGAGTTTTCAGGGAAGAGCGTGCGGAATTCCTGGTAAAGCTGTGCCGCAAGAGTTTTGTTGTGCGCTATCACAAGGGTTGGGCGCTGAGTCTCATCGATGACACTCGCGACCGTGAAAGTCTTGCCGCTGCCGGTGATGCCGAGCAGCACTTGATCCTTCGCGCCGTCATTGACGCCGCGCACCAGTGCTTCGATTGCCTGCGGCTGGTCGCCACAGGGACGATAATTCGATTTCAGGACGAAGGGCATAACCAGCAATAGTAAATCGTAAATCGTGAAATGGTAAGTCGATGCGAAAGCAAAAAGCGCGGAAGCAATAGCCTCCGCGCCTTGGCGCAATTCTTTTACTGGATTGGAAGGTTAACCTGCCGGCTGTTCTTCTCCCGGAGTCTGACTGCCGACCTGATAAATCGCTTCCATCACGGCTGAACGAACTTCAGGCGGCAGCGTTCCGCGCACAGCCATACGACGAAATGCAGGCAGCACATCGGGCTGTCCGCTTAACGCGAGAAGCTTCACGACAGCGAGACGCACTTCGGTGCTCGGGTGAGCTTCGATAGCTCGCATCAGCGGATTTATTTCCCCGGATTTCGACATCAGGAACAACAGAGAGAATGCGTCGTAGGTCTTGTCGCGGCTCTCGCCCGTCAAGTTGTTGATTGCCTCGTCCGCAAGTCCTGAAGTCGCGATGGCGGCGCCAATTCTCGCGCGGCGTTCCCCCGGCGAGTCACGCAACGCGCGCGTAAACGCGGCGGCGCGGTCTTCCTGGAAGTCGTACAAGGCCTGCGCGGCCGCATTGCGAACTTCGGGCGCAGGATCATCGAAGGCTTCGGTGATCTCCTGGAAAGCATCCTCAGTTTCCAAGGTCGCGAGATTCTGCAACTCCGCAGCTCGGGCGCGGGCATCCGGGCGTGTTGCGGATGACACTGAACTCGCTTCAGGCACGCTGACCGGTTGAAACTCGGATTCCTCGCCGCCGAGGAACTCGCTTGCCCTAATCCTTTCGGAAGGTCGCTGGGCGTATTGTTCTTGCTCGCGTTCCTCGAGCAGCGCTTGCCGCTCTTCTTCCTCAGCAAGCAGTTTCGCTTGAACCTCGGCCCGAATCCGCGCTTCGAGTTCGGCCCGCTGTCTAACTTCAGCTTCGGCACGCAAGCGTGCATCTTCTTCCGCCCGTGAACGCGCGGCTTCCTCAGCCCTCAGTCGATCTTCAATTTCAGCCTGAAGGCGACGTGCTTCTTCGAGGCGCTGGCGTTCTTCGTCCTCGGCGCGACGACGAGCTTCTTGTTCAGCGGCCAGCCGCGCCTGTTCGGCGGCGAGCCGTTCAGCCTCTTCCTGCGCGCGCCGGCGAGCGTCCGCTTCAGCTCGCTTTTGCGCTTCCTCTTCGGCTTTTCTTTTCGCCTCGGCTTCCGCGCGCATCTGTCCTTCAATCTCGGCACGCAGCCGAGTCTCTTCTTCGGCGCGACGCTGAGCTTCGGCTTCAGCCCGCCGTCGGGCTTCTTCTTCCGCGCGGCGGCGTTGAGTTTCTTCCACCAGCAGACGGGCCTCTTCGGCGGATTTCACACGCGCATCTTCGCGAAGGCGCAGCCGCAGAATCTCTTCTTCGACAGCGGCGATGCGTGTCTGTGCGCGGCGGCGCATCTCGTCTTCCTGTGCGCGTTTGCGCGCTTCGCCTTCCAGAAACCGGCGCTCTTCCTCACCGCGAATGCGCGACTGTTCGGCTTCCACATTGCGCGCTTGTTCGAGCTCGGTCTGCCGCGCAGCCTCAGCGGAGGCAAACTGCGCCTCGACATCGGCGCGTCGCGCGTCTTCCATTGCGCGCATCCGTTTCAATTCTTCTTCCACGCGAGCTAGCTCAGTCTCCGCGATGCGACGGCGCGTTTCTTCAGCCGCGCGTTCCCGTGCTTCCGCTTCGATCCGGAGCTTCTCGTGCTCGGCGCGCCGGCGCGCGGCGGCTTCCTGTTCCTGCCGCCATTCGTGCGCTGCCTGATTAAAAGCATGCTCCGCAGCAAGACGGGCCGTTTCGAATTCTGCACGGCGTGCTTCTTCTTCCGTGCGCAGCCGAGACAGTTCAACTTCGAGCTGGTTGGTCTCTTCAACGACCGAAGATCTTTCGGGAGCGATTGCCTGCGGTTCCGAAGGCTGTGATGGCGCTGCGCGCTGTAATGGTGGAGGTTCAGGTGCTGCGACAGGTGCCTGAACAAGCACCGGCTCGGGCTTTGGCGCAGCTCTCTCGATCGGCGGCGCCGTCAAGATTTGCAGAAGCTCTGCTTTGTTTGCCGACAACGCGTCGCGCAGGTCAGGCGTAATCGCGCCTCGCGGCGCATCGATCACCAGACGATCGCCGTTGGCTTTCACCTCGACGCCTTTTTCCCGAAGTTGGAGGAGCAGCTCGCGCGCACTCATATCTCAATCACCTCACGTTCATTATCGGCCGTTTGCGAAATCGGAGCTGATGCCGGCTCGGGCAGGGAACTCTTGAGATCTGAGACCTGAGATCTGGAATCTGAGATCTGAGATCCGAGACCTTCTGCTGCCGCCGGCTCCGACCCACTGGTAGCGCAAGCTTCGACTGCATGCTTAAGTAAACTGCGTGGCACTCTTCGATCTGTTTCTGTTTGCATGAGCGAGTTCAGCGGAGCGATCGCCGCCGGGTCACGCAAGTCCATCAGCGCTTCGACGGACGCGCGACGCACGTCAGGTGAAGAGTCTTCAAGCGCAGCGATCAGATGTGGTGTCGCTTCTCGATCATGCACGAAGCTGAGCCGGCGCGCGGCCGCAGCCCGCTCGTTCGGCGACTCCGCAATTCGCAAATCGCGCGTGGCATCGTCAAAGTAGCCGTGATTCATGAACGCCGCGCGGGCGCGCTCACGGCGTTGAAGGTTCCGGCCGACGAGCGCCGACAGCAATTCCGCCCCAACCAGTTGGCGCGTATAGCGATCATCTGAAGCGATAATGCTTTTGTCGTAGTCGCCACCCGCCATCAGTGTCTTCACTTCCTCAGAAGCGCGTGTCACGCGTTCATGTTGGGCGTCAGTCGCTGGAGGCGCCGCTTGCGGCGGTTCAGTTGTCACGAGCGCGGCGGCCGCCGTGGCGCCGGCTAATTCGGCTTTGGTTTGTGGAGGCTCAACCGGCTGAGGTTCGACCACGACGGGTGAAACTTTCTCTGCGGCCAGGACGGCAGACTTCATCGGCGACTTGCGCGGCCGGCTTCGTTTTAGTGCTTTCGCACGACGCCGCTGCATGACGAGCAATCCGATCAACAGCAGCAACACGGCGACGCCGATCCCGACCGGGACCGGATTTAGTTGCGCCAAAAGGATCCAATAGCGCGCGCGCTGCTTCATGTTGCTCCAGGTCAAGCCTTGCGCGGTTGTTTGCGACGAAGCCGTAGTAGCAGCTGGAGATGGCGAACTCCTTTGCTGCGCTACGAACGGTGAAACTCGCGCCGTCGCGGCGGGGCTCGGAGTCGGCTTAGCCGAAGGTGTTGGTGAAGGCTTCGGCGACGGAGTCGCGCGCGGCGTCGGCGTCGCTCGGGCTGAGGCAGCAGAAGATCGATCGTTCGAATTTCGATTACCGGATCGATCCACCGGACCTAACCTGTTTGAATTGGTATTGCCGCGTCGTTGCGGATCGGCTGGAGGCGGCGCCGGTCCGGCATCGCTGCGCGCCACGTCGCGACCCGTTGAGGGCGTAGTATCTAAGCGCGAACCGGGCATGGTGAAAACCACATCGAGCTTGTTTCCGCGCTGCTCCACCCGAGCGGTTGCGCCGGGCTGCAGCCGAAAAGAAACGACTGTGTCACTTGCCCCGCGTTGCACCTTGACGTCGCCAAACGCGCGACCACGCACAGCTTCCGGTCGCGGCACATCAGCCGCCGGAATCCGCACGTAGAACCGATCGCCTCGGCGATACGCTTCGTAGTCGTTCAGAGACTGATCTGATGTCAGGGCTACACGTGACCCGCTTGTTGAATCACTCGCGCGCAACGTGGCCACGCGCGGTCGTTTGGTTGAGTTGTTGGTGTTGGCTGAACGTTGCGGCGCGATGATGCGGCTTTGCGTCAATGCGCTCGGCGAAATCGTAAGCATTGCCGCTGCCGCGCAACATGCAAATGCTGAGATCAGGCCCAGAACTCGCGGTAATGAGGATTGTTTGGCAGTGCTCATGAATTGGGGCGGCTTCAAATGAGAAATGCGAACGACTTCGCAGAGGGAATTATGCAACGTCCGTGGGAACGTTGTCACTTGTGTTTAGACTGCGGCGGGTTCTTTGTCGAACTTGTAGAGGAGTTCGAGAATGCTGGTGCGGACATCTTCCGGCATGCCTTCCGTGGCCACTAATTCCCGGAGTTTTGGCCCCGCATCCGAACTGCCGGCCACGCTCAACACGCGCACGGCGGCGAGCTTAACCTGAACGTCGGGATGCGTCTCGATGATCTCAAGGATGGGCTGCATTTCACCGGCTTTGGCCAGCACCGAGAAGAGAGCGAATGCTTCCTGCGCGTGTCTTCGGTCTTCGCTAGCCAGCCGGTCAACCGCCTGGGCAGTGATGCCTGTCTTCACACACGCTTGCGCAAAGGTTTGGAGAGTTTGCGGGTCGGCAGTCTTCATCACTCGACCGTAGGCTTCCGCGCGATCGAAGTGCAGACTCGACAGACTGCGAGCAGCGGCCGCCCGCACTTCACGCGTGTCGTCAGCCAGGGAAATCAGCACGGGGGCGAAAACTGATTCGTGATCGATGTTGCCCAAACCGGATACTGCAGCTGCCCGAACACTTGGATCGGGATCGTGCAATGCGGTGGAGCATAAGGCCGCCACCGAGCGCTGCGCCCGATGAGAAGCCAGTTCGCGGACGACTTGCGCGCGCTCAGCGTCGTCCGAACTTTCCAGCCTCGTCAACAATCCCAGCAACGCGTCGTCTTCCTCGCCCGTCGGCAACTGCTCGGAAGAAAGTAACGAATCAACTTCCTGCGGTTCGCCGTCCACATTCGGCTGTGGTTCGTTGAAATCAAACGGCGCTGAATCCAGGAAGCTAAGGTCATCAACTGAGCACGCGGTCAGGCTCTCGCTCAAGAGTGCTGGCGGAATGTCTGAGTGGCGGCGCGCGATATCGAGCAGGGCCCCAATCGCGACCGGCTGTTTAGTTTGACCCAAGCTTGTGACGGCCTGGTTTCTGACAACCGAATCTGCGTCGTGCAAAGCCTCAATCAGCGCCGGCAACGACGCGATAGAACTGATCTGGCCCAGTACGCGAGCAGCCGACGAACGCTCCCACGCATCGCGGCCTTGCAGCATAAGCGCGCATTGGCGCGCGACAAATCCGTAATCTTCCAGAGCCCGACGCGCGCGTTCGCGACCGGCATTGTCAACGTCGGGCGCGGATAACGCCTTGATTAATGAAGCCTCGATGGCCCGACGATCGTCGGACACGCGGGACGCCATTACGTCCATACGGTGCGGCTTGCCGAGCACGAGCTTGCCGACTTCCTGATCAATGCGGTAGGCGCCGAATGCTGAGTGCGACGAATCTGACGCCGCAGTCTCTTTGGGCGCGCGCGTGCGTGTCTGATGATCTGATTCTTGGGTGGGAGATGAAGCGGCAGGGGACTTTCGGCTCTCTTGCGCCGGCATTTCTCGCGGCGTTTGGATCGGGCGCGGCTCCAAGGTGCTCGTGAACACATCTAAGGTTCTCGATTTCCGGGCGCGATAAACGATTAACGCTATAAATCCACCTACAAGCGCGAGGGTGAAGATGTAGTTGTCCACGATCCACCCTAATACACCACGGTCGGGCGGCTGTTGAGTGTTTGCTTGCGCAGCGACAGCCATGCAGGACAACAGGAAGCAAAGCGCGACGCTCCACGAGCGAAATGCGATGCGATGCCAGGCGGAATGTTCTGTGGACTTCATGTGCGGGTCTTTCTGCTTGCGTCAGGATTGAAAGAGCGCGGTGGATTCGGCTCGATTCGCGGGCAAGACTTTGAAGTGAAGAACGGACCGGGCTATTCCGCGTCCGTGAATTTGTAGCCAATACCCCAGACGGTCAGCACGAGCTGAGGATTGTCCGGGTTCTGCTCGACCTTTGCGCGGAGCCGGTTGATGTGAGAATCAATCGTCCGATCGTAGCCTTCGTAGGAGTAGTCCCAAATCTTTTCGAGCAGGTACTTTCGCGGGAAGACGCGGCCGGGATTTGAAGCGAACAATCGCAGCAGGTCAAACTCTTTTGGGGTGAGTTCAACGTGCCGATCACCAATCGTCACCTCGCGCCGGACTGGATCGATCCGCAAATTCCCACGGAGGATGGGTGCTTCGTCTTCGCCCTCAACCGCCGTTCCCGCACGCGACCGGCGCAGCACGGACTTAATTCGTGCTTCCAGCTCGCGCAGGCTGAACGGCTTTGTGATGTAATCGTCGGCGCCCATTTCCAATCCAAGCACCTTGTCGACGACATCGTCCTTTGCGGTCAGCATGAGAATCGGCATTTGCGGACTCTTGAGACGAAGCTCTTTGCAGACGGCCAGACCGTCCATCTTTGGCAACATCAAATCGAGCACCACCACGTCAGGTCTATCCTTGCCGGCTGCTTCAACTCCGGCCAAACCATCGGCCGCGGTTGTCACACTGTAACCAGCGCGAGTGAAATACTCCTGAATGGCGCTCGAAATGTTTTCGTCGTCTTCAATGATCAGAAGTGAGGTTGCTTGCGCAGGGGCCACGGCTGCAGCTGTGGCTTCGGTTGAATGAGGCTGACCCAACTTCCCGTTATCTCTTTCTGTCATTTCCCAAGTTCCCGAAGGCGAGAAGGGGTTCGGCAAGTCCGCGCCGGGGGCGCGCCCAACCGAATATAGCAGGCAGGGACTCCCCGACTCAAGCCCTAATTTAGCAGACTGACACAAATTGGTACCGTGCGGTAGCGACTTAACGTGCGATCGCCTAAACGCCCCAAGGCATTGGATCACGTAGACAATGTGTGGTAAAAGCGGCCCGTTCATTCGGCGATTGTCTTCCACCGCTTTATCGCCAGCCCAAGACACGCGCCGACTTGCTGATTCATTCGCCATGCCAAGTTCCGTTACCTGTCCATTTCCTTCTTGTGGCAATGAGATTCCGCAACCCTCCCCGTGTTGCCCACACTGCGGCCGGCCCGGGATATTCTGGAATGTCAGAGAGGCGGAAGAAGCAGACGAAGTCGCCGGCCTCGACCATCGTTATCAAGCGGCGAGAAAAGACGCTGTTGCCAGAAAAGCCGACCTAGTCTTACAGGACTTTGAGAACGCGCTCTCTCGATCGAAGGCTGTGATCACCCGCAATCACAATGACGTGCTTCGACTCGCCAGCAGCACCAGGCAACTCTACGCAACGTATTACCAACTGGTCGAATCAGGAGTGCGCCTGCCGGATGGAGATGAGTGGGATGTGGTGCGAGAACTGGCCGATACGCTACTCTTCCCACACTACAAACAACACATGAGATTTGGCGCGCTCTCATTAGACGGTCGAGGGTTAGCAAATTATGGCGACTGCTCGATTATATTGCGTGAGGAGATGATTGCCGATCGGACGTCCGTCTTCGAAGAAAACTCCGCTTTGTTTGTCGAGCGACACGGCATCAAAATATCGAGGCATCCTAACGTTCCAAAGGGCTATCGTGCAGCGTGGACAGATCGGGCGAAGCTCGGCGCTGCCAAACTCCAGAGCAGCATTGACTCTAAAACTACTCCTGATAAATACTCACGAATACTTCTGAAGCCGGGAACGACTTCAGAGGATGATGAGTTCATTGAGGTCCATATCTTTGGGCCGATGACGGTACTAACCATGGAGCAGGTGGTAGTAATAGCTCCGCAAACGTCCAGGCGCGCAACCATCAGTCGTGCTATTAAATCCAAACTCGCTAAGCACAAGGTTCAGGTAAGCTGATGAATGCGGTGATCTCAGGCACAGCTGGGCAAGGGCTCTTGATTGACGGAGAGTCCCTCAAGTCTCTTGACGTTGAGGATCCGTCCACCCTCGTAGTTCGCAAGCACGCGGATTTACCCTATTTGTTCGGTGAAGGACGAGATCTGCGTTTTATCGAGAACGCTGATCTCGATTCGATCGTTAAGGAGCTCAAGTCCGAGTCAGACGTTAGCTTGGCTCTTGATCTCACTCTAATTTCGCTCGACGAAGAACTGGAAGAAGACATTCGGAAGGATGCAATCAGGGATCTTGACGAGCTATTAGTTGATGCTGAGTTAAGAGAGCGCTTGGAAGGCATTATGTATGCGCGGCCCCTGCCAGAAGATGATGCGGACTTATCAGGTGCTCTGAACTTCTGCAACAAATCAAGCCGGGCAAACTCCTTTGCGTTGTTAACCGACCTGGATCGGCGACAAACCCTAGTTTCCAAGGTTAGTGAGGCTTGGGACATTATTCCTACCAAGGTCTTCGGCGGACATGAGCAGAAAACAGAATTTCAGCGAGTTGCTGCACAGCGCGGACTTTTTCGATCGCTGGTTATCATTCTTGAGAAGTCTCAACCAGTTTCGAACTTTTTGCTCACAGCTGGTCTAGACACCTCTATCAAACAATTGCATTCCTACAGACAAGTATTGCAGGCGTGGTCCGCTCCCTTCAAAGAAGGCACAGAATCGCGACTTATAAGAACCGAGGTTGAGGACGCAGAACCTGGCGAAACGAAGCATAGAAGAAGACGCGGAAGGCGCATTGACATAGATCGGCAGGCAGTTCTGAACGAGGTTAACCGGCGAAAGGCCATCATCTCAGGCGCGATCCAGCGTCGTGATTTCGAAATCGTTCGGGAACTGACTAATGACCTCGTCGATTATCAACTTCATAGTGGTGAAGTTAGGCATTTGGCAATGTCCTTGTGCGATTTAGCGATGGAAGCCAAAGAATTAGGAATGTCCCCGCTTCAATTAGAACTCACGCAACGAAGTATCAATGTTGCGCCTGATGACGGGTGGTCATGGGCTCAACATGGAGATGCTCTTTTAAACACGAAGAATTTCGAAGAAGCGCTTCAGGCATATCAACAGGCGGAGGCGTTTGGTGAGAGGCAAGTTGCCAAAAACGGTCGGGCCGAAGTGTTTAAAGCGAAAGGAGAACTTGACGAGGCTCTTACTGCATACAATGAAGTTATCAGCCAACATCCTGAGAATCTGGTCGCGAAGAGCGGTCGGGCCGGAGTGCTGAAAGCAAAAGGAGAACTTGACGAGGCTCTTACTGCATACAACGAAGTCATTAGTGAACATCCTGAGCACGTGTTCGCCAAGACCGGTCGGGCTGAAGTCTTGAAAGCGAAAGGAGAACTTGACGAGGCTCTTACTGCATACAACGAGGTCATTAGTGAACATCCTGAGAACGCAGTTGCCAAAAGCGGTCGGGCCGAAGTGTTGAAAGCTAAAGGAGAGCTTGACGAGGCTCTTACTGCATACAACGAAGTCATTAGTGAACATCCTGAGAACGCAGTTGCCAAAAACGGTCGGGCCGAGGTGTTGAAAGCTAAAGGAGAGCTTGACGAGGCATTTACTGCATACAATGAAGTCATCAGAGAACGTCCTGAGAATCGAGTTGCGAGAACAGGTCGACTTAGCATTCTTGCCGCGACCGGTCGTTATGAAGAAGCTCTTGAGGCGCGAATCGAGAACCCTCTCACGTTGGATGATTGGATTGATTACCACATTGTGGGAATGGTTCTGCTGCGCACAGGAAAGACAGTTGAAGCGATACGCATTTTCGACGAGGGTGTTAAGAACAATCCGTGGCCTTCGAGTCGAGAATACTTTTCTAGAGCTTTGGGTCTGGCGTGGTTACGAGGTCGCGATTTTCAAAAAGCAAGCAAGGCTTTGGAGGATGTTAAGTCGCCACTGTTGCAGCCGGTTGCGAACGTGCTCCGGATTCATGCATTCGGAGCCCAAGGTAAGATCGAACGCGCCAGCATCGCATACGAGAGCCTCTCCACAAATCCCGATCTTCGTTCGACTGATCTGACTCAGGAACTGCACAGCCAATTCATCCTCAAGAAACCAGCGCGCAAAACGGAGGAATGGATCCTCGACAAGGAAACTGAAATCCTACTGCTCGCGGCCTAGAGTCACTTGCCTTCAAGTGCCATTCGTTGGCGCTCGGCTTCGGTCCAGTCACAAAGCACCTTTTTGTCCGGCTCAGACAAGCGGGCCTGTGGATGCATGGGCAAGTACGACGGCAAGGGCATTTTGCCGTCAAGCACTTCGTCGCAGATTTCCTGCAAGGTCTTCTCCTGGTCGGGGCGGGAGAGCTTGCCCCACTCGGAATAGTTTAGATGAGATCGACCGTGATTTACGTGATCGATCGTCCACCACGAAACCGGCGCCACATTCGTGTACCACGGCCAAGTCGTCTTGTTTGAGTGGCAGTCGTTGCACGAACGCTCAAAGATCTTTGCGACTTCCGGAGTCATCTGCGTGTGCGACTCAAGGGTCTGGGATGGCTCGAGCGGTGGATTCGTGCGCGCCGGACGCACAAACTGAATTCCGACTGCCCCCAGCGCCAGGACAATCGCTACCCATTTCAGAATTCGAAGCAATCTTGTTTTCATGCGCGTTGAGTTCCATGCCGGCGCCGGCGCCAGACGACAGTAGCCACAGTAACGAGAACTCCCACTACTCCCAAGACGAAGACTGCACCGCGCCCATTAACAAATCCGATGATGTTTGCCAAGTGCGCTCGCATTGGTGAGCGTGGCGGCTCGACGGTGCCGCAAGCAAATGTCGGACCCACGAAAGTAATCAGTTTGTTTTGTCCGTCGGCCGAGATCTTGCGGACACGCGGATTGTTAGTCGTCCCCGGCGGCGTGAAACTAAACTCAACAACATACACATCGCCGGTTGGCGTCGCGAAGACGCCGGTAGGAAAGTACGGCGGGTCCAGGCGATAAACAACACCGACCGTTCCATCACTTCCAATCTTCAGCAGCCGGCGATTGCCCGCATCCGCGACATAGACCTGGCCGTTAGAGCCGACTGCCAAACCCATGATGCTTGTATCCGTGCCCCCGAACAGCGTAGGTTTATCTTCTGCAGTCCTCGCTGACAGGTTTGTCGCGAGCGTGGTCACTGTCCCATCCAGCGCTACGCGACGCACCGAAAGAGCATCGGTCAAGTAAATGCTTCCATCGGGCGCAAACGTCATCGCGCTAACGCTTCCGAATCTCGCCGCCGTACCTTTGCCATCTTTATGGCCGTAGGCTCCGCCCGCCAATGTTGAAACTATGCCACCTGGCGTGCGCCGCAAAAGTAATGTTCGTTCTTTTGTATGGTTGTTCTGTTCGATCGAATACATATTGCCGGCGGCGTCTCGCCAGATACTCACGCCAGACATGACGGTGTCGATCGGTGGTTGAAGAACGGTCTCTTTGCCGTCCGGCGTCCTTTTCCAAACGCCGAGAAAATATTTTTCAGTTCTGGATTCGTAAATGTAATCAGGTCCGTAAAGATTGTCCTGGGCGTCGATTGCCAGCTCGTGAACATGGCGGCCGCCAACGCTGGCGCGGAAGACACTGACATTACCAGCGCGATCGACTTTCCAAACGGTTTCGAGGTCGCTGAAATAAACGATTCCGGTGGAGCTAACAGCTATTCCCCAAGGCGGGTGGGCGATCGCCGCCGGAACACCGACGGCCATAAAGCCGATGATTGCGACGAAACGCAAAACACCTGGAAAAGTAAATGCGCGCATCCGAAGGAAGTCTAAACGATAACCGCCGGCAACTAGCGGCCGGTGCAATTCCTGGTGCAGCGTTCGATGCGAATGTCGCGCACCGCGCGAAGAACTCCATCCGCTCCACGTTTCGGACTTAAGATCGGAGAGAAGGTTCCCTGGCCGCTCGCTGTTCGCTTGTCCCCTTCGCTAATGAACGGATCGTCGCTGAAGTGATATTCATCGATCCAGTATTCCGGATAGCCCGGACCGGAAAGATAGGCGTGAATGTGTGCTGGGTTGCGACTGTTCGGGTAAGAGCCGGGCTTAATCGTGCGGAACTCGTATTTGCCCTGCGCGTTCGTTCGCATGACGCCGTGAATACGTGTAGCTCGATTGTCGCCGCCGCTGGTCGTATAAACCCCGGTCGCGTCGGTTTGATAAACGAAAAGCGTGATTCCTTCCAACGGCTGTTTACCGTCAGGAGAATAGATCGTGCCGGAAACAATCAGAGGCTCGCCCGGTTCGTTGTCGGCAACTATCTTAGTATTCCAGGACGGCGGATCTGAGACCTTGTCAGCGGCCGCAGGCCGGTTGCATGCGAGAAGGCTGAGGCTAACTGCGAAGACAAAAACAAGCGCCCCGGAAAGGTCTTTGACTGGTCGAGTCACATTCGTGTCCTCCTGATAGCGTTCTGGATTTGATATTGCTTACGCATCAGACGACCGTGCTGTTCGCCGTCGTTGCCGGGCAGGCCCACATTTTACAAACTTTGACAATCTATCGGTCGGAATCTGCAGTGTCCTAATTTACCTTTGCGTCCGTTTGCGTCTTGGCGCCTTTGCGTGAACCTCCTTCTTTAGCAAGCAGCAACTCACGCAAAGACGCTAAGCTCGCTAAGAAACTCGCCAAGTAAACGCTGGATCATTTACCGTGTGACGTGCACAAGCATCTCGGTGCCGGCTTCGAGCTTGAGTTCTTTGCTGCCACCGACTGCCAGTGAGCCGGCGCCGGCCGCGCCGCCCACGATCAAACCGATCGCCGCGCCTTTTCCACCGCCGGCAATGGCGCCGATGATCGCACCCGCTGTCGCGCCAATCCCGCCTCGCTTAATTGTCTGTTTACCGCGTCCTTCAGATTGGACGCCGCCTTCTTCATCGCTGCGCGCGCTGCTGTCGTAAACGCGCGTGACGTATCCATGCAGCGTTCCGGTACGACCGTCAGCCAACGTGATCGAATCAAACGCGAGGTTCATCGTGGTGCGGCCTTTGACTTTGCCCGACTTCACGATCGAGCGGATATGACCACGCACAGTCGCTTCGTTGAAGCGCACTGGGTCGAGCACTGTCGCGGTAAATTTATCGCCGGCGCGCGACTCTTTGCTGGACAGAGTGTCTTCCAAACGAACTTTCAAGTTCGTGCCGACGGGAACCAACACCACTACGCGCTTCGCGGGCGTTGTTCGCTTCATGCGCGGCTTCGTCGTCTGCGCGGACGCGACTGCAGGCAAGCTCATCAAGCTCACCAGCGCGACCAAGAGCAGCTTTGAGAATGTCGATTTCATAGAAACTCCTCCTCGAACGTGACGCACGCTCGGGTCAAACTAACAATCAGGAGAGTATTTGTACGGGATATGATACCGGGTCAGGGGAGCGGTTGCCACTAAGCGGCTGCTTCTGATTTCTCGGCCGCTGGAGCAAGCTTCGGCGGCTCAATTTCGTCGAAGGTGCGGCGACGGCGCACGCTGCCGTCTGACTCGAAGATGTATGCGGAAGGTGCTTCGCGCATGATGATGTCCTGCAGACGCATCAAGCCGTAGAGCAGGGCTTCAGGCCTTGGTGGGCAGCCGGGAATATAAACGTCCACAGGAATTGTTCGATCGACGCCCTGCATCGTCGAGTACGAGTCGAACGGCCCGCCCGTCGAAGCACATGCGCCCATCGCAATCGCCCACTTCGGTTCCGGCATCTGGTCATAAACGCGACGCACGACCGGTCCCATCTTCAGAGTCACCGTGCCCGCGATGATGATTAGATCGCTCTGGCGCGGGCTGGGACGGAACACTCCGGCGCCGAACCGATCGATATCGAAGCGACCTGCGCCGGTGGCCATCATCTCGATCGCACAGCAGGCTAGCCCAAACGTCATCGGCCACAGCGCAGATTTGCGTGCCCAGTTCACGACCGGCGCTCCGATATCGATTGCCTTCGACGCGATTGAGCGTCGGACGTAATTCGTGATCGAATCGACTGTGGTGAGGACGAATCCTTCGTCGTGTTCAGCCATAAACCTCTAAAGTCCAAAGTCTGGAGTCCAATGTCCAACGTCCGTTTGCGAAAGCGACCTTGGACTTTGGACGTGGGACTTTGGACATCGTCACGCCCATTCCAATGCGCCTTTACGCCAGGCGTAGTAATAACCAACTACCAGAATTCCAATGAAGACAAACATCTCGATCAGCGCGAACTTAGTAAACGAGAAATCGTCGCCCATGAAGATGATCGCCCAGGGCAGTAAAAAGATCGTCTCCACGTCGAAGATCAAGAACAGCATCGCGATGATGTAGAAGCGGACGGTGAAGCGATCGTGCGCGCCCGTCTCCGGGTCGATGCCGCACTCGTACGGCCGCATCTTGTTTTTCTCGTATTTGAACGGCCGCAGAAACCGGCCGAGGACGATAGGCAGCACCGGAAAGATGATCGCAATCACGAAAAAGACCATCACCGGCAGATACGCCGTCGATGGCCCGCCAATGGTCCGTGTCGCTTCGGTCGCTGCTTGTAACAAGAGCATCGCGTTTCGGAAATTATCTTTTACAAATCGCTGCTATTAACGTAATCCGCGAACGCCGGAATATTAAGTGGCAGGTTTGATTTAGTCAATTAACATTTGGAGTGCGCGTCGCTGGGAGCGCGGGCATCTTGCCCGCAATTTGGAGTGCGCCGGCAGAGCGAAGCGTCGACGGCGCTTTGGATTCGATTATTTGGAGTGCGCCGGCTTGACGGCGCTTTGGATTGGCTCCGTAGGAACCGAATGTTTATAGCTCCAAGCACCTCTTCGATAATCGAGCTCCGTAGGAGCGACATGTAAATTGAGTTGGCTGACATTGCGCACCTACAGGGCGCGATTGGTTTTGGCGATCTGTGGAACTATAAACATCTCGTCCCTACGGGACTCCGGAAAACCATGCACGGCCGCGCCTTGAATTCGGTTATTTGGAGTGCGCCGACGGCGGGGTCCCCGCGCGAGCATCTCGCGTGGGGTGCTCTTGACGGCGCTTTACATTTATCTTGCTTGCGATTAAGAGGGAAAGCAGCGTCAAGCCGCAGCACTCCAAACTACGTCCAACCCTTCGCCGCCTCTTCCGCGTCTTCAAGCTCTTCTTTCCGCCGCCAGTAACCACACTGCTCGATCAGCTTCCGCGCATCGGCGAGATCATCCTTCGGTCCACGCCCTTCACTGCCGTCGTCAAACTTGTTCCACGGATAAGGTTTCACCGCATGAAACAACCGCGCCCGGTAGAGGTGAATGTCCGCCATGAACAGCTTCATCGGTCCACGCTCAGCAATTTCCCACGCTTCGTCGAGATCTTCCTGCGCACTGTCGCGTCCAATATGCTTGCCCTCTTGACTTCGCAGCCAAGCGCGGGTGAGGAGGCCGCGCGGAATGTGATGCGTCGTGCCGGCACGGCGGAGGCCGTCCACTGCGGCGTCGACCAGGGAGAGGTCATTAGTCAGAAGTCGGAAATCAAAATTTTCTAGAATCGCCACATAGAGCGCGGCGCGGCCTAACGTGAGGTGATGGAGGGCGAAGTCAAGCAGGGGTGCACCTCGCATTCCCTGCTCCCACCTGAGCGTCTGCGTCGCTCGCTGAGAGACGGCGCGGCAGCTTTGGAGTGCGCCGACAGAGCGAAGCGGCGACGGCGCTTTGGATGTTGCGTTTGCATCCGCCGTGGAATCCAAGGCGGCGTTGCTGCCGCCGCAATCCAAAATAGTTTGCCACGCGGCGCGCTCGGGGGCGGCGAGGAGCAGATCACAATACCGGAAGCCGCGCAGTGAATAGCACAGCGGGTAGTCGGGCAGGCGCTTAGCCTGCATTTGTTCGACTTGGCGAAAGAGTGCCAGCGCCTCATCTCTGCGACCGGCGTGGTGCAAAACGTCGGCTAAAAGTCCGCGGTCCGCTTCCCGCTCGAACCCATCGCCGCTGCGGTCGGCGTAAGTCACGGACTGTTCGCAGTCCCTCACCGCCCCGGCCACGTCTCCCAACGTCAACCCCAGCTCGCTCAAGTTGCCGGCGATTGGAGCGGCCCTTTCCCAGTTCTTCTCCTTAATACGCGAATTCAATGCAGTCCTCATCGGTTCGAGGGCCTCAGCCAGTCGCCCCAAGGCTCGAAGCTGAAATGCCGTGTGGCTCAGCAACCATGCTTGCTCATCTTCCGTAAGCGACGGTGAAAATCGGCCCCACGGGGTCTCGGAAAAGCAGGCGATAGCTCCCAAGTCGGAGCCGAACGCGCCAAGTTTTCTTATGCTATAGTATGCTTCCCGTTGTTGGATGCGACCAGTGAAAACTTCACTAAACACCTCCCGCTGCAGCCCCGCTTGGCAGCCATGGGCAAGGGCTTGGTAGAGCGGCTGAAGGTCTTCGAGCGTGGGTTGGTCTCCTTCCTTAGTCGTGTCGCGAAGGTATTCATAGAGTCGGCGGTGTGCGGCGCGCCAAGCGCCAGGAAACTGTTCGCGAACGCGGCTCGCGAAATATTCACGCACCAATGGATGAGCATCAAGCGAAATAAGAACTCCCGAGCCTTTTTCGCGATTCACCGTAAGCAGATTAGCGTCTTCGAGCCGTTTCAGTGTGAGATTCCTCTTCGCCTCTGTAAGGGCGATCAACGGCCCTCTTAATCCGACGATTTCTTCGCCCGTCCATAACGCATTCAAACAATCTGCGCTCGCCGGACGATCGAATAGACCGAGCAGGCGCAAAACGGACAGTGCACGCATTCCTTTTTCGCCTTCACGTTTGAACGATTCGACATATGCATCCATGACATGGAACGCGTGGCCACTCTGTTCCTCAGCGTCCGCTTCCGACAGCTTCACGAGATCGCGCTTGCGGATGTCGCCCGCATGGGCATCGCGCAAGAAAGAACCCAGCAGGTTTAGCGTAAGAGCGTGGCCTTTGACGTCGCGGACTAACTGCTCGAACTCGTTCTGTATACCTTTCACACCAAGCCGCCGAAGAAGCGCGACGCCAGCGTCGATAGAAAGGGAGCTAAGTTTGATTTCAGGTGCCGTTGTTTGCCAGAAGTTGCGGAGCTCTGGAATCGAATAACGCGTCGTGACAACGCACAGACCGTTGTTGTTCGACGCCAACGCTTTAAGCAACGCGGCAACGCCTTGATCCTTCAATTCGCTTCCCGTCGGTGAAGTGGGTGCGTATTGGAGAGGCTCGACGCCATCAAGAATTAGCAGTGCGTGACGCTCGCTAACGAGCTGAGCTAAACGCCGGCCTTTATCAAAAGAACTCACCGGGCTGTTTGCCATCTCAATATCGCCAAAGAAGAGCAAGGCTTCTTTGAGAAACGAGTCCGATGAAGCCTGAGTCTTCTCACTCGTTCCCTGGCTATAGAACGACCAGGCGAAAGCAGCTTCGCATCCCGGCCAGCCTTGATACGCCAGGTCGGCGGTCCACTTAGCAACAAGGGACGTCTTTCCTTCGCCGCCGAGAGCGACGAACGTAAGGATATGTGGCCGCTTTGGTTTGCCGTTAACCGCTTGTTGCCATGCGTCCCAAAGGGTCTTTAGTTCGTCATCACGTCCGATGAGTTCTGCGGGCGCATACTTGTCGATGCGCGAGATGTCAGCCCGTATCTCGCGGGGCGCAGGTTGGACTTGGCTCACCGGCGATGCGCCAGCGGATACCGATGAGCCTATTGAGGGTTTTTGCGGAAGATTCTTTTCGAAATCGATAAATCCGGATCGCAGCACCGCAGACGCGAACACTGCCGCCGTTTTGCATGCATAGCCAGTCCAATCAGGATCGCGCGCAAAACCGACAATGTCGCTCAAACCGCGAATCGCCAGCACCGGGTAATTCTCGCGGCCGGCTGATTTCGCAGCTTCGTAAACACCTGCCAATTCCATTTCCACGTCGATAATGTGCCGCGCCGATTGTTTCCAGTCAGTCAACAAGGTAGTGCTCTTCAGCAGAAGATTTCCGTTTGCGCACGGCCCTTGACGTATCCACGGCCCACTCTTTCGTTTGCCGTCAGGAAACCGGGCTTCAATTGAGCGCTTAACCTCTTTACGAAAGCTTGTCGATCCGTAGTAGCGTTTATTTGCCGCCACGTGGTCCGAGTAAACGGGCGGATGGTTTATCAGCTGAGGATCTTTGTCGAATCCGGCAAGTTCACTCATTCGCTTCGCATCGCCGCCCACTGCGCGCGTCGAAAGGAACCGGATGACGTCGCGATGCATTTCGCCACCGACGACTTGTCGGGTCACGCCGTCATCGCTGGCAGCTGTGAGGGAGAAATCATGTAAGTACGTTGCAAGGACGACGTCCCCCAAACTGTACTCGTTATCCGGAACTCCACCTGCGATGCCAACCAGAATGAGCCACGCCGGATCAAGATCGTGGATGATGTTTGAAGCGACCCCCTGCGCCTTTAGATTTCCCTGGCCAACTACCCGAGTTAAAACAACGGAGATCGGCTGACCATCGGAGGTGATAAGTTGCGCATACTTGTAGGTATTGTTCCCACTGACGCTCTGCACGTCGCCAAGGCGTGCCTCCATTGCCTCATACTCGTCTTGCCGAATCGTGATGATCGCCGCATGAATCTTGCCTTTCAGATCGCTTGCTTTAAGTGGTGAATTGGTCATGGCGACAGTTTCTTTCTCCCGCTTTCTTGCTGAACTAGGTAGCCCCCACCTCACCTAAACACCGAAAACCCGACAAAGATCATCTGCACGTCTACACCGGGATTAAACGTCGCGCGATAGCCGTTTGAGATGTGTTGGTACTTGTAGCCGATCGTGAAGGCCTTGCGATCGCTGTTAACGATCTGAACGCCGCCGGCGAAATCGTAGGTGAAGTTGAAACGTGCGGCGCCGGGCAAGGGCACCTCTTCGTTGAAATAAAGAAAGCCTCCAGTGGCATGCCCGTAAGGGTGCACGCGGCGATTGCGGCGGAAGTTGAACTTCAGACCAATCGGCGCCGCGCCCCAGGCGTAGACACTCTTGCGACTCTGAGTCACGACGAAACCTGATCCGGAGGGCACCACAGTGAAACGTGGATTCGAGAGCACGGCCACTGGGATCGCGTCGATGGTCCACGAAAATGCAACGGTTTCGCTCGCCGCGAGCACCCGTCCGTAACGCAATCCGACATTTGCGAAACGTGCGTCAGGTGTCTTGCCTATCAGAGTCGTCGAGTTGAATGAAACGCCGCCCCAAACACCGAACTCGTTCCAGCCTTTCTGAATGCCTTCGCTCTGTGATGGAGTGTCGTCGGAACCGGAACCTGTCGATTGGGCTGAAACACCAACTGCGGAAACTAGCACCAGCACCATCGAGAAAAGCAAGAGGTGAATTGAGAGAAGAAACGATCGGAAGAATCGTCCGAGGTCAGCAGGAGTTGCTCGCATGATTAGCTCCTAAGAGAAGGATACGCTTGCGGCCTCGATCAAGTCGCGAGGTTGAGGCCGATCGAGCAACGGTCGCTCGTTGATGCGCTGCATTCTTGACCAGCAGTCTTTAGCTGTCAATCACAATGACCACCCGTTGTCGCCAACTCACTGCAGCACAAAGTTATAAGTAATGACGCCGCTGACCTTCACCGGCTGACCGGACAAGAGCGTCGGAGAAAATTTGGCTTGACGCGCCGCGGAGACAGCCGATTGTTGTAGCAGCGGGTGACCGCTGACGGCGTGCGCTGAAACGACCTTGCCGCTCTCATCCACCAGGACCTGTACGGTAACGGTGCCGGACGCTCTTGCGGATTTCGCAATTGGCGGATAGACGGGCTGCGGCTTAGAAATCGCCTTGCCGTTCAAGACACCGCCGGAAACGACTTTGGGAGGTGGCTTGGGTGTGGGCTCCTTCTTAGGCGGCGGCGGCGGAGCACTCGCGGCGGAATTGTGATTCGCGGCAGGCAAGGACCCGGGTGCGCCGGCTCGCGGCACGCCTTGAGTTATTGTAGGCGGCGCTGCCTCCTTACTTCTGTCGGAACGGTCTTCAGCCGGGCTCGATGCGGGCGTTGATTCGGCAATCTCACCTGAAGATCGCGAGTTGCCATTCGTATTCGTGTTACTGCGCCGGCCCATCAGGTTGCAGAACGACAACGCGAAGGCGAGAAGAGCGATGGCGAGCGTGGTCTTCATTTCGGCTTATTCCTCCGTGTGGCTCAGTGGCAGGTCCAAAGCGCCGTCGTCGCTGCGACCACCCCAGCGCGGCTGCCGCGCTGGGGACCCCGGTGCTTTGCCGGCGCACTCCAAAATGCGGGCTTTAGCGTTTTACCACCTTCGCATGAATGACTGGTGAAGAAGAGATCTCACGCAAAGGCGCTAAGACGCATCTATGAAGCAGGTGTCGGAGTCAAGACACAAATCGACGTGGGCGCCGAAGCGTCGAGGTCGAAGTTGGTTAACCGCTTGTTCTTTGACATAAAACCGAGTTAGTTGTTGTCGTTTGCTTACT
>JBASRE010000019.1:0-40113 GCA_049273695.1 Pyrinomonadaceae bacterium
CTTACAAGCAGTGGGAGGCCAAGGTTCGTCCTGGCTGACCGCGTGCCTTTTGCATAATGAGCCGGCTAGTGAATGTCACAGGCAAGGTTAAACGATAAGTGAGCCGAAGCGAAAGCGAGTCCTAATAAGGCGTTTAGTCTGTGGTATTCGGACGTGAAGCGAGATGATCTAGGCATGGGCAGGTTGAAGCGTGGGTAACACCACGTGGAGGACCGAACCAGTTTGGGTTGAAAACCATTTGGATGACCTGTGCTTAGGGGTGAAAGGCTAATCAAATTTCGTGATAGCTCGTTCTCGCCGAAATAGCTTTAGGGCTAGCCTCGGATGAATCGTCGCGGTGGTAGAGCACTGAATGGGCTAGGGGCCTCACAAGGTTACTGAACCCAATCAAACTACGAATGCCGCTCACGAATATCCGGGAGTCAGACTGCGAGTGCTAAGATCCGTAGTCGAGAGGAAAACAGTCCAGACCGACAGCTAAGGTCCCAAAATTGTGGTTAAGTGGAAAAGGAAGTAGGGAAGCACTGACAGCCAGGAGGTTGGCTTAGAAGCAGCCATCCTTTAAAGAAAGCGTAATAGCTCACTGGTCAAGCAGCCCTGCGCCGACAATATAACGGGGCTTAAACCACATACCGAAGCTTCGGAATTTGAGATCTCAACTCTGCGATTTAGAGTCTCAAATTTCAAATCCCTAAATTTGAAGTGAAGAAGAAGTGAAGAAGATCGCCGTCTTCAAAGTGCGGTTCGCGAAAGCGAATGCGTCTTTGAGCAGATCGCAATCTCTCTTCGATCGTAGACCTGAGATCTCAAGTTGGTAGGCGAGCATTCCGTAGCTGTGAAGCGGGACCGAAAGGACCGTTGGAGCGATCGGAAACGACTCTGTCGGCATAAGTAGCGATAACGCGGGCGAGAACCCCGCGCGCCGTAAACCTAAGGTTTCCTGAGTAAAGTTAATCTGCTCAGGGTAAGTCGGTACCTAAGGCGAGGCCGAAAGGCGTAGTCGATGGAAGTCCGGTTAAAATTCCGGAACCAGTAGCAGTGCCGTGGGGGGACGCATTAGGGTAGGTGAGACCGGTGATGGATATCCGGTTGAACCGTCATAGCCCGTCACTTTGGTAAATCCGGGTGACATTAAGGGTAAGGACGGGGACGAAAGTAGGGGGTCAAACCCCGAAAAAAGTCACTGACCCCAGATGCCAGGAAAATCCTCGGGCGGCTCTAACTGTGATCTGACCGTACCGCAAACCGACACAGGTAGGTGGGGCGAGAATCCTAAGGCGCTTGTGAGAACTCTCGTTCAGGAACTCGGCAAAATGTACCCGTAACTTCGGGAGAAGGGTAGCCCACCTGAGACGTGGGTCGCAGAGAAATGTCCCAGGCGACTGTTTACTAAAAACACAGGTCTCCGCAAAGTCGTGAAGACGACGTATGGGGGCTGACGCCTGCCCAATGCTGGAAGGTTAAGAGGAGTGGTCAGCCGCAAGGCGAAGCTACGAATCGAAGCCCCAGTGAATGGCGGCCGTAACTATAACGGTCCTAAGGTAGCGAAATTCCTTGTCGGGTAAGTTCCGACCTGCACGAATGGCGTAACGATCTGGGAGCTGTCTTAACGAGAGACACAGCGAACTTGTAGTACCGGTGAAGATGCCGGTTTCCCGCATTTAGACGGAAAGACCCCGTGCACCTTTACTACAACTTGACAGTGATTTCGGGCAAACGATGCGCAGGATAGATGGGAGGCTTTGAACTCGCCCTTTTGGGGGCGGGGGAGCCAACGGTGAGATACCATCCTTCGTTTGTCTGGACTCTAACCTACCGCCGTTATCCGGCGGAGGGACACTATCAGGCGGGTAGTTTGACTGGGGCGGTCGCCTCCCAAAGAGTAACGGAGGCGCTCGAAGGTTGGCTCAGGCTGTTTGGAAATCAGCCGTAGAGTGTAAACGCATAAGCCAGCTTAACTGCGAGACAGACAAGTCGAGCAGGTACGAAAGTAGGAGTTAGTGATCCGGCGGTTCTGTATGGAAGGGCCGTCGCTCAACGGATAAAAGGTACGCCGGGGATAACAGGCTTATCCTGCCCAAGAGTTCACATCGACGGCAGGGTTTGGCACCTCGATGTCGGCTCATCGCATCCTGGGGCTGAAGAAGGTCCCAAGGGTCCGGCTGTTCGCCGGTTAAAGCGGTACGTGAGCTGGGTTTAGAACGTCGTGAGACAGTTCGGTCCCTATCTAGTGTGGGCGCAGCAGGATTGAGGGAATCTGTCCTTAGTACGAGAGGACCGGGATGGATCCACCTCTAGTGTACGAGTTATGGCGCCAGCCGTAACGCTCGGTAGCTAAGTGGAGCATGGATAAACGCTGAATGCATCTAAGCGTGAAGCCAGACCCAAGATTAATCCTGACCGCGAGACTCCTGGTAGACCACCAGGTTGATAGGCTGGATATGTAAGTGCAGTAATGTGCTCAGTTGACCAGTACTAATCAGTCCCTAGGCTTGACCGTAAAATTTACTAGCAGCAACACTCTTTAATTTGGAAATGCGAATTCCGAATTAGAGCTGCGCGAAGCTTCTAGACACGGCACAGGCTTGCCTTGTCGCTATTCGATGGATTAGTACTTGGTGCTTTGTACTTAGTACTTTGAATTTGGTTTCTTCAAAGTACAAAGTTCAAAGCACTAAGTTCGATTCGAAATTCGCTGAGTCGAATTTCGAATCTTTAAGTTCCGTAGCGCGGACTCAGGGCCCGCTCAACAGTGCGAAGAAATTTGCACGCTGAGGCGCCGAGACCCCGCTACCGAAAAAGTTCTTTCACATCTGATTTCTGATTTGAATTTCGCAATTCGAAATTCGCAATCCGAAATCGCATCACTTTTCCGGTGGTTGTGTCGAGAGGGCCACACCCGTTCCCATCCCGAACACGGAAGTTAAGCCTCTTGGAGCCGATGGTACTGCGCGGGCAACTGCGTGGGAGAGTAGGAAGCCGCCGGGATTATTAATGAAAGCCCGCGAGAGCTAATGGCTCACGCGGGCTTTTTTCACATTCTGATAACCGCTACTGACCGTCCAAAAGTTTGAAGGAGACACTGTAATATTTCACGTCAATACGCTGTGTCATCTTAATGGCGGAAGAAAGTCTAGGATCTGGTTCCTTGCAAATGATCAGACCCCTCACCGACTGATTAGCCTTACATAAATGTTCCTTGACCCACCCCATGTACCTCAAGATTTGGCCTACAACGTCGTCGGAAGACCGTCCTTTCTTTAGTTCAATCACAACGAAGGATTTCGTCTTAGCGTCAACGGCTAGAATATCGATGACGCCTATTGCCGTTTGATATTGTTGTCCATATGCGCCGGTGTCAGGATCTTGATAGATACGGAGACGACCTCCGAAAACGCTTTCGAAATTAGCTACGATGAACTCTTCCAAGTTCTTTTCAAGGCCAAACTCTACAACCGACTCAGCAAGTCCTTGGGAAGAAGCAGTTGACGATTCTTGAAGGGATTCAAGAACCCCTTCAAGATCCTGTACCGTGGTTTTGCCACGGCCAGCAGACATTGCTTGCTCTACAACCCTCGTTCGCTGGGCCGCGTCTGGTTCTCTAAGAAGTGACCGAATCAGCCGCTCTTTGCCAAGGTTGATGCCCCCTGACTTTAGGCGGTCAAATTCTGGCTTCGCCTTAATAAGTCTATATGCGTGCTGCTTGCTCATCATCGCCACTTCGCTGCACCATCCGTCAAAAGTTCGATGATTGATCATATAAAGCCGCATTTTCTGAACGGTAGCCAACGCTTCGCCACGTTGTTCAGGACGGCGATCATTTCGAATTATCTCCTCGCACTGTAGCAGTAGCTGTCGGTCCTCAGTTGTAAAGATCTTCTTCTTCATCTCTTTGGCGCACACTTGACCACATCTGGCGAAGGAATTCGTTCGCTATTCTCGACCGATTTACTACTCGCTGTGCACGAATATCACATGTCTTCGTTCACACGATCCTGCCATGTCTTCATTAATTGGCGGTGCGTTTCAGTTGTGGGTATCAGGGCATCTACCGAGCAGCTTCCCATGCCAATGCAACCTTCGGGCGGTTGCTCTAAGTACCTAAATACAGCCTCATAAACCGCGAGCCCTTCGCCGATCGGATTGATGGCCGTAACTTCAACTAGCTTTCCGTTCAGAACGCGACATGTTATGCCGACCAAACGCTTCGCTTCGGATTCGGTAATGTATTCCCTCATGGTTTCATTGATGCACGAAGCAGGATTTCCTTGCAACAGGTTTCTTCGCAGGAGACGGAAAAAGTAGTTTCACCCGTATCGAACACCATAGTTCTGCCCTTGATTCGGCATTTTTCACCTTGGGCAAATAAGTCAGCCCATGGAACATTCGGTGTCAGAACCGCGAGCGGTAGCGACCGGATCAAGAGACTACTTCATCATCGACCACAAGAGAGACCCCGGGCCGGCAAACGCTAGTAGCGGGTTACGACTCAAGCTGAGTGATCGATCCCATCGCTACCGCTCCGGGTTCTGACACTTTGGTCGCGCGCAAGTCTATCAGGTTGCTGACGTGTCGTTAGTTCAAGTCGCGCGGAATACGGAGTAAGATTTTGGGCGATATGAAGTTAACGGTCGTTGCCTTCCTCCTTTTCGCCTCCTGTAACGCGGGTGCGCTGCAGGGCTCACTTTTCCGACCGCGCGTCGTGATCCCTTTACCGAACAAACCCAGCAATCTGGCGCTGGCTGATCTGAATAAAGACGGCCGGCTTGACCTGATCGTAGCCAGCGAAGAAGGTCGCACGGTTGAGGTGATGTTTGGAGAAAAAGGAGAGGTGCCGTTTCGTGTGGCGACAGGCAGTGCGGCCAGCGTGCAAACATTTAGATTGCCCGAAGGCGTCGAAAGCCCTGGCGAACTTGTGCTCGGTGATGTGAATGGCGACGGCCGGCTCGATGTCGCTTGGGACTTTCACGACAGCTACAACGTGACCCTGCTCCTAGGTAATGCGAACGGTGGATTTGCGCTTGCGCCGAATTCGCCCATCGTGATGAAGCAGGGGCAACAGCCACACACACATGGTCTCGGGATGGCCGACTTGAATGGCGACGGCAAACTCGATCTCGCCAGCGTCAACAACGCAGACAATGACATCTCCGTCGCGTTAGGCGATGGCCGTGGTGGATTCACGCTTGCGCCGCGCTCACCGTTTGCCGTTGGGCCCAGCCCGTACCCGCTCACGATTGGCGACATTAACAATGATGGCCGTCTCGACATTGTGTCGAACGCTACGGCCACGGGTCCAAACCGAGCACAGCAACTGCCGATGAGTCGTGCGTTGACTCTGTTACTTAACGACGGACAAGGCGGCTTTCGCCGAAGCGAGGTTCCATTGCGAACGGGCACGCCATGGTCCACGGCGATGGGTGATATTAATGGAGACCGGAAGCCCGATCTTGTCGCGACTCATCACGATCAGAGTAAAGTGACGGTACTGCTCGGCGATGGGACCGGAGGATTTCGTGAAGTTGGCCACTCACCATTCGAAATGGGCCACAACGTTTGGCGGATAGGACTCGCCGATGTGAATAGCGATCGACGCCTGGATGTTATCGCGGCCGGTGGCGACGGTGTTCGAATAATGCTCGGCGACGGTACAGGCGGCTTTAGGGCGGCGCCGAATTCGCCGTATGCTACCGCCGCTGGAACCTGGCGACTTGCCGTCGGCGATGTTAATCAAGACGGCAAACCGGACATCGTCACAAGCAACACAGATAACAGAAGCGTGACTGTGTTGTTCGGGATGTGACGTCGGTGTCAGAACCGCGAGCGGTAGCGACCGGATCAAAAAGCCCATGAGTCGTGAGCGCAAGGGAATGGAGTCAGATTGCACCTCAGCTGAGTGGTAGATCCCGTCGCTACCGCTCCGGGTTCTGACACGCGTCTCCCGCTCCCCGCGCTCCGCTTATTTTTCCAAACTTTTTGATAAGGTCAGCGTATTTACACCATGCTTATGAAAGTCCTGAAAACTGCTCTTCTCGTCCTCTTTCTGTTCTCAACCTTGATTCCCGTTTCCGCTCAGAAGCCGGCGCCCAAGGGAGTATTCAAAGTTGACTTCGAAAAGTTCACCCTCGCCAACGGCTTGCAGGTGATATTTCACATCGACCGCTCTGATCCGGTGGTCGCGGTCGCGCTTACCGCGCACGTCGGTTCGGCGCGAGAGAAAGCCGGCCGCACAGGCTTTGCTCATCTCTTTGAACATCTGTTGTTTCTCGAATCGGAGAATCTGGGCAAAGGCGGCCTCGACAAAATGAGCGCGCGCATCGGCGGCTCGGGCGCGAATGGCTCGACCAACCGCGACCGCACCGATTATTTCCAGACTGTACCCAGCGACGCGCTGGAGAAGATGCTTTGGGCGGAAGCCGATAAGCTCGGTTGGTTTATCAATACGGTAACCGATCCGGTCCTGGCGAAAGAAAAGGAAGTTGTAAAGAACGAGAAGCGTCAAAGCGTCGACAACAATCCTTATGGTCACACCAGCTATGTAATCGATCGAGCTCTTTACCCCGAAGACCATCCATATAACTGGCAGGTGATCGGCTCGCTCGAAGATCTGCAGCGAGCCACGCTCGCGGACGTGAAGGAATTCTTCCGGCGTTGGTATGTGCCGAACAACGTCACGCTGGTGGTGGCCGGCGATTTTGATCCGGTCCAGGCGAAACGCCTGGTGGAAAAATACTTCAGTGAAATTAAGAGAGGCGAGGAGATCAAACCGCTCCCGAAACGACCGGGTGTGATCAAAGAAACGGTTAGCATCTACCACGAAGACAACTTCGCCCGTTTGCCTGAACTAACGAGAGTTTGGCCCACGGTGGAAGAGTACCATCCTGACTCGTACCCGCTCGACGTGCTGGCCCGGTACTTGTCGCAAGGCAAGAAGGCGCCCTTCTATCAGGTCTTGGTTGAAGAAAAGAAATTGACTGACGTCGTCCGGATGTCGAATGGTACTTCAGAACTTGCCGGCCAGTTTGGCGTAGCGGTGCGCGCCTTTCCGGATAAAGATCTCGATGAAGTTTCGAAGGCGCTCGATGAAGCGTTCGCTCGATTCGAGAAGGTCGGCATTTCCGAAAAAGATTTGAGCCGCATTAAAGCCGGGCAGGAGACTCAGTTTTACAATTCTCTCTCCAGCGTGCTCGGCAAGGGATTCCAGCTCGCCCAATACAATATCTTTGCCAAGGATCCCGGCTTCATTTCCAAAGACATCGAGAATATTTTGGCGGTGACCGCGGCCGATGTAACGCGCGTCTATCGAAAGTACATTAAGAACAAACCATTTGTGGCGACCAGCTTCGTGCCGAAGGGCCAACCGGCCCTGGCTTTGGACGGGGCGAGGAAAGCGGAAGTGGTAGAAGAGAAAATCGTTCAGGGCGCGGAACAAGGTGTTGACCCGAGTGCCCAGGCTGCTTATGAACGCACTCCTTCAACTTTCGATCGCAGCGTCGAACCTGCCTACGGCAAGGCGCCCGAAGTTAAGGTGCCGGCAATTTGGGAAGACAAACTTGCGAACGGATTACGCGTGTTGGGAATTCAAAACACCGAAGTCCCGCTGATGCAGTTCGACGTCGTGATCGATGGCGGCCAGCTGCTGGAAGACCTCAACAAAGTGGGCGTGGCAAATCTGATGGCCCGCATGATGACGCAGGGTACGCAGAAGAAGACCCCTCAGGAGCTGGAAGAAGCCATCCAGCAACTGGGAGCGACGATCAGCGTGACCGCCTCGACTGAGAATGTCCGCGTCCGCGTCAATACTCTGGCAAAGAACTACGATGCCACTTTAGCCCTGGTCGAAGAGATCCTGCTCGAGCCGCGCTGGGACGCGAAGGAATTCGATCTGATCAAGCAAAGCGCCCTCAGTCAGATTCGCCAGCAACAAGCTAATGCAAATGCGCTAGCACAGAATCAATTCAACCGGTTGATATTCGGCAAAGACAACATCCGCTCGCAAAATATCCTGGGAACCACCGACTCGGTTAATGCGATTACACTGGATGATCTTAAGGCGTTTTATGCCCGGAGTATCTCGCCGTCGGTCGCGCGACTGAACGTTGTCGGGGCTTTGGATAAAGCCACAGTTACCGCTTCGCTAAAACGAATTGACAGTAAATGGGCCAGTAAGAAAGTCGACATCCCCGCATACAAAACCCCGGAAGCGCCGGCTAAGTCCGTAGTCTATTTTTATGACGTCCCCGACGCCCCGCAATCCACTATTCGGTTTGGTTATCCGGCACTGGCCCAGACTGATAAGGATTTTTATCCGGCCACAGTCATGAACTACATACTTGGGGGCGGCAGTTTTGCTTCGCGCCTGACGCAGGTTCTGCGCGAGGGCAAAGGCTACACGTACGGCATCAACTCCGGCTTTGCTGGTACGCAGAGTCCCGGCGCCTTTACGATCGCCAGCAACGTACGAGCCAATGTGACTCTCGAATCCGCTCAGTTGATCAAGGACATCCTTCGGGAATATCCGAAGACGTTTACGGAAGCCGATCTGGCCACCACCAAGGGCTTTCTGATTAAGAGCAACGCGCGGGCTTTTGAAACCGCGGAAGCCAAGCTGAACATGCTGGAGAATATCGGCAAGTACGGCTGGAAATATGACTACGTGAAAGAGCGCGAACAGATCGTTCGAGGGATGACGGTTCAGCAGGTAATGGCTTTGTCGGAAAAATACCTGAACACCGACCGGATGATCTGGCTGGTGGTGGGAGACGCAAAGACTCAACTACCGCGCTTGAAAGAGTTGGGCTTCGGCGAGCCAATTCTGATTCGAAATTAATCTCGGATGCACAGCGTGTCAGAACCGCGAGCGGTAGCGACCGGATCAATGCGCAACTTGAGTGGTCGATCCCATCGCTACCGCTCCGGGTTCTGACACTAAGTCGAGTGGCTCGCCTTGACCACATTCGACGTAAGCTATCGCATCTGACAATTGTTTCTCGTCCCACAGAAATCTCGCGGGCTTTTTGTTTTGCCTACGAGTGTGATCACGACCTTGGGCATTTCCATGTAAGATTCCGCCATGAAATTTACTCGTCGGAACTTTCTGGGTGGGTTGGCAACCGGTGCGACTTTGCTTTTGCAACGTAACGCTAGCTCCGGCAAGGCTTCGCCAACGCCTTCGCGAGCGAATCGTCCGAATGTCATCTTCATTCTTGCCGACGATCTCGGTTGGGGCGATCTCAGTTGTTACGGGCGACCCGACTACCGGACTCCCAATCTCGATCTGCTTGCTTCACAGGGCACGAAGTTTACTGACGCGTATTCTGCTTCAGCCGTCTGCACTCCTACACGCGCGGGATTTATTACGGGCCGATACCCGGCGCGAGTGAAGATCGGGTTAGTCGAACCCTTGTCCGCCAGCAACCGAAGCGTGGGCCTCGATCCAGGCCATCCGACGATCGCTTCGCTACTTAAGACCAGCGGCTATGACACCGCGCTGATCGGGAAATGGCATCTCGGCTTTCGGCCTGAGTGGGGTCCCAATGCCCACGGCTTCGACGAGTTTTTCGGGACTCTCGCCGGCGCGGCTGATTATCACCTGCACAAAACTGGTCGCGGCGAGCCTGACCTATTTGAGAATCTCAAACCCATTGAGCGGAATGGTTATCTGACCGATTTGCTCACCAATCGGGCGGTCGAATACATTCGCCGGCGCCGGACCTCGCCGTTCTACTTAAGTCTTCATTACACAGCTCCGCACTGGCCCTGGCAGGATCGCAAAGGCGGCGAGCGCGTTGCCTTCACCGACAAAACCATTGAGCCAATTACCATGGGCGGCGGTGGCTCTCTCAAGATGTATGCGGAAATGATGCGCATTTTGGATGAGGGCATCGGTCGGGTGATGCAAGCTTTAAGGGCTGCAGGCAAGGACAGAAATACTCTGGTGATCTTTACCAGCGACAACGGCGGCGAGCGCTTCTCGTATCAGTGGCCCTTCTCAGGTGAGAAAGGTGATTTGTTGGAAGGCGGCATTCGGGTGCCGGCAATAGCTCGGTGGCCGGGCGTCATTCCGGCTAATCGCGTTACTCATCAGATGGCGATCTCAATGGACTGGACGGCGACCATTCTCGCTGCTGCGGAAACGAAACCCGCGGAAGGTTATCCCTTAGACGGGACTAACCTGTTACCTCTAATCAAGGGCGTCAGTCCGGTGCAGGACCGTACATTCTTCTGGCGCATCTACGATGAGGATGCTGTGCGGCAAGGGAAATGGAAGTATCTTCGCAGCGGCGATCGGCGTCGCCTGTTTGACCTGTCTTTCGATCAGCACGAGCAAGCTGAGTTTGGCAAAAAGAACCCGGACGTGCTTCAGCGGCTCATGGCTGAATTTGATAGTTGGAACCGGCAGATGTTGCCGCGAATCCACAGAACCTGAGACGGCCGCAGGCGGCCGGTTAGGTGCGGACGATTCTGGCGCGGTTTCTTTTTCCGGGGGATTTTGGTTGGCTCACGCCGTCCTCAACCTCAGCGGTAAGACTCAACAAAGCAGCCTCCTTCCGCTTCGGATCCGTAACCCAATCCTGCGCGGAAACGAACGAGACTTTGTCGTAAACCAGCACGATGGTTCCCACCTTGAGAAGCTTGCTGACTTCGCGCGCCGCGAAGACCGGGATGCGAATGCAACCGTGGCTTGCCGGTTGGTTGGGGACGTTGCGGCTGCCGTGAATTGCCACGCCGCCGCTGATGTAGTTGGGGTAATAGACCGATCCGAGTGGGCCCGTCTCCCATCCGACACTCTTGTCATAAACCAGAAAACGGCCGCGCGGTGTGTACGAGATGCTTTCCTGACCATCGTCCATGAATGTCTTGCCGTTGCCGGTTGAGGTCGGAAGGATCCTGACGCTGCCGTTGTTGGCGACCAACATCAGCACCTGCCGATCAAGATCTACTTCAACGTGTTCGTACCCGAGTTCTCTTGCTCCTGGCCTGGAGCTGGTGCGAATGACGTCAAGTTCGTCGATGGTGAGTTGACCAGTCACGTCGCGACCGTGCCATTTCTGAAAAGCAATCAACGCAGAGCGTGAGCCGGCGTCAAAGACCCCGTCGATCGGTCCGGTCCAGAAGCCCGCATCAGACAGGTGTTGTTCGGTGTTTTTGATTTGAGTTCGCGTGAGAGTGCCGCGTTGGCCAAGCGCAATGGTCGGCAGCATGAAGGCCAGACAGATTGTGATAAGAATTCTCATTAGTGCTGTTGGAAGGAAAATATGACGGACACGGTTGCCAGTCAACAGCCGCGGAGCGGCGAAATGTTTATAGCACCCATGCCAATTGATTTTGCAGATCCGTTAGGTGCGGAATGTTTCGCCCGTAAACGGGCTCGGATATCGAATGTGCCGCGGTGCCATAGACATTTCGATCCTACGGAACGATAAACGCCGGGGCAAGCAGACTCGGTGGCCGAACGGATTACCGGTCGGATTGAAGGCTCTAATCGTGCGTCAAAGAAATGTCTGGTCGCGTTTCGAGGTCATTTGCTACAATCTTCGCCCCCATCTCACCTTGTCCCGCTAACTGAGTCCAAAGTCCAAAGTCCAAAGTCCAAAGTCCAAAGTCCAAAGTTCAAAGTTCAAAGTACAAAGACCTAAGACCTAAAGAGCTGAGACCTGAGACCTGAGACCTGAGACCTAAAGAGCTGAAACCTGAAACCTGAGACCTGAGTTTCTATGTGGTGTCCGCGATGCAAAAGCACACGTGTCCAGCGTGGCTATAACGATTCCTCTCTTGTGCTGCAGATGGCCGGCTTGCACGAACTGCTCTGCAACAATTGTGGTCTCGAGTTCAAGGGCTTCGATCCGCTACGCAAGCTCGAGCGGAAGCCCACCTCGCATCACGAACAGAGTGAGAATCATCGCCGCTTTGCGCGATACAAAGTGCATTTGCCGGCAACCATCAGCATAGTCGAGCGTCACGCGCTGACTTGGGATGTTTCATACTCGACTCCTGCCCGCGGCCACTGCGAAACAATTAGCCCGGGAGGCATGTCGCTATCGTTTGTCGGCAGCCGATTTTCTCAAGAGCAACTAACAAAACCCGGTTGCTTCTTGTACGTCACAGTCAGCCTGCCGGCAGCGGCCGTTGCGTCGGTGGTCTCAATCGTTACTTGTGACCGCCTGGGCGCCAACGGTCAGGCGAAATGGTTCGTGGGCGCCAAAGTAATGCAAATGAGCGATGCCGACGCAGCCAGGCTCGCCGCGTTTTTGGAAAAGCGAGGGAAAACAGAGCCGCTCGTCGTCCTGACCTGACACCCCGCAAATGCCGCGATTATTAAAGGAAGTCCGCTCAGGGTAAACTTGAGCGGGCTTTTTTCATCAAAGCACGCTGCATGAATTTTGGAACGTATTTCCGTCTGACTTCCTACGCCACGATTGCCGCCGCGGCGCTGGCGCTCTATGTCGCCGGCGGGGTCGGCCTGTGGCTGCTGGGCGCTTTTGCGCTGGTGATGATCGTCGCTTTCAAGTTAGAAGATAGCCGCTGGCAGTTGAGCGAGCGACTGGCGCTCGCAGTCATTCTGGTTTCGATTCCGTTTTTCTATCTTGATTGGCAGGTGCTCACGCCGCTTCTGCTTCCCGGTCTGGGTGACGCAGTGGATGCTACTGGAATTGGCGGAACGCGCGGCTCAATCCCGCGTGGCGGTGTCGAAGTAGCGGTTCTATCGCACCTGATTCTTTTTCTTTCGGCCGTCAAACTTTTCCAACGCAAGCACGATCGGGATTGGTTTTTTCTTTACCTAATTTCATTTTTCACTGTGCTGCTGGCGGCGGGACTGACGGCGAGCCCGATGTTCCTCGGGGTGCTAATTCTTTATCTGCTGTGCGCGCTCACGACGATCGTCGCGTTTGAAATTCAGAAGGCCCGAAAGAAAATTACCGCGAACCAGACCCGGCTGCTCGTTCCGCCTGATTCGACGCTTTTTCAAAAGCTGCCGATGCGGCTCTGGCGCCGCCGTTATCTCGAAACACGACGGTTGCCCCTCGTCTCCGTCGGCTTGCTGATCCTGATTGTGATTCTGGCGCTTCCGTTCTTCTTAATCGCGCCGCGTACTGCGTCCAGCGCCCTGCGTCGTGGTGGTAATGGAGTTTCCGGCTTCATCGGTTTCTCAGACAGCGTGACGCTCGGTCAAATCGGCCAACTCAAACGCAACGACGAAATCTTCATGCGCGTGCGCATTGATGAGTTTGGCAGTGTGCCGGCCACGCGTTTGCGCTGGCGCGGAGTTGCTTTGGACAGCTTCTCGGGTAAAGCCTGGAAGAAATCGCCCGTCGCGGAACGGCTCGAAAAAAAGGACAGTGACAACGGCCTCTTCAAACTTGGCACAGCTGCAAGCCTGGACCACCTGACGACGCAGACTTTTTTCATGGAGCCGGTTGACACCCCAATTCTTTTTGGCGCGCCGCGCGTGGTAGGAGTGAGAGGTAACTTGCCGTTCGTCCGCGTCGATCCCGAAGGGGCGATTCAGACGCGTGCGCACGATCAGGAGCGGCTGGTGTACAGAGTGCATTCCGATACAACCGAGCCGAGCGTGACTGCACTCCGCAGCGATCGGCTTCAATACCTGGTTGAGTCGGCGCGGTATCTGGAGTTGCCGGCGAACCTCGATCCGCGTATCCGCACGCTCACGCGCGATGTCATTCAGCAGAGCGAAGCGCGTACCTGGTACGACGCCGTGCGCGCGGTTGAAGCTCATCTGCGCGACGGATATGGCTATTCGCTCGAGATGAAAGCGGGCGGAGCCGACCCGCTGGCAGATTTTCTCTTCAACGTGAAGGAAGGGCACTGCGAGTATTTCGCGACGGCGATGGCGGTGATGTTACGCACGCAGGGCGTGGCGACGCGGCTGGTAAACGGCTTTCTGCCGGGCGAATACAACGAAGCGTCGGGCGCCTTTACCGTGCGACAGAGCGACGCGCACTCCTGGGTGGAAGTTTATTTCCCCGAGACGAAATCATGGGTGACATTTGATCCGACGCCGTCCGCGGGCCGCGCCACGACGACGCGGACAGGCTTCGCCGGAATGCTCAGCAAGTATTCTGAAGCGCTGGAGTTGATGTGGTTCCAGTACGTCGTGGGATACGACAAGCAGGAACAAAGATCACTGGTGACGTCGGCGCGGAACAAGCTATTCGATCTGCAGCGGGGCTCATTTAACAAGTTCGCGCAGGTCCGCGCGGCATTTCCTGCGCTCATTGGGCCGATTCTGTTGGGAGCGACATCGCTGTTTGGACTGATGGCCGTCGTTCTGTTGACGCGTCGCGTGCGGCGATTCGGTTGGCGCCGGGGACTAACAGTGTGGCGCGGCGGGGATGAATCTGAAACGACGCGCGTCGAATTCTATGAAAGATTGCTAAAGGCCCTGGAAAAGCAGGGCATCAAGCGCGAGCTGTACGAAACTCCCCTGGAGTTTGCGTCTGCTGCCGGCGTGCACGAAGCGCGAGACATTACTAACGCGTACAATCGAGTCCGGTTTGGGGAAGAGAAGCTGTCGGAAGCTGAGCGCTCGCAAATCGAAGGTCTATTGGCGTGCATTGAAAATGGGCGGGATAATTGAACCACAGAGGACACAGAGAGATACAAGTCATTAAAAACAGTTTAGAGGCGGGCTACTGCCCGCCAATGTATATCGAAAGAAGGCGAGCGGTAACTCGCCTCTGAACGACTTCGATTTGTCTATTCACGATTCACAATTCACGATCTAGTAACAAATGAACAAAGTTGGATTTATCAGTTTGGGCTGTCCAAAAAACCTCGTCGATAGCGAAGTGATGATGGGGCAACTCAAGCAAAAAGGTTTTGAGATTACTGCTGACGCCGAAGATGCGGACACGGTGGTCGTAAACACGTGCGGCTTTATCGATTCAGCAAAGAAGGAATCAATCGAAGCAATTCTCGAAGCGGCGCGTTTGAAGACCGAGGGGAAAGCCACGCGCCTGGTGGTCGCCGGCTGTCTGGTCGAGCGTTATCGCGATGAATTGAAAGCGGAAATGCCGGAGGTCGATGCGTTCATCGGCACGAGCCAGATCAACGAAATTCTCGGCGTTTGTGATCCGCAGACGAATACGCGGTCGTTGCCGGTGATTCCGCTCGGAAATCAGAGCGCGACTTATCTCTACGACGAATCGACGCCGCGGATACTCGCCACGCCGAGTCATTACGCTTACATCAAGATTGCCGAAGGTTGTGATCGGCCCTGCGCCTTCTGTTTCATTCCCCAGATGCGCGGTCATTTTCGCAGCCGCCGCTTTGGATCGCTCGTCGCCGAAGCTCATCAGCTGGCTGAAGAAGGGGTAAAGGAACTGATTCTGGTGGCGCAGGATTCATCGCGTTACGGCGAAGACCTGGGCAAGCCGGACGCGCTTGCACGTCTCTTGCGCGAGCTGTCACACACCGATGGCATTGAGTGGGTGCGTGTGATGTACACCTATCCGACGCACATCAGCGACGGCTTTCTTGACGTACTCGCGGAAGAACCAAAGGCCGTGAAGTATCTCGACATGCCTTTGCAGCATGCTTCACAGAATGTTCTGAAGCTGATGAAGCGCGGCGGGAATCGTGCTTCGCTCGAGCGTTTGATCGAGCGAGTGCGTCACCGCGTGCCGGGAATTGGCGTGCGCACGACGTTCATCACCGGTTTTCCGGGCGAGACGGAAGCAGACTTTAACGAACTGATGACCTTCATCAAGAACGTCGAATTCGATCGCGTGGGTGTTTTTACTTATTCAGATGAAGAAGGCACGCCGGCTTTCGATCTTCCAAACAAAGTAAATCCAAAGGTCGCGAACCGTCGCCGTGACTTGTTGATGAAAGCGCAATCACAGATCGCGAAGCGAAAACATGCCGCGATGGTCGGTGAGACCGTCCGCGTGATGTTTGAAGGCGAATCAAACGAAAGTGATTTGCTGTGGCAGGGGAGAATGGAAACTCAGGCGCCGGACATAGACGGATGTGTTCTGATCAATGACGCGCCGGAAGGTTTCGTTCCGAAGCCCGGTCAGATGGTGAATGTGATGATTACCGAAGCGCAGGAATACGATCTCGTCGGAACGGTTGTGGCCTCAAGAGCTTGAAGGAAGTAATGTTAGGTTAACCCCTGATCCCAGAGGAAGGTTGACATGCAAGTTGGTCCCGAGGAACTCAGACAACGAATCTCCAGCCTGACAACCGAAGAGCTTCATCAAATGCTGACGATCGACCGCGAGCAGTATCGGGAGATCGCCATTGCTATTGCCACTGAAGAATTACGGCGGCGTACCGGCGTACGAATCGAGAAAGATGCTGATGACCGAGAGATTGATCTCGGCGCCCAGGACTTCGAGGCATCTCAGAAAAAGAGTGACCTGGGATCCATACTTTGGGGAATTTGGGCCGTACTCATATTGCTTTCTGCTCTTTCGAGGTCAAGACCGAATTTCTTAAATGACTTATTACGTGGTCTTACTAATACATTCGGGGAGATTCCAGTTGCGATTGTGGGAGGTGTCCTTGTATTGCCCTTGGGACGTATCCTGTTCGCAGTCAGAGAGAAACGTCTCATGTTGTATGCATGGCTTGAATTAGTGTTTGGTGTGTGCTTTGCAATTTATACGATCTGGGAGAAGACACACGGGATTAGAATAAGGGCTTATAACCCAAGCGATCTGGCCACTTGGATGGCATTGGGTTCGTCAGTCTATATTGTGGTGCGCGGTTTTGATAACAGGAAAAGGGCGATAGTTATCAAGCGGGAGGCAAGTAAATCAGTGGAGCAATTGAAGCCGCAAGACCCTAAACCGACGGAATAGGACCATCAAAGAATCCATCGATTAATTAATCCGGCGGTGCAATTTCGCCCGGCGACATCTCGCCTGCCAGCGCTCCCGAATTCGCTCTAAAACTTGACAAACTCAAACTTCAACCGAATCCCTCGACGCGTGCTGTTGTAGAACGATCCAAAATCCGCGGCGTTAATGTTGTTCTGAAAATCGCGCGGGTTCCAGTGGTTCGTGAGATTGAACAGTTTTACGCCGAAGCGTCCGGGAAATTTCCGGCCGCGAAACTGCGCAGGGATGAATCCCCAGTTGGGCACTCGCGGTGTCAGCCCCTTCGTAATCTGAAGATCGAGCGCAAAGAAGTTTGGATAACGTCCGGCGCGATTGCGCGCGCCAACAAAGTTTTGATTCTCGTCGACCAGCGAAAAAGGAAAGCCAGTGTGCCAGTCCATCACGGGCGAAACCGTGATCTGTTTCGGCAATCCGATGTCGCCCCAGAAAAGCAGCCGGTTGGGCGCGTCGAAAGGTTGCAGCGAGCGCTCGTTCGCGCGAATGACGGGATTTCGCAGGTTGCCAAAATAGTTATTGAAAGCATTCAGATCGCCGGTCGCACGCGAGTGGACATAGGCGAGATACAGATGCCCTCGCTCCTGCAGTCGAAAACGACCAGTCACCTGAAACTCGCGATACCGCGCTTCGCCATCATTTCTCAGAAGCAGCCGGCCATCAGCAGTTGGATCAAGAATGAAATCCCGTCGCGTGTGCCGTTCTTCAAAGCCAAACCGGAGAAGCAGTCTCTGGATTTCGTGATCGATCTGCAGAGTTCCGGCGACGCTCAACGGATTTCGCAAACCTGCTGCGTCCAACACATGAATGAACGTCCGCGGGCCATCTACGACCGCCAGATTGTTGGCGGCAAACGTGGTCACAACCCGCTGCTGATACTGCGGAAAGATGCCGACACTGATCGGAATCTTGTCGTAAAAGAGACCGACCCCGCCGCGAATCACCGTCCGCTCATTAGCGAATGGGAGTAAAGCGAAACCGAGCCGCGGCGCAAAGTTGTTGTTCTTGCTGATACTGTCCCTGTCCCAGCGCAAGCCAAGATCAATCGTTAACCTCTGGTGTGCATGCCAAGTCTCCTGCGCGAACGCGGCCAGCTCAGTGTTGTTTCGTTCCAATGCACCGGCGCCCGCAAATGTGATGAGCTGACTTAGCGTTCCATTGCGACGGACAATCCGAACCGGCGCGGACACATCGCTGCCGTCGAAAGTCGTGTGACTGACATTGATTCCGAATCGGATGTCGTGTTTGCCGTAATACTTCTTTTCCGGCAGAGACAACGTCTCGAGCCATTCGGCCCGGCGGCTCTCGCGTCCCTGCCGGTTGAACCAACCGCCCGAACGTCGCGCCGGCGAAATCTCAAAAGGCCCGCCGCTGTTTGCAAAGACATCGAGGTCAAACTGTTTCAAACTGAAACTTGATTGGAGCAGGGCGCCTTTTGCGAACGTCGCTTGTTCGTTAACGGCAAAGAACCATCCGCGTTGATGCTGATTCGCGGCGGTGTCGAGCGGCGTGAAGGTGTTCAGGTTAATGGCGTCGCGTTTCTGCGGGAACAGCGAAAAGCTGACTGCCAGGCGATTCGTGTTGTTAAGATTGAAATCGAAACGCGTGAACGAATCAAAGCTTTCCAGCTTGCTGTCGCGCTGGGCGGGCGGCAGGCTGGTCACTTCGGATCGCACAAAGCGATATTCGAAACTCTGAAAGAAGAAGATTTTGTCTTTCTTGATTGGACCGCCAACAGCAATTCGTGGAGTCGCTGACTGCACGCCGTAAATCTTGCCGTCGCGAATGCGCGGACGCATCAGCACGTTCGTCAAAAGGTAGCGCCAGCGGTTGCTCCCGGAGCGAGTCTCGATCGCCGTAATCGCGCCGGTGAATCTCCCGTATTCAGCGGAAAACGGATTTGAGAAAACCTGCACCGACTCGACCGCTTCGAGCGGCAGGTCGATCGCGGCATCGCCGGTCACCGGATCGCTAACGTTCAAGCTCGACACCAACGTGCCACTTTGGTCCGGCCGCGTCCCTTTAATGTTGAGAGCGCCGTCGGGGCTTCGTGTCACTCCGGGGAGCAGCGGCAGCGCGTCCTGAAACTTTTCGTTGACCAGCGGCACATCGCGCAGCTTCGTGGCTGATAACTCTCCGGCGACGGTCGTGTCCGTGGTGTTAATGCGATCGGGTTCGGGTGCGACATCGACAATTACCTGGACGGTGCTGGGCTGCAACGAGACGTCGAGATCGACGGTTGCGTCGATCGCCAGGGTCACTTTCTGCTCGAGTCTTTCAAAGCCCGCATGCGTCGCCACGAGGGTGTAGTCTCCGGCCGCCAAACGATTAAATGAATACTCGCCCTGATCGTCGCTGATTATTGAGAGTTTGTTATCACCGAGGGCCGGGCCTGTTAGGAGGAGCACGACTCGCGGCAACCGCTCACGCCGATCGCCGGTGACGGCGAGAGTGGTTCCGCGAATGCGACCTGATGGTTGGATTGCCGGCTTGGAATGAGCTGTGACGCGAGCCGCGTACGACAAGCTCAGAACCATCATCAAGCAAACTATGATGCGTCGCGAAAGCAGCTTTGAACCGTCTGGCGCTAGGTGATTCATCCAGATGTCGTAGTTTGATGGCACTCGACACTTCCAGAACTTGTCTGATAAAAGACTCGGAAGTTTTCGAAGCGGCATTACGTGCCGACGAAACGCGGTTGGAAAAGGGGAGGCCGTTGACAGCATAGGCTCAAGCCACAATCGAAAGCAATTAGCGAACCGTGAAAGTGGCACAGACTTTAGGCTTTGTTCAAATGAAGCTAAGAGACGCTTTTAGTTGAAATCACAGACTAAAGTCTGTGCCACTGGTTGAAATCACAGACTGAAGTCTGTGCCACACTCTGAGATGCCAATCAAAGAATCCAGCGATGAGCTGAATCCAAATGTAGTTGTTCCGGCGATGGAAGTTCCCGTGCCGAAACGACGCTCAGCGAGTGATTACGTCGCCCTCGCGATCGCGACTTGCGGTGTTGGTTACTTGCCGGTGGCGCCGGGGACCCTCGGCTCGCTCGTGGGCGCTGGTTTGTATCTGAGTATTTCGGGCTGGTTTTACGGAGTACTTGAAGCGAATGCGCAACGATCAGGCTCGAGTCTGCTTTACGTGTTCACACCGCAGCTAACGTTCATGCTGCTGCTGACGTTTGCGACAACGATGCTGGGCATCTGGGCCGCGACGCGCACCGAGAAAGTAATTCAGCGCAAGGATCCGTCGATAGTCGTCATCGATGAAGTTGCCGGCCAAATGATCGCCCTGCTGTCAGGTCCGTTTTGGCTGCACACCTGGTGGAGCATCCTGTCTGCGTTCCTCTTGTTTCGTCTGTTCGACATTTGGAAACCCTATCCGATTCGTCGACTCGAGTCGCTGGAGTCAGGATTGGGAATCATGGCCGACGACGTGGTCGCAGGAGTGTACGCCCTCATCACCAATGCTCTAATTGTTTCGGCTTATTTATTGATCGTCCGGTAAGGGTTTGCGTGCTAGCGGCTGCTAACCGAGGAATCAAGCGCAGCCCCGCCGGGGTAGGCTAGTCGGATTAGGCGAGAAAAATCGTGTCGTAAACGGACCGGAATCTGAATCCCGCTCGTTTGTAGAACTCATGCGCGGGGATGTTCTGCTCGTTTACGAGAACGCAGATGGAATCCGCACGCTGCAACAGAAACTGTCCCAGTTCAGACATGCAACGCAATCCGTGACCTTTCCCGCGATCTTCGGGAGCCGTCCAGATACCTTCAAGATAAACGACTGATTTTGTATCGGAGACGATATCGCTCTTGAAGATGAGCCTGCCGGATTCGATCAATACCCACGTCCGGCAGAGCTCAATCCGCCGGAGGCAGCGTTCGCGAAAACCGACCGGATCTTCTTTCAGGGGATTGACGCCACTTTCCTCAAACGCCATCTGCGCATGCACCGGCAGAACTAGATCCAGATCGTCGGGTGTCGCCAGTCGCAGTCCTGGGGAAGACTCGCGGACCTCGATGGGGCAGCGCAATTCAAACAACCACTCACGGCAGGCGCGACGCAGCTGTTGGCCGTCTTCCGAATAATAGTTCCAGAACTCCTCGATGCGTGCTCGCTCGCCCATGATCATGTGAGCGGTCGTGCATTTCTGCGCGACTTCAGCGAAAGCCTGAAGCGCACGCTCGGTTCGCGTCTCCATCAGGGTTGCATGGCCAATCAGCGCGACGCCTTCAAGTTCGCCCGAGCGGTTGCGGCAAGCGTAGAAGCTTCCGCGGTTAAATGGGCTGACGAGGCCATTGTCCCTAATGATTCCAACGAGCGAAACCGTGTGCAGCGGGCGCTGCGCGAGAAACTGGAGTACTTCCGGTTGACACTCGTCAGTAAGTCTTTGGGTGATTACGTCTTGCGCCCAACCGGACATCGCCGGCACGGGCGGGGGCATGATTTGGGCCAGGGCAGTCTGTCTAAACATGGCGTGTTCTCCTTTCCAGTAGTAGCCCAAATCAATAGGATGGACTCATCGCGGACGTGTTATCGCCCTTTGAGATGGCGTCGGACAGCAGCACGCCATCACTGAGAAGCACGCCGTCGCTGAGCAGTACGCCGTCGCTTAACAAGACGCCATCGCTCAACAGGACGCCATCGCTAAGGAGGACGCCACTGGTAAACAGTGTGCCATCGCTTAACAGGACACCCGTGACCGTTACCGGCCCTGCTGTTAGCGAGATACCGCTGGTCATCAGGCTCGTGTTGCGCACGATTACACCATTCGTTACTGAGGTGGCGTCGGCGATCACTTTGCCCTGCGCATACATGCCTTGCCACTTGGTCATCAAGTCGCTGCCATACATGACGCAGTAATCGCCTACGATCCCGCGCCCCCAATCAATGCGCTCGTTAGTGCTGGAAATGTAGTTGTCCTGATCGTTTTCGTCCCAGCTATTGAGCATCAGGCTTCCCTGCGACAAAGTGCTGGCATTTGTCTTAACCAGGCTGGCGATTTTGACAGCGCCTTCCGCGTTTACTTGCCCCGCGCCTTGCTCGAGCGTGTTGAAGCCATCGATCGGCTGGGCCGAATACATCAGGATGGCCTTGACCAGACTCGGCGTGAGGTTCGGATTCGCCTCCAACATTAAGGCCGCGATGCCCGCTACTATGGGCGCGGACATCGACGTGCCGCTGAGGTACATGCACTGGTCCGCAGAGGTGGTGTTCCCGACTTTGAGCGACGGGTAGAGGGACACGAGAGAGAGCAATTTGCCACTGCTGCTGGGAGACATGGCGCCGATCAACTTGTTACCAGGCGCGACGATGTCCGGCTTGATCAGATTGTCGTAACGCTTGATGCCCGATGAATCCTTCGTATAGCCGCGAGTCGGACCGCGCGAGCTGTACGAAGTGATTTTGTCATCGTGTCTTGCGTCTGTGCCGAAACTGTTGGTGGCGCCCACCGTAATGACCGACGGCTCAATGCCGGGTGAATCGATGCCGCCGTAGATCTTGTCACCATCTAAATCTTTGCCACGATTGCCCGCGGCGGCTACCACGACGATGCCGGCGTTGTGAGCGCGGCGGGCGGCCAGACACAACGGATCGTTCTTGTAGCTGTCTTTCGGCGGCGCACCGAGGCTCAGGTTGATGACGCGGAGGTTATAGGTTGCCTTGTTCGCAATACACCAATCAATCGCCGCGATAACATTGCTCGCGGTCCCTCGGCCCTGCGCGTCAAGAACTGCCAAGCTGATAACTTTCGCTTCGTAGGCAATGCCGCCGTAGTAGTTGGACTTGAATCCCGGGTTACCCATGAGCATTGATGCCACGTGGGTGCCATGTCCAAAGTAGTCTCGGTTCGCAGCGATACCGGTATAGGTCTTGGAGTAAGCCACGCCGGGGCGACCCGTAGAAGCTTTAATCAGGTTGTGCGTGTCGTCTATGCCGCTGTCGAGGACAGCGATGCCGACACCCGTGCCGTTGAGTGAAGAGAAACCTGCAACCTCGCTGCGCGCGTCTGCTTGAGCTGCGGCCACGGAGGTCTCGATATGTCCGTGGGAAACGACCTCGCGGTCCGGGCTAATGTAAGCAACGTCCTCGTCGTTTTCCAGCTCGCGAATGCGAGACATCGGCATATCTGCCGTGACCAGTCCCAGGTTGCGATAAGCATTCTTGAAGCGACCTTTGCGGGCGGCGAACTTATTTTGGAGATCGGTGTCGGTCGACTTCTGTGGGTCGTTTAGTTGCACGATAACGCGGGCAGTTTTGTCGGCCTTCTCGCCAGATGAGACGCGATTCACGTCGTCGTCCAGGTCAGGGGCGATCTTCGATCGCTTTGCCGAACCTTGTGACTGCGGTCCGTGGTTGTTCTTACCCTGGTCGGCTCTGACTCCCATGGGGATCAGGGGCGCAAAGAACAAAGCCATCAGGGATAGCGCGAAATTCTTCTTGAGGGTTTCTTTCAGTCTCATTGATCTCATCTCTCCAAAACTAGTGTTAGCAACGCCACACAACGGCGCGAACCTGTTTTGGCAATGGTCGTGCCGCAAGGAAAATGTCAGAAACTTCACTAAAATGTGGCGATTTACGAAGGTTGGAAGTAGGCGTGTGGGCGTGAACGGTCAGACCGCACGAAGGCTGACCGACCTATCAAGTTAATCTGACTGATTAGTTTTCCTGGAAGGCGGGACTAAAAACCACGGGTCTTGGCGCGGATAACTGGAAAGGCTTTGCCTCGAAAGTCAGAGAGTTCCAAGTCTCTCATTCACACCGGGCTTCAGCCCGGTGACTTTGGCAGGGAGATGTCCGAAAAGCCGTTTTAACGGTTTCCTCTTCTCAACGAACCGAGAGCTTGATCAGATCAGGTTGCGTCTGCGCTTGGAGAAACCGTTGAAACGGTTCCTTTACCTTAGCAGCCGTGGATCACCGGGTTGAAGCCCGGTGTGAATAACAGGCGGAACCTTCGGACCATGAACTTTCAGACCTTTGAGGCGAAGCCCAACTGAAGAAACGACATGCTTAAGTGAGAACCCGTTTCTGAGGCCCTTTACGATCGACCACCAAGCCACCCGCGCGCCCAAAAGAAGAGCAGCATACCGATGGCGACAAACACCATGATCGTGAGCACGACGAAATAGCCAAAGCGCGTAGTCAGCTCAGGCATGTTTTCAAAGTTCATGCCGTATACACCGGCGATGAACGTCAGCGGCAGCATGATGGCGGAAAAGATCGTCAGCACCTTCATGATTTCGTTCATGCGGTTGCCGACGACTGACATATAAGCGTCCAGGCAGCCGCTGATTAAATCGCGATAGCTCTCAGCCAGGTCAGTGATGCGAATGATGTGATCGTGAATGTCGCGATAGAACGGCAGCATCGGCGCCGGTATCAATGAAAATTCGCCACGGCTCGTGCGGAGAATTACCTCCATCTGCCGCGCTGAGATGCGCCGCAGACGAAGCACGCCACGTTTCAAATCCATAATCTCTTCGAGGATCGCCTGGTTCGGCCGGCTCAGAGTGAAGATGTCGTCTTCGAGTTTCGCAATCCGTTCATCGAAATCGTCGAGCACCGGCGAATAGAAATCGACAATCTGATCCAGGATTTGATGTAACAGGAACGCCGGCCCGCGTTGACAGGCGACGGGGGTGGTCGTCACCAGCTTCTTCACGTTGTTGATACTGCGAAACATATCGTGGTGATAAGTGATGACATAGTTCGGCCCGAGAAACGCATCGAGTTCGATCGTATTGAAATGATCAGGACTGGTGTCGGCGCGCACGCCATGCACGATGAAATAAAGATAGCCAGGGAATTCTTCCACCTTCGGATAATTCCGCGTCTCGCGACAATCTTCCAGGGTTAGGGGATGAAAGTGAAATAGGTTTGATAGAAGCTGCTCGTCGGCTTCAGTCGGCGCTTCCATGTCAATCCAGATGACAGCCTTTTCGTCTTTCAAAAGTTCGGGTAGTTGTTCGGCGGTGAAGCTGGATTCGACCCGTTCCGCGCCTTCGCGATAGACAAAGATTTCCATCAGGGGTTTCTCTCTTATCTAGTTGATTCTATTCGGGGGGCATCCGCGAGATTTGCCACGCAATGAACACAATGAAGGCCAGCAGCAATCCCACGATGACGATGACGACTGGTTCCAGACCCAAAGCGCCGTTTCGCTCTTCGGCCGCGACTACCTCTTTAGCGAGTTCCGTTTGCTCAGCGCCGACGACGATTGCTCCATTTTCCTGAGCCACGAGTTGCGAGCCATTCGTGCTCGCCTCACTCCGCTCGCTTAATTCTTCCAAAGGCGCCAGCTGCGCGGCCAGCTCGCGCGTGTCCCCAGAGCGAGGTTGAACACGATGAATTGAGACTTCCTTTCCTTTCACAACCAATCCACCTTCTTAAGATAAGCATACAGCGCCAGGCCGACGCCAACGATACTCAGCAGCGCGAAGATGTAGCCGTAGCGCCATCTTAACTCAGGCATGAAGACGAAGTTCATGCCGTAGATGCCCGCGATCAAAGTCACCGACATCAGAATTGTTGAGACTGATGTCAGGCGCTTCATCACCTTGTTCATCCGATTCCCTGAAACCGATAGGTAAGCGTCCATCGTTGAGCTCAACATATCGCGCAGCGTGTCGATGTTGTCGGCGACGCGAATCAGATGATCGAATACGTCCTGGAAATAGACATGGGTCTCGCGGGGAAAGATCGGCTGTTCACGCCTGAGCAGGGTATTAAAAACGTCGCGCAGAGGAGTAATCGCTCGCCGCAGGTAAAGCAGCTTCTTCTTGACCATGAATATTTCTTCAATGACCGCGGCGCGCCATTCGCCGAATATCGAGTCCTCCAAATCGTCCATCCGCTCGCTGATGATGTCGAGAAGCGGGAGGTAGTCATCAACGATTGCATCGATGAGCAGGTACGCCAGCAGTCCGGCGCCCGCTTCAGATCGATCGAGCCATTCCTCCCAGAGCCGGCGCGCGGTGGCGATAGCGCGGATCGGGCGACTGTGAACCGTCACCAGATAGTTCTTCCCGAGAAAGATGTTCAGTTCGCGCAACTCGAGTACGTCGTCTGGCCCGACGAGACTGGCTTCATAGAGAACAATGAAATAGTAGCCGGAGTATTCTTCGACCTTTGGACGTTGATGCGTGTTACGACAGTCCTCGATCGACAGGTGATGAAAGTTGAACTCCTCAGCCAGGTCCGTAAAGTCCTGAGTCGTAGGATCGCTGACGTCAGCCCAAACTACGTGCTGAGAATCCTGGCAAAGGTCACTGATGTCCGGTACGGGACAGTTCTCTGTGATTTCCTTCGTGGCGGTGTTGAGGCAGGTAACGGTAATCAAAGTCGATCTCTCCGGGGCCGCACTGCGTAACAAAAATCGTTTTGCGGCAGTGTATCACTAGAACGGGAAACGACGCCGCCGAAGAAAAACCGATATAATCCGCGCACAATGAGTGCACAGAGGGTCTTAGTGGCCGATGACGTGAGCGACAGCGGACTCCAGCCGTTGCGCGACGCCGGATTCGAGGTCGAGAAGCGCACGGGTCTGCCGCCGGCAGAGTTACAAACCGTTCTCGCCGACTACGACGGGCTGGTCGTACGGAGCGAGACGAAAGTCGGCGCCGAGTTGATGGATTCTGCGCCGAGACTTCGGGTGATCGGCCGTGCCGGTGTCGGCGTGGACAACATCGATGTGCAGGCGGCGACTGCGCATGGAATCGTCGTCATGAACGCGCCCGACGGCAATACGATCACGACGGCCGAACACACCATCGCACTTTTGGTGGCGCTCGCGCGTAACGTTGCGCAGGCAAACAGCAGCGTTAAAGCCGCGCACTGGGAGCGAAAGCGTTTTATCGGCGCGGAATTGCGCGGCAAAACGCTCGGCATCATCGGCTTGGGCCGCATCGGTCGCGCCGTGGCGCAGCGAGCGGGCGCGCTGGGAATGAAAGCCCTGGCTCACGACCCTTTCATTGCGATTCAGCCGGCGGGTGAAGCTGAAGTCGAAACTGTTTCGCTGGATGAAGTATTTGCGCGAGCCGATTTCCTGACGATTCACACGCCGCTGACGAATGAAACGCGTGGACTGATTAACGCTGAAGCGTTCGCCAAAATGAAAACCGGTGCGCGCGTTATCAACTGTGCGCGGGGCGGACTTGTCGATGAGGTGGCGTTGCACGAGGCAATCCAATCCGGAAAGATCGCCGGTGCGGCGCTGGATGTCTTCGAAAAAGAACCGCCGCCATCAGATCATCCCTTGCTGCAACTCGATCAGGTAATTGCCACGCCGCATCTCGGCGCTTCGACGGCGGAAGCTCAGGAAGCGGTCGCTTTCACGGTCGCTGAACAGATGCGTGATTATCTGCTGAGCGGCGCGTTGCGGGGCGCGGTGAACATGCCGGCCGTAGGCGCGACAGAACTGACGACATTGCAGCCGTACTTGTCACTCGCAGAAAGTCTGGGTCGTTTTCAGGCGCAGTTGGCCGATAAAGCGATTCGCGAAGTGCGGCTCGAGTTTGCCGGTGAACTTGTGGATGTTGATGCGGCGCCGGTCACACGTTTGTTTCTAGCCGGTCTGTTGCGCGATGTCAGCGCGCGCGTAAATGCCGTCAATGCGTTCCTGATTGCGGATGAACGTGGCATCACGGTGACTACAGCTTACGTTCGTGGTTCAAATGCGGTCTCGGCGATCCGAACTTCCGTGGTCACGGCCAACGGCGAGCAAACCGCGTCAGGCTCAGTTTTCACCACCGCTGAAGGTTACCGCGAGGGCCGTCTCACCCGAATCAACGGCTTTCGCATCGAGGCTGTTCCACGCGGCCACATGCTGGTGATGCACAATCGCGACGTGCCCGGCGTCATCGGTCGAGTCGGCAGCGTCCTGGGCGACGCGGGGATAAACATCAGCGCGTTTCATCTCGGCCGGCGTGAACGGGGCGGGGAAGCGATGGCGATCATTCAGGTGGACGGGGCACTGGATGAGCCGACGGCCGGTAAGTTGCTGGAATTCGAACCAGTGATTTCGTTGCGGCAGATCGAACTCTAGCGTCTTGAGACACAACCATGAAGTTCAAACCTGGCGATACAGCCTCAGTCACAAAGACGATCACCCAGGACGACATCGAGAAGTTTGCGGAGCTTTCGGGTGATCGAAATTCGATTCACCTCGATCAAAACTACGCGAAGGGAACTCGTTTTCGCGGTTGCATCGCGCACGGAATGCTGACGTCGTCTTTAATCTCGAACGTTATCGGTAACGAGTTGCCGGGCTTGGGCAGCATTTACCTTAGCCAGAACCTGAAATTTGTGGCGCCTGTCTTTCCAGCCGATACGATCACCGCGCGCGTAACCGTAACCTCCGTTCGCCCGGACAAGCCAATCGTGACGCTGACGACGGTTTGCACTAATCAACGCGGCGAAGCGGTGGTTAAGGGTGAAGCTGTTGTTCTGGTAGAGTAGGCCGCTTTCAGCAGCACGCCGATCGAACCTAGCTGTTACGTTTTCTGGTTCGCGCAGCTTTTTTAGCCGCGCGCGAACGATCCTTCGCCGAACGCTTCTTCGCTGCCTTCTTAGCCTGGCGTGACAGAGCGAGTTTCGAAGCGGCGCGGCGAGGTTCGTCCTTCAGAGCTTCTCTCATTGCGCGCGCACGCTTCGTTGATTTCTTCTTCGTGCCTTTCTTGCCTTTGCGCAAATCGCGTTTCGCTTGATCCTTAATCCTCTTTGATCCTTTCTTTGGCGGCGGAAGATCTACGCCGGCGCGACGGGCTTTAGAGAGTCCGATCGCGATCGCCTGCTTTGCCGATCGTGCGCCGTGCTTGCCTTCGCGAACGTGCTCGATCTCTTCACGAACAAATTCGCCCGCCTGTGTGCTGGGTGCTTTTCCTTCGCGCTTGTCTTTCTTGGCTCGTTCGAGCGTCTCTTTTTCGGGCATAACTCCTCCTCGTAAAGAATGAGCGGCAAGCAACGTGCCCCTAAGTAACGGTACTAGTTCAGTTCGATTTCTAATATTCACACCGCGGCTTTAGCCCGGTGCCCCGCGCAGCAAGCAAACCGGAAACCGTTTAAACGGTTTCGCGGTCTTATGTGAACGCGACAACGCCGCGCTGAAGCGGCGGCGTGAATGAGAAGTTTTCTTAAACTGAACCAGTACTTAAGTAGCGGAGACTGAAGTCTATGCCTTCCTGCGCTCGAATTTCCCGATATTCTGCGATAAACTCCGCGCGCTTTCCGAGTACATCACGCGAGCGAACCCTTATGGCTGAACAGTCGCCGAGCACGGAACCCGCAGGCGCAGTCAATCCGGAACCGGCGAAGCCCGAACGCCGCCGCCTCGATTCGATCGATATGCTGCGCGGCATCGTGATGGTGATCATGATGCTCGATCACACGCGCGACTTCGTTCACTCTGGCGCATTCGCTTTCGATCCGACTGACCTGACTAAGACGACGCCCGTGGTTTTCTTCACTCGCTGGATTACACATTTTTGCGCGCCCGTTTTTGTTTTTCTCGCCGGCACCGGAGCGTATCTGCAACTGTCGCGCGGTAAGAGTAAGAAAGAACTATCAAAGTTTCTGATCACACGCGGGCTTTGGCTGATCCTGCTCGAGCTGACGATCGTAAAGTGGGGCGTTTGGTTCAACCTGGACTTTCGTCTGCTGGCGATGCTGCAGGTCATTTGGGTGCTCGGTGTCTCGATGATCGTGCTCGCCGCGCTGATTCATCTGCCGATTAGGGTGATTGCCGGGTTCGGCTTGTTGATGATCGCGTTTCACAATCTGCTCGACAGGTTTGAAGTGCCCGGCTGGAACGGCCCGGGAACGGCGGTGCCGACGATCGGGCAAAAGCTTTGGATCGTTCTGCATCAAACGCCCTTCAAGGCATTTCCAATTCTTGGCGATCCAAGTCCGGTGGTCGTCGTCATCTACTCGCTGATTCCGTGGATTGGGGTGATGGCGGTGGGATACGCGTTCGGCGTTTTGTACACGAAAGATGCGCTCGAACGTCGTCGCTGGTTACTGATTATTGGGGGCGTGGCGACCGCTTTGTTCTTCGCACTGCGGGCGATCAATCTCTACGGGGATCCATCACAATGGGCGTCACAGAAGAACGCGCTGTTTACCGTGATGTCTTTCTTGAACACGTCAAAGTATCCGCCGTCGCTGCTTTTCCTGTTGATGACGTTGGGTCCTTCGATAATGGCTTTGACGTGGTTCGAAAAACTGCCCGTGACGATTGCATCGGCAAAATCTCTAGTCGGCCGCTTGCGCGACGCGCTTGTGACATTTGGCCGTGTGCCGCTGTTTTTCTATCTGCTTCAGTGGTACATCGCTCATTTAATGGGAGTTATCGCCGGACTCGTTGCCGGCCAGCCCGTCGCGTGGCAATTTGCCAGCCCGGTCGATAAGTTTACGAGCCTGCCGGACGGCATCGGTTTTCCGATTTGGGTAGTTTACCTCTGCTGGATTATCGGGGTGCTGCTGCTGTATCCCTTGTGCAAGTGGTTCGCCCGCGTAAAAGCGCGCCGTCGCGATTGGTGGCTATCGTATTTGTGACCTTTTTCTTTCAATTTTGAATTGGGAACAACAAGGGCACTGTGCCAAACTTCCAAAGCAGAAACTGAAAGGAATAACTTTGAGGATGAGAAAATACTTTTCGATTTTCATGCTGGCCTGCGCGTTGACGATGGCGGCGTGCGCCAATCCAGCCGACAACAAACCGTACGCGACAGTTTCCGAAGCGATTCAGACTCCGGATGCCGCGAAAACTGCCGGCGCTGAGACGCTTGCGATCAACCCAGAGAACTCGAAAGTTGAGTTCGTCGGATCGAAAGTCACGGGCAGTCACAACGGCTCGTTTAAACAATTCAGCGGCACAATTGAACTCGCCAAAGAAGGCGTGGAAAAAAGCCGGGTGACGATCGACATCGACACGAACTCGATCGTGACCGACAACGAGCGTCTGACGGGGCATTTGAAGACGCCCGACTTTTTTGATGTTGCCAAACATCCGAAGGCGAACTTCACTTCAACCAAGATCGAGCCGGCCACGACCGCCGGCGCGACGCACACTGTCACGGGCAATCTGGATTTGCACGGCGTCAAGAAATCGATCAGCTTTCCGGCGACGATCCAGGTTGCGCCGGACGCCGCCTCAGTCAACGCCGAGTTCTCGATTAACCGCAAGGACTTTGGGATTAACTATGCGGGCAAGGCAGACGATCTGGTTCGCGACGAGGTCGTCATGAAACTGACTGTGAAGGCGCCGCGCAAACAATAAACACCAAGGTGTCGTCTAGAGTCGGGCTACTGCCCGACTGGCGGTAGCCCGCCGCTAAACGATCCGCCCGTCGCGGCAAGCGCCCGACTCTAAACCAAAGATGCTCAACGAAGCTGTCGCTTACTATCACAAGCTGCTCGAAGACCGAGAGCTGGCCGATACGTCTTTGGCCCTGCTCGATGAAGGGCTGGAGCGCTCGAAGCTGATTTTCGGCGGCCGGCGTCTCTCGCCGTATCTTCGGCCGCATTTCGTCAGGGAAGAGGATTTCGCACGTATTGTTCGCGTGTGCGAGACGGTGTGGAACGCGATCGAGAAGGTCAAGGACGAGGCCGTCGGAAATAACCAACTGCTCGACGAACTTGGACTAACGCCGATCGAGCGCGAATTGGTGGCCATCGATCCGGGTTATCGGGCGGTGTCTCCGACCGCGAGACTCGATTCCTTCTTGACCGATGAAACCTACAGCTTCGTTGAATTGAACGGCGAAAGCCCGGCGGGGATTGCTTACGCTGACGCCGCGTTTGAGATTTTCGAATCGCTGCCGGTGATGAAGCGGTTCACCGAAAAGTACAACGTGCGGCGATTCCAGGGGCGGCCGTTGATGCTCAAGGTCCTGCTCGAATGCCACGAAGAGTTTCTTGGCCGCAAACCCGATCGCGCGCCGCAAATCGCCATCGTCGATCTGAAGGACTTGCCGACGCTGAAAGAGTTCGAGCTCTTTCGCGAATACTTCGAAGCGCAAGGCTATCCGTCAATCATCGCTTCGCCCGATGAACTCGAATTTGCGAATGGCCGGCTGCGCAAGCGAGATTTCGAGATCGACATCGTTTATAAGCGGCTGCTCGTTAACGAATATCTGCCGATCATGGAAAAACACCCGGCGCTGCTCGATGCCTATCGGGCGGGCGCGGTTTGTATGGTGAATAGCTTTCGGTCGAAAGTGATTCACAAGAAGGCCCTGTTTGCCGTGCTGACGGACGCACGTTACGCGAGGCTTTTCAGTTCAGACGAGCGTGAGGCGATCGCGGCTCACGTTCCCTGGACGCGCCAGGTACGCGCGGGCAAATCGGATTACAAAGGCGACGAAATCGATCTGCTCGAGTTCATCAATGAACGACGTGATCGGCTGGTGCTAAAGCCGAACGACGATTACGGTGGCCATGGAATCTACATCGGCTGGAACATCGACGAAATTGGCTGGAATGAAGCGATTCGTAATGCGCTCGGTAACGGCGACTATCTCGTACAGGAGCGTGTGCAGACCGCGCGCGAGGTTTTTCCGGCGTTAACTGAGGATGGCGAAATAAATTTTGTCGAACAGCTCGTTGATCTGGATCCGATGCTCTTCAATGGCAAAGTCGGCTCTGCGTTCACGCGGCTCTCATCAAATGAATTAGCGAACGTCACGGCCGGCGGCGGCATGGTGCCGACATTTTTGATCAGCAAGCGGTAGAACTTAACCTAAACACTTCGTTGACCAAACATCATGAAAATTAGAAACAGCGCGTCGGCAGTCCTTCTCGTCCTTACACTTTTCGGCATCGTTGCGGCGCAGGATGCCGGAAAAATCACTGCTGCACGCGTCGCGCGGGCCGAGGGCGAAATGACCGGGGCGGTTTACGTCACGATCGACGGAAGGGAAACAAAGATCGCCGATGCCGGAGTCGATGCGTGGGTCATTCAACGCGGGCGGCAGGCAGTCTATTCCGGCCGTGATGGCTCTGGTGGTTACGAGAATGAAGGCATGTCGTTGTACGTCTATGACGCCAGAACCGGCCGGCAACGCAAGATCATGTCGGAGTATTTTATGGTCGAGAAAGTTGCGGAAGTGACCACGCGGTCCGGTAGGACTGCGCTCCTGGTCGAGCTGGAAGATGGCGGCCTCGGCGCATCATATTTTGCGGTAGTCGATCCGGCGCGCGGTGAAGTTTTCTTTCGACGTTGGGCCAGACAGCTCTCGCGCAAGGGCGACAATCTGGTGCTGGGCTTTTATAAGGAAGACGATTGGGAGAAGCTCGGTGAACCAAACGCCCGCGTTCGGCCGCACAGAAGAGAGAGCCACAACCTAAGTACGATCCTCAAGCGGCGCGTTATCGTGAACAAGCGTGAGCCTTCATAGCAAGCACAGCTATGCCTCAAAAGTCTGAAAAGTTCATGGTCCGAAGGTTCCGCCTGTTATTCACACCGGGCTTCAGCCCGGTGATCCACAGCCGCTAAGGTAAAGGAACCGTTTCAACGGTTTCTCCAGCTCTCGGTTCGTTGAGAAGTGGAAACCGTTAAAACGGTTTCACGGATCTCTCCCTGCCAAAGATCACCGGGCTGAAGCCCGGTGTGACTGAGAGACTTGGAACTCTCTGACTTTTGAGGCAAAGCCAGTCAGCACTTTACCCAAAGCGCACTGTCTTAATTAGACTTTGCGATGCTTTGCGTCTTGGCGCCTTTGCGTGAACCGCCTTTTCCAAACGAGTTTGCTCACGCCAAGGCGCTAAGACGCAAAGCATCGCAAAGCGACGATTAAAGTGCGTCTCGTTGACAACAACCATCGCTCGCGTTAACGTGTAATCCCGTGATTCACACGGGTTCCAAATCCCAACCAAAAGCCGTCGCCGTAATCCCCGCTCGCTACAGTTCTACGCGTCTGCCCGGCAAGCCTCTGCTCGACATTGCCGGTAAGCCGCTGGTTGTCTGGGTCGCCGAACGCGCACGCGCCGCGTCATCTATTTCGCGGACGATTGTGGCGACTGACGACCCGAGAATCGTCGATGCTGTCAGTGCGGCCGGATTTGATGCCGTGATTACTCGCGCTGATCATTTGAGCGGCACGGATCGGATCGCCGAAGTAGCGCACAATCTGAGCGCCGACATCATCGTCAATGTTCAGGGAGATGAGCCACTCATAGATCCCGAGACAATTAACCGCGCCGTCAACGCACTGATCGAGGATCCTGACGCGCAGATGTCCACGACGTGGGAAGCAATCACGGACCCTGCGGATCTTTCGAATCCGTCTGTGGTGAAAGTAACATTTGATGAAAACGGTTACGCGACAGGTTTTTCACGCAATCCTAATCAGTTAAATAATTCGGACCCAAAGAACGACTCGACTGGAAGCAGTCCCGAGGCATCGGGGCTGCTTAATAGTTTTAGGAAGCACACGGGCCTGTACGCGTATCGTCGCGACTTCCTGTTGAAGTTCGCGCGCTGGCCCGCTTCAGAATCCGAGACCCGCGAATCTCTCGAGCAGTTGCGCGCGCTCGACCACGGGGTCAAGATCAAAGTTGTCGAAGCTGCATCACCGTCGATTGGAGTGGATACGCCGGAAGATTTGGAACGCGTGCGTGCGATGATGGGCGAATCTCGAGACCTTGGGTAGCGGGCGGGCAGAATTTTTCTCCCTCTCCCCATGGGAGAGGGCTGGGGTGAGGGTGCGAAGCTTAGCGTGCACCCCTCAGACAATTTCTTCGCGAGGCTACGCCTCGCGAAGATGTAAAAGGGTAAACGGGAACGCTAAGCCCTCACCCTAACCCTCTCCCAGCGGGAGAGGGAACAAGAGGTACCTTATGAGTGCAAGTGACTGGATCGGAATCGGAGTTATCGCGCTGCTAATCATCGCGGCGCTGTTCGGCTTGAGCCAAATCACCAAGCCTTATGACGTCAAGGATGAGGAAGAATTTCAGAAGCGGAAGGAACTTGGAGCGCGGACAGCCGGCGTGATGGGTCTGCAGCAAATTATCGATCCGGGCGCAAAGAAATCCGTCGAAGTGCAGCAGGACTTGCGTCGCGGAATCTACGACGACAGGGAAGAACCTGACGACCCGCCGGAAGCGGGGGAAGAAGCAAGGAAGAACCTGCGAAGCAGGTGACAGCATAAAGCCTGGGGCGTGAAGCCCCAGGTAGGTGAAAGGAAAATGACAACAGAACTCGCGAAGCGAGCGACAGATGTAAAGCTTTGTCAGCATTTCAAATTTTGTGTGAGCTGCCGCCCGCTACGCAGGCTGCAACCAAATCCCGGCTTTCACCCTGGGGCTGACGCCCCAGGCTTTACGCTGACGCCCGCTCTCGCGGGCTGGATGAGACAGAAGTAGTGGGGGCAGTAGCCCGACCATAAGGAAGGGCTCCTTTTTACTTTTAACTTCGACCGGAGGTCGGTGATGCCTAAATACATTTTCGTAACGGGTGGCGTGGTTTCCAGCCTCGGCAAAGGCTTGGCGGCGTCTTCGATTGGCGCTTTGCTTGAAGCGCGCGGGCTGCACGTGACGCTGATCAAACTCGATCCGTACCTCAACGTCGATCCCGGCACGATGTCGCCGTTTCAGCACGGCGAAGTCTTCGTCACTGACGACGGCGCGGAAACCGATCTGGACCTTGGACACTACGAACGTTTCACCCATGCGCATCTTTCGCAGTCGAACAACTGGACCTCCGGCCGCATTTATCGCGAAGTGATCGAGAAAGAGCGGCGCGGTGATTATCTCGGCAAAACGATTCAGGTCATTCCGCACGTCACGAACGAAATCAAAGACGCGATTCGCGCGGTCACCACGAACGGTGAAGCCGATGTCGTCATCGTGGAAATCGGCGGCACGGTCGGCGACATCGAATCGCTGCCGTTCCTCGAAGCCATTCGCCAGATGGGCAACGAAGAGGGAAGGGAAAGCGCTCTTTTCATTCACGTAACTCTCGTGCCGTACATCGCCGCGTCCGGCGAGCTGAAGACGAAACCGACGCAACACTCTGTGCGCGAACTGCGCGAGATTGGTATTCAGCCTGAGATTCTCTTGTGCCGTTCCGATCGTCCGCTCTCACACGACCTCCGTTCGAAGATCGCTCTGTTCTGTAACGTCAAAGAGGAAGCCGTCATCACCGCGCAGGATGTCGATACGATTTACGATGTGCCCCTCGCGCTTCACGATCAGGGACTGGACGACCAGATTATTTCATTCCTTCAGTTGAACGAACGCGCGGCGGGGACTGACCTGACTGCGTGGAGGAAGTTGGTTGGAACGATTCGCGAGCCTTCGGCCGGCGAGACTTCGATTGCGATCGTCGGCAAGTACGTCGAGCTGGAAGATTCTTATAAATCTCTGCGCGAAGCGCTGACGCATGGCGGTGTCGCGAACAACCTGAAGGTGAACATCAAGTGGATCGAATCGGAAGACTTGATGGACGACTCGAACTTTGAAGCGCGCCTGCGCGACTTTGACGCGATCCTCGTACCCGGGGGCTTTGGCAAACGCGGCGTCGAAGGCATGATTCGCGCGATTTCCTACGCGCGTAAAACGCGCACGCCTTATTTTGGAATTTGCCTTGGGATGCAGACCGCGTGCGTTGAATTCGCGCGCAACGCGTGCGACTTGAAAGATGCCGATTCGACTGAGTTCAATGTCGAGACGCCTCACCCGATTATTTTCAAGCTGCGCGACCTGGTGAACGTGGAGGAGATGGGCGGCACGATGCGCCTCGGAGCCTGGGTGTGTCGTTTGGGTGAAGATTCCCTCGCGCGCGAGGTTTACGACGGCGCGGCCGAGATCAGTGAACGCCACCGTCATCGTTACGAATTCAATCCTGCGTTTAGAGAAAAGTTGGAAAAGGGCGGTCTGGTCTTCAGCGGCATCTCAACTGACGGCAAGTTCGTCGAGATCGTAGAACTTTCGCGCGACGAACATCCCTGGTTCCTCGGCTGCCAGTTCCATCCCGAATTCAAATCCAAACCCCTCGCACCACATCCACTCTTCGCATCGTTTGTGCATGCAGCGTTTCAGAATAGATTGCAGACTGAGACGGCGCTGGAGCAGATGCCGGAGAGTGAATCGGTCACAAGCGATCGCGCGGCGGTGGCGAGTGAGAATTAAGGCGTAACTGGAAAAATGTTTTTGTGTCAACCTAAGCCTTGCATAACGACACAAAACAAGTCGCGTAACTTGCCGCTCCCTTTGTAAAAGATCGTTACTTGACGTATGGGTTAAGATTGTCAGTGTTCAATCTGAATAAGGTCTCGGATGAATAAGCCTTCATCCTTAAGGCAAACAGGGGCGGCGTTTAACTCTTGAAGCGAGCGGCGCTCTTTTCGTTTTTTGCGGTTGCGGCGTAATGAGGTTTTTAGTATGACGGCCACACAACGAATAAAAGCGCAGCCACAATCAACACTCCGCTCACTGACCTTTGATTATCGCGCTGAGTTGATCGGTCAGTCATACATCCTACATGCAGATGCCTTTGAGTGGCTGAGTCGCATCCCTGAAAACAGCCTTCACGCCATGGTCACCGATCCACCTTATGGCGTGAAGGAATACAACCTTGATCAGATTGAGAAACGAGAGAACGGCAACGGGGGCATCTGGCGTATCCCGCCGTCGTTTGACGGTCACACTCGCGCACCGTTGCCGCGCTTCACGGCATTGAATCCAAACGAGCGCAACCTGATAAGCGAATTCTTTACTGCATGGGCTAAAGTTGCGCTTCACGCACTCAGGCCTGGAGCGCACGTTTTCATCGCCAGCAATTCTTTTCTTTCACAACTTGTTTTTTCTGCGCTCGTCAAAGGCGGGTTGGAATTTCGCGGCGAACTAATCCGGTTAGTTCAAACTTTGCGTGGCGGGGATCGCCCGAAGAATGCAGAGACGCAATATCCTGACGTGTGTTCGCTACCGCGCGGCTCTTATGAGCCGTGGGGCATCCTGAGAAAACCATTGCCAGCCGGAATGAAAGTCAGCGATTGCTTGCGCGAGTTTCAAACTGGCGGGTTGCGCAGAGTCGGGCCTGACAAGCCTTTCGATGATGTAATTGTCAGCGGTCGCACCCCGCAACGTGAGCGGAAGATCGCCAACCATCCGAGCTTGAAGCCGCAAGCCTTACTCCGTCAGATCGTCCGCGCTTCGCTTCCGCTAGGCGTGGGCATCGTTGCCGATCCGTTTATGGGTTCTGGCTCTACTATCGCAGCCGCGGAAGCCAAAGGCTTAACGGCAATTGGATGCGAGCGTTATATGGAGTATTACGAATTGAGCCGGAAGGCGATCCCGTTGCTGGCTAAATTGCCGGTTTCGATTGAGCAGTGTTCTTTGGAGCTTTGAGTTTCGGCGCTCTGTAAATCCAGTTTGCATTCATCTTCGCGTATCCAGCGGTCGTGACGCTCGCCGTAATCGTCCGACGGCTTGTTGCTGACCTGCCAGCAAAAAGCCAGTCAGCCTTAACCAGTCGCGCACCTAGCACTTCTATGAACTGAAACGGTCGCGGATTATCCGCACCGTCTTTGACGCGGTTGCTGTCATAAACAAAGACCATCAACCAAGTATCTTCTGCGTTGTGGCCCTGCCAGCTTTTGAAGTAGCGCGATGCCTTCACCTCCACTCCCTCAGCCGCGTGTTGCACTGAGTTACCGGGAAACATGCCAGCCGGGATCATATCCGGATGGCCGTTGTGATAGGTGTTCTTAGCCAGCGTCTTGCAGTATTTCGGAATCCCCGCGTTCATAAACTCGCCAACAAGACTGCTAAAGTTTGCAGACATCATGATAGATTCCAAGCGAGGTATTTTCTCGGCGTGTAGGCCCGTGTTTACGAGTCTGAGGAAGTAAATAAAGTCAGTCATGGCTCCGGCGATGTGTTCAATAGTCAGGCCGTAAGGCAAAACCACAGCCGGATTGAAACCAGCCGGATCGACGGCGATTGGCGAACAGGCGCTAGTTTCAGGATCGGGGGCTTTCACGCCCGAAACTCTAACCCATCTTTATTCAGACCAGCAACACAATCCATTGTTACAGCCACATTCGTATGAGCCATGCGGACGCGAACCCAAAAAACAAATTGCACTAGATTGTTGCTGTCAGCAAATCCTCAAAAGGCTGCAAGGTCTATTCCTTTTCTTCTTAGGCGCTAAGCACGATCCCTATCAGTATTCGGGAGCACCCTGAAAAGACTCGTCCACTTTTCTGTTCAAGCGTGCTATTTTTAGTTCGAAATTCCCCCCTGACAACTTTCTGGTTAGAGCGACAACCCGGATGATCTGAAATGATCAATCCGGAGGGAGGCAACTATGTTAGCGAACCGACGCTTGTTGTTCCCGCTTTTCCTGCTGGTCATTGTCTCGTTCGTAGTCTGTATCGCTCTGTCGACACGAGCCAACAACGAACGTGGGTCGGCCCGTCACGCAATTGACTTACCTTTGATATTGAATGACGGACGAGCGGGCAGGATGCCCGCGTACCGAACCGCTGAGCCTAATCTCGCTCAAGGATTGGCCGCGTGGGAGCGGGTCTATTCAGTTCTGATTTCGCCGCGCTGTATCAACTGTCACACCGCGACAAACTATCCACAGCAAGGCGACGATCGCCGGCGCCATTTCGCGAACGTCGTACGCGGCGGTGAGGAAGGCAAAGGTGTGCCCGCCCTGACGTGCAACGGTTGTCATCAGGAAGTTAACGCTGACAGCACGGGCGTGCCCGGCTCACCCAATTGGCACCTCGCGCCGTTATCAATGCGCTGGCAGGACACAAACGATCGACCCTTATCGAGTGCGGCCGTTTGTCGAGCCGTTACCGACCGCTCGCGAAACCACAACATGGATGGACGCGCGCTGCTGAAACATAACGCAGAAGACAAGCTGGTGCTTTGGGGATGGAATCCGGGACGAAGACCGGATGGAACCATGCGCACTTTACCGCCGCTGACACATCCGGAGTTTGCTGACGCCACCCGGATCTGGGTGGAAGCCGGGACGCCTTGCCCGCGCGGGAGATAGGAGACGAATAGTGTCCTATTCTTCCTTTGCGATCCTTTGCGCCTTTGCGTGAGTTGCCCCTTTCAAAAAAGGCTAGTTCACGCAAAGAGCGCAAAGGCGCAAAGGCGCTAAGGCGCATCTATGAAGCAGGTGTCGGAGTCAAGACACAAATCGACGTGGGCGCCGAAGCGTCGAGGTCGAAGTTGGTTAACCGCTTGTTCTTTGACATAAAACCGAGTTAGTTGTTGTCGTTTGCTTACT
>JBASRE010000021.1:0-25272 GCA_049273695.1 Pyrinomonadaceae bacterium
GTAAGCAAACGACAACAACTAACTCGGTTTTATGTCAAAGAACAAGCGGTTAACCAACTTCGACCTCGACGCTTCGGCGCCCACGTCGATTTGTGTCTTGACTCCGACACCTGCTTCATAGATGCGACTTGGCGTGAGTTGCCCCTTTCAAAAAAGGCTAGTTCACGCAAAGGCGCCAAGCGGCAAAGACACGCAAAGTAAGACCCTAACTCGGAATCAGCACTGACAGGCCTTACTCGTTTGCCCCCTCTCCGCAAGCGGAGAGGGGTTGGGGGAGAGGTGAGAGCGCGACAAACCCCACCCCTCACCCCGCCGCTTGCGGGGAGGGGGACAAAGCCACTCGCTAGTGAGTTTTGTGCAAAGCCGGCCGCCGCTAGTCCCAAGTGAACGTGTACCCTAGAATACCGCCGATGATTCTGCGCGCGCTGCAATTGACCACACGAGATCCGGCGCGAGCCTGGCTGCTGGCGCGTATGGCGGGGTGGGTCGTCGTCCTCTCAGTGCTGGCGAGACTGTTGCCGCTATCGCGCGCGCTACAAATCGTCTCGACAGACGTCCGGCGGAAATCGACCGGGGCCGACGTCGATCCAGTTCAGTTCTCAACGGCGATTGACGCGTTGCTAGCAGCCAACTTTCTTGTCTTCAAACCGAGTTGTTGGAAACGCGCGACCGTGCTGCACCGTTACCTGGCGCTAGCGGGCGTGGCCACGACAATTCGTTTCGGCGTGAGAAAAGATGACGACCGCGAATTGAAAGGACATGCGTGGTTGGAATTGAATGGGAAGCCTATCCTGGAAAGCTCGCCGCCGGTGTACACGGTCACCTATTCATTTCCCTCGACCGAGCCGTTCAATGTCGACCTGGCAGTGCTCGCCGAGAGCCGGTAGCGTCTCGGGGCCGGCGGGTGACATCTCATTCACACCTGGCTTCAGCCCGGTGTCGAACGACGATAAGAAACGCGGAACCGTTTTAACGGTTTCCTCTTGCGCGCACACAGTGAAGCCGTTCTTGCCCGAGGGTTACATCAACTCAAATAGTGAAACCGTTGAAACGGTTTCTTAAATTGTTTCCAAGCTGACACCGGGCTGAAGCCCGGTGTGAATAAGAGGTCGCCCTCGCCCGAATTCCAGCCGGCGAATCCGCAAACGTTGCGCACTTGTGCTAACTTGTTGCCGACAAACCAGCTTCAAAACCCATCGCGGAGGACACCATGGCAGAGCAGGACTTCGACAAGAAAGCCGTCGTCGCGCTTCTAAATGAAATCTTGGAAACCGAACTCGCCGGCGTCGTGCGCTACACGCACTATTCGCTGATGATTTTCGGCCACAACCGCATTCCGATCGTAAGCTGGCTGCGCGGCGAAGCCAACGTCTGCCTGGCGCACGCGAATGAAGCGGGCGAGATGGTCACACATCTTGGCGAGCATCCTTCGCTTAAGATTGGCGCCTTGCTCGAGAGCGAGCAGCATTCGGTTCAGGACATTCTGCTCGAGTCGCTGGAAGCGGAGAAGACCGGCCTGGCCCTCTACAAACGTTTGCTCGACATCGTGCGGGACCGTTCCGTCTTCATCGAAGAGTACGCGCGCAAAATGATCGCCGAAGAAGAAATGCACATGGGCGAAGTCAACAAGATGCTGCGCAAGCCGGGCGAGATCCACCGGTTCAAGCCGGAATAAATTTCCCTCATGCCGAGACCCGAACGGACTGTTGAGTCAATGAGATTGCTTCAGGACTGGAGCAAGTGGCTCATCAGTCTTGAGACGGTAGTCTGCATCAGCCTTTGGCCAAAACTAACTAGTACGCCCGCGCCATCAGGTCTGATGTATGCGGGCTGGATGATGTTTTGGGCGTCAATCATCATCGCGGCAATCCTGCTGCTGTGTATCTCGCTGTTCGTACGGCGCGTGGACGAGTCAGGCGATCGCGACATAAAAATCGTCTGGCTCATCGTGGGCGTGCAGTACGCATGTTTCCTTTTGGGACTCGCTTGCTTTGCTTTGAACCTGCTGCTCTTTTGGCTCGGTGTCTGAGGAAAAAGGTTGGATGATGATGCGCGGATCAAGATTGGCGATAGCGCTCAGTTTGCTGAGCGCGTGTGCCGGAGCGATCGCTTTGAATGGCCGCGGCGCTCTTAACCCTGCGTCGGCGCAGTCTCCGAACACATCGACGCTGCGCGCGCTTCAAGTCAACACGCTGTGCGCAAAAACCGAGCGCGTGATTTTTGCCTGTGTGCTGCGCCGGCCGGCGAAGATCGTTTCGGTGTGCGCTTCAAAAGACCTGACGCGAGACACGGGCTATGTGCAGTACAGATTTGGCTCGCCCGCGAAAATCGAACTTGAATATCCCAAAGACCGCACCGGCACTCAGCAGAAGTTTGAATACACGCACTACATGCGCGCCCTGGTTGATCTCAATGAAATTAGCTTCTCGGTTGACGGCGTAGATTATTCCGTCGTGGACGATTACAACGCGGAAGAGAAACCGGCCCAGAGCCTTGAAGGCATCACCATCAACTGGCCGAACACCAGCAAAAAAGAAGTTCGCTACTCCTGCCGCACAAAACCAAAGACTGACTACACGGATTTGCAGGCCGTGCTGTTTGATCACAACTGATTATGGATCCGACGCTACTCGCCGCCATCGTGGGCATAATCGGCGTCATCCTGGGCGCACTCATCGGCGGCATCTTTGTTCAGCGCGCGACTAAGCGACAGATCGAGGTGATGCTGTTGCAAAGCCGTGGCGACGTGAACGAACGGCTTTACAACCAAAGTCTCTCGATCATGAAGTTCTTCGCCGAGCATCCCGAACTCCGGCCATACTTTTACGACAACAAGAATTTGACGCAGACCGCAAACGAACTTGAGCGCTCGAAGGTGCTGACCGCAGCCGAGATGGTCGGAGGTTTCATGGAACTGGTGGCGATGCAGTTGGAGGAACAGACGCCGGAAATTCAGTCCCGGTGGAAGGCGTATATTGTCGATGCGCATGACTCGAGTCCCGCACTGCGAGAACATCTGGCAAGCTGTTGCGCGTGGTACGCCGATGATCTGCTGCGACTTCTTCCACTTCCACCGGTTGGTTCTGCAGCAGAAAAAACCGCCGGCAAACCGGATGCGTCAAGTTCCGCAGTCGCGCCAGCTGCCGCTCGCGAATAATCTGAAAGCCGGCGGACTCAAAAACGTTTAGCCAATCCAATTCACTTCGAAATGTGCAGGGCCCAGTGCGTTTGCGCCATTTCAGATCGTGCGTCCAGCAGATAAAGCGGTCCCAAAGTGTTTCCGGAATGTCTTCGTAGATAATTGCCACGCCGTCCGGCCGCAGCACGCGTTTCATTTCCGCCAGCATCGTGTGAATGTCTTGCGCATGATGCAGCACGTAAGCGAGCACGACGGCGTCAAAGGAAGAGTCGGGCGCCGGAAATTCCCGGCCATCGTATTGCCGATAAACAATCGGCGCTTCCGTCGAGTCGGCGACGTCGATTCCCGTCACGTTTGTTCCCAGCAGCGCCGAAAGATGATGCGCGATGTAGCCGTTGCCACAACCGACGTCAAGCACTTCCGATCCACGTGGAATTACCCGCGCGATCTCCAAAGCCATATCGTATGCGCGGCCAACCTTTCGTCGCCGGCGTTCGCGCAGCCAGCGGCGCTTTACGCCATTACCGACAGTCGATAATGGGCCGACGGCAAAATCAAAAACGGCTTTTGGACGAGTAGCTACGCGCCCGACAGAGTAGGGTGTCGAAGATTGCGAAAGTCTTAGCTGCGGCAACATCTCGTCGCAGCGTTTAGCAACCGCAATGCCGATTACAAACCGTTCATGTTTTCAGCGGATTCGTGAGAGAAGAATTATCCGGCGCGAGAATTCCCTGACTGTTGCCTGCAAGAGATCGCCGACAGGAGTATGGCGAGGCGGCGAGGCGCTAAAGTGGCACAGACTTCAGTCTGTGATTTCGCCGAGCAAAACACAGACTAAAGTCTGTGCCACTGTTCTAGCCCTTCAAAAGGCGATTAATCGTTGCGATCTGCCGTCCACTGGCCGATGCGGACGACTACAAACTCGGCGGGTTTTAAGGGCGCGACTCCAATCAGGCAAACCAACCGTCCCCGATCAATGTCATCCTGCGTCATCGTGCTGCGGTCGCATTTAACAAAGAAAGCCTCATCCGCGCTTCTTCCCTGGAGGGCGCCGCTCTGCCAGAGCCTCTGTAGAAAACCGGCCACTTGTCTCTGTACGCTGGCCCACAACGACTCGTCATTCGCCTCAAATACTGCCCACTGCGTTCCTTTATCGATCGATCGTTCGAGATAGATAAACAAGCGTCGCACGTTGACGTACTTCCACTCCGGATCCGGTGAGAGCGTGCGGCCGCCCCAGACCAGGTTGCCGCGGCCGGGGAAAAACCGTAGCGCATTAATGCCTTCGGGGTTAAGTAATTCCTGCTCTGTTTTCGTCACGTTCCGCGAGAGCTGAGTGATGCCCGCGATGGCTTCGTTAGCCGGCGCCGCATGTACGCCACGACTCTGATCTACTCGCGCGTAGATTCCGGCGACGTGGCCAGAGGTCGCAATCGTGATCGCGCGTCCATTGATATCGGCAACCTCAAGCCACGGATAATAGAGCGCGGCAAAAGAAGAGCTTCGAGATGCGCAAAACCTGCGAACTCCGGTGATGTCCAGCCCATTTGGAGGATCAAGAATGGCGAAACAGTCGCCCTGCGCTTCGCAGCGCTGGATAACCTCCGTTTGAACCTTTCCGGACCACATGCCGGGCACCAGGGACAACCCGACGTCCGTGACTTCGTTAAGAGACTGAATCGCCTTCACAAAATCTTCGGGAGTGAGGTTTTCAGGAGCGTCGCCAGAGACTCTCTTGATCACGGCACGCCGGCCGCCGTTTTCGAAAAAGCCTTTGACAGAAAGTGCGAAATGCCACCAGTGACCGCCATCATCGAGGTCGAGCGCCCAACGGTCACGTAAAGCCGGCGCGGGTTCAGCAAGCACATCGCCGAAGGTCTCCGTAAAGTCGGCAAAGCTTGTGATCGGGACAGGTTCATCCGGCCCCCTCACGGTGACGCCGACCATCAGCGCACTGTCGGTATCTACACCCGTAATAGATCTTGGCGCGCTCGTTGATTCGACGTAGACACCCGGGGCCAGGTATTCAGGCACGCCTGCACCTCCGCGAATTAGTGATTCGAGACAGCCGAAAGAGAGCTGAAACTAACTGGCGTAACCGCTTAGCCCTTCAACAATTCGTCCGCGATGTGATTCGCGTCGAAAAGCTTCCTGAGAATTTCCTGCATTGCACGGACATCGACTGAGATCGCGCGGTTGTCCGTCTCGTCATAATGGAAGTCGCCAATCAGCGATTGGATGTTGCCGTCGAAAATCAGGCCAACGATTTCACCATTCTTGTTGATGGTGGGCGAACCTGAGTTGCCGCCGATGATGTCATCGGTCGAAACGAAATTGAACGGCGTCGTGAGATTCACTGCCGACTTCTTTTCCGTCCAACGCGGCGGCAGGTTGTAGGGAAACTTCGCATTGAACTTCGCAGAGCGATCATACAAGCCACCCAGCGTCGTAAACGGCTCGATGCGCTTGCCATTTTCCACGTAGCCCTTCACCGCGCCGTACGACAGACGCAGCGTGAACGTCGCATCCGGATAGACCTTGTTGCCCTCACTTTCAAACCGGGCGCGGGCAATCTTTGCGTAGTTCGTACGTTCCACGCCGGTCACTTCGCTTTCGAACCGCTTGCGCATCTCGCGCGCTTTCGGATCGATTAAACGCGCCAGGACGATCATCGGATCGGTTGACGAGTCGATCCCCTGCTTGCCGCCCTTGGCAAGTTCCTTGCGGTAATCAACGTCCTTCAGTTTCGTGCCGTCGATTAACTCAGCCGCCCGAGCTTCCGGCGTCTTGCCGTTCATGATCTGTTTGACGAGCGCATGATCGGCGCCGAGCAACTCGATCATGAAACCGAGTGAGTCCGCCAGCTTCAGCTTTTCAAACTCATCGTAAATCGGCGCGGGAGAATAGAGTCCCAGTTCGAGCGACGCACGGCGCGCGTCGGTGAACTCGGGCAGACGCTCAGCGTTCGGCTTCTGGTTTTCTTCGGCCAGCCTTACCAGGTTGCGCGCGATGCCAAAGGTGGTGGTATTGAAGCCACCGGTTTGATCGAAGATTCTCCGCTCGCGAATGTAACTCGGCAGCGTCTGATGAGCTTTCGCAATTGCGTCCCAGGCGTCTCCGTAGTTCTTCTTCCGATCCGGATTCAAGTCGACCCAGCTACGCAGCGCCTTCTCATCGGCCTGCTTGCGTTCCATCAGCGTGCGCCCCTTCAAGCCGGCGAGCTGTCCCCGATAAACCTTCAAACTATTCTGAATACTGTTGAGCTCGTTTTGCGCGCGTCGCGTTTGCTCTTCACCCAACGCCATGTACTTCTTGAGCATCGTCTCGCGGCGTTCGAGCAGGCGGAGAATGATGGGTACGCTGGTCTCGCCCAGTTGTTGCAGGTGGGCAACCGTATTTAAGCGCGAGGTCGAACCGGGATGACCGGTCACGAAAACCAACTCGCCTTCCTTCGCGCCCGTCTTTGACCATTTCAAATGGCTCGGCGGATTGATCGGCTTGTCGTTTTCGTAAACCCGCACCAGCGCCATATCGACATTGAAGCGGGGGAAATTGAAGTTGTCGGGATCGCCGCCAAAGAACGCCGCCTGAAACTCCGGCACAAACACCAGACGCACGTCCGTGTACTTCTTGTAGCGATAAAGATTGTATTGCGCGCCCTGGTAAAGCGTGACGACGTCGGATCGCAGTCCCGTCGCCTGCGTCGATTCAGCTTCGATCTTTGAGATCTCTGCGCGCCGTGCCGCGAAGGCTTCAGCATCAGAGATCCCGGCTTTCACCGCTCCATTGACGCGCCCGGTCACATCTTCGATCGACATCAGCACGTTAAGCTCCAGACTCGGCGCCTTGATCTCATCGGCGCGAGTGCGCGCGACGAAACCTTCTTTGGCATAGTCTTTCTCAGCCGTGCTGACTTCGCCGACGATGCCTTCGACGATGTGATAGTTCGTCAGCACCAGGCCGTCCGCCGAAACAAACGAACCTGAGCCGCCGTTGTTGAAACGCACCGAAGCAAGCTGTACCTTCCGCAGCCACTCGTCAGTCACGTCGAACCCGTACCGTCGTTTGATCTCGGCGCGCGGGACGTTGTTGAAAGTCCACATCCCCTCGTCCGCGATCGCCAGCGGTGCAAACGTTTGTAAGCTGAACAGCGCCAGAATCAGCGCACACAGGAACTTCTTGAATCTCATCTTTACCTCTTATTAAAGCGATGTTTGGGGAACAGGTGAATAGTAAATGGTAAATCGTGAATAGAAAAGTGGACGCGATGGGCTGTGGCCCCTCCCCGCGAGCGGGGAGGGGTTGGGGTGCGGTGGACCGCGCCGTCTAACCTCTCCCCTGCCGCCTCTCCGCTCGCGGAGAGGGGGTTAAAACCCGGCTAGTGTCCTGGCTTGCGACTCAAAGTCCCGTGTCTCTGTGCTTGCTCTGTGCCTCTGTGGTGATATGTCGCGATAAAACACTCACCACCGAGACAGAGAGGATTCACCGAGACACAGAGCAATGCGAATCAGGCCGCTTTGGATTTCTTTGTGGTGCTTGCGCTTAGCGTGAGATTGGCTCACGCAAAGGCGCCAAGTCGCAAAGGATCGCAAAGATTGGTTATCGAAAAGAGGATTGACCCAACCATCCGCTGGAACTCGATTTACTATTTACCATTCACGATTTACGATTCACCAGCCAAATGACCAACGAACAAATTGCCCGCCGCTTCAATCGCATGGCGTCACTGATGGAGGTGCGCGGGGAAGACTCGTTTCGCATTCGTTCGTATCGGATGGCCGCCGAAGCGATCGAGACCTGGCCGACGCCAATGAACGAAATCGCGGCCGAGGGCGGCGTCTCGGGTTTGCAGGAAATTCCGGGTGTCGGCAAAGCAATCGCCGGCAAAATTGTCGAGCTGCTGGAAAAAGGCACCTTCGACGCGTGGGACAGACTGACGGCAGAGACGCCGGAAACCGTGCTCGATCTTTTGGAGTTGCCCGGCGTCGGCCCCAAGACCGCGGCCACCTTTCATCAAAAGTTCAAGATTGCTTCGCTCGAGGACCTGAAAAAGTTCATCGATGGCGGTGGGTTGGAAATGGTGGACGGCATCGGGCCGAAGACGGCCGAGCGAATCAAACGGAACTTAGCCGACAGGTGAAGACGCTGTTGCATCCTGCTCGCATAGTCACGGCGACATTGCTCTGCTTGCTTACCGCGAGCTGCTCAAGCAACCTCGTGAAATCCCTGAGCGGCATGAATGCCCTTCGCCAGCACCTGACTCAGAAATACGGCGACCAGGTCAATCTCAACTTGCATAACTCGCGCTACCTGAATGTCGCCTTTATAAACTCGGAATTGAATCATCAGGATCGCGCGAAACGAATTGAGCGGGCCCAGGACGCGGCCAGTTTTGTGGCGCGGAACTATGATGACATTAAGTCAATTGAACAAATCTGGATTTCCTTTGTAGCGACCGAAACGCGTTACCTTATTATTCATTACACCCAGGGCATTGACTCGTTCGGCTTCGATCGCAGCGGGGCCAGGCTTAGCGCGCCGGCAGCCGGCAACGACCCGGTGGTCACCACCGATGTCACGGAGTCAAGCGATCCACGGGCCCCGGTCGCGCGTTATAGTCAGGCAGCGAATCGAACAGACATAAGTGTCACGCGTATCCAACTCGAAGGCGACATAAAGCGCGGCATGGCGCTCGTGCCACACTACACGGTTCGTGGAGACGCTCGGACGCTGGGCGCGGCCACGACGCCACCGGATTTCGTGGTATTCGATTTTGCGTCTTATGCCGACAAGCCTTTGTTCCAGCAGAATCCCCCGCTGGAAATCTACTGCGACGGCCGGCTGGCTTTGAAAGGTGTCGCGTCATTGGTTCCGACCGCCGAGTCCGGCTTTGACGAAACGGTCGGCCAGTTTCTGTCAGTTCAGGTCTCCTTCAAGCTGCTCCAGCGCATGGCAGATTCAAAGCGAGTTCGAATCGTTCTGGGACAAAAGCAATTCGAGCTGTTGCCGGACGACATTAACGCTCTGGCCCGGATAACCGCCTACGTTCCCCGATCCAGCACCGTGCCATAATCCCATCTTGCGCGTTGGCGGGTGCTCGTCCTACAATGCCTCGCATCAGCCGACTGTCCTGGCAATCGCGCAGCGTCTCCCCGCAGCGTTCTTTGGGTGAACCTGCGCTTAACTTTTTCAAGGCAGCGCAGACTCTTTATAAGTGGAATAGCTAAAACCGAATCTCGACTCGGTCAAAGCGGCATACTTGTTTCCCCACACGCAACTGATCGCGTCCTGCCGCTCATCGAAGCGAATGCCGGAAAGCTTATCCGAGGTCGGGGGTTCTTCATGAAGCCGCGTCGTCAGTCAGCACTAGCCGTCGTCTCTCTATTCGCTCTCTTCTGTCTCTCTGCTTTCATCGCATCGCACAACGGAAACGCCCAGAAAAAGCCGGATGCCAAGCCGTCGCCGACACCGGCAAAAGAGCTTTTGACGGTCGAGCCGGTGCTGCCGCCTGCGCCCGTGAAAGAAACTCCGCCGGCAAAAGAGACGCCGAAAGAGCAAAGTGGAGATGCGCAGCAGAAGCCGGGAACTGAAGTAGACGAAAAGATTCCCGTCATCACCAACACCGACCTGATCACTTTCACCGTTACGGTCACAGACCTTTATGGCCGGTTTGTTTCCGGGCTTTCGAAGAATGCGTTCACCATCTTCGACAACAAAGAGGCGCAGGATATTGTGTATTTCACCGACGACGATTCGCCCGTTTCCGTCGGTGTGATCTTCGATGTGTCCGGATCGATGAGCGGCGACAAGGTGCGGCGCGCGCGGGACGCTCTGGCCCACTTCATTCAGACCAGTCACGATCGCGACGAATACTTTCTGATTGGCTTCAATTCCCGCGCACAGCTCTTAATTGATCGAACGCGTGATGGGAACGCCGTGCTCGACAAATTGACCTTTGTGCAGACGAAGAACAACACGGCCCTCTACGACGCGTGTTATCTCGGCGTGGAACGGGTGCAGCGGGGAACTCACGGCAAGCGCGCGCTGCTGCTGATTAGCGATGGACAGGACAACAACTCGCGCTACACCTTCAACGAGTTGCGTCGCGTGCTGAAGGAATCGGACGTCGTGCTTTACTCGGTTGGCATTTTGGGTGGCAGCGACGTGGGCAGTTCGCTCGGTATGGAAGGCCAGGGCATTCTCGACGAGCTGGCCGGCGTCTCAGGCGGCAAGGCCTTTTATCCGCGCAGCCCGGCTGAGATGGACGATATCTTCGAGCAGATCGCCCTCGAATTGCGTCATCAATATTCGATCGGCTACCGCCCGAAGAACTTCGTCAACGACGGCAAATGGCACCGGATTAAGGTCAAGGTGAATGCGCCGCGCGGCCTGCCGCGCTTGTTCGTTCGCAGCCGCGAAGGGTACTACGCCATCGCGAACCCCAAATAAGACCAGTCACGAGTCCAACGTCCAAGGTCCACTGTCAGAATCAGTCTCCCTTGCGCAAGGGGACTTTGGACTCGGGACTTTGGACTCGGGACCCAGTTCAGCCAACGCAGACTCGCCATTTCCGCATCTTTACATTCTCTTCCTGCAACCGAAATTGGTTTGACATTGGTCTTTTATTCAAACAAGGTATTCATTGATGCGTTTCAGGATTCTTGAGGGTTTTCGCTCCCGCCGCGGCACGCTGGTCGTTTGGTTAAGCGCGCTCGCGACCCTGGGTGTAATCGTCGCCGGCATCACGAGTGCGCAGGAGCGGCCGCGGACAACGACCGCGTCGCCCACCCCGACACCGACTCCCGTGCAGACGGGCCCGGGCACCCGGATCGCGCCGCAACTCGGAGCGCCGCCACCGCCGCCAATCCTGAAACCGAAACCAACGCCTACACCTGACGCTTCGACCGCGGAAATCGACGAAGGCAGCACGCTCAGGATTAACGCTGACCTGGTGACGCTGAACGTGCGCGTCATCGATCGCAACAACCGGCCTATCAACGGCATTCGGCAGGACGAATTCAAAGTTTTCGAAGACGGCGTACAGCAATCGATTTTCTCGTTCACGCAGGAAGAAGTGCCGGTCATTTACGGCATGGCCGTGGACACGTCCGGATCTCTGCGCGGCGTGTTCGATCAGGTCATTACCGCCGCCAAGACGATTATCGACAGCAACAAGCCGGGCGACGAAACTTTCATCGAGCGCTTCATCAGCAGCGACAAAATCGAAACCGTCCAGGATTTCACTTCAAGCAAAGATGCCCTGATGGATGGCCTCGACACGTTGTACATCGAAGGTGGTCAGACGGCCGTCATCGACGGCGTGTATCTCGCGGCAGAACATGTCGCGAACTACAAGAAAACCAGAGACGACGATCGCCGCCGTCGCGCGCTGATCGTGGTGACGGACGGCGAAGACCGCGCCAGCTACTATCCGCAGGAACAGTTGTTCAGACAATTGCGCGAACAGGACGTGCAAATCTACGTGATTGGATTTGTGAATGACCTTGAAGCCGAACGTGGCCTGATTCGCAAGAGCCCGCGCGGCAAAGCGACGGATCTCATCAACAAGCTCGCGACCGAAACCGGTGGGCGGGCCTTTTTCCCGCAATCAATTTCTGAGCTGCCGCAGATTGCCAACGAAATCGTGCGCGACCTGCGAACGCAATACGTGATCAGCTACGATCCGTCGAACAAGACCCACGACGGAACGTACCGCGCGATCAGGGTTGTCGTGAATCAACCCACTGGAGCCGAGAAGCGCATCGCACTGACGCGCTCGGGAAGAACCGCCATTCCTCCCGGCAGCGCCGCCCGGCCGACAACTCCCGCGAACATTCGGCAACCGACGCCGCGCCGTCCACCGCAGTAAACGCCGCCCGCGTTTGACTCGCAATCCGCAAATTCAGTATTGTCCGATGCATGTGGGTACGCACGCCTCCGGCGTGCTTTCTTAAGAAGTGGCACGCCAGAGGCGTGCGTACCGAGCATAAGAGAGGGTTCAGAAGCATCCTCGTCGTCCCACCGAGAACGTGCTGTAAGCAGCTACATGACATCCATCGAAACCGACCGGTTGCTGCTGCGCATGATCCGGCTAGACGATCTGGACCATCTGGCGTCACTGCTGAGCGATCCTGACGTAGTCAAGTACGTCGGCGACGGCAAACCTGCCGGTCGAGATGAGGCCGCGCGCGCGCTCGAAAGCATCATCAAACATTGGGAGACGCACGGATTCGGACGCTGGGCCGTAATTGCTAAAAGCACCGGCGAGTTTATCGGCTTCGGCGGATTGCGTTCGCTCTTCGGCACTCCGGAAGTCGTTTACCATCTGGCCAAGGCTCATTGGGGAAAAGGCTACGCGACCGAGCTGGCCCGCGCGGCGTTGCGGTTCGGATTCCAGGAGCGCGGCTTTGATCGAATCGTGGCGATTACCAAACCGCTGAACGCGGGGTCGATTCATGTAATGGACAAACTTGGCCTACGCTTCGTGAAGCACGCGCGGTACTACGACATCGACGTCGTGCAATATGAGATTAACCGCGAAGAATTCACGGCGGGTGACGGCGCATTCAAGCTTCTTGCTGAATAGTAATTTTTGGGAATAAAGAGTTGACGCATCAAACCTTTATTCGTAATGCTTTTTGGTTTTGATGCCTTTGTGAACCATGGGGGTATCCTTCCAAAGAACTACAGTGCTGTTCCTCAAAATCTTTGCGATGAATGGATGCGGATGCTGTTCAATCTTCTCGAGGATATTCGGCAGCGCCTTAATGATTATCTTCGCGCTTTCAGAATCTCGAAGTTGGCCGGAGATCAGCGCAAAGGCTTGGACGCCTCCATACAGCAATGCGTCCAATTCGAGCGGCCGCTTGCCAATTTTCTGGTCTCGCATCAGCACGATCCATCTGCGCCTTCCAACCTTCGGTAGCCACACTTCGTCAGCGGTATCGTGCCTAAACCATTTCTTATGCTGTTCGACCCTTAAGCCAGCTTTGCGAAGCTCGTTTCTAATGACCTCACCGCCCAAAGATCGTTCGAGAAAAAACGTGGTTCGCTTAAGCTGCTTTTGGTAGTGCTCGTTCGTAATCGATTGCTTTCTCGATTTCCGACGCTTCGCACTCATAATCCTTTGCTAGTTCGGCGATGGTTTCGCCCGCCTGATGCCGATCAGCTACCACAGATGTCGGCACACCTATGCCCACAAGGACGGGCTTGCCGAACGAAATGCGAGGATCTATCAGAACTAGCTTCTTGTCCTCCACTTGATGCCGTTTGAGATACGGGTAAAGAGCGATCGCAGACCTGTGCGGATCGCGGGCTATACGCTGCAAGTAAGCAAACAGAATCTCGCGCATTGCGAGTTGTCCGCCGCTAGATACGTTGATTAGTTCCTTTTCTATCTCGACAAAGAGGTCAACCCCGTCATGTTGAAACTCATGTTCCACGAGTGGATGAACGGAGTTATAGCGATCTCGTAGATGCGCAATAGCACTTCGCACTCTTGGCAATTTGATTAGGTCTTTATACCGAATTGCATCTAGTACGTGTGCTTCGACCAAGTTGATAAAAGACAGCAAAGGCAAATCTGGATCGGGCAATACGATCAGTGGTTCAAAGTGTCGTCTACCATATCGCTGAGTCGGATAATAGCGACCTCGTATCCAGCTACGAAGGGTTGGAATTGGAATCTTGAGCAGATGCGACGCTTCCCAAATGCCGTAGGTAGGTATCTCACGCGGATCGCGTCCGTGATAGATGTCGTGGCCTTTTCGCTTTCTTGCTATCATCTTGCCCACTTTGGTAGAAGAATAGCGAGCCGCCAAAACCAGACGCCACGAACGTCGGCTAGGCAGTTCAGATTTATAAAGCAATCATTGGGTTGAGGCCGTAAGTTGCCGCTTATGGCCTTTTCTTTTGCTTTAATCTCTTTTCTCGTTGCCAGGGTTTTCCCCATTTCGATCCTGAGGGTTCGTGTATTAGCTGCGCGTATTCTAGTCTCTTACCCGTGAGATTCCTAGCAACTTCCAAGATCCGATAAAGACCGTCCCGGTGCGCTTATTAAAGCGGAAGCACCGCTCATCCGAAACTCTGTCACCGCTCCGTGGCTGTTGACGCCGACATTCCATTCCGCCCCGGACGAGACAAACAGGGTTTACGCTTTCCAGCGGGCACCGTAAAACGCACTGACAAAAAATAGAGGCGGGACGAGTCCCGCCTCTTGTAACGCAAGGTGAATCTTGCGCGCAAGTTAACAACTTGCGTTACTGCTGTTCCTTGGTCGCGATATTCCGCCTGGTACTCCCGAGCTGCTTCAACAGATCGTCAACCGCCACTTCCAGTTGCCGATCGCGTCCCGCGAGATTATCTGACGGTGGGTTGTCCACCAGGATGTCAGGCTGCACGCCATAGTTTTCCATGTTCGTGCGTTTCGCATCCGCGAGGTAGACACCGACGCCCGGCGTGCGCACGGTTGAACCGTCAATCAAGCTGTAGCTGCCCGTGCCGATCACCGCGCCCATGGTGGGCGTGCCGATCACTTTGCCTAAGCCCAACGCGCGGAAACCTGCGGGAAACATCTCGGCATTTGAAGCCGAGCGCCAATTTTGCAAAACGACCTTCGGCCCGAAGTATCCGGCGAAGGGACGGCCGGCAGCTTCGACGCCACGCGGTTGCCAAACCTGATATTGCCGCTGGACGAGGATGGCGAGCAGCTCCTGTTCGATGTTGCCGCCGCCATTCCAACGCTGATCGATGATCAGCGCTTCCTTGTTGCGGAATTCGCGAATCTCTTTCTCGAACTTCCGCAAAGACGGTTGGTTCATTGCCTGAATGTGAATGTACCCGATACGGCCATTCGACAACTCATCAACCTTCTGCCGCCGCTCTTTCACCCAACGGTCATAACGAAGTTGGCTGAATCCCTGCGTCGAGGTCGTTTCGATGCGCGTCTTCCAGGCGCCTTCTTCCGAAGCCTTGCTGTTAAAGGTAACTTCGATTTTGCGATTTAAGCGGTTGTTCAGCAGTTCCCAGTAGTTGTCTCCGGCTTTGACCGGCTTGCCGCCGATCGCGATCAGGTAATCGCCGACTTTCACTTTCACCCAATCCTTGTCAGCCGGACCGTTTTCGTAAATGTAGTTGACGCGGTACCGGCCGGCCGATGTATCGGGCTCGAGTTCAATCCCGAGGTTGCCGGTCGAAACTCCGGCGGCTCCCGGACCACGCGGTGGCGCCGCAGCGCCGGTGTGCGAAGCATTCAACTCACCGATCATCTCGTTGATGATGTTCAGAAGTTCCTGCCGATCGCCGACGTACTGCACGAGCGGCTCGTACTTCGCCTTCATGGCGTCCCAATCCGTGCCGTGCATGGCCGCGTCGTAGAAGCGATACTTCATGGTGCGCCACGCGTCGCCAAACATCTCAGCCCATTCGGCCTGGCGATTGATCTTCACGCGCACGTTGAAATTGATCCGCCGTCGGGTGGCATCGCCGCCGCCCGTCGATGGTCCTCGTCCGGCAGTTGCGGCCGACGCGGCGCCCGCAGCCAACGGCACCGAATAGATTCCGTCACGTTCGCTGAAGAAAAGCGTGCGGCCGTCGCGCGATACGTTCAAATTCGAAATGCCGCCGCCAAAGCCACCTCCGCCTCCCGGCGGTCCGTCACCGTCGCCTTGCGGCGGGGCGCCGGAAGCGACGCGCGTCAAACGCCGGCCGTCGTCCTGAATTGAATAGACGACTGGCAGCGACGCGGTCGCCGACGGTTCGGACGTCACAAAGATCAGGGTGCGGCTGTCGGGCGTGACCGTGAACGTTGAAATTGCAAAAGGCATGCGCGTGATTTGTCGCGTGCGCCGCTTCATGCCGGCCCAATCCATCTTCGTTTCATGCGGTGGACGCGGGCCGCTGGGACGACGTTGTGGCCCAATGCCTTGACCGGGGCCTTCGCCGCCTTCACCGGCGCCGGGCTGTGCGCTTTCGGCTTCGGCGCGCTCTTCCGGATCGTCAGGATCGCGATCGAGTTTTTCCAAGCCGACGGAATAAATCTGCACCGACGGGTTCGTGGCTCCCTGGGCGCCGCCGATCGCGTCGGAACGAATGAAGAAAAGTTTGCGGCCATCGGGACTGAACCGCGGCGTGCGCTCGTCATATGAATCGAACGTCACTTTGTGCGCTTCTTTCTCCGCACCCGAAGAAGCGATCACATAAATGTCCGTGGTGCGACTGGCGTCGGATTTCGAGTACGCGAGCCACTTGCCGTCCGGGGACCACTCAGGCGTCGAGATGTTGCCGAATTTTGAAGAGTCAACTTCGACAATCTGTTTCGTCGTCACGTTCACTTTGCGCAGCTTGCTGTCGGATGAAGTGAACGCGATCTCTTTCGAATCGGGCGACCAGTTATAGCCGGTCTTGAGCGCGTCGATGTCCGTCAGCTTCAAAGCCTCGGCGGCGCCGTCGATTGGCGCCACGTACAATTCTTCGCGGCCGCTGCGATCCGAAACGAAGGCCACGGACTTGCCATCGGGCGAGTAGCTCACGAAACGATCGCGCGCCGCACTGTCGGTTAGCTGGCGAATGTCGCCTTCTTCAACCGGCACGGCGAAAAGCTCGCCATGTACTGAGACGACCAGACGCCGCGAATTCGGCGCGAGATCGTAGTCATCCGCTTCCGAAGCGAACGCGCGCATCTCTACGTCGTTCTCCTGGGTTTCGGCATCGATGTCGAGTTTGATCGGCGCCGCGCGCTTGGTGCCGACGTCGAGCTTCCAAATGCCAAAGTCATGCTCGAAAACGATCGTGCGGCCGTCCGCGCTGATCGACGGAAAGCGCACGTCGCCGTTGCGGAAGCTCGTCACTTTTTCAGCTTTGCCGCCACTGTCCGCGACCCGCCAGATGTTCGTCTGGCCGTTGCCGTCGCGGTCGCTCACAAAATAAACGTCGTTGCCACTAAACATTGGCCACGAATCCATGCCTTCGAAATCAGTCACTTGCGTGAACTTCTTCGCCGCGATGTCAGCCACCCAAACGTCGGTCTGAAATGAACCGCGATAGAACTTGCGCCAGTAGCTTTGACCCTTGGGCGTGTAAGCGATGCGTTGGCCGTTCGAAGAGAAACTCGCCGCGTTACCCATGTCGGTGCCCGCTCTGCGCGGCAGCCCGCCGTCAACACTGACGATGTAAAGCTGCGCCATGAAGTCTTCGCCGCGGCTGCTGCTGAACAGGACGCCCCGTCCGTCAGGCGTCCAGCCGAGCACCGTGTCATCCGCCGAGTGAAACGTCAGTTGCTTCACCGTGCCGCCGGTCGACGGAATGAGATAGACATCCAGATTGCCGTTCCGGTCGCTGGAAAAGGCAATCCATTTTCCATCCGTGGAAAACTTTGGATACGCGTCGCGAGCGCGATTCACCGTCAGCCGCTGAACGTTCTGACCGTTTTCATCAGCGGCCCAAATGTCGGCGAGATAGGTAAACGCCACGCGGCCGTTGTGATAGCTGGGATAACGAACCAGCTTCGCCTCGCGGGCGAATACAGCGGACGTGAAGCCAAAAACAAAAAGAGTTATGGCAAGCGGGTAGAGTTTTTTCATGGTGCTTCTCCTGTGAACTGGCAATTGGAGCGCGGGCAACCCTGCCCGCAATGTTGGAGCGTAGTTTCTCTGTGGCTCTCCGTGATCCTCAGTGACTCTGTGGTCGAAGTTTTCGTAGGGAAGATTAACCACAGAGACACAGAGATCCACAGAGTTTCACGGAGCCAAGATTGCTCGTTTAGAGGCGGGCCACTGTCCGCCGACAAAGCGTACTTACCTAAGTTTTGAAAGAAACGGACTGATAAGATCTGAATGACGGCGGCCGCTGCGCCGCGGTTACGTCGATCTAGGAATTTTCCACCGGCGCACCGGATTCCTGCCAGGCCTTCCACCCGCCGGCCATCGACCAGACGTTGGTGTAGCCCATGTCCTGCAAAACGTCGGCAGCTAAAGCTGAGCGGTAACCGCCGCCGCAATACAAAACCAACTCAGTCGATTTATCGGGTGCGGTGGCTTCGATATCGCGTTCGATGATGCCTTTGCCGAGGTGAATTGCGCCGGCCGCGTGCGCCGCCTCCCACTCGTGATCTTCGCGCACGTCAATTAGTAGGCCGCTCCGGTTGGCCGCGAGTCGTTCCCGCGTTTCGGCGACGGTGACTTCTTTAATGCGGCTCTTCGCATCGTTAACGACTTTTAGAAAACCTTCTGAATGTTTCATGGTCTTATCGTGTCCAAAGTCCAACGTCCAAAGTCCAATGTGCGGTAGCCCGGACCATCGCGACGTTGGAGCTTGGACTTGGGACTTTGGACTTGTCTCAGCGCCAGCGATTATAATGCCTGTTTTCCAACACACGAAGTTTTCGGACGTGTGCGAGGCTGGGTGACGGGTTGCTCATCACTCATTACTCATCACTCATAACTATCTTTCGAGGATTCCAAATTGGCTAACGAACAATTCGATGTAACGGTAATCGGCAGCGGGCCGGGCGGCTATGTGGCCGCAATTCGCGCGGGACAATTAGGTCTGAAAGTCGCGATCGTCGAGAAAGACAAGCGGCTTGGCGGCACGTGTACTTTGCGCGGCTGCATCCCGACAAAGCAGCTCCTGATGTCGGCGCACGTTTACGAACAGATGCAGCACGCGGCCGATTTCGGCGTCCAGGCGAGCGGGATTCAACTGGCCTTCGCCGACGTGCAGAAACGCAAAGATAAAGTCGTGATGAAGAACTCGAAAGGCATCGAGTTCCTAATGAAGAAAAACAAGTGCACGGTCTTCAAAGGATCGGGCAAGCTCATGTTGCCGGGCAAAGTTGAAGTCACCGGCGAAGACGGCAGTAAACAGACAATCAATACGAAGAACATCATCATCGCGACGGGCTCAGTCGTGCGGCCGATTCCCGGATTCGAAACTGACGGCAAACACGTCGTCAACAGCGATCACATTCTCGAACTTACGGAAATTCCGAAATCACTTATCGTCATGGGCGCGGGCGCCGTCGGCGTTGAGTTCGCTTCTGTCTATTCGCGCTTCGGTGCGGAAACAACACTGGTCGAACTGATGCCGCGTCTGGTTCCTTTGGAAGACGAAGAAGTGTCGGCCGAACTGGCCAAGTCATTTCGCAAACGCGGAATCAAATCGCAGGTCGATACGAAACTCGAAAAGCTCGAGAAGACTGATAAAGGTGTCGTCGTCACCGGCAAAACTTCAAAAGGTGAAGACGTGAAGCTGGAAGCCGAGATGCTGCTGGTCGCCGTCGGTCGCGCGCCTTTCACGGAAGGGCTGGGACTGGAAAAGACGAAGATCAAGATCGAGAAGGGTTTTATACAGGTTGACGAATTTCAGCAGACGGCTGAAAAAGGTGTCTACGCGATCGGTGACGTCGTGCCGACGCCTTTGCTTGCGCACCTGGCGTCGAAAGAAGGCATCGTCGCGGTCGAGCATCTCGCCGGTAAGAATCCGCAGCCGATCAATCTTCGTCTGGTTCCGAATTGCACGTATTGCGATCCCGAAGTCGCTTCGGTTGGTTTGACTGAAGCGAAAGCCAAAGAAGCCGGTTATGAAGTCGTCGTCGGCAAGTTTCCGTTTTCGGCATCAGGCAAAGCGCGCATCCTTGGCGAAGAAGAAGGCTTTGTAAAGGTTATTAGCGAGAAGAAGTATGACGAGGTGCTGGGCGTACATATCATCGGCCCACATGCGACTGAAATAATCGCTGAAGCGTGTGTTGCGATGCAGCTCGAGACCACTGCGGAAGAGTTAGGCCGAACGATGCACGCGCATCCGACCGTTTCCGAAGCGGTGATGGAGGCCGCCGAAGGCGTGCACGGATTGACGATTCATATTTAGCGGTCAGTGGATCGTTGTCAGTAGTCAGTAGTATTTGCAACTGACAACGGACTACTGACGACTGACGAAAATGGGCAACAACGAAAAAACAAGACGCCGCAGAGGACCCTTTGAAATGCGCATCAGCACGAAGTATGCGCCGCGGAAGGTTGGCGAAGGCCAGGAGCTTTCGTGCACCAAAGAGACGTCGCTAAAGCCCGATCAACTGCTCGAGCTTTATCGTTATCTGAAGCTGACGCGGCTCGTCGAAGAGCGGATCGTCAATCTTTATCGCCAAACGAAGGTTGTTGGCGGCGTGTATCGATCGCTGGGACAAGAAGCGACTGCCGTCGGTTCAGCTTACGCGCTGCGGCCTGAAGATTTCATCACACCGATCATTCGCGACCTCGGCGCATGTTTTGTGAAAGGCATTCGGCCGCGCGAAATCTTTGCGCAGTATATGGCGAAAGCCTGGGGACCGTCGGGCGGAAAAGATCTGAACGTGCACTTCGGCTATATGGAGAAAGGTTTCATCGGGCCGATTTCGCATCTCGGCGACATGATTCCGGTGATGACCGGGATTCTGGTCGGCGCGCGCCTGCAAAAGAAAGACATCGTCGGCCTCGCATACATCGGCGATGGCGGCGCCAGCACTGGCGCGTTTTATGAAGGCATGAACTTCGCCGCCGTGCAGAAACTGCCGCTCGTCGTGATTGCCGAACACAATCAGTACGCGTACTCGACACCCACCAGCATGCAGACGGCGGTGCGAAATCTGGCAGAGAAAGCCGCCGCGTTCGGTATTCCCGGTTACATCGTCGATGGCAATGACGTAATTGCCTGCTACGAAGTGACAAAGCAGGCCGTCGATCATGCACGCGCTGGTCGCGGCGCAGCTTTGATCGAAGCGAAGACTTATCGGCGCAAAGGCCACGCCGAACACGACGATCAGCGCTACGTTCCGGAAGGCGAAGTCGAATGGTGGGAGAAGCACAACGATCCGGTCGATCGCTTTGAACGATTTCTAATCGGGCAGAAGGTCGCGACGAAAGAAAAGCTGGACGAGATCACCGCTGGCGTTCAGCGCGAGATTGACGAGGATTCCGAGTGGGCGGAAAGCTCGCCCATGCCTGAAGCCGAAGGCGCCGCCTATGGCGTGTTTGATAACTCAATTGTTCCTCCGGCGTTTCGGCCGAAGGTTTTGGAAAACTGAAAGCAAAATCCCCCTGGCCCCTAAGAATACAAGAATAGAAACAGAAACATTCACACGAACGAGGTCAAGGGATGAGCATAACTACAGACGACAAAAGGACTACTAATCCGCTGGACGATCAGGGGACGAACCAAACCGAAGGTCGAGCAATTATCAAACGACTGCGCGACAAAGCATTTAACGAAGACGATGAACAGCTGGCGTTAGCGTTGGGGCGTCCCGTGGAAGAGGTCGAAGGATGGACCGGCGGCGCCGCAACCGTCGATGACGACGTGCTGATGAAGGCACGAGGCATCGCGCAGGAGCGCGGCGTTGACGTTGAAGAACCTGAAGATTAATGGGCACTGCCGCTAACGTTTACGGAGTGTTGGATACTCGATCGGGCCGCCGGCTTTTCGGCCGAAGGTTTGACGGAATAGCGAATGAGGAAGCATGGCTCTCCTGGTGTTAGCCTACCCGAGAATTTCGTCGGCGGACTTCGATTGGATCCAAGAGATCAGGGAGCAGCACGACCAGCGTTATTTCAAAATAGTTGAGCCGCATTTTACGTTCGTGTTTCCTATCAACGAGATCGGCCTCGCGGCTCTCAGCGCTGAAGTACGGAGGCAGGTGACGGACGCAGCGGCGATTACTTTTGTTTGCCGGTGCGCGATGGTCGTCGAGGATGTTTCAAGGAGTTTCAGCCACGTCTTCCTGGTGCCGGATGAAGGGTTCAGCGAAATTGTGAAGCTTCACGATCAAATCTATGCTGGCGCAATCCAGCTGGAGTTGCGGCTGGATATTCCATACATTCCGCACATCGACGTTGGCAATGACGAGGATGCCCGTACCTGCCATCGTCTGGCGGACAAGTTGAACCAGCAGCAGTTTCAATTGAAGGGCGTCATCGATACGCTCGACATCGTGAAATACGAAACTGGCACACTCCAGACGCTTGAGCGGGTTGCCCTGGGATCGCAGTAACGAAACAATCTGAGTCGAAGCATGAGTACCGCCCTTAAAAAAGAACGAAAGCTCGAACGGCCGCCGCGCGGCGGTCAGGCCACGCTGATCGAAGCGATTCGGCAGGGCCTCTGGGAAGAGATGGAGCGCGATCCGACCGTGTTCCTGATCGGCGAAGACGTCGGCGCCTACGGCGGCGCGTTCAAAGTCACCGATGGCCTGATCGATCACTTCGGCAAAGAGCGAGTCATCGACACGCCGATTTCTGAAGCGGCGATTGTCGGCGCGGCCTGCGGCGCGGCGCTGATGGGCTTGAAGCCGGTCGCGGAGTTCCAATTCATCGACTTCATTTCGTGCGGCTTCGATCTGCTGACGAATTACGCGGCTAAGTCGCGTTATCGCTGGGGCGGCAGCGTGCCGGCGGTCTTTCGCGGGCCGTGTGGGTCGGGCGTGCGTTCCGGTCCCTTTCACTCGCTCAACGCCGAATCGTTTTTCCTGAACACGGCGGGACTGAAGATCGTCGAACCGGCGACCGCATACGACGCGAAAGGGTTGATTAAGGCCGCCATTCGCGATCCGGATCCGGTGCTCTACTTCGAGCACAAGAAGCTTTACCGTCTGCCGCGTTTGCGTGAAGAGCTTCCGGAAGACGACTACATTGTCGAAATCGGCAAAGCGCGCGTGGCGCGCGAGGGTCGCGACGTTTCGATCATCACCTTCGGTGCGCAGGTTTTGACTGCGCTCGATGCGGCCGAAGAGTTGGAGAAGGAAGGGCTCGATGTCGAAGTGATCGATCTGCGCACACTTGCGCCGATGGACAAGGAAGCGATTCTCGCGAGCGTGAAGAAGACGAGCCGCGCACTGATTCTGCACGAGGCTTCGTTGACCGGCGGAATTGGCGGCGAAATTTCCGCGATCATTTCGCAGGAAGCTTTCGAATGGCTCGATGCGCCGGTGGTGCGCGTCGCGTCGATCGACACCCCGGTGCCGTATTCACCGCCGATGGAAGATTATTACTTGCCGCAGGTGAATGACGTGCTGGATGCCGCGCGAAAGCTGGCGGCTTATTAAGAACGTTGTCGCCGTACTAATCGTTTAGAGGCGGGCTACCGCCCGCCGGAATGTCGGGCAGTAGCCCGACTCTAAACGGAATAGATAAGGAGGAACCATCATGCCGAAATACATTATCGAACGAGAGATTCCGGGTGCAGGCAATTTGTCACCGGAGGAGTTACAGGCCATCTCGCAGAAATCCTGTAGCGTGCTCCAAAACCTCGGCCCACAGATCAATTGGGTTGAAAGCTATGTCACGGCCGACAAGGTCTACTGCGTGTACATCGCGCCGAGCGAAGACATGATTCGCGCGCACGCACAGCAGGGCGGCTTCCCGGCGAATCGGATTTCCGAAATCAAAACCACGATCGATCCGACGACGGCGGAAACAAAAGAGAACGCGGCCGCAGCGTAAAAAACGTCAGTTGTCAGTTGTCAATCGTCAGTTGCAATGCAGCACTGGCGAATCGGTCTTCGCACAACTGACTACTGACCACTGACAACGGACAAAAATACAATGGCGACTGAAGTAGTAATGCCGCAGATGGGCGAGTCCATCGCGGAAGGCACAATCACAAAATGGCTGAAGAACGTCGGCGACCATGTCGAACGTGACGAGCCTCTGTTCGAAATTTCGACCGACAAGGTTGATGCTGAGATTCCTTCGCCCGCGGCGGGCACGCTCACTGACATCAAGCACAAAGAGGGCGAGACAGTTGAAGTGAACACTGTGGTCGCCGTGCTGGACGGCGATGGGGCCAAGTCCGAGCCGGCGGCTCCCGAAGCGAGCGCCGAACAACCCGAAGCGAGCGCTGAACAAACCCAAGCGACAACCGAAACCGCGGATGCAGCAGATCAATTGACTCCGGAGCCGGCCGAACAGCCTGCTCCAGAAGCTGCGCCGCCGCCGCCTCCGCAAATCGAACGTCCGAAGCCGGCGATCACCACCGCCGAGCGGGGCGCGCCTCCAGCCGGCAAGACTGAAGTTAAGCCTTTAGTTCGTCGCGATGAAGGGGCTCACAAAGCGCCGGCACCTGCGTCTCCGCAAACTGGCGATGAGGGCGGCGCGACGTCCGCTGAAGATTTACGCCGAACGAAATCCAGTCCGCTCGTGCGCAAGATTGCCGAAGAGCACGGCATCGACATCGCACAACTCGAAGGCACAGGCATGTCCGGCCGTGTCACCAAGAACGACATCCTGAGCTTTATCGAGTCGGGCGCCCCGGCGCCTCAGCGCCAAGCGGCGGCACAACCGGCGACGGGCGCACCTTCACAGGTTGCGCAACAACCTTCAGTCGGAGCTCCCGGTACTCAGCAAGTTTCAGTCTTGAAACCCGGCGAAGGCGATCGCGTCGAGCAGATGAGCGTGATGCGCAAGAAGATCGCCGAGCACATGATTGCTTCGCGCCGCACATCAGCGCACGTGACGACGGTTTACGAAATCGACATGACCAAGGTCGCGAAGTTGCGCGACGAACACCGTAAAGGGTTTGAGGAACGCACCGGCACGAAGCTGACGTACATGCCGTTCATCTTCAAAGCGGTGACAGACGCGATTCGCAAGTTCCCGATCTTCAACACGCAGGTCAGCGGCGATCAGATTATCTATAAGCGCGACATCAATCTGGGAATGGCGGTGGCGCTTGACTGGGGTCTGATCGTGCCGGTGATCAAGCGCGCTGACGATCTTTCGATTTCAGGTCTGGCTCGTGCGGCAAACGATCTCGCCGATCGCGCGCGCACAAAACAACTCAAACCGGACGAAGTTGCCGGCGGCACTTTCACGATCACAAATCCCGGCGTTTTCGGCGGGCTGTTCGGCACGCCCATCATCAATCAGCCACAGGTGGCAATTCTCGGAGTCGGCAAGATCGAAAAGCGTCCGAGGGTGCTCACCACGCCTGAAGGCGAAGACTACATAGCGATTCGTCACATGGCTTTTTTCGCGTTGAGTTTCGATCATCGAATCATCGATGGCGCCGATGCGGAACGCTTCCTCGCTTACCTTAAGGAACACCTCGAGAGCGCCCAATTCGCGATCTAGATTTGGAGTGCTTCCCCCTCTCCCTTTGGGAGAGGGCTG